>CAVZMZ010000032.1:0-373807 GCA_963776475.1 uncultured Chloroflexia bacterium
TAACAGGAGCATCTGCTCCAACACGGATTTTAGCTTGCGCCTGGTAGCGGCTGTGCAGGCTGAGATCAGTGCTGAAAATACTTCTTATCATTACTCTGATAACTCTTCGTGGCTGCCATTAAACGTACTTCAAATAATCCTCATCACTTGCACCACCTCGCCCGGACGTGTGAGGGTGGGGACATGTTCGCCGCTGTCGAAAAGGGATAATTGCGCGTGAGGTAATTCTGTGGCCAGCCAGGCGCGGATTCGACCGAAGCAATCGCATCGCCCGTACAGTGGATGAGCAATGTCGGTTGGGTGATGCGCTTGACGTCCGCGGCAGGTCTGGTGTTTTATTGACGCGGAGCAATTGCATAGCGGACTCTGGTGTAGCGCGCGTCAACATCTGCATGCCCCAGCGGCGTAGGTGCGCATGATTCGGATCGGGCAGGCAGGCATTTATGAACCCTTGCAGTGTGCCTGGAAAATTGGCCTGCAGGTTAGCCATGAAGGCGTCCTTCTCTTCTGGCGTGTCGTTCTGTACGAGGCCATCCACCAGCACCAGCGCAGACACGCGTTTCGGATGTTTGAGTGCGGCAGCGAGTGCGGTGCGTGCCCCGGCGGATTCGGCCGCGATGACCGCACGTTGAACACCGAACGTATCCATCACGAAAAACAGATCATCCACCAGGCGTTCGAGGGTAATGGATTCAACGGAGGCAATCGTCGCGCCGGCGCCGCGGTGATCGTACGCAATGGTATGCCATTGATTGCTCAACAAAGTAAGAGGATCGAGCCATAATTCCCAATTACCTGTCCAGCCGCCAATGCCGACAATGGCTGGCGCAATGGGGTCGCCAAAGGCTGTGGCAAAAATTTTTGCGTCGTCTACGGTGATGAACATGATGAGATTCTCCTATATTAGATAGTCATATGCGCCGGACAGCTTACAGACAATCCGTATCTGTCCCCGCCTTCCCCGGCAATCTGGGGGATAGGGGATAAAGCCTGAAACATTTAGAGTTTTATACGGCCATGGATAATAATTGCCCAAAATTATTATAGCTTGATTTGCCCGTCGATATAAGTTGGTCAAATTCAAGGATGCTTGCGATGAGGAGTGATGGTGTAATTCCAGTGCGGAAATGTTTTGTGATAGCGAATGGATAATTGGTCGATCTCTTCCTGGGACGCCTTGACCTTCGTCGGATACTCACGGCGATCAGCGCCGAGTGATACACGCCATGATCCGGCAGGTGCGGCCACAAGCAGCCTGGACTCGGCGATTTCCCACTACAGCGCTGTATGGCGGCGCCCCTGTCGGTCGATATTCCAAAAGCAGGACGCGCCCATCCAGAATCCTGGTCGAGATAAGGTCGAAACCGAGGTCTGGCAGCCCTTGAAAGAGCGGCTCAATGCCTGTTTGCGGGAGAACCAGAGGGCAGACCACAAGTTTGAAACGGTCCACCAAACCAGCCACGAGCAGTTGCCGAACCAGCGACAGGCTGCCCAGCGTCCGCAACTCGGGACCGTCAGTGCGCTTCAGTTCACGCACAAAACCCACCAAGTCATCGCGGACGACTTTAAGCCCCGGCCAGTCTGTCGCCTCCAAGGTTCGCGAGAATAGCCAGCCCGGCGTTGTCGTCGTCCTTTCCCATCCTTCGTCCCGCACCTCGGCGGGCAGTCCCCTCAGAATTTCGTAGGTCCGACGTCCGATGAGCATCCGATGCGGAACGGCCGTGTTGGTCTTGATCCAGTCGGAAAAATCGGGACCGAAATAGCCATAATAAGCGGGCGAACGCTGACCTCGGGCAAAGCCGTCGAGAGTGACGATCAGTTCACAAACAAGCTCAGTCATATGCTTCCTCCATAATAGTAGAACCATTATCGTAGTGCAACCATGAACCAGTTTGCAGCGACCTTGGCAATTGACTGTGCAGGGCTAATACTTTCATCTGCTACCCGGTCGCGTTTCGATTGAATGCGACCTGACAGAAATACGCTGGCTCCCGCACGAACAAAATCCCCGTGCGATGAAGCGTTTCAGTGAGCGGGTCAGGTGAGGTTGATCGGCGTAACCCAATTCGTAGGCAGTGTCTAATATAGAATTCCCATGATGCAGGAGTTCCACCGCTCGTTGAGCGCGTTTAATCTGGCGGATGTAATTTTGTCCTAAGCCGGTGCTGTACCGGAACCGGTATCGCATGGTGCGCGCTGAAGGTGTCATTCAGTTGGCGGCGGGCTTCGGCGGCCAGGGTATCAAACACGATGGACGATTTGCCGGAACCCGACACACCGGTAAAGATGGTAATCTTGCGTTTGGGGATGCGCAGCGATATATCCTTGAGATTGTTTTCGCGGGCGCCTCGGATTTCGATATATTCCTGGGGCATGCTTACTCACTTTCCATTGCAATGGTTGAGAAACCTACGAAGGCTATCCAGGCGGCAACAATTTGGTTGCTTCCGGATAGCCATTATTATAACTATTGAGATGATATTTATCATTAATAAGATGGCTTCGTCGACCGCCCGTCAGTACTAGCGTTAGTACCCCGAAGGTGCATCAATTCCTGGCGAGGCCTGGCATAATTATCGACCTGAAATATTCCGGACAGTTTTTAGTAATAAATCGGGATGTTGAAAACCTTTCAGAACATTTGGCTTTGAGAAATTGTTTGCGAAAATATATCCCGAAAGGCAAAAACAATGCTAAACTCAATAAAGATCCACCAAGATTTTCACCCTAAATGGCGAAAATGATGGAAAAATATTTCGTCGTGGAATTTCGGTTCTACTAATGGAGGTGATCCATGCTAAAGGGTTTGAAGGTCGCGATGATTGTTTATGCGGCAATAGGCCTTTTATTAGGTCTGGGATTGGTCTTTATTCCGGGGAAACTACTATCGGCGTCTGGTTTGGAGAATGTACCTGGTTATGTGCTTTGGTTTGAGGCGATAATCGGTATTGCCACTATCGTCCCGAGCTTTTTCTATATCCTCGCGGCCCGGGACCTGCTGAAGCATATTATGTGGGTACAATTTGCGATAGTCTGGTCCTTTTTTGACCTGATCGCCAATTTGTACTTCGTTATTCGGGACATTATTACCTTCAAGATGGCGGGGTTTGTAATTCTCATTGACATTATCTTCCTTGCGGCTCTCCTTATCCTTTATCCCTGGCGCAAAGCACCTGTTTCTTAGGAAAAAAGGTATGTTTTCTATAAGCGCATAATCTTGCCCGGGTAGACAACAAACCAAACGCAATGGAAGTCTGAAGGATCCGCAAGAATAGCAGATCTGGTTTCGCATGGCCCCCGGCCTTGCCAACCGCTGATGATCGGGAGGCCGGGCTGGCGTCCTAAAAGCGGTAGACTAAAGGACGTTCCATCCTGCGCAGCGTGGGGACGAGCTCTTGCACGCGGTAAAGCGCCCGCCACCATAACGGGAATCGGGAAAACGCCACCTGTTCGCTGGGTCTGAATTCCTTGACCAGTTCAAGCTTCGGCTCAAGCTGCCGGATATCCCGGGGATCATCCAGCCCCCACTTGTAGGTTGCACCCGTGCCCCCGACGTTCGAGCCGGTTCTTTTTACGATCATCGTATTGCAGATATCGAAGATCATCTGACCGCCGGGAAAATGAGCGACCACCGCATTGAGCAGCGCTTTCACTTCCGTTTCGCTCAGGTAGTGCAGCACCCCCTCGGCGATCAACAGCCCGGGTCGATCGCGCGGGACCTGGTCCAACCAGCGCAAATCATCCAGCGGCGCGCCGATCAGGTGATAGGCGCCGCCCCGAGCGGGGAACAGTTGGCGGCGCAGGTCGATCACATCCGGGTAATCCACGTCGAACCACTGGACATTGGCAGGCGGATCGACCCGGAAAACACGGCTGTCCATGCCGCAGCCCACGTGCAGCACGGTCGCATCCGGGTGATTCGGCAAGATAGTGGTTCGTCAGTTGATCAAAGGTGGCGGCGCGCGTGGCGATGATGGTGGATCCGATATCCTTCCACATGCCCCAGGAGGCCACTCCCTTCAGGTGCGCGTGCATGTCGTAATCGATATGCCGCATGGCTTCTTCTGCCCAGGGATCGCGCAGGATGGGATCCTTCCACTGGCTCTGGTCAGCTCTACCGCTCAAGGTCATGAGCATCGTTTCTTTTTCTTTCGTGAATTGGATCTTATCGGTTGTCATGGGTTGCTCCTATGTGGATTTCGCCGGCTGTGTGTCTTTTGCCTGTTTGATTCGCTCCAGCTGCGCGCGTGCCGCGTCGGTAATTTGCCTGACGATGGCTTTACCCGCCTGGCTGTTGCCGCCATCCGCCGGCATCAGGGCGCGATCCATCATGTCGGCCAGTGCTTCCATGACCGCCTCATAGGGCGGAAACTGGTCGGGCTGGTTTGAAATCCGCGATGGTCAACTGGCCGTACGACAGCATTTCGACAATGTGCAAGATCACGGCCGCATCGATATCCTGGCGAATCGCTCCCGCGGCTTGCAGCGCCTGAAAGAAACCGGCCGTGTCCAGCTCGGAATTCATTTGGGTGAAGAGGTTGTCCCGCTTGCGCAGGTAGTTGCCGAGCACGCGCCGGTCACGTCGCAGCATGGCGGCGATCAGGGGACGACTATTCACGGAGTGAAAGAGCGCCCGGTAGAACCCACCCACCGTGCCCCCTTGCGGGTCCGCATCGATCTGCTCCAACCAGGTCCGGGCATATAGCATATATTCACGGTACAGCAGCGCTTCGAAAAGCTGCTCTTTGCCCTTGAAATACAGGTAGACGGTTCCACGACTCGCGCCGGCTTGCTCTGCAATATCGCGCATGGTTGTCTTGTCATATCCCAAGCGGGTGATGACGACTGCGGCTGCATCGAGAATCTGTTGCTGGCGTTCGTTATTGTCGGACATTAAGGTCTCTCATTCAGGTATCTTTTACATACTGAACAAATTATGATATTTTGTTCAGTATAACAAGAGATGTGAGGTTAAGTCAAGGCTGAAAAAGTTGCCAGCTTTTGCATTATTTGGCAGAAACAGGTAGAATAACCCCAATAAATCGGACAATTTATGTCGTAATTAAGCATGTTCCCCCTTACCCATAATCGTGCCAGAATCGAGGTCGGATTATGATATCCAGACATCAGCCAATGGGTGCAAAAAGGAACCAGGTTTTCATGGCGGCGTTGGCCCTGGCAGCCGTCTCCCTGGCTTGTTCGTTTGCCATGCCCTTTTCTCCAGCTCAGACCTCCCCCGCCGCGCCGCTGGGGCTGATCGCCTATATCGGGAAAGACGGAAATATTTACACAACCGACCGGAATGGGAAACAACTGCATGCCATTACCCGGGATGCCGCCCCAAACCCGTCTGCCGGGCAGGCGGGGCGCGTTTACAATTCCCTGACCTGGGCCCCGGACGGGCAGCATCTGGCCTTTGTCCGCGTTAGTTCGAGCCAGTCCGGCCAGGAAGTCAGCTTGTTGTCGGCATTGTCAGACGGCAAAAAGCCTGTGAACAATTTCACCAGCCAGGCTTTCCAGCCCTTCTACCTGTCCTGGTCGCCCAACAGCCAGACCATCGCGTTCCTGGGAAGTGATGCGACGAGCGGCGCGCTGGGCCAGTACCTGGTGGCCGCCGCGGGTGGAAAAAGTAAATTTATCAGCAGCGGGGAGCCCATATTATTGGGATTGGTCGCCCGATAACCACGCCATGATCGTGCATGTCGGCGGGGCCAGTTCTCTCAACCCGGATGCGCGCTTGACCTTCATCGGGGTGGATGGCTCGCTCCCCAACCAGGACCTGCAGCTCAGACCGGGGTTATTCGATGCCCCGGCCTGGTCGCCGGCCGGAGATGGGCTGGCCCTGGCCACACAAAACGATGCGGGCGAGGATCGAACTGATCCTGGCAGGTCCGGATGGAAAAGTGAAACAGGTGCTGGCCAGTTTGACCGGACCGGTGACTTTTGCCTGGTCACCCAAAGGCATCCACCTGGCTTATGCCGTCTACGACCAGACGGGATCCGTTCCAACGATCCACCTGGTCGTGCTGGACAGCACTCACCCCGATCTTCACAATGAAGTTACCCAGGGGGATGTGGTTGCGTTTTTCTGGTCACCCGATGGTCAGAAGATCGCCTATTTTATCGCAGGAAGTGCAGGGCCTTCCGCCTGCCTCGGCCCAGATGGTGGCCCAAACCACTGCGAGCCCGGACCTGGATGTCTGGGTTTATGATCGGGTCAGCGGAACCACAAAAAAGGTCGCCAGCTTCAGCCCCACGGATGCGTTCCAACAAATCTTTCCCTTTTTACTCCCAATATCAGCGTTCAGACACGATCTGGTCCCCGGACAGCCAGGCGCTGGTCCTGTCAGGCGTCGATTCGGCCGGGGGAAATGCCATCTACACGCTGGAGGCGGATGGCAGCCATTTTCAAAAAATTGCCGATGGGGAGCTCGCTTTTTGGTCGTGGAAATAAGAGGATGCTTCAGACCTCGGAGTTCTTAAAGAACTCCGAGGTCTCCACACAACTCTATTTTTCAAGAGACAGGGTATTGTAGTACGCAAACAAAACTCCGCTTTTGTGAAAGCCAAGTTGTAGAAATGGGCAATTCATCGCACCGGAACTCATTTCAGCATACCATGTGAAAAAGTAATTATCCACTTTTCCGCCTTCTTCGTATTGTAATGAAGATTGGAGCAAATCAAAGTTAGGGACCACAGCCTTTGCAAAACCCAGCGCCTTGGCTTTTATTGCAGCCGGCGACAAAGCCGGCTTGGCAGGCGAAATGTCCGCCAAAAGTGCGCGTGCGTCAATTTCCACGACCCGATTTGTTTTTGGGTTGACCGAGAAAATCCTGCCCTGGCTGTCTTTATAATTTGCAACTTCCAATCCGCCGCTGGGCGAATTGATCATTCCCGCATTTTCCACAAATTCCAAGGGTAAAACAGGTAACTCCAATGATTTTCGAGCCGCGTTGATTGCGTCTGTCGGTTCACTTGCGGAATTTTTTGCAGGAGCACAGCCTGCCAAAACCAAGATGAAAATTGCGGCAATCCAGAATTCTTATGGAAAAACGAGGCAGAATGTCCATTCGAAAAACTCCTTTCCAAGGTTTGCCGGAAAACACCCAAAACGCTGTTGCCTTATTCACACAAAACCTGCCACTCTTTGGTTAATTCGGGAAGGCTCGACACCAAGCATTGCTGATAAAGCATTTAAACCACCCTGATGTCTGGCCAGGACATCCCCAACATCAAAATATACCATGCCGATTTCAGATTTAGTCATAGCAAAGGGCTAAATTCGGCTAAATTCAACATACATTTTGCGTGTAAACCATAACCGGCAAAACTGGAGACGAAAAACCTCAGGTCAAAACGCTGCGATTTACTGTATGCAGTAATTTCAGGAGTGCTGAGAATTGTTTTAAACCCGACGCACGCGGGTTATGGTTAGCCAGGATGAAGATCACTTCCGGCTTTTCATTGGGGTCCAATGAAACCTTGGTAAAAGCCTGACCCTTCTTGAATTTTAGTAATCCCAGTTGGTCAAGTTGGTTGAACTGCTTCTCGATCACAAGGATCTTATCAGCATAACTTACTTTGTTCGTAATTAAAGATTCCATATCTTTAGATGCTTAAGCGATCCCCGCTTTTCCACCAAGGGCGCCATCGCCATATTTCATCTCGATAAATGCGATGCGGCAATTGTTTCCACTCCTACGTTTTGAAGTTGGCCATTGGATTGCGATCATATCAAAACGGGCACCTGAGGTGGATTTTGATACTTCAATATCAGAAATGAAATATTCGCTTTCATTTGAAATGGATGAATAATTGTTTTCACGAGCAACCAGTTGTTGAAATTCCCTTTCATCCTTGTTGTAAACAGAGAGAAATTCATCCATGATACTTTTGAGAACAGGCAGGGAAACAACCCATAGCTTTGCATCCTCCTGATTTTCAATGGTTGCTGGTGTAATGGGTTTCTCCTGTCCGGTTTTATTGTAGCGTTCATCAAAAAAAGCCCCATAAGTCCCTCCCCTTTTTTCAGTCAATCTGAGGATACTTCCTCCTCGATAATAGATATTTATAAACCCGTCCCGACGTCAAGCATTAAGGTCAGATCTTTTTTTACACTTGATAGTATTGGAAAAAGCACGCCTTCCGAATTTAATAGCTCCTTCATAAATGTTTCTGATAGCTCTCTCATAATTTCCTCCAACCATTGACTTTCATTTAGTTGATTTTATTATGAGGATAATATCACAACATTACTTATCAATAAAATTTCTTGCGTCATCCCGTATTACAAGCAATGCGTCCTTAATTTAAAAAGGTTATCAAAGGGTCATATCATAATGGTGATTTCTTGGGCTTCGTTATATCCTCCACTCCGCCCAATTGGGGATGGCAGTCTGAGAGAAAGGAATGTGACAGCCGCCTGGAAGAGAAGCTGACTGTCATCTCGCCATCGACAAGGCAGACCTCCGAGTTCTTGAAGAACTCGGAGGTCTTCTGCGGGCGCGATCCCGGCATAGCCAGACTTCCGATGCCTTGTATCTCAATTGCCGGGAAGGGGGTTTTACTGTATGATTGTTCTATCTACCTGAATTATCCAAGGTGCTTTTAAAACCGAAGGTATCCGACGACTGGTGGAACGCTGTAGGGGATGACTGCAGGCAAAATCAGGTGATGGAAGCAGGCTAACTATGCCCCAGAGAACCGTGCCCTTTTTACCCGACCAGTATTATCATTTCTATAATCGTGGCAATAATCGCCAGGGGGTATTCTTCCAAAGAGATAACTATTTGTATTTCCTGCGCGGTATGAAGAAATATTTGCGCCCGTACGTGGATGTCCTCGCTTATAGTCTGGTGCCCACCCATTATCATATATTGGGGAGGGTCAAGCCGTCACGGAGGCAGACCTCCGAGTTTTTAAAAACTCGGAGGTCTCCGCCGCGCAGGTCTCGGCGGCGGCCACTTCTGCGGCAGTCTCCAATGCCATGATGCGCCTGGGGGTATCCTATACCAAAGCCATCAATAAACGCTTCGGACGGGTCGGCTCTTTATTTCAGGGGCAATTCCAGGCCAAACCCATCCGGCAATATCACCATCTACTGAACCTGTGCGTGTATATCCATGCCAATCCCGTTAAGGATGGACTGGTGTTTCAACCCGAAGATTGGGAATTCTCCAATTATCTGGAATGCTTGAACCTGCGGGACGGGACGCTCGTCGACCGTGAATTTGTCAGTGAGAATTTTGGGACACCTGAGGAATATCAAGCACTCGTAATGGATTATATCCAGACCAGAAACCTGCCAGAGGATGTATCGAAATACCTGCAGGATTTTGAGGACTGATCACAGCGCTCAGACCTCGGAGTCTTAAAGAACTCCGAGGTCTGAGGACCTTCTCTTTCAGCGGCGGGATAACAGGTCATTGCTAAAACATCGTGTTGTTGTTCGCAGAAGTCTCGGGAATTTCTTGCACCACATCCCAATGCTCGACGATCTTGCCGTTTTCGAGACGAAAAATGTCCACGACCGCATTGCCGCGCTCGCCCGGCGCGTGGACGAGATGGCTGTGCATCACGACCAGGTCGCCTTCCGCGATAATTCGTTTGCAATCAATCTGGAAGGCTGGATAGGTTTGCGCGAACCATTTCACAAAACCGATAAAGGCTTCGGAACCATCTTTCGCGGACGGATTGTGTTGGCGATAATACGCTCCCTGATATTTTGCGACTGCCTCTTCGGGCTTGCGTTGATTGAACGCCAGGTCGGTAAACTCAAGTACGGTTTTCTTGTTCATTTCCAATTGCTCGTTCATAGGTTCTCCTAAAGAATTGTGTTGGAGCGGGAATTGATTCGCGCTCCAACCTTCAAGTTACAACGGCCACACCCTTCTCCATCAAAATCGCCCACACTTTCGGCGGCATGCGGGAGGCTGGCACGCTGTGTTACTGGAATTCAAGCAGCCTCAGACCACCGAGTTATTGAAAAACTCGGTGGTCTATGAATCCATTTTACCTGTCCAGGCGGACAGTAGAAAACTCCCCCAACGGTAGGGGAGTTATTCGTCCCGCCCGGCTAAACTGGGTGTAGATCAGAACATCCGGAACTTATTGCCCTCGAGCAGCGTTATATAGATGGCGAGTATTACTCATATATTTTTTGATTCTCGCAGAAACGAGACTTCCATGGATCGTTTGAGGCTTCTTCCCCTTCCCATCCTGCTGGCGCTGCTAACCTTGTCCGCCTGCAGCACTTTTTTCCCGCCCGGCTCGCCCACCCAGCCGGTTCCGGACAACCCCCTCGTCCAGACCATGGTCGCCCAGACCCTGACTGCTTTTCCATATCCCAGCCCATCCGCCACCCTGACAGCGACAGCCGCGGTGCAGGCGCAGACACCGCAAGATTTCATTCGCTATTATTTCGATACGATCAATTCCAGGAATTATGTGCTGACCTGGTCGCTCCTGACGGAGGCTTTCAAGAACAACATTAATCAGTCTGCGCAGAGCGCCTACAAGGATTATGTGGACTATTGGAATACGGTCAGCCTGGTGGCGGTAAAGGATGTATATGCCGTCTGCCAGGGCGACCTGTGCGCCGCCAATGCCGCCCTGGAGCTGTATACCTACGATGGCCAGGCCACAACCGAAACCTATCCCTACACGCTGGTCTACGACCACACCCGCGCTACCTGGCTGTTCGATTTTGTCCCGACCGGTAGCGCCAGCCCCACCCGGACTTTTACGGCGACCGCCACGCGCACCCGCACCCCCACCCGGACGCCCACCCTCACGCTTACCAAAACCAGGACGCCCACCCGCACCCCCACCACCACGGCTTCCAAAACCAAAACTCCCACCGCCTCCCGAACTCCCACGCGGACTGTCACTCCGACCCGCACGGTCTCGGCCACCCCCAGCCGGACCGGCTCGCCTACGCTGACGCTGACCCCCAGCCGGACTGGCCCGCCGACCGCCACGCTGACCCCCAGCCCAACCTTCAGCGGGACGCCCGCCGCAACGCCCAGCCTGACCCCCAGCTCCACCTTCACACCCGCCGCCAGCGATACCCCCACCGGCACGCCCACGGAAACTCCCGGCGCGACCAGCACCCCCACGTTCACGCCGACCGAGATTCCGTCTGCCACAGCCACTTCCGTTCCGTCGGAAACGCCCAGCTCGACCCCCGTGCCTTAAACGCAGGCTTTCAGGAAGGGCCGTCGACAACCCGGATCTGCGAGTTTTTCCCCCAATCAGGGCCACTTCGCGATAAACTCGCAGGTTTCCGATTGGAATGTAGCCACCCGCAGCCATTCCAGGCGGCTGGCCAGTTCCGCGCCAATATTGTACAGCCCGGCGGCATCATAATCGTCCGCCAGGCGTTCCAGGGCCTCCAGGTCCGGATTTTTGGCTCGCAACAACTCGTCCTGCCTGCGGCTCAGCTCTGCGATCAGGAGTATGCGCTGGTTCTCCCGTCGCCTGGTTCTACCCAATTCTCTTAACTTCATCGCTCACCTATAAACACACCTCTCCCTTGCGGGAGCCGGATTTGAAATACGCTCAGGCTTGGCTATCTGCATGTGCCTGGCCTTAAAAATAGAACATTTTTTCCAGAATGTCAAGTGTGAATGGGCACCTTTCCTTTCTGTAAAGGTGTAAAGAAATAATTGTGAGATAATGACGGTTGCCCTGCCGGCGGGGAAAACGCTTCGACGATCCGGTTTGGAGCCCATTTGCCCGGCAAACCCATCAACTTTTCAGGGAGATAAACCATGGGTAGATCCAGCTCTCCGTCCAAAAAAACCGCTCTTATCATTGGCTGCTCGGCAGGCGCGCTGCTGTTCGTGGGCTGCCTGGGTGCATTGATCCTGGGGCTGCTGATGCGCGCCGCCTCCGGTCCGTCCGGCTCGTCCGGGCTGAAGGCGCAGCAGTACCAGGTGGACCCATCCGGCGAGACCAGCGTGCTCAAGTACGGTGATTACAGCGTCAGCATTCCCGCCGGGACCGTCCAGCAAACCGAAACGCTCAGCATTACGCCGGTAAAGGGCCTGGCCCCGGCCCTGGCTGAGTTCGAGCCGGTCTGCCCGCCGCTGGATGTAAAGCTGGGCAGCCTGACGAAGTTCACACAACCGCTTGGGATCGAGATCCCCTACGATAAAAGCAAACTGCAGGGCCTGGCGCCCGGCGAGGCTTTCGTGGCAGTCTATTACGACGAGTCCGCCGGGGTATGGGAGGATGTGCCCTACGAAGTGGATGAAGCCCAAAGCGTGGTGCGGTTGGTGATGTATCACCTCTCCACGGTGCAGCTCTACTATTCATTTTACGAACTCGGAGGATCGGTATACGACAACGGCAAGGTGTCCGTGATCTATGACATCGACGTGAACGGGGATTTGAGTAAAAAGTACCGGGCGTATGAGCAGGCGGTCGGCAGGTATGGGGATGCGAGCGGCGCGCCGCAGTTTGTGATCGACCTGGCGGATAATGCCGACCTGATCCTGCAGGCCTATTACCAGGCCGGGCTGAGCGTGCCGCTGAAACCCAAGATCTATGTGACCGACTCTACCAACAAATACAATTCGAAAACCGGAAACGTGTCGGTCGAGCTGGACATTGCCACCCAGGCGGAACCTGAAAAGCTGATGCTGCGCAACCTGGCGCATGAGTTATTCCATGGAGCGCAGCGCGGGACGATGGGAATGGTGGATTACGAGCTATCCGGACTAAAGAATTCTTCCTTCTGGTTGGAAGCCAGCGCCGATTACATGGCAAATACCGGCGTCTGGGTGCTGTTGGGCAAGCCGCCGCTGAAAAAATACAACTATTACGCCACGGACTTCTTCGAGAAAAGCCTGTATAGCATGGGCAGCGACCATGAATACGATGCGGCCAACTTTGTGGATTTCATCCAGAGTTGCCAGTACGCCTCGCCCCAGGAGCTGATCAAGCTTTCGGCTTCGTATTCCTCCTTCCCGGAAGGTTTCAGCTCGATCTTTGGCAACCTGGAAGATGCCTACCGGGATTTCATGGAATACAGCCTGTTTGACAATGCTTCACACCTGCAGGCCGGTTCGAACAAACAGTTGGAAGCCTGGCTGACCAATGGGAAGGATCTGCATTTCCCACAGGACGCGAATGGGAACGGTGAGCAGGGTGTGCTGCCGCCCCTGGAAGGCACCGGCCTGCTTCCATTTGACGGAGAATACAGCACCGGCTTTTACCGCTTTACCACCGATTGTGACACCACCCTGACGATCACGCCCAACTCGGACCTGATCCTGTACCGTCTCAACCGCCTGCGCTCAGGCCGGGGCTATGACCTGCGGGTGCAGGCCATTGGCGGCGCCGAGACGCAGATCGATTTCGGCAAGGATGAGTTTGTGCTGGCGGCGCAGGTCTCCGCGCTGCCGGGCCTGCTGGCCTTTAAATACAAGGCGGAACCCACCCGCGTGGACCTCTCCGGCCGCTGGCAAATGACCAAATTTACTGCGGTGGACTTTGACGGCTCGCAGGCTTTCTGGGTGCTGGTGCAGCAACAGTACGGGATGGATAAAGCCGGCCTGATCGAGGCTACCAACAGCGCGGTCCCTATCGACAGCATTTACATGGTGTTGACCAAAACCGGCGACGAGCCCCTGTACCGGATGGAAATAGGCTCAACCAGCGCGGATGGCAATACGGTTCTCGAAAATGTGCAGTTGGTCAATAACCATCTGCTGGGATCCACCACAGTCGACGGCATGCATGGGGATATCGATCTGGCGGTCAATGGGGATGAAGTCAGCGGAACCCTGCATAGTGATATCCGGCTGACCGTTGGACAAACGGTTGAGAGCGCCACCCAGGTGACGGATATGACGGCTGTGCGCGCCAAGTGAGGCGGGCCAACCGGCGGCCGGCGAACCAAAGGGTTGGGCAGCCCGGACCCTCTTTAATTAACCCTGGCGATAACCTTCAGAAAGGTTTCGATCACTTCCGGATCGAAGTGCTTGCCGGATTGTTCGCGGATGTAATCGAGAGTCTTTTCCGTGGACCAGGCTTTGCGATAAGGCCGGTCGCTGGTGAGCGCATCGTAAACATCCACAACTGCGAAGATACGCGCCGACAAAGGGATGCCCTTGCCTTTCAATCCGCGCGGGTAGCCTGTGCCATCCCATTTCTCATGGTGGCAATAAGGGATATCCAGCGCCTGGCGGAGATAGGTTATCGGTGAAAGCATATCATAGGCCAGCCTGGGATGCTGGCGCATGCTCGCCCATTCTTCGGCCGTAAGCTCCCCAGGTTTTAACAGGATTCTGTCTGGCACGCCCATCTTGCCAATATCGTGCAGCAGCGCCCCACGCCGTATCTGCACAAACTCGGATTCGTTCATGCCGATGAAGGCGCCCATTTGCTGGGTCAGCCGGGTGACGCGCTGGGTGTGGCCTTCGGTCTCCTGGTCACGCAGATCCATGGCCTTCGACCAGCCTTCAATGGTCTCGTCGTAGGCGATCGCCAGTTCGAAGTTGGAGCGCTGCAGGTTTTCGAATAACTGGTTGTTATCAATGCCGATGGCTGCCTGGCCTGCCAGGGTCTCGAGAAAAGCCAGCCATTCTTCATCCGGTTCCAGCAAGGTGCGCTGGAAAACTTCCAGCACCCCCTTGATCTGTCCTTTGACGATCAGTGGAGCGGCATGGTAGGAGACAAAGCCCTCATCGGCAGCCAACTCCGGATGGACCAATGGTTTTTCCACCTTGCGGAGATCGGGAATGCTCAGCAACTGGCGTTCGAGCGCAACCTGCCCGGCGCCCTGTTCGCCCAGGCGCAGGTGAATCTTTCTGACCGAATTGCTTCTAAAACCGGATTCGGCAGCATATTCCAACGTGCTCATGGCCGGGTTGTAAAGCAGGAGCAGGGCGGCATCCACGTTGAGTTGGGAGACGGCATTCTTGAGGAAGATGTCGAGGGTAATGTTCAGGTCGAAGCTGGCGCTGATGGCCTGGTCGATGACACGCAGAGCCCGCAGGCGCTCCAATTGGTGCTCGGTCTGCTCGCGCAGGCGCGAGCGGTGGATGGCATTGGCGATGATCTTGGCCAGGGTGGCCAGCAGCCGTTCATCGAGATCATTGAAAGCCTCGGCAGTTTCGCTCTCGATCGCAATGTTGCCAATCACCTTCTCGCCGGCGATCATGGGCGCATACAGGCCGGAGCGAATGCCTGGATAGGTCTCGATGTAGCGCGGGTCGGAAGGCAGGTCGCCGCTGCGCACTCCCTGGCCGTGCTGGACCACCCAACCGGTCATCCCCTGGCCCACCTGGCCTACCAGGCTGTTCAAGCGCTTGATTTCCGCCGCGTAGTTTTTGGGGGTCAGGCCGGGCGCGGCATAACCGATGACCTCCAGCTCGTCGCCCTGCTCCGGTTTGAGGCGGACCACTGCATGATGCCAGTCCAGGTATTCCTGTAAAATATCAATGACTTTCTGGCCGATAGCTGCCGGAGTGAGCAGGCTGCTGAGCCCCAGGCTGCTTTCATAGAGCACCTGCAGGTCCATCAGGCGGCGGTGGATTTCCTGCTCCGCCTGCTTGCGCTCGGTGATGTCACGCACAATGGCCCACATGCAGGCAGGGTTACCTTGCGCGTCGCGCACCAGGAAAGTGCGCAGTTCGACTGGGATGACGGAACCATCTTTCTTGATATATTCCTTCTCGTAAATATCCGAGTACCCTGACGCCAGGATTTGTGTGTCTACAATCTCCTGTTCAAGCTTGTGCCAGCGCGGCGGCGTAATATCCGTGTAATGCATGCCAAGCAGCTCTTCCCTGGAATAGCCAAGCATGTCCAGAAAGGCAGGGTTGACATCCACAAATTCACCCGCCATGTTTACCTGGCCAAAACAGTCGCGCATGCTTTCGTGCAGCCG
Organism: uncultured Chloroflexia bacterium; assembly: GCA_963776475.1. Lineage (GTDB taxonomy): Bacteria > Chloroflexota > Anaerolineae > Anaerolineales > Villigracilaceae > UBA877. Next base: position 15,899 of record CAVZMZ010000032.1, read on the forward strand.
GCGGTAACGTGCATCGCTTTCCCGCAGCGCCTGCTTCGTCTGTTTTTCTTCCAGCGCAGCGTGGATGGTATGCGGCAGGCGTTGGATATGCGCGGGGGTTTTGATGACATAATCGGCGGCGCCGCGCTTGATGGCTTCCGCGGCCACCTGCTCGGACCCGGTGCCGGTCACGATGATAACCGGCAGGCCCGGGTCTTTGGCATGCACCGCTTCGAGCACCTGCAAGCCTTCGAAGCCGAGGATGTTGAAGTCGCTCAGCACCAGATCGAAATCGCCTTTTGCCAGGATGCTCTCAAAGGCGCTGCGCGAAGCCGCCTCGATCACTTCGAAGCCGCTGTGTTCTTTCTCCAGCGCGTCCCGCACCAACTCCCGGTCGAGCGGGGAATCATCTACATACAGGATGCGGATGGGTGTGGTCATAGCCCGCTCTCCGGAGGCTCCACGTTCAGCGACAGCCAGTAGCCGTCAATCTGGCGCACCACGTCCAGGAAACCATCGAACGAGACCGGCTTGACCAGGTAACTGTTGGCCCCGTGATCGTAAGATAAAGCCCGGTCGCCCTCTTCTTTTGACGAAGTGAGGATCACCACCGGCAGGCGCTTGAGAATGGGGGTGGATTTGATTTGCCGCAGGACCTCGAAGCCGTCAATGCCCGGCAGCTTCAAGTCCAGCAACACCAGGTTGGGCAGAGGGTACGTAATGCGGTCAGCATAATTGCCGCGTCCGAACAGATAATCCAAGGCTGCCTGTCCATCCGAAGCGACGTGAATGGCATTGAGCAGCCGGGCTTCATGGAAGGCATCCAGGGTCAACTCTACATCCATGCGATTGTCTTCCACGAGCAGGATATGAGCAAGCTTATCCATTTTTACCAGACTCCTTGGGCAGGCGTACGAAAAACGTGCTGCCTTCGCCGACTTTGGATTCAACCCACACGTTTCCACCCAGCAACTCGACGGATTTCCTGACCGTAGCCAGGCCAATTCCGGTGCCGGGATATTCTTCTTCGGAGTGCAGGCGTTGAAACATGATAAAGATTTTTTCCTGGTATTCCGGCAGAATGCCGATCCCGTTATCCTTCACGCTGAAGACAACCTCTTTGTCTTCATTGTAATACGTCAATGAGACCTGCGGGGGCAGTCCGGGTTTGTGATAATTAATGGCATTCTCCAGCAGGTTCGTGAAGACCTGGCTCAAGAGAGTCTGGTCGCCGGTGACCGCCGGCAGGCCTTCCGCAATGCTCAATGTGGCATGAATTTCGTCAAGATGAGCCTGCATGTTCCGGCTGATCTCGCCAACCAGGCTGGCAAGCGCAACCGGCTCATGCCGCACACCCGCCCGCCCGAGCCGGGCATAGGTAAGCAGGTCGTCAATCAGTTGCCCCATGCGTGCGCTGGCCTGCACGATGTTATCGATATAATGCTGGCCTTCTTCATTTAACTCGGCGCGATGGCGGCGGGCGATGATCTCGGAAAAACCGCTGATGGCGCGCAGCGGGGCGCGCAGGTCATGCGAGACCGAGTAGGAAAACGATTCGAGTTCCTTATTGGCAGACTCAAATTGGACGGTGCGTTGCCGGACGCGCAGCTCCAGTTCGGAGTTGAGCTGCTTTAATTCTGCTTCGGCTTGCTTGCGCTGCGCTTCGTGGATCAATCCATCCAACGCGAAGGAAATGGCCTGCCCGATCTTGACCAGCAGGGCTTCTTCCTCGGCGTCAAACGGGTGCGGTTCACCGGCATAGACCGTCAGCACGCCGAAGATCTGGCCGGTCTGCCGGATGGGCACCGCCGCGGATGAGCGCAGACCGCGTTGCAAGGCAGCCGTCCGCCAGGGCCGCATGCCCGGATCGGTGGCTATATCCTGGCAGAGTACGCAGCGGCCTTCCCGGATGGCAGTGCCGGTGGGGCCGCGCCCTAATTCCTCATCTTTATAGCCAATTTGTAGATCGGACAGGTAGCCTTGTTCGTCGCCTGCAAACACGACCGGCGCGACCATCTGGGTTGCCGGGTCGATCAGACCCACCCACGCCAGGCGGAACTGCCCGTACTCGACGGCCACGCGGCAGGTTTCCCGCAGCAAAGTCTCCCGGTCGGAGGCCTGCACGATGGCCTGGTTTAGCTGGCTCAACGTGGCATACAAGCGGTTGACGTTCAGGATGCGCGCTTCGGAGTGCTTGTTTTCGGTGATGTCATGCACGGTTCCAATGAGATGGGAACAGGTTCCGTCGGCCTCCAGGATCGGGATGGCGGAAACCTGGCCGTACTTTCTGCCGGCCGGGTATTCGGTAATTTCTTCCCAGGTGACCGCTTGCCTGGTCTGGATGGCCTTTTTATAGTTCCCAAGCACGAGCGACAGCGAAGGTTCTGGAATGACCTCTTCAACCAGCTTGCCCACCACCTGGTCTTCGGGCAAACCGGTCACTCCCAGAAAGGCCGAATTGACCGAGATAAACCGAAACCGTTGTCCCTCTTCAACTTCCAGATAGAACAGGATTTCCGAAATATTGGCATAGATCAAGGAAAGCTGGCTTTCACTGGCCTGCAGGGCCGCCTCCGCCCGCTTGCGGTCGGTGATGTTGGTGATGGTGCCCACAAACCCGCTGATCTGATTCTCGGAATTCATTTCCGGCAACGCCTGTCCCATCACCCAGGCAATCGATCCATCCGGACGGACAAAACGATAATCTGAAAAAGAGGGCTGGTGCTGCAGGGCGGATTCCCGCCAGCCGCTTTTTATTTTTTCTTTATCGTCCGGGTGCACGGCTGCCAGCCAGCCATCCCCCAGGGCTTGATCGGCGGATAATCCGGAAATCTGGCACCATTGCGGGTTAACATACGTGGTTGACCCATTGAGATCGGTGCGAAAGATGCCAACCGGGGATATCCGGGCCAGCGTCTGGTAGGTGCGTTCGCTTTCCTGCAAGGCCAGCGTAGTCTGCTGTATGCGCCGGTATTCCCTGCGCAATTCCAAATAAAACAAAGTGGCGGTAGCCGCGATGAAGAACCAGCCCTTGAAGGTATTCACTTGCAGTAATAACTGCGGATTGGGGAACAACCAGGCCGCCAGCCGGTCCGAGATGAGGATCCACAGTCCCCCCAAAAGGGCATACAGTAATGCCAGCCGCAGCGGATAGGACATACGTTCTCTCATGCTGGCCTCCTGGCAGGCTCTATCTGGGTTTCAGATATGCCGGCAGCGGCGCTCTTTTTTATAGCGAGGGGGTTTTGTTGCCCTGCGAGTTGCTTCCTTTTGGCCATTACGGATCTCCTGGAGTACAGGACCGGGGTTTCGACGAACGCAGTTTATTGAATATAACATTAAATTGTTCATTATTTTTATCGTTGCATTTTTGTGAGGCGGCCGCGGCAGTCCATCGGGAGGCTCACGGTCTGCTGGCGGAGGAGATCGTCGAAGTCCGGGAAGGCGCATGGATTGATACGGGAGTTGACCCTTGCCAGCGCCGGATGGCAGGGGTCGCTCGCGCCCATATCTGGGTGCTTCGCCGAAACCCCAAACCTCCGAGTTTTGGAAAAACTCGGAGGTTTTCCTGACGCAGGCAGGTGACGATCTGCGGGCAGGCGCCACTCCGTGGTGCAGGCGGGAGGCCAGGGGGCTTTCTTTTTTTGTCTTTACCGCGCCATCGACACCCAAACCTCCGAGTTTTGGAAAACTCGGGGTTTTCTGACGCAGGCAGGTGACGATCTGCGGAGCGCACTCCGTGGTGCAGGCGGGAGGCCAGGGGGCTTTCTTTTTTTGTCTTTACCGCCATCGACAACCCAAACCTCCGAGTTTTGGAAAAACTCGGAGGTTTTCCTGACGCAGGCAGGTGACGATCTGCGGTGAGGCGCCACTCCGTGGTGCAGGCGGGAGGCCAGGGGGCTTTCTTTTTTTGTCTTTACCGCGCCATCGACAACCCAAACCTCCGAGTTTTGGAAAAACTCGGAGGTTTTCCTGACGCAGGCAGGTGACGATCTGCGGTGAGGCGTCACTCCGTGGTGCAGGCGGGATGGCCAGGGGGCTTTCTTTTTTTGTCTTTACCGCGCCATCGACAACCCAAACCTCCGAGTTTTGGAAAAACTCGGAGGTTTTCCTGACGCAGGCAGGTGACGATCTGCGGGCAGGCGCCACTCCGTGGTGCAGGCGGGAGGCCAGGGGGCTTTCTTTTTTTGTCTTTACCGCGCCATCGACAACCCAAACCTCCGAGTTTTGGAAAAACTCGGAGGTTTTCCTGACGCAGGCAGGTGACGATCTGCGGGCAGGCGCCACTCCGTGGTGCAGGCGGGAGGCCAGGGGGCTTTCTTTTTTTGTCTTTACCGCGCCATCGACAACCCAAACCTCCGAGTTTTGGAAAAACTCGGAGGTTTTCCTGACGCAGGCAGGTGACGATCTGCGGTGCAGGCGCCACTCCGTGGTGCAGGCGGGAGGCCAGGGGGCTTTCTTTTTTTGTCTTTACCGCGCCATCGACAACCCAAACCTCCGAGTTTTGGAAAAACTCGGAGGTTTTCCTGACGCAGGCAGGTGACGATCTGCGGGCAGGCGCCACTCCGTGGTGCAGGCGGGATGCCAGGGGGCTTTCTTTTTTTGTCTTTACCGCGCCATCGACAACCCAAACCTCCGAGTTTTGGAAAAACTCGGAGGTTTTCCTGACGCAGGCAGGTGACGATCTGCGGGCAGGCGTCACTCCGTGGTGCAGGCGGGAGGCTTCACAAACCAGGAAGGAACACGGAAGGGGAAAAATGTGCGATAATGATTTTACCCACCGAAAGAGGTAAATCCATTGCCCAAGCTCAGGATGATCGCAATCGTTTTTTCAATCTGCTGGCTGGCTGCCTGTGGGCCATCCCCACTATCCACCCAGGCCGCGCTCCCCACCAACCAGGCAGCCCGGACCCCAGTATCCATCTCCACCGGGACGCCGTTGTTAAAGACAGTTTACCTCCTGGAGACAGGCTTCTGCGATAGTAGTGTTGGGAGCGTCAGTTCCAGGGTGGACCCAAAGACAGTTCAAAACTGCCATGTTTCAAACCGGCGGGATGCCATATTAGGCTCAAGTCAGGCCTTTAGCATTACAAAAGACAGCTCCGGTGGAAAGGTGGAGGTATATTGCGCCCTGTTTAATACGGGCCGGCAAATTCATCGTATCCGCTACGGATACCACCGGGAGCGGGAACGTCATCTGCCGCCCGTAAGGCTTTCACGTCCGGTACGGCCGGCCGCGCTGCTCCGGACTGGCGGCCGGATCAGAATCCAGGTGTTGGAGGAACCCAGTCATGCGAAAAGTGATTGCGCTTGAGCATATCTCCGTGGATGGTGTCATACAAGCCCCGGGCGGGCCGGACGAAGATACCAGCGGCGGCTTCGCGTACAGCGGCGTTTAAGGTGACGGAAAGCATAGTCACCTCGAATGGCGTCGTTGTCGTGAATTACGAGCGTGCAGGCGCGATACCCATGCCGGGCACAAGTTGAGTGGCAGACTTCCGAAGTCTGCGAGACTTCGGAAGTCTCTTCGTAGGATTATGAAAGGATGCCGGGGATGCCCGAGAGAGCCGTGCCTTTTTTGCCCGATCAGTACTATCATTTTTATAATCGCGGCAATAATCGTCAGGAGATTTTCTTTCAGCGCGATAACTATTTGTATTTCCTGCGAAGGATCAGGAAATATCTCTGCCCGTTTATGGATATCCTTGCCTATTGTTTGATGCCCACGCATTATCATATTTTGGGGAGGATCAAGCAGCCTCCGAGGCAGCTGCAGACCTCCGAGTTCTTTAAAACTCGGAGGTCTCAGCAGCGGCTACCAGCGAGGCGGTCTCCAACGCCATGATGCGCCTTGGGGTATCATATACCAAGGCTATCAACAAACGCTTCGGACGGGTCGGCGCATTGTTCGAGGGCCAGTTCAAAGCCAAACCCATCCGCCAATACCCTCATCTGCTAAACCTGTGCGTTTATATCCACGCCAATCCCGTAAAAGATGGCCTGGTTTCTCAGCCCGATGATTGGGATTATTCAAACTATCTTGATTGGATGAAACTACGCGAAGGAACGCTCGTAAATCATGAATTTATCAGTGAAACCTTTGGGACGCCGGAGGAATACAAGACACTTGTGAAGGAATATATCCAAACAAGAAATCTCCCCGATGAAGTAAGGAAATATTTAGAGGATTTTGAGGACTAGTCAACCTATAGTCCCAGACTTCCGAAGTCTTAAAGACTTCGGAAGTCTATATACCTTATGGGACGATAACGATCCTTTTTCCATGTTCCTGCATGTCCCAAACTTTTTCAATGTCTTTAAGGGGATACTTTACAACGTCCATGCTTAATTTAGCTTGTTTTAGCATATCCCATACAAGCCTGGTACCCTCAGCCTGCGCCTCAGGGGGAGTCTGTGCAGCCATTCCATAAATCTCGAGGCCGGAAGTCAACAGGCTTTGACCTGAGAGTTGTGCGGTGCGGCCTGCCAACCCTCCGATCAGAACGAAACGGGTTCTTCTAGCGGGTACACCCAGCGCAGTTGGAGTAAAGCTGTTGATTATCACTTCTGCCGGGTGGCCCCAGAGATAATCAAGGATCACATCGTAGCCTTTTCCAGCTTCTTTTTTTAAGGCTTCCACTACTTTCTCATCCGGCTGGTTAAGGTTAATAAAAGCATCCGCGCCCAACTCCCTCAGTTTTTCTCCTGATTCCGGATTTCTGCCTGTTCCGATAACCCTTCCGGCTCCAAGATACTTTGCGATCTGTACGGCAAGCATTCCTGAAACACTGGTGGCGCCGTTAATCAGTACAGTTTCACCCAATTGAAGCTTGGCGGCATATCGAAGCGGCCCGAGAGAAGTTAATGCAGCCGAAGGGATAACTGCTGCCTGCTCTGCAGGTATCCCCTCGGGAATTGGAGTGGCGTAAGCCTTGGGTATCACTACTTTTTCCGCCATGGAACCATAGGGAGGCTTCATCCCTCGAAAACTCACAAGGGTTCCATCTTCGAGAGAACCTATCCCAGCATAGCCAACAACCGCCGGCAGCCTTGGATAGAACTGTTTGCTGGCAAAGTGAGTACCGGTTGCAAGCGCTTTGTTTGCATAATCCAATATTACAGCCTTTACCTTAACTGTAACATCCCCTTCATTGACAACAGGATCAGGAAAATCTGCGTACCTTGGAATATCTCCCAACTTATTAATAACTGCTGCACTTTTCATTAGCGAACCTCTTCTTTTCATAAGCACTATGTGTGCCAACCTGATGTTGATGGAACAATTCAGACCGGGAAGCTTGCAAGAAAAATGCCCCGTTGGGCTGAGGGGGGCAGCCAAACAAGGGCAATACTATTATTGCACGAAAGCAATCCAAAGACATTAAAAAACGGTGAGAGTATCGCACAGGATTACCACGATCCCGGCGCAGCGACGTAGAGACCAGGCCTAAAGGTGGAAAGCGGGCTCGCCAGCACAAATCCACACGTGCTGCGAGAGGGGAGCAGAGGATGGCGGGCAGACTTCGGAAATCTTCAAGGAAAACTGCGCGTTGTGTGGAGAACGCCGGAGGGTGGGTCAACTTGGGCTACAAATGCTGGCAGGGCAGGCCGCCGAAGGCACACTGGCACTTACGGTTGCAAAATACATCGGCAACCTCCCAGGTCGTCGCTGCGAGAAGATACCGTGCAGGTATCGTTCATTGATTGCAGGAGCAGCGTGTTCCCGTGTATCTCTCAGTGATATGTGCCAGGGTGGGTTAAGCAAACCCCATCATAGGTATTCAAGACGATTTGATCGCCACTCACGTCATAATGGCCCAGATGCGGATCGCCCGTAAGCATCAAGCACGAACGTGCTATCCGCACTAAACTGTATCATGTCGGTATAGAGCAGGGTGGTCAGGCTTATAAGTGCCAACGGGGAATCGCCGGGTGCGGTGCCGTGGGCTCGGTGCCAGCGTGGCTGCGGGTGGTGCAGTACAAGCCCCCATCGCAATGCTTCCAACAATCAGAATTAGGATCAACCAGTAAAACCTGTTGTTCATAGTCATGGTCCTTTCCGATAAGCTGACTACTTCAGGTTGGCATGAAACCGTCGGGGTCCGAGCCGTCATATGCTCCCCCGGAAGTTGAAAGTTCCAGTTCGGCGATACGAATGTGAACAGAATCCCAGTGCGGATTGCGCCAGGAATTCTCCGGCTGGCTGGCCTTATCAAGGATAGTATGCTCGTGCCCGTGTTGTTTGAGAAAATAACTCATCGATACCCCCCCTTGCTCTGCGCCAATAATCACGGTCTGGATTGACGCAACCATTAACACTCCTCTCGCTTACAACCAGAATATATATGATAATTTTTATCTTTATTATTATATATCTATTGGAGAGTGAATACAAGAGGCGCAGCGTTTTGTAATAACGTAAAGACTTATGACGAACTACTTGGTCAACGCCGCAGTCCCAGATTTCCGAAGTCTTGGTGCCGTCGACCAACCCAAACCTCCGAGTTTTTACCCTCAATCCAGGGCGCTTCGCGAAAAACTCGGAGATTTCGCAGGGATAGTAATACCCGGATTCCACGTCGCCGGATCAGTCAAAGAAAGGCGTTCTTAAAAACGCCCCACTTCTGGTGTAAAAGCAGGTTGTTTGCGCCAATATTTCATCAATTTCAAGCTGGAATAGCAACTTTTCACCCACTTTGGATGAATTTTGGAATTTCTCGTAAGTCTTATTATTTCACCCAATGGGTAAATCGAAAAACTTCTGATCGGGATACCATGTTAAAATTTTGAGGAAAAGAAAATATACTAACGAGCTTACCAGGGGTTTCTCATATAACTTTCCGGCTGGCCCAAACGTCGCACACCCGGAGCAGGACGTCCCCGTTCCTAACCAACTGGGAGTTTACTCCCAAACGTACCCGGCCCCTCTCATTCGAGAGGTATTGAGATGCTAACATACCGTGAGGATGCTTCCGTGATCAATAAAATCGAATTCTCAGCTAAAAATCTCACCTCAAATGCCGGTTTGTTTCTATTGCTGGAACATGCCAATAAAAATGGGGTTTTTAATTTGATTGATAACGATCTGGTTTTTGATAACGTATCCACCAACAAAATTAAAATGAATCACATCAAAACCATGCTCTGCGGCAACTTTATTGGGATTGACAAACTGGAACGGCTGAAACTGCTGCAAAGCGATCCCCTGATCAATGAATTTGCAATTTCGATCAAAGAGCCGGAAACGGTGTCAAGATTTTTGGGGAACTTCAGCTACAAAACAACCCAGATGCTGAGAGAAATCAATTTCAAGGTTTTTATAAAGTTGCTGAGAAAGCACAAGCTCAAATCCATTACCATTGATATCGACAGCAGTGTAGTCAACGTGGAAGGCCACCAGGAAGGTGCTGTCAAAGGATACAATCCCAAGAAAGCTTGGGAACAACTGCTATAACCTTCAGTTTGCCTTCTGCGATGAAATCAAGGCTTACCTGACCGGCTATGTCAGAAGCGGAGATACCTATACTTCCAACGGCACAGCGGAAATGATCAAGGAAATCATGGCTTATCTTAAAGACGAAGGCCTGTATATCACTTTTCGCATGGATAGTGGCTATTTTGACGATAAAATCCTGGAGACAATTGAATTATTTGGGTGTACTTATGTGATCAAAGGCAAAGAGTATCCGACGTTGGTTGCGCAGGTGACCGATCCATCGATTGTATTTGTTACTGGTGAAGAAAGGCGGGAAACCGCCGAGCTTACCACGGCCCTAAATACATGGGACAAAGCCAGACGGTTTGTTGTGTCTCGCGTATTGAAGGATGAAAAAGACAGAAAACAAATGTCATTTTTGGAAGGTGAAGAATACGACTATTTCTTTTTTGTCACCAATACAGAACTATCCTCAGTAACAGTGGTAGAGTTTTATGAAAAACGAGGGAACTGCGAGAACTATATCAAGGAAGCCAAATACGATATGGCGGTTGGACATCTGTTACTTCAATCATTTTGGGCCAATGAAGCGATCTTTCAGCTGATGATGCTGGCCTACAATTTGTTTTTGCTATTCAAGATGGATTTCGCAAAGGGAACGGAATACCGGCAGCAAATCAAGACGTTCAGGTTGAAGTACATTTTTCTGGCCGGGAAGATCATCCGAACGGCCAGAAGCGTAGTGATGAAGCTTTCTGAAAATTATCCTTATCGAGAGATATATGAAAAAAGCCTGGCCTGAGAAAACGTCCTTTTGCATGTCCCAATCTGTTATTTCAATTTAAGTTGGACTGGAAAAATGATTTCAGGTACCCAATTTTATTGAAAATGGAATGCCAAATATTATGCAAAATGGAGGAAATATGCTAAAGTTAAATGAGTTCCGCCACAACCATCACCCCTCTGGGATGATAATGTTGGCAAAATTTATTCGACGTGGATTTTCGGTTGTACAACACATACGGTCCAAACCTTACATTCTCTCAATTTATCGCTGGAGTAACTTCGAGGGGAAGTTTTAATGGATCGGCCTGCTGTGACACCCGATTGGGAATGGAATAATCCCCTAGGAGGATGGCCCTATTCAGTGGGGCATTTCAATGGGCCGAGGGAGGGCAGAATTTGAGCCGATAATCCAACAATTGCTGGGTCAGTGAGGCCATGATGATTTCTCAACGCATTTTCATAATTGAGGTTGTCTTACTGGTCGCTTTGGTAACAGGCTGTTCTGCTAGAGTTGAAACGAAAGCCTGCAAGATGGATACTTTACTCATAAATCTTTCTGCATTTCCCGGTACCACTTGGGAGGAGATCGGATCGAGAGGTACTCGTGATGCGCCTTCTCGAATAGGAATAGAAAGGGCAGGAACGTCATTTTCTACCCAGACCCAAGGCGTAGCCGTTCATGTTATCTATCGTTTTTATGACGAACAAGAGGGCAGAAGAAAATTACAAACAACTCCTTTTGGACTGGTTTAATCTTAGCCTCGCAAGAAAGTACATGGATTTCACCTTCTGACCTGAACGATGTTTGGTTAAGTGCCGATGAGTATCGATTAGATTGCTCAAGGAAAACCATCGATACTTGTTGGTTGGTTTCTCGATATAAAATGTATGTTGTTGAATTAAAGGTTGACATGCCCTCGCTCACCTATAACGATTTAACCCATATACTTCAGTCAATTGACCAAAAAATGATGGGATGTTTATACCCTGAATGACCATGATGCCAATAGCCCTAGAAAGCCATCATTTTGTGGAGGTACAAACGTTTCCAACCAAAAAGGCGAACCAAACTGGATTTCGCAGCCTGGTTCGCCTTCCGTGGGGGGGTGACTTGATTATACTGCTTCCTGGCTGCTGAAAAGTGACTTGCACATTCACAGACGAATACTCCCATACCGCTTCGCAAATGAGCGAAACGTTGACACAGGTTGTATAATATTATTGAGCGGCACGCTCGCAAAACTCTGTTTCAGGGTAATACCCATTCTTCGAAAGTCACCCCCAAGGATAAAAGATATAATTCAGACTGCCCATAAGCTTTTGCCCTGTCCTACACAGCAGTATGCGCTCCGTTTATATGAGAGTTCGCCCGACAGTAAATAATAAAGAGATAAATAATATGCCAGAGTCTATAAAACACCCCAGACCGACCGTTTATGAGATAAATGCACCCTTTCATGAATTATGGGAAGCGTCAGGCGTATATGATGCGTACTTCGACTGGGTTAACCGAGAGAATTTAATCGACTTATAGAAAATCTTTTCACTTATGATCCTGAAGAAATGATTCTGGATGAATATAAAGCCAGTATCAAGATGTTGGCATATACTACAACAGAACTAATGGCTCAATTTTGTGCGGGCGGTTTTGGGTGGCTATCCACTGATAAAGCGCGTTTCTTATCGCCTACTGTCGACCTAGAGGCCATCGTAAGGAATAGAGCCGTAAGTTTTACTGGAAGCGTAGGTCTATATTATGATTAGAGTTAAACTAGGTGTTTGGGAATTTCTCGAAGTGGGAGAAGATACAGGAAGTTGGATTGAAGCACAAAAATTAAATCAACAACAGATTTCCTATCTACTTTGGTCAGCGAAAAAAGTGCTAGATCTTTTGGAAGCAGATGAACGAATTCCGGGTTTTACTAATCTGGCACTATCAAACTCAGAAATTCTTGATCTTTACGCTCGATGTGAGTCACCGATTGAAAGTATCTTATATATGCGCTTGGTTATGGATGGGTTGCGACCTCCCATATTGAAAAACCAATTCAAAATTGGTTCTTTCAGAGTAGATTTTGCAATCCCCGGTGGTTCTATTGTTATCGAATGTGATGGCAAAAAATACCACCAAATTGCGGACGATGTTGAAAGAGATAGGGAATTACACAAATTGGGATGGACAGTATTGCATTTCAAAGCTGAGAAAATCCTAATGGATCCGGCTTATTGTTCCGCTAAAATATACGATGAATATCCCTGGAGTAAAAGCATTATTAAATAGTAAACGGGCGAACACTGGCTTCCCCACTTCAGCCTCTTGTCTATCCAGGTTTTTCTTTGAATCCAGATCTCCGTTTGGAGAAGACCCTAAGAGCGCCTAACAAAACCCCAAGATTTGATAATATAGGGGCATGGCCAAACCTCTGATAACAGATGACTTATGGGAAATGGTAGAACCTCTTCTGCCTCCCGAACGACCCAGACCAAAAGGGGGTCGTCCTCCTCTGAGCAATCGAGCAGTGCTTACGGGGATTTTGTTCGTACTCAAGACAGGCATTCCGTGGGAAATGTTGCCGCCCGAAATGGGTTGTGGCAGTGGCATGACCTGCTGGCGACGATTGCGGGATTGGCAACAAGCTGGAGTATGGGAAAAGCTCCATCGAACCTTCCTGGAACGTCTCTCTCTGGCCGGCCAGATCGATTGGTCGCAGTGCTTCGATCGACTCAGGCAGTGTCCCTGCCCCCGGGGGGGCGCAAAAACGGGCTGAATCCAACGGATCGCCGAAAATCGGGCTCGAAGCGCCATATTGTGGTCGAAAGAAAAGGAATTCCGCTCGTAATCCGGCATACGGCTGCCAATGTCTGTGATATCACCATGCTCTTGGAGATGGTGGATGCCATTCCCCAGTTGCCTTGTCCAGATGGAACCTGGAGAAACCGTCCCGAAAAACTGCATGGGGATAAAGGCTATGACAGTAACCGGCATCGCCAGGAGCTTACGAACCGGGGCATTATCCATAGATTGGGTCGCCGCAGGATTGACAAAGGAGTTCGGCTGGGCAAGCATCGTTGGGTGGTGGAACGCACCCTCTCCTGGTTGAACCGTTATCGCCGTTTGAGGATCCGCTATGAACGTCGGGAAGATATTCATCAAGCTTTTCTTTCTTTGGCCTCTGCTCTCATCTGTTGGAAGTTCGTCCAAAGGTTTTGTTAGGTGCTCTAAAGGTTTTCTCTGTAAATAGGTATGCCGGTTAGCAAATCTTTCATGCCAGACGATAGGCAGGATCGAGAAAGAAACCTTTAGGGTCTACAGGCTGTGGATAAACCGCTTCTTTCTGTGGATAACCCTGCCATTCCTGTGGATGGAATGGGTATACATACGGATAATCCTGCTTATTCTTGTGGAGAAATCACCGGTTTCTGTGGATAAATCCGCCAATTCCCCAGATCTCCGAGTTCGCTGAAAAACTCGGAGATCTTCTCAGTTGATACCATCATGACCAATATGACCAACTGACCAATATCACCAATCACCAATGGTATTGGTCATTGGGTCATTGGTCTGCATCGGTCAGTTCACTTCCTTCAATTTTCTGCTCCTTGATGGGCAGGAAATAAAAGGTTTTCCCTTCGATTTCTTCCTTTTTAATCTTTCCGGCCGTCCATAAGCGTATCAATCGCTTATGGGTATTCTGAAAATCCTTGCCGAAGTGGTCTTTGCAATCGTGTGCGAATGGTGGCTTTCCGAGATCGTCCAGCACCGACAGGATCTCATCTTCGCTTTCCTTACTCCTTACTTGACTCGAATCTCCCCCAAACTCTGCCAGGCGCAGGTCAGCGGGTCGAACTGCAGGGCCTCGTCCACGTCGTCCAGGTCACGCCCGCGGCCTTTCAGCGTGGCGCCTTTCTTGCCCTGCTCGGTGTAGAGCGCCAGCACCATGTCGGCCGAGGCGGTCAGCCCGGTGGAGCCCAGCACGTCGTCGACCGGGTCCGGGTCGAAACCGCCCGTGCTCTTGCGGGTGTGCAGCACCGTCACGATGGCAATGTACTTCTCCAGCGCCAGCGCCTGCAGCCGGCTGAGCACGTCGTCGAACAGCGCCCCATCCTTGTTGAAATCCTTGCCAGGCAGCGCCCGCCGGATGGTATCGATCACGATCATCGAAAAGCCGCCCAGGCGCACCGCATTTTCGACCGCCGCCATCCCGCCCAGGTGCAGCGGCTGGAGCTGGGTCTCGAACTCGATCAGCGCCGAGCCGTCGATGCCCAACTGGGCGGTGCGGGTCTGCAGGCGTTTGCCGCGGTCCTCCAGGGCGTAGTACAGCACCTTGCCCAGCTGCAAATCACGCTCCAGGAACTTGCCGCCCAGCGCCAGCGAGCAGCCGGCCTGCAGCATCAGCCAGCTCTTGCCGCGCTTGGGACGCCCGCCCAGGATGGTCAGCCCGTTCGGGATCAGGCCGGGGATCGGGCCTTCCGGCTCGGGGAACTCGGCCTTGAGCAGCTCCTCCATCGTCCAGTGGGTCTTGAGCGGGGCCAGCGGCAGCGGCAGCGGGGAGTTGGTATCCATGGCCTTGCGCACCAGCTCGGTATTGCGGGCGATGATGCGCCGGCGTTCGGCCATCTCGCGCACCAGGCGGGCGTTGGCTTCCACGTGCAGCAGGCTCGGGACAAAATAGTCCATCAACCCGCCGTGGCTGGTGACATCCTTCAGCCGCCCGGCCTTCTCCAGCTCCTTTTCGAGCGTCTCGAGGTCGATGTGGTCGTCGGCGGCCTTGATCTTCTCGCAGGCTTCCCAGACCCAGCGCCAGCGCTGGATGTAGAAGTCGCCGGATTTCAGTCCGGCGCGTTCGAAGGCCAGCTCGTCATACAGCACTGCGCCAACCAGGTCGCGCTCCGCCTCCGGGGCGCTGGGAAGGGTTTCCAGGTTGTTACTTGTTTATGATGTCATTGCGAGGCAGGGTGTTCCTTCCGACGAAGCAATCCCCGGGTATGCGAGGAGATTGCTTCGCCAAAAGACGGCTCGCAATGACACTGGCGGCGTTGACCTCAAAAGTTCCGGTCCATGCCAGGCAGCGGATCGCGGCCGGGCACGATCAGGGTCGGGCCGGAAATGGACCAGTCCTGCGCATCCAGGATGACGCACAAGGCGGCCGTGATCAGGTCATCGTCGTGCACGCTCCCGCCGCTGGCAGGGTCCTGCGTACCGTCCGGCACCCCCCAGCGCATCAACTGCGCCGGTCCCGGCACGATCTCCGAGCGGCAGTAGTCCAACTGCAGACGCAGGGTCTCGTCGAAAGGATGGTATTCCCGGTAGCGCCCGGACTCGACGATGCCCAGCAGGCCGTAGCCCAGCTCGCTCTTGACCTTCGAGCTAAACTTGACCGGCAGCACGGTCGACGGGCCGAAAGCGTTATCCAGCAGCGACCACAACCCCTCGCCCACGCCGGTGGCGTCGATCACGATGCGCATCGGTTTCCAGGTCTGCGCCAGCCCGCGCAGCGCCCCAAAAACCGTGACGTGCTTCTCCCCGGTCCAGAGGCGCCGGAAGACGACCTTGTAGGTGGGTTTGCCGAGCGCAGGAACGGTAACGGGGTCGACCTCGACGATCTTGAGGGCGGTGGCATCCCGGTCGGTATCCAGCGGGTCGAAATCGCCGTAGGGGCGGATGGAATCCGCCCAACGACCGCCGTCCACCCCTGCGGCCTGCCCGGCAACGTCGATCAGGAAGGCGTAGGTCTTGCCGGGCTCCGGCTCGCTGCGGGCCGGGTGGTCGCCTTTCATCAACGCCTGGCGTCCGGGCGGGAACATGCCGGCCTGCGCGTCGATCTCTTCGCAGAAGAACTGGGTCTTGATGAAGGGGTGGTTGCGTCCCAGGCGCTGCACCTGCCCGTCCACGAACTCGCCGTAGCTCGGGTTCTCCCGGCGCACATCCTCGGCGGTGTAGATGAACACCCGCCGGATGCCGTCCATTTTTTCGGCCTCTGCGCAGGCGCGCCGCATGCGCGCCAGCAGGGTCGAGAAGGTCCAGACGGTGCCGGTGAAGACGCGCGTTGCATTCCGGCTGGCGGCCATGGGGGCAAAGTTCTTTTCGTAGACCGCCGGCAGGATATCCTGGGCCTCGTTGACGATCAACAGCAGGCTGGCAGTCGCGCCCACCACGTTGGCCTTGCCGTCGCCGCTCAGGAACGCGATCCGGCAGCTTCCGATCATGCGCATGAAGTCGGAACGTTTCTTCCAGCGTTTTTTGGTCAGCAGGTTGGCATCCAGCCGGTTCTCGAGGCGCAGGATGGCCTGGATGGTCTGGGGTTTGTAGGTGGGGTTGACTTCCACGATGCTGCGGTCGCGGCCGGAGAGCTTGCGCAGCAGGAAGATCTTCAGGTGCGCCAGCAACTCATCCTTGCCGGCCTGGCGCGGCATGATGACCACGAAATCCAACCCGCGGTTGAGCCGGATGCTGTCCAGGATGGCGGCAGCCGGTTCGAGCTGGTAACGGCGCAGGCTCACGCCGCCGCTTTTGCGGGCGAAATCCGCAAAGTTGCCCAGCAGGCGCCGGCTGTGCTCGGTCAATTTGCTCATGCCTGCGACCAATCCTCTTCCAGGCTCTCGATGGCCTCTTCGATGGAGCGGTCCAGGCGCCCGTCCCGGCCCTGCAGGTTGGCGTTGCCGCGCAGCAGCGCGCCGATGCCGACCGAGATGCGCACCAGGCTGGTGAGCAGCTTCAGGTCATCGCTGCTGTAGTCGGCCGGCTCGATCTGCGCCAGGTGGCGGGTGAGACGCCCGGCGAAGGTGCGCAGGTTGGTGACTTCGTCCTGCCCGTCCGGGCTGCTGTGTTTGAGCTGCTTGCGCTCCTCGCCGGTGAACCAGCGGGCGTAGAAACAATCCTTGATCGGGTCGTCGTCGTCTGTTTTTGTGGGCATAAGCTTACCTTTCTAATACACGTCATTGCGAGGAGCTGCCTGCCCCAGCACTTTTGGGGTTCTTTGCGACGTGGCAATCCCCTTGTAGACATAAGATTGCTTCGTCGGGGAAGGCACCCTCCTCGCAATGACACTGTTTACCGCAGCAGGCTGGCCAGGGCGGCAATCGTAACGATCAGCGAGATGATCGACAGCCCACCGCCGCCGATCGACAGGCTCATCAGCAGTTTCACCTGGCCGATGATGACACGGATCTCTTTCAGATCCAGCTCGGTGCTGGCGCGCCAGCTCTCGAGGGCGGTTACTTTCTCTTTCAGGACGAGGATCTCGTCGCAAGGCGGGGTATAACTGGAAGTTGGCATGGGTAACTCCTTTATCCAAAGAGAAGGACCTTAACACGAAGGGCACTAAGGAAAAGATCCTTCAACACAAAGTCCACCAAGGGAATGGGCTTTGAAGCAAAAGACAAATCACCAGTCTGGCATAGTCACGGCAGGGGCATTCCCCTTTCGGGGACTTTCCCCTTACGGGGACCTTCCCCTTACGGGGACCTGCTAAGGAATCACGGCAGTGATTTTGTCCCTGCCGTGACTACTTAAACATAAAACAAATGTTCTATTTGTCAAGGGTATTTGGAAAGTTGTTATGGGAAAGTAACCTTAATTCCCATGGTAGCCCAGCCTATTTAAAATACCAGCGTGGTAATTTCGAGCCAGTTGAAGGTAGCTAAAAACCTGTCAAGGTGTTACCAATACAAGTACAAATTAAAGAAGACTAGTGTCCTAATCGAGCCAGCCTGACAGCGGTATGATCCAGTTCCACTTGTTGGCGATTTCATCAGGAATTTCAGCGATCTGATTAGAAGGTAAATGAACAAAAAACTCGAGAGGATTCGAAAACTCAACCAGCAGGCCTGGGAAATTTGCAAAAAGGACGGTCCCCGGGCGTTCGAACTGGCCAATAAGGCCCAAAGCCTGATATCAAAGTGCGCCGAGGCCGAGCCCAGCGATGAATTTGAATGCCTGAAAACCCAGACCTACTGCCTGGACATGCTCAGCAAACCGGAGCAGGCCCTGCCGATCGGGTTAAGAGCCAATCAATTGGCCGAGCAAATCGGCGATAAATATCGCATCGGTTTGATCCAAAGTATTTTAGGGAGAATCCATTGGCACATCGATGATTACCCCAGCGCGATGGATTATTATCTCAATGCCCTGAAATTGATCCAAACGGAACTTCACCCCGATTTGGAAATCTCCCTGATCAACGGCCTTGGGATGGTTCAATATGGGTTGGAAAATTATGTCGAATCGCTGGGGTACTTCAAAGCTTGCCTGCAAAAATCGAGCGAAGATGATCTCACCGGCCAGGCGGATGCAAACAATAATATCGGCTATGTGCTGCACATGCTGGGACGCGACCGGGAGGCCGTGGAATACGCCATGGCGGGCCTGGCCTTGTTCAACCGGATGGGAGCCTATGTTGGGCGGCTGCATACCCTGCATTCGTTAGGCGCCATCCACATCGCCCTTAGAAATTATGATCAAGCCATGATTTTTTTACAGGAAGGCCTCGAATTGGCACGGCAGAACAAAAGCCAGCTGCTCGAGCTTACTTATATTTCAGAGATCAGCCGCATTTATCAGGTCTGGGGCAAGTTTGACGAGGCCGAAAAGGAACTGCTTCTGGCCCTGCAGAGCGCCGAAAAAATAAATTCACTGACCAATATTGCGCTGATCCATGAGCGCCTGGTCGAGATATATAAAGGCAAACAGGATTATCAATCGGCCCTGGAGCATTTCGAGGCCTTTCACGCCGCGCATATAAAGATCTTTAATGATAAATCCGACCGCCGGATCAAAAACCTCGAAATCCTCAACCAGGTCGAGAATGTCCGCAAGCAGGCAGAACTCTACCGCGAGTTGGCTGGAACCGATTCACTAACCAGTCTCGTAAACCGGCGACATTTTATGGAAATTGCTGAAAATGTCATCCAACAGATGAAAAGCGAAAAGGGCGGGCTGGCGATCCTCATGCTGGATATTGACCACTTTAAAAATGTAAATGACCAGTACGGTCATAAGGCTGGAGATACCGTCCTGGCTGCGGTCGCAGCAAACATTAAGAATTCCCTGCGGGGATCAGATGTGGCCGGACGCTACGGCGGTGAAGAGTTTGTGATCCTGGTGAGCGGCGCCTCCACAGATCAATGCATGCGGATCGCCGAGCGGATACGCCTGGTGGTGGCTCAGCAGGAAATCCAGATTGACCGGGCGGTTGTCCATGTAACCATCAGTCTTGGCCTGGTATATATAACCCCTGATCGAGAGCTCTCCCTGGATGACTTGATCAATTATGCGGACCAGGCAATGTATTTGGCCAAACAGCAAGGCAGAAATCGTGTGGTTACCTGGCAGCAAAATGAGCTGCCGACCGGTCCTGAACCGGCGCATTCCTAAAGCCCATTTGTGTTGCATAGATTTTGGCTGGCACCTTTCATGGAAGGATGTGACAGTCACCTTGAGTTGAAGGTGACTGTCACATTATTTGGTAGGTGTGGCAATCTGCGTCCAGGTAGGCAAGGGGGTATAGGTCGGCATGGGCGTGGTGGTAGCCACCAGCGCTTGAGAACCGGAACCAAGCTGCGGGCAGGTTGGGTCCGTACCTGAAACTCCGATTGGGGGGGCGCGTAATGTGCGGGTCGTCTTTCCCGGGGGTGAATAGCCAACATTTTTTCTCCATTGTTGGATAGACGACGAAATCCACATTTTGTTGGTTGACTATGTGGGGAATAATGATTATAACCAACACATGTCGCCTAGCCGACAGGTGTTGGTTTTGTTACAACCAATAAGGAATGGCAACTGGTTGCTATTCGCTTAAGTATGTAGTTCCTGAGGTCAGTTGCAAAAGAGTAAATCTTTACTGTAAAAGATACAACTTTAATCAATTTCCAACAATGAAAAATAATTCGGAGGTTCTTATGTCAAACACAACCATGCAAGCAATTCAGGCACACGATTATGGAAATCCAGACGTACTTACACTTGAACAGGCGCCGCGCCCGGAACCTAATGCCGACCAGGTTCTTATCCGGCTCAGAGCGGCTGGTGTTAACCCGGCAGACTGGAAAGGTCGCGCGGGTATTTATAGAAAATTTATGCCGCTCAGCTTCCCGTGGATTCCGGGTTTGGAAGGCTCGGGAATCATCGAAGAGGTTGGCTCAAATGTCACTACTTTGAAGAAAGGTGATGAAGTCTACGGTGTTGTTGCAGGCGCATATGCTGAATATGCTCTTGCTTTGGCAGGTGAAGTCCAACTCAAACCAGTGAGCCTCACGTTTGAGCAGGCAGCTGCGCTTCCCATTGGCGTTCTAACCGCGTGGGGGGCCGTGATTGGTACTGCCAGGGTTGAGGCGGGGCAAAGAGTTCTTGTCCATGGCGCGGCTGGCGGGGTAGGCTCCTATGCAGTACAGTTGGCGAAATGGAAAGGCGCACACATTACAGGTACTGCTTCCGCGGATAATCTTGATTTTGTCCGTTCGCTGGGTGCAGAGAATATGATTGACTACAATGCAACCCGCTTTGAAACAGTCGTTAAAGAGCTGGATGTGGTCATCGATACCGTTGGAGGCGATCTGCTCGAACGGTCGCTTCGGGTGATCCGTCCGGGCGGGATCTATGTGACGGTTGCCGGGCGGTTAACGGAAGAGGCAGGCAAGGCACAAAATATACGAGCCGTAAGCGCAGGGCGGGCTTCCAGAGATATTTTGAAACAGGTTTCCGAGTTGATCGAGGCAAAACAGCTTAAGCCGGTAGTTGGTCAGGTTTTCCCGCTGGCTCAGGCTCGTCAAGCGCATGAACTGAGCCAAACCGGTCATGGTCGCGGTCGAATCATCCTGCAAATCGGAAATGGGAAGTGAGCACAGCCGCAGGGTGGCATCCAGGGTATATCCATTCAGAGGTAGCAGGCCCCCACCCGGCCTCCCCCAAATGCCCCAAAATACGGGGAAAATGGGGGAGGAGAGGCTGCTGTGAGCTTTCTTGGATTCATTTCGTCGGTGTGGCAATCCGCGTCCAGGTAGGCAAGGGGGTATAGGTCGGCATGGGCGTGGTGGTGGCCACCAGCGCTTGAGACCCGGAGCCAAACTGCGGGCAGGTCGGGTCCGTACCCGAAACTCCGTAGTGCGTCCGTTCGTCCGGCGTGAGGTCCACGCCCACTAAAGTGCAGGCATACGCCAACAGATCGTTGTAATCGGTGATCCAGGTGCGGATGGTCTTGTCCTCGCTGGTGGTGACAATCTTTTGGCCGTCGGGTGTGAAGGCGACGCTTGTAACCGAAGCGCTGTGACCGGTGAATACCCGCAGCAGCCGCCCGCTGGCGATCTCCCACAGCATGGCCGTTTTATCAGCGCTGCCGGTCAAGAGCAGCTTGTTATCCGGAGAAAACGCCACGCTTTTTATCCAGTCGGTATGACCCTTAAAGCTTTTGACCAATTGTTGGGTGGCCATTTTCCAGACTGAAACGGTACTATCGTTGTTCAGGATGGCAGCCAGGCTGCCATCCGCCGAGAAGACGACTTTGTTGCCGCGCATCCCATCCGGGAACTTCACCGGGGCTGCCTTGGAAATATCCCACCAGGTCTCGCCCAAATCGAGCGCCAGCAGGTTGCCATCCGGCGAGAAGGCCGCCGAGCCGTGCATTTCCGGATGATTCCCGGTAAACAGGCGCAATACCTGGCCAGTTTCAACGTCCCATAACCTGGAGGTATCATCGAAATAAGATACCAACAGCATTTTACTGTCGGATGAAAAAGAGAGCGCCCCGATGTATGGTTGGAGCAAGCCGTCGTTGACGAATGTATTCAAAAGCTTCCCGCTGGAGGCCTCGTACAGTTCCACGTAGGCGCAATTCATGTTTTTACACGCCGGAACTGCCACTACTTTACCGTCGGGGGAGAACGCAATGGCTTTGGCATCCACATTCCCGCTTGAAAAAGTGCGCAGCAGCTTGCCGGTTTTCAGATCCCAATAGGTGGCGTTGCCGTTCTCATCCCCAACCGCGATCGTATTTCCATCCGGGGCCAGGGCCGAGACCGTGACGCCGGCCGGTGCGGACATGCTTAGCTGGCGGGTGTCATTGGTGATGTTCCACAGGCGGGCGGTGTCACTGCCGGTCAGGACCCGGGTCCCATCCGGAGAAAAGGCGACCGCCTCCACCGGGGATTTATTTCCAGAAAGGAGCAGGACCTGTTTTCCGGTGGCCACCTCCCACACCCGGGCGGTATTGTCCCGGCTGCCCGTCACCAGCCATTTGCCATCCCCCGAAAAGGCCGCGCTGATCACCGAATCAGTATGGCCGGAGAAGGAACGTAACTCTTGCCCGCTATTCAGATCATTTAGTTTGGCCGTTGGGTTAATCCCGGTCACAGCAGTCAAGCCGTCCGGCGAAATGGCCATGGTCCCGCCGCGTACACCCGATCCCTGGACCGGGCTGCCATCCGAGGCGTTATAGACCCCGCCATCCGCATAATAGCTCTGCCCACCCGGAAGATAGAAAAGGGAATCGAAGCCGATGCCGGCAGGTACGGAATAGATCTGCTTGCCTGTCCCGACATTATACAGATGGACCGTCCGGTCGGAGCCGCCTCCCAATGTCAGGACAGTCTTGGCGTCCGGCGAAAAGACGGCACGCACGACAATATCGCTCAGGGGGCCGAGTACCTGCAGCAAATTTCCATTGGCCGCGTCCAGAATATTTCCGGTCTTATTCCCGGCGGCCGCCAGGATCAGTTTCCCATCCGGAGAAAAATCCAGCCCGGAAATCCCGGAAGACTTGATATTAATATTCCAGATCACACTTCCGCTGGCCGTGTCCCTTAATTCCACGTCACCGGAATCTTCCAGCTCGGAAATGCCGACCGCGAAGGTCTTGCCATCCGGAGAAAAAGCCGTGCTCGTGATCCTGCCTCGATACGTGAACACCTGCGGGACTGCCTTCAGGCGGTGGGAAGCGTCCACCAGGGCCGCGTCGGCGCTGTCCAGGTAGAGCTTGCGCAGCACCCGGATGCTCAAAAGCGCGGCAGTTTCGGCATTGCCGCCCTCGGTGCGCAGGATGGAATTGGCTTCCGCCGAAAGGTTAAGCGATTCGATCATGAAGCTGCCGGCCACGACGGTCTGCCTGACCGCCGTCAGTTGGGGCGGGATGGGCGTCAGGGTCTGTCCGATGACAAACACCTGGGTATTCCCGGAGGCGACCTTGGTATTCCCGGAGAAGACCCTGGTATTCCCGGCCGCCACCTGGGCATTGGCCGAGTTGACGGCGCGGTTGGTGAGGTTGATGGTCACGATCGTGGCAAGTATTGCCAGCAGGAAGAACCCGCCCAGGACCATCGAGGCGACCCGGAAGCGGCGCACCAGGCGCTCGCGTTGGAGCCTTTTTGCCTCGAGCTCATCCTGAACCCGGTGACTTTCGAGAATATAGGCTTCCTGTTCTGCCGTTGGATGAGGCGGAGTTCCTTTCTGACGCAAATCCGCCAGCCACTGATCGTATTGGGCCAGCTCATCGCCGCGCAAGAGCCCGCTGGGGTCCCGCCCCCGGCTTTCCCAGTCGCGCAGGCGCAGGAGCAAACGCGTATGGAATTTAACCCGTTCCGGATCGGTATCGACCGTCTTCAGGAGCGCATCGACCGCCGTGTTGACATCCTGGATGGCTGTGAAATCGATCCATTGGATGGCCTGGATACTTTTCCAATTCTCATGGGTGAGCTGTTCATTTTTGCTCAGGTCCGGATGGTTATGCCAGGTTGAAAATAAGGCCTGTTCATCGACCGGCGCGATCAGGAATGGGATGATGCGCTTCTTGTGTTCGAGCGCATAATGGATCTCGCGATGGCAGAACCAGGATTCGAGCGAATTCTGGCTGACAAACAATACAAAGTTATCCGCCCCATCGATCCCGCTGCAGATTTCATCCCACCATTTGGCAGAATAATCGATGGCATGCAAATCGATCCAGGCTTCACGCTGGCGTGCGTTGAGCACATCAAAGATTTCTCGTACGAATTCGGTATCTTTACGCGAGTACGAGAGGAATACATCACTCATTAAGAGCCTCTTTCATTACAAAGATATAGTAAATTCGGGCAAGTGGATGCCCGAGGATTTATTCGCCCACGTTCAAGATTTGCAAGGATTCCCCCCTGCTGTAATGCTATCATTGAAATTTGAATTAAGGATTGCAGGAGTATTCTAATGTAGGGGCACGATATATCGTGCCCCTACTCAAAGGGGAGGTGCCCGCCTGCCTGCATCATAGGTGCCATCATTTCCCATTCAGAATGGCTTCCCACTTTTCCCATTGCGCCGGATGATCCTTTTTGGCGATGCGTTTGCGCCAGGCTTTCCAGGCCACGCCGAAGAGCCACACCAGCAGGATCAGCGCTTCCCAGCCTTGAAAGCTCTGCCGGGGGATAAACAGCAGGACCGCGCCGACCGCCAGGAAAGGAGTGCCGATCAGGAACCCGGCGGTGATGTAGAACATGAAACCGTTCAAGCGCCAGGCATAGAAGCCATAGCCGATTTCGTATAAGCCGAACAGGAAAGCGACGATGGTCAGGAGGGTATCTGCGAGAGGGGTGGACAGGATTGAAGACATGGATTAATAAGCTTAGCTTCTACTTACCAAGTTCTTCGAGAATCAGTCTCATTACATCCGTGATCTTATTCATCACTTCATTGTTCCAGAAACGCAAAACCCGGTAGCCTTTGGATGCCAGGAAGGCAGTTCGTTCGGCATCAGATTCTTCCTGGTCAAGGTGCTGGCTCCCGTCCAATTCGATGATCAGCTTGCGGCTGGGTGCGCAGAAATCAGCGATATATGGGCCGATGGCATGTTGGCGGCGGAAAGTGACCCCGAGTTGGTCTTTTCGGAGGCATGACCAGAGCCTGGCTTCTGCAGGTGTGGATTCCTTGCGGAGTTCGATGGCCCGGTGCCTGATGCTTGGGCTACTCCGTTGTGGGCGTGGCATTCGGCCCCCTCCTGCCTCCCCCATTTGCGCCCCACGAAGAGACGGCGGGCCGAAAATGGGGGAGGTTCTCGTTGTGGGTAGGCGAAAACATATGCTTTCATAAAAATTTGGCATCCTGCTCCCTCAAATTCCGTGCTTTCCAGCATTTGCGCCTGCGAAGAGCAGCAGGTAGAAAATGGGGAGGTTCTTGTTGTCGATGGGTGGAATTATATGCTTTCGCAACACACTCTGCAGGCACCTCCCCCAAATTCCGTGCTTTCCGGCATTGAAGGGAGGTTCTTGTTGTCGATGGGTGGAATTATATGCTTTCATAATAATCTATGCAGGCACCTCCCCCAAATTCCGTGCTTTCCGGCATTTGGGGAGGCCGGGTGGGGGCCAGATTATCTGCAATTCGGATCCGCCTCAATCGAGCGGATGGAGGTAACCGAAACGCTGATCTCGGCGCTTTCGGGTACCTGCGTCTTGCGGATGATCAACTCCAGATAATCTTTATCTTTCGAAAAACACACGCTGATTTTGGTCCAGCTTTCGCCCCGGGAAGGGATCTGGTACAAGACTTCGCCGCCGTAGACGTATTTCCAGCCGGTCTGCTCGAAGGCCTGCCGCAGTTGTTGGTTGGCCGTGTTGGGGTCGGAACGGGAATTATAAGTAAAACTCAGGAGTTCATTGTAGGTGCGGGACTCTATGGGTTGCAGGTTATAGGCATCCTGCAGCCGCGGCGGGTTCAGGCCGCCCAGGCTGGAGATCGAGGCGGGCTGGCAGGCCGCCAGCAGCCAGAATGCACACCCAGCCCGCAGAACCTTGCGGAAGATATTCAAATTTCCTCCCGGCATACGCCTATTATCGCACCGTTTATGCCTTCTGTGTGCAGGGTCGAGACCTCCGAGTTCGAGACCTCGGAGTTCTTAAGAACTCGGAGGTCTGGCTGGGAATTCCCCCAAAACCCTTGACAAACCAGAAAATATGTTCTATGTTTATATCCAGTCACGGCAGAGGCTAACACTTCGCCGTGATTTTATTTTAAGCCTCTGCCGTGAGCCTGACTACCGAAACATGAAAGGATAATATATGCCCTCCCTGACCGAATTCTTTGCCAACCTGCTTCGACCGCGGACCATCGACCACAAACCATCGAGCGCCGTCAATGTTCCATTGTCCGAGGTCCATCTCGTTACCACCGGCCTGCCTACACATGGGCTGCAGGCACAAGTGCACGAGACCGACTCCAACTTCTATCCGGGCGGCAACATGAGCACCATGTACCGGGACCGCTACGACTACGACCGGCAGACCATCTTCGCCGAATGCCTGCGGGCGTGGAGGGTCAATCCCGTAGCCAGGCGCATTGTCAAGCTGATCAGCATGTTCGTGGTGGGGGAGGGCATCGCTGTCAGAGCGACCACAAGGCCACCAATGACTATCTCCAGGAGTGGTGGAACCATCCGCTTGAACAAGATCGGGCGCGAGTGCGTTTCCTTTTGCGACGAAGCCACCCGGTCAGGCAATCTGTTTTTCCTGTGCACGCGTGACCAGAATACCGGCATGCTGTATGTGCGGGCTGTGCCGGCGGACCAGGTCGAGGAGATCATTTGCGCCGAGAATGACATCTTCCAGGAGTTGGCCTTCAAACCCAGCGCCCAGGAGGGCGGCTCCCTGGCCGGCCTATGACCGCACCAATACGCAGGATTTCTTCATGCTGCACTACGCCTATAACAAGCCGGTAGGGGTCGCATGGGGCGAACCGGACCTGGCCCCCATGCTGCCCTGGATCGGGCGCTATTCCGCCTGGCTGGAGGACCGAGCCAGACTGAACCGCTTCCGCCAGGCATTCGTGTTCATCCTCCGCGGCAAGTTCCCGGACAAGGCCGCCCAGCTGGCCAGGCAGCGCGAGCTCAACAGCAACCCGCCGCCGCCCGGATCGATCCTGGTGACGGATGAGTCCGAGAGTTGGGGCGTGCTGTCGCCGGAGCTGAGCTCCTTCGAAGCCGGGGAAGATGGCCTGGCGCTCAAGAAGATGATTGCGGTCGGGGCAGGCGTGCCCACCCACTTTCTGGCCGAGCCCGAGAGCTCGCACCCGCACCACGGCCGAAGCAGCCGGAACGCCCACGTTCCGTGGGCTGGAGCAGACCCAGCAGTTCTTCCTGGACATCCTGACGGAGATCGCCAGGCTGGCAGTCGAGCATCGCAAGCCGTTCGACCGCCGGGTCAATCCGGGTTCGAACGATCGAGGCCGTGGGCCCCGACATTACCGAGCGGGATAATTCCAATCTCGCCCTGGCAGTCTCGCGTGTCTATCCCGCCATGTCCGAGATCTTCGATCGCAAGGGCATCGACGAGAAAGAGTTGTTACGCATGGTTTATCGCATGGCCGGGGAGATCCATCCGCCGGAACGTCATCCCGACCATGCTGCGCCGACCTTTGAAGCCCGTTACCCCTGGACAGGCAGCAACCGGGAAACCCGGCCAGCCTGCAGGCGGCAAGAAGCCACAAGACCCCGGCGAATCCGACCCGGCTGCAGAGCCGGATCAGATCCACTCCGTGACCCGTTCGCAATGGAGAACAATATGCCAAATGAACTCGTTTTGAAATTGTCAAGGCCAATCCCACCGAAACCGGCTTCGACATCGTCGCCATCAATGCCGGCGAAGCCAAAGGCCACGGCATCACGTTTACGCCGGCGGTCTGAGAGACAGCCTGGCCATGTGGGAAGGTGTGCCTTGTTTTCTGGACCATCGATTACACCGGCAGTCAGAGCGTCCGCAATCTGGCGGGTGCATTACATGCAGCCCTCATGGAATACCCGGAGAACAGGGCATCCAGGCCAAACTTATTCCAGGCGGACCCGGCGCGAAGGACTTGCAAGCCCTGCGCCTGGCAGCCGCAAAGCGACCCGGCCATGATGGCACGCAGTCGGATTTTCCGCCCATCCTGTTCGTGTGACTACCAGAGGCGGATGGTACAGGTCAAACGCATCACGAAGGTCCATTCCGTGGATTGCGTGATCGACCCAGCCCGCGGAGGCAAATTCCTTTCCGCAATCGAAGGAGCGATCTGCAGATCATGCCCAAGGAGATCAATCGCAATGCCAGAACAAACGTTCAAGACCCCTCAGGCTCCTCAGGAACCTCAGGCCCCTCAGGCTCCCGAGATCGACGCCGAGACCCAGGCGCTTCTCACCGCCCAGGCTGCCACACGTGCCGCCAACAGCCGCCAGCAGACCGCCGCCGAGAGCATGCGCCAGGTGCGCCTGACAGACCTGCCGCAACCTGCTCAAGGTCTCGCTCGAAGCCAGCAAGTTGCCCGCGCCTTCCGCGACGCGCGTCGAAACCCGTTTCAACCGCCAGCTCGACACAGGGCAAGCCC
The DNA here is from genome assembly GCA_963776475.1 of uncultured Chloroflexia bacterium. Taxonomy (GTDB): domain Bacteria; phylum Chloroflexota; class Anaerolineae; order Anaerolineales; family Villigracilaceae; genus UBA877. The sequence continues at coordinate 44,410 of CAVZMZ010000032.1, forward strand.
TTCGAACCGCCAGGAACTCGACAACTGCCATCCAGGAAGAGCAGAACCTGCTCATCGCTCTGACTGCCGCCGGCGTGATCCAGGGACCCGGACGGATTAGCAACATGGTCAACACCGCCGACAGCTCGAAGCCGCGGTATCCGACTTGTTCGGCCTGCCAGCGTGAAGCCCGCCTGGCTTCCGTCAAGCCCGCCCGCCTGACCGGCATCCGTGAGCTGTACCTGATGCTCACCGGCGATTGGGATCTGCACGGCGGCTACTATGGCGAACGCATCCAGCTGGCCACCACCGCCGATTTCAGCGGCCTGGTCAAGAACGCCCTCAACAAGATCGTCTCGCAGAACTGGGATGCCATGGGCCAGGCCGGCTATAACTGGTGGGAGAAGATCGCCAAGGTCGAGCACTTCACCAGCCTCAATGACATCACCGGCATGCTGATCGGCACGGTGGGAACCCTGCCTTCGGTCGCAGAAGGCGCGAGAGTACACCGAGCTGGCCGTGGGTGACAGTCCGGAGACCGCCAGCTTCACCAAGTACGGCGGATACATCCCGCTGACGCTGGAACTGATCGACCGGGACGACACCCGCAAACTCAAGGCCTATGCCGCCGAGTTGGGCAATGCCTCCCGGCGCAAGATCAGCGCCCTGGTGGCGGACGTGTTCCTGTCCAATACCAACGTCGGCCCCACCATGGCAGACGGCGGGGCGTTGTTCAACAATACCGCCGTGACCGCCGCCACCGGTCACGCCAACCTGCTGACGACCGCACTGGGTACGGACTACACCCAGTGGAACGCGGTCGCGCTGGCCATGTACAACCAGCCCATGTTGATCAAGCATGCCGTCGGGTACTACGGCACCGGCGCAAAGATGGGCATCTGGCCCAAATTCTGCATCGTCCCGCCCGCACTGAAAGCGCAGGCGGATGCTCTGTTTGTCCCGCGTTGGGCTTCAGCCAGCTGGCCGCGGTCGGCGCAGCCGGTACCGCCACGTGGGGCGGCAGGTCGAAGTGGTGGTTATGCCCGAGTTCGTTGAGACAGATCATTGGGCGGCTGCACTCGACCCCAATATCGCCCCGGCCATCATCGTTGGCGAGCGCTTCGGGTTGAAGCCCGAGATCTTCACAGCCGGCAAGGAAACCGATCCGGCCGTCTTCATGAACGACGAGACCCGCATCAAGGTGCGCATGTTCAATGCCGTCCTGGTGCAGGACTTCCGCCCGCTGCACAAAGAGAACGTGTAAGGGCGGGTTTCAAACCCGCCCGATTGTAGGGGCGGGGCTTGTCTCCGCCCGTTTATTCTTTCAACCCGAAAGGAGGTGATCGATCACATGGACGAGAAACAATTGTCGAACTCGGCAGCCCAACTTGGCCGCCGAGGTCCCCCAGCACTTGGGGCAGCCCACCACACCCGCCGCTCAACGTGCGTTTGGAGGGCGATCAAATCCGCATCATCCTGGCCGATGGCCGCGGTCCCTTCCGCTTCCCATTGCCGGCACAAAATAAAAAAGACTTTGCCGGCACCCATCGCCAAATCTGACGAGCCCGGATCTAACAGAACCACGGTCAAGAAGACGGGTAAATAACTTACTCTCTACTCTCTGATTCTCTTTTCTCTCTAACCCTTAAGGAGACCAAACCATGGGTTACGTTCACGACACTCACATGAGTCAGTTCATCCCGCCCACCGCCTTCCATTGCGTTACCGGCACGTGGACCTACACAGCCGGCACGGTGGCCGGCACCATCTCCAAACACAAGGCCACCGCAGACGACACCTACGTCGTCAATATCCCGATCATGATTCCCACCAATTCGGTGGCGCTCAAAGGCGCCAAGCTCGCCAGCGTCGAAGATCGATTATGAGTTCACCGGCGCAGCCGCCACCGGACGTGATTGGCCACCTGCAACAAGGTCACACGTGGCGCAGACACGGCCGTCGCCGTGGTGACGGATGTTCCGGTCACCCAGGATTTGGCGCACGGCGTGGCAGCCGCTTACCCAGGCCAAGCACCGCCTGAAAGTCACGGTCACCACGCCCGCCTGGATCGACAACGACGAGTACTACTTGTTGGTACTCACCATTGACACCAACTCCGCAGTGATCGAGTTGATGGGCGCGGTTGCCAACTTCACCCTTAGACTGAGGTGTAGCCATGGGATACGTACATGACACTTCCATGAGTCAGTTCATCCCGCCGACGCTGTTTCACTTCTCGACGGCCACCATCACCTACGTGGCCGGCCAGGTTGCAGGCACCATCGTTGCGCACCGGGCCGCCGGCGAACAGACCACTCTCATCACCATCCCGATTATCGTGCCTTCGAATTCGGTTGCGCTCAAAGGCTCCTACCTCAAATCGATCGAGATCGATTATGAGCTGCTGGTACCGAACCCACCAGCATCACGTTCACGGTCAACAAGGTGACACGTGGAGCGGATCTGGCGGTCGCAGTGGTCGCAGCCCAGACCAAGACCGACACGGTGGTAGCAGCCGCCGCCAAGACCGTGGACCAAGCACAAGCAGACTCTCACCATCACCACGCCTTTCTGGATGGACAATGACGAGTATGTGCTGGTCGAAATGGCCATGGTTTGCCCGGCGGGTGGAACCGCCGACTTCCTGGGTGCAGTCGCCAACTTCACGGAAAGGTTGTAACCATGACCGACCTTACCAAGCTTCTGGTTGGCGGCATCCCACTCCTGGTGGTCATCTTCGGCCTGGTGGAGTTCTCCAAGTCCTTCGGTCTCAAAGGCCAGTGGTTGACCGCATTCTCCATGCTGTTGGGATTGCTGTTCGGGTTCGCCTTCAAGATCGCCACCGAAGGCCTGCCGGTTGGTTTCGCGGGTTGGTTCACCGTGACGGTCTTTGGCCTGGCATTGGGATTGACTACCAGCGGATTTTACAAATTCCTGGATAGCCGCACCGCCAGGATCGGCCCGTAAACCTCTGGTGCCTCTGGTACTTTTGTCCCTCTGGTACCTCTCTTCCGAAAGCCTGCCCCCCTTCGATCCTCGCCAGGACGAAGGCAGGCCCACAATTGGGGCGAGGTCATTCTTCTTCTCCCTCGCCCCAATTAATCTCTTAACCGTCGTGTCCTGCGTGTCCGCCAGTGCTAGGTGTCCTGTCCTCTGTTTAACATCTTTTCGAAAGGAGCTCCATGCGAAACCCGATTGGAATCGGCGACGCCAGCAGCAACGACACCAACAAACTTACCGACTGGACGATTGCCAAAGATCGTGGCTGTGAATTCGGCATCGTCAGAGCCACTACTACCGGCGCGTGGGTGGCTGGAAAACCGGCGATCATCCAGGATGCCATGTATCCGATGAATGCCGAGAAGATGCAGCTTGCCAAAGTCAAGCGCATGCCCTACGCCTGGTTCGATCCCCGCTGGAAGGTTTGCCCTCCGGAGGCCCAGGCCGCCAGCTTCCTGGCCACGCTCGACAAATTCGGCGGGGCTGGAGAACTTGGCCCCATGCTGGATATCGAAGACGCGCCGGCAGCCGGCATCTACGCCGGCAGCGGGATCGGAGCACAGATCAAGATCTGGCTGGATGTGGTCGAAGCGGCGCTGCATGTCAAGCCCAGGATTTACACCAACCTGAGTTTTGTTTCCAACTACCTGTACAACTATTACGTCCAGGAGAACTGGTTGTGTAAATACGGCCTGGTGATCGCCAATTGGGGCGTCACCGCACCCTGGGTGCCGCAGCCCTGGGCTCCCACCGGTTGGGATGCCTGGCAGTTCAGAGCCGATGCAGCCGGCAAGTATTATGGTTTCTACAACGTCAACGGCCTCAACTATGCCGCCCCCTATATCTGCCTGGCAGTCTGGAATGGCCAGTTGCCGTAGGGGTCGGATGGCAATCTGCCCATCGTAAGGGCAGAGTCTTCAGATCTCTGTCCGGAAGAGGAGTAAACCTATGTCCCAAATTCTTGCAGGTCAAAAGACCGTCACCACTGCCGGCACCGCCGTTCAGCTGGGCACCGCCAGATCGATTATGCGCTCCTGGTCAAGGCCCTCGATACCAATACCGGAATCGTAGCCGTGGGAAACGATGGAGCCGATGATGTAACTGTTTCCAATGGCTTCCGGCTTGCCGCCTGGCGAGATGTGCATCTTTGATCATGTCGATAATCTCGCCGCCATCTGGCTGGACTCGGCGGTCAATGGCGAGGGGGTGTGTTGGTTGGTCCTGGATGCGTGAGTAAAATCCTATGACCAGCCATGCCTCTTTCCCGGTTGTATTGGGCAAACCTTCCCGCAAATCCCAAATCCTGGCTAGCGCTCCGTTTGTGTATTGGCCGCTGAATGAGACCAGCGGGGCAGTTGCAAAGAACGCCGCTGCTGGCAGGAGCGGGATCAACATCGTCAAGATGCCTGGCTTCGAGTATTCGCCCTGGAGTAAATGGGCGCAGTTCGCAGATGGCGGTAACATCTTTATAGACACATCTGGCGGAGCCGGAACTCATTCGGGTACCAATGGCTTGGGTCTTATTTCAGGCGGCGTCGGCAAGGACACGAACGTCTTGCAGATATGCAACGTCACTCCCGGCAAAACCTATACCGTCAAGATTTGGACGCTGGGGGATGGAGCTCACAGCCTGACAGTCAGGATAGCCAGGGGTGATTGGATGGCTTACCTGGTGAATGCCTCCACCGCCATTACCGGTGCATGGGCGCAGTACACCTCCACCTTTGACAATCCGCTCGACAACACCACCATAAACCTTCAGCTGGCAGTGCCGGCCATCGCAGGCGCATTCTGCTACGTGGACGACGTGGAGATCTATTCCACTACTCCGGATGCCACGGTTTTCGATGCCCCTTACTTTGGTTCGCCATCCCTGGGACAGTCCGGGTTGTATGGCCTGTGTCCATTCTTCAATGGGTCGCAATGCGTTAATCTGGATTTGCCTGCTTTCGATGCAATCATGCCAGCGCTGGTATTGCATGGTTCTTTCCTTGCCTTTGCAAAGACCACCGTAGCCGCCTTGACGGATAGTACTTCGCGTTGGATCTTCAAACTCAAGACCGGGACCGCCCCGTTCCAGTACTTGGATTGTTTCGAGAGCTCGCTTAACAATTCCCTGGGTTGCCAGTATTCGGACGCCGGCAATCAGGGGCTGTATAAATCCTACGCCTGGACTACCGCCGCCTGGTTCTCGATTGGCGCAACCTGGTCAGCCGCCAATGGGTTCAAGATGTTTGTCAATGGGCTCCAAAGAGACACCACCGGCGCAGCCTCCGGGGTGTGGAATGATTACATGGATTACGCTTCGATGGCCATTGGAGCAGGGTTGGTGGATGCAGGCGCAGGCGGGTGGATCGGCAATATCCAGCATGTCAGCTTGTGGGACAAGGAATTCAGCGCCGCCCAAATGCTCAGGCTCGGTAAACTGTAAGGGCGCAAGACTTGCGCCCATGTAGTATCCGGTCCTTCCGGATGAAAGGATGATCATGTCCGACACTCTCACTCAACTCACCACCAAATTACAGGCCATGTTGCTCGGAGACGTGACCACGTTTTCAACAGCGACCTGTACAGCCGCCATTCGCCAGGCGTTACTGGAATTGAACCATCAGGTTCCGGCGCATGCCGCCGAATTGGTCGTAGCCAACTCGGAGGAATACGAGTACGAGCTCAGCGATCAGTCCGCCATGGAGATCGTGGACGTATTGCGCCAGGGCACGGATACCTATAACGACTTTAGTCCGTCGTTGCCATTCGATGCCTATTTCGAAGACGACCGGCCTTTCTTCCGGCTTGCACAATCCGGAAGGTTCGCCCAACATTCTGATTGTCAGGTACACCAAGCCTTACACCATCAATGGCCTGGATGGGGAAACCGTCAGCACTTTGCCGCCGATGCATGACAGCGTGCTCCTGGATGGCGCGGCATGGCGGGCCTGCCTGGTCCGGGCTGCAGGTCGGATAGAGACGATCAACATGAATGCCAACGTCAGCGCTACTTTTGCCAAAATGGCCGAGACCTTCAAAAGTCTCTTCCAGAGCGGTCTCGATTTCCTCGCCCGCCGCCGCTTCCCGGTCTCCCTTCCCCAAACCCAGGGTTGGAACGATGAATGGTCCGGACGGTTTTAATCTTTTGCTTTTTCTTACCGTCGTGTCCGCCTGCCCCCAGGCTATGGGGGTCGTGTCCGTCGTGTTTAAAAGGTTCTCATGAGATCAATTGACCCCACCCTCCAATCCGCCTTAGAGTCCGGCAGCTATACCCCCTACTTCCAGGTCACCATCCGGGATACCTATACCGGCTATATCCGTGCCCAGCTTGCCCCGGTTGGCTATAAACTGGACGATCTGGAGCTCACGGTCACGATCCAGATGCCGGCCTTCCTGGATGTGCCCTACTACCGCACCGCCGTGTTTCTCACGCGCGGGGTCACAGTCGCAGGCACCAATTACACCGAAGACACCAGCGAATTCGGTATCATTGACTCCAATTGGGATGGAAGTTTTCAGACCTTCAATTGCAACCTTTTCCCCAGGTCGCGTTATTCAGCCCGCGCCGACGATACCTACCAAAACGTGATCTCGGCTTTCTGCACAACCTTCGGGAAAACCGCCGTGTTCCTGGAACCGGCTGCGCCCTGGCTGAACTATCAGTTCTATCCGGATGGGCGCTGGTTGACGCTGAATGATGCCCGGACATTTTTCTCCACACTCAGGCAGAAGTATTTTATTTTCGCCACGGATAATGGCGATAACGAAATTTTGTTCTATACGCCGTTCACGCATGTCTCCGATCATCAGTACAACATCCCCGGCTATCATTTTTCGATTGATTACAACGTGGGCCGCAGAGTCCAGTATCTGTGGCGGGACGAGAACGAGACCACGCACCAGACTTCACCCAACTTTGTCAGTATGGGGCAGCTCGACCCGGCCACCACAACCATCATTTCCTTTTGCGATCTTGGCACCGGCAGGGTGCTGGCTGGTACAACTCGTGGAACAACGGGCGAATCTTTCGCACCGTGGACTATGGCGATCATTGGGATAGCGGTTTCGAGATCAAGACCCTGGACGCCATGTACTACAGCGTCAACGGCATGATTTCCCCAGCGCCTGGGATAGTCCTGGCATTCGGGGGTTTCTCCGGCTACATCCTGCGTTCCGTGGACTATGGCCTCACCTGGTCAGTCGTGATCAATCTCGGCAACGATTTCTCGAGCGCCCCGGTGGACCTTGGGAATGGGGTTCTTTTGTGTGGCCACACCAACAACGGCGCTACGCCGGGCTGCCAGGTCTACAAGTCCACCGACTATGGCTTGACCTGGCATCTCACCCAGGCGCTGGGAGCAGAGACCGCCATTTATTCCATGACCTATTTGGGGAATGGAGTGGTGCTGGCAGGCACCGGCCCCAATGCAGCCCTTTACCGGTCGACAAACTCGGGCGAGACGTGGACCAAGGTTATAAATTTTGGGGGTTCTTCCATGGTGCTTTGCTTGCTGCCTCTTGGCGACGATCTGGTTTTAGCCGGCACAGCCACCGGCGGACGCATCTTTCAATCCAGCGATGCAGGCCTTACCTGGATATTGAATTTCACCATCGCAGATGGATATGTCCAGACCCTGAACACTTTGGGCAGCGGTATTCTGCTGGCTGGCACCGCTTCCAATGGGGTGATATATCGCTCGCTGAATAATGGCGTCAGTTGGATCGGGCTGCAGATCCTGGGGGCGGAGACGGATGTCAGGTCTTTCGTTACTTTGGGGAATGGATCCACGCTGGCCGGCACCGCCCCAGGCGGATATGTCTACAAGAGCCTGATGAATGCCGCCGATCAGGACCCCATCCACAATTTGGGTTTCCTGCCCTCCGGAGCAGCCGAACCTTCGGCCTACTTCCAACTTGCGCCGGCGAAGTTCGACCCGTTCCCGGTCAATCTCAAGTACCAGAGTTCAGACTTCATCCGGGTCGATCTCATCCAGGGCGGCATCTATGACATTACCTGTGCCCAGGTCTCGGAGCTCCTGGATTTATCAAGTCTTCCATGCCCTGGCAGATGCTCATCTCGCCGGCGCAGTGGCTGACCAATACTTCGGTGGGTTCGCTGCCTTCCACCATCGAACGTGTTGCCCCGTATACGCCGCTGGTGACCGCCAATTTCAACAAGAATTTGGATGCTTCGGTCAACAATCTGCAGGCCTTTGCAGATGCAGTCGACGACATGGAATTTGGTAAAGCCGAGACACAGACCTACGATCTCTACCGCGCCGGGGCAATCACCGGCGCTTCCCTTTGGGCCGGCACCATCGCCACAAAGCCCGGTGGAGCGCCCACCACCATCACGGTTACCAACGTCAGCGGGAATGAAGCCGCGTTGGTTCCGTTCTCCACAAACCAGCTTGCCAAAATTCGCATGTATAACACCACGCGTGGGGATTACATGCTGATCTCAAATCATTCGGTGGCCACGCATACCGCCACGTTCACCGCCAATGTCCCGGCTGGTTGGACGGTCGGGGATGTCGTCACCATCGTGAGCCAGACCGTCTCGGGCGGCGGTTTTGCCTGGTTGGACCTGGAGTTGGTGGGTGGTCCGCTTGATAAAAATTACATCTTCCTCCTGGTTACCTTCACCGGGGCAGCAGCCGGTGACGGAGTTTATACCCATCCCTTCGAAGCTTTTTCGACTTCCAAAAATATTACCGCGGCCATCACCCAGGTGGCCACTGTCAAGGTTAGTGGGGTGATCCTTTACCAGTTGATCAGCAACGTGATTTCTTTAGCCTGGTCAGGCACCGCTACCACAGCCCTGGTGATCCGTGAAGCCGGTTATCTTTCGTAAGTTCGTGTACGGGCGATCAACTCTGTCAACGGCAGGATATACGATTTCCTCGCCAACCAGCAGAAACTCAATCTGGTTCTCGGTCAGGACGGCAAACCCTATCCCTTTGGGGGCGCGCTCGCAAACTCCGGTTCCCCGCCCGCCCCGCTGCTCATCCAAACACTTCCTGCCAGATCTTTCCAGCCGCCTGCGCCGGGGTCAGGGCGGTGGTATCCAGCTCGATGCCGATGAATCCTTCTCCGGCTGCTTTTCTTTGAATTTTCTGGAGCTCAACGAAACGCTTCAACTCCCACTGCATGTCAGCGGTGTGACGCGCGCGGATGCGCCGGGCCTGTTCCTGCGCCTCGCAGGTCAGCCAGTAAGTGTGGATGGAGGCCTCCAGCGGGCGCAAAAGGTCGAGCAAAGCCTGCAGCGAACCGGCCGACTCGAAGACATAATTGATCACAAAGTTGCTGTAACCGTTCTGCTGGTGGAAACCCACCAGCAGCGCCAGCGTGCGGTACAGGTGCGCGATGCGCCGCTCGTCGTAGATCTCGAACGGGTGTACGTCTCCGATGTGGTCGCCATCCAGGTGCACCGACTGGTCGAGCTTCCAATGCAACTGCTCTGCGACGCTGGTTTTTCCAACACCCAGGGAACCGTTGATAATAATGATCATGGCAGGTTGTCCAGGATAACTATTAGATGAAGATGAACCAATTATATGCCAGGTGCCTGGCGGCAGCTACACGGGCTGTCAAAGGGATTGACAGCAGTGCTATACTTTAAAAGGAACTGTAGGGCAAATAACAGTGGCACTACCACGCAGTGGCACGAGTACCACGCAGTGGGATGCCAATTTGCTCTATAAAGGAGGCGAGCATGATTGAAAACAAGGATGTCTTTACCAAAATCCTGGCAATCGTGGGGACCGTCCTGGTGGGGCTTCCAATCCTGGCGCCCATCCTGTTGGGCATTGTCTCGCTGTTCAAGGATGGCAGGTTCCGGCTCGACTACCTGATGCCGGCGGAGTTTTTCCCGCTGGTGCTGGTGGGCGGCGGGCTGCTGCTCTGGGCGGCGCTGCGCCGGCGCAGGTTCCGCGGGCTGATCGGCTGGGGGCTCGTCGGCGCGGTGGTTCTGCTGGTAGGCATTCAGGCGCTGGCGGTGCTGACCGGGCTGGCCTCGGGTGAGACCCAACCGGGCGGCTGGCAGTGGGTGCTGGTGCTGGGCGCGCTCATCGCCTATATCCTGGCGGTGATCCTGACCGGTGTGGGCGGGGTGCTGCTGACGCGGGATGTATTCAGGAAGGTCTGAATTCAATCCGTAGGGGCAGGCTTAAGTACCGACCCCGCAGGGGCATATGCCTGCCCACTGAACGCAATAGCAGGTTGGCAATTGACCTGGCAATCAATTTGATTTAATATTGACCTATAAGGCCGTCTTCCGTTTTAAAAGGTTCAGGAGGAACAAAAATGACCGTACCGCTTGATGGAGTAATCGCAATCCATAATGCCTTTCGCGCCGATATGAAGATCATCGACTCGGCCGCGCTCGGATCCGCCCGCGGCCAACCGGGGCTTGAACCATCCCTCGAGCGCTTCCGCTTCTTCAACGAAATCCTGGTCTGGCACGCTCACGGCGAGGAACTGGCCATCTTTCCGGCCGTGGAAGCTTTGACGCCCCTGGTCGCCGAGGCGTACCTGCGCGACCACCGCGGACTGGATGCGGCCTACGAAGCACTGGCGGCGGCCGTCTCCGCCCGGGATGCCCTGGAAACCGCGCGCGCCTCGGCTGCCTTCAAGTTCCACCTGGATATCCACCTCGCCAAGGAAGATGCCCATTTGTACCGCATCCTCCGCGAGCGTATGCCCTTGCCCGAGCAGGGCAAAGCGGTCGGGCTCATGTCCTCCACCGTGCCGCAGGATCGCTTCCCGGAAGTGATCGCCTGGATGTTCCCGCTGATGGGCATCGACGACCGCGTGAACATGACCAGCATCTGGCAAATGGTGATGCCTGCTCCGGTTTTCTATCAGGCCAGGCAGGCCATCCAAAAGGCGCTCGGCAGCGACTATGCCGAATTGGCACGAAGGATTCCCTCTTTAAATTAGGTTTTCTCCAGCGCTTCAGCCTTGCGAAGGGCTTGCATTCCCACCTGTGAGGAACTTCAGTTCCTGGAAGATCGGCTATACGAATTCAATAGCGGGCAGACCGGCCGGGAGGATGGCCATTTGTTTGCCTTCTTCATCCGCGGCGACCAGCAGGAGATCCTGGCAGGTCTATCCGGCTGGACCTGGGCCGAGGCCTGTGAAATTCAAACGCTGTGGGTGCACCCCTCCCTGCGCGGGCAGGGCTATGGGCGCGAGTTATTGGAAGCCGCCGGGCAGGAGGCCCGCGAGCACGCTTGCAAAGTGATCCTGATCAGCAGTTACAGTTTCCAGGCGCCGGGGTTTTACCAGAAGTGCGGCTATGAACTTGCCTGGAAACTGGATGATTTTCCGCCCGGACACCGGCACTGCGCCTTGCTCAAGCGCTTTCCCGAAAAAATGTAGGATTGGCAATAAAAGTACCCGCCGGAGAAAAAGAGCGAACTGTCGTTTAAGCGGGAATTAATGGGGATATGCAATAATTTTCCAGATGCTGACCACCATCCTGGCCTATATTCTGATAATCTTTTTCTCGGTCACCGAGGGACGGCTGCGCAAAGGCCGGGCCGCCCAATCCTTCAGCGCCGGCGAGTCCGACCGGCAGAGCACACGTCGCCTGGGCGCGGCCTATGGGGTTGCCATCCTGCTCCTGCTGTTTGCCCCGCTGTTGAACCTCCTGTCGCCAGGCCACATCCTGTACGCTCCGTTGGGTTGGATCGGGTTGGCCGTTTCACTGGCCGGCTACGGTCTGCGCGTCTGGGCCAACCTGGTCCTGGGAAAGTTTTATACCCGTACCCTGCAGGTTCAGGAAAACCAGTCCATCGTTCAACGCGGACCCTATCGCCTCATCCGTCATCCCGGTTACCTGGGGACAATCCTGATGTGGAGCGGAGCAGGATTGGCCAGCGTCAATTGGATCATCACCCTGCTGATCCTGGTCATCCTGGTAGCGGTTTATCATTACCGCATCCAGGCCGAAGAGGCCATGCTGCAGGCGCGCCTGGGTGAACCGTATACGCTTTACAAAACCCACACGTGGAGGCTGCTGCCGTTTGTATACTAGTAGGGCGAAATGGCATTTCGCCTATCAATGGCATTTCGCCCCAAGTTGCACCGCACCGCCATTCCAACTCAACCACCTAAAAACGAATTCGGAGACCGCACCTGGCGGTCTCCGAATTTTTTGCCGCCTGGATGGACTGCTCCTGGTCTTATCCGGGTGGGAGAGTTTTCAATTATGGGGTTTACGGCCAGATATCGTGGGCGGTAAAATCCACCCAGTAAAGATCCATGGTGTTCGGGACTCTGGCGAGGATCCCGTTGCCAATGGTCTTAGGCGGATTTTTAAGGGCGCTCCACCAAGACATATCCTCTTCATAGCCGAACTGGAAACCGACCGGAGCCGGGGCAAAATACCGGCCCCAGGCCTTGAACTCGGACAGCATGTCTCCCAGTTTTTCAAACCCTTGGCTGTCATCGATGAAGACCAGCCCTTTGCGGTAGTTGGGCGGCATCTGGGTTGGCTCCCAATGCTTTAGGAATACCTGATAATCGTCGTTGTATCTTCTTACCTGATTGACCCACGCGTGTGCCTCGGCGTCTGTAATGGGTTTTCCATCCGGATAATCCACGTTCAAATACCACTCATCATCGACTCCAAAGCCGATCACACTGGAATAGTGGCTGTACTGTTTCATTACCAGGTCGATCAGCATGCGCATATCACAGCCCGATGGCTCCACCTGCACCCAGGCCTTGATGCCCTTATGGTCAAAAGCCTGCAGGAGCGGTTTGAACTCGTCTGCGTTGTCAAAGCGTACCCCCGGGTAATTGCCGCGATCCGGTTTCGGGAAATGCGCCCAGCATCCGGGTCCCTCTTCGCCATCGATCTCGACCACCACCAGGATGCTGGAGCCGGTTGCATCGTCGAATTTGGAAGCCATCGATTTGATCGAGCTAACCCACCATGCAGGCGGAGGAAAGGGGCTGATGCCATAATCGGAAGCCCGCAGCCCGGCGCGCATGCCGGCTGGGATTGGCGGAGGCGGGGGTGGCGGCGTAGGTGTGGGAGTGGGCTTGCCGGCGCTGGCCAGCGAGGTGCTGCCGAGGGCCATCAACAGCACCAGGGCGATAACCAGAAATATGCGGAAACGGTTCTTGTGCATTTCATCATTCTCCTGTTATCCATGCGAAGGTTTGTCAGAGGAACGCGGATCGAATGGTTTTCAGCCACAAATTCCTGAATTTTCACCTCCTTATGGAACTGCGTGAGCGGAGTGGTTGCGAAAGTATCCATCCCGGGCTTTTCGATTCAACGATGTGCAATATCATAATATAAATTTGTCAGCGAAAAGTCAAGCCCCAGAATGGCAAGATCGAAACTCACTATCTTTTAATTTTGGCATAATAGAATCTGTCTTCCTCATCCAATTCAATCCTTTTTGGGGATTGACTATCACTTTCAGCTAGGAGGCTTACTGGTATGAACAAGCTTCAAGGGATCACAGTATTGACTTACCCCGTCACAGATGCTGCCCAGGCAAAAAAGGTATATAACAAACTTCTGGGTGTTGAACCGTATGTCGATTTAACCTATTATATTGGCTACAAGCTGGGAGAGCATGAAATAGGATTGGTTCCCAACGGTAAACAGCAAGGCCTGACAGGGCCTACTCCCTACTTCGACGTAAGTGACATCCGGAGTACACTAAAGTCGCTGGTGGAGGCGGGTGCGCAGGTACTGCAGGAACCCAGGGATGTGGGCGGCGGCCTGCTGGTCGCAACTGTAAAAGACAAAGATGGCAACATCTCCGGGCTTCGTCAGGCCCCGTAGATAAATTAAAGACAATCCTGACGATTAACGCGCAAATTGGCGTAAATTGCATTGCCAACAATGTGAGTGAGACCTCCGAGTTTTTGAAAAACTCGGAGGTCTGGTTGCAAGGCACCCGGGCACATGCATCCATTCTTCACGCCAAAAATCCCGGCCCTCGTTGGCGAGGGTGCTATACTTAAATAAAAAAGGATTAGCAATGAGCGCTTCGGATTTGGTTACGCCCCAACTGGGAAAAGAACTGCTGGAATTTGCACAGAGCCTGGTCAGGATCAAGAGCATTTCGGGACAGGAAGGCGGGATCATACAATTCATCCGGGAAAAAATGACCGCGCTCGGATTTGATGAAGTCAAGATCGATTCCATGGGCAATCTGCTTGGAAGGATCGGCCGCGGCGGAAAAGCCATCCTGCTGGATGCGCATGTCGATACGGTTGCAGTAAATGATGCCGAAGAATGGAAAATCCCGCCCTTCAGCGGCGAAATTGTCGACGGGCGCCTGCACGGCCGCGGCTCGGTGGACATGAAATCCGGAGCTGCCGCCGCCATTTACGCGGCCGCCAGCGCCAAAGAGAGCGGGTTGGCTGACGGAAAGACAATTTACGTTTCCTGCAGCGTGTTCGAAGAAGATTGCGACGGCGAGAACCTGAAGCACCTGTTCAAAGAACTGGACCTCAAGCCGGACTACGTGGTCATTTGCGAGCCATCCGATAACCAGCTTACGCTGGGTCACAAGGGCAAAGCCCAGATCACCCTCAAAACGCGCGGCCTTTCGGCACACGGTTCAGCGCCCGAGAAAGGCATCAACGCCATTTATGAGATGGCCGGGATCATCCAGCGGGTCGAAAAGAAAAATATCGAACTGATGAATAAGGAAGGGCCCAGGAGCACCCTGGTCATGACCAGGATCTCCAGCACCGCCGCCTCCCTGAACGCGGTCCCTTCCGAGTGCGAAGCCTATCTGGACCGCAGGCTGGTTCCCGGCGAGACGGAAGACACCCTCAAGGAAGAAATGGAGCGGCTGCTAAGAGGGAAAAATGCGACCTGGGATATACAACCCATTCACCGGAAAAGCTGGACCGGCATGCCGATCGAGTATGTGCCGTTCCACCTGGCCTGGAAAATCGGTCTGGAGCACGAACTCACCCACGCTTGCCGGTCCGCCTACGCCGAAGCCTTTGGGGCACAACCGGCCGAATATGGCTTTTGGGATTTCAGCACCAATGCCGTCACGCCGGTCAGCCTGGGTATCCCCACCATCGGATTCGGACCGGGCGAATCCAAGTTGGCCCACATGCGCGATGAAAGCTGCGACGTAAACCAGATCCTGCAAGCCTGTGAGTTTTATGCGCGGCTGATCGGCAAAATATAAGGAGGTATCAAGAATGACTACAGCCATCCATCGACAGGTCCAGTTTATCAACCCGGCCGGATTGCATCCCAACCCGGCCTTTACGCATATGGTTACCGTCAGCGGTCCGGTCAAGACCGTCTACATCGGCGCACAGGTTGCAGTGGATCAAGACGGCAACATTGTGGGCAAGGGCGATATCGCCGCCCAGACCGAACAGATCTTCAAGAATATCGGGATTTGCCTGGAAGCTGCCTCCGCCCGCCCGGAACACCTGGTGCACTGGAGCATTTACGTAGCCCAGGGCCAGGACATGCGTCCCGCCTTTGCAGCCGGCATGCGCTGGTGGGGCAGCCGTCCCAATCCGCCCATGAATAATGTCATGTACGTGGCAGGCTTCTCCCCGGCTGATTTCCTGCTCAGCATCGAGGCCCTGGCGATCGTGCCGCTGGAAGAGTGACCTAACCCCTACCCCTTCCCAAATGGGAAGGGGAACGCGATCCCGAACCTTCAATCCATCAGCGCTTCGATGGTGCGGTTGTTGGCGGTGACCCGCTCCGCCAGCAAGCGTGCGATCCATTCATGCAGGTGCGAGGCCACCTCGGGATCTTTTTCACCCATCTCTTTCAGGGACTGTGCAGAAAGGCAATAAACCAGGCCGGGCTGCGCTACCAACGCGTCCGCGGTCCGGTTGGCGCCCAGGTACAGGCCCATCTCGCCGACCGTTGCACCGCCCCGGACGGACCCCAGGCGGATGAGTTTGCCCCCCGGAAGTTCGAGTTGGATGCTGACCAAACCGGACAGGATGAAATACATTTCGGTGGGGGGATCGCCTTTGCGCATTAAATAGTCGCCCTGCTTGACCGGCAATCTTTCAAGGTAATTCATTAGTTGGTCAGTGGCTTGCAGCCCCGGAAAAGCTTGTCCAAGCCTCCCAGCGGAGGCTTTGAAGGTTCCCGTCATATCCTTGATACCCTGCCCAGCCAGGATCCGGTTTTCACACCATTCCATGGCATGGTCCAGCGTAGGCATCACCTTAAAAGAATCATCCGGCTCAGCCAGCAGGCCGCGCCGATCCAGTTGTTTGCTTATCTCTGGCGCAAGGTCGGACCAGACCATGGCTAAACCATTAGCCTGGGCCAGTTGCCTGAGCCGCGTGATCCCAAATACAGCCGAGCTGTCGAGCCGGTTGACGCGCTGGAAATCCAACACGAGGTAATGAAGCGGTTGTCCGTCTTTCTGGCGCAGCCGGCGCCGGATCTCTTCCAGGACTTTTTGGATGGTCCCAAAGAAAAGGTAGCCCTGCAGCCGCAGGATATGGATCTGGCAGCCTTTTTGGGTCAACAGGTCGCGATGCAGCTTGGGACGATCGACATTGCTGTGATAAACCTCGCCGTTCAGGATATTCTTGATGGCATTGACGCGACTGTACGAGATGACGAATATGATCGCGGCGATCAAAATGCCTGCGCCGATGCCTTCCAAAAAACCGACGCTGGCGATGATGGCGAGAATGACCCACACCAATACATAGTCTGCCAGCGGCAGCAAACGGATCGCATCGATCAGCCATTCGACCATGAACGTCAGGCCGATGAACAGCAGCATCCCGCCCAGCACGATCCTGGGGATATACGCGATCAGTGTGGCCCCAAATAAGAGCGCCGCGCCGCACAACACAGCCGAGATCAGGTTGACCAGCCGGCTCTTCGCTCCCAGGCGAAAAGCCAGGGCCGTCAACCCCAGCGTTTGATACCCCACCGGGCTTCCACCCAACCCCCCGGCCAGGTTGGCAAATCCGGCCGAAAGCAGTTCCCGGTTGAGATCGATGTCCTTTTTGGCGGAAATCTCCAACCCGCTGGCGTTCAGCAGCAGCGAGACAATGCTCAATGCCATGATGATGATAAGCTGGCCGATATTTTTGAGGATGGCCTGCCAGTTGACCAGGGCAAATGCCGCGGGAGCCACAGGCCGGTACAGTCCGCCGGACGGGAAGGGCCCCAACAGCCAGCCGCGTGCGAAAGCCTGTGCAACCGGGATGTGGGCCAGGAATAAATAGCCATAGAACAGGGCTATGGCAAGAACAAGCGCACCGGGAGTGATCAGGAAATGCGGATTTTTGCGCAGGGTCAACAAGAGTGCAACAGCAAAGATCAGCCCGGGCAGCCACAGAAACACCTTATCCGCTGAAAAAATTAAGGACAGGTTGGCGATCGTCATGGGTACGTTGGTCATCACACCCAGCGCGCCTTTCGATATCAACCAACCGGTGCCCGCCAGGAATCCGCCCACAACCGGATAGGGGATATAACGCACAAACGCGTCTGGCTTTAAAGAATCCGAGCAGTAGAAAGAAAATTCCGGTAACGATGGATGTCAGCATGATCGCGGCAACGACGGTCACATAGATCGCTTGCGGGCTGGCAGACTTCATGCTGAACGCAATCGCCGCGGCAACCAGTGCCAGGATGGCGGCGGGAGTATCCTGCGGCAGTCCGATCATGCCCGGCAGCGAGGTGGTCAATGAGACGACGATCCCGATCACAAACGCGCCAAACAGCATCAAGCCGATGCCGCCTGGCAGGAACTTGCCCAGGTCGCCCGAAAAGATCAAGGCCGCCAGCGAAATTTCAAGGCTGATGGTGACGATCGCGGCCAGCAGCCCGGAAGTAATGCTTGGCAGCAGCAGGCTGGGAGAGAACTCTTTCTTGATATCACTGACCTTCATCATGTGTTCCTGGAGAAGATTTTCTTTATCATTATTGTCAAGTATATGCAGATTTAACCTTAAATTACATCCCCAATGGGTGGGAGGTGGTATAAACGTACAACCATGAAAACCAGCAAGGAAGTCTATAACACCTGGGCCGCCCATTATGACCAGAACCTGGAAACCGGGAGCGTCCCAATATCCTTTGAAGGCTATGCGGAAGTTTTGGCTGAGACGGTGCTGCAGGCCGACGTGCAACCAGGCATGAGTGTCTTGGACCTGGGTACCGGCACCGGCAACCTGGCGGCGCTCTTTGAGACGTTGGGCTGCGATCTGTGGGGGACGGACTTTTCCGTGAACATGCTGGCGATCGCGCGCGCGAAGCTGCCCTTTCTTCATCCGGTCCTGGCCGACCTGCACGACCTGGCCTGGCCGCAGCCCCTCAACCGGCGTTTTGACCGGATCGTATCAGCCTACGTTTGGCACGAATTTGATCTTGATGAAAAACTGGGACTTTTAACGCGCCTGATCGACCGGCATCTGGTCAGCCAGGGCCGGGTGGTGATCGCCGATATTTCTTATCCGGATCGTACCGCCCGCAGCCAGGCCCGTGCGGATTGGGGACGCCTGTGGAGCGAGACCGAATACTACTGGGCCGCGGATGAAACCATTGCGGCCTGCCATTCGATCGGGGTGGGTTGTTGCTACCAGCAAGTTTCGAGCTGCGCGGGTATCTTTGTCTTCGAGGCCGGGGAACCCAAATAAGTTCCGTTCCAACGCGGTTCCATGCAATCCTTACAGCGGAAGGTTAAATACAGCCCGCCGGCAGGTCAGGGATTGAATCTCATTTACCGTCGTGCCATGGTGTTTTTGGATAATCTCCACGTTTGCAGCCGGTTGATCTGAATCAATATCCATCCGGACAGGCAGTAAATCTTTGCATGGAGGAACATCCAAGAATATGTCTGCGGCGAACCGGTTACTCGCTCCTTTGATTGATTTGCCAGATCTCGGAGTTCTTCGAGAACTCCGAGATCTCTCATCAAGCTATAAAACGCTTGCTTGCGACTCAATTTCCGCTGGCTGCATGGAGACCGTCCCTGTAATCCGGGTACGCAGACTCCAGAAGATCACGGCCAGCAATAACCCCATTGCAGCAGTCACCGCGCCGTACTCCCCCAGCAGGAGCCAGGTGCTGCCAGAGTCCGTGGTGAGAGTATTGAACACATGCAGCATGAAGACATTGTGACTCGCATGCAGCAGGGTCGCGCTCCATACACTGCCGGATTTCAGCCGCAGCCAGGCAGTTGCAAAGCTTACTCCGACCGCGAAAATCGTGAAGCATACCAGGCTGAATGCCAGGGGCGTGTTGCCCAGCCGGACGTTTGAGAAAATGATCAAGGGATAGTGCCAGACCGCCCAGATCAGCCCGGTGATCAGGGCGGTTTTGGTAAAACTGGTGAGTTCCATCATTTTTGGGACCAGAAAACCGCGCCAGGCGATTTCTTCCAATAGGGCCGACAGTGTGCCACTGAACAGCATGGTCACCAGGAAAATCGGAAAGTTGGCTGGGAACTGGCCGTTATATTGACCCAGGCCGGTCAGCCATACCAGGCCGTACGCGATCATGCAGTAGATAACCGGTATTACCAGCCCGAGCAATAGATACATTAGCTTGCCTGGCCGCCAGCCAACCGGGCGCAGGCTGCGCTCAAAGGCCAGGTAGGTGATGACTGCTGCCAGGCCGGGCGCCAGCATCAGCAGGCTGGTCCACTTGGATTGCCCGCCACTGCTGCTCCCAGCCCGGACGATCGGGAAATAGGCCAGGCTGCTGAGCACAACCGTCAAAACCAGGAAAACAGTGATTTCGCGCAAGGTTTTGCTTTTTGTGTTCATGTTGGTTTTCTTTCTAATTTAGAATTCCTCTTTCTGGAAACGCCAGATCGCGACCAGGGTAAACACCAGGCACCCGATCACGGTTGCGATCAGCGGCATCCAGTTTGGGATGGGCTGCCCAAGCACCAACTGAACCGCCATGGCTGTCTGGTTGGCGCTGACTGCAGATGTAAGGCTCCATGGCATGAAATCCGCAATCCACGGGACGATCTCCACAAATAATGTGAAACCCAGGATCAGGAACAAAGGGATTCCAATTGCCAATCCGCGCATATTGGACAAAGCGCTCAGCATGATGGCCAGGGCCAGCCAGAACAACAGGCTTATAAAAAGCAGCCCCATGGCTCCCATGAACGGCAGGATGGGAAAGGCTTTCCCGGTGACCAGGAACATAATCAGATAAGCCGCCGCTCCTTGAACCACTACCATGGTGATCAGGATCCCAATGGCGTGAGAAATTACCTTGGAGAGAATGAATGCGCTGCGCGAGGCGGGCTTGGATAACACCCAGGCAGCCGTACCGGATTGTTTTTCGCCGATCAATGTATCCTGGGCGAGTACAACCACTCCGATCGCGATGGCAATGCCCGCCATCTTCAAGAAAACCGTCAGGCCCATGACAGCCAGGGACTCTTGAGAATCTCCAGTTTGGGCGGATTGTGTGTTGGATGCCTGACCAGGCGGGTTTTCCATTTTTGGGGCAATCCCAATCACCATGAACAGGATCCCATTGGCGATCGCCAGCCAGATGAGAGTCTGCACCCACCAGCGGCTGGTGCGCCACCACAGGTGGTTTTCTTTGCGAAGCAAATTGGAAAATCCTTCCAATCTGCCCTGATTTCCAATCGCTTGAAATTCACTATTGGTTGCCATGGCTGTTGCCTCCGACTAAATTCATGAACACTTCTTCCAAATCAAACTTGGACTGGCCAAAACTTGTCACCTTGACTCCGGGAACTGACATGACCAGGCTCAACAATTGATCCTCCGCCGCCTCCGGATCGTTAACGCTGACTTGCCAGTCTGCCTTGCCGTTGGAGTGCTCAAGTTGAATGGCGCTAACCCACGGCTGGCTTGCAAGCACGGACCGGATTTGCTGGTTATCTCCGCGGGTCTGTACCCGGAACATGACCTTGCCATTGCCTGCCAGCAATTCCTGAATGGGCGCTTGCGCCACCAGTTGCCCGTGGTTGAGGATGCAAACCGTATCGCTGACCCTCTGCACGTCGTCCAGGATGTGCGTGGAATAAAAAATGGTGGTGTACTTGCGCAGGCGCTCCATCACCTCCAGCACATCATGCCGTCCCATCGGATCCAGGCTGGCGGCGGGTTCATCCAGGATCAGCAGGTCGGGGTAATTGACCTGGGCCTGGGCAATCCCCAGCCGCTGTCGTTCCCCGCCCGAAAAGCCGCGGATCGGCCGGTCGGCTTTGTCTGCCAGCCCCACCAGTTGGATGGTTTCTTCGATCCGTTCTTCGAGTTTGTTTTTCGGCCCTTTGAAAAAGAAGCCCAAAGTGAAGCGCAGTGTCTCGCGGGCGGTCATGCTTTCGTAATAGCGCGGGTCCTGGGCCAGGTAGCCCACGCGCCGGCGGATCTTCACACTTTGGCGCTGAATATCGTACCCGAACATGGATCCGCTGCCGCCGGTCGGACGGGCCAACCCGAGCAGCAGCTTGATGGTGGTGGTTTTCCCGGCGCCATTCGGTCCCAAAAATCCGAAGATCGAATGCCGGGCCACATTCAAATCCAGGGATTTGAGCGCCTGCACGTTCTTGAAGGTCTTGCTCAAGCCGTGCGTTTCAATTACCAGATCGCTGTTTTTATTCATAATTGATCACTCCTTCCTTCCTTTTCCAGTTGAACGCTTGTATTTATCATAACGACAACCCGCACAGGTTGTCTTCTACCGAAAGATAGGTCCGCAGGGTTGTCTTTGGCACCGAGTTGTCCTCCCGGCTGTGGACCACCAGCGTCGGCTGGTGCACCTTCTCAAGCAGGTCGGCTCCGACGCGGTGAGCGCCATCCGCCAGCGCCCCCTGCCGGGAGGAGCGGCCCTGGTAGAAATGCGCGATCATCCGGATGTCTTCTAAGGAATTTGAGAATGCGCGCATTCACGCTTTCAGGTTGTTCCATATTCAGGAAGTGGCCGGCCTGAGGGATGATCTCGCCCTCCAGGTTGGGAATGGTTTGCCTGGCCCTTTCAAGCGCTTTGGGAGGGTTCAACCTGTCCTGATCACCGATCAGCATCAGAACAGGTTGCCGGATCTGGCGCAATTCCTCGTCGGTAAATATGCAGGGCATGATCCCTGAATAACCACTTTTATTGACCGACCAATTCCAGTTTTGAAGACCGGTCATGAATTGTTCGGCGAAAACATCGTTGACCACAAAGCCGCGCCTCACCCAGGATTTAAGCGCGAATTTCGAGACGAAGCGGGTGGGCACGCGCATCACGGCCTGCGCCACTGCCGAAAAGAACGGGTTAAGCGCAACAAATGCAGCCGCCGGACTTAGCAGCACGATCCGATCCAGGCGCTCGGGCGCATGCATGGCAAGATTTAAAGACAACCAACCGCCGCGTGATAAACCCATCACGTGTGTTTTGGGAATCCCCAACTCATCCAATACGCCCACAAGCCAGGCCGCACAATCGCGTTTTGAATCGTTCTTGCAGGCGGGGATGCTATAGCCGGGTTCTCCGGGAGTATCCAGGGCCAGCACATGGAATTTCCGGCTTAGTTCAACTATATTCGGGAACCACATCGTTGAGCTTGCCTGTCCGGCGTGCAAGAGCAGAAGTGGAAAAGCCTCCTGCGGGCCGCAGGAAATAACATGCGTCCGCCCATAGGGGCTGGTTACAAAGGAGGATTGATAAGGAACCCGCCACAATTGCATGGCAGCCTCATAAGCCGCGAAATACCGGGCTTCACCAATGGACGTTCTGAAAAGTCTGATCGGAGTGTCCATTCTTTTCTCCTCCGTTATTCAAGCAGCCCCTATCTTAATGCCCGCGGCTTCCAATGCCATGCCCATGCTGTTTTCCGCCCTGGCAGGCAGCCGGCGTCCAAAGCGGTACAGCTTCACTCCCAGCAAGACAAACCACAAGGCGACGAGCGGGACGCAAATAAATTGGCAGATGCCCAGGATGGCGGAAGACGGGACCAGGGGCGCCGCTGACCCGATCAGGCCTGCGACACACCCGATGGCGCCGAAGATTGCCACCCCCCGGCCAAAGAAGCTCTTTGCCATGGGGAGGCACCACAGCAGGTACCCAAAGGTGCCGATGGCGAAGCTGAGCACTGTCTGGAGCGGCAGGGCATAATATCCATAGGCGGCTGCCGCGACGAAGGAAGCCTTGAGAGTTTCGCCGGCGGCGCTGGCATAGCCTTGCGACAGGCTGACGAGCGTCAGGGAGTTCAACTCGGTCACGCTGACATCATATATATTGAAGAACATCGAAAACAGGCTGCCAAGCAGCGCCAGGCTCCGGTTGTAGCGCGACAGGAGGATGTACATCGCCACTACAGGTGCGAAGACCCAGGAAGTCCATGATGATCCACAGGACCCAGGTGAGCGCGGCCTGCCCCTGGTGCTGCGAGACCAGCTGCAGGTAAGCGGCTGCATCGCCCGGATAGCCTGGAGCGTAGAGTGTCCTGGCAAGATAAAGCGCGTAGAGCGATATAACAGGAATTACGATCAGGAGAATCCCGCTGACGAGGATCAATCCTCTCCAGCTTTGTTCCAGGGAAAATTGGCCTTTTTCGACGGTTTCTTTCTTTGTCGTATCAATTCTCGCATTCATTTTTATTACCTCGCGATTGCATTGAATCAATGCATTTTTTATTGTTGATTTATCGGGTTCACAAGCTGCGCTGATCTCGGTTCATACGTCAGGGACTTGCGGCGGCGCAGTGCAAATATGATGATTAAGCTCAAAATGGCAAACCCGCCCAGGATTGCTTCCGCTGCATATATGCTAATGACTCCGGCGCCAGCCGGCACAGTGAAAAAGTCGATCAGTGCGTGATACCCCACCGCCAGCCAGAGCCAGAACCATTGCTTGCGTGTAAAAGTTTGTAGGACAAGCACCGCCAATGAAATTTGTATGATGGTCGTTGCGAGCCGTTCAAAGGCGGGCAGAAGCGCCACATACCAGGCGCTGGACCAATAGGCTGCAACCTGCGCCTGGGCAGCTTGCAACTGCGCGGCCGGAATTACCGCAGACAGATCAATATTTCGGTAAGCAACCATTTGGAGAAAAGAGTAAAGCGCCATACCACCAAAAATGATCGCCTCTGCGCCGCCATGTCCGGCTCCCGTCAGGATGCCGGTACGCCAGGTGCGCGCATCTTTGGCCCACCAACGATACATGCCATAGCGAAAGAGTTCCTCGAACAAACCCGCAGCCAGTCCGACAAAAACGCCATTAAATATGATCAAGCTGGAAATAGACATACGTTGAAAGGTATTGAGCAATGCAGGACTATTCAATACCCGGGAGGCGAGCGACAGGAATGGAATGTGTCCCACCTGTGAAAGCAGGAAGGTTGCCGCGCCGATGAGCCACAGCCGCCAGCCCAGCTTCCAGCTCCGGGTTAAATAGATCGCCAGTCCCAGCGGCATGCCGATCATCAATACCGCATTGAGCAAGTGAGCAAAGAAAAGAATGTCCATTTTGATCTCCTTGTATCAATAAGCAGGTGTGCCAGAATGGTACTGACAGCCAATATCCGGATGTGTGCTTAGGCTGCCTGCGCGATCGAAGTCAGCAATATGATCGCCGTTCCAATGAAGGTGTTGATATACAATGCCATCCGGAATTTCTTCAAAGCCGCGTGGTTCTCGTCGCGGATCTGTGTAAGGAAAGCTCGCTCGGCATAAACGGCCAGTACCAGGAACACCAACACCAGCAGGTGTTTGATTACGATTAAGGCGCTCCAGGGGTTTCCGAAGAAGTGGCCCAGGCCCATGTAACTCTTATTGATCAGCAGCAGGTAGGTGCCAGTCACCAGGAAAATGAGCAGCGCGCCTCCAAAATAAGGCCGGAAGCGGTTGGAGACAAGCTCGAGCATATTCCGCAGGGCAGTTCCTTGCATCTGACCTTCGAAGATCGGAAGGAAGATCAGGCTCATAAAAATGTAATACCCGATCATTATGATCGTCGCCAGT
Source organism: uncultured Chloroflexia bacterium (assembly GCA_963776475.1). Taxonomy (GTDB): domain Bacteria; phylum Chloroflexota; class Anaerolineae; order Anaerolineales; family Villigracilaceae; genus UBA877. The sequence continues at coordinate 69,313 of CAVZMZ010000032.1, forward strand.
GCGTGCAGCCAGGTGGAAAGTGCGATCAGAAAGGTAGCCATTATTCAAATCTCCTTTCGTCAGCCGAACTTTAAATCCGACCAATCCGGAGTTTTCGGAGGATACACTTCATGCGAACCGCCGGTGCCGCGCTGGTCCACCAGCACCACGTCGCGGTCATCCAGCATGGTAACCAGCGCGATGGTGCCGGTATCCTGGGTGGCGGCCACGCCGGGTCCGCCGCGTAGAAGAAATACGGCATCGGGCGCTTTTTGCTGGCTGCTTGCCCGGATGACGGCCAGGTTTAGGTCGAAGCTGCGGCCTTTTTTTGCATCCCTATTTTCAAAGACCCGCAGCTTGCCGCACTCCGCCTGGTAGGTACTCACGCGGCAGGGCTTAAGCTGGATGACCGGCTTCCCGGGAGCTGAATTGCACGCCGGCAGGCAGGCCAGCAGGAGCAGAACACACAGGCTGAGGTGGATTTTTCGGCTGTTCATTTCCTGGTCTCTCCTTGCCTTGGATTAGTATTACGATCTTCTTTTTATTGCGTTCTGATTGGCTGGCGTGGACGCGCCAGGTGTGCCACGACCACACACCTTGCACGGGCCGCGCCGCCGGAAATAGTAGCCCAACGTCGCCACCGCAAGCGCTACACCCCAAACCGGGAACAGCAAGGTGGGGCCGACCTGGAAGATGATTGCCCCGATGATTCCGCTACCCTCTGCCCCAACGGCCTCCAAATTAGCGACCATCTGGGGTAAGCCGGACCAGATCGCCGATGCCGCCCACCACCAGCAACACCGATACGAGCGAGGCCGGGACTACCGCCAGCGCGATGGGGACCCGGCGTCCAGCCAGGCCGATCATCCAGCGCGGGAATACCTCACCCCAGCGCTGCACCAATCCGAGCATGAGCACGCGCTCCCACCAGGCCGAAGGTCGCCAGGAAGAGTCCCGAGATCCACAGTCCCACTCTCTTGACCGCTGGCGCAGGTACTCCTCGCTCATCCCCAGCGGGAACCCCAGCGCCCAGGCGTAACGGGTGAGGGCGTAGAAGACTGGCGCCACCATCGCCACATACACGGCGATCCGGCCCCAGCGCGCGGCTTGCTCCGGGCTCTGTCCACCCCTCCGGGCCGTCCCGGCGGCCGCAATACAGGCAGGCGTCCCCGCTCCGGCGGGCATAGCTGACGGTAGCCGCCAGCCAGAGGAACCCGCCGATCAGACACAACAATTGGTGCGATCGATCCGCCCGATTGAGCCAGAGTCTCCAGGTAGATCTGGCCGAACTTGGCGCCAGTGAAGCAGGCCGACGATGGCATAAGGGATATAGCCGAGCATGACCAGCAGGTTGAGGTCGGTCATGAGCAGCAGGAGCACCCCGGCGAGCAGTGCTCCGGCAGTTATGAAGAGAGGCCGGAGCGCCCTGCCTCGCACCCCACGCAGCATCGCCGCTCCCACCGCCGCCGCAGGAATGCCTGCCATCATCACGACGATCCAGGCCACGCCCGGTCCGAACCGTCCAACCAGCGGCCCCATACCGTCGGACACGGTTTCGGGGGTGTAAGGGAACCCGCGCCCGCTCACCGCCCAGTAGACCCCCAGCGCGGCGTAAAGCAGCGACCAAGCCACTGCCGCGTAGGGCGCCCAGCGCTGCCAATCGCGGGCCCGTCCACCCCGAGTCGGCACAGTTTTGGTTTTCATGATTTACCCAACGGGTGCGAAATGAAAGGTTGAGAAAATGCGCCGGTACCGTGAAAATTGAGCATGGCTGAAAGTGTCAGCCAGCCCATTTGCAACCCGGATGCCAGGCTTTTTCTTTCATTGTACTGAGGGCGCAGGCTATAGCCTTCCCTTTCGATCGTGTCCAATACCCATTCGAAACGGGATATATACGCCATCCCCGCCAGGCGGCATCGCAGGTTCTGGACGCGGGCGAAATAGACCTTGCCTGCCTCGAAATACTGGCGGGCCAATTGCACCCGGCCCTTTACCCAGGCGTGAAACGCCTCGCTTTTCACATCCTGCGTCCAGATCTGGTTCGCATCCAGCACTTCGCGCTGGATGTTGTAATAGCCAAGCTGCATATCATCCGCCGTATCCCTCAGCATGTGTGCAATATGCGCGGCAGAAACAGCCAGGTAGCGTGTACTATCATGCGGGGTGAAATCAGCATGCCCTATGAAATAATGCAAGGCTTCGGTTACAGCCACCGCCAGCCAACGCGTATAATCGCTCAGCTCGGCTTGCGTGATCAACCTGCCGCGCCGCCTGGCATCGAAATCCATCACCAGCATCATGTTGTGCAGGTAAGCTTTCAGTCCGCTGTTCTTTTCATGGTCGTGTTGGACCAGTTCGATCAGCATATTTTCCTGCATGTCCACATCTTGTGGCAGCTCGCCCCGGTAACAAGCCTCCAGCAGGGATTTCTGCCGTTCGAGGAAAGCCCTGCGTTCGGAACCCGAACCGGAAGGCGCGTCGAGCACATCGTCCACCCACCGGAAGTAGGCATACGTCCGGTAGGCATCCTCCACGCGTTCACGGTCTGCGAGATACCGGATGGTGTAATAAGTCTGTTTACTGGCAGCTTTCGTGATCGATGCGGCAAGGGTTGTAACCATCTGATTCACCTATTCATCCTTTCAAAAGAGCGGTATTTACTCTGCGACATGCTATTGAAACAGGCATTGAGGTTGTGTATTCCGTTATTCCATAATCGCCACTCCAACCCATTCGAGCTGCGCAACGCGGACAAACCGGGCGAGGTGGGAAGGAAAGCTGGCCGCAGATCGGGCAAATTGAACCTTCCAGGCGGTAGCGTTAATGCTTTCAATCTCCAGTGCAGTGCTATTTCCATCTGATTTCTCCAACTCTCAAATAAATTACAGGTTTTTCCGAGTAGCTCAGGTTGAATTCTTGATTTCATTTTAGTGACAACCCCCCCGGGTTGTCTTCTATCGAAAGATAGGCTTGAGGGGTTGTTTTCTTCTACGCGCTTGGAGATAGTATGTTCTGGAAATTCAGCCTGAATTTACCTGCTCCCTTCAGGTAAACATTGAAGAACTTCAATACCATTTCATTCACTCTATTAATCGTGGACAATGGGTCCTCCTCATGTCCTCCGGCTTTCGGCACCGAGGCATTAATCATGGACACGAGAAATGGCGACAGGAGCGGCAAGTCGGTCAGGCTCATATGATCCGTGCCCGCAAGATGGACTTCGAACGCGTTGGGTGCTGTGGCCGTGACATGCTTGACCGCAACAACACCATTCGCATCCGGAACAGCGGAAATCAACCGCTCCAAAGTGTCAGAAAGTATGTTCAGAATCGGGACAGGATAAACTTTATCGTTCAACACACGCTTGCCATCGACAAAATCCACATATTCACCAGCCAGATCGGCGTCCAGATTGATGACTGCCTCGATATCGTTCCGCTCTCTGGCGACTTGGGCGCTGGATTCCCCGCCCAGGCTGTGACCCATTAGACCGATTTTCTGAGGATCGATGAGCTGATAGACCGTGCCTGAGCCGGCAGCTCGGGTTTGGGCGATGATCGTATCAAGCACGAAGTTGATATCTGTGATGCGCAGCTGCATCCACTTGTGCTCGAGGTTGAATACGGTTGCTTCATCATATTTGCCATTGCTTGCGTTCAGGTATTCCTGCAGGTATGCGGTATTGATGATTGCGCGCTGGCCGTTGGTGTCCACGGTGAACAAGGATAGGTAGGGATGGTCGATCGAGCAGACGATGTAGCCATTGCTGGCCAGCTCCATAAAAGTAGAGCGTGTTGCTGGCTTTCAGCCCTAATATGCCATGGTCAAACACGACCAGAGGGTACGGACCGCCGCCATCTTTGGGATACCAGAATTCCACATTGACCTCCCTGTTTTCGCCTGTATTGGTAAACGATTCGATTCGATTCTTATCCGTGTAGGTAAAGTTGATGGTGGCAACGCCATGCTTGCCGGTTATTTTGGGTTGCTGATGTTGCGGAAAAATCAGGGCGGGAACCATAACGATAACGACCAGTAACAGTCCAATGATCGCCCTGCGCACGATGGTTCCGGTTTTATAGACATTCCCCCCTTTCTTCTTTCGGATGAGCGTCCATGCGCCCAGCACTGCCCAGATGAACAGCAGCAGCGCAAGTCCGTACCAGAGCAAGCTCCACTGAATGACCGATACCAGAGTTAACAGAAGGAACGCGACAAGCGCACCGATCCGAACATAGCTGCTGACTTGCTCCTGGTTCGATTTCGTGATAATGCAGTAGATTGCGAACGCCGTCTCAATGACGAAAGCGATAATCAATAGGATTGTTTCCATGGTAATTTTCCTTTCAATCCACCTGGTAGCGGAAGCGCGGGATCGCGATGACGAATGCCAAAACCGTTATTCCCAGCAAAACCGCCAGCGGAACCAGGATATCCTCCAGGGTTGCGCCCCTGTAGGTCAGCGCAGTAAAACCATCCATCGCCCAGGCTACCGGAGAAACATGCCCGATGATCTGCAGGAACTTCGGCGAGATGTCCGTCGGCCACCAGGCGCCGCCGATGGATGCCAGTACCAAAGCCAGCAGCAGCCCCAGGCAAAAGCGCGCCAGGATCTTGCCCGCCAGCAGGGTGCTGCGCGCGACAGGCATCACTGCCAGGCGCTGCAAGGTCCACTGCTGCCGCTCGACGATCAACGCGGCCATGCCGCCAAAGATATTCATCAGTTGGAAGGTAATTACGAACGAAACAGTTATGCGGGCTGCGCCTGCGCAATTCATTTGATGTCATGAGTTCCTTACAATCCATCCGAGGTCGTTGTCGCTCGGAGGTCATTCCCTATTCCCCGGTCTTCACAAAACGGGTGATCAACTCGTCCTCTTTCTGGCTGCCAAACCATTGGTTTTTCATCCCACATATTTGCCAATAATCGTCGGGAACGGTGTAAACGGCTTCTTACTGCGGGCACGCTCAGGTTAAGTGCCTCGGCAATCTCCTTTTCGGCATAACCCTGCCAATAGCGTAAGACAACGGCGGCGCGGTTGGTGGGATCGAGGAATTTCAGACAATTTTCCAAACGGTCCTGGTCCTGTCTTCTGGCAGCTTCGTCTTCAGGTTCTGGGGCGGAAGGGTCGGGCAGGTCAATCCAGTCTTGCTCACCGTCAATCGAAAAAGAGAAAAGCCGTCTCCGGCGAAGTCTGTCAATGCAATCGTGGGCGGCAATCGAGAGCAGCCAGGTGGGGAAAGATCGTACATTGTCATAGCGAACGAGGTTTTGATACACTTTAAGAAATGTCTCCTGGGCGGCATCTTCTGCTGCTTCAGACTCATCCAGCATCCGGTAACACAGGTTATAGACCGGTTTCTGGTACATCTCGACCAATACCGTGAAGGCATTGTCATCGCCCTGCTGGGCCTGTTTGATCCAGGCGCTCTCGTCGGTCAGCATGCTTCCTCGCTCGTTATTTGAAAAATGGTGGAAGGTTTCATCGACCAGAACTCCGACTGGCATGAATTGGGTTTGGGTTTTGCTCGTTCATCTTTACACTCCTCATCTGTATAAGTTATTTGATTGGTCCGGTTGAATTCATTCGTTCATTTTAGAGACAACCCGCTCAGGTTGTCTTCTATCGAAAGATAGACCTGACGGGTTGTTTTACGTTACGATCAGCCTGTGCCTGATAAGAGCTCCTTCAAAATTTTCCGAAGCTTTTCCGGTGAATCGCTTTTACTGACAAATGCATCCGCGCCCGCCTCCAATGCAAGTGCCTGGTAATCCGTGAACACTGACAGGATGATGATCTTGATCTGCGGGCATTTTGCCTTGATCAAGCGCGTGGCTTCCAGGCCGCTCATCCTCGGCATACGGGCATCCATCAGGATGATATCCGGCTGGAATTCTTCGGCCATTTCGAGCGCCTCAGTTCCATTCGCAGCTTCGCGCACTTCTTCAAGCGGGTGCCAGACCTCCAACAGGGCTTTCATGCTCTGGCGGGCTCGGGCTGTATCGTCGACAATTAAGACGCGCATTTTTGATATCCATCCTTTACGTAGGTGAAATGAAATATCCTGTTTCCATCTCATAATAGCCCGCCAGCCGGCATCTGCCATCGGGAGAAGGGTCGATTCCGACCTGACCAAAAAAGACCGCCAAAAATGGCGGTCTACTCGAGATTGGGTATAGCCTTCTACCCAAAAAGGGTGAGAAGCAGGTTAATCGGTCTTGGTTCCTGGAATATCCTCCACCGAAGCATATCCCTCTTTTAATGCATAAAGCGCTGCCTGCGTGCGACTGGCGAGGTGGAGTTTATTGAGAATGTTGCTCACATGCGTGTGGACGGTCTCCTCGGCGATCACCAATTCTCCGGCGATCTCCTTGTTGCTCTTGCCCTGCGCCACCAGCCGCAGGATTTCCATCTCGCGTACCGTCAGCGGGTCGGGCGTCAAAGGCTTTTGTGGCGGCGTGGACAGTTCATAAAGGACTTTCCGCGCCACGGAAGGGTCCAGGGATGGCTCTCCGCGAAAGACCTGCCGGATCGCCTGTACCAGTTCCTGGGGTCCCAAGTCCTTCAGGAGATAACCCAACGCGCCGGCTTTGATGGCGGGAAAAACCTGTTCATCCGCCGCGAAACTGGTCAAGACCAGGACGCGTGCCTCCGGCTGCCCGGTTGTGATCTCACGCGTGGCCTGGATCCCATTCATCTTTGGCATCATCAGGTCCATGAGAATAACATCCGGGTTCAGGGTTTGAGCCTGGGTTACAGCTTCCGCGCCGTCCCTGGCCTCACCCACCACCTGGATATCCCGTTTGGTCGCCAGAAGCGCCCGGATGCCCTTGCGGACAATTTCATGGTCATCGACAATCAGCACGCGGATGGGAGAGGCCATCATTTACTCCGTTTCTCTTTGAGGTGATCCGTTTCCAATTTCTGTTGACCGCTCACGGGGCTTTACAGGTACCCGTACGATTACACTTGTTCCCCTGGCTGGGGCACTATCAATCTGTAATGTCCCGCCGATTTTCTGGGCACGTTCCTGCATGCCTGGGATGCCAAACCCGCCTCCCATTCCATCCGCAGCCGGTTCGAACCCCACCCCATCATCAGAGATTTGCATTACAGTTTCAGCTTCTTCAAACCGCAGCTGGATGTGAACTGAATTTGCATGTGCATGCTTGAGTGCGTTATTCAACGCTTCCTGGGCAATGTTGTAAAGCTCCGCCTGGACGAGTCGCGGTATTTGTTCGCGGCCGTCAACCGTCAATTCAGCGGGCATCCCTGCCCGCCTTTCCACGGCTTCCAGCCGTGCCTGCAGGGCGGCAGCCAATCCGCCTGGTCCGATGGATGGCCGGTGCAGTTCGAAGATGAGCAGGCGCATTTCCCGCAGCGCTTCCTGGGCGGTGTCACGCAGATCGCGCAAGTGCCCTGCAGCGGTCGCCGTTTCGCCCGAGTCCAGCAGTTCTGCTGCGGCTTCGGCATACAGGGTCACGCTGTAAAGTAACTGAGTCACCGAATCGTGTAATTCGCGCGCCAGGCGGCTGCGTTCGGTTGTTATCGCAGTCTGTTCGGCTTGCTCGTATAGCTGTGCGTTTACCACTGCCATACCGACTTGCTGGCCGATCGCCGTAAGTAAAGACAATTCTTCTTGTGTGATCTCGCGCATTTCCCAAGTAGCGAGGGTTAGCCCGCCGACAAGTTTTCCTTGCACCAGAAGAGGTACATTAATTGCCAGGCGAACCCTGGCTTGCTCAATTGCTCTTCTTATTTGTGGGTTGGGATGATTGTTAACCAGACGAACATCCGGCTTTCCCGTCTTGACAGTTTCTGCAATTAAGGTTTCATTTACTGGTAGAACTTTAACGAGGTTGATGTATTCGTCCGATACACCCCGGTGTGCCAACAGGCGTAATAAAGGACCGTCCGGTGTTCCGCCATCTGTCTCTTCCAGGCGGTACGCCAATCCCCCATCCATGTGCATGACCTCAATCGTCTTATCCAGTGCTGCGCCCAGGATTTCGGTCAGGTCCAGGGACCGGTTCACCACCGCAGAAATGGTATTGAGTGTCTCCAGCTCATGGGTGCGCTGGTCAACCCGCTTTGCCAGTTCACGGTTCCTGGCCTCGATGTCCCGGACCCGTAACCGGTAGCCGCCGAACGAGCCCGCTCCTACCGCCAGGCATACAATTCCAATGAACCACCAGGTCTGCCAGAAGGGCGGCGTGATGTGGATGCTAATTTCTGTTCCTTCCGAATTCCAAATGCCATCGTTGTTCGAGGCTTTCACCCTGAAGGTATAGTTTCCGCCCCGCAGGTTGGTGTAGCTGGCGTAGCGGCGCGTCCCGGCGTAAACCCAATCTTGATCCACTCCATCTAACATGTAGGCGTATTGATTTTTTTCAGGAGCGTTGTAATCCAGGGCCGAAAAATCGAATGAAATAAAATTGTCACGATAGGACAGCTGAATGGATTGATTCGAGGCCAGGTTCGTTTGGATCGTCTGGTTGTATTTCTTTACGTCCGTGATCACCACCGGCGGCGGGATGGGATTATCTTTCACCAGGTCAGGCTGGAATTCGTTAAAGCCCTTGGTGCCCCCAAAGAACATCTCTCCATTTTGAGCCTGAAAATACGCCCCCGGATTGAATTGGTTGCCCTGCAATCCGTCGCTGACATCATAATTCCGGAATGTTCCTTCCAGGGTATCGAATTTAGACAGGCCTTTGTTGGTACTCAGCCACAAGTTGCCGGACGCGTCTGGCAGGATGCCATACACTGTATCATCCGGCAAGCCGTTTTTCATCGTGTAGTGGGTAAAGGTCTGTGTACTGCGGTTATAACGATCCAATCCATTACGAGTTCCGATCCAAAGCGCTCCATTTTTATCCTCGGCAATGGAAAGCACCCAATCATCGCAAAGGCCGGATGGATCTTTTGGATTATGCCTGTATATCGTGAAATGGCCGTCCTGGTTATCCCAAAGATTAAGCCCGCCTTGCTCGGTACCGATCCATAAGGCGCCGCTGTGGTCCTGGTAGATCGCCCTGACACTGTTATCGCTTAAGCTTACCGGATCGTTGGCATCGTGCTGAAAATGAATAAAGGTTCCTGAAGCCTGGTCAAAACGGTCAAGGGTTCCTTGTTCGGTCCCGATCCATAACCTGCCAAGCTGGTCTTCGTAGAGATAAAAAACATGGTCGCTACTCAGGCTGTTTGGATCATCCGGGTTATGCCGGTAGTGCATAAAAATGCCTGTTGCCGGGTCGAACCGGTTGAGTCCGCCATTTTCGGTACCGATCCATAAAAATCCGTCCCGGTCCTGTAATATGGCGCGAACCTCGTTATTGCTTAAACTGGCCGGGTTCGAGGGATCGTTTTGGTAGATGGTAACTTTACCGGAGTCGGGCTCCAGTTGGTTAAGTCCTGAAAAAAAGGTCCCTATCCACAGGTTCCCGCTTCGATCCCTGAATATGGACCAGGTGTTGTTGTCACTCAAGTTATCAGGTAAACCTGGATGGTTATTATATAGAATGAATTTTTCAGTTGAACGGGCGTACTTGTTCAAACCGCCAAATGAAGTACCGATCCATAGTACACCGGAGCGGTCTTCAAATATGGATCGGATGTAATCGCTGCTCAGACTGTCGGGGTTGTTCGGGTCGTGTACATACCGGGTGAAGTTGTTGCGGGCTTTATCAAATTGGTTGAGGCCTCTGAGGCTTCCAACCCATATATTCCCCTGCAAGTCTTCATAGATGCGCTTGACTGAATTATCGCTCAGACTTTGTCGTATCATTCGGGTCATGCTGGTAGAGGGCGAATTGGTCTGCAGCCCGATCCCAGCGGATCAACCCCTGCAGGGTTCCAATCCACATCACGCCTTGCTTATCCTCGTAGGTAGCTCTTACTGGGACATTTTTCACAACCTGCGAACCAATGGGTGCCTGAAGATAATGAGTAAATAATCCGGTCAGGCTGTCGAACCGGTCCAGGCCTCCATCGGTTCCGATCCACAACTCCCCTTCCGGGCTCACATAGACCGAATTGACGAAATCATCTGATATCGAATGGGGATCCTCGGGATGATGCCTGTAATCCGTGATCCGGTTGGCGCTTAGATCCAGCGCATACAACCCGCCGCCAGACGTTCCCACCCAAAGCTTCCCGGCCTGATCCTGGTTGATTGCCTCTACAGACATTCCATTCAGGTCAACTGAGCTGGTCAGGTCCTGCGGGTAATGGATAAAATTCCCGCTTGAACGATCAAAACGATCCAGTCCAACACTGGTCCCAATCCACAAATTGCCGTCCCTGTCCTCGAAAAATGTCACGACCAGATTGTTGGAAAGTGATCCGGGATTATCCGAGTCATGTTGGTAAACGGTGAACTGGTAGCCGTCGTACTGGTTCAATCCCCCTTCAGTAGCAAACCACAGGAACCCCTGCCGGTCTAGCATGATTGCGTTTACCGTGCTTTGCGACAGTCCCTGTTCGGTTGAAATGTTCTCAAATCGAATCGGGTTGGATTGAGCGCTAGCAGGCAGGCTGAATGCCGGGCTGAACAGGATTGAACCAACAGCCAGAGCAGCGAAAATCCTGGGAAGGAGATTTCTTAAGCCATGACAAGCTTTCACAGGCTACTTTCTTGTATCTCTTATCAGGGCCTCAACTGGATCAAAAAGGTAAATAGTGAGAAAGGCAATATGGCGGATGCAGGCCGAGTACTAATCATATTGTACAAGAATGAAGGCCGGAAAACAATATGTTTAATCCTAAAGTAAGGTTTTCTTTCAGCGGGAGGCAAAGAACTCTGTCCGTGGATCCCATCCTCACCTGGGTTGGAGAATCCTTCGTTAATACAGCCGGGCACAAAGGAAAGCCGCTAAGCCGTCCCGAAGGTTAGCGAAACCCTGTTCATTTCTGCATGAAATCCCTCGGGATGATTTATAGAGATGAGAAGTACAATCCTTGCATGCAAAACACCTTGAATAATATACCCATCGTGGATTCACACCTCGACCTGGCCGAAAATGTCACGCTCTTCGGGCGCAACCTGACTTTGAGTATTGCAGAAAGACGGGCTACCGAAAAACAGACCAGCAGCCAGGCGACTGTTTCCCTGCCTGAGCTGGAGCGCGGCGGTATTGCGGTGGTATTCGCCACCGTAACCCCCGGCTTCCTGGCACAGGACGTGGGGGAGGACTTTGAACCGCGCTCGGCGCTTTACCACAACCCCCAGGAAGCCGAGGCGCAGGCGCTTAGACAGATCGAACTGTATCGAAATTGGGAAAAGCAGGGACGCATCCGGCTGCTTGATTCCGTCAATGACCTGGAACACCACCTGGAATTATGGCAGGCGGACCGCAAGCCGGGGCTGGTGCTGCTGATGGAAGGCGCAGACCCGATCGTTTCGGTCGGCGACCTGCCCAAATGGTGGCAGCGCGGCTTGCGCATGATCGGGCTTACGTATGGAGACACCCAGTACGGCACCGGCGTCGCCAGTGGCAAGCAACCTTCCAAAGCTGGCGGCCTGACACCCGCCGGCGTTGATTTAATGCATCGCATGGCCGAACAGGGCTTTATCTGGGATATTTCACACCTGGCCGAAGAAGGCGTTTGGCAGGGTCTGGAAATGAAGTTCCCGCGTGTGTGCGCCTCGCATGCCAACGCCCGGGCCCTGACGCCCACCAACCGGCATTTGAGCGATGATGTGATCCGGGCGCTGGCTGAACGCCAGGGGGTGATTGGCCTGGTGCTATATAACGCTTTTCTGGAGCCGCGCTGGAGAAAGGACCGCAGCCTTGTGGTCACATTGGCGGAACACCTGCGGCGGCATGCTGACCACATTGCCGGTCTGGTCGGCTGGAAGCATATCGGCATCGGCTCCGATCTGGATGGCGGCTTTGGTTTGGAAGAGAGTCCGCTTGAAATCGATACCGAGGCGGATTTATATAAAGTAGGGGAGGTCCTGCCGGCCGAGGCGCACGCGGCAGTCTTGAGCACCAACTGGCTGGATTTCCTGCGCAGGGCGCTGCCGAATGGATAAGGTAAGAAGGTTTTCTGAAGTGCCTCAGGTGTCCAAGCTGCCAGAAATATTACCTTTTCCTTTTACCCCCTTTCCCCTGCCGCTTTTTTACACTCCGGTCATATGGAATTAACACCTGCTTAATACACATGATTTAAGATAAAGCATTAGCAATGCTTTATTTGTGACCCGCAGATGGAGGCAACCATGTTCAGACGTTTACGCAACCCGGCTTTCAATGGAACAGCCCTCGGACCAGCCCAGATGGAATTATTGCACCAGGCCAACCAGTTCTTGACCAGCGGCCAGCCCGGTAAAGCCGCCCCGCTGTTTGCCCGGTTGGCGGGGGCAATGGAATCCGAAAAACACCCGCGCCGCGCCGCCAACCTGCACGCCCAGGCCGCCAATGCCTATGCCGACAGCCAGGCGGAACAATCCGCCCTGGCGCATGCCCGCTCGGCGCTCACGCTTTTCATCCAATACCAGATGATGCAGCGTACGCCGGTGTTCTACGCCAACATCACCCGCAAGCTGATCAGCCATGGCATGAAATCTTCGGCGGATGCATTGGTGCGGGAGTTCGGCCCGCTGGTGGGAGGTATGCCCGTTCCCGAACAGCCCGCCGCGCCACAACATGCCAGCCTGCCCACCAATTGTCCAAAATGTGGTGCGCCGCTCAACCCGACCGAGGCCTCCTGGATCAATTCCAATACCGCCGAATGCGCTTATTGTGGGGCCGCGATCCGGGCCGGGTGAGGAAGGTCGCTGGGAATCGATGCGTAAGCAGCCGGAAGAATTTGCCTGGCGGTCGGGAATTTGAACCAAAAAGGGTTGCCGATCCATATCGATGATGTATAATGGGTGTGTAATAAATATACACAGGAGAGTACAATGACTACTTCCCGCTTCGACCGGACACAAATCCTGCTCGAACCTTCCCAGCGTCGTAGCCTGGCATGGATTGCAAAGCGCGAGAAGCGTAGTCTTTCCGCTGTAATCCGTGAAATGGTGGACTTGCAACTGGCAGAGCGCAAGCGTCAGGAGCTGGCCGCGGCTGCCCAGGCTTTGCTGCCGGATTACCAGACCGATAAGGAATTGACAGCCTTTACCGCCCTGGATGGCGAGGACACAAAATGAAGCGGGGTGAAATCTGGCTCATCAACCTCGATCCGACCGTTGGAGCGGAAATTAGAAAAACCCGTCCGGCCATTATCGTAAGCAGTGATGCGGTAGGGGTTTTGCCGCTTAAAGTGATTGTCCCATTGACTGATTGGAAAGACCACTATGAGGTTGCTCCCTGGATGGTGAAAGTGGAACCGGATACGCATAATGGTTTGGACAAAATATCCGCAGCAGACACATTTCAAGTGCGTTCCCTTGCGCAGGAACGCTTTGTCCGAAAACTTGGTAAGCTGGATGCCCGCCGCATGTCTCTTCTAAACCTTGGCTTGAGCATGGTACTGGAGATCGAATAACTCTATTTAAGGGAGCTGTTAGAGTGCCAGGAGTGGATATGAAGATTGGTGTGGTTTTTCCACAGACAGAGATCGGCAACGACCCGGCGGCCATCCGTGATTATGTCCAGACCGCCGAAGGGCTGGGGTTCAGTCATTTGCTGGTGTATGACCACGTGCTGGGAGCCAACCCGCAGCGTCCGGGCGGCTGGACCGGACCCTATACCCATCTGACCCCTTTCCACGAAGTATTCGTGCTATTGGCCTACGTCGCCGGCATCACCCAACGACTGGGGCTGGTGACCGGCGTTGTCATCCTGCCTCAGCGCCAGACGGCTCTGGTGGCTAAACAGGCCGCTTCACTGGACGTGCTCAGCGCAGGCCGGCTGCGTCTGGGCGTGGGACTGGGCTGGAACGAGGTCGAATACCAGGCCCTCAACGAAGACTTCCATACCCGCGGCAAGCGCATCGAAGAGCAGATCGAACTGATGCGGCGTTTATGGAGCGATCCGCTGGTGACCTACAAAGGAAAATGGCACAGTGTGCCGGATGCCGGGATCAACCCGCTGCCCGTACAACGCCCGATCCCGGTCTGGTTTGGAGGCAGCGCCGAAGTCGCGCTGCGCCGCGCCGCCCGCCTGGCAGATGGCTGGATCACCCTGGAACGCAGCGCAGCGCTGGTCAGGCCGGCGTTGGACATGCTGGCACGTTTTATCGAGGAAGCCGGGCGCGAGCGCAGCCAGGTGGGTCTGGAGGCGCGCATTTCTTATAAACCGGGCGATCCCAAGGTTTGGGAAGCAGCCATCCGTGACTGGCAGGCCGCCGGCGCAACCTATCTTTCACTAAACAGCATGTCTTGTGGCTTTAAAACCCCCGCGGAACATATCGATGCCATCCGGAAATTCGCAAAAGTGGCTGACCAAATCAGGAATGAGTAATTTGTCGCCGGCCAACCCGCCTCTGATCCATCTCCAATTCGAGCCACAACCTCCCCCGCTCCATTCGAGCGGGGGATGATTTTTCCGTTGGCAGTGCAGTCCCTCTCGCCGGCCGGTCCCTTGAAACTACTTGAGGATCAGCGGGAGGTAGGTCTTGCTAAAATCTCCCACACACCAGACTGGCTCGGCTGGAATTGCAGGTCATGGGTAGTGGCATCCCAGCTGGAGATGTCACCAGGGGCAGTCTGCCAGAGTATTCGGAAGGGACACCACGCTGCCGTAATCGCCAGCGGAATTGCTGGACCAATTCTGGCAGTTGCCGGTCCCCGCCGTGCTGTCGCGGAAGCGTCATTTCCGGTGCGCACCCAACCGTACCAGTTGGAGGGCGGGCCAAAACCGCTGTCCGGTACGGTTTTGGAAGGGAATGATTGATAGTCAAAGTCGTAGGTCAGTTCGGACACATCCAGGATCTCCCACAACGAGGCCATGTGGTATCCAGGCAAACATGCCGACTGGGCCGTGGTTGGAGTATAGGTCGTGTAGGTCACATAGAAGTTCCGCCCGGCTGGGGGCACGAACGTGGTCGCTTGAATCATCTGTTGGCTGCTGCGCATGTTGGGAGCAATGACTGAAGCGGAAAGGGTCAGGCTCACCAGGAAGCAGATCAGCAGGAGCATTCCCGGCCACGGATGGGATATACGGATGGTAATCCGTATTACGTTGTTCATTTTACGCACCAGACAGACCCGACAATGTTACAGGTGAAGGTACTGGCATTCCAGGCGGAGATCTTGCCGGGGGCGCTCGCCCAGTCATTCGTGAGCATCACATTCGTGCCCGAGAAGGAGCCGGAGTTGCTGGTCCAAGCCTGGCAGTTGCTTTTGCCCGCCGCGGGCGTGTTAGTGGTGTCAGAGATATATCCGGTGCGCACCCAACCATTCCAATTGGAGGGCGGACCATAACCACTATCATCCCGGGTCGCGGTAATGGGCGTACCCAGATTATCATTACCAAGATTATCGTACGTCAGGCTGGCGACATTCAGGATTTCCCACAGCGAGGCCATATGGTATCCAGCCGCACACGCATTGAGAGCCGTATTTGCGTAAAAGGTTCTGTTCGTCAAATAGAAATGCCGGACTCCTCCGCCGATGGCCGAGATCCCGACATCGCTGGCCGCGGAAATAGACACAACCCCGACTTCAGAGGCAGGTATACAATCCCCGTTGGTTGTGGGCAGCAGATCGTCAGGGCAGCTCATTTGGGGGGAGGCAGGGATACTGGTGGCAGCCGGCTCAGGCAGGCTTGCTTCAGTCTCTGTCGGGATAGTGGTGGCATCCGGCGGAGTGCCAGCCTGGGCGCCCGCGACAGAATAGGCCAGCACCAGCAGGCTCACCGCAATCCCCAGGACGACCAGTACTCTCCAATCCACATTCAGGTTTATGGTCAAAGGTTCCTTCGGTTTCATATGCAGCTCCTCTTGATTATCGCCGGCTTTCATTGCCAGCTTCAGCAGCCCAGAACCCGTCTGCTCATCCCAGGTTGGAGGACTTCGCAACCTGGGGTCGATTAAATTTTCATCTGCAGTTTGGTATGACTAATTCAATTCCAGGCACTATTTACAGGTTACGAGATCAATTCTTTCGACCTCGAATCCGGCGATGAGACGATCAGTCGCACGGCCCGCTCATAAAAGAGGTAGTCCCAGGCCCAGTCGATCAAAACCAGCAGGCGGTTTCGAAATCCGATCAGTCCGTAAAGGTGGATACCCAGCCATAAGATCCAGGCCGGGAAGCCGGTAAAAGCATGCCCCCAGACATGTGCAATCGCGGCGTTTCGGCCGATCGTCGCCATGGTGCCATTATTGTGATAGCGAAAAGGCTGCGGCGCCTGCCCGTTGGCCTGCCGGATGATATTCCTGGCAGCCGCATCGCCTTGTTGGGTTGCGACCGGACCCAGCATGGGTTCCGGGAACCCGGCCTCTTCCAGGTATGCCAGGTCGCCGGCGATGTAGACTTCGGGGTGGTCGGGAGATTGCAGCGTGGGCAGGACCTTCACCTGCCCGTTTCGCAGCGCCGGAAGGTCGGCATTGACCGGTCTGCCCTGCACACCCGCAGTCCAGACCACAGTCTCGAGCGCCAGGCTGGTCCCATCCTTAAATTGCACCGAACTCAGGCGTAACCTGGCTGACCTGTGCGCGCAGGCGGATTTCCACACCCATCTTCTGCAGCCGTTTGAATGCATAGCGTCCGAGGCTCTCCGGGAAGGCGGCCAGCAGGCGGTCGGCTGCTTCGAACAGCACAACCTGCATCTCTGCCGGATCGAGCGCCGGGTAATCTTTTGCCATTGGGCCGCGAATCAGTTCGGCCAGGGCCCCCGAAAACTCCACGCCGGTCGGCCCGCCGCCGACGATGGCAAAGGTCAGCATTTGTTTCCGTCGGACAGGGTCGCTCTCATACAAGGCGCGTTCAAACTGCAGCAGGATCTGGTTGCGCAGGGCGATCGCCTGTCCCAGCGTCTTAAGCGGGAAGGCATGCTCGGCCGCCCCTTTTACCCCAAAGAAATGCGAGTTGCTGCCGATCGCCAGGACAAGAAAATCATAAGGGAAAACGGCGTCCGTGGTCTTGACCTGTTTGGCGGCCAGGTCAATACCGGTCACCTCGTTCATTTGAAAGCGGATATTCTTATGCCGGCGCAGGATGCTGCGCACGGGGTAAACGATATCCTCCGGTTCAATTTCTGCCGCGGCAACCTGGTAGAGCAGCGGGAAGAAAGTATGATAATTGTTGCGGTCCAAAACCAGCACATCCATCTGTGTATGAGCCAGCTTGCGGGCAGCCCACAGTCCCGCAAAACCGGCTCCAATGATGATTACCCGCGGGTGATCAGGCATGCTCAAGTTCACTCTCTTCATCAATTATTTGGGGGACAGCGATTGCAGGAAAAGCCAGGCTGCCTTGAGTTCATCGTCAGTCCGTTACCTGCCATATTAAGATTTTAGCAGTGCATGGCTGGCGTGCAATTTGAAATTATTGGCAATAATTGGCAATTCTCGAAAAAAGAACCTTGGAAGGCTCGGACTCCTATAACTTTTGGTGCCGGCGGGGCGCGAAAGTGATATGATATTAACCAAGCAATTCACCGGTAGGCCGGGTAGCCAACTCCTGGGAAGAAGGATGGAACGATGAGCCAACCAGATCAAGAGCACAGCCGGATGATGGAAAAAGAGGGCATCCCATTGATGGCATGCCAGGTCAGGCAGGCTGCCAGGCTGATGGCCCGGGCATTTTTTGACGATCCATTTTTCACCTTCGTCCTGCCGGATGGCGAACGGCGCAGGAATATTCTGCCCTGGCTGTTCGAAAAGACCGTCCGGTACGGGCAGCGCTACGGCAAGGTCTATACCACTGCAAGCCTGGAGGGCATCGCCATGTGGCTTGGCCCGCAGAAAACCGTTATTGAATGGACGGGCACCTTGTTTACAGGCTTATTCCTTTTGCCGCTGAAATTGAGCCGCCAGGAGTTGGGAAAAAGCCTGCGCCTGTCCAACTCCGCCAGAAAGCTGCATGAGCAATCCATCTCGGGACAGCACTGGTATTTGGTTGAGCTGGGCGTTGAGCCGGCCCGGCAAGGTGATGGCGTGGGAGCCGCGCTCCTGCAACCAGTGCTGGCGCGCGCCGACCAGGAGTCCCAGGCTTGCTATCTCGACACGAATAATGAGCTGAATATCCGATTCTACGAACGTTTCGGTTTCAGGTTGGCTGGCACAGCTCATGCCATCCAAAGCGGCCCGAAGATCTGGGGCATGCTTAGGGAACCGGGATACTCATAACAAACTTATCCACAACTTATCATACACATCCAAAGATTGTTAATTTAGGAGAGTAATAAAATGGCAGCGAAATTCAGCCCGCCTGTAACCTGTCCACACTGCGGAGGGACCATGAAGGAAGGGGTTTTGATGCCCAAGCGTGAGGCGTCCAGTTGGGGAGGGCATAAAGGCACGTTCATTCAAAATAATGTTTTAGTTGAGACGTGGTGGGAGGTCGCATACCGCGAAAGCAGCACCTTTGGCATAAAATCTTCCGGTAAGGCGTTAGTTTGCACAGAAGCGCCATTCCTGGTACTGCACTACCGCTGCGAGGATTGTGGCTACCTGGAATCCTACGCGCCGGAGGCAGTCGGGGAGCCAAAAAACCTTAACGGATATTAGACCTTTACATCTCTGCACACCCTGAGGCGCACGAACAGGATAATCCCTTCTTTTCCAGTCGAGCGATATATGAACCTTAACGAGTGTCTTCAAACGTGGAAAAGTGAAGAGCAGCAGCCTTTCTTGGGATGGGATTTTTCCTATCTGGATGGAAGGATGCTTGAAGACCCGCAGGCGGTACCCTGGCTGGTGCCCGGCTTTTCGGTTGAAACCCATTTGCAGAACTTGCTAAACCTGCAGCACCGCCTCGAAAGCGGATATCAGCTGGCTTTTACCGCCATAAAATATCTTCTCGAGGCGTATAAATTATAAATACTCCAAAAGTTGTCGAATTCGTATTCAAGGTATGCTTGGTATTGAATCTTTTCCCGCCATTTTGCAGGAGCGGCTTTCTCTTATTCACGGCACGCCTCCCCGATTTTTTGGTGGTCCGAGTTAAAAATTGTAATCGTTTAAAAGGGACTGATTTGCAGAAACAGAAAAAAGGGAGTAGTAATCCATTCAGTGGCGTTGTATAATTGATTCGGGTATTTATCCGTTTTTTTGGTTTATAAGAGGAGGAAACATGCTTATCAAACGCCTGATCCAAATCACCCTGATATTGGCAGTCCTGTTTTCATCTTTTGCGTTCACGCACAGCGTGTCCGCAAATGCCTATTGCGGCAGCACCTACGTGGTCCAACCCGGTGATTGGCTTTCCAAGATTGCCGGGCGCTGCGGGATCACCCTGTCCGCGCTCATCGCCGCCAACCCGTGGGTGAGTTACTATTACTATATCTACCCCGGTCAGGTGCTGAACATCCCCGACGGGTATACTCCTGCGCCGGGGCCGGTGCCGGGCGGCGGCGGTTATTACCAGCCCAACTGCGGACCCACCTACAGCGCTTATTACGGCAATTATTACGTGGTCTGCTTCGGCGACACGCTGCTCGGGATCGCAAACTATTACGGGGAGAACCTGTGGTACATCCAGCGGCATAACGGCATCGGCAACGCCAACCTGATCTATGTTGGCCAGTTCATCTGGCCATAGACCGCCGCTAGCACCGGAAGGGTTCCACTTGGATCAAGCCGTCTGAATCAGACGGCTTGAAATGCTGTGGGGAGAAGGGGAAATACGATTTTAAGGAGAATACATGTCGATAATTAAAATCCGCCATTTCAGCGTGGAGGATATTCCGCAAATCATGGCGGTGCAGCAGGCTTATCAACAAGTCTACCCAGACGCCAGCGTGATCTCCGGAGAAGTCTATCGATCGGCGGGGTTTGAAGAAGGCCGGAACATCTTTTGCGCTTTGGATGAGAACGAAGTTCTGCAGGGCTATGCGCCGCTTTTCCCGAATTTGACCGCGGGAACCCAGCATCCCGCATACTGTCTGGGCGGAAGTAAAAGTCGAGCCCGGGGTTGGCAGATGCCCGGGAGGTCAAAGACCTGTTGATTGGAGCGGGTGATCGGACGAGCCATGGAAATAACCGCGTGGTCCGGGGCACTGCATACATTTGACCTTTCAATATCAGCCAACCGATACGGCCAGCATCGAATACGTGCTGTCCAAAGGTTGCGTTTATACCGGGAGCGTGTTTCGTATGCTGCGCGATCTTTTGAAGGAGATCCCGATGGTCCCGCTCCGGAGTAGATCGACGTCCGGTCTGGCGGATGGAGAGTGTGCCGGAACAGCAGGCGTATGTGGATGCCCGTAACGAAGCCTTTCCGGAAGCGCCCATCCGCCGGGCGGATGGCAGTACATTCTGTCCTCGCCCGCCTGGCAGGCAGGTGCGTGCATCACCGCTTTTGACGAGCAGGAAATTGTTGGAAGCGTGATAGTTTATTGGGATGAAGCCATCAACCAACAGGCCGGAAGACCAGCCGGATATACCGAATATATTTTGTGCGCTCGAAATGCCGAAATCTCGGCTATCGCCCCTTATATGATCCGGCAGGCCTTGCTCTACCTGAAAGAGCATGGGCGTGAAGCTGCTTTTTTGGAAGTCAGGGCCAATAATCGCCGCGCCCTGGACTTGTACCTCGGGTTGGGCTACCAGGTCGTCGACGAAAGCCGCCTGTATGTGCTCGAGCTGTGAGGCTAGACCGAATGATGGAATTAACCCTGGAACAACTGCTAAGCGCTGGTTACCGGTTGCAAGCCGCATCCAGGGATGCCTGCAGCAAACCTGTAAATATCCGAGGAATCAAAAATGACCATCCGATATAGCGAGCAGCTCCCCGACAAGCACGAGTACTTTGACTCTTCATCACCACCGGCTGGAACGTCCAGTACCAGGCCAGCCCGGAAGAAGTCGAGCAAGCCAACCGGAACAGCTGGTTGACTGTCTCCGCCTACGATGAAGAGAAACTGGTCGGCTTTGGGCGGGTGGTGACCGACTTTGTCTTGCATGCCATGATCTTTGATATGATCATTTTGCCCGCCTACCAGGGCCAGGGAATTGGTACAATGGTCCTTGAAAAATTGGTGAAAAGGTGTAAAGATCACGGCATACGCGATATCCAGTTATTCTGCGCAAAAGGCAAGCGTGGCTTTTACGAAAAGAACGGTTTTGAGGTCAGAGCCGAGGACGCGCCTGGTATGCAACTGAGGAAATAGTCTGCGGATGGTGATACCTTGAACCCAACTCAACCCAGCCTGACGGCGTACCGGGCAGCTTTTTCAAGAGCAGCCCACCAGCTCCTGGATAATCCCCGGTTATTCGAGGATCCGGTTGCCACAAGGATCATTGGCGGCTATGAAACGACTTTAATTTGCGCCAACCCCGAACGCTATCTGACGCCGGCAGCCACGCATCTGCGGGCTTTCCTGGTGGCGTGCAGTAAATTTGCGGAGGATGCCCTGGCTGGCGCAATTCAACATGGGGTACACCAGTATGTGATCCTGGGTGCTGGGCTGGATACGTTCGCTTACCGGAATCCCTATCCGCCGCAAGACTTACATGTATTCGAAGTCGACCATCCGGCCACCCAGGCCTGGAAACAGGAACGGCTGCAGGCGGTCGGCATACCCATACCCGCCTCCCTGAGCTTTGCCGCACTTGATTTTGAAACTGGTTCGTTGGAAGATCAACTCCCCAAAGCCGGGTTCAAGACCGGTGAGCCGGCATTTTTCTCCTGGCTGGGAGTAACGATGTATCTCTCCCCCGGGGCTGTAATGAACTTATTGAAATCCATCGCCACGCTGGCCCGGCCAGGCAGCGAAATTGTTTTCGATTACGCCCTGCATCAAGAGCTGCTGAATCCCAGGCAATTATTGAGCTACCAGGTACGGGCGGAGCGCTTGACCAGGGTGGACGAGCCCTGGAAGAGTACTTTCGAACCCGATCGCCTGGCTGCCTCGCTGAGATCGATCGGTTTCTCGGTTGAAGAAGACCTGGACATGGAAGGGATCAATGCACGTTTTTTTCAGGATCGCCAAGGAACCGTTACGAGTGCATGGAGCTGCGCACTTGCTAAAAGCTATAATTAACCCGAAGGCGTGAACCATGGCGCGTGTAAACTACGATCAAATCGCTCCCGAATACGACCGGAGGTTTGTCTCATCCGAACTGGAAGAGCGCGGCAAAGCCTTGCTGGCCCTGGCCAACCTGCTGCGGGCTGAGCGCATCCTGGAAGCCGGCTGCGGTACTGCGCATTGGTTGTCGGCGCTGCGTCCCGTGACACACCAGTTGGTCGGGCTGGATTATTCAGACGGGATGCTCCGCCAGGCTCAACAACGCCAGGCCGGTCTGGAACTGGTCCGGGGCTCGGGCGACCGCCTGCCCTTTTGCGCCCAAAGCTTTGACCTGGTCTACTGCGTGGATGCCATCCATCATTTCCCCGATCAGGCCGGCTTTATTTCCCAGGCCATGGAAATTCTCCACGGCGGAGGCATCCTGGCAGTCCTTGGGATGGACCCGCATAACCCCAAAAATAGCTGGTATGCCAATGATTTCTTCGATGGGATGCTTGAAACCGACCTGAAGCGTTTCCCCTCCCATGCCACTTTACTGGAGTGGATGAAATCCGCCGGGTTCGTGAACATCCAGGTCGCGGAAGTGGAACGGCTGGATGAAACCCGAATAGGCGCACAAGTCTTGAGCGATCCATATCTGAAGAAGAACTCCTGCAGCCAGATGGCGCTGCTGAGTGACGAAGTCCATCAAGCCGGGATGGCCCGGCTCAGCGCGGCTGTGGAGGCTGAGCAGGCCCGCGGCGCTAGCTTCATCGGTCGCACGGTGCTGTGCATCGATATGATCAGCGGGCAAAAGGAGGCGCTTGTATGACCGACAGGCAATATTGGATAGGTGTGGTCTCACGCCAGCATGTCAGGTGGGAGTGAACGGCGGATTTGTGGATTAAATCAGGGCAAAAAAGCACCGCTCCAAAAGCTGAAGATCGGGGATGGTTTTGTATACTATTCCCCTAAGACCAGCTACCCGGATGGCGAACCCCTGCAAATGTTCACTGCCATTGCAATTGTGAAAGGCGGAGAAGTTTATCAGGGCAACATGGGCGCTGACTTCCACCCTTTCCGGTTGGATGTGACCTACCTGCCCGCCAGGGAAACCCCCATCCAACCCCTGATCGATAAGCTATCTTTCATCAAAGACAAGACTCATTGGGGCGCCGCTTTTCGATTTGGGAATCTCAAAGTGCCTGCCCAGGATTTTAAGATCATCGCGGAGGCGATGGGCTGCAATTTCGAGCAGGAGTTCGGAGAGTAAGGACAACACAATGGAAAAATTCCAGGCCAGCATTCAATCCTGGCAAGTATTTTATGCTACCGTGGCGGCTGCTTCGGCTACCCTGACCGGCTTGTTGTTCGTATCCCTGTCACTGAATCGCGAAGATTAAGGGAAGAACGCCCGAAAAGTGACCGGCCTGGCACGCCAGACTTTCGGCGAATTTCTGTATGTGTTAATGATCTCGCTTGTATTTATCGTCCCGCACCAGCTGCCGATCAGTCTATCGATCGCATTATTGGTGCTTGGGTTGTCACGCGGAATTGCTTTTTTCCGGGAAGCAGCCACCGATCTTAAGAGCAAATCCATGAGTTTGCCGGTCCTTGTTAAGGTGATTGGCCTCCCGTTTGTCGCCTCGCTTGGATTGATAGTAGTAGCCATCGCGATCAATTTCGGCGTGAATGATGCCATTTATGGGCTCGTGGTGGTCATTGCTGCATTGCTGGTTACAGCCTGTTGGAATTCCTGGCTGCTGCTGATGGAAGAATAACGCCAATCAGGGATGATCCATGATCAAATCCAAAGAATGGGATTGGTCCGGCCATGTGGACGAGTATTGGAAAAATGTCGCCAATGAATTCATCCCCGTGGCCCTGCAATGGAAGTCCCAAAGCTTCAAAAAAGTCCTGGACCTGGGCTGCGGGATCGGTAGGAATGCGCTCTATCTGGCGAAGCTCGGATTCTCGGTGAGCGCTTTCGATCTATCCGCAGAAGGCCTTTCTCAACTTAAGCAAACTGCGCAAACAGAAAATGTGAACATCGATCCAATGTTGGGGGATATGTTACAACTGCCTTACGTGAGCGGTTATTTTGATTGTTTGCTCGCCTTTCATTCCATCTATCACACGGATTATGCTGGCCTGACCCGGATACTCGCTGAAATTTACCGCGTCATCCGCCCAGGCGGGGAGATTTTCATTACATTAAATTCCAAGGATTCAGATGCCTGGAATTTATATTCGCGGAGAAGAATTGATGAATATACGTTACTCAAAACCGAATGGGCGGAAGTGGATGTGCCGCATACTTATCTGGAATATAAGGATATCTTGAATCTGTTGAAGGATTTTCAAACCCTGAAGATCCAGCAGATTTTCGATTATGAGCAAGATCGAAGGCACGCCCATTTTTTCGTGACTGCCAGTAACCGTAAATAGTACTGGCTCTACGCAATCCCCTTGGTGTGCGGCGGAAACCACCCACCCATCCGGTGAAGCCGTCCGGTGAAGAATGAGGTACCGTACAATGAAAGTCCAATTTGAAGAAATGTTTCCGTGGGAATTCGCCCTCGCTTTGCAGCAAGCCCCGATTTGCTACCTGCCGCTCGGTGTGCTTGAATGGCATGGCGAGCACAATGCCGTCGGGCTGGATGCCCTCAAGGCGCATGCAGTCTGCGTGCGTGCCGCCCAGATATCCGGCGGCGTGGTCGCTCCGTCGTTCTTTTGGGCCTCCGATACGCGTGAGGACCTGCCGGGTGGCGCTTACCTTACCGGCGGCATCGAAGATGGCGAACGCTATCACGTACCCGGCAGCATGTTCTGGATCCGCCCCGAGACCTTCCGGAATATCCTGCTGGATATGTATGAAGCGGTGCGGCGGCGTGGATTTAAAGTCATAATGCTGGTCACCGGGCACTGGTCGAAAGAGGGCAATCTGCCGGTTATCCGCTCCACCGGGCAGGAATTCCTCGCCCTGCACCCGCAGATGAAATGGCTCATGCTCACCGACCAGGAAGTAGTCCCGGATTTATTCTACCCGCAGGAACACGCCGCCGGCGGCGAGACCTCGCTCCTGATGGCCATCCGGCCCGACCTGGTCGACCTGGGCAAGACGCTGGAGACCGACAGCCTCCTGAAGCCCTGGTATGCCGGTCAGCCGGAACACCTGCAAAAGCGCAGGACGACGGAAAATAAGTACATCGGCGTGCTTACCAGTGCCGAGGCTGGATTGAACGACCCGGAACTGACTGCCAGTGTCGAGCGCGGCCAGAGGCTGTTGGATGCCATCTCGGAGCGCATTGCAGAACGCGCCAGTGCTTTGCTGGCAGAAACCAGCTGCGGGGCGGAATGAGGGCAATTATCCGCAATAGCTTCCTCGCTTGTATCCTGTTTGGGTTGCTCCTGGTGGTGCTGGGCTGGCGGCTCGTCCCCACCATAAGCCTGGTCAGCCTGGCCGGAGTTTGCTTCGTTCTTGTCGCATATGCACTAACGGCTTTTTTCGGTTTCCCGCGCCTCCGCCCCGAAAACCTGCACCTGGCAGGCCGGTTCGGGCTGCTGGCCGGCGCCATTTTCGCAACCGAAATCATCCTCGAATATGTTTTGCTCCCCAGGGATAATTCCAGCTGGGGGTTGATCGAATATGCGCTTGTATTTGCCGTGATCTTTGGGGCGGGAGTGGCGCTGGCTTACCGCTCTAAAGGCATCCGCTATGGGATCCAGGGGTCAGTCGTATCCGGCATGCTGGCTTCCGTCATCTGGTTGATATTTGTTCTACTCGTGTTTTACATATTTCGGGGCAGCGCCCGCCAGGCATTGGTATTTACCGCCGAAGGGGATTATGTCGACTTCGCCAGGAGTGGCATGCAGGATTTCAACGTTTTTATGATGGAAGATTTTTTTGGAGCTGGTTTCTTCCACCTGGTTTTGGTTCCCATGCTTGCCGCGCTTCTAGGAACGTTGGCCGGATTGGTTGGAAAGGGATTAGCCCGCCTTCACCCCTAATCCAACAGGAATGGCTGCATCGGCTCCCAGCGCGGCCGCCATTCTTTCATGATCAAATTTTGCATGACCGGCTCCGGGATCGTTTTGGCCATCCCGGCCCGCTCTGCCCCGGCCAGGTTGAACAATACAAACGGCAGCACCAGCTCAGGCGGACTGGTATGCTCTGAAGCAAATTTGCCCATATCAGCGTTGAGTTGGGCTTGCTCGGCGGGAATCGACGAATCCGCAAAAGCCTGGCTCGTGAAGGAACTCTCCTCGGTCTCGATATGCGGCTTCCATATTTCCGATATCCGCCTGAAATGTTCGCACACCATCCCAATGCCTTCGTCCGGGGAGCTTCCCGCCATGTCCGGGATGATTTCACCCGCCAGGAGCAGCAGCTTCCCCATCGAGACGTGGTTGGCAGTCAATCGCCCGTAGGGTGCGGAGAGGTGTTTTGACCTCAGATATGGAAAGATCAACCCATCTTCGGCCAGGTGGTGGGCAGTCAGGACGGACACCAGGCACTGCAGGTAATCTGAAAATCCCTGCTGGATGCTCCCGGGCGGGAATCCGTGGTTTGTAAATCCCGTACCCCGGCTTAGCCCCACGCGCAGGCCGCGTGTGATCACTTTGTGGATGCGAATAAAAGAATCAAAAAGTTCTGAGGAATTGTCCTTCTGGTTCATTGCATTCTCCTATGGGTCAATCGGCTTCATTATATAAAAAGAAGCAGTGATTTGGCGAGTGATCTGCAATTATTGGTTGACTTTTATTTCCGTTTAACGGATAATGATTTTAGCAATTTATATTTATTCCCATCCCCTGGCGTCAATCGCCTCGAAAGGTGAGCCTCAATGGACCCAACAATCTTTGCATACCCCCCTGCACCCAAAAAAGATCCCGAAATACCACCAACCGACCAAACCATCCTCGCATACCCAACTCCGCCCCCACAAAATCCACCCATTCCTCCCACACCTCCACAGGTTCCAATGCCCCCGCCTCTCGAACCCAAAAAACGTGGCAAGTGGCTTTATATCGCAGTGGCAGGGGTAATTATCGCCGGGGTTTGCTGCGTGCTGGGTATAGTGGCGCTGGTAGTGGCCTTCAACCTGCAGAAGAAGGCGGCTCCGGTCCAGTCTCCGCTGGGAACGACTGTTCCGGTCGATCTCCCGCCGGCTACTATTCTCCCGGGCCACATCGGCGACGATCCCTCCGGTTCAGCCCGCCGACTCCGCCATAACCTCCTTCAGCGACGACTTCTCGAACAGTGACAGCGGCTGGCTGGTCCAGTCCACCGATAACACCGAAGCCGGTTACAACTCCCTGGGCTTTTACGAAATGGCAGCAAAAAAGGCTGACTATTACCTGGTTGCCGCCAGTCCCGATAGCCTGCCTCGCCCGCTAACGGATGTCATCATTAAAGTGCGCGCCCAACCCGCCCCCGGTAATACCGGTGATTACGGGGTGGTCTGTCGCTACCAGGATATCGATAATTTCTACCTGGCAGGCATCAACGCTAACCAGTTCTACATCGCGAAACAGGTAAATGGAGAATGGAGCTTTCCTGACCGATCCGGGCTGGCAGGATCTGCCGGACGCTACGCCGGATGCAGACGGTTACTTCTCGATCAGCATGAGCTGCATCGGTTCGTTCATCGTACTGGAAGTGAACGGGGTCGGCGCCGCGCACGTCACGGATCAGGATTTCAGCTCTGGCGATTCAGGCCTGGCGGTGTGGGCCGGCTCCACGCCCAATGGCGCCGGTAACTATGCCCAGGCCGCTTTTGATGATTTTTCGGTTGCCTTGCCATAATAATATGAATGTAGAGTCAGATCCATTCAACCTCAACCGCTTCGTGGAAGCCCAGGCACCCATTTACGCCTCTGTTCTGTCCGAGTTACGCGGCGGCCGGAAGCGCAGCCACTGGATGTGGTTCATATTCCCTCAGTTGGCGGGATTGGGGAACAGCACCTATTCAAAGTTTTACGCCATCCGCAACCTGGAAGAGGCCCGGCAGTACCTTGCTCATCCACTCCTTGGTACACGGTTGTTGGAATGTACAGAAACAGTCCTGCAGCTCCATGGACGCCGCGCTTCGGAAATCTTTGCCCCACCGGATGACCTGAAACTGCGCTCTTGCATGACCTTGTTCAACCAAGTCGCCGGTCCGGGGTCTGCCTTTGCCCGTCTGCTCGACCAATATTTCCAGGGACAGGGCGATCCCAAAACACTGGCCTTGTTGGAGTCTGGCAAAACCGAATAAACGTGGGGTGACTTACCTTTGACCTAAACTTTCCCGATGCCCACCTTTGCCGATACGATCGCAAGGCCATCCGGCACCACCCGCCTGGCATTTGAACCGGTAAAATAAATCTGTTTGAGTTCATCCAGCGTCTTGTTCTGCACTTCCTGGAAGCTGCGCTGGGTTAAGAACTCTTCAACATGGCCCTTATCTATTCCAAACATATATTCCTCGCCGGCCATCTTGGCGCTCCTGCGCATTCCCTGGATATCCTTGCGGCTTGTATCGCCCAACACCTCGTTGTAGAAATAATCAAAGATCACTGCGCTGCCTGGGCCGGAATGATCGGCAATAAAAGCCAGCGTGCTGTCAACGCCTTCTTTGGTCAGGAAATAAGTCACACCCTGCCAGATGAACAGAGTTTTGGCCCGTTCATTGTAGCCGCTGCTTGGGAGTCGCTCGTCAAGTGTCTGAATATTGAAATCCACCGGTATTAGGGTGACATGCTCGGGCAGGGGATTGAAGATCTTTTTCAACCCCTTCAATTTGACTTCCTGGGTGGCAGGGTGGTCGATCTCAAATACGCGCGTCTTCTCGATGCCCGCAATGCGGTAGGCGCGCGTATCAAAACCGGCGCCCAGGATGACAACCTGCTCGAGTCCTTCACCCAGGCTGGCTTTGAGGAAATCATCGATATAGCGCTCCCTTACAAAAATAAACGAGGTCGAGCCGGGGGCCATTCGTTCGTAAAGCTCGGTGAGTTTTAACGGTCTACTTAGCGCCAATAAAAACCCGGATACAAAAGCGTGTGCGTAGGGATCGTAGCAAATCCGCTCTGATTCCGGTTTCAGGGCCTCTGTTGCCCGGAAGAAAGCCACCGCCGCCGCGGATTGACTGGATTGATTTTGTTTCATTTGAAAACTCCTGCATCATTAAATTATGAAATATTTAACCCGAATATTTTACAACTTTGAGCCTTTCCCGTCAATGCCTTTATGAAATATTAAGTTATAATATTTCATAAATTATATTATTCTGAAGTATGGGTGATCGCAATGAACGGATTTCAGCGTCGCAGAGAATTGAAAATGAAAAGCATCCTTCAGTCAGCTTACGAGCTGTTCTCAGCGCGTGGGATCAAAGACGTTGGCATCGCTGAAATCGCAAAAAAAGCCGGAGTCTCACAGGTCAGCATTTATAATTTTTTCGAAAGCAAGGAGAATTTAGTCCGGCAAGCCATTTTCGCTTATATGGATGAAAAGATGAAAGAAAGCGAAATGGTGCTTGAAAGCGAAATCCATTTTCAGGAAAAATTGGAAAAGCTGCTCTTCATATCGGATGAAGCGGATCGTCAATCCAGCCAGAATTTTTTCCAATTCGCAATGAATAACGATCGGTTGATTTTAAAATTTCTGGAGGAGTATTACCAGAACAAAACCGAGCCTTTTATCTTCCGACTGGTCGAGCAAGGGAAAAAGGAAGGCCGTATTAATCGGGATCTGTCCAATGAGGCGCTTCATTTATATATCCGGGCAATTCAAGCTCCGCTCGCTCAACGCAGTCTTTCGAAGAATGTGATCCTCGACCTGAATGCTTTGTTTTTTTACGGTTTGCTGGGAAAGCCTAAAAAGACAAAAACGAAAGAACCTGACCATTCGTAAAACCTATTTTGGGAAAGCCTAAATTCAGCCTCGGTAATCCTCGCTTACCAGCCAGGTTTTGGCTTGTTCCGGATCACTGAAAAACCTGACCGGCATTGGGAATATAAAGCCGTGTTTCCTGGCTAATTTACGGAAACGCCATTTATCCCGCAAAGAACAGCCCACGATCGCCAGCTTTGGGATATAGGCCTGCAGCCGCAGCATGCTTTTCGAAAATTCGACCAGCACCTCATCGCTCAATTTTGTTTGATAAAAATCAATCCAAAGCGGTAAAGGATAGTTTTCTGTGCGGATGAACTCCTCTTCGGCTTGCATACGCTTGGTCATGTCTGCTCCATCTGCAAAAAAACTGCCCAGGTGCATGCCAAATAGTTCACCGTCTTTGTAGTAATAAGGAAAGATGGAGCCTCCCGGGGATTGTTTCGTACGCATAAAATCTCCTATTGATTGGACATGCAAAGATAAGGTTGCAGAGGTTCATCCGCCCAGACCTGCGCTTCGATATATCGGTCCGGCCCAAGTTTTCCTTCGGCATTCCAGTCCTGCGGCAGCCCATACTGCTCCACCAGGCCGGGTAATTCCGCCAGCGTGTAAACCTGGCCGCGGGTTGGCTTGCCATCCTGGTAACGCATGGCAGGGAAAGTATCTCCATAGGTAAAACTTACAATCCCGCCGTCAAACACGGATAGCGGGATGCGCAGTTCGCGTCCCTCTGGATACCAGTCGATCAACCAGGCGCAGGTTCCCAGGACCAGGTAATGCGGCCGTTCCCGCAAAGGGCTCCCGCCTTTGGCGATAAACAGCTCCCGCACCCGCTCTTCCAGGCCGCGCCGGACAGCCATGTAATCGCTCGTGCGCTTACCGGCAAAGCGGCGTTGACCGCCCTGCCGGATCTGCTCGAGCACCGCTTCGGCTTCCGCATGCGGCAGGTTCGAGAGATTCCGGAAGGGTCCATCCGCGGCCTCGTAATAATGGCATAGAAAATTGGGGAGGTTGGGTGTCGTCTTATTCCTCCCTTTCGATCCACTCTTCCGCAGCGTGGATGGTCGGGAACACTTTAACCGATATACCCCGGTTGACCGCCACATCCTCTGCGAATTCCATATCTTGGGCACTGTGTTCAGGGTTGATATCCACGTAGGCAAGCCTGCGAACGATGTGCGCAGCCTGTTCGCTCCTGCCGGCGACGAGATTGTAAATGCTGAAAGTGTCGAGACTGGGCCCTGACAGGTTCTCCACGATCAGGAGCTTGAAGCACTTATGCTTGGCGCATGCTTCGCGCACATCAGAAAGGTAGCGATTGACGGTGTCTAAAGAGTTCTCGCCGGTCACGCTGGCGTACAAGTAACCCGCCCGCGCTTCGACATTCAAAGTGTAAGACATGGCAGTCTCCTATATCAGGACGATCAACCTGTCAATAAGTGACCAATTTAGCCGTGGGAACATGGATTGCTATGGGCAGCACAGGCTGTAATTGTGTAGGCAGAGTATAGATAATTTGTAGGGCAAGGTCAAGAGGAAGCCTGCTTGGCCGCACGATCTTTTTAAGTCCGAAAGCATCTGCTAATAAATTCATTTCACCGCACAGCCCGCAAAGATCGCAGAGAAAAAACATAATAAACTCAGCAGACTCTGCGTCCCGCACTGAGCTGTCGCTTTTTGCAACAAGGCCAGGCGCAACTGAATTGATGGGACTTTAAGGCTATATAATAATCCTGCTCAAAGTCTTGCAAATCTCTACCATTTTGAGTAGAATATATAGAAATATTGTTCTATTTTTGAGTTCACTTTACCATATAAAAATTGAGGCACCTATGGAGAAGAAAGTATTGTCTCATATTCGTCATAGCGTCCAGGAAAAACGCAGCAACCTGAGCGACTGGGTGGAAACCACCCCTCAACCCGAAAAGGAGCTCTGCCTGGATTGCAAAGTTGATCAGCCGGTATTCGAGCACATTGCCATCCTCGACCAGACCCTCCAAAAGGCCGAAGACGATACCCTGGGAGTCTGCAAGGTCTGCCATGGCCAGGTGGAAGCCAGCGTTCTGGAAATCGATTACACCGCCGAGGTCTGCCTGGACTGTCTCTCAGAACCAGAACGACGCCACCTGGAGGCCGAGTTGGAGTTTTCATCAGAGATCCAAAGAGCCCTGCTCCCGCAGAACGCCCCGTCTTTCCCCGGCCTTGACATCGGCGCTTTCAGTCGCCCGGCCCAGATCATCGGCGGGGATTACTTCGACTTTTTCCGCTTCAAAAGTGGATCCTACGGGTTGGTCATTGCCGACGTGGCAGGCAAAGGCTTTTCTGCCAGCCTGCTGATGTCGAGCCTGCAGACCGCCTTGCACACCCTGGCCACGGATAGCGACTTCGGTCTCGGATGTGGTCCAGCGCATCAACCACTATTTCCTCCATAACGTCAACCTGACCACTTTCATCACCCTCTTCCTGGGCGAATACGATCCCGACCGGCGCCTGCTCACCTATGCCAACGCAGGTCACAACCCGCCGTTGGTCTACCGGCCGTCCGGGGACCCGCGCCTAACCTGGCTGTCACCCACCGGGGCGGCCGTCGGCGTGATGGAGGAATATACGCTTCGCTCTGAAAGCATCTTCCTCCAGCCGGAGGATGTCCTGCTACTCTACACCGACGGTGTGACCGAGCTTGCCGATCCCGCCCGGGAATTTTTCGGCCCGGAGCGCCTGGCAGACCTGGTGGCAGCCAATGCCGGCCTGTCCGCCCAGGATCTGGTTTCCGTTCTCCGCAAAGGGCTGGGGGACTTTAACCCCACTGCCTCGCCGGCCGACGATCTGACCATCGTGGCTGCCAAAGCCCTCGGCTAGCCCAGACCCATGATCCCCAGGCATGTTTGCCTGGGGATTTTTTAATTCGGGTTACTCCGGAAATCATGGTATGCGGCTCTTTCCCAACAGGTGAGTGTGTTGCCAGATTTGAACCGGGAAATCTCTGAACGAGCCGCTCAAGTCCGCTGACCAGAACCCGGGTCCTTCCTTTTCGAATGCACTTTAAACAAACCAGGCGTGCGTTCCGGGGGAACTTGCGCGATAATCGTTAAAGAACCCCACCCCGATCTGCTGCTGCGTGGTACAAGCGCCCCCAAAATGGAAGCAGGAGTTTTTGCTCCCCTTCCCCATGGGGAAGGGGTGGGGGTTAGGTTCTTTCTGCGTTATGCGAAAAAGCTTGCTGCTTGTGCAATTACTCATCTCCTTTGCACTGCTGACCTGTGGGTGCCAGAAGGTCGATTCCCGGTCGAATTACCTGTACGCAGTCACCACTGAGCTGCCCTTGAAGGTTGGAAATTCCTGGACGTACCAGGTCACGCGCCAGGATGGCTTCAACCCGCAGGACGGGTACCTTTTCAGATTGCTTTTTTCTTGAAGGCGCGCTGGGAGGGTCAACATTCTCGGAATGGCTGTGTCCCGGCATCGGCATCGTCTGGCGCAGCGTATTACATGCTGGCACACCCTTTGGCTACAAACAAGAGCTTGCGAGTTATCAAGTCAGGTAGCCGTCCAACCGGTTGTGTACCTCAGGCGACGGAGTCCGGTGTCTCTGACACCGGAACGCAACAGTCGCATAATTATCAGAGGAGACAGAATTATGCTCGAAGCGTTGGATCGATTGGGCGCCATAGTGGCCATCGTATTCTTTGTTTCAGCCATCCTGGTCTTCATTTTCAGGCTGCAGGGCAGGCCGCAGTACGGGCATTGGATCGGCTGGTTCGAATTTATCCTGGCAATCCCGTTGCTCTACCTGCTCCTGCGAGCGCCCCAACTGGAACGCCCGCCGTTGTACTATATCCAGGTCGGCTGCATGCTGGCCTGGTTGGCAGTGGAAGCCTGGCTGGATTACATCCGCAAGCTCGATTTCCGCAGGGTCAGGTGGATCGTGATTGGCTATGTAGTCCTGTTTTTTGCCGGGACGGGCGGTCTGCTCGGACTGGCTGTCAATGCCGGCGGCGCTTGGAGCGTCGCCGCCATCCTCTTGTACCTCATCATGGCAGTTTTGACATTCGTCCAGCGCCGCGTGACCGGAATGTAAACAGTATCGTACACCCTCGGATTTACACCCTCAGTCCATGTGACACCTTCACTTCCAGGTGACTGACTGTCACATATCCTCCCCACAGCCACCTCAACACAGCATCGTTCCTCGGCATTGGGCATTCTTCCTCACGTTTTCCAATCAAAAGTCCGGTGTTCATCCGCGTTCATGTGTGGTTAAATACATTCCTGCCGGAGTCTCCCGCCGCAATCTGATCCGGAATGGAAGACGCATGCCAGAGTATTCAAACCGTCTTGGACACATCAACACGGAACAATTCCAGGCAGCCCTGACCCGGCTGAACCTGGGTGATTTCGTGGAGGCCGAGCCGGTCCCGTTTGGGCTCTTCGGGCAGAACGTTTTTTTGACCAGCACCCAGGGCAAGTTCGTACTCAGGGGCGCGCCGCACTACTCCTGGCAGTTTCCCACCGAACAGTTCTTCGTCGACCAATTGCATGCGCGCACGCAGGCGCCTGTGCCTTATCCCTATCTGCTGGATCCTTCCACCGATATTTTCGGCTGGAGCTTTGTGATCATGCCGCGCATGCCCGGGCTGCAGCTCCATCACAAGCTGGCTGCCGCCCGCCTGGCGCTCGAAGACCGGCTGGAAATCGCCGTAGCCCTGGCCAGGATGCTGGTGGAGGTGCAAAACCTCACCTGGGTGGTTGCCGGGAAATTCGATCCGCAGACAGGCGACGTGCTGCCTTTCGACAAACCCTATCACGAATGGGTGATCGATAATATCCACGAAAAAGCCGCCGCTGCGCAGGGTTACAATGATCACACCACCGCTTCTGACCTGGATTGGATCGCAAGCGTGATTGATGCAGGCCGGCCCGTTCTGTCCTCTGCCAGTCTACCGTGTGTTGTACTGGGAGATTATGGCGCCCATAATTCATCGGTCGTGCACAGCGAAGGCGCCTGGCACGTGAGCGGCATCTTCGACCTGATGACCGCCCACTTCGGCGACGGCCAGGCGGACCTGTCTGTGCAGGTCAGGAACTATCTCAAAAAGGAGGATGGGCTGGCGGAGGCTTTTATCAATGAATACCTGCGCCTGAAACCCAGGCCGCCCGGTTTTGTGGAGCAGCAAAGGGTGTACATGCTCGATCTGATGCTGAGTTTCTGGCGGCACTGGCAGAAGCATCAAGGCAGTGTCCCGGGCGAGCAGCTTGGGCTGACTTTTGAACAATATGCCCGCCCTTCCGTGGAGTTCTGGAATAGGTATCTGGCCTGATAACCAGTGCCTCATCCGATCTTAAGCGGATATTTCCCCAACTCGTGCGCACTTTCGAATAACGCCAGCACATTCTCCACCGGCACATCCGCCTGCAGATGGTTGGAGGGCGCCAGGATATACCCTCCGCCGGCCGCGAGTTGTGCGATGCGCAGCTTCACTTCTTCAACCACCTCGGCGCGCGTGCCGGTCATCGCCTGTGAAATATCGATGCCCCCCAGGAAGGTTACTTGTGATCCAAACTCCCGCTTGACTGCCGCCAGGTCGGTGGCGGGCAGCGGCTGCATGGGATGGATCACGTCAATCCCCAGGCCGATCAATTCTGGTAATAATCCAGCAATCGCGCCATCGCTGTGGAACATTATTCTCAATTTGGGGTCGTATTCCTTGATGGCTTTAACCTGGCGCTCGATGCAGGGCCGGATGTAGCTGCGGAACATCGCCGGGGACATCAGCAGGCCGGTGTTGCTGGCATAATCGTCGCCAGGAAGCTCGATCATATCGAAGTATTTGCCGGCTGTCTGCAGTGCCAGCCGCAGCAGACCCACGATGGTATCCGTCACTTTATTTAACAATGCTTTGGCAAATTGCGGGTCGCGTGCCATATCCATCAGGAAATTAACCGTGCCGCGCAGATCGCAGGCCGTCTGGAACGGTCCGTGCGAGGCCACCATGCGCATGATCACAAAATAGTCGCTATGTTCCCGCAGCAGGCGGGCACGCTCCGCCAGTCCGGCTGTCCAGCGGGTATCCATCAGGTCGGGCCAGTGCACAATCCGTTCGATATCGGCAATCGCATGTGCATCCTTAAGCACGCCATCCGCCGCGTAGTAATACGGCAGGGCACGCTTCCAGGCCTGCCCGTATGAATCATAAAAAGTATTGCCATCCTCGCCCGGGTTGACCGGGCTGTTGGGGAGCAGTCCCGGCCAGCAGTAGCGGGTGTCCGTGCCCAGGCGTTCCAACAGGCGATCATCCATATATGAAATGTTATGTCCCGTGCGGAAAGGTGCGACGGGTTCGCCCAGTTTTAGATCCTTCACGAGCCTCAGGTAGAGCTCGTCCACCAGACCATAAGGGCCGCCACCCAAAGCCAGGGGCAGCCTGTCAGGTTCCTGGTGGTTCAAGGCTGCCAGCACGCGCTGGCGAGCTGTCATGCTTGCACGCAGGTTTGTTTGCATATTTGAATCCAATCCTATAATCGTTTTCACCATTCTACTGAATTGTCGGTATGCAAGCAAGATTGACGCTCATCAACGCCACCCTTATAATCACCCGCATAAATTCTGAGCACGAGAGGAGTCACCATGCATAAGATCGCCATAATAGGTGCGGGCTTCATCGGCCGCTTCTATGCCATGAGCCTGATCAATTTTCGCAGCAAGGATGAGATCAAGATCGTCTGCGACAGCCTGCCGGGCCAGGCCGAAAAGTTTGCCAAAGAATTTGGGATTCCGCGCTGGACCGAGGATATGCAGACCGCCGTGCGTGATCCCGAAGTGGACACGGTTATCATCGGGATCCCAAACTACCTGCACAAAAAAGCTGTGCTGCTCGCAGCCGAGGCCGGCAAGGCGGTGTTATGCACCAAGCCGCTGGCCATGAACGGCCCCGAGGCGCTCGAAATGCTCGAGGCTGTGGAAAAAGCCGGTGTCTTCAATGGCTATCTGGAAGACCTGGTCTATACCCCCAAGACCCTCAAAGCGCTGGCGGCCACCCGCAAAGGTGCGCTGGGCAAGGTGCTGTGGGCGCGCTCGCGCGAAACCCATGGCGGCCCGCACAGTGACTGGTTCTGGAACAAGGATCTTTCCGGTGGCGGCGCCATCGTGGATATGGGCTGTCATTGCATCGAGATTGCCCGCAACTTCATTGGCAAAGGCATGCGCCCCGAGGAAGTGACCTGCTGGGCCGCCACCCAGGTTCATCCGATTGAGGCCGAGGACCATGCCGTCGGGCTGGTTCGCTATGAAAATGGCGCCATCGGACAATTCGAGGTCAGTTGGACTTTCCGCGGCGGCATGGATCTGCGCGATGAGGTCTCCGGCACCGACGGGACGATCTGGCTGAACCACTGGATGCGTACCGGCTTCGAGATGTTCACGGGTGTCGGCCAGGGCGGGTACGTGGCCGAAAAAGCCGAAGGCGATACCGGCTGGCTCTTCCCGGTTGGGGATGAGGAAGGCTCATTGGGCTACGTCGAAATGTTCCTGGATATGTTCAACGCCATGGACAAAGGCCTTCCGCCCATGGAAACGTTTTATGATGGTTACGTGGTTAATTGTGTGATCGACGCCAGTTATAAATCTGCCCTTTCCAAGAAATGGGAACCGGTGCTGATCGAAGAGTGGCGCGGCGGAAAGGTCAATATTGAGCAGGGCGGTCTGAAGGATTTCGACGCCGGGCATTTCCTGATCAAGGAAGAAAAAATGCCGGACGGCCGCACGAAGGTTATTTTGAAGGACAAGCAGACCGGATTGATCTCCCAACAAGTCCAATAGGCACAGGTTTATTACAAAACCAGAACTTCGTCCATAATATGGACGAAGTTCTTAATTTAACAACGAAGTATGATATTGTATTTACGAAGAGTACCTAATATAATACAAACAGATAAGTTGAAACTCCAATCAAGCTGAAATCCTGAATACAAACGGAACTTAATGAATTCCAACCCCACTGCCAGAGACAGGGAAGCCAGCCAGGCCGCCACTCCGATCATCGTGGATTCGGCGGAGGTGCGAAATTCTGCGCGCATTTCGAAAACAGGGCCGCATTTCCCGTACCGAGATCGCGAACATCACCGGCTGGTCGAAAGCCAAGGCCTCCCAGGAAATCCTCAGCCTGGTCGATCGCGGTCTCCTGGTGGAGGTGGGCGAAGGTGCCTCCCAGGGCGGACGCCGGCCGCACCTGCTCAGGATCAATCCCCAGCTCGGTTACATAGTCGGCATGGATATCGGCGCAACCAGCCTTGAATTGGCACTGGCAGATGTCAGCGGGCAGATTGTCCAGCGCTGTTCCGAGCCTGCTGATGTACGCAACCGGCCGGAACAAGTCCTGGGGCGCTGCGTTGAATTGGTGAACCAGATGTGCCAGGCTCAGGGAACCTCCACCGACCGCATCCTGGGGATCGGCGTGGGTGTCCCCGGACCCGTGGACTTCCACGCGGGGTCCTGGTGGCTCCCCCGTTGATGATGGACTGGGAAAATTTCCCCATTCGAAGTTTCTTCAATGAAACCTTCCCTTCGGCATTTGTAGCCGTCGATAACGATGTCAATATTATGGCCCTGGGGGAGCAGCGCGCCGGAGATGGCATGGGCGTTGACCATTTCATTTATGTAAAAATCGGGACCGGGATCGGGGCGGGTATCGTTTCGAACGGCAGGATCCATCGCGGCGCCGACGGATGTGCAGGTGACATCGGGCATATCTGCGTAGACAAACAGGGACCGATCTGTCGCTGCGGCAACCAGGGTTGTCTCGAAGCCATGGCAGCCGGTCCGGCCATCGCCGAAAGGGCCACCCAGGCCGCGTTGAACGGTAGAAGCCCGTTCCTGCGCAAGCTGCTGGATGCCAATGGAGGAATCTCACCCCCGAGGATGTCAACGCAGCCTGCCGGGAAGGCGACGAAGCTGCCCTGGAGATCATCCGCGCCAGCGGGCTGATGATCGGGGATGTTTTGGCCGGCCTGGTCAATTTCTTCAATCCGAGTCACATCTTCGTCGGCGGCGGGATTGCCAACTTCGGGAACCACTTGCTGGTATCCATCCGCCGGGCAGTTTTACGGCGCTCCCTGCCGCTGGCCACCTCTCATCTCTCGATCAATTTCTCGCGTGCAAGTTCGAACGCTGGCATCATTGGCGCAATCGCGCTGGTGCTTGAATACCTTTTCATGGTTGAAGACGATCCGCATTTGATCGTTTGGAAAACAACTTAGACAGCCTGGATAAAAGAAAGGAGGTGCGCCCAATCTGTAACCATTGTTTCTGCCCAACCCTATCAACCCCTAAATTCAAGAAGGAGAATAAATAAATGTCTACGAAAAAGCTTGTCTCAATCGTAACGATCCTGATCGCCGTTACATCCATGCTGGCGGCTTGCGCCACTCCCACCGCCGCACCCACCCAGGCCCCGGCTCCTGCCACTGCAGCTCCCGCTACTGTGGCGCCCGCCACCGCCGCGCCTGCCACTGCAGCCCCCGCCACCGCCGCCCCAGCCAAGAAATTCACCATCGGTATTTCGAACTCGTTCATCAGCAGCGAATACCGCACCCAGATGATCGAGGAACTCAAAGCCGTCAATGCCGAATATATGGCGAAGGGCATCACCAATGACCTCGTCATCGAAAGCGCTGACACCGACGTTCCCGGACAGATCCAGCAGCTCCAGAACCTGATGGCCAAGAACGTGGACGCCATCCTTGTCAACCCCGGTGATGTCAATGGCCTGAACGCCACCCTCGAAGAAGCCGTCAACAAGGGCATCATCGTGATCTCCGTTGACCAGGCTCTTGACGCCAAGGGCGTTTACGATGTCGGTATCGACCAGAAGGCCTGGGCAATGACCTCCGCCCAATGGCTGGCTGACAAACTCGGCGGCAAGGGCAACATCGTCGAGATCGAAGGCGTCCCTGGCCACCCCGCCAATGTCGCCCGCATGGCGGCGTGGACGAAGTCTTCGCCAAGTATCCTGACATCAAACTCCTGGCCAAGGACACCGGCAATTGGGACGAAGCCACCGGCCAGCAGGTCATGTCCAACTTCCTTTCCGCTTACCCCACCCTGGATGCCTACTGGACCCAGGATGGCATGGCCATCGGC
This sequence comes from uncultured Chloroflexia bacterium, assembly GCA_963776475.1. Taxonomy (GTDB): domain Bacteria; phylum Chloroflexota; class Anaerolineae; order Anaerolineales; family Villigracilaceae; genus UBA877. Next base: position 109,372 of record CAVZMZ010000032.1, read on the forward strand.
GCTTTCCAGGCCGTGCTGGCTGCCAATCCCGCCAAATTCCCCGTGGTTATCGGCGAAGGCCGCTGCCAGTTCCTGCAACTGTGGGCTGACCGTCTGAAAGTCGATCCGAACTTCGAGACCATCGCCGTTGCCAATCCCCCGGGTGTTTCCCCCACCGGCCTGCGCATCGCCGTTAACATGCTGGAGGGCAAGAAAATCGACACCACCAAGCTCGGTGGCCCATCCGGCACGCAGTTCGTCATCCCGGTCCCGTTCACTGTCACCAAGGATAACTTCCAGGATGTCTTCACCAGCCAGTGCACCGGCAAGCCCGCCAGCTATCTGCTGGATGGCATCATGACCGATGCGGAAGTTCAGCAGTTCTTCCTGAAGTAAAACCATGGCCCTGTCGCTTTCTGCCCGCAACGTCGTAAAACGCTATGGGGGCGTAGTCGCCCTCTCGGATGCAAACCTGGATGTGAATGCGGGCGAAGTTGTGGCATTGATCGGCGCCAATGGAAGCGGCAAGAGCACACTCAGCAAGATCATCAATGGAGTAGTTGTCCTCGATGGAGGGCAACTACTCCTGGATGGTAAACCGGTCAATTTTCCTCGCCGCAGGCAGCCAAAAACCTGGGCATCTCCACCGTCTTTCAGGATTTAAGTCTCATCCCCCAGATGACTGTCGCAGAAAACATCTGGCTTGCCCGCGAACCGCTCAAACGGCCCGGCTTGCTCGATACGAAGGAAATCGGCCGGCAGACGCAAGTCCTGTTGGAGCTGTTCGCCGGCACCTATAAGACCAGTCTCCGCCCGGATGTTCCGGTCGCCACCCTGCCCCCGGATGAAAAACAGATCGTTGAAATCCTCAAGGCGGTCAGCTTTGACCCGCGCTTGCTCATTCTGGATGAGGCCACCGCCAGCCTCGACAGCCGCCAGGTGGAACGTCTCTTTGAGCTGGTCAGGGCGCTGGAAGCAGGCTGGTAAAGCCATTATCTTCGTCTCCCACCGCATGGAGGAGATTTTCCGAATTGCCGACCGCTACTCTGTTCTGCGTAATGGCATCACCGTTGGCACAGGCGCTCATGAAATCCGTCAGCACAAAAGATATCGTTGCCTTGATGGTCGGTGAAGAATCGGCCGAGGTTGCCGGGGAACGCCGGAAGACTTCCAGCCAGGCTGAGAACCAGCCAAAGGTCCAGCTGGAGCTGCACGATTTTTCCACGGATATTTTGAAAAGCGTGGCCTTCACTCTGCATGAAGGCGAACTGCTTGGCATCGGCGGGCTGAAAGGCCAGGGACAACGCGACTCTGCTGCTGGCTCTTTTTGGCGACTTGCCTTACACCGGCACTGTAACCTTTGCGGGGGAATTGGTGCGCTTCAAAAATCCACGCCAGGCAATGAACAAAGGCGTGGCGCTCGTGCCGGGGAACGCGCCAAGGAAGGGCTGCTTTTCATCCGCTCGATCCTTGAAAATCTCTTGCTGCCTTCCTGGAACCAGTACGGTTTCCCCACCCGCATGCGAAAAGCCAGGCAATCCGCCAGCCAGGTCAGCGCCAGCCTCAGTCTAAAAATGGCCGGGCTGGATGAGCCGGTCAGCGGGCTTTCGGGTGGCAACGCCCAGAAAGTGGTCATCGGCAAATGGCTGCTGCGCAAGCCACGCCTGTTGCTGCTCGATGACCCCACCAAGGGCGTGGATGTCGGCACCAAGGCCGAATTCTACCGCCTGCTGGCCAGGTTATGTGCAGACGGGCTTTCCGTTTTATTCTACAGCAGTGACGATGAAGAATTGCTGGGCCTTTGCGACCGGGTGCTGGTAATGCACGATGGAAACATTCGCTCGGAACTGGCAGGCACAAGCCTGACTAAATCCAATCTCGTTGCCGCCAGCCTTGGCGCTTCCCGTGAGAGCATGCAATGAACAGACAACGCTGGCAGACCTTCCGGCTTCGCAATCCCTATTTATTTTCCCTCCTGCTCCTTGTAATCATCACGCTGGTCAATTTATTCTTCCAGCCCAATATTTTCAAGCTCGATACGCTCAACAGCAATATGCGTGTCTTTTTGCCGCTGGTCATCCTGGCAGCCGGACAGGCAGTCGTCATCCTGGGCGGCGGCATTGACATATCCGTCGGTTCGATCGTCTCCATCGTGAATGTCCTGCTCGCCACGCAAGTCGGACTGCAGGGCGATCCGCAAAAAATGGTATTGATGATGTTCGTCGTACTGCTGGTCGGCATGCTGGCGGGTGCGGTCAACGGCTTTTTTGTAGCCTACATGCGCCTGCAGCCCATCATTACCACCTATGCCACCAGTTTCCTTTATGCGGGGCTGGCACTGTCTGATCCTGCCCAACCCGGGCGGCGGCATCCCCCAGGCGTTCTCCGGATTTTATCGGGACACCACCCCGCTTGGACTGCCGCTGGCCTTTTTTGTGATTGGGATCATCCTGCTTGCCTGGGCGCTGATTCAGCAGACCCGGTACGGGCGCTATCTCTTTGCAGTAGGCGGCAAGGCCGAGGCCGCTTATGAGACCGCCGTTCCGGTCAGCCTGGTGCAGTTCAGTACTTACGTAATCGCCGGACTGATGGCCGGCATTAGCGGAATTGCCATCACCATGCTGGTCGGTTCCGGGAATGCCGGCACCGGCGACCAGCTAACCCTATCTTCCATCACAGCAGTTGTGATCGGCGGCACTGCCCTGCGGGGCGGCGTTGGCGGCGTGGCGGGTGCCATCATCGGGGCCATCATCCTCGGCTTGATCCGCAATATTATTTCCTTTGCCAACATCGACACCTGGTGGCAGACTTTTGTCAACGCAGCCATCATCGTTGTGGCGCTGGCCGCGCCCGGCGTGATCAACCTGTTCCGGAGGAAGCGCCAATGAAACGCATCAGGATCTCCCCGCCGGTTGCGGCTGTACTTTTGGCCATTATCCTTTTCGTATTGAGCGGGCTGCTGCCCAACGGTTTTGGCAGTGATATGGCCGTTGCCAGGGCCCAGGCCATTAATATCATCCGGCTGTCGGTCTTCCTGGGAGTCATCGCCGCCGGGCAAACGCTGGTCATCATCAGCGGCAGCGAGGGCATTGACCTGTCGGCCGGCGCGGTGGTGACACTTTCGGCGATCTTCACCTACGTGATCGTCAATGGCAGCGACGGTCGCGTCCTGCCGGCCTTGCTGGCAGCCATCGCTGGTCGGCGCAGTCATCGGCTTGCTCAACGGCCTGGGTATCTCGTTCTTGAAAATATCTCCGTTGGTAATGACCCTCGGCATGTCGGGGGTTGTCACCGGCTTGATCCTGCTGGTCCAACACGGCAATGTCAGCGGCGCCGTCAGCCCGCTGATGACCAAAATTATCGCCCGCCCTTTGATCTTCGGCATTCCGGGCGCGATCATCATCTGGATCGTTTTTGCGCTGGTGATGTGGCTGCTCATGGAACGCACCGCCTTCGGAAAATATCTGTTTGCGATCGGCACCAACCGCGTGACTGCCCAACTCTCCGGCGTCAATGTCACCGGCATGGTGCTGGCAACCTACGCACTGGCTGGCGCACTTTCCGGCCTGGGCGGTTTCCTGGTGGTCGGCAATACCGGCGTGGTCTTCATCGCCATCGGTAACCCCTTCCTGTTCCCTTCCATTGCCGCGGTCGCCGTCGGCGGTACATTGCTTTCGGGCGGCAAGGGCAGTTACGTTGGCACGATGGCCGGTGCGCTGGTTTTGACGCTCCTCACCAGCCTGCTGACCACCATGCAGATGCCCGACTCCGTCCGGCGCATGGTGCTGGGAGCCACCTTATTGGTTTTGATTTCCATCTATGGCCGCCAGCAAGCCCTGCGGCAATAATACTGAATAAGCGGGGCGCTTCTTCATCACTGCCTCGTTGCTGAAACACAGAAGTTTCCCTGTCGCCGCATTCCTGCCCATTACAAACCGGATCCGCCCTGCTTATTTTCTTTGAATTTCATTACAGGCAATTGTCTGAACTCGATCTGGAAAAAAGGAGAATGCCATGAGCAAAACTGTCAAAGTCGGCTTGATCGGAGCTGGATTCGTCAGCGATCTGCATGCCTATGCTTTCAGCCATTTTGTGCGGGATGCTGAGATCGTGGCGGTTGCCGCACTGCAAGGTGCAGCGGAATTTGCCAAAGCGCACCAAATCCCGAATTCATTCGAGGATTATCGGGAAATGTTGAACATGAAAGAGATCGACGTGGTCACGGTGGCCATCCCCAATTACGTCCATCGCCAGGCCACCATCGATGCAGCCCACGCCGGAAAACATGTCATCTGCGAAAAGCCGCTGTGTATTACGCTGGAGGATGCGGATGAAATGATTGACGCCTGTAAAAAACAGGGGCTGCTGTTGATGTATGCCGAGGAGCTGCTGTTCGCGCCCAAGTATGTGCGCGCAAAAGAACTGATCAGCGAAGGCGCCATCGGCGAGCCGTTCCTGGCGAAACAATCCGAGGAGCATCCCGGTCCGCATATGCCCTGGTTCTGGGATGTGAATCTCTCCGGAGGCGGGGTCATGCTGGATATGGGCTGCCACTCGATCGAATACACCCGCTGGGTGCTGGGCAAACCCAAAGTCAAGAGCGTAACGGCTTACATGGGGACCTTCGTTCATCAGGCCCGCACCCAAGGCGAGGATCATTCCTACGCTGTGATCGAGTATGAAGGCAACAAGATCGCCATGATCGAGAACAGTTGGGCCAAAGGCGGCGGCGTGGATGACCGCTGCGAGATCTATGGCAGCAAGGGCCATACGCGTGCTGACCTGCTCAGGGGCAGCTCACTGCTCACCTATTCCGAGGAAGGCTACGGCTATGCCGTGGAAAAAGCCGGCAGCACCAAGGGCTACACTTTCACCATGTTCGAGGAAACCTGGAACTATGGCTTCCCGCAGGAAATGCAGCATTTCGTCAACAACGTGCTCGGCAAGGAAGCGCCGATGGAAACCGGTGAAGACGGCCGCGAAGTACTCAAGATCATGTATGCCGCCTATCAATCTGCCGGCGAAGGTCGTCGTATCGACTTTCCGTACCAGCCGCCCAGGGTCGCAAAACCAATTGACCTGTGGCGGAAGTCTTAAACATCAAATTTCCTGGAGACTTCATTATGGCCAAGCAGCAACTAACCAAGCAATCCATCGGGGTGGGTGTGGCCGGAACTGGCTTTATCGGCCCGGCGCACATCGAGGCATTGCGCCGGAACGGCATCCAGGTGATTGGTCTGGCGGAAGAAAACCCTGAAAAGGCCAGGCAAAAAGCTGCTGATCTTGGCATTCCGCGTGCTTACAACTCGCTGGATGAAATGCTGGCCGATCCGGACATCCAGGTCGTGCACCTGGCTACGCCGAATTACCTGCATCACCAGCATGCCCGGGCAGCTTTATTGGCAGGCAAGCATGTAGTTTGCGAAAAGCCCCTGGCAATGAACGCCAGCCAATCCGGCGAACTCGTCCAGCTTGCCCGGCAGAAAAAGCTCGTTAACGCCATCAATTTCAACATCCGCATGTATCCGATCGTGCAGCATGCCCGCAGCCTGGTGCAGAGCGGCCAGCTTGGCGATCTTTTTATTGTGCAGGGTTCGTATTTGCAGGACTGGCTGCTCTTCCCCACCGATTGGAACTGGCGCCTGGAACCGGAGCTCGGAGGCAGCTTGCGGGCCGTCGCCGACATCGGCTCGCATTGGCTGGACCTGCTGACCTTCATTACCGGCTTGCAGATCGAAGAAGTCTACGCCGACTTCAAGACCTTCCATCCCATCCGCAAAAAACCCGCCAAACCCCTGGAAACCTTCACCGGCAAGCTTCTGACACCCGAGGATTACATTGACCAGCCCATCCACACCGAGGATTATGCCACCCTGCTCTTGCATTACACCAACGGCGTTACCGGCGTGTTGACGGTCTCACAGGTTTCGGCTGGGCGGAAAAATCGTCTCTTCTTTGAAATCAACGCCTCCAAATCTTCCCTGGCCTGGGATTCCGAAAGACCCAATGAGCTCTGGATCGGCCACCGCACGGAACCCAACCAGAATCTCCTGAAAGACCCGGCCTTGCTATCGCCGGAAGCCCGTGCAGTCACTTCCTACCCGGGCGGCCATAATGAAGGCTTCCCGGACACCTTCAAGCAGCTGTATGCCAAGGTTTACGCATACATCCTGGCCGGGGATTATGATAAAACCCCCGATTTCCCAACCTTCGCGGATGGCCATTATGAAATGCAATTATGTGAGGCCATCGAGCGCAGTGCTCTTACGAAAACCTGGATCAAGATCAAATAAGGAGGCATGCATGAAACTCGGTTTCTTCACCGCCGCTTTACCTGGCAATACCCTCGAACAGGCCGCCAAATGGGGCGCTGAGAGCGGTTTTCAGGCCATTGAAATTGCCTGCTGGCCGCTCGAAAAAGCCACCCGCCGCTATGCGGGTGTGACGCATATTGATGTGACCTCGCTCGACCAGTCCAAAGCCCGTGAGATCCGCAAAATGTTGGATGGCTACGGCCTGCCGATCTCCGCCCTGGCTTATTATCCCAACCCGCTCCACCCGGATGCCGAACATCGCAACACGGTCATCTCCCACTTGAGAAAGGTCATCGAAGCCGCCGCAATGTTGGAAGTTCCCGTCGTTGGCACCTTCATCGGCAAGGATAAAGACAAGACCGTCCCGGATAATCTCGAGCAATACGCCAGGATCTGGCCGCCCATCGTCAAATTCGCCCGCGACCATGGCGTAAAGATTGGCATTGAAAATTGCCCGATGCTCTTCTCCTACGATGAATGGCCCGGCGGCAATAACCTTGCCAGCACTCCGGCCATCTGGCGCAAGATGTGGGAGATCATCCCGGATGATAATTTTGGGCTCAACCTGGACCCCTCTCATCTCATCCTGCAGATGATCGATGTTCAGCGCGTGGTGCGTGAGTTTTCCAGCCGCATCTTCCATGTGCATGCCAAGGATTTGCATATCGACCGTGAAGGTCTCTACAATAACGGCGTCCTATCCCAGGGCATGGGTTGGCAGGTACCCCGGCTGCCGGGGCTGGGTGACATGGACTGGCCAAAGTTCTTTGCCGCCCTGACGGCCGCCCGTTATGATTACGTGGTCAGCATCGAGCATGAAGACCGCGTCTTCGAAGGCAATGAAGAGCTGGTCAAGCGCGGTTTCTATCTCTCGCGCGATGTCCTCAAGCCTTATTTCCATTAATAGGCGCTCCTGAATAAAAATCTCCACAGATCAACGCAGATGAAAATAACCGAATCTATTCTTATCAATGTTTATCCGGGTTCATCTGTGGATAAATCTGGAACTCAGTTCACTTATTCAAGCACAGCAACCCGGGGCACGCAACAACGTGCCCCGCTTTCTTAAACAGGTGGACCATGAAAAATTACATCGGGTGTGACATGGGCGGCACCAACTTGCGCGCCGCAGTTGTGGATGTGGAAAATGGCGGCGTGCTTCACCAGGTCAGCATACCCACCCAGGCGCGTGACGGTCATGCGGCCGTAATGCAGCGCCTGGCTGATCTGGTTCACCAGGTCATCCAGTCTGCCGGGCTGCAAAAAGAGCATATCGGCGGCATTGGCATTGGAGTGCCCGGCGTGCTTGACCTGGAAAGAGGCGAGACCCTCTTGCTGCCCAACCTGCCCGGCACCTGGCCGCACGTCCCGCTGCGCGCCACGCTTGCAGAAAAGACCGGGCTGCCGGTCACCCTGCTCAATGATGTCCGTTCCATTACCAACGGTGAATGGTGCTTCGGAGCCGGGCGCGGCCTGGATACCATCGCTGTCTTCGCCATCGGCACCGGCATCGGCGGCGGGCTGGTGCTCAACGGCCGGCTGCACCTCGGCATCGGCGGTACTGGTGGGGAACTCGGCCATACCATGATCGATTACAACGGCCCAAAATGCGGCTGCGGCAACCATGGTTGCCTGGAGGCCTATGCCTCCGGCCCGGCCATTGCCGCGATGGGCATGAAAGCGGTTTCCCAGGGCCTGACCACCCAGATCGACGAGTTGTGTGAACACGACCTGAACCGCATCACACCCGAATTAATCGCTACCGCAGCCCGGGCGGGTGACGAAATCGCCAAAGATATATATGAGAGAGCCGGTTTTTATCTCGGCATCGCCGCCGCCAACATCTGCGCCTCTATTGGCCCGCGCCGCATCGTCATTGCCGGTGGTGTGGCCCAGGCCGGCGAGCTGCTTTTGGATCCGATCCGGCGTTGCTTACGCGCCCGTGTCTTCGTCATGCCGGTTGACCAGGTGGAAGTGGTGCCCGCCCAATTGGGCAACAACGCCGGCGTGATTGGCGTGGCCTGCTGGGCTGCCCGGATGTAAGGCCGATGGAATGCATCCTGATCGGCATCCCACGCGAAGAACCTAACCCCCAACCCCTTCCCAAATGGGAAGGGGAGTGAAGACTCCTCCCCCATTTGGGAGAGGGCCGGGGTGGAGTTCCTTCGGGCCATCGGATACCGCTGAAAACACACACATCTTCTAAATGGTGCGATAATCATGTCTGGATCTGACTTCCATACCCATTCCCAACTGGGATGAGGAGCCAAGATCAGTCCGTGAGGAAATCCCGATGCCAGCAAAAAACATCATCCCCGGCCAGATAATCAACCCCGAAAAACTCCAGCGCGCCCGGGAGCTTCGTAAAGATATGACCCCCGCAGAGAAAATACTCTGGCAGACTTTACGGGGTAACCAGTTGGGCGGTTTCCATTTCCGCCGTCAACAGATCATTAGCGGGTTTATCGTGGATTTCTTTTGCCATGCTGCCGACCTGGTTGTCGAAGTGGATGGAGGCATCCATGCTCAACAGCGGGAATACGATGCTGAACGTGACATTGCCCTATCCACACTGGGTTTGCATGTACTCCATTTCAGTAATCAGCGGGTGGAGCAGGATTCTTCTACCGTATGCCGTGAAATTCTATCAGCATGTCTCGGAAAATAAAGAACCTAACCCCCAACCCCTTCCCAAATAAGGATCAACTTGCCGCCCCTTACCAAATGGGAAGGGGAATAAAGACTCCCTCCCCCATTTGGGGGAGGGCCGGGGTGGAGGTCCTTCCCAACACCGGATGCCTGCCCTTGTAAAGGTTTAGCAGAACCAGGCTTTCCCATAAAGGCATAATCTTGCCTATATAGGAAAGTAAATAGCAAAAAAACGCACTTCCACCAATGCTATAATTCCCCCTGCAATTAAATCACTACATTATCGAGGGCGTCATGAAAACCGATCTCGAATTCAGCTTGCTCTATCCTCCCGGCAGCCCGCGCTCCTCCGGAAAAAACCGCTGGGGCGAAAACACGCTCGAGGACCTGGGCATCCATCAGCTGGCCTGGGATCTCAGCCTCGACAACAAATACCAGGCTTCCATCGAAGCCATCCTGCTGGAATTGTGCAGCGATATCGACACCCTTACCTACCGCCAGGAGATCCTGCAGGATTTCCTTGAAAATCCGGCTCTCGCCGGCGCCTTGCAAGCCCTGCTGCCCACCCTCGCAAAACTACACGATTACGCCGAAACCCGTACTGATAAGGCACCTCTCCCCGAAACCCTGGGCCGCCTGACCGAACTCAACACCTACATCACCTGCATCCGCAAGTTCCAGGCTCTGCTGGACGAAACCGGTTCGGGTGCGCGCTCACGCGGGCTCGCCGAGTTGCGCTTGCAGTTGGCCAGCCTGGCAGAAGATGAGACTTTCCTCTCGCTTGAAAAGGGCCTGCCCGAGCTGCTCGCCAAACTGAACACCGTCCCCAGTATCACCATCGGCATCAACCTGGATTCCGAACTGCGGCCGATCGAAGCCACCCTGCTGGCCATCCACGACAAGCCCTTCCGGGGCGATACCCTGTTCGACCGCTTGCTGGGCAAGGTCGCCGGGCAAAATCCCGAGCATGGCATTGGCCCCATGCACGAAGTACCTTACCTGATGGTGAACGGCATCGACACGCGGGTCGTCCAAATCCCCGACCGAGCCGATCCGCACCTGGTGCCGCTCTTCCGCGACCTGTTTGACATTTTACGCGCCATCCTGGAGCCGATCGCGCGCGAGCTGAAGCAGTATGCCCAGCTCAATGCGCGCTTGCTCATCCAACTCGAGAGCGAAATCGCCTTTTACCTGGGGGCGGTTGCGCTGATCCGCCGCATGCAGGCCGCCGGGCTGCCTATGTGCGCTCCTCAGGCCGTTACAATTGAAGCACGCCTGTGCTCCATACAGGGCATGGTGAACCTGATCCTGGCCCTGCACCAGCTGGATTCCGGGCTCCCATCCTCCGCCGATTTCATCGTGCCGAACGATGTCGATTTCGGTCCGCAAGGCCGGATCTTCATCCTGACCGGTCCCAACCAGGGTGGCAAGACCGTCTACACCCAGGGCGTCGGGCTGGCGCAGGTGCTTTTCCAGGCCGGCCTGTATGTCCCGGCCCAAGCTGCCCGCATGAGCCCCGTCGATGGTATCTATACGCATTTCACCACCCTTGAAAAGACCGGCGAGGGCACCGGGCGTCTGGCTGAGGAAGCCAAACGGCTGAATGAAATTTTCCGGTCGATCAGCGCTAAAAGCCTGGTATTGCTGAACGAGTTGCTCTCCAGCACCAGTCCAGGCGAGAGCCTCTACCTGGCACGCGATATCGTCCAGGCGCTCAAGTTGTTCGGCGTGCGCGCCATCTTTGCCACCCACCTGCACGAACTCGCCGCAGACCTGGATGCTCTAAATACCGCAGTACCCGGCGATTGCCGCGTGGTCAGCCTGGTAGCCGGTGTAGCTTTGGAAGATGGCGGGCAGGCTATCTTCGAAGATCACGTCCGCTGCACCTACCAGATCCAACCCGGTCCGCCGCGCGGTCTCAGTTACGCCCGCGGCATCGCCATCCGCTATGGGATCAGTTTTGAACAGTTGCAGACGCACTGGAAAGAACAGCGAGGCTTTCAATGAATCCCCAACGTGAGATCCGCTCACTTTTACAAGTCTTCCAGGAGGGATACACACACGCTGGTTGCTCGCGGATCTGCCCGCCGCCCCTGCGCCTGATCGGAAAGGAGCCTGAATCCCCCCATGAACCCGCCAAAATTGAGCAGTTGCGTGATCGTGTTTGTCACGCCGGATATCGAAAAAGCCACCGGATATTATCGTGACATCCTGGGGTTCCGTGCCGTGGAACATCACGAGCAGGTAGAGAAGTTCACTGCCCTGTATCGGGATACTGTGGAAATCGTTCTTGTGCAGTCCCAGTATGGCGCCGTAAAACCCAATCGTGAAAACTTTGGCGCCGGCTACGATGCCTACCTGGTTCCCGAGAGCCTGGCGGCCGTCGACGCCTTTTACCTGGAGATAAAAGCCCGGGGCGCCAGGATCATACAGCCACCTGCGCTCACCTCCTACGGTTCGCGTGAATTTGTCTTTGCAGATCTGGATGGCCATTTAATTGGCGTAGGATTGATCAAGGATGAATCCATCTTTTTCGGGTAAGCCAGGATTTATCTCGCCCCCTAAAGGGAATTTATGAATACAGTCCCTCATGCCAACCAGCTTGATCAACTCATTGCCCGGCTTTCTCCTCTCTGGGCTGATCCTCGCGAGCGCAGCCTGATGTCAAAAATGCTCCAGGCGCTGGATGATCGGTATGGGTTGAGCGCCAAAATTGCACTTGAAGCCGGTGTCGCAGACATCCTTGCCCAGATGGCCGGCCGGCTTGCCAGTGCGTTTGGGAATTTATCCAGCCTGTACGGCTTGAAGATTCTGGATATCGCCTGCGGCTCCAATACCAGCCGGGCTCCTGCTGCGGTCCACGTCAATACGCCTTTCGGAAAACTCACCCTCGGCCACCCGCCTAAAGGCTACACGGCCTTGTTCGAACCCTGGTTCTGCCGCATGCTGCTCGAGCTGGGCGCCGACCCGGTCGGCGTGGACATGGGCGACCTGGAGCGTGAAGCCTTTACCCACCACCGCGCCAACCTGGGGCAGCCGGGCGCGTTGGATTTCCTGCCGGAGCATTCCTTCGACGGCCTCCAGGACAGTCGTTTGTTCGGCTCGCCCGAGTTCACTGCTCAATTCCCAAGGACCACCGACCGCCTGCAGGTTGCCCGCGAAATCCGCCGCCAGGAACTCCGCTTGCTCAAGCCCGGCGGCATCCTCATCCACTCGGATGCCCGGGACTTGGTCGGATGAAACAGGGTACACATGCTAAGGTGTTCAGGTTTCGCCTTTTCGGCAATCCACCAGCATTCCCATTGATAGAATAAACGAGTTGAGTTAAACTGTGAACTAATAATCTTCCAATTTGGAGATTGAAAATCTTGTTATCGGTGAACCTCTTCAAAAACCGCCATTAATAACGGATTCAATTGCCAAAGCTAACCTTGAACAAGTACCTCAAATCACTTTCCGGGAGGAACCTATGAGCAATCCAAGCCTGTTGGATGCAGTCCGTGTGGTCAAGGAAAATGAGCGGCTTGCATCTGCCAGTTACGCAGACGCCGCCCATAAGGTCAGTAGTGAAGTGGGTAGGCATTTATTCGAGCAATTAAGCGAATTTGAGAAATTCCATTACGAGCAGATCGGCCTCTTGGAGACTTCACTGGCAGAAACCGGTGAATTTATTGATTATGCAGGCAGAGACTTCCCCCAGCCACCGGTATTCGAAATCAAGGCGGTTCAAGAGTCGAACATAAAGACTGTTATGGGCATCATTTCCGCGGCCATGGATCTCGAGAAACAGTCGGAAAAAGCCTACGCCGACCTGGCCTCCCAATCCGTGGACCCGCGCGGCCACGAAATGTTCAGGAAACTATCCGATGAAGAGCACAATCATTTTCGTTTGCTCGAGGAAGCCTACTGGACACTCAACAACATGGGAACTTGGAAGTGGACGCGTCCTGGATCTTGACCGGGCAGGTAAACCAAAAAAACTCGAGAATTATTGTAGCTTCCGTCAGGAATGAAATTCATAAAAGAACAGCCTCCCCAAATTGGGGAGGCTGTATCAAACTTATTTACAATAATTATTCGAGCTGTCGTAAACCGAGGCGCCCGAGATGGGATCGGCATCCAGCGATACATCCGGAGTGGCGCGCTTGGCGGAGCAATAGTCCTTTAGTAGTATTCCACTTTTTTGGTAAATAATGTAAAATATGTTAGATTGTTGGTTGACCTTACAAGTATATTTGTAACTGTAAAACATACTTATCGGTATTGAATCCAGACAGGCTTTGACGTTGTTTAAGTTATCTTTCGGCATGATTGGTATGCCGGGGGGCTGGTCAGCAGGCAGATTAGCCATTGGGATGGTACCTCCACCCAATTATTTCTATCCAGGCAGAACCAGTACCCGCTTCGCCATCCAGACATATGTCTCGGGCGAGGCCATTTTATTCTTAGATAATCATGTGAATGCAATTATCTCTCTATCCGTCATTTCTTAGTTTGATGGATACCAGCTACCGGATAAACTCCAACGAGTTTATCCGGTAGCTGTTTTTATTATTCAAAAATAACCATCACAATGTCTTTATTCCGACTATTGATAATGGCCCAAAAAGGAGGTGGTCGTTATTGGAGTAAGAAAAATAATCTGGTTCGCAAGTTGATTGAAAATTCGCCAATTCGAATTGAGTAGTCTGAGGAGACTAACGTATGAAAATCAATAAGGTTTTTACAGGTATGGCTGCGCTTGTTTTGCTCAGCAGCCTGATTGGCGTGTTTCCAGCCGGGGCCAGCCCTCAATTAGCTGGAGGCACCACCCGCCAGATTCCGAGCGGCGGTACCACTTCTCCGCAAACCGGCGCTTATACCCCGTCTGGTCCCGGCGACGTGACCCAGGCAGAATTCCCCGGTCAATTGGACTCGGCGGCCGGACCCGGACCCTATCCGGGTACAGTCATCGACCGCAGCCTGTCAAAGCGCTCAGGCAATGGCGCCTCGACCAATAGCGGTAAAAAGGCCAAATCCAACCCAACCTTCAATACTGGCTTCGAAGGTCTGAACCTTTACCAGCAGCGCTATGCGCGCGGCGGCAACCAGTTCACGGTTGAGCCGCCCGATCAAGGCCTGTGTGTAGGCAATGGCTTTGTGGTTGAGGCTATAAATGATGTCTTCAATGTATATAACACCAGCGGGCAGTCGGTTTTGCCCGACAATACCGCCACCAACATCGTATCCGGCTTACCCAGGAATGTGGACCACGCCGTGGATCTCAACTCCTTCTTAGGCTATGCACCTGCCATAGACCGCGCAACTGGTGTTCGTGCGCAATTCGTCACCGACCCAAGCTGCCTTTACGACACAGCTACCCAGCGCTTCTTCCTGGTTGCCCTCACCCTCGAAACATATCCGAATGGCGCTTATACCCTCGTGAACCACCTCGATCTGGCGGTCAGCCAGACCTCGAACCCAACCGGCCTTTGGACCATCTACCGGACCGATGTCACCAACGATGGCTCAGTGGGCAATGACGGCGGTCCATGTCCCTGCCTGGGAGATTACCCGCACATCGGGGCGGACGCCAACGGTTTCTACATCACAACCAATTCCTATCCATGGGGGCCGGGCAACTTTGACGGTGCTCAGATCTATGCCTTCTCCAAGGCTCAACTGGCTGCCAGTGCGGCAAGTGTGACCATGGTGCACATCGACACCACCGGGATGGTCAATGCCACCTCACCCACCAAGCAGACCGAGCCAGGCTTCACAGTCTGGCCCGCGCAATCGCCTGCCTCTCAATTTGATGGAAGCCAAGGCGGTACCGAGTTCTTTATGAGCTCGAATGCCGGTGCTGAGGCCGCAGGAAGTGCCTTCACTGGTGCATCCACAAATCTCGTGGTCTGGTCGCTGCAGAACACTTCATCGCTCAACAGTTCCTCACCTTCTCTCAGCCTCACCAACCAGGTGCTCAACGTTAACCCGTACGCAATCCCGCCTAAAGTAAAGCAGCCTGGGGCCGGCACGCCGGCGACAACCAGTACTCCGCAGGGCTTCTGCATCAACGATACAAGCACACTGTTGTTCAATGGCCAAACTGGCTGCTGGCGGCTGTTGTTCGGCGGTGAGCCTCCGCACACTGAAGTGATCTCGACGCCGGACGCGAACGATTCGCGCATGCAGCAGGTCATGTATGCCAACGGCAAGCTGTGGGGTGCGCTCGATACGGCGCTGAACCCGGATGGAGGCGCACAACGCGCCGGAATTGCCTGGTTCATCGTTAACCCGCACTCGTCGAAGCTCGACATGCAGGGCTACCTGGGCGCGGCCGGCTACGACTTCACTTACCCGGCGATTGGGGTTACTCCCAGTGGTCGCGGTGTCATAGCCTTCACCGCTGCCGGTGACAGCCTCAACCCAAGCTCTGGTTTCGCCTCGATTGATGCCAAAGTCGGCGTCGGCGTGTGGAACGTCGTCCCTGGCGGCACAGGCGCCGCTCCGGATGATGGTTTCACCAGTTACAAGTCGCAGGTCGGCGATCCACCTCGCACCCGCTGGGGCGATTATAGCGCGGCTGTTGTGGATGGCAAATCGATCTGGATTGCAAGCGAGTACATTGCCAGCGCCTGCAATTACACCCTTTGGGGCGGCCCATTCTTCAATGGCGGAACCGGTGACAACCTGCTGGGGACGTGCGCCAGCTCCGCCGGTGCAGCAGGTCCACGTGTAGCCCTTGGCAACTGGTCGACACGCATCAGCCAGTTCACACCCTAATCCTAACTGCCAGTAAATCCTGAAACACTGGCCGGGCACCGGCAATTGACACCGGTGCCCGGCTTTTATTAATTTTCCGGTTGTCCAAATAGTGGGGGCGAAATGGCATTCCGCGTTATCAGGGCTATTTAAGGTATTGCTTTTCAAAATCCAGGGCATCCTGTCTATCCATGTGGAAGATTACGGATAAATTGTAAGCAGTCAAGCACATCGGGTTGGGAGATCCGGATATTCTTCAAGGTTATTCAGAGGCCTGCCGTGTAAATCTACCCATTTTAAAACTTCATCAGCCAACCACTTGAATCGGGCGCAATAATGATGTATCATGTTAGTACGCTTTATTGTTACGGTCGGTTTCCCTATCGGTGTGAATAAATATATCCCCGAAATGGCTAACCCATCGCGAGGTGGGGGCGCAAAGTTATGGATCTGTATACACTCAGACCGCCAAACTGCCGAATGGATTATATCCGGCAGTTTTTTTGTTTTCCAGCCAGGGATTTTTTAGAGAAAGGAGTGTTGGGTATCAAAACGATAATTCAACCGAAGGCATAGCTCTATTATCATGAACAAAAATCTTTCCATTTTTTGAGGAGAAGCATATGAAGAATAAATTGTTTGTTTATTGCCTGATTGCCATCTTGACCATCTCTGTGCTGGGAACTTCTTGCGCCCAAAAACCAGCCAGCGTTGATGTAGTCAAGAGCGTCCAGTCAATGGCTATGTTCCAGACAACCAAATTCAACGCTCATTACCGGGTGCCAAATATTGAACAGATCGACACGCTCCTGGAAGAGCAGGCCATACCCCTTTCCAGCTCTGAACTCAAAGCCCAGGCTGAAAACGCATTCATGAGCGAGTGGGCCAAACGCAACCCCACCACTCCCAACCCCGATAAATTGCGCGCCTTGCTGGACAGAGAGCGCCTGGGCGATATAAGCCCTATGGCTGTCCAGGCCGCCGCGGCGCCTCCCCAGATCATGAGCCTGGCTGTGCCGGTGGAGTTCCCCAACAGCGACACCTTTGACTGGTGCGGCACGCCGGTAACCACCACAGGACCCCTGCACAACCAGATCCCGGCCTCCGGGACCGCGCGACAATAATACGCTCTGGTACCAGGACGCCACTCCCTCGCTGTACAACTGATCTGTACTTTGGCGTGGGGCCGAAGGCCGGCGTGATCGTCAATCACCCCAACCTGGGCAAGCTTGATTTCCGCGGCAACACCATGGCCAACTATTACATCGAGCAATCCGAGGGAAAATTTGTCCCGAAGGGCGAAGTCTACCCCAAGTGGCTGCAGGCTGCCCACTCCGAGGGCTGGTACGGCGCGGATAGTTGCGACGGTGGCAATAACAACGTGCGGGCACCCGACCTCGTCGAAGAAGTAGTAGACGCCGTCAACGCTGACAATCCGACCTTCGCCTGGCAGACTTATGACGGCGATGCCAATGGCATCGTGGATAACTTCACGGTGATCCACGCCGGTATGGGCCAGGAAAGTGGCGGCGGACAGCAAGGCACCTTCGCCATCTGGTCGCACGCTTCCCTGATCGATTATCCCACGGGTAAACTGGCCTGCACCGCCGGTTCGGCCGGCTGCCCGGATCGGAATATTTACGTGCGTGAGTACAGCATGGACCCGGAGAATATTGACGTAGGCGTCATCTCCGAAGAGTTCGGCCACGCCGCCTTCGGCCTGCCGGATATCTACACCACTGATGCCCAGGCTTCGGTCTCCAACTGGGCGATCATGGAAGCCGGCTCCTGGAATGGCAAGCTGGGCGGTATGCAGCCTGCGCCGTTCCCGTTGTTCTTCCGCTACCTGGTCGGCTGGGCCAATCCGGTCGAGCTGGATTACAAGACCGGTGTAAAAAACGTCACGGTTGGCCAGCTTTCGCTGCGCCCAAAGGGCACCCAGCAGGGCATCAAGATCAACCTGCCTGATACGGTTATCAATGTTCCCAACCGGGCGGGCGCAGGCAATGGTTGGTGGTCTGGTAAGCAAGACCTGGCAGACTTCACCCTGGATCGCGCTTTCGATCTGACAGGCACCACGAGCCCGATCTTCTCCTTCGCCAGCTACTGGAGCATTGAACAGGACTTTGATTACGGTTACATCAAAGTCTCCACAGACGGCGGCGCGAACTGGACCATTCTTAAAGACATGGATGGTTTCCTGACGGATACCAACCCCAATGCTGCCAATCAAGGCTGGGGTTTGACGGGTCAGGGCAGCGGTACGCTGAGGTTTGACCTATCCGCCTTCGCAGGCCAGCAAATCATGCTGCGCTTGGAGTACGTTAGCGACCTGGCTGTGCAGTGGGATGGCTGGTGGGCCGACGACTTCACGTTGGCGGACGGCACAACCACGCTGTTCACCGACGCAGTCGACAATCCACCCAACGGTTGGCTGACCTCCTCCTGGCAGATCGTGCCGCTCAGCCAGACCTTCCCGATGTACTACCTGGCGGAGTGGCGCAACCTGAGTGGTTTCGACCGCGGCCTGGTCTATCCATACACCACGATCTACAGCAACGATGCAACCACCGAATGGCAGGTGGACCGCTGCCCCTACACGGCCCCCGGCATGTTACTGTGGTTGCGTAATGCTTCCCAGGGCTTTGATTACACCCTCTACAACTCGCTCTACGACCCGCCCAGCTATGGCCCGAAGCACGCCTTGCTGGTGGTCGACAGTCACTACTGGCCACTGGAGTGGGCCGGCCTGGGTACCTCCGAAGCGCACTTGCGGCTGAACTCCCGCTGCCAGCCTGGCAATGCCACCTTCACCCTGCAAAAGACCACCCCCTTCACCGCCAGGCTGTCCGATGCAACCGGCAACATCCTGGAGACCAAAACCTTTACGCCCCTCCCGGCTGTGTCGCAATTCCATGACTCGCTGGGCTACTATCCTGGATTGCGCTACCGGCCTGCGAACGACGGATTGTACTTCTGGGATACTCCGGCCAGCCTGGTCGTTCCGGCAACAGGTAGCTATACCACCAAGATCACCGGATTGGACAAAATGCCCCTTACGGATCTCTACGGGGTTGATCTTGGCGATACCATCCTCGGTTCGGGCGACCCGCGCGATTCCGGGGTCCAGTACGGCGTGAACATCGCGGTGCTTGACAAGGCCAAGGATGGCAGTTGGGGCAAGCTCGCGGTCTGGAATGCCACCTCCCTGGGCAACCTTACTTTGAAGGTGGACCAGGACAAGGCCTTTCCAGGGGATACCCTGAAGTACCAGCTCAAGGTACGCAACATCAGTCCCGCCGCGCAGACTTACTCGGTCAGCGATCCCCTTCCGGCCAATCTCAAGTTCTTGAGAGGCAACAATTACCAAAAATCAACGAACAGCATCGAATGGTCAGGGACGCTTAAACCAAATGATACCAAGACGATCGAGTTCTCTGTGATGGTAAATCGAGACACTCCGCTTGATACCGTGATCAAAAACGAGGCCACCCTGTCGGATGATGCCAACGGCGCCGTAGCCTCTGCCTCCACCACTATCGTGAAGGATAATCACCACCATCATCATTATGACTAAGGAGTCTCCAAAGTACGCGGCCTGCCAATCCGAATAAGTCTTGAATTATAGACCCGAAGGATCTGGTTGAAAGGGTCAGGCCTCTTGAATAAAAGCCATCGGGACTTTGGGTCCCGATGGCTTTTTATTGTTATTCCTTCGCCCGCAGCCAACTGCAGGTACCCGGCAGCCTGTTCAGGGCTTCTTATTGCAACGGCCGGCAGAAGAGCACGGTCTGGTCGTTGGCATGATACTCATACCCGCGCCCTGAAACGCTCAGCAGGATACTTTGGCCCGAGATCAAAATCGAGCTGTCATCCCGGGCGATACGCTCCGTGGTTTTACGACAATAGAACGCATTGGCGGAAAACTCCTGGCCGATGACGGCTTTAACGGTTACATCCTCCACCGCCACCCCCAATCTCTGAGCCAGATCCTGCCTGGCCTTTTCGATCTGCGGTTCGAGGCCGGACGGGATGGGCACTACGGATGGAAGAGGGGTTGGGGTCTTGGATGCTCCGGGCGCCTGGAATATAACGGTTGCGGTCGGGTCCACTTGTAAAACAACCTTGGGTGAGGGTGCAGTCGCTTGAGACAGTGCCTCCGCTGGCAGGCTGTGGAGCGCCTCCTGGGTGGAGCCGGCTGAACAACCCACAAGCAGGGCTGTGAACAGAAGAATTGTCAGCTTATACATCATTTCTCGTCTCCTGAACATATTACTATACCTTGGACGTCCGTGCGGGATAGAAAGTTCCATATAGAAGGCACTGAATAGAACAAGCGCCTCCCGAATCAATGATTCAGGAGGCGCAAACCCAACCTTGTCCCGGCAGGGATCCCGCTGCCCGCCAGGTTCACCGCACCACTGGTAACCCTGGCCCGGCGCTGGATGAGTTTTTCTCGAAAGCCCAACGCAAAGGTGTGGGGATTATCGTGCGCGTACCCCTGGCATCCGGTCTGTTGACCGGCAAGCTGACACCTGCCAGCACGTTCGCACGCGACGATCACCGCAGTTTCAACCGCCAGGGCCAGGCGTTCGACCGCGGCGAGACCTTTTCGGGCGTGGATTTTGCTACCGGTCTGAAAGCCGTCGAAGAACTGCGCCTGCTGGTGCCGTCTCAAGCCACCATGGCACAACTGGCATTGCGCTGGATCCTCATGTCGGAGGCAGTCACCTGTGCCATCCCGGGCGCCAAGCGTCCGAGCCAGCTTGAGGAAAATATCCGGGCAGCCGACCTGCCGGCGCTTTCAGAGGCCGACATGCAGCAGATCCGGGCGATCTATGACCGCCATATCCGTGCTTCAGTGCATACGTTATGGTAGTTTTCCCGGCATCCTGAATGGTGCTGAATGGTAGATGGTTTCGTGACGGCTCTCGCCACTTCCGGCCCGCTCACCTGAACAACCAAATCCCCCGCCCAAATTGGACGGGGGAATATCTATTTAAGAGATCGCAAATTGGTTCAGCCCAGTTTGTGCTGTTTTACGAAATCTTCCAGGACTCCGTCCAGGTTGGGACGGCCGATCTCCTGCAGGTTGTAGTTGACCCGCGTGTACGGTTTATTGATCTTGATGATCCGGCTCAGGTCGATCGGGGTGCCGATCACGACCGAGTCGCATTCGGTGCGGTTGATGGTGGCTTCCAGGTCCTTCAACTGCTGTTCGCCATACCCCATCGCAGGCAGGAGCACGCCGATGTTGGGGTAGGTCTTGAAAGTCTCACTGAGTTTCCCGACCGTGTACGGGCGCGGGTCGACGAAACCGGCCGCGCCGAACTTCTGGGCAGCCACCACGGCTGCGCCAATCTTCATCTCGCCATGCGTCAGGGTGGGACCGTCTTCGATCGCCAGGACCATCTTGCCCTTGATGACCGACGGATCATCCACGTCCAGCGTGGAAGCTGCATCCACCACGATGGCTTTCGGGTTGACGGCAGCAATATTCTTGCGGACGGTCTGGATGCCGGCCGCATCGGCGCTGTCCATCTTGTTGATCACCGCTACATCCGCCATGCGCAGGGAGATCTCACCGGGATAATACATTAGTTCGTGGCCCGGACGGTGCGGGTCCACTACCGTGATCTGCAAGTCAGCCTTATAGAACGAGAAGTCGTTGTTGCCGCCGTCCCACAGGATCACATCGCAGCCCTTCGGGTCCTTCTCGGCCGCCCGCAGGATGGCTTCGTAATCGACCCCGGCGTAGATGACGTTCCCGCGCACCACGTGCGGTTCGTATTCTTCCATCTCCTCCACTGTGCACTTATATTTGGCCAGGTCGGAGATCTCGGCATAGCGCTGGACCTTCTGCTCCAGCAGGTCGCCGTATGGCATCGGGTGACGGATGGCGACCACCTTGAGACCTTTGGTCATCAGGATCTCGATCACCCGCCGGGAGGTCTGGCTTTTGCCGCTGCCGGTGCGCACCGCGCAGACGGAAATAACCGGCTTGGTGCTCTTGATCTGGGTGTCTTTGGGGCCCAGCATGCTGAAACTGGCGCCGGCAGCTTCCACGATGGCGCCCGTGGCCATCACTCGTTGATAAGTGACGTCGCTGTAGGAGAAGACGCATTCATCCACGTTCAGATCCTTGATCAGCTTCGGCAGGTCTTTCTCTTCGAAAATCGGGATCCCTTTGGGATAACCCTTGCCGGCCAGCTCGGCCGGATAGGACCGCCCGGAAATATCCGGGATCTGGGCCGCGGTAAAGGCAACCACCTCATAGGCTTCATTGTTGCGATAATAGGTATTGAAGTTATGGAAATCCCTGCCCGCCGCTCCGATGATGATCACTTTCCTTTTACTCATGGTTCCTCCGTAAAAATTTTTTAGTTCATCCAGGTCAGGCACCCAGCGTGGCTACCATGACCGCTTTGATGGTGTGTACCCGGTTCTCGGCTTCGTCAAAGACCAGCGAGGCGGGACCTTCGAAGACTTCTTCCGCGACTTCCATGGATTCCAGGCCAAATTTCTGGAAGATCTCTTCGCCCACCTTGGTCTCCCGGTTATGGAAGGCGGGCAGGCAGTGCAGGAATTTTACCTGCGGGTTGCCGGTCTTTTCCATCAGCGCCGCGTTAACCTGGTAGGGAGCCAACAACTTGATGCGCTCCTCCCAGACGTTGGCCGGTTCGCCCATCGAAACCCACACATCCGTTTCAATGAAATCACAATCCTTGACGCCGCTTTGCAGGTCTTCAGTCAGGGTGATCCTGGCGCCGGTCTGTCTGGCAATTTCAAGCGCACTCTCCACCAGGGAGTCGGCCGGTTGGACCGATTTGGGCGCCACCACGCGGAAATCCATGCCCATTTTCGCCGCGCCGATCAGGAGGCTGTTGCCCATATTGTAGCGGGCATCCCCAAGATAGGCCAGTTTCATCTCCCGGAAAGGTTTGTCCGTATGTTCGGACATGGTCAGCAGGTCTGCCAGGATCTGGGTCGGGTGGAATTCATTGGTCAGGCCGTTCCAGACCGGCACACCGGCGTATTTTGCCAGCGTTTCCACGCGCTCCTGCCCAAAACCACGGTACTCAATCCCATCATACATCCTGCCCAGCACCCGGGCTGTATCCTTCAGGCTTTCTTTGCTGCCCATCTGTGAGCCGGTGGGTTCGAGATAGGTGACATGCGCACCCTGGTCATAGGCGGCCACTTCGAAGGCGCAGCGTGTGCGGGTGGAGGCTTTCTCGAAGATCAGCACGATATTCCTGCCTTTCAGGCGCTGTTGCTCGATGCCGGCATACTTGGCGGCCTTCAAATCTGCCGAGAGCTTCAGCAGGAATTGCATTTCCTGCGGAGTGAAGTCCAATTCCTTCAGGAAGTGGCGGTTCCGGAGATTAAATGCCATAAATCATTCCTTTCTGCGATTCCCTTTTTTATATTTGAGTGCCTTTCGAGTATAACCGGAAATTAACCACTAAGCCAAGCTCCCGGGTAACAGGTACATCCTTTTTTTTGCTTAGTGGAGTCCAGTGCCACATTCCAAAATCTGGAGATTTTGGACTCCGCATCGCCATCCAAAAAAATACCATTTCATATCCAACCTATGATATAAAAGGCCAAATAAAAAAGCAGGCAGGAAAAGGAGAAACTCCAGGTGGATGGCAACAGCGTATTAGGAGGAATAGTCGCACTCATGTCGGCGGTCGTGTGGGGCTCCGGCGATTTTGTCGGCGGGCTGGCTTCCCGCAACCGCAGCCAATTCCAGGCGCTGGCGCTGATCGCCTTCGCCGGGATGGTCACGCTGCTGGTTGGAATGCTCATCCTGCACGAAGCCTTTCCGGGACCCATCTCGATCCTGTGGAGTGTCGCCGCCGGGATCTCAGGCGCGCTCGGTATGGCAGCTTTGTACCGCGGCCTGGCAACCACCCAGGCAGCACTGGTTGCCCCGACCGCGGCGGTGGTAAGCGTGGTCTTTCCGGTGCTGGTAGGCACGCTCCTGCACGGCACACCGAGCCTGGAGAAATGGGTGGGGATGGCCACCGGGATGGCCGGCATCTGGCTGGTCACCATGGACCAAGGCTCCAGCCGGGAGACGCACGGCCTGGGCCTGGCCATCCTGGCCGGCCTGGGATTTGGCGGATTCTTCCTCTGCATCGTTCAAACGGATGCCAGCTACGTCTTTTCACCGCTCGTGATTGCCAAGTTGAGCGCCTGTATCTTTGCCATCCTGGTGCTTGTTTTCCAGCGAACGCGGCTGCCTTCATTCCAAGGGAATCGCCTGGCAATCCTGGCGGGCGCACTGGACGGAGGCGGCAACGCCTTCTACCTGCTGGCAGCCCGCCTGACCCGCCCTGAACTGGCGGTCGTGATCTCCGCCATGGCGCCGGTCATGACCGTCATCCTGGCTGCGGTCATCTCCAAACAAAAAATCTCCGGGTACCAGAAACTGGGGGTCGGTTTATGCCTGGTTGCGATTACCTTGATCCTGGTTTGAACGTGAACGGGATACCTTATTCCAGGAGTGGAATCCAATCTATCCGTAATCGGAGTGTTACCCAGCATCTAAAGACACACCAGCAGGATAAATTCTTGTCAGGTTGAAAATTGCTTACGCTTCGGGCCAGGGGAACAGATCGCTCATGTAAATCTACTACTGTTAGTACCGACGGGTGGATAATGGGTTCTCTTCTAATATGATAACATTTATCTTATCTATATACATTAATTCCTATCTGGCAGAATGTTGGTTGATGCTACCAGTCGCAAAGAAGGAATCATGAACAAGTCAGATCGCCGAATCAAAGGGTTGGGGGAAGTATCCATCCGCGTCAGGGACCTGGATGGGATGCAGAAATTTTACGAAGAGGTGGTTGGCCTGGAAGTGATCAGGCGCGAGGAAAGTTTCGTGTTCTTTAAGATCGCCGAAGGCTATGGCGGCCACACACAGAATCTAGCGCTCTTTGGAGCGGACGACGTGAATTTCCTGGAAAACAAGGCGAGAGAAATCGGCCCGGAAACGTCAACACTGCACCATATTGCGCTTAATATCGCACTGGAAGATCACGAAGCCGAGAAGAGCCGCCTGGAAGGGTTGGGGTTACACGTTAATACGGCCGATCACGGTTGGTTACATGTCCGCTCGTTGTACTTCCCAGATCCGGAGGGGAACTTAATCGAGTTTGTTTGTTACGATGGAAGTGTACGATAAGCAGGGTTTGGATGTGCAATCAAATGCCTCCGACCTACAAAACCTGTAAAGAGCAGCCCAATTTCGTGGCAGATGGACCGGCAGATCTGCCGCAGCCAAATGGAGTGTGAAGCATGACGATTGAAGAGAACAAAGCCGTGATCCAACGCCAGTTCGACCTGATCCAAAACGGCGATCTGGAGGCGCTGGACGAAGTAATGTCGCCGGAGGTCTCCAATTATGCGCTTGGGGGAGCCCAAATTGGCCTTGAACCCTACAAAAAAATCTTACGAGCCATCCACCAGACTTTTCCCGATGAAATAACAACGGTAGACGATATGATCGCCGAAGGTGACAAGGTTGTGGTGCGCAGCACGCTGAGAGGTACTCAGCGCGGGTCTTCTCTCCCGATATTGGCAGATATCAAGCCCGCAGGAAGACCCGTGGAGTGGCAGTTCATCCATATCTTCCGCCTGCGCGAGGGTAAGATTGTTGAACATTGGGCACAACGCAATGATCTCGAGGTTCGAAAGCAGTTGCAGGGTTCTCAAGGAAGCTCGCCGTCTGGCGTGCAAGCTGGTCAGCGCTCACCCGGCAATGCTGAGCGCACAGCGAGAATTAGCGGCACTTCACTGCGGGAATTAGCGCCACTTCTGACTGAATCCGGCAACCTGCTCCAGTGAGGATATGACAATCCTTGATTGCGTGGTTGTAGGCGCCGGTCAGGCGGGTTTGGGGATTAGCTATTATCTGAAACAAGATAATCGCCAACATATCGTTTTCGATAAAGGCAGGGTGGCAATCGTGGCTATCCAACGCTGGGATCATTCAACTGAATACCATAAATTCCATGAACGTCTTACCGGCCTGCCCTATGACGGTCCGGAGCGGATGGCTTTTGGCGCAGCGCCGAACTGGTCGATTATTTTCAAAGCTACGTTGAGCGCTTCCAATTGCCGGTCAGACCGGGGTTCGAGGTGGTTTCGGTCGAGCAGGATGAAGACGAACAGGTTTTCATTGTTAAAACCAGCAGCGAGGACAATCAAATGGGTCCTTCCTGAGCCGTTCCATCGTCATCGCCTCCGGTGTCCAACATACACCAAAATATCCTGCGACACATGCCCGGGTACCTACGACCATAACCCAACTGCATTCATCCGGCTACCGTAATCCAGGGAGATTGCCAGCGGGTGCAGTCGTGGTGGTCGGCAGCGGGCAATCCGGCTGCCAGATTGCCGAAGACCTGCTCTGGGCTGGTTGTACGGTTTACATTTGTACCAGCAAGGTCTGGGCGTACTTTTCGCCGCTATCGAGGCCGGGATATCCTGGAGTGGTGGATCGATATGGGCTGGCTGGATGTAACCTACTCCAGCCTGGAGGACAAATCGATCAGCCGCGCACCGCAGCCGCAGGTATCCGGGCTCGGGCGGCATGGCCACACGCGTCAGCCTGCAGTCCCTGAGGCGCCAGAAGGCTGTGATCCTGGGCCATTTGCTGAATGTGGAAGGCAGCACGCTCGTCCTGGGTGATGAGGCGGCCGAGAATGTCCGCTTTGCAGATGCCTTCTCACAACGGCAGAAGGATAATATTGAGGCCTGACCTGAGGCGGGCGGGAATCACACCGCCGCCTCTGGAAGACGATCCGGCCGATCTGTACGATCCCCAGGCTGCCTGCGTCTCGCCCTTGAGGCGGCTGGACCTGCGGGAGGCCAGGGTCAGCACGATTATTTGGGCGACTGGGTTCAATGGGGATTTCGGTTGGATCCACCTGCCAGTATTTGACCCAGACGGCAATCCGATCCACCAACGCGGCATTTCGCCGCTGAAGGGCGTATATTTCCTCGGCTTTCCGTGGCTGAATAGTCGCAAATCGGGCATCATCTATGGGATCAAAGAAGACGCCGGATATATCGCCGGGGCAATTTCAGAACAACTGGATTGAGCGCATTTGGCAGGAGCCAGCTTGGGAATGGTAAAAAGACGAAAAAAGGGCATAGACCATGAACAAACTGCGCGTGCTTGTGCTGGGTGCGGGGTTCGGCGGACTCGAACTTACTGCGCATGCTGTCCGAGGCGATCGCCGACCGCATCGAACTGACCCTGTTCGACCGGAATGATCTTTTTTCTTTGGCTATTCCAAGTTCGAGGTGATGTTCGGCCGCAAGACGCCCGAATCTGTGCGCATGGCCTACCGGAATATCGTTAAACCCGGGGTAAGTTTTCGCCAGGAAGTTATCACATCCATCGACCCGCGGCAGCGGATTGTCACTACCGACCAGGGTACCTACGAGGCGGATGTAGTGGTGGTGGCGCTGGGGGCAGAGTACGACCCGCAGGCCACACCCGGATTGACCGAAGGCGGCTACGAGTTCTACTCCTTCGCCGGAGCCGAGCACCTGCGTACGGTGCTTCCCAATTTCTCCAAAGGCCAGGCGATCGTGGGGGTCAGCTCCACGCCGTTCAAGTGCCCGCCGGCCCCGAGTGAGGCCGCCTTGCTTTTGCATGACCATCTGACCCAGCGCGGCGTGCGGGAGGCCTGCGAGATCAGCCTGGTCATGCCGTTCGGAATGCCGATCCCGCCCTCGCCCGAATTCCTCGCAGGCCCTGCTGGCGGCTTTCGCCGAGCGCGGCATCCGCTTTATTCCCAACCACCTGGTGAAGTCGCTCGATCCGCAACGCCGGGTCGCCATCCTGGAGGATGCCAGCGAACTGCCCTACGACCTGTTCCTGGGCATCCCGAAGCACCGCGTCCCGGAGGTGGTGGCGGCCAGCGGCATGACCGTGGAAGGCTGGATCCCGGTGGACCGCAAGACCCTGGCGACGCGCTACCCGGGCGTGTATGCAGTTGGCGACGTGACCAGCGTTGGCTCGCCTAAAGCCGGCGTGTTCGCCGAAGGCGCCGCCCGAGTGGTCGCGGCGGATCTGATCGCGCAAGTGACCGGCAGCGAACCGCCCCTGCCCTACTCCGGAGCGGGTTCCTGTTACGTTGAGTTTGGTGCGCAGCAGGTCGGGCGCGTGGATGTGGACTTCTTCTCAGGGCCGGCGCCCACCGGAAGTTTTGCCGGACCCTCGGCCGCCCTGGTGGGCGAGAAGGCCTATTTTGGCTCCAGCCGCAGGGCGCGCTGGTTTGGTCTGTAGGATAGCCAGACTTCTGAACTTTTTGATCGAGAAAGGTAAAACCGGATGAACCGTCGTGACGTGATGCTCAACCTGATCAGCGAAAACCCCGTCCCGGGGACGATCCCGGCCGGGTTTTTCATGCATTTCGATACTTCCCACCACCAGGGCCAGGCCGCCGTCGACAAACACCTGGAATTTTTCCGGCAGACCGGCATGGACTTCGTCAAGATCCAATTCGAACTGCCGCTGCCGCCCTTTCCACAGCTCCGCAAACCGGAAGATTGGGCACATGCTCCGCTTTACCCGGAAGAGTTCTTCGAAGCGCCGGTGCGCGTGGCCGAAGGGCTGGTCAAAGCCGCCAAGAGCGAAGCCCTGGTGATCATGACGCTCTACTCGCCTTTCATGTGGGCCAGGCATCTCGACCCGCTGGCGGATATTGCCGGCCAAATGCAGGAGAAGCCGGAAGCCGTCTCGAAGGGGCTGGAGATCATGACCGAAAACGTGCTGAGACTGGTGCGCGGCTGCAAGCGGGCCGGCGTGGATGGGTTTTATGCCTCCACCCAGGGCGGGGAAACTTTTCGCTTTGGGGACAGCCCGCTCTTCCGGAAGTATATCAAGCCGACCGACCTGGCCGTATGGGACGAGATCCGGGACTGCACGTTCAATATCCTGCATATCTGCGATTATGAGGGCGGGTATTCGGACCTGAGCCCGTTCCTGGATTACCCCGGGCAGGTGGTCAACAGCAGCCTGAAGCTGGGCGCCGAGGCTTTGACCCCCAAAGAGATCTCGCAACTTTTCGGGCGGCCCTTCATGGGCGGCCTGGAACGCAAGGGCGTGATCGCCACCGGCAGCGCCCAAGCCATCCGCCAGACGGTCAAAGAGCTGCTGGCCGAGGCGCCGGAGCGCTTCATCCTGGCGGCGGACTGCACCGTTCCCAGCGAGACGCCCTGGGAGAATTTGAAGACGGCCATCGAGGCAGCGCACCAGAACCGGTTAGCCAGGATTTGACAGCCAGCAACTCCAATACCCGTTTTTTCGGCTTGCGCGGGATCGTTTGTCCAAAACAACGAGGAACAATTCGGGAAAGGGAAAGGGGGAGAACAGGGAGAGAAGGGAAAAGGCCGATCTATTGCAGGTTTTGAAGGTTTTTGCGGTTTTCGTGAGGGGTGGCGGTGTTTTGGGAAATGCTATGTAGGAATTGATCCACGTGGATCGGGGGTTAAATGGGCAGTTTTGGGCTGTTTTTGGGGATATTTTGTGAAAGATATGGAACAAAAATGAGGGTGAGGGAGGAAATCGCCCAACAAGAGGGTGTACGATATTGTGTGTAAACGGGAGACTATAATCAGCCGACCGTTTAGGAGAACACACAATGTCTGAGAAAAAGAAAAAGCCACTGAATATCCAGGAAATCATGCCAGGCGCAGAAGAAGTACAGCGAGAATTGGCGAGTGCGAAATCGATGGATGATTTCTTTGGAAAGGATGGCATATTCGCCCGGTTGTTTGCGAGTACGCATCGAACAGATGCTGGAAGCGGAATTGAGTGAACATCTGGGGTACGAACCCTATGAAGCCAAAGGGACGGAATTCCGGGAATAATCGCAATGGAAAGTACACAAAGAAAGTACGTTCTTCGGAAGGAGAAACCACGATCCAGGTGCCTCGGGATCGCAATGGTGAATTCGAACCGCAGTTGGTGAAAAAGTATACTAGCCAATACGAATGAACTGGAAGACAAGATCATAGGCATGTACGCCAAAGGTATGACCGTGCGGGATATCCAGGAGACCTTGCAGGAACTGTATGGGGTGGATGTCTCGCCCAGCACCTTGAGTGCCATCACCGACAAGGTGTGGGAACTGGTGGAAAGCTGGCAAAGCCGACCATTGGCAAGCCTGTACCCGATTATCTACCTGGATGCCATCCACATCAAGATGCGGCGGGAAGGGAAAGTCGAAAATACTGCCGTCTACGTGGTCTTGGGCGTCGATCTGGAAGGTCACCGGGATGTTTTAGGGCATTGGGTTGGGGATGGCAGTGAAAGTGCCAATTTCTGGTTGAGCGTGATCACTGATCTGCAAAGCCGGGGGGTGAAGGATATCTTGATCGCCTGCATGGATGGCTTGACCGGGTTCAAGGAAGCTGTCCTGGCCGTATTCCCAAAAACGGA
Source organism: uncultured Chloroflexia bacterium (assembly GCA_963776475.1). Lineage (GTDB taxonomy): Bacteria > Chloroflexota > Anaerolineae > Anaerolineales > Villigracilaceae > UBA877. The sequence continues at coordinate 139,528 of CAVZMZ010000032.1, forward strand.
TATCCAGCGGTGCATCATCCACCAGATCCGCAACAGCCTGAAATACGTTTCCTGGAAAGATAAAAAGGCCTTCATCGTCGATCTGAAGGCGGTCTACCAGGCTCCGACCCGTGAAGCCGCAGAAGGCAACTTGCGCAAGCTGCATGAGAAATATGGAATGGCCAATATGCAGTGGCCGATCCGTTCCTGGGAAAACAATTGGGAAGACCTGGCAACCTTCTTCGACTATCCAGCCGCAATCCGGCGGATGATCTACACAACCAATACCGTCGAAGGCTACAACCGCCAGCTACGCAAAGTCACCAAATCCAGAGGCTCTTTCCCAACGGGCGAGGCAGTTCGCAAGTTGCTCTTCCTGGCCAATCGGGATATCATCAAAAAGTGGACCAATCCCATGGCAGATTGGCCGTCCATCCTCAACCAACTGGTCATTCGCTTTGAGAACAGAGTATCTTGTTAATGTTCAATCCGTTTACACACAATACTTGACACTATAGGAAATCGCCCAACAACGCCTAAATTTATACGGGCGGTGCCCAATCTCAGGACAGATTGGTTGTTGCTGGATTGGGGCTTGCTCCCCAACAATCCAGGAGTGGCTCTTCAAGATTTTCGAGAAGCCCGCCCGGCTGCCCAGGTCATTGTCCTTATCAATCATCCGGATGCCCGTTTCCAGGCTGCGATTGCCGATGCCGGTTATGCGTTTATCACTAAAGCTGAGACGCTGGATCGTCTGGTCGAAGGCTTGCGTGCCGCCGCTGCGAGCTTACAGTCTGACCGATAAAAAGGAAAATCGTCCGGGGCTGATGCTACTCAGTACCTGGATTCGTGCCCACGCAGCCAATTATCTCAAACATACTCAAATTACAATAAAAAGGTTTTGCTAATATAATAGTATCGGGAACCATCGACCCGGGATGTCATTCCGGCTAATTACATTTTCTGCCCAGCGTTCCTCGTTCATGAAAAGTGTATAAGGAGATTACCTTATGAAAATAAAAAGGTTCGTTTTTGCATGTTTGATCGCATTTCTCATGACGTTGGCCATCTTCGCTCTCGCCTCCGCCCACACCACCGTCACCAATGGCCCTTACAACGTAGAGATCGGCTGGCTGAACGAGCCGCCCATCGTCGGGCAGATGAATGCCATCATCATGAACCTTACGACCAGCGATGGGAAAGACACCCCTGTCACGGACCCCACCACGGGGCTGACCATGACCGTTTCCTACGGTGGGCAGAGCAAGGCCCTGACCCTGCAGCCACTCGGGGAAGATACCCCCGGACAATACGATGCCCCCATGCTGCCGGCCGTTGCCGGTCTCTACACCGTGGATGTCACCGGCAAACTGGCCACGACGGATGTCAAAGTCGAGGTCAAGCCTGAAGAGGTTCAGGCGGCTGACTCGGTCCAATTCCCGAACGTACAGGCTGCCTCAAGCGGGAGCAGTTTCGGCCTGACCGGCTGGCTGGCGCTCGCCGGCCTGCTGATTGCACTGGCAGCCCTGGTAATGGTGCTGATGGGCCTGCGTAAATCCCATTAAACCATCGGTGGTTCTCTATTAATGAAACATCCACGGCTGCTGCTGTTCCTGACCTTCCTGCTGCTCTGCATTGCGATTGCCATGCCAGTTTCGGCGCACGCGTTGTTATTGCGTTCGAACCCGGCGCCCAATGCAGCCTTGGCCACCTCTCCGGCCCAGGTGGAACTGTTTTTCAGCGAGCCGGTCGCCCAGGGCCTGAGCAGCCTGATCGTGTTCGATCAGCATGGTCTGCAGGCTGACCAGAAGGACATGCGGGTCGACCCATCCGACCCGACCCGCATGACCGTTTCACTGCCGGCGCTCGAGACCGGGGTCTACACGGTCAGTTGGAAGGCCGTCTCAGCCGCAGACGGGCACCAGACCGAGGGCGCCTTTACTTTCAGCGTCGGAACCGGCGTTGCTCCAACCACCCAGCCTACCCAATTAACCTCCAACTCCAGCCTGCCGGCCAGCGCCCTCGTTTCCAAGTGGCTTTTGTTGGCATGCCTGGCCCTTTTGGGCGGACAGGTGCCCTTCCTGTGGCTGGTCTGGAAGCCGGCCCTGAAAACAGACGCGGGGGAACTCTCTCCGAATGTTTTACGCCCGCCAGTCTGGAACCGGCTGGTTTGGCTTGGGCTGGGTGGAGTTCTGGTTGCAACCATACTCGGCATCCTTTCCGAGGCTGGCCAGGCAACCGGGGTTGAGCTGGCTCTGCCCTGGGCGCCGGCGATGGGCGCGCTCCTGTCCACCACCCGTCTGGGGTTGATCTGGCTGGCTCGACTGGCGCTGGCCATGCTGGCGGTCTGGTTTGCACTGGGCCGCCCGGCAGCCTGGAAGAACTGGTTGGGATACGCTACTGCCCTGGCGCTAATGTTGAGCGTCAGTCTCACCAGCCATGCCGCCACCGAAGCCCAGCCCCTGCTGCCGGTGATCGATGACTGGATCCACATCCTCGGCATGACCGTCTGGCTGGGAGGGCTGGCCTACCTGCTGACCGGCTTGCGTGCACTGGTTCCTCTTGAAGCACGCCTGCGCACGCGCCTGACTTCACTCTCAATGGGACGCTTCTCAAACATGGCGCTGGCCAGCGTGGGCGCCATCGGTATCACCGGCCTGTTCTCGGCCAGTTTGCGGGTGGGTACGCTGCAAGCTCTGCTGACCTCGGTCTACGGGCATGCCCTGCTGTTCAAACAAATCTTCGTGGCCGGGCTGCTGGCCCTGGCGGCAATCAACCTGCTGATCCTTTCCCCGCGTCTCAAACAGAGCCGCCTGCGTGGGGAGGCCAATCCATTCCTGACAAATCGCTTCGGAAAGATAGTTGTCGTTGAGGCCGTTCTGGGCGCATTGCTGTTGATGGCGGTCAGCCTGCTAACCTATCTTCCACCCGCGCGTGTGAACCCGATCATCCAGGAGCTGCATGCCTCGGCCCGCGCCGACGACCTGAAGATGGACCTGACCATTTCGCCCGGGGAAGTCGGCGTAAACGTTTTTCAATTACAGCTTGCCTCCAATGGCACCCCCGTGAAGACAGTCAACCAGGCGCTGCTGCGCTTCACCCCGCTATCGGCCAATATCCCGCCCTCCGAAGGCGAGCTGCTCAGCCAGGGGAACGGCAGTTATAGCGCCAAAGGCACCTACTTCAGCATGCCGGGCGGTTGGCAGGTGCAGGCGGTGGTGCGGCGGGAGAATAAATTTGACGCCTATGCCAACTTCAATTTCACACTGCACAACCCCGGCGAGTCTAATCCGGCGGCAGCCACGCCGCGCATCGCCGGTGCGTTGTTCCTGCTGATGGCAATGATCGTGGTGCTGCTGGCATTGGCTTTACCTGCCAGGGCAGGAACGCGCTTTGCAGTTGGAGTCCTGCCATACCTGTTGATGCTTTATCTGGGCATCCATTTCCTGACATTGCCGGTGCAGGTTAGCACTTCACAGGCCAACCCGATCGTGCCCAACAGCCAATCCATTGCGGCCGGCCAGGCGGTCTATTTAAAGAATTGTGTGCGCTGTCACGGCGTCTCCGGCCGGGGCGACGGCCCGGACGGGGTATTGCTCAACCCGCGCCCCGCCGACCTGACCAAACACGGCCTCCCGGGGGTGCATACGGATGCCCAGCTCTTCGACTGGATCACCAACGGCCTGCCCGGCACGCGCATGCCGGCCTGGAAAGACAAGCTTTCCGACACCGACCGCTGGAACCTGGTCAACTATCTGCGCGTCCTGGCTCAGCAGGCGCAGAAGCCCTAGAGGCGGCGTACTTGCTTCGAAAACCATCCTTGATCGCGTTCGTCACAACCGTCCTATTCATTGCCGGGTGCACGGTCAATATAGGCCAACCGGTTGTAAGCACTTCGAGCGCGCCGCTCGTCGCAGCCGGCCAGGATTTGCCAGCCACGCAGGTGCCTGTCACCTGGTCCGGGTTGAGCTTGAGCGGGAGCCTGGTTTACCTGGCAGGCGCTCAACAAGACAACAACCCAATTGTGACCCTGGAAAGCCTGGACCTGGCAAGCGGGGTCATCACGCCCATCTTCACGACCCCTGCGGGCGGGTGGATCTACGCCGCTGCAGTTTCACCGGATAAGCAGCAGATCGCGCTCTCATACGCCACCCCAACGAATTTTCCGGCACTTTATTCGATTCCTCTGGATGGCTCGAACGCGCCGCAACTACTCCTGCCTCCGCCGAGCAAGGATGACCAGTATACCGAGCCGGCCTGGTCGCCGGACGGGAAGTTTGTTTATTTCGTGCACGTCAACTTCAGCCTGCTGACCGGTAAACAGAAATTTCCTGATTTCGAAATTGAGCGAATGGCAGCCCCGCATGGAGCTCCCGAAAGGCTGCTAACGAATGCCTACTGGCCGCGTCTTTCCCCGGATGGCTCCCAGTTGGTGTACGTTTCCCAGGACCCAAACGATGGGAGCAACCGGTTATTTGTGGCCGCTGCGGATGGGAGTAATCCACGGCAGGTCAAATTGAGCGGGCCGGCCGTTCCCACCATCATCGACGCGCCGCTCTTCCTGCCGGACGGCCGGACGATTTTATTCAGCGCCCCGGCTCAAGCCCTATCCCTTACTCCCGACTGGCTGGATTGGCTGCTGGGAGTGCAAAGCGCCTCAGCCCACAACGTAATTTCGGAGTGGTGGTCAGTGCCAGCCGCCGGCGGGATTCCGACCCAGCTGACCCACATCCAGGCGCCCGGGCTGTATGCCTCCCTCTCCCCCGACGGGCAGTGGCTGGCCAGCTTCAGTGGGAATGGGATTTTTGTCATGCATCCGGATGGCACTGGCCTGACCGTGATCATCAACGCTATTGGCGGGGTAGCCGGGACGGTTGACTGGATTCCGTAATTATTTATCCACCCCCAGCGAGGAAATGTGATTAAACTGGAACCTCTATGTCAAAGAAGGAATTTCCTTATTGCTCCATTGATCTTCTTATTGATCAGCTCCAGTTGTACGGTTCAAATAAGCCAGCAGGCATTCGATAGCCCGAATCCTCAGACTAACGCCACACTTCCAGCTCCGATTTCAACGCTGCCGAATGCAACCCAACCAGTGACGGCCAGCGGGTTTCCTACTCCATATCGCATACCCGTTAGCTGGTCTTCCCTGAAACTTTCAGGAAAGCTGGTCTTCGCGATTAGCACTTCGGACGCGACGAATAGTTATATGGATATTCAAGAGCTTGATCTGGGAACCGGCGGGATCAAGACGATATTCCAGTCGGATCCGAACGCGTGGATCGATAGCGTGGTTGTTTCGCCGGATGACAAAAATATCATTCTGATCTATTCTTCTCCGACATTACAGCCAGGGGCCAATTTCAGCCCGCTTACGCTGGTCTCCATCCCGATGGATGGGTCACGGGCTCCCAAACTGTTATTTCCCCTGCCCTTGAACGGCGATCAACCGATCGAACCGGCATGGTCTCCGGATGGCAGGTATCTCTATTTTGTACTCGTCAACAATGGCGTGGCACCTGTGGAGCCTAACCAACATTTTCCAATTTACAAGATCTACCGGGCGGCTTATCCGAATGGGCAGCTCGAGAAAATCCTGGAAAAGGCCTACTGGCCCCGGCTGTCGGCAGACGGATCGCGCCTGGTCTATGTCTCCGAGAATCCGGAGGATGGGACGAACAAGCTGTTCGTGGCAAACCCTGACGGCAGCCATCCCCAACAAATCCTGCTTGGCGGTGCCAATGCACCCACCATCATCGATGCGCCGGTCTTCCTGCCGGACGGAAAAACCATCCTGTTCAGCGCGCCCACCCCGGTTCAATCCTCGGTCTCTCCCTGGCTTGATTGGCTCCTGGGCGTCATCCAGGTTTCGGCACACAACCTCCCTTCGGAATGGTGGTCGGCTCCGCTGAGCGGCGGAGCGGTGACCCAATTAACCCACATCCGGGCAGCCGGGCTATACGCGGCCATTTCGCCGGACAGGCACACGATCGCCAGTTTCAGCGGAGACGGCCTGTTTGTGATGAAAATGGATGGGACTGATTTGACGATGCTGTTTACCGATACCGGCGGCAACCTGGGAACGGTCAACTGGATACCATGATACAGAATATTTCCAGCACCAGGTGAACTGGCAGGGATTTATGGGGTAGGTGTAGGTTCCGGGAGGATATTCTCGTTATTGACGAAGCATTCAATCCCCGCCACGATGCCGTCCGCAATTACATCCGGATGGTTGGTCAGGATATCGTAATCTTTGTACAGGAAACCGGCTTCGATAATGGCAGCCGGGGTGGCCGGGTCGACTTCATAAAAGGTGTGGTACTGGGACATGTCGGGGGTGATGCTGTTATGGAAAGGCAACCCGGTAATACGCCCATAGCGGTCACGGATACAGGAAACCAGGCGCAACGACAGGTTGGGGTCACGGCTGGCAACCGCCGAGGCAACCTTGAACCCGGTGGCCTGGTCGTTGATGTACTGGCAGGAGTCGTTATGGATGGAAAGCAAAACTGCCGCGTTGTATCCGTCCAAACGCGGGTCAAATTCCTGCATCAAATCCACCTGGTAGCCCAAGGCAGATAATTTCTGTTGCACCAGGGTGGCGATTGCCAGGTTGACCTGCTGCTCGGTCGTGCCGTTGTCGCAGACTGCGCCGGAGTCATGGCCCCAGTGACCGGAAACAATGCCAATCCGAATATCGGGAATGGTTGAATATGGGATGGCAGCCGCGCTAACCGCCCGCTGAGGGGTCTGAAAGCGGGCCAAAAATGAATTGAGATTTGTATCCGAAAACATGCTGGGGGAAAAACTTGTGAAGAGGGTTGCGAGAAGAATGGCAACGCTGAATGCGGTCTGTAAAATCCTACCGGTGCTGATTGCATTCCGGGATCGGTTCGGTGAAAACCGTGTCGAAGTAGCCATTTTTACACCTTGTAAATCCACAATTCATGTTAGATTAATCTAAATCGGATATATTCTATCCCAATACAGAACCTGTTTTCGAAAATAGTACAAAAGAGCGATGGGTGCGGGCATGCAAGAGACAAATCTCATTACCAGGACAAATTCCCAATCGGGAGCATTTCCCCGGGTTACTTTGGGCTGGAGCTGGCTGATCATCCTGCCGGGCCTGGTCTGGGGGACCATAAGTTATTACCTGCCACTGCTGGGAGGCACGCTGGATCGAGCCGGGTTCTGGATCGTGACCCTGGGCATTTTGCTTTTTACCGGAATTTCTCTGGCCTGCCACCTGCTGGCGCATCTGTGGGTCGCCTGGCTGACTGGGAAAAAGTTGCCCTCCGAAATGACCGTGCTGGTCTTCGGCGAGGCAGCCCAACGCTGGCCGGCGGCAGGTTCCGATGCACACGAGATCCTGATCGCGATGGCCGGTCCGCTGATCAACCTGCTGCTGGCCGGGCTGGCATATTTGGTCTGGAATGGTCAATCCAACCAATCCATCAACCTGATCGCTCTATTCTCGTGCGGATTCAACGCCTGGCTGTTCTTCATCAATTTGATCCCGGCTTTTCCGCTGGACGGCGGACGAGTTTTTCGGGGGATTTTCCGCGGATTGTTCCCGCTTCCAGAATCTTCCACCCGCTGGGGCAGGCGTCTCGGATGGATTATCGCGGCTGCCCTGATTGGCTGGGGAATTTTCCTGATCCTTCAGCGCTCCCGCTTCAGTTGGGAGACCGGCCTGATCACGTTCCTGTTCGTGCTGCTCATGGTGGACGGTCTGAGGCTGCGACCGGCCGCGGAGATTGGCGAAGCAGCTCAGGTTGATCGAAAGATCAGATATGGTTTTGTCCGCAGCCTGGGAGCCGGATTGCTTGTGCCTGGTCATGCTGGCAGCCGCTTCCAGCCTTTTAATGACCAACAACGGCCTGGATGCGCCGGGAGTGGCGCTTTCGGTGGGGCCGATGATTAATGTTCCTGCCCAATACCGGCATCCCATTGCTGGTCAATTCTTCCTGGTGACGGTTGTCTCCCAGGCGCCCATCGCAGCCGGGGAATGGGTGTTGGGGCACATTGATCCGGCCATCCAGATCGTTCCGCCCGAGCAGGTTACCCCGAAGAACACCACTCCACAGCAACAGGCCAAACAGGATTACCAGATGCTGTTCGATTCCGAGACCACCGCGATTGCAGTCGGTTTGAAGCTGGCGGGCTACACCACGGCTGTGGTTGGCAAAGGGGTCAGGGTCGATGCAATCCTGGCTGGCAGTCACGCCAATGGTATCCTTCAGGTCGGGGACATTATTACTGGGCTGAACGGTACTCCGATCCAAACCACGGATGACCTGATCAATGGGATCAAAACCCAGACTTCTTTATCGGCGGTGCATTTATCACTAACCCGCGCGCAACAACAACTCAAAGTCGATGTGCCCCTGATGGCTCCTGCCGCTCCCAACGGTACCCCCAAACTGGGCGTCCAGATTGAACCGGCCGGTTTTGATTACAAACCACCTTTCCCGATCTCGATCCAGACGGACAAGATCAGCGGCGGACCTTCGGCCGGGTTGATCTTCACCCTGACGGTCTATAACTCTCTCGCTCCGATCAACCTGACCGGCGGACGAAGGATTGCGGGGACAGGCACGATCAACCTGGATGGCAGCGTGGGTCCGATCGGCGGGGTCAAACAGAAAATCTTTGCCGCCGAAGCCGTGGGAGCGACATACTTTCTCTGCCCGGTGGAAAATTATGCGGATGCCGTCTCAGTGGCAAAAACCATCAAGGTGGTCAAGATCGCCACGGTGGAGCAGGCGGTGGATTTTCTACGCAGTTTGCCCGCACAATAACTGCCGCTATTCGTTCTGGGAAAGCGGAATAAGCAACAATGGCGTCTTTGTCTTTTGTGCGACTATGGGCGCAACACTGCGCGCCCAGAACGCGCCCATGCCGGCTTTACGATGTGTGCTCAAGATGATCAGGTCTGCCCCGGATTGTTCAGCGGCCTTGGCGATTAGCGTGGCGGGATCGCCACGCGCTACTTCAGCGGTGGCTTTTAAACCCTTTTTACGCAGCGTATCAATATGGTTTTGGAGGTCTTTCTTTACGTTCTCAACCTTCAAGTCAAGATAGGCATGTGTGGTCGCTGGCATTAAATTACCGGCAGCGGACTGCTCATCGCCTAACGTTGACAAGGTTGGAATAATACTTATCAAGTGCAATTCAGCTTCGAAGCTCTTCGCAATATTCTCTGCCACACCCAGACTGGCATCGTGGATTGAGTCAGGGTCCAGCGGAATCAAGATCTTTTTCAATTCGAAGGAGGGGATTTTGGTCTTGATCACAAGGAGAGGAATGGTTCCCATGGCGACAACCTGCTGGGCAATACTGCCGTACAGGAGATCGCGCACTCCACCCCGACCATGCGTGCAAATAACGATAAGATCATAGGCTAGGTCTGGCTTGTGGTCGACAATGCTGAAAGCAACATTTGAGACCGCTGCCGTATGCACATGGGTTTTAACTTTTACATCCGTCGGAAAAGCGCGCTTGGCAACCTCTTCGAGATAGGCAGTCGCTTCATCCGATTGGGTGAGATGGCGTTCCTTATGGATTTCGGTTGGGGCATCCTGTTCGATGACATGGAATAGTGTAACCTGCGATTTAAGCGTCTTTGCCAGATAGGCTGCCGGCGTAAGCGCTGCTTCCGAGAGATTTGATCCATCCAAAGGGATCAGAATGTTTTTGAACATGGATTAACTCCCGACGAATAATAGTTGATAGAGCAGGAAGATATTTAAGACTACTATCAATGCAGCCACCAAACTCCCTGCGATGGTAGTGATCTTATGGTTCACCAACCCTCCCATTATCCCACGATTGGCCGTATAGAAAATCAATGGAATGATCGCGAACGGCAGACCAAAGCTCAATACTACCTGGCTCAAGACCAACGTCCGGGTGGGATCGAGCCGCAGTGCAATTACGATGAAGGAGGGCGTCATGGTTGCCAGGCGCCTGGTCCACATCGGGATCTTTCGATGAATGAAACCCTGCATAATTACCTGGCCTGCCATGGTTCCCACCGTCGAGGAGGCATGTCCGGAGGCCAGCAATGAAATCGCAAAGATGAAGCTCGCCGCCCCACCCAGCAGCGGCGTCAACATTTTGTACGCCTCCTGAATGGTCCCTATGCTGCTCAACCCATGGGCATGGAATGTCGAAGCGGCCATGATCAGCATGGCCATATTGACCAGTCCGGCCAGCGTCATGGCGATGATCACATCCACCAATTCGAAGCGAAAGAGCATGCGCAGTTTTTTCGGATCCTTGGTAACGATCCTCCCCTGGGTCAACCCGGAATGCAGGAAGATCACGTGCGGCATGACGGTCGCGCCCAAGATACCGGTTGCCAGGAGGATGCTTTGTGTTCCGGAAAACATTGGGACAACCGAGTGATATGCAACCACTGCCATATCGGGCCGGTCGAGAATCGTTTCGATGATGAAACAGACCAGGATCACGCCTACCAGCGAAGTGATCAAAGCTTCTAATGGTCTGAAGCCGCTATGCTCTAGCAGTAAAACGATAAAAGTTAGCCCGCCCATCAATATTGCCGGCAATAACAACTCCGGCAATCCAGTCAGGGCCGCAATTTTTAGAAATAATATTGGGAAGAGTAAATAAACCCCCAGGGCAGCTCCAAGGAATTCCGCGAGGTCTGTAGCCATTGCAACGAGTTCCATTACAATCCACATCCCAATTCCAGCCCAGCGCGGGTAGCGATCCCGCATCGTTTCCGCTAAATTCTTGCCCGAAGCGATCCCCAGTTTGGCGGCCAAAGTTTGCACCAACATTGCCATCAAATTACTGGCCACAATAACCCACAACAGCTCATAACCGAATTGAGCACCGCCCTGGATATTGGTAGCATAGTTTCCCGGATCGACATATGCGATACATGCGATGAAGGCTGGACCGAGGAAGGGCAGGATGCGTAATAAGAAACCTTTCCTGCTGGTGCCATCCAATACTTCATTAGCTGATTTAAGAGTGCTAGTATCCCCTGCTCGTACAGGTTCTTTTTCTTGTTTTGTGGTCACATCCGATGTCCTTATAAGGATAAGATTTCGATGAATACCCGATTTGTAATCGCGGGGCCAAGCACGATTGTCTGCTTCTGCCCTTGAATCTGTATGCGCATCACCTGATCATAGGGAGATACAGACAATGTCTTCAGGCGCACGCCCGGAATGAGCCCCAATTCCTCCAGATACTTTAGAAACTCTGCATCTTGGGCGTCGACACGGCGCACAATGTCTTCCTGCTCCGGCTGAGTGGAAGAGAGTGGGATGCTTTTATCGGCTGGCATAACCAATTCCGCGTTCGGAATCGGCTCGCCGTGCGGGTCGCGTTCGGGGTCTCCCAGCGCAGCGGCGATCCGCAATTCAAAATCTTCCGAGATTACATGTTCGAGTTTCTCGGCCTCATTATGAACTTCATCCCATGAATACCCTAGCGCCTGAACCAGCCAGGCTTCGATCAAGCGATGATGCCTGATGACTTCCAGTGCGTCGCGTTCGCCTGCAGCGGTTAGGGTAACGCCTTGATGTTTACGATAAGAAACCAGCGCAGGTTTGACGGATGACAGCTTTTGGAACATATCCGTGACGGATGCGGGCGTAATCCCAAGCCGTGTTGCTAAAGCGTTGGTATTGGCTGGTTCCCCATCCTGGGTCAACTCATAAATGGTCTTGAGATAGTCTTGGACCGATTCGGTAATAGGTTTTGACATAATACAGTGTTGGTTTCCATAAAATATATCTACACTAAATAATTATTTAGGTAAGACTAAATAAGTATAATTGAAGAAGAAGGCTGAGTCAAGGTACTCAATTCAGTTATAAGAATCTCTTCGCTTTTCCGAACTCGCCGCTGATTAACATTACTGCATAATCAAATTACCCTATCAAGTTAATTGAGATTGCGTCTCAATATTGACAACTTTCCGATAGCGAAGTAAACTCACGCGTTATTGATACCAAGTACCAATAACATACGACATCAATAAGTGTGGAGGCCGCAATGTCAGAAAATTGGAAGACTCCTTTTAGTTATTTACGGGTCGGTTTCGTTTTCATCGCTTTCGGATTAAGCGCCTGCACAGGAACTGGTACTCCTTCGATTGCCGGGTCTCAGACCACGGGAACCATTTCGGTGGTGGCGGCGGAGAACTTCTATGGCGATATCGTCCAGCAACTGGGCGCCGGCCACGTGTCCGTGGTCAGTATCCTTTCCGACCCGAATATCGACCCACATGAGTATGAGAGCAGTGTACAGAACGGCATCGCCGTCAGCAATGCTCAGCTGGTCATCCAGAATGGGGATGGCTATGACACCTGGATGGATAAATTGCTTTCGGCTTCCCCCAATCCGAACCGGATTGGTCTTGTCGCCGCCAACCTTGCCAAAACCAAACTGACCGACAACGCGCACGTCTGGTACGGGATCGACAACATCCAGACCATCGCCGGGGCGATCACATCCGCCCTGGAAAAAATCGACCCGGCTCACAAAGCTGCTTTCGAGGCGGCTTTGACCGCTTTCGATCAATCGTTGCTCCCGATCCAGCAAAAAATCAATGAACTGAAATCAAAATATGCCGGTACCCCGGTCGGACTGACGGAAACCATTTTCCTATACCAGAGTGGGCCGATCGGCTTGAAGGTTCTTACCCCCTTTGAATACGAAAAAGCCATCGCCGAAGGCAATGACCCGCCGGCGGACACGGTTGTGACGGCCAACAACCAGATCAACCAGCACCTGGTCAAGGTACTGATCTACAACGTACAGACCGTCACCCCGCTGACCACCAACCTGCAGAACGCAGCCAGGCAGAATAATATCCCCATCGTGCCGGTTTCCGAGACGATGCCGCAGGGTAAGACGTACCAGGCGTGGATGCTGGACCAATTGAATGCCCTGCAAAAGGCTCTGGGTGGGTAGGCAATGGAAAATCAGAACCCGGTAATTTTCCTAGATCGGGCTGGTGTAGACCTGGGTGGAACTCCCATCCTGCAAGATGTCAGCCTGTCCATCGACCAAGGGGAATTCATAGTCATCCTGGGACCCAACGGGGCCGGCAAAACCACCTTGATAAAGCTTTTATTAGGGCTGGTGAAACCGAGTACGGGTTCAGTTCGTGTCCTGGGGCAGATGCCACAGCGCGGGCTGCGTGAGATCGGATATGTTCCCCAACGCCGGTCATTGGATGTCGAGCTGGCGCTGCGGGCACGTGACCTGGTCGGTTTCGGGCTGGACGGTCACCGCTGGGGGATTGGGCTGCCCAATCGCCGCCGCAAGGAGGAGGTCGACCTGGCACTGAAGGAAGTGGATGCGCTGGAGCTGGCGGAGGCGCCGGTCGGACAATTGTCGGGCGGCGAACAACAGCGCCTGCTGATCGCCCAGGCGCTCATTTCCGAGCCACGCCTGCTCCTGCTGGATGAACCGCTTGCCAACCTGGACCTGGCCCACCAGCAGGAAGTTGTCAGCCCTGGTGAACCAGGTCTGCCGCCGGCGGGGTGTAACCGTCCTTTTGGTCTCGCATGATATCAACCCGCTTTTGCAGTTTACCGACCGGGTCATCTTTATGGCGAACAACCATACCGCCATCGGCACAGTAGCCGAAGTCATTACCAGCGCCACATTGAGCCGATTATACGGTTCGGAGGTGGAGGTGGTGCATGCGAAGGGGCGCTACTTCGTGGTCGGCGCTGAAGTCTAAACTCTACAGGAATTTGCAAAGATGTTTGCCATTTTTCAATATCCTTTCATCCAGAACGCTTTCCTGGCCGGATCGCTGGTGGCGGTCATAGCAGGTATATTGGGGTACTTCCTGGTGGTACGCGGGCTCACTTTTGCCGGTCATGCCTTATCCAGCATCGGTTTTGCTGGGGCAGCCGGCGCAGTCTTGCTGGGCGTCTCACCCGTGCTTGGCCTGCTGGTCTCCACGTTGGGGGCAGGCCTGGCTATCTCCGTTCTTGGCAGGGAAATTCGCGAAAGGGATGTAGCCATCGGAGTGATCATGACTTTTGCCCTGGGATTGGGCGTCCTTTTCCTGTCGCTCTACCACGGCTATGCCGAACAGGCCTACAGTATTCTATTCGGCACCATAGTTGGCATCAGCCGGGGTGACGTTTGGGTGACTGCCGGATTAAGCCTGGGTATCCTGGCTGTCCTGGCGTTGGTGGGTCGGCCTTTGCTCTTCAGTTCTTTTGACCCGCTGATGGCCGAGGCGCGCGGGCTTCCGGTCCGGCTGCTGGGCAGCCTATTCCTGGTGCTGGTGGCGGTGAGCGTGTCGATTGCCATGCAGGTGATCGGGGTCCTGCTGGTGTTTGCCTTGTTGGTAGGCCCGCCTGCCACGGCCATCCGGCTGGTTCGCCATCCGGGTTCGGCCATTCTGCTGGCCATTATTCTGGGGCTGGCCTACACCTGGCTGGGAATTTTCCTGGCTGCCAATAGCTCCTGGCCGGTCAGTTTCTATATCACTACACTTGCCTTTGGGGTATACCTCCCGGTGAGATTAATATCGAAGGTCCGGAGAGAACCGAGGGCGCGACTTGAAACAACGCCTGGAACATTTCTGCCGCGGAATACACAAGCCGTGGTCGATATGGCTGGCAAACCAGTCCCAACCTTGCCGGTGGAAGAGAAGCATAATGATTGAATTATTTCAGCATGCTTTTGTCCGCTATGCGTTCCTGGCCGGCAGCATGGTGGCGATTGTTTCGGGGTTGGTGGGCTATTTTGTCGTCCTGCGGGGACAGGCCTTTGCCGCCGAAGCGCTGTCCCATATTGGATTTACCGGGGCTACTGCCGCGGCTCTGCTGGGTATCAGTTCCCTGGAAGGGATGTTCTTGTTCACATTATTGGCAGCCCTGGGAATGGGGTTGCTGGGCAAGCGGCTACGCAGCCGGGATGTCGAGGTGGGCATGGTGCTCACCTTCATGCTCGGGTTGGGGGTGCTCTTTTTGAGCATCATTAATCGCAATGCCACCACCGCCGTGAATATTTTGTTCGGATCCATTCTCAGTGTGACCTATTCAGATGTGCTGGTAACGCTCGCGGCCGGCTTGGTGATCATCTGCCTGGTGGCGTGTCTTTTCCGTCCATTACTTTTCGCCTCCTTCGACCCGGATGTGGCCGAGACACGCGGCGTACCGGTCCGGTTACTCTCGGCGCTGTTCCTGCTCTTGCTGGCGCTGGGCGTCTCCGAGGCTATGAAGGTGGTGGGAGTACTGCTGGTGTTTGCCCTGCTGGTCGTCCCGGCCGCCGCGGCCGAGCACCTGACCCACAGGCCGCTCATGGCAATTGCCCTGTCAGTCTCGATCAGCCTGATTTGCACATTGGGCGGCCTGGTTCTGGCTTTCAGCGGGCATTGGCCGGCCAGTTTTTACATTGTCAGCCTGACCTCCCTGTTTTATTTTACGGCGTTGGTCATCCAGGCTATCCGTTCGCCTCGCCGTCACCAGGAACTCTCGCATCCGAGCCGTGAGGTGTTGCCTCCTGCAGCCTAGCCCATCCGATCCGCTCACCTCTGACACGGAATAGCCTGCTGTTCACGCAGTATAATGAGCCTGTCTATGAATACTGATCCAAACTTGCAGCTCTAAACGAAAAAATCCGGGCCGCCTTTGAAGAAAAGGGCCGGCGTAAAACGCAGCCCAGGCAACGGATCGCCGACCGCCTGGTGGAGCTGGCCGCCAACGGGCAGGATTTCAGCGTGGAGCAGCTCTGGCACGATTTGCAGCAAAATGACCGCAGTCTTGGCCGAGCGACTGTTTTTCGGGCGGTGGAGATGCTGGTGAACCTGGGCTTGCTGAATCGGATCGAGTTTTCAGATGGAAGCCATACCTACCGGGCGTGCGGGGATAATCATCACCACCATCTCACTTGTACAAAATGTCATCGAATTGTTGATGTAGAGGTCTGCGTCCCGGAGGCGCAACTGGCAGATATCGGCCAAAAAAACGATTTTGAAATCGAGAGCCATTCTCTGGTTCTATTTGGACTTTGTGCGGACTGCCGTGATTGAAGGAGAAAAACGTTATGTGCATGTTTTGTGCTGCCATCCCCGTTACAGGCGCGATTGGCGCAAGTTTGAACAATAGACAGAATGCAACGCTTCGTGCCGCCGAAACGGCAGGGGTTGATCTGCCCAAGAAGAAGCCGATCGCGAAAATCACGCTGGGAGCGTTGATTTTTCTGACCGTGGGTTCGGTGGTCTACCATACGGTGCTTACCCGGATCTTCGGATTGCCATGGTTATAATCTGTAAAAAGTAATCGGTGCGAGCTAATATAGATAGACCATATGCGAAAAAGGTTTTTCCTTATTCCTGCATTGGTACTGGCACTGGTCCTCACCAGTTGTACGGTCGCAACCGGTCCGCAGCCTGCCGCCACTCTTTCGCCAGCAGTTTCCAGCGCGCCAATTGCAACCCAACCAGGCACAACCTCCGGTCCCTCTGCTCCTGATAAAATACCAGTCACCTGGTCAGCCCTGCATCTGACCGGCAAGTTGATCTTCGTGGTCAGTGCTTCGGATGCGAATAGCAACCTGGTGATGGATGTGCAACAGCTCGATCTGGGCACAGGCGGCATTACCACGCTATTCCAAACGCCGCCCGACGGCTATATCGACAGCGCGGTTGTTTCTCCGGACCACAAAACACTGGTCATGTCCTACGCTCCGCCGGGTTCACAGCCGGGCGCCACTTTCACCCCATTAGCGTTATTCTCGATGCCCATGGACGGGTCGCAGGCTCCCCAACAGTTATTTCCCGTACCCTTGACCGGCGATCAGGATTTCGAACCGGTCTGGTCTCCGGATGGCAAGTATCTTTACTTCGTGCTGGTCAACAATGCCGTAGCCCCCGCCGAGCCGAACCAGCATTATCCCATCGACCAGATCTATCGTGCAGCTTATCCGAATGGCCAGCCCGAGAAGCTCCTGGAAAAGGCTTATTGGCCGCGGCTGTCATCGGATGGCACGCGCCTGATCTATGTATCCGAAAACCCGGACGATGGCACGAACAAACTGTTCGTGTCGAACAGTGATGGCAGCAGCCCCCAACAGATCATGCTTTCCGGCCCTAATGCTCCCAATATTGTCGACGCGCCGATGTTTTTGCCGGATGGGAAAACCATCTTGTTCAGCGCGCCGACCCCTCCGCAATCCTCGCTCTCGCCCTGGGTTGACTGGCTGCTTGGGGTAATCCCGGTCTCGGCTCACAATATCCCCTCGGAATGGTGGTCGGCGCCGGCCGGCGGAGGGGCTGTCACCCAATTAACCCACATCCAGGCAGCCAGCCTGTACGCATCCATCTCGCCGGACAAGAATTTTATTGCCAGTTTCAGTGGAGATGGTGTCTTTGTAATGGAACCGGATGGGAGCAATTTGACAATGATGGTCACAGATACAGGTGGCAACATGGGGACGGTTAACTGGATCCCATGATCCCAGTTCAACTGTGACTGCCGCTCGTCACGGTTTTCGCCTTATTCATCTATCGGCATTCCAATTTCGTAACCGAGGACAAAATTTTGTTGCCCTTGATTGGCTGCCCATCTCAGCAGGTAAATTGCTTTTTTCTTGTTTTTTTCTCATCAAATATGACATCGAGCCAAGTGGGACGGGCGTTGTACAGGTCCGTGAGAGTGCGTTTCAGCCCGGAGACTTTCGATATCTCCGAAACATCGGAAGTCTGTCCCGCCGGGAGCCAGAAGCCCTACCAGAAGCGAGCAAGACCGGGCTGATTATCGCTGGGCAGTCGGTGGCGGTAGAACGCTGACCAGAACCGGATTGCTGATCCCTTTCAGTTCAAGCAGGCGGCTTTTCAGCCCGGTTGTATCAAGATTTGCAGCCTTTGAAGTTTCGGCACTCAGGAGCACTTCTCCGGTTGAAGCGTGGGAGGAAAACCACGCGGCGAGATTTGCGGCACTCCCCAGTACAGCAATTTCGTTTACCCCTTTCGATGACCCGACCATGCCTACATAAGCCATTCCTGTATGAATCCCAATGCCGACCGGGACCCATGGGCCGCCCGGCTGCTCATGACCGGTAACGCGTAACATATCCCGGGCGGCTTGAATAGCGACCCTGGCATGCTCCGTTCCCGAAAAACGTGGGACAAATAATCCGATTACCTGATCACCCATCAAATGGTTGACCATGGCATTATGCTGGATCAGCACATCGCTGGTTACTTTATAGAATTTCTTGATAAGGTCCTTGAATCGAGAGGTGCCTATCTCTTCCGCCAGTCGCGTAAGATCGCGAATATCGGCAAAGAGCAGGGTCAGCTCGACTTCTGCGCCTGCCTCGCACGATCGGGCGAAGGTTTCGCAATGACTGCAAAAGCGCGAATTGAAGGATGAAGGGCGACTTCCCCACGGTCTTAGTAGAATACCCGCCAGGCCCGCCATGGGTATATCGCACTCGAAGCAACGCGGGTGGCCAGGAAATAATCGATATACTTTTCTGTAGGCATCAAAAGCGCGTTCATATCCCTCCGGAAAAGAGGCGCGTTTCTTTCCGGTGAGATACCAGTACCACAGGTCATCATTTGATTTATCATCCATCGACGACCTCTTCAATATCGACAAATATGATAATTTAAATCTCTTATAACGCAATCAGTTCGTTAGGATAATCTGTTTGGCTTCCAGGTCGAGCTGCACGGATTTTGCCCACCAGCCCAGCTTGCCCGGCCGCGGGAACAGGCTTTTCGATATAAGCATCCATCCCTGCTATAATACATTCGCCCCCGTTCCTTCATAATCTCCGAGGAGTGCTGCCCTTAGCCCAGCCGTTGGTTGGGGCCTGGGGCAATAACCGAAAAGGAAAAATCAGCATGTACCAATTTAATGGATTGACCAAGCGTGAAGGGGAAGTCGTAAACCTTCTGCTGCAAGGCAAAAGTAATAAATTGATTGCTGCGTCGTTGGGTATTTCCGACCGCACGGTGGAATTTCACTTGAAAAATATCTATGCAAAATTTCATGTGAGTTCCAGAATTGAATTGGTTTTGAAGCTGGGGAACGCCACAGGTCAACTTGAAACCCGGACCCTGGGGGTTTCCACAGTTGTAAATCCGGGGGAAAGCGCCGAAAATAGAGACACGCCCATTTCCCGAACGGTACGGGCGCAATCCTTCAGGGATACTATCTCTAAAATCGGTAAGGACTTGGAAATGAAAACCCTGCATAATGCAAAGCACGTACCTTTAGAGTCATCGCAGCCATTATCCGGGTTTCGTATGGCTGCCTTGTTGAAAAGCTTCGGACATATGTCGCTTAATTCATCGTGCCATGGATCCTGCCGCTGGTTGTCGTTTTGACGATCATCGGATTATCAGTCGGGTTGGTCGGGAAGCGCAATGGCAACACGCCGCTAAAAATAATATTCAGCACGCTGTTCAGTACGGGCTGGGCGCTTTTGCGATGCTTCCGCTGGCGGCATTCTTGATTGTACCGCTCGGGAAACTGGCTGAATGGATTGGGTTAGTCGACCGGACAACCATATCAAGTGCTACTGCCTCAACGCTGCTTACCAGCGGCATGCTGGTTATGTGGCTGATCGTTGGGGATGTCTTCGGGATTATGCTGTCGTTGGTTACGATCAAAAGAACCAGGCAGGTGGAGATTCAGCGACAGGCCTCCGAACACGGCTTGTAACAACTGAGCGTGACCGGCGCGAGCCTGCCCCTGTTCCCTGTTAGAACTCGTCCTCGCCTTTTTCCCAGGTATCTTTATCTTCCTCGTCGGTCTCTTCGTCTTCTTCTTCCAATTCCTCTTCTTCCCAATTTTCAGCTTCGGCAGCAGCTTCTTCAGTAGGTATAAAGGTGGCACAGCCGGTTTGGGGGTCCAATTCCACCATGGCTGCGCTACAGTAGCCGCCATCTACGAAGACACACTCGTTGTATTTGCAGCGGATGCGAGGCATGCTGTTCTCCTGTTTAAAGAGTATTGATCACCTTACCAACGTCGGTAAGGCATACATTTTACCCGGTTTCTTCTCCACCCGTAATTCAAGGTTACTACTATCGGATTAGTGGTATTATTAATTCAAATCCCAACCCATAAAAAATAAGGAGTTTATATGAACGAACTGGTAGATCTCGTTGTCAAAAAGACCGGCATCCCGGCCGCCACCGCCCAGACCGTTGTCAATACGGTGCTGGATTTCCTCAAGAAGAAACTGCCCGCTCCCGTAGCCAGCCAGATCGATGGCCTGATGAGCAATAGTGACAATGTCAAAAAGGCTGAGGATATGCTCGGCAACGTGTCATCCATGTTTGGGAAAAAGAAATAAGACCCTTCCAGTGGGCAGGGTCCACTTGTTTCTTCATTACCCCGACCGGCGACAAACACCGGTCGGGGTAATGATTAATATTTTTTGAATGGTCCCCGAGTTATTTTTCTTCAACTACGGGAGACTCTTCACCAATAGAAAAGGAGAAAATTTAAGAAATCAAAAAGACGCGTTGCAAGTGAACGCGTCTTTTATTTTTGATTCAACTCCACCTCTGCCGGCCCGGGTTTCAAGGCTGGCAGGTCACAAAGAACCTATCCGAGACTTCAGAAGGAGTTCGAATTTTGTGCTCTTTTGCTTAATTTGAGGGGGATGAGCCTCCCAGCAGTTTGAACACTTCTGACAATGCGCTGGCAGCCGCGGCCGGTTTCATTCCGGTCTGGTTCGCCAGTTCCTTGCTCATCCCGGTCGTATGCAGGTAGTCCGGGTTGGTATGCTGCTGCAGCACGCCACTGATGTCCTCGCCGTTCGCCAGCTTGGTTGCATGGTTCGATAGCATGGAATGGACGGCGAAGGTGACCACCGTCATTGCCATCGCCGGCGGGATCCCCAGCTTGCCTGCAATTTGGTTGACGACCGGCTGGATCAGCGAGTTGACCATCGGGTTTTGCCCGCTGCTGACCAGGTTCATGAGCGGGTTGCTGCCAGTTTGGGCGCCCATCCCAGCGCTTGTTCCGCCGGTCTGACCCCCGCCCATGAGCGAACCCAGCAATCCTGACAGTTCACCGCCGCCAGTCTGGGCCTGGTTGGCTGCCTGTCCTGATCCGCCGGTCTGACCCTCGCCCATGAGCGAGCCCAGCAATCCTGACAGTTCACCGCCGCCAGCCTGTGGTTGGCTGCCGGTTGCCGGTCCGCCGGTCTGCCCACCCATTAAAGAACCAAGCAAGCCGGATAATAGGTCGCCGCCGGCCTGGGGTTGATTGCCTGCCTGTTGCGAATTGCCTCCTTGAGCCGCACCCCCCGCCAACGCATTGAAAATATCCTGTAACATGCTTCGCCTCCTGACTTGGGTTGATAACTTTATTATACTTTCTGATTTGCTTTTTATTATGGATTTGTATAGAATGATATAGAGCAATTGAAGTAGTTGGATATTGGCCCAAATATTCAAGATAAACGAGGCAGAATGCAAAATCCACTCCAAACAAATTACAGTATGGTATTGGCAGTTCCTTTTGTCATGACCTTCACCCAGTCACTTAATTTTTCAGAAGAAATCGACGCTTGCCAGGAAGTACTACGGGGTGCTGATCACGCCGGTTGATTTTGGCGATGAGGAAGGTACCCGCCGCAAGATCAATAGCTGGGTCGAAGAAAAAACGCAAAACAGGATCAAGGATCTGATCTCTCCAGGTGTCCTGGATAGCATGACGCGCCTGGTGCTGATCAATGCCATCTACTTCAAGGGAGAATGGGCCACCCGCTTTGATCCGCGGCCTTTGCCGACTTTATCTTTTTAGAACATGTTCCTGTTCAGATGGAAATTTCTTGGGAATCAGATCCTTTCCTTGGGGTGAGAGGGGTTAAGGAACAGACACGGATAGCAACTCAATTGCTATAAATAAATTATAACATTTCTCCGCTCAGCAATCGCCGGTTTCTGCGCCTGGTTCTCAGTGCTACATGGGTGAATAGCACAAATCCGACCTCCCCCTGGATTCGATGAAGACTTGCTTATCGAGCAAGCGCCGGGTCCTGGCTAAGAAGATTGAGTGTTTGTCTTGCTGTCCAGGACTGATTTGAGTGGACTGGCGGAACCAGCGGCCTCCAATTCAGCTTCCACTTCAAGCAACTGGATGGCTGCGTTCGTTACGAAAGGATCGAATTGGGTTCCCGAACAGCGCTTTAATTCAGCGATTATTTGCTCAGTTGCAAGCCTTTTTCGATAAGGGCGGTCCGAGGACATGGCTTCGACGGCATCCGCCACTGAAACGATCTTGGCTTCGATGGAGATCTGATCTCCTGTAAGACTGTCGGGGTAACCGTCGCCGTTAAAAAATTCATGATGGTGGCGAACGATTGAGAAAAGTGGCAGAAGGGATGGGCTGTTTTTGATCAGGTTCCCGCCTAATGTGGCATGTTTTTTGACGGTCTCAAATTCAGACGGAGTCAATTTACCGGGCTTCTTAAGAATTTCAGACGAAATGCCCAGCTTCCCAATATCGTGCAGCAGGCTGGCCTTATGGATTAACTCGACCTGTTTTGGGTTCAGCCCCATCATCTCCGCCAGCTGGATTGCAAAAGACGTTACCCGTTTTGAATGACCAAGTACATTTGGGTCACGCAAGTCAATGATCTCCGCCAGGGTATTCAGAAGGCCATCGTTGAGGTGATTGATCTCTGCCGCATTTTTTTCCAGAACCAGATTCTTTTCACGCAGTTTGGTAACGGCTTCGCGGGTGTGGTCCACATATTGCTTCTGGCTGATCCGCAAAAGAACGAGTGGAACCATCATTAACAGGGCGCCAAGCACGCCCTCTTCACGATACCCGACGATATACGCAGTGGTGATCAAACCAATTCCAATATAGATGGTAACAAGCCAGAGGTATTGTTCCTTCCAAATTTGCACGGGCGATTGATGCAGATCGATACCCATGCCAATGGATATCAACCAGGTATTCATAATGTAGACGATCAAAGCCGCCATGACAACCAGCAAGCACAGCGTGATGATCGAATAATTAAAAAGCGCCGGCCCCATAAAGTGCAAGACCAGGAGATAGAGCATGGCGGCAATCACTTGATTGCTGAGGTTAAAGATATATTTGTTGAACTTGCTGCGATACTTGATCCCTACCAGCACTGCATAGGTAGTGCACAGCGCCACCCCCGCGACCGGACCGAAAAGTAACGTACCGGCAAGGATGGGGACGGCCGAAGTGGAGAGGGAAGTCTTGCCGATGTACAGGTCGATCGAGTACAGTTCCGTGACGATCACGAGCGCCATGCTGGTCAACAATCCCGGCCAAATTTGCGACCAGTCAGCCTGATAGAGTTCTGGCGCAATACGGTATAAGCCGTAAAAGAGTGCAAAAGCCAGCACTGCCAGCCCGGCAATGTACAAATAAACGGGCTTGAACCGGCTCTTTTGATTCGCGCGGCAGCGATTTTGACGATTCTGCTTGAGAAGGAAGCGTAGCTTCGGGCTCTTCCGGCGGGATTTCCACCTGGAGGTATTTCGCAGCGGCTGCCGGGAATTCGGCCGCGGGGGTTGTTGCAGGAGATCCGACTGGTTGCTCTACAATTTGGTCATTGAGAAGCGGCCCGGCTTTCGGATCATAACCAAAAAAGTCCAGGTAGGCATCATTCCGGTATGCAAAGGTTTTATTGCGCCCGCTTATTTTTGAATGGTAGAGAGCAGTATCGGCATTATGGATGATCTCTTCGGCAGACTGGTTGAAGGATTCACGTTCCGCCAGACCGAGACTGATGGTGGCCTTGATCGGCACAACGCTGGTTGGAATGGCGAACTCCGCACTTTCAATATTCCGGCGGATCATCTCAGCGCGCTCAAAGGAATGCTGGATGGTAGCTTCCGGGAGCATGATGATAAATTCCTCGCCGCCATAACGAGCCACGATATCGTTTTCCCGGACCGACTGCTTAAGAATACGCGCAACACCAATAAGAACTTCATCACCTGCCAAATGCCCGAAGGTATTGTTGATATTGCGGAGCAGATCGAGATCCAGCATGATGATCGACAGCTGCCGGTCGAAACGATCGGAACGCTCCAGTTCCTTGGCTAATTGCTGCATAAAGTACTGGTGGTTGAATAAACCGGTCTTTTGGTCAATCTCTGTCTTGCGCTCGAGGCCGGGTATTCGTATCGTCTCATAGATCAAATACAAAGGGAAAAGGAACAGGATTATGGCGAACGGGCTGAAGGTCCAGACCAGGGTCAGCATCGCGCCAAAGGTCAGGAATGTAAGGTCCATCATCAAGGGGAAAGTATCAAAAATCCCCGAAATTTTGAAGTTCTCTCCGCGTGACAACCAGACGATGAAGCCAACCAACAAATGATTAAGCAGGGTGAAGACGGTCATACTGACCGCAATGGCCAGCACGCCCAGTGGAGCGGAAAGTGACCCGGAAGGATTAATCAGAATGAAGGCCAGGCGGGCAGCCGCCATGACAGAAATGTAGCAGGTTACGTTGAATAACTGGGCGAACCATTTCGGCCGGTTCCAGGCCCACTCCATGAGGTTCGAGACCAGGATCACCAGGAGGGTTTCGCCAAGGCCAAAATAGGCAAAGGCAAAGCCATAGATCAGAAAGCTAAAGGTGTAATGCGAACGACTGGTTGCCCCATCCACTTTGAAGATCAGGAAAAAAGATGCAAGCAACGATAAAACGGTCAGCATGCCATAATGGATGGTCTGGATGGCAGTTACACTCCAAACAAGAATGCCCGTACCCACCAGAACCACGGCTGCGAGGTAAAGTTTGGTTGGGAGAGATAAATCCTTCATATACCGTTAACGCCTTATTTTCCTGGAAACCTCGTATTTCAGTAAATGATACCAAAAAAAAGCCTTAGCATTCATATCAAAAAGCTTGAAGGTTGGTTTGTAAGAATATCAGGCTAGTATACCAAAAGCCTTTCGAGAGCTCTCTCCCGAAAGGCTGGTTGTTTGACGGGGTGCTCCCTACCCGTGCCATCCGACGCTGGTCAGCCGATGCCAGACCACGCTGGCCAAAAGGGTTTAAGCTCCATAAAGCAGGGCCAGAAAAAGAAAGATCATGGATGCTGAGCTATCCTACTCTCTTGATCAGCCGTTCCAGCCGACATTGGGGGTAAAGGGAGGCGGGACCTTGTTTGGAAAACAGAAAGTTTGATTGATAACCTGACCCGCTTGCTGGGAAGGATTATAGACCACCTGAGTGCAGCCTGGCGCGGCTGCCATGGTTGACCCGCTACCTGCCACTGAAAATGCGGAGGTGACCAGCACGAGGGCGAAAACAAACAGGATCGTTACTTGCAGCAATTTTTTCATATTTTTCCTCCTCTGAGAGCTAAAAATGGATATCTGTGTAATTCCATTTTGCTCCCAAGTTACTCATTGCACAATACGTAGTGCTACGTAATATTTCCGTTGGTCAGGCTGGTTATAAGCTGGCATAAAAAAAGCCTTTCGGGAGGTTTCTCCCAAAAGGCTTGTTCCGTGAGGGGCTACCCACCCATTCCAATGTCAGGCGGCGGTGGCCATCCCATGCCAGGTTATGCCGGGATAAAGCGTTTGAACTCCATATTGCTGAGTCAGGGAATGATGGAGCATGGAGATGGCGGGCAGGTCTCTCACCTCATCGATCAACCGTTCCAGCCGACATTAGGAGTAAAGGGGGGCGGAACCTTGTTTGGAAAACAGAAAGTGTGATTGATAACCTGACCCGCTTGCTGGGCTGGATTATTGACCACCTGCGTGCAGACCGTCGCGGCTGCCATGGTTGACCCGGTGCCTGCGACTGTAAATGCGGATGTGACAAGCACGAGGGCGAAAACGAACAGGATTGACACTTGCAGCAACTTCTTCATATTCCTCCTATGAGAACGTGAACCGAATATCTGGATACTCTATTTTGCCTCCAAGCTGTGCGTTGCACAATACGTAGTATTACGTATTATTTGCATTTGTCTTATGGCATGAACTGGCATAAGAAAAGCCTTTTGAGAGATCTCTCCCAAAAGGCTTAGTAGCTATCCGGAAATTAAATATGGCTGTTGCTACCCGTTCCAACTGACGCTTGACAATCTTTGCCAGTTGAGACTGGCGATAAGGTTTTGGGTTTCACGCAAGGCTGCCAGGGATATAATGGCGATGGAAACAGCCGGCAGGAAGAATGCAAGCACTGTGAAAGTAGTGTGAAATATAGTTATCATTGAATGACCGCCTTAGAAATTTGATTTATTGAGCCCAATAATCGCCGTTCCAACCGACTGTATTCCAACTGACACCGTTCCAGCCGACTGAATTCCAATTGACGCCATTCCAACCAACCGAGTCCCAGCCCACGTTACCCCAGGGTACCGGTTGCGAGCCGGTTGAAAGCAGATGGCTGGGGAGCAGGCCGGTGTTGGCAGAAATGCGGGTTGTGCCGGTAACCGCCGCGTAAATATCCAGGTAACCGGCCCCATTCTTTTTCGCATCATAGCCACCCCAGGATTTGTTGGCGGTAGCCATCAGCCGGTACTTTACCTGGTCAGGGGTCAACCCGGGTTCATCCTGCAGCAATAGCGCCACTGCCCCGGAAACCATGGGGGCCGCCATGGAAGTGCCCGACATCCGAAAATACTGGGTGCCGACTTTATTGGCAGGATGCGCCCCAGCCAGTCCCATATTTTGGTTCACCAGGCGGGCGATAATATTCGCTCCAGGCGCGACCAGGTCAGGCTTCACCGACCCATTTTCAATGGTCCCGTATGCTGAAAAACCTGCCAGCATATCATCAGCGATGGTTCCGGTGCCTTTGTCATCCATTGCACCGACTGTGATCACAAAGGGGTCATTGGCAGGCGGGTAGATCACCCCGCTGCCTTTGTTGCCCCCGGAAACCACCACCACCACGCCGTTGAACCATAAGATCTCGACCGCGGCATCCAACGGGCTGGTGTTATAAGACTCGGCTACGGCGCTGTTGAGCGAAAGGTTGACAACCCGAATGTTGTACCTGCTCTTATTATCGAGCACCCATTGCAGCCCCTGGACGATCCCCCCCATCATGGCGCTGCCATCGTCGTTACTGACCTTAACATTGATGATATTCACCATCGGCGCGACGCCGATATATTTTCCGGAGGATTTGCTGCCGTCGCCGCCAATGATGCTGGCTACGTGCGTCCCATGCCCGTATCCGTCGTAATAGGATTGGTTGTAGTCAGAGTTAAAGCGGACATCTGCCACCTGGCGGTTAACACCCATAAGGGTGTATAGGTCGCCGTTCGGATTTACCCCACTGTCAACTACCGCCACCCCAATCCCCTGCCCCTGGAGGTAAGGCGCAGCATTCCAAACTTTGTCCGCACGGATTGCGCTGATATATGCGTTCGCCAGATTGGAGGTGTCCACGCACTGCGAACAGACGCTCGATTCCATTGACGCATCCAATGAAACCCAACGGACCTGATCGGCTTTCGAAAGCTGCACAGCGCCCTGGGCGCTCATCTCAGCCACAAAGCCGTTGATGATATGCAGGTCCTGGGTTATTTGACCGCCCAGCGCCGCGACTCGTTCTTCCGCGCCGGTTGCTCCGGCCACTTTCTGCACGATCACGCTTACCACGCGACCAGGATCCTGCGCGGCCATCGCAGCCAGTTCAGGTTGGGCTTTGGCTGCACCGGACCCTTGTGCAGGAGCCGCACAACCCAACAAACCCACAATCAAGATAAGGCTGGTGAAGAGCTGCAAGTACTTTGTTACCCTCATTTTAGGCCTCCTGATCTCTTTCGAAAGAAAAATCAGTATCTGTGATCCATTTTCACACGGAAGGCCGGTTGATTTAATAAGTAACTCTACATATTTTTTCCTTAAAAGCAATTGGAGAGCTTTCAGATAAAAAAATCCTCCGGCGAAGGCACCGAAGGACCAAGAACCTATCCTAAAATTATAAGATAACCAAATTTTGAATGTGTGCGGCTTCGCCGCACACATTCAAAATTTGAACTCCTCTTTAATTTCCGGATAGATAATAAGTTAGCAGGAGACTATTCATCCATAGAGATAATCCCGCGTTTGATGGCCAATCGAATCAAGTCGGCCTGGTTCTTGATCCCCAATTTAGCCGTGAGGTTGCTGCGGTGGATCTCAACCGTGCGCGGGCTGATCATAAGTTTCTCTCCGATCTCCTGGCTGGTCAGCCCTTCGACAGTCATCTGGAAAATCTCACGCTCGCGCAACGTGAGGGTTTCATAAGCATCCGGCGGGGTATCCTGGATCTCCCGCCCGCGGTTTTGGAACCGTTCGGAAAGTTTGGCGCTCAGGAATTGGTTCCCGAGTGTCACTTCATTTACTGCTTTAACCAATTCGCCGGGACCGGTTTCCTTCAATACATAACCGGCCGCCCCATTTTTCAGCGCCTCGATCACATAGGCGTCTGCGCTTTGCATGGAAAGTACGATGGTGCGGGTGGAAGGTGAGATTTTTTTGACCTGGCGCAATACTTCCAGTCCATTCAAACCGGGCATCATCATGTCAACGATGAGGATTTCTGGTTTGAGCAGTTCGACCAGCCGAAGTGCTTCAAGGCCATCTCCGGCTTCTGCCAAAATCAGGAAACCCGGTTCGCCTTCCAACAAGTGGCGCAAACCCTGGCGGACGATTGGATGGTCATCAGCCAGGATCAATGTCACGGACACGGTTTCTCCTTTCGACCGGTTGGCTTTCCAGCGGAAGCATTACCAGGATCTTCGTACCTTCATTGGGCGCGGACTTGACCACCATATAACCTCCGAGCATATTGGCACGTTCGCGCATGCCGGTCAGGCCGGCAGTTGCGGCTTTACGGATGTCGAAGGTCGGGTCAAACCCAACCCCATGGTCGACGATCACAACCCCAAGAGTATTATCTTGATGGGCTAATTGGACGGTTACCTCAGTGACCTGGGCATAACGGGCGACATTGGTCAGCGCTTCTTGAACAATCCGATAAACGGCGGTTTCGACATCCGGTAAGAAACGCTGGGTGACCCCGTTTTGATTGAACGTGACTTTTATGCCGGTCTGTTTCGTATATCGTTCGAAGTGCCATTGCAAAGTGGGTAACAGGCCAATATCATCCAGGATGGAGGGCCGCAGGTTGAGAGACATCTCGCGAATTTGTTCGATCAAACCGCTGACTGTCTCCTGGGCTTCAGCTATTTTAATCGACTGCTCTGCGCTGGCTTGATTTTTGTAAGACTCCAACATGAACTGCAGGCCGGTCAATACCTGCCCGATCTGGTCATGGAGCTCCCTGGCAATATGGCGGCGCTCGGTCTCCTGAATTTCCACCAGCCGGGTTGTGAGCGCTCTTTGAGATTCCCGGCCTTTGCGCACCTGTTCAAAAAGGCTGGCATTTGTAATTGAAATTGTGGCTTGATCCGCCAAGCCCTTGAGGAGCATCAGCGTATCCTCGGGGAGATGGATCGGAAGCCCGCTAAAAAGTGAGACCAAGACACCAATCAGCTCATGATGCCTGTACAACCCGGCAATTCCCACCGTATGGATGTTTTGCTCTGTAAAGAATTCCAAACTGGGCAAACCGGGATAACTCTGGACATCATTGATGAGGTTGACCGGTTTATTTTCAGACAAAATCCGCTCAAGAAGTTCTGCAGGGATTTTATATTGCAAAATGGGATTTTTTTTCCAAGCGGCTATTTGGAGGTTGGTGGCCCTGACCTGAAATACATGGTGGTGGGTACCATCCTCCAGGTAGACAGCCGTCCCGTTGGCCTGGAGGGCCTGGTTGCAGATATTACAGACCGTATCAAGAACGGAGGTTAATTCGAGTTGTGCGTTCAAGCGCGCGGCGGTTTCCACCAGCGCTTCAGCCCGCTGGCTTTGCCTCTGGATCTCCTGCAAGGCCTCCAGGTGCTTGGTTATATCTCTAAAGACCAGTACCATTCCCGCAGTCGGCCCGTTCCCTTGATCATCAATGTAGGTTATTTCGGCTTCCACGGGAGTGGTTCGACCATCTTTGGATACAAGCAGGCCTTCGATCCGGCTGTCTTCGTTGATCAGATCGACAGGCTGCGAATGTCCAAGAATATCCAATTTTGCATGGCTGGATTTGTCAATGAACACAAAAACATCGCCGAGCGAGCGGTTCATTGTCTCGATTTCGCTCCAGCCGGTCAACTGGCGTGCGATCGGATTAATAAACCGGATCTCCCCATGCTTATCCAGCGCGATCACCCCATCGTTGATCCCACCCAAAACTGCATTGAGCCAGCGCTGGCCATCCCGGAGTTTGGCTTCCAATTGATGCCGCACCAGGGCGGTTTCAATCATTGCATAGATCTGTTTATCATCGAAGGGCTTAAAAATATAACCAAACGGACCGGTGGCTTTGGCGCGTTGGATGGTTACCTGTCCGATGGGCCCGGTTATGTAAATTATAGGTTTATCGAAGATGGATTGGATCAGCGCCCCGGTTTTGAGGCCTTCCTTTGCCCCTCTCGAATGAATATCAGCCAGAATTATATCCGGATTTAATTCCTGGAGCCTGGCAATGATTTCTTCGTTGGAGGCTGCAAATCCTACTATCCTATACCCCAAATTTAATAGACGCTCCGATAGATCATGGGCGACAGGTGTATCATTGATGGCGATCAGAATACTGGCGTTAGCCATAATGTCCCCTGGATTTTATCCTATAAATGTAAATATTGATATGCCGGAGAGGAACCGTCCCTGGGCTTGAGATAGAAAAAGTCCTCTTTGTGGGGAGGACTTGGGGCAGGCGGAATGACATGTCGCCCTACAGATGAGATGGAAGTGGGTACTATTGTCCGGCGGCCTTTTCGGCTTCGGCCGTGCGCAGCTTCTCGGCGGCACGGAAGTATTTGAGGTAGCGCAGGCTGTTATCGTCGCGCCCGAGCAGCAGGTCGGCAGCCTTGACCGTGGTGCCAAGTTTGGCCGGGTCGGTGATCGAGCAGGTGGCGCCCATCTGGATGGCCAGGGTCAGGAAAGCCTGGTTGATCGCCAGTCGATCGGGCAGACCGAAGGAGACGTTGCTGGCGCCCAGGTTGATGTTCACGCCAAAAGTGCGCCGCAGCAATTCCACAGTCTGCAGGGTGACCAGGGCGGCTTTGCTGTTCGAGCCAACGGTCAAAACCAGTGGGTCGATGATGACATCCTCGATCGGGATTCCGATCCTGGCAGCCCGTTCGATGATCTTTTCGGCGACCGCCACGCGTTCCTCGGCAGTGGCCGGGATGCCTTTATCGTCCATGGTCAAGCCGATGACGGCCGCGCCGCGATCCTTGACGATCGGCAGCACGGTCTGCAGGCGCTGCTCTTCCCCGCTGACCGAATTGACCAGCGGTTTGCCAGGGGCGGCGGCCAGACCGGCGGCCAACACGGCCGGGTTGCCCGAGTCGAGGCAGAGCGGGATATCGATGATCGAAGCCACCAGTTGGACGATTTTCGGGATGATGGCGACTTCATCCAGGCCGGGTACGCCGACATTGACATCCAGTACCTCGGCCCCCCAGGCAGTCTGGTTCTCGACCAACTGGCGGACGTAGTCGAAGTTGCCTTCCGCCAATGCGGCTGCCAGTTTCTTACGGCCGGTGGGGTTGATCTTCTCACCGATCATCACGAACGGACGGTCGATGCCGATGGTGACTTCCTTGCTGGCGCCTTTTAAGATTGTATGCATAAATTCTCCTTTTCATGATTTTTTGTGTCATTGCGAGGAACCGGTGTCCTTCCGGTGACCAAGCAATCTCCTTCCTGGTTGGGGATTGCTTCGTCGGGACCCCCAAAGAACGGGGGCAGGCGAACACCCTCCTCGCAATGACACTGGTTAGTTCATCTGCGTTTATCTGTGGTTAAAACCATTCTGCTCCAACCGGGCGCGCTGCTCCGCCTGGACAAACGCTGCGGGGGTATTAAGGTTCCAAAAGGCCAGGTCGAGCGGATCGATTTCAGCAATTTCAGCCGGGGAAAGGTATTCAACCTTCACTTCCGGCAGCCAACTGATCACTTTACTTTCGCCTGCCGCCAGGGCCGAACGGATGGCCGGCAGGCAGGTCTCACAGCGATAAACTGCATGCAATGGTTCGGCGCCGCGCGGGCCACGCGGCAGGACTGCATCCAAATTTTTCCTGACCAGCAGATCGAGCTCGTATTCAAAGATGGCCAGGCTGGCGAAAGGCATATCACAGGCGACAGCGGCCATCAAAGGCAAATGTACGGCAGAAATTGACGAATAAAGGCCTCCCAGCGGGCCGCGGTCGGGAAGCAGGTCGGGATATAGCGGCAAACCAAGGAAGGTGTACTGCTCCGGCCGGTTGGTGGTCACAATGACTTCTTGTGCCAAACCGGACAGGCGTTCCAGGACACGCTCGATCAACGGACGCCCGAGAAAAGGTTTGAGGGCCTTGTCCTGACCCATACGCTCGGATTTACCGCCTGCCAAGACTGCCAGGGACAGCATGCCAGGAGAATTGTTGAAGGATGGATCCGGGCTTGTCATGCAGGCTCAGCCTCCCCAGGGCATGCTTGCATATTCATCAAAAGCCTGATCATGCAGCTGTTTGAAAAGGGCGGCATGCCGTCGTTCCCAGGCTGCCAGGGTTTCCAGCACCTGGCGGACCTCGCCGTCCGTTTTTTGAGCAGCCTGTTCATAAAATTCAACAAAATCCCGCTCGATCAGATACGCCATGCGCAAGACCGGCAGGTCAGGCACCATGGCTTCCAGGACGGTTTGATCGATGAATTCGGCTGCGGCGCGTTGGGAAAAGACCCCGGACTTATCCAACTCCAGACCGAAGGCGACATCCGCGGTCTTCCCGGCTTCCAGGGCATTGATCTGAGCCTGGACATACTCGATATGTTTTTGCTCCTCGCCCGCAAGTCTCTTAAAAGCCGCCACTGCAGTGGCATGGCTCAGACGATCCGCGTTGGTTTCAAAGAAGCGCTTGCCTTCAATTTCCCTTTGTAAGGCATAGCCATAGATTTTTCGAATATCCATTTTTTATCACCTCGTCGGCGCCGGTAATTATTTAGCTTTCCAGGGATTGTACCAATTCCACTCGAACTGCGCAGACTTTATATTCCGGGATCTTCGCAATCGGATCCAGCGCGTCAATCGTCAGCTCGTTGGCCGAGGAGTCGGGAAAGTGAAAGTTCGCATACACCACTCCCAATGGCACCCGGTCCGTGATCCACGCCTCGGCTTCTATCGCGCCGCGCCGGGAAGTCACCCGCAGCCGGTCCTGGTTTTTCAATCCCAACCGGTCGGCGTCTTCAGGGTTTACTTCAACCAGGGCCTGGTTGTAGATGGCGGACAGGCCGGCCGAGCGGCGTGTCATCGAACCGCCGTGCCAATGGTAGAGCACCCGGCCCGTGCTGAGCAGCATCGGGTACTCATCGTCCGGGATTTCGGCAGGCGGGATATCCTCCAGGGGTGCAAATTTACCGACACCGCGCGCAAATTTATGGATATGCAGGATGGGCGTGCCCGGGTGCTCGCTGTTCGGCACCGGCCACTGCAACCGTTCGCCCTTTTCAAGGCGCGCATAAGAGATCCCGGCATAAGAGGGGGTCAAAGCGCAGATCTCGGACAGGATGTTGGCGGGGGTTTGATATTGCCAGCCCGCATGGGTCCCATCGACCGGTTGCCGCTCGCCCTCTGCCAGCATCAGGGCAGCCAGATCAGAGATGATCTGCCAATCCGGACGCGCCTGGCCCTGCGGCTCAATTGCTTTTCGAACCAGTTGGACACGCCGTTCGGTGTTGGTGAAGGTGCCTTCTTTTTCGGCGAAAGTTACACCCGGAAGGAGGATATCGGCATATTGCGAAGTTTCTGATGGAAAAATCTCCTGCAGCGCAAGGAAATCCAGGGCATCCAGGCATTTGCGAACATGCCCGCTATCCGGATCTGAGGTGGCCGGATCCTCGCCCAGGATGTAGAGCGCATGGATCTTGTCCTGAAGCACGCCGGGGATCATCTCGGTGGCAGTCAGGCCAACCTTATCCGGCAGCGGGACACCCCAGGCAGCTTCGAACTTCCGGCGGGATTCCGGGTTGGTCACCACCTGGTAGGCCGGGTAAACGTTTGGCAGCCCGCCCATGTCGCATGCGCCCTGGACATTATTCTGCCCGCGCAGGGGGTTCACCCCGCCGCCGGGCAGGCCCATATTACCGAGCAGCATTTGCAAATTGGCCAGGTTCATCACATTATGCACGCCGACGATATGCTGGGTGATGCCCATGGCCCAGATGACCGCCATCGGTTTCTGGAGAGCCAGGATCTCCGCAGCCTGGTAGAGTTGTTCGACCGGCACTCCGGTAATTTCAGCCACCTTATCCGGAGCATAGCGCCGGACCGTTTCCCGGAATTCTTCGAAGCCTTCCGTGCGACCGGCAATAAAATTCCGGTCCTCCCAGCCCTTTTCCAGAACGATGTTCATCAACCCGTTGACCAGCGCGATATCCGTACCCGGCTTTTGTTGAAGGTGGAGCACCGCAAAATCAACCAGGTCGATCCGGCGCGGATCGGCCACAACCAGCTGGACCCCGCGCCTGCGCACCGCCCTTCTGAGCATGGTCCCAAACACAGGGTGCTGCTCGGTGGTGTTCGACCCGATCACCAGGATTGCCCTGGCAAAATCTGCAATATCGTCCATGGAATTGGACATTGCGCCCGAACCGAAGGAAGTGGTCAGACCGGCCACGGTGCTGGAGTGTCAAAGCCGGGCGCAGTGATCAATATTATTTGTCCCGATCACCTGCCTTGCAAATTTATTCATCAGGTAATTTTCTTCGTTGGTGCACTTGGCAGATGTCAGGATGCCGATGGAATCCGCGCCAAACGAACTGCGCGTCGAAGCCAACTTGCGGGCGGTCAACTGGAGTGCAACCTGCCAATCCACTTTGACCCAATCCCAGTCCGCGCCGGTTCGCGATTTTTCCCTGCCTTCGAGTAAATAACGCCGCACCTGCGGTATCAGGACACGATCGGGGTGATGGATGTAATCATACCCATAGCGGCCTTTGACGCACAGCGCCATGCCGTTGACCGGGGCGCCGGGGTTGGATGAGACGCCGACAACCTGGTTGCCCTTGACCAACAGGTCAAACTGGCAGCCCACACCGCAATAGGCGCAGGTGGTCATAACCTTCCGGACCTGATGAGCGCGCGCCATCCCATAGTTCAGCTTGTTCGAAAGCGCTCCGGTCGGACAGTAGGCCACGCACTGCCCGCAGGATTCGCAGCGCGCCTCCAGCATGGTCGTTCCGGCGCCGGCAACGATCTGTTCTTCAAAGCCGCGCTGCGCCACTCCCCAAACATCCCGGCCCTGGATCTCAGCGCAAGCCAGGACACAGCGCCGGCACAGGATGCAGCGGTTCATATCCACCCGGATAAAGGGGTTGGGGTCGCTGTCCGGAATATAACGCGTACCTTTCGCACCCCAGGCCGGCACGTTGACTTTATAGTCATAGGCCAGGTCCTGCAGTTCGCACTCTCCGCTAACGTCACAGGTAAGACAGTCTTGCGGATGGTTGGCGAGCATCAGCTCAAGGTTCAACTTGCGGGATTGAACCACCCTGGGGCTGCGGGTTTCCACCTGCATTCCTTCAGTTACAGGAGTCACACAGGCAGCTTGCAGCAGGCGCTGACCGGCGACTTCGACCAGGCAGATCCGGCAGTTACCGGTCGGGGACAGGTCCTTATGGAAACACAGGGTTGGAATATCGATAAAATTTTCGCGGGCGGCCTGCAGGATGGTTTGGCCTGCCTGCGCCTGGATCTTTTTTTGATCGACGGTGAGATTTACAGACATTCGGCAGCCTTTCTACCCGTGTGCGTAGGATTGGAATTCATCCGCAAAATGAGCCAGGGCGGAATTGAGCGGGACCGATACGGATTGGCCCAGCCCGCAGAAGGAAGCCAGCAGCAGGTTCTCAGAAAGCGCCCGAAGTTCAGCCACGTCACCCGCACGACCGTCCCCGGCCAGCATGCGCTCGAGGATTTCCCGGGCGCGCCAGGTGCCGACACGGCAGGGGGTGCACTTTCCACAGGATTCGACTGCAAAGAAATGCATCAATTCGCGCAGCATGCCGACCGGCGAAACCGTCTGGTCGCAGATCAGGAAGCCGCCCGCCCCGATGGAGATCCCCCGGGCAGACGAGCCGTAATCGATGGGTACATCCAGCAGGCTTTGATCGACAAGTGTGCCGGCTGCCCCGCCGGTGAGGGCAAAATGGAAAGTGGAGCCATCCGCCATTCCGCCTCCGAAATCAGCGATGATCTGGCGCAGGGTCAGTCCGAAGGGAGCCTCAAACAAACCCGGCCGCCTGACCTTTCCCAGAACCATATAAAGCTTGGTTCCAGGGACAGAGTAGGAAGAGAGCGCCTTCCACCAATCTGCGCCTTTATTCAGGATATGCCTGACTGCGGCAAATGATTCGAGGTTGTTGACGGCTGTCGGGCAGCCATGCAGGCCGCGGCTGGGAGGAAAAGGCGGTCGCAGCCTGGGCTCGCCTCGCTTGCCTTCGAGCGACTCGATCAGAGCGGTTTCCTCGCCGCAGATGTAGGCCCCGGCGCCAAGGTGGACATGGATGTTAAAGGTAAAGGGAGTGCCCTGGATGTTGCTCCCCAGCCAGCCTTTTTGTTCAGCCTGCGCAATGGCGCTTTCCAGGCGGCGCGCCTGCGTAGCGTATTCGCCGCGAATATATATATAGCCCTGGCTGGCCCCGCACGCATATCCGCCAATTGCCATCCCTTCAAGGACCTGATGCGGATCAATATCGATCAGGAGCCGGTCTTTGAAGATGAGCGGCTCGGATTCGTCGGCGTTGCAGAGGATATATTTTTGACTTCCCCGGGCCTGGGCAACGAAACGCCACTTGCGACCGACGGAAAAACCGGCTCCGCCGCGCCCCTGCAATCCGGAAGCTTCGACCAGTTCCAAAACTGCCTCGGGTGTGGCAGCCAGCGCCTTGCTCAACCCGCTATAAGCGCCATTCGCCAGGGCCGAGTTGATCGAATCAGGCTCAACCTTCCCGGCATTGGCGAGCATGACCCGCACTTCTCCCTGGCGGGCCTGGGAATAATCCGGCAGATCACCGCGCCAGCCCTGCAGCAGCTGCGGGACAGTCTCGACCTGCACGGGGCCGGCCGGCTGCTCCCCCACCAACACGGCTGGAGCCCGGTCGCACAACCCCAGGCAGGAGCTTCTTTCGATAGTCCACTCGCCCCCGGCCTGCGCTTCAAGCGCCTGCCTCAAAGCTGCAGATTTCGTTTCCGAGCAGACCGGACCATCGCAGACTCTGATCACGTTCTTTCTCGGTTGAAGGGAGAGCATCGAATAGAAAGTGGCTACTCCAAACAGCTCTGCAGCGGGTAATCCCAGCGCCCGGGCAGTATCCGTGACCGATTCAGGGTTCAACTTTTGCTGGCGGTCCAGGTCTCTGAGGATTTCCAGCACATCCGAACGATCGCCGCCGTGTTGGCGGACGAGTTCCTGGATGGCATCCGGAATGGGCTTGTAAAGGATCCTGCGGTTGGTCATAAACCCCCCCGGGAGGCTGAAGCGGGGAGAGAGTCCCCGTCTTGATAGTGATCGATCTGGTTTGGATCAGAACCTGGCATGCCTGCCTCGCTAACAGTAAAAACCTGTTTAAAAATTAACCACGACGGACACAAAGGACACAACGGAAAAGAAAAAGATGGCAAAGATTGATGAAAAAGGCCCGCTGCAGTATGTTTCAGGATTCACTTCCAAAATTTTCGGATAGTCTCAAAGCGACTTTTTAAAAATATTTTTCGCCACAGATACTTGCTCATACCGCAGGTACAGGTGCGTCACAGTGCAGGCAATGACAGTATAAATAGTCTATGCGGCAACGCCCTCCGGCAGCAGCCCGGCTTCGGTCACGATGCGCGGCACAATATCTTCCCAGCCGACCGGCATGATGTGCAGCCCGTGGATGCCCTGCTTTTCGTAGCCCTTGATCTTGCGGGCCAGTTCCAGCGCGATCTGGACGCCCTCTTCCTGGGCGTTCCCGGCCGCATCCGCGGCTTCCATGCGCTTCATGACCGTATCGGGCACAAACACCCCCGGCACTTCGGTCATGAAACGGGTCATCTTGAGGCTCTTGAGCGGGGTGATGCCTACCAGGATAAAGACTTTATCCAGGATGTCGCGTTTGGCGAGCTCATTCAGCCAGAGCTCCATGCGCTCGATATCATAGACCAGGTTGGTCTGGAAGAACTGCGCCCCGGCGTTGACTTTCTTATGCTCGCGCAAAGCCTGGAACTTCGGCTCGGAGGCGAAAGGCGAGGCGGCCGCCCCCAGGAAGAATTTGGGCGGGAACTTGATCTCGCGCCCATCCAGGTAACGGCCTTCATCCCGCATCCTGCGCAGGATCCAGAGCATCTGGATGGAATCCAGGTCATTGATATCCATGCGGCCGCGCGGGCTGGGAGCCAGCACCGGGCTGTCGCCGGTGACGCACAAGACGTTGCGGACGCCCAGGGCGCAGGCCCCCAGGATCTCGCCCTGCAGGCTGGCGCGCGTACGGTCACGGGCGGCGATCTGCATGACCGGTTCGGCGCCGCGTTCGATGGCCACTTTGCTGCTGGCCCAGGAGGTCATGCGCGGGGTGGCGGAGGCATTGTCGGTGAAATTGATGGCGGTGACGTACGGCCGCACCAGGTCGATGTTCGAGCCAAGCTTGTTGATGGAGACCGAGAGCGGCGGCGCGATCTCACAGGCCACCACGAACTTGCCGGCCCGCAAGGCACGCTCCAGCTCGGAGGCAGGTTCGCTCGATTTCGGGGCATGGTAGGCAGAATCACCCTGCCACCAGTCCGGCTGGCGCACCGGTCCAAAAACTCCTTCCCAGGTTTCCGAGCGCTTTTCGGGAGAGCTGGAGAGTAAGCCATTCAACACTGTACCGGCGCCGTTCCGGCGGATCTGGCCAACCACATCCCCCCAGGTCTCGGTACCGACCTTCTCCCAATCCAGCGGCGGCAGGACTTCCATCAGGCGCGGCTCACGACCCATTTTGTACGAGCGTTCATAGATGCGGTACCAGATGCAGGGGCGGGTCTTATCGACGTAGCAATATTCCGGGGTGGAGCCGCCGCAGGGTCCATTGCGCAGGCCCTTGGGGCATTCCATCGGACAAATGAAGGCGGTCTCCTGCAGGAGGCAATTCCCGCACATGCGGCAGCCAAACAGGGGGCCCTTGATGACGGTCTCAGTGCTCCTGAGCAGCAAACGGCCGAAGGTGTCTTTTTTGAAGGGGGAGTAGGCGGGCTGCCAGCGGCGGCCGGGGGTGAAGAGCGGCATGGATGACTCCTGGGGAACGAGATTCAGGAAGATTGGAGTGAGGTATTATATCAAAGGAGACGGAAGCTCCGGAGGTGCCAGATGGTATGTGTTTGAGGTGTCTAAGGTATTTGAGATTGCACGCTATTCCAAATTGGCAGACATCCGGTTGGTGATTATCCGGATCAATATCAAAGAACAGCATGATATCCCGACCAGGATAACGGAAAGGGTCAGGGCGGCTTCCAGGTTGGATTCGAAGCCCAGGTAAATCGCCAGCGGCATGGTCTGAGTGCGGCCCAGGAAATTTCCGGCAAACATGATGGTTGCACCAAATTCACCCAACGCCCGTGCCCAGCTCATTACTCCTCCACTCAGCAAGGCGTAACGCGCCATGGGTATGATAATGTATCGCAAGATATCCAACGGCCCGGCCCCATCC
The DNA here is from genome assembly GCA_963776475.1 of uncultured Chloroflexia bacterium. Taxonomy (GTDB): domain Bacteria; phylum Chloroflexota; class Anaerolineae; order Anaerolineales; family Villigracilaceae; genus UBA877. Next base: position 179,274 of record CAVZMZ010000032.1, read on the forward strand.
AATTCGGCCGCCTGGATATATTCCAGATCGATACTGCCAAACCCGATCGAGGCTGACCTGATGAAATACGGAGATGCGATGAATATCTGGGCCATGATGACCGCCGCCTGGGTAAATGCCAGCGCAATGCCCCAGCGCGATAAAACACTTCCAATCGGCCCGTTGCGTCCGAAAGCCAGCAGCAGCGCCAGGCCGGCCACGGAAGGCGGCAGCACGGTCGGCAAATCGATCAGGGTTTCGACCAGGTTTTTTAATTTGAACTTGAAGCGGCCGGTCAGGAAGGCCACCGGCGTTCCCAGCAGCAGGATCAGGCTCAGGCTGATCAGGGTGGTTTTCAGGCTGACTGCCAGGCCCTGGTAGATCTGCGGATCCGAAAGACTGGCCAGGATCCTGGCCGGGGTGGATTGGATAAAAATAACCACGACCGGGATCATGAAAAAAGCCAGCAGAGGCAGAACGCTGAGCCGCCAGGCATTTTTTGCCCAGCGGCTCAACGGAATAACCGTTGCATTCTTCCCAGTAACGACTTGATCTCTTACAACAAGTCCTGATTCAGCCATTAACTGCCGTTATTCGACCGGGATAAACCCGTATTTTGTCAAAACCGCCTGTCCATCTGCAGATAAGACATAGTCCACAAATGCCTGGGCCATGTCAAGATTGGGGGAGTCTTTGACGACTGCAATTGGGTAAACTGCGATCACGTTCAAGGCATCCGGGATGACCAACTGGCCGGTCTGACCGGTCATGTCGGTGGCCGCATCGGTCGTGTAAACGATGCCGGCATCTGCTTCGCCCAATTCCACTTTGGTTAGGACGGATTTGACATCCAGCTCGTAGGAAACGACATTCTTCAGCACGTCAGCCTTGTAATTGGCCCCAAAGCTGGCATCCTTGACGGCGTTATCCAGAAATGCCAGGGCATATTGTCCAACCGGCACGGTCTTATCGGCCAACACCAGCTTCAGGCCGGGTTTGGCCAGGTCCTGGAGGGTTTGAATGTCAGCCGGGTTGGCCTTGGGGTAGATCACAACCAGCCGGTTTTTTACAAACGTCTGGGGGGCACTGGCATCGATCCGGCCGGCCTTGGTAACGACCGCCATTTGGGTGTTATTGGCGCTCGCAAAGACATCCGCCGGGGCGGCGCTGTTGATTTGCGTGGCCAGCGCCTGCGAACCGGCAAGGTTGAAGGAAACTGTCACCCACGGGTGCGCAGCTTCAAAAGCTTTGCCGATATCCCCAAAAGCTGCCGTCAAAGAGGCGGCCGCAAAGACATTCAGTGTTATCGCCGGAGGTTGCGTGGCAGTTGCGGTTGGGACGGGCGTGGCTGTGGCGGTTGGGGCAAGTGTATCTGTCGCAGTTGGGACAGCCGCCGGTGCAGGCGAAGCCGTGGGCAAAGGCGCGGCTTGCGGTGTGCAGGCCGAGAACACCAACACCATTACCAGGCAAACCCCGAAAACAAAGCGACTCTTCATACAAACTCCTTCATAAAATCAGGATATCGTTTCAACTCGTCCAAATTCGGATGTGACTAGATAACCGCCTATTTTTTCGATGGCCTGCCCAAATTCCCCTGAATTTAGATAATTAAAGAAAGGGGCAAGATGGGGATCATCCAGGGTCTGCTGTGAGAAAACCAGATCATACGGCTCTTCGAATAGCGGAATAAATTCAAGGCCAAACGCACGCGCGCTGGAGTGCAGCCCAATGCCCACATCCGCGCGCTCTTCAAAAACCGTCCGGGCCACATCCAGGTGGGAGGCGGCTTCCTCGGCATATCCCTTGAGCTTCGCCGGCGGAATCCCCTGGCGGCCGAGTTGATAATCCAACCAGACCCGGATGCCGGAGCCGCGTTTGCGATTGATCATGCGTACATCCGGCCGGGCCAAATCTTCCAACCCGTGGATTTGTTTGGGGTTGCCCGCTCGGACCAGCAAGCCTGCCTGGCGGTGAAACAAATGGAGCAGGGTCATTGCCTGGCCAGCAAACAAATGGCGGATATAACCCCGGTTGTACCCGGCGTTATCCGGATCCAGCAGGTGGCAGGTGGCCATCTGGCAGATGCCTTCCTGCAGTTTAACCAGTCCTTCCATGCTGTCCATGGAAAGCACCAGCGGGTTTACACCCGATTTCTTTTGGGAAAAATCAGCCTGGAGGCCTTTCAGCACAATATCGTTGCTGCCGATGATGAGCGGCTTTTGACCAGCCGGGGTTTCCGGTGTGATCACCAGGTTGATCTGGTATGCATCTGCGCTGGCCCGGTAATATTTCTCCAATAAATTACCGACCATGGTCACCATATCCAGCTCGACATAATCCGGCTTGTTCCAGCGTTTTTAGATGGTAGCGGATGTGAGCCGGGGTCTCCTCGAAGTATTCTCCAAGTTGTGAGAGAGTGGCCGGGGCCACCATCAAACGGCGTAAGATCGCCAGTCTTTGGTCATCTCCCAAAATCTTCAGGCTTTCAAATTGGTTAATCGGTTCCATGAACGTCTCGCTTTTATTCCTAATTTTAAATATTACTTCACGTTAAGTTTTATTTTAATTTAGAAGATTTTCTTTGTCAATTGTGGGAAGGATGTGAAAGTCACCCGGAATTGAAGGCGACTGTCGCATGGACTGGCGGTTGATTTTTGAACGGATTTCCTCTATACTAATGACAGGTTAAGCCGCCATAAGAATACTGGCCGCGGAAAGCGAATTAAACATGAAGAACCCCACTGACTTTCATCCAATCCTTGATTTCCTTCGAGATTTGAACCTGCACAATGAAAAGGCCTGGTTTGATCTGCACCGCCCGGCTTATGAGCAGGCCCGGGCTGGATTTGAAGTCTTTATCGACGGCCTGATCGATGAGCTCAGGACTTCCGATAATTTGCAGGGCCTGACTGCCAGGGAATGCATCAATCGCATCTATCGGGATATCCGCTTCTCGAGAGATAAATCCCCCTACCATACGAACTTCTCAGCCATCATCGCCCCGGGCGGGAAGAAATCCGCACACCAGGGCTATTACGTTTCCATCCAGCCCGGAGACCAGTCGCTGATGGCGGGCGGGCTGTACATGCCCAGCCCGGAGCAATTAAACCGGTTCCGGCAAGCGGTCGACCAGCATGCCGCCAGCTTCAGGGCGATCACGGAAAACAAGCTGTTTGTCGAGACGTTCGGGAAGATCGAAGGCGAGCGGCTCAAGACCGCGCCAAAAGGCTACGAGCGCTCCCATCCGGAAATCGAGCTACTGCAGCTCAAGCAGGTGACCGCCCTGCATTATTTCACGGATCCGCAGGTGCTGGCGGCTGATTTTCCTGAAAAAGCAGTGCGGGTCTGCCAGGCGATGAAACCATTCCTGGAGTACCTGGAAGAGGTGGTGGCAGCGTAGGTCAGGCTTGTTTTCCGTATTCCTCAATTAGAACCCCAATAGGGCTGGTGCATGACTCGAACCACTTTCCCGCGATTTCGCACTTAATCTGCAATTTGTCTTGTCTTCCAAAGTGCTATACTGAATTGGGACAGATCAGTTCGAACCAGCATGCGTACGGGGCATCCACCCGGCGATGCAACCGGTAATATCGGATTTCACTGCCCAGGTTGAATTCGAAAAGAAATAACCATACCAAAAGCAGGGATCAGGGAGAAAACAAATGGGCACATTCCTGGACAAAAAAACCGGACCTTTCGCCAAAAACCTGGCGATATTCTTCGCCAGCCTGTTTGTGCTGGCAGCCATGCTCGTAATCATCCTATTCAACATTGAAAATACTCTCCTGAATGCCGGGACTTACAAACGCGCCCTGCTCGAGAATAATGTTCACGGGCAGTACCCCCTCCTGGCAGAGGGCGAGATGGATGCCATGAAGGCCTTCTTCAGCGATCTATCCGGGACCGCCAGCAAAGACATGGATTTCATGAACAATTTCACCAGCGCAGATTGGCAAACGCTATTCGACTTTGTCCTGCCTGCGGACGACGCCAGGGGGATGGTCGAAAACATGCTGGACCAGGTTTTCGCCGCGATCAACGGTGAAACGGATAACGCCCGCCTCCCGCTGGCGGCGTTGAAAGCGCGTTTCAACGGTCAGGCAGGTAAAGATTCGATCCAGTATCTTCTAAACATCCAGCCGGTCTGCACGGAAGAAGAGCTGGCGCAAATCCATTCAGAAAATCCGGATAAGGATGACCCGGAGTATTGCCGGCCGCCGCAGCAGGACCTGGCCCTGCTGACATCCCAATGGCAGGCCAAAATCGCCTCCATAACCGCCGGAGTCCCGGATGTGGTCATGCTCATCCAGCCACCTTCCGGGCGCCTGGTCAATGGAGTGCCTGGTAACGATCCAATCGCCAGCTTGAAGACGTTCCGCCTGGTAATTTTGTTCAGCCCACTCCTGCCGTTGATCCTGTTGCTATTGGTAACCCTCCTGAAGGTACGCTCGCTCAAGAGCTGGCTGACATGGTGGGGCGTGCCGCTGCTTATTACCGGGCTGATTACCATGGCGATCGGGCTCGCCATCCCAGTCTTGCTGAACTGGACATGGGTAAATGCAATCCTTCCCCAATTCTCATCCTTACTTTCGGCAGGCGTCAGCGGCCTCGCCGGCAACCTGGTGAGGTCGGTGGCGCAGGCCCTGGCAACCCCGATCACGGTTGAGGCTGGCATCAGCGCTTTGCTCGGACTGGCGGCAGTCATTGGCTCTTTCTTTGTGGAAGCAAAACTAAAGCAACCTGTGCCTTTGGCATCCCAAGCCGCTGAATGAATACGATCCGCTAATAAGCACGTTGGCTGCTTGTTTAAATGAAGACAGGGAGTATATCCATGAAACCAGCTCTATTCGTTATTGATGTCCAGAAAGAGTTTTATAAATCTGCCGCTCAAACCGTACAATCGCTTAATGAGGCTGTCGAAACGATCAATGCCGCGCTGGCGCTATTTAGAGAAAAAAACCTGCCAATTGTTTGCATCCAGCACATGGATGAAAAAGAGAAACTTATCCCCGGGGAAGATGGGTTTGAATTGCCGGATGGATTGAAAGTTCTTCCCTCGGATATATGCATCCACAAAACCTACGAGAATGCCTTTAACAAAACACCCCTTCTGGGCAAGCTGCATGAACTGGAGGTCGATACCGTCATCCTCAGCGGGTTTTGTGCTCAATATTGTGTGTTATCCACTTACCGAGGAGCCGAAGATCTCGATCTAACCCCAATTATTCTGCGCGGCGCTCTGGCCAGTGATGCTCCTGAAAATATCAGGTTTGTAGAAAGTATCAGTGAAATTATCTCCCTGGGAGCCTTGAAAAAGCTTTTGGAATAAAACTGGGAAGGTTGTTGCGCAAAGTCAAAAGAAATGGGGGGTAAATAAATATTTTCACATCTTCAGGCGTTTGAATACCCAAAATTCCCCGGAAGTAAAACCTGAAACGATGGTTATCTTCTACTTTGGAGTTTAATTTCCTGCCCTGACTACGAGATACTATGTCTGGTTAACTACCTTGACAGACATAGTAGTTTGGTGTATATTACACCTATGGAGCGACACTATGACTGATAACAAGATCTCATCGGATTTGCTCAGAGGCCATACGGATACGATGATTTTACGGCTCTTATGCGAAGCTGACCGCTACGGCTACGAGATTGTTAAGCTGATTGCCGAGTTCTCAGGCGGCGAGTACGAATTAAAGGAAGCCACGATGTACTCTAGCGTCCGGCGGCTTGAGGCCGACGGTGATATCGAGTGGTACTGGGGCGATGAATCCCAGGGCGGACGGCGCAAGTATTTCAGGATTACCGAAAAGGGTAAGACCACGTACGCCAATAACAAAAGCAATTGGGAGTATGCAAAGCGCGTACTCGATAACTTATTGTAAGGAGATGTGATGTCATGAACGAGAAAATAAACCAATATTTGAACGGTGTTTTTGCGCCTTACGAGGGAGTAAAAAGCGTCGCCGAACTAAAGGCTGACTTGCTCAACGATTTACAGGAGCGGTTCCGTGAGCTCAAAGCCGAAGGCAAGGACGATGAAACCGCTTTTGAGATGACCATTGACAGCATTGGCGACATCGAGCAGACGGTACAGGAGGTGGCCAACCTCTCCCGCTCGCTGGAGCGGCAGTTGTTGATCAACTTCAGCGCCGGCAACCTGCCAAAGAGCGACTTCGCGGGCGTTAGCGCACATAAAGGAAAATTTAATGCCAGCACGTTGCGCGGCTCCGACTTTTCGGGCGCAGACTTGACCGGCAGTTCGTTTAAGGCCAGCGATGTGCGCGAAGCCAATTTTGACGGCGCAAATCTGACAGATTGCAACTTTTACGTCACTGACCTTTCGGATGCAAGTTTCAAAAAAGCCATTCTTGTGCGCACCGAATTCAGCACGCTGGAGCTGGACGGGGCCAAATTCAGCGATGCAAAACTGGTCGACGTCAAGCTGACCGTGTGCGACCTGAGAAAAACAATCTTCGAAAACTGTATTTTCGATGGCGTGGACTTTAAAACTTCCGACCTGCGAGGGCTCCGCCTGGACGGGCAAACCTTTACCAATGTCAAGTTTGGTGAAGCCGCGCTGAACGAAGTTACGTTTAATGGTGCGACGCTGAAAAATGTGTCCTTTACACCGCCGTGGTCCCTGACCAAGAAATATTACCGTGCCATTAAAGCGATCTGCTTTGACGGCGCGAGGATGGACAAGCTGACCTATGCCGCACTCAAAGGCATGGAGGCCGATTTATCAAAGGTTACTGTTATCTAAGGAAATGAAGAATATGCAAATCAATTCAATTCAAGTGAAAGGACTGCAGAAGTCCTACAAACAGCTGCATGTCCTGAAAGGCGTGGATTTCGAGGTGGAAAAGGGCAGTATTTTCGCCCTGCTCGGCTCCAACGGCGCGGGCAAAACGACGATCATCAAAATCCTCACTACGCTGCTGAAACAGGATGGCGGAACTGCCACGGTCAACGGCTTCGACGTTGCGGCAAAGCCCGACGAAGTCCGGCAGTCGATCAGCCTGACCGGGCAATTTGCCGCCGTGGATGAGATATTGACCGGGCGGGAAAATCTAGTCATGATCGCCAGGCTGCGGCACCTCAAAAATCCGCCTCAGGTCGCGGATGATCTACTGAACCGCTTCGGCCTGACCGACGCCGCCGAGCGCAGAGTTTCCACCTATTCGGGCGGGATGCGCCGCCGGCTCGACATCGCCATGAGCCTGGTGGGAAAACCGCAGATTATTTTCCTCGACGAGCCGACCAACGGTCTTGACCCCGAAGCACGCATCGAGGTGTGGAAGACTGTCAAAGAACTGGCTGCGAATGGCACGACGGTATTCCTGACCACGCAGTATTTGGAGGAAGCCGAGCAGCTTGCCGGCCGGATTGCAATTCTGAACGAGGGTAGGATTATCGCCAACGGCACACTGGCGGAGCTGAAAAACCTGTTCCCGCCCGCAAAGGTGGAGTACATTGAAAAACAACCCACGTTGGAGGAGATATTCCTCGCAATCGTTGGTAAAAAGGAGCAAAAGGTACAATGAATAAACATTTTTTCAGCGACATGGGCGTTATGCTTGGACGTTCCATGCGCCATATTTTCCGCAGCCTGGACACCATCATCACGGTGGCGCTCACGCCGATCGCGATGATGCTGCTGTTCGTATATGTGTTTGGCGGCGCCATTCAAACCGGCACGGATCACTATGTAAATTATCTGCTGCCCGGCATCCTGCTGATAGCGATAGCAAGCGGGATAGCCTATACGGCTTACCGCCTGTTTTTGGATATGCAAAGTGGCATCTTCGAACGGTTCCATTCCATGCCGATTGCACGTTCGACCGTGCTGTGGGGGCACGTGCTGACCTCGCTGGTATCCAACGCGATTACGGTGGTCGTCATCATTCTCGTAGCGCTGGTGATGGGCTTCCGCTCGCCGGCGGGGGTGCTGTCATGGCTCGCCGTGGCGGGTATCCTCACGCTGTTTACGCTGGCCCTGACCTGGATCGCAGCGATTGCCGGACTGTCCGCAAAATCGGTGGACGGCGCAGGGGCCTTTGCCTATCCGCTGCTCTTCCTGCCGTTTATAAGCTCGGCGTTTGTGCCGACCGCCTCGATGCCATCGGGCGTTCGGGCCTTTGCTGAAAACCAACCGGTAACTTCAATCGTGAATACCATCCGTGCGTTACTGTCCAATCAGCCGGTGGGCAATGCTATATGGGTTGCTCTTGCGTGGTGCGTCGGAGTTATGCTTGTGGCTTATATCTTCGCGATGAGGGCATATAAAAAGCGGGTGTGAAAAAACGGCATTCCACCCGAACCTGAAAGGCTTCAGCGAGAGCCTCACGGCTCTCGCAGGCGGGAATCCACACGCCCAATCCGCTTGACCTAACCTCACATAGTATCTATACTGTTATTACAGGTCAAGGAGAATAAACCATGGAAACCAAGCCCGCACCATCCGACAAGATCACCCCCGCAGAACTGCGGGCAGCCTTCCAGGCGCTGAACGAACGCCTGGACATGCTCGAGACGGAACTGGCGAGCATGCGCGAGGGATTGAATGCAGCCGCCAGCCAGCCACAGGCAGCCGCAGCCGGCGCTGGGAACACGATCGACTTTAATGCGAGCATCCTGCTGGTGGGGATGGACGATAACGGGCAGCCAACCTACAAAATGAAAGGCGGGCAGTACATGAAATTTGGGGTGAGGGTCTGGCCTGAGATCCTGCCCGAGCTGGGGATCGACCCGGCCAGCTTAAAGCCCGGCCCGAACCCGGTCAACCTGCACGTGCTGGCGCTAATGGGGGAGAAAGGCCCGAGGAAGGTGATCGGGCTGGCCAGGTAGACAGTGCGGAGAGCAAACCCGGCAATGACGGTCTTCTTTTTATAAACACAAAGGAAGTTGCAGCCCTTCGTGATATACTATTTCCAATACCCTTTTTCAGAGAAAAGGAGCCACCCATGTTTGTCTCGCAAAAAATGACCAAAAGACCCGTCACGGCCAAAGCCGACATGTCGGTGTCAGATGCGCTGGAGTTGATGCATGTGACCAAAGTCCATCGCCTGCCGGTACTCGATCCGAACGGAAAGTTGGTCGGCATTGTCTCGGAGGGAGACCTCTTGTATGCAAGCCCTTCGCCGGCGACCACGTTGAACGTTTGGGAAATGCACAGCCTGCTGGCCAAGCTTAAGGTGGATAAAGTGATGACCCGCAAGGTCATTACGGTCACCGAGGACACACCGATCGAAGAAGCGGCCTGTATCATGGTCGAGAAGAAAATCGGCGGCATGCCCGTCCTACGTGGAAAGGAACTGGTCGGCATCATCACGGAAACCGACCTCTTCAAAGTATTCATTGCACTGCTCGGAGGCTACCGGCCGGGCGTGCGTGTGTCTGCTTCCATCTCCGGCGCCAAGGGTACTTTTTCAAAGGTCAGCGGCGCCATCTCTCAAGCCGGCGGGAATATCGTCGGCCTGGGCTTCGATGAAGTCTCCGAAGCTCCGGAGGAGGTCTGGCAGATGACCATGAAGGTCCAGGATATCACCAAGAAAAAAGTGCTGGACGCGCTCAAGCCGGTGGTACGCGAGATCCTGGATGCCCGTAACATATAATTCTGGTCAAGCAATCGTCTGCAGAACCCTGAACGACCTGGGTTAAATAAAGAAATATGCCTCCATATAGACGGAAGGCATATTTTTTTGGTTAGTTTCGGCCGGATTGCCTAGCAGCCTTTCCGGAGATACAATAATAACGGTGCCATTGCATGGCCCTGTCAGGGTTTTCAACCGGCCCGGCTGTTTGCGGAAACAGATTTCGACAAAGCTCGGGCCGGTTAGTAACGACTTCATATTAGGAGGCACAATGCTGCGATCTTTTCTGATCTATCTCTCCAAAGCCACCTGGGCGCAACGACTGGTCACTTCCTGGAAATTTGCGTGGCGGGCCGCCAGCCGGTTCGTAGCCGGGAGCACCATCCAGGATGCGATCCAGGTGGTGAAGGATCTGAACGCGAAAGGGATCAATGTCACGGCAGACCATCTCGGCGAAGCCACCACCACGCCGGATGAGTCGATCAAAGCCACCCAGGATATCCTGGAGCTGCTCGACCAGATCCATGCCAGCAACGTACGTGCGAATGTTTCGGTCAAACTGTCCCAGATCGGTCTGGCACTGGATGAAGGGTTGTGTGAAAAAAACCTGGAGCAAATCCTGACGCGGGCGCGCCAGTACCAGAACTTCGTGCGTATTGATATGGAAGATACGCCCTACACCGATAAAACCATCGGCATGTACGAACGCATGCGCCAAAAAGGTTTCGAAAATACCGGCCTGGTGGTTCAGTCCTACCTGTATCGTACCCAAAAGGACACGCAGGCGCTGCTCGCCGAGGGGACACGCTTCCGGCTGGTCAAAGGGGCTTATAAGGAACCGGCCACGCTGGCCTTCCCGAAGAAAGCCGACGTGGATGCCAATTTCGATTGCCTGACCAAGATCATGATCGACGGCGCGCTTGCCAAAGGCGCCCAGCCCGTGAGCAGCGACGGGCGCATCCCGCCCATCCCGGCGATCGGCTCCCACGATGAGAAACGACTGGCGTATGCCAAGACCTACGCCCAGCAGGTGGGCCTGCCAATCCAGGCGCTCGAATTCCAGATGTTGTACGGCATCCGGCGCGATCTGCAGGATAAATATGTGAAGGAAGGCGTTCCGGTGCGCGTTTACGTGCCTTACGGGACGCACTGGTATCCGTACTTCATGCGCCGCCTGGCCGAGCGCCCGGCAAATGCATGGTTCTTCATTTCTAACTTTTTCCGAAAATAGCAGCCTGGATCGAGCGCTGCTCCCGACCACCAACCCACTCCCAACCGCAGCCTGACCGCCTTGGGAGTGGGATGTAATCCGATATTATTAAATAATCCTATGCTTACTCTTCCTGAAAAGATCATCTTCACCCTGGCCGTCCTGGCCACCCTGGCGGCGGTCTACTTCGCCGTCCGCCGGCTGGTACGCCTCATCTCTGCCGGGCACGGCAGTCCGGACTGGAAGCTGGCGTGGAAACGCCTGACGAACGTGCTGGTGCGCATGGCAACGTTCCAGCCGGTCTTCCGCTTCCGGTTCTGGCCGAGCCTGTTCCACGGCCTGGTAGGCTGGGGCTTCATCTTTTTCGTCCTGGTCGACCTGTTCGACGTGGTGCATGGCTACCTGCCCGGATTCGTCTTCCCGGGCATGGTTGGCAATGTTTATCGCCTGCTGGCCGACCTGAGCTCGGTCGCCGTGCTGGTGGGTATCATCTTCTTCGTTTTCCGCCGCTTCGTTTTTCGGCCTGCCAACCTGTCGACACGCCAGACCACCCTGCTCAGCCCGAAAGCGCGCTTTGGCATCTGGCGGGATTCGGCCATTGTGGCCACCTTCATCATCATCCACGTGGGCTCACGCTTCGCGGGTGAATCGCTCGCCATCGCGGCCACCGGCAGCCCGGATCCCTGGCAGCCGTTCGCCTCGGCAGTGATCGGGCTGTGGGCCGGGATGAGCCCGCAGGCTTTGGTGGTGGGAGAACACGTCGCCTTCTGGCTGGCGATCGGCCTGATCATGCTCTTCATCCCATACTTCCCTTATACCAAGCATGTCCACCTGTTCTTTGCTCCGCTCAACTTCCTGCTCAAACCCGAGCGGCGCTCGATCGGCGAGCTGGGTTACATCAACCTGGATGACACTTCCATCGAGCAGTTCGGCGCTGCGAAGTTGAACGAGCTGGGTTGGGAACAGTTGATGGACCCCTACGCCTGCATCATGTGCTTCCGCTGCCAGGAGGTCTGCCCGGCGTATGCCACCGGGAAGGTGCTTTCCCCGGCTGCCCTGGAGATCAACAAACGCTACTTCCTCAACACGGTCAATTCGCTGGCCGATTCACCCGCGCTGACCGAATTCGCCATCCCGGAAGAAGCCGTCTGGGCCTGCACCTCCTGCGGGGCGTGCGTGGATATCTGCCCGGTGGGCAATGAGCCGATGCGCGACATCCTGGATATCCGGCGCAACCTGGTGCTGATGGAGAATACTTTCCCGAAGCAGCTCGAGAGCGCCTTCCGCGGCATGGAACGCGCCGCCAACCCGTGGGGCGTACCGCCTACCGAACGGATGAAGTGGGCCGAAGGCTTGAAGGTGCCTACCATCGAGCAGAACCCCGAGCCGGACGTGCTGTGGTGGGTGGGCTGCGCCCCGGCAACCGAGGCGCGCGCCCAGAAGACCGCCCGGGCCTTCACCAAAATCCTGAACTCGGCCGGAGTCAATTTCGCCGTGCTCGGACAGAACGAGCAGTGCACCGGTGATTCGGCGCGACGCGCCGGGCGTGAAGATATTTTCTTTGGTCTGGCAACCGCTAACGTGGAAATATTGAACGAGATCAAACCCAAGCGCATCGTTACAACCTGCCCGCACTGCCTGCATACGCTAAAGAACGAATACCCGGCCTTTGGCGGGAATTACGAGGTGATCCATTACACCCAGTTGATCAACGAGCTGGTGCGGGACGGGAAACTCAAGCTGGAGTCGCAGGCTGTAGACGGGAACGGCTCGAAAGCGATTACTTATCACGATCCGTGTTACCTGGGGCGTCACAATGGCATCTACGAAGACCCGCGCCTGGTCTTGAAAGAGGCACAGGCCGAGCTGGTCGAGATGCCGCACCATTCCGACAAATCCTTCTGCTGCGGGGCGGGCGGCGGACAGATGTGGAAGGAAGAGGAGCCCGGCAGCGGCCGGATCAGCGCGGCGCGGGTGGCCGAGGCGAAAGCCAGCGGTGCGGAGACCCTGGCCGTGGCCTGCCCGTTCTGCATGATCATGCTTACGGATGCCGCCAAGGCGGGCGGGGAACAGGTCAAGGTGCTGGATGTGGCCGAACTGCTGGCTGAACGCATCCAGGAGACTTAAATCAAGGAAGCTAAGAGATAGATTCAGCTATTCGAAATGGAATACACCCCAACCCAGGGGTGTATTTTTTTATCCCAACACGGCAATCAGGACAATCCCTGCAAAAATGACCCCGGCTCCCAGCACGCGGATCTTGCCCAGTTTCTCACCCAGGAACTGCCAGCCGGCAAAAGCCCCCAATACCACGCTGACCTCCCGGATGGCTTCCGAGTAATTCACGGGGGCCAGAGAGTAGGCAAACAGGGCGAACAGGTAAGCAACCACTCCCAGAAGACCGATCAAAAGCAGGCGGGCGGGTTGCAAGCGCCAGCCTGCCCTGAATTTCTGCCAGCCGTAATGACCCAACATGACCGGTGTGGTCAGGACCGGCACCAGCGTGAACATGAGCAGGCCATACGGCAGGGCCGGGCCATGTTTGACCGAGAAACCATCGATCAAGGTATAAATGGAGATGACCAGGGCAATTAATAACGCGATGGCGATGCCCTTGAACTGCAGTTTATTCTGGTGAGGCTGTAAGAGATTGGTCGAGCCGATGATGACCAGTCCACAAATGATCAGGAGGATCCCCAAAAAGCCCCAGACGCTGGGTATTTCGTGCAGGAAGATGAAAGACCAAAGCACAACCAGCGCCGGCGCGGATCCACGCGCCACCGGGTACACCAGCGAAAAATCATGATCACTATAGGCGAACGAAAGCAGCGAGAAATAGATGGCCTCCAGGGTCATGCTGATGCCTGCAAACAGCCACATGGAGCGCGGCGGCAGGCCGGTGAAGAACAGCACGACCAGCGATAAGACGCCGCTGATGATCACTTGCCACCCCATGGCAACATATTTTTCAGGAGATTGTTTGAGAATAAGATTCCAGAGGGCGTGCAGGACCGCGGAGCTGAGCAGTAGTGCAAGGGCGAGGATGGACATGGCGGGCTGAATTTACCACATAACCTAACTGCATACCAGTACTTCGTAAAAAAAGATGTTGAATCATTTATACTTGGAAGGTGGAAAACATTATCTCCGGAGTCCAACGTCTCCAGACGTTGGAATAGCCGAAGTCGGAGACTTCGGACTCCGAATACAATCAAGGCATTAATATCATGAACCTGATCATGCTGGACATCGACGGTACGCTGACGCAATCCTACGAGTACGACCAGGAAATCTTTGGGTTGGCCATCGGCGATGTGCTGGGCGGCCCGCCGGTCGATGCGGACTTGAATGGGTATATCGATAAGACCTCGCTGGGCGTGACCCAGGAGGCCATCCGGCGCGTCACCGGGCGGGATGCAGGGGTTGAGGAGATCGAAGCGGCAAAACGCAATGTGCTTAGGCGGCTCGAACAGCTTCGCCAGGATTCCCCCGAAAGCTTCACGCAGGTACCCGGCGCGGCGTACTTCCTGGAGCGTCTGCGCAGCCTGGAAGGGACCGGGATCGCCATCGCCACCGGCTGCTGGCTCAACGAGGCCTTGTTCAAATTACAGGCAAGCGGGCTGAGAGTGGACGGCATCCCTTTGGCCAGCTCCGATGACGACCGCAACCGCAAGCGGATCATGCAGATCGCGGCGGATAAGGCCGGGGATTTCTACGCCTGCCCCAGGTTCGAGCGGATCGTCTACGTGGGGGATGGGCCCTGGGATTTGCAGGCCTCCCACGCGCTGGGTTACGGCTTCCTCGGCATCGGTCCGCGCGTGCAGGGGCTGAAAGAGCTGCAAGGCGGGCGCTGGTTTGCGGATTTCATGGATATCGAGGCGGTGATGGGCTCGATCCAGGCTGCACTGAAGGCGTAGAGACTGGTTATATCTTGAACATACACACCTTCACAAGGAAGGGTAGGGGGCCAGGAGCTGGAGCTGTTTTTTGTGATATTATTGTGTTAACAGGTTATTAACAAAGTCTTTCGTACCAAACGCCAAAATTTTCATAAGTAACCTGCAAGAAAAAGCGCGTCACCAAACGCGTAATCTATGTTTTAAATCAAGGCATCATCAGAGCACAACATACCACCTGAGGAGGATTTTTATCCATGTTCCGTATTTTTAAGAAGCGCCAGAATGTTTTTTTGAAACTGATCCACGAACAAGCCTCGCTAACCCTGGAGGGCCTGGAAGCCTTGAAGACTTTTATGCTCTCCAGTGACCCGGTTGCCTCGGCCTTGCTTTCCAACAAGGAAAAGGAGGCCGATGAAGCCCGCCGGATCCTGATCGATGAACTAAACAAGACCTTCATCACCCCCTTCGACCGTGAGGATATTTTTTCGCTTTCCCGGACCATTGACGATGTGCTGGATTACGCCTACAGCACCGTCAGCGAGATGGAAATCCTGAAGGTCGAGCCGACGAATTTCATGCAGCAGATGGCCTCCATCCTGCGGGATGCAGCTTATGAGCTGTTGATGGCAGTCGACCGACTGGAAGACCATCCCGGGGTGGCAAACGATCACGCCCAGCGCGCCAAATCACTCGAAAACCGGGTCGAAGAGGTGTATCGGGCCGCCCTGGCTGACCTTTTCGGCGGTGCAGAAGATATCCAGCACGTGATCAAGATGCTGAAATCGCGTGAAGTCTATCGCCACCTTAGCAATGCGGCCGACCGTGGCGACGAAGCGGCCAACGTTATTGCAGATATTATTGTCAAAATCACCTGAGTGCGGTCTGGTTTTGTGAGCCCGATCCTTAGCGCGGTCATCGTATTAGCGTTGATTTACGCTTTCATGAACGGCATGAACGATTTCGAGCAGCATTGTTGCTACGATGATCTCTTCGCGCGCGATGGCTCCCCGGGCAGCCCTGGCAATAACGGCCGTGGCGGAATTCATGGGGCCTTTTATTTTCGGGATCGCGGTGGCGAAGACGATCGGGCGTGGAGTGGTCAATTCGGATGCGATCACGACCCACGTCATCCTGGCAGCCATCCTGAGCGCGGTCTTGTGGAACCTGTTCAGCTCGTATGCCGGAGTGCCAAGCAGCTCTTCGCATGCCCTGATCGGCGGCCTGATCGGCGCGGTGGGCATGGGAGCCGGCTTCCAGGCGATCAAAGTGTCCGGGTTGGAAAAAATACTGATCCCGTTGTTTATCGCCCCGGTGATCGGCTTTATTATCGGATATATCGTTCTGAGGATTATCGTCCAGCTCAGCTGGGAAGCCTCCCCCAGAATCAACGAAACCTTCAAACGCTACCAGATTTTAACCGTGATCATCCTGGGCCTCAGCCACTCCAGCAACGATGCACCTAAAACCATGGGAATTATCACCCTGGCGCTGCTCACGGAAAAATATTTGAACACATTTGTCGTCCCGACCTGGGTTATCCTGCTTGCAGCGCTGGCGATGGCAGCCGGGACAGCAGTCGGCGGGCAGAGGTTGATCCGCACGGTGGGAGGCAAGTTCTATAAGATCCAACCGATCGATGCATTCAGCACCCAGCTGGCTTCGGCGCTGGTCGTTTTGACCGCTTCACTGACCGGCGGGCCGGTGAGCACTTCCCAGGTGATCAGCTCGGCGGTCATGGGTGTGGGCGCTTCGGTAAGGCCCAATAAGGTCCGTTGGAAAATTGCACAGGAGATTGGCACGGCCTGGATATTGACCATCCCGGCGACGGCCCTGGTTTCGGCCTTGATCTACCAGCTGCTGACCCGCAGTCTCCAATAACCAGAACTGAATCGAATTCCTGGAATTAACAGTAAATATTATCGTAAAAATAAAGACAAGGGAGAGACATCAATTATGACACCCGTTCTGATAGCCGTGATTGTTTTAGGTGTCGCGTTCGATTTCCTGAACGGCATCCACGATTCAAGTAACGTGGTTGCCACCATGATCTCGTCACGCGCTTTTTCGCCGCAGGTCGCCCTGGGAGTGACGGCGGTAGCCGAATTTTCGGGACCATTTATCTTTGGTGTGGCAGTGGCACAGACGATTGGCAGCGATATTGTCTCTTCCAAGCTCATCAGTACCCAGGTGATCCTGGTGGCATTGGTCAGCGCCATAATTTGGGACCTGCTGACCTGGTACCTGGGATTTCCGAGCAGTTCTTCGCATGCGCTGGTAGGCGGCATCATCGGGGCTGTGGTGATGGCGGCCGGATGGCGGGCAATAATGGTCACAGGGTTGGAGAAGATCCTGCTGGCCTTGTTTACTTCCCCCATCATCGGCTTCGTGGTCGGATGGATCCTGATCAGGCTGATCCTTTTATTCAGTTGGAAGGCCACGCCGCGTGTTAACAGTTTTTTCAAACGCAGCCAGATCGTGACCGGTATCGCTTTGGCGCTCAGCCATGGCGCCAATGACGCCCAGAAAACCATGGGAGTCATTACCCTGGCGCTGGTCACCTCCGGGTATTTGAAGGTCTTTGCTGTCCCAACCTGGGTGGTGATCCTGTGTGCATCCATGATCGCTTTTGGTACCGCTGTGGGTGGATGGAGATTGATCCGCACCCTGGGAGGCAAGATCTATAAGATCCGGCCGGTGGACGGCTTCGCCTCCCAACTGACTTCGGCAGTGGTCATCCTGGGCAATTCCCTGCTGGGTGGACCGGTAAGCACCACGCAGGTAGTCAGCTCGGCGATCATGGGCGTAGGCGCCGGGGAACGCGCCAATAAAGTCCGCTGGGGAGTCGTGCAGGAGATCGGAACGGCCTGGCTGCTGACCATCCCGGCGACCGGCCTGCTGGCTGCCGGCTTATACTGGGTGGTCATCCAGTTCGTGCATTAGGGGAAGAACCTATCCCCATGCTGGGGGCTTACCCCCGGCCTCCTACCCTTCGGGTACACGATCCCAAATGGGAAGAGGAGATTTTGACCAGACCATCCATGGGTAAGTGAGTAATGTCCAGATTTGATAAAAAGGGCTGTCCGGAATCCGGACAGCCCTTTTTTTTAATACACACGATGATGGCCAACGCAGACCCCGGAGTTCCTGAAGAACCCGAGGTCTAAGCTACTTGGCGAAGTAGTCAACCGCCTGTTTCACATGCAGCACGCCGTCAAAATTAAGGCTTGCGGCGCCTTTTGTCAGGTGGCCAACATCCCCCTGCGGATCGCCCAGGCTGGTGACGATGATGTCGCCCGCATTGACATCTTCTTTTTCGGTGTAACCGTTGGTGGTCACGATCACATACGCGCCGGCGGCTTTGGCAGCCAGGACGCCGTTCTTCGAATCTTCCACCACCATGACTTCATCCGGTTTCAGGCCGGTTTTGGTCAGAGCCAGGTTGTAGATCTCGGGATCGGGCTTCTTGTGGCTGACCACATCCCCGGCCAGCACGATATCGAACTTGATATCTGACAGGATCTTCTCGGTGATGGCTTTGGCGGCCTGCTCATTGGAGGTGGTGCAGACGCCGATCATCAGGCCGGCCTGCATGGCCTCCTTCATAAAGCGGTGGATGCCCGGGCGCAGCGGCAGTTTGCCGGTCTCGATCAGCTCGACGAAAATGGCGGTCTTACGCTTGTGCATTTCCTTGATAAGGTCGTCCACCTGCTCCGGCGGGACGGGTTTGCTGAAGCCTTTGGTCTGCAGGTGATGCTTCATGCGTTCCTTTCCGCCCGCGATCTGAAGCAGCTCGTGGTAATAATCCACGCTCCACTCGTCGGTGAAACCAAATTCCTTGAAAGTCATATTGAAATGAAACGCGATGACCATCCCGTTCGGTATCGATGATCACACCGTCCTGGTCAAAGAATACAGCTTTAATTTTTCCCATACTTCGCCTCCTCCACTGGATGAATTCCGGGGGTCATTTCGACCTGTGGAATAACCGGATCACTTCTGGTCAGGAATTCCTTGACCACATCCACCGCCATGCGGTTCTCTTCCTTGGTGCCGATGGTGATGCGGAACCAGCCGTCGCTGCCGTATTTTGCGGCTTCGGGGCGGAAGATCAGGCCCTTCTGTTCGGCAAATGCCACCATATCCTTGCCCAACTTGCCGGTCGCACCGGCATCGAAGAAGATGTAGTTGGCTTTGGTGGCGAACACGACCAGGCCGGGGACCTCGCTGAGCGCCTCGGTGATGTAATCCACTTCGCTGTTATTGAACTTGACCCGGAAGGCCAGGGCCTCGGTATCTTCAAAGGCTGCCAGGGCCGCCCACATCGGGATCGTGCCCACGTTCCAGGGCAGCAGGGCCGCCGAGATCTGTCCGATGACATCCTTGTCACCCAGGGCATACCCAAAGCGCAGGCCGGCCAGGCCATAGGCCTTGGAAAGCGTGCGGGTGATGATCACATTCTTGTATTTCTTGATCAGGCCCACCTGGGACATGCCCAGGCCGGCATATTCGACGTAGGCTTCGTCCACAATGAAGGGGATGCCGGTCTCGGCGATGCGCACGAAATCCTTGGCATCCATAAAGTTGCCGGTCGGGTTGTTCGGGTTGGCGATGACGATGATCTTGGTCTTGTCGGTGATGGCATTCAGGACGGCGTCCGGATCGTAAAGCAGGCGGCCCTCTTTGTAGACCATCGGCACAGAGACCATCTTGCCGCCCAGGATGGTGCCGCGCAGCTTGTAGATGCCGAAACAGGGCGTGTGCTGGATGACTTCCTCTCCGACTTGCAGGAAGCAGCGGAAAATGTTGTCATAGACTTCGCTGGAACCGTTCCCAAGCATCACATTCTCAGGGCCTGCCAAGCCATTGATCTCGGCGATCTTGCCGCGTACCACCAGGCCCTGGTCCGGATAACGGTTGCCCAGCCTGGCATACTTGTTAATCGCCTCCAGCACCTTGTCGGATGGCTGGTTCGGATTCTCGTTGGACATCATGCGGTGAAGTTCCGGCTTTTTCCAGGCCAGCTCGATATGTCCGGAGATGTACATCGGAATGCCTTTTACCCAGGGGACAAAATATTCTTCAACTTTTTTCATCTTTCTCTCCTTATAAATTAATCTCTCCAAAAATTGAGGAGAAGTTCGAATTTCGAGTGCAAGCACTCAAAATTCAGTTGTTCAACAAGCAGCATAACCAGGATGGGAAGCGCAATCAGCTCCTCACTCTTCTGCATTACTGGTTGATAAAAACTCAGGCCTTCCCGGCGCTGCCGAGGATGTCGATCCAGTGACCGACGGCGGTGCGGATGGCAGCCCTTTTCGCCTCATCCACTTTGCCGGGATCGTATTCTTCGCGGTGGGCGGAGATGTACTCGAATTCTGCGTCGATCATGGTGCGCTTCAGCTCGGTGGATACGTTCACCTTTGCACCGCCCATGGCGATCAACTTCTTGATGTAGTCTTCGGGTAGTCCCGTGCCGCCATGCACTACCAGGGGCGTCACGATCTGCTTGCCATTCAGCATTTCGTTGATCTTGCCCAGGCGCTCGAAGTCCACCTTGGGGTTCTTGGTCTTGTAAACCCCGTGGGCGGTGCCGATGGCGGGAGCGAAGATATCCAACCCGGTGCGCTGGACGAACTCAACCGCCTGCTGCGGGTTGGCCAGTTGGGTCTCATCTTCAGAAACCTTGATCTGGTCTTCCACGCCGCTGACGGTGCCGAGCTCGCCTTCCACCGAGATGTTGCCGACCTTGTGGCAGTAATCGACGATTTCCTTGGTCTGGCGGATGTTCTCCTCATAAGGTTGCTTGGAGGCATCGATCATGATGTTGGTGTAGCCGGCATCTGCGCACTTCTTGCAGTGTTCCACATCGGTGCAGTGGTCCAGGTGCAGGCAGATCGGGATGGGAGCCTTTTCAGCGAGGGTGCGGTAGATCGCCACCAACACGTCCACGCCCAGGAACTTGGAGGGTTTGACCGAGGTCTGGATGATCAGCGGTGAATTCTTTGCGATGGCGGCATCCACCACAGCTTCCATCTGGACCAGGTCGGTGATGTTGAAGGCGCCAACTGCGTATTTCTCTTTGGCAGATTTAAGCATGATTTCTTTTGCATTTACAATTGACATGGTTTCATCTCCTGAAAATTCCGGATTTTATAGTCCGTCTAATTTAGCGGCCGGTTGTTACGCCACGTTGAATAAAACCGCTGGCTGGGATAAGCGTATTATACAACCGTCCGGTTCCAATCAGGCCTTGATACGCTCACCCTTGGGGTCCCATAAGGGCGACTGTACCACCACCGCCCCGACCTGTTCCCCAAGGAATTCAACATTCAGCTCCGTGCCGACCTTGCAAAATTCGATTGGCAGGTAGCCGAAAATGATGCTCTTCTCGACAGAATAACCGTATCCGCCGGCGGCCACCCAGCCGAGCTTCTGCCCGTCCTTCGAGCGGATCGGTTCCTTGCCCAGGGCGATCGTGCGGCTGTCTGAGAGCGTCATGCAGCACAATTTGCGGGTCAGGCCGGCTTCTTTCTGTTTGAGCAGGGCTTCTTTTCCGATGAAATCCGGTTTGTTCAGCTTGACGGCAAAGCCCAGGCCGGCTTCCAGCGGCGTATAGTCCGGGCTGATCTCGCTGCTCCAGTACCGGTAGCCTTTTTCGAGACGCAGGGAATCGATGGCCTTGTAACCGGCCGCCACCAGGCCCTCGGGCTGTCCGGCTTCCCAGAGCGTATCCCACAGGCGCAGGCCAAATTCCATCGGGCAGTAGAATTCCCAGCCCAACTCGCCCACATAAGTAACACGCGAGGCCAGCAGCGGTACATCTCCGACCAGGATACGGCGGGCGGTCATGTAGGGAAAACTGGCATTGGATACATCCGCCTTGGTGACTTTTTCGAGGATCGTACGGGCCTTGGGCCCCCACAGACCCAGGCAGGCGTAGGACGAGCTGACATCCTCGATCGAGACGCTGCCGTCTTCGGGCATATTGATGGACAGCCAGGAAAGGTCGTGCTGCCCAAAGGCCGTGCCGGTGACGATAAAGAAGCGCTGTTCTTCCAGGCGGGTGACGGTGAAGTCGCATTCGATCCCGCCGCGCTTGTTCAGGCACTCGGTGTAGACAATCGTCCCGACCGGCTGATCGATGTCATTGGCGCAGACATTATTCAAAAAGGCCAGGGCGCCCGGGCCGCGCACTTCAAATTTATTGAACGAGGTTTCATCGAACAGACCGGCGTTCGAGCGGGTCTTCAGGTGTTCATAACCGATGGCGCGCGACCAGTTGTGGTGCGCCCAGCCTTTCGGCTCGTGCCCGTGGCGGGCCTTCTCTTCGTAAGGCTTGAACCAGTTGGGGCGCTCCCAGCCGGTCTTCTCGCCAAAGGAGCAGCCCAATTCCTGCAGGCGGTGAAAAGTGGGGGATAGGCGCAAGCCACGCCGGGACATGCGCTCTTCCCCGGGATAATGGATATCATAATATTGGGTATAGGTTTCGATGGTGCGCGCCACGGTGTAATCCTGGCTGTTGTAGTTATTACCGAAACGGCGCACATCCAGCCGCCAGACATCCCACTCCGGATGCCCATCGATGATCCACTCCGCCATGGTCTTCCCGATACCGCCGGCGCCCGCCAGCCCATGCGCGCAGAAGGCGCAGGCCACCCAGAAACCCTTGACCGAGGTGGGTCCCAGCAGGAACTCGCCATCCGGCGTAAAGCCTTCCGGCCCGTTCAAGAGCTGGATCACTTCGGCAGTCTCGACCGCCGGCACACGCTTGATGGAATTCTCCATCAACGGGGTAAAACGATCCCAATCCGGCGGCAGCAGCGTGTACTTGAAGTCGCGCGGGATGCCGTTCAGACCGTAAGGCGCCGGGTTGCGTTCATAACCACCCGTCACCAGGCCGCCGACTTCTTCGCGCCAGTAGACCAGCAGATCGGGATCGCGCAGGGTCGGGAAATCGTGCCCGATGCCCTTGATCGGCTTGGTGATGATGTAAAGGTGGGCCATCGGAACGACCGGCAGGTTGAGCCCCACCATCCGGCCGACCTCGTTCCCCCACTGTCCGGCCGCGTTTACGACCACTTCGGTTTCGATGGTGCCCTGGTCGGTGACCACCGCGTTGACGCGGCCGTTCTTAAGGGTGATCTTCTCCACGTTGGTGTCGGTCAGGATGCGTGCGCCGCGTGACTTGGCGCCGGCAGCCAGGGCATTGGTCAGGCCGGTTGGGTCGATCACGCCGTCGTTGGGCGTCCAGGCCGCCCCGACGATGCCTTCCGGGTTCATCATCGGGAACAGATCCATGGCCTGCTTGGCGGAAACCAGCTCCATCGGCACGCCGAAAGACTGCGCCATGCCGACCAGCCGCTTGTTATCCTCCATGCGGTCGGCGGAAGAAGCCAGGCGCAGACCGCCGACTTCACGCCAGGCGGGATCGTAGCCAGTCTCGTCCTTCAGCTTGCGGTACAGGTCGGTGCTGTAGTGCATCATGCGGGTCAGATTGGCATCCGAACGCATCTGGCCAACCAGGCCGGCAGAATGCCAGGTGGAACCGCTGGTCAATTCGTGCCGTTCCAGGATGACAACATCTTTCCAGCCCATCAGCGTTAGATGGTATGCAATACTGCATCCGCCAACGCCGCCGCCAATGACCACAACTTGAGCATGAGTGGGAAAATCAGACATTTGTACGTACCTCCTTAAGCCATTCATTCCATTCAGGATTTAAGATATTTTCCATGACACGACCAAAGAATTGATTGGCATAGTCACGAAAGTTGAAATCAAGCTTCGAGATGCCGATCTGTACCAACGCCCAGGCCGCTTCGCGCAGGTCGGACATGATCTTCATGATCTTCAGATGAGCCCAATGCCTGGGGGAACACTGCCCAAAGTAACATTCCAGCAGCCAGCGGTCCTGTTCATCGCTTAATTTGTGATGGTCGGAGAAATTGGCCAGGTCGAAAAAGATATCCCCCATGCCGGCGTATTCCCAATCCAGGATGTAGAGATGATCGGTGAACAGAAAATTCGCATTGAGCAGATCGTTGTGGCATGGGCGCAGTTTGAGCGGTTGGAGTTTCAAGGCTTTTTCGGCCGCCTGCATGCGCTCGAGCAGCGTACTAAAATCACGTGGAATAGTGACCTGGTAGCGGCGGGTAATTTCAAAGTATTCGCTAATAATACGAAAAACATCAAAACTGCCGGGAATTTCCGGCATGCCGTGAATTCTACGGACGAGCTCCATCACCCGCCGCAGGTTTTCAGGTTGGCAAAGCTCCCCGGGCAGGATCGGACGCCCGGGAATGAAACGCGTAACCAGGTACCCTTCCGGCCGGATGAAATAATAGACTTCCGGGGCGATCCCCAACTTCCCGGCGGTCAGGTTGGCGCTGTATTCGTGCTCCCGGTTGATGCCCAAAAGCTCCGTATCCGCCCCGGCGATGCGCAGGACAAAAGCCTCACCGCCTACATCGATGCGGAAATTGGAGTTGGTGATGCCGCCGCCCAGAGGCGTGGCTTTCAGGTCACCGGCGCCCACCCACTGAGGGACACGGGCAAGCGCCTGATCCAGTGTAAGAGCCATGCTTATTTTTGCCAGATTGAACCGGGCCGGGCCATCTCAGCCACGATATCGAACGATGAAATAATTCCCAATGGGAAGGCTTGCGGATCGTCCTGGTCGATCACCACCAGACGATGGTGGTGCTTTTGGATCATCAAGTCGGCGGCTGCACGCAGCCTGGCGTGCATATCGATGGTGAGCGCCGGGTGCATGATATCCTGCACGGTCAAGCTTTCATCGATGCCGTTCTCCACATAGGGCAGCAAGTCTTTGCCGCTGACCACACCCTGCGGCTTGCCCTGGGCATCCACCACCAGCACCGAACGCCAGCCAGCCTGGGTGAGCGTGCGGGCTGCGGAAACCAGCGGGGTCTTTTCCCGGCAGACCAGAATGGCATCCGACATTACATCCGCGACGGTTTTACGCAGGGGTTTTTCCTGCATGGCAATACTGGAGACGAAATCGGAGGTCGAGATGACCCCGGCTGCGACACCCTTTTCGGTGACCAGCAGGCGGCTGACATCCTTCTCGATCAGCATCTCAGCCGCCATGCGCAGAGGCTGGCTGGCTTCGATGGTATCGATCGGGGAAGACATCAATTCCCCGGCGGTCAATTTGCGCATGGCGGCCAGGCTCTGGGAATCTTCCGAAAGCCATTCGCCGGCAAGCAGGTCGGAATCGGAAATAATGCCGACCGGAAGGTTGTCCTGGCCGGTAACAACCAGTGCATGCACGTGGTGCCGGGTGAGCAGGACTGACACCTGTCCCAGGGTGGCATCCGGACGACAGGTAAGCAGCCCGGGATGCATCAGTTCGCGGACAAGCTTTTTCATCGCCGCCTCCATTTCATTCGACTTCATCCACTTCTTTGTACCATTTCACCCGATCGCCGACCCTGGCGCGAATTCGCCAGGCGAGGGATTTCGGTTCCTGGTCCATGCGCTGGAGCGCAGATTTTACTTGCGAATCAATCATTTCTTTTTGGGCGCCGCTGAGCTGTTCGTAGCCCTGGGCCAGCTTGCGGACCTTTTCCAGGTTCATGCTGGTAGTGCGCCACAAGCCCCAATCCGTACTGCAAAGCTCGGCCACCCGCTTGATATTGATGGTCTCCTGGTCCTGTTCGCCGAGCGGATGTTCGAGCAACAACATAATAGTATCAATGATATCTTTCTCGTTGATCTGGACGATCTGCATTTTTTCGAGCAGCATCTCAGCCAGCGGAATGCTCGGATGGTCCACCTCCAGTCGGTCCTTCCAATGGATCACGTGGCTGAAATCAAGTTTTTCATAAAACACATCGATATGCAGGCCAACTTCCCGCCTTTCGAAAATGGCGCGTGCGCCT
Source organism: uncultured Chloroflexia bacterium (assembly GCA_963776475.1). Lineage (GTDB taxonomy): Bacteria > Chloroflexota > Anaerolineae > Anaerolineales > Villigracilaceae > UBA877. The sequence continues at coordinate 204,862 of CAVZMZ010000032.1, forward strand.
TCCGAAACAATGAAAACCTCGCGGTTTTCGCGATACCCCAGGCCGGCCATCATCGCCTGGATTTCCCGGGTCTGTCTTTGGTAGGCTGCAAAATCGATATCCGTATAGGCCCGGCCCATGGCGGCCTGAAGATATCCAAATTTTGGGCAATGCATTTGAAAAGCCAAGGATCCGATGACCCGCAGTATGATACCCGCATCGTCACTGGCTTTCAAGATACGTTTCAGCTCGTTTTCAAACTTATCGCGTTCAGCACGATCCTGTTCGCCCATCCCGATTGAACTGCTTGTCATATCATTCTCCTGCGGTGAGGTCCCAGCGAACTACATTGGCCGAAAACAAATGGTTGACAGGTCTAAAATGGGGAAAACACAGGCTCATTATAATAAAAAAAGCAAAAACTTGCAAATTTCTTCAGATTCTTTTATAATTAAGCTACAAAAGTTCAATTTCTTTCAGTCTACAGCGCAGCATAACAAGAATGAATAAACCTCTCATTCCAGCGCAGCGGCGAGAGCGTATCCAGGAATATTTAGTAACTCACAAGATCGTCCGAATGGACGATTTGTATAATCTGTTGGATACTTCCGAAGCAACCGTGCGTCGTGACCTGGAGTGGTTGGAACGCGCAGGCGTGGTTGAAAGAACCCATGGGGGCGCGATCCTCAACCAACGGCTGACCCTGGAGCCCGAATACAGGCAAAGGGCCCAAAAGCATCCCGAAGAAAAACATCTGATCGGTGAGTTGGCAGCTTCTTTGATCGAAGACAACGACGTCGTCTTTATCAACAGCGGCACGACCACCACGCAAGTCATCCGGCATATCCGGGGGAACGCGGGCATTACCGTATTCAGCAATAATGTGTATGCAGCTATCGAGGCGGGCGAGGCGGGTTTCAAGCACCACCTGATCGGCGGCGAATTTCAACGTAATTCCAATTCCGTGGGAGGCCGGTTTGCGATCGAGAACCTGCGGCAGGTCTATGCCAATAAGGCCATCCTGGGAGTGGACGGGGTCAGTTTGTTGCATGGGTGTACCGTTCCCACGGATGTAGAGGCAGAAGTTGTCAGGCAGATGATCGATCGCACCCGCGGGGAAATCTTTATCGTGGCGGATTCATCCAAGTGGGGCGTGGTTGCTAATTTTCAAGTTGCCATCATCGATGAGATTGATAGATTGATTACCGATGCTGAGTTCGATCCCCAGGCAATTGATTCGCTGTCTGAACATTCCGTCGAAAGCCTGATCGCTTCGGCAAATCCTGTAAAGATCTGAGGCTGAGTGTAAATTTATCAGGTTTTTTCTATTTACTGGAGGTCCGTATGCCGTTATTTGGAAAAAAAGATCGCAAGAAAGCCACCCGGCTGTATTTTGCCACCGACTTGCATGGCTCCGAACGGACCTACCGTAAGTTTATCAATGCGGGGAAATTCTATGATGTCGACATACTGGTGATGGGCGGTGACATAACCGGGAAACTATTGATCCCGATCATCAAAGAGAAGAACGATCATTACCGCGCCACCCTGCAGGGTCGCGTCGAAGAAATAACCACCCAAAAAGAACTCGAAGATCTGATTGCCCGCCTGGGCACCCTGGGCTTCTACCATAAGGTCATGGAAGAAGATGAATTCAAGGCGCTCTCGGCGGATGAAAATGCGGTCAGCGAGTTATTCCACGAAGTTTCCCGCCAGCGCCTGAGTAGTTGGGTGGACCTGGCTGAAGAGCGCCTGGCTGGGACCGGGAAAAAATGTTACGTGACCGGCGGAAATGATGATGCACCCGAAGTCCTGACTGCCATTAACCGGGCAGGCACCCATTCCTTTTTCGCTTGCGAGGGCCAGGTTGTGCAGGTGGACGACGACCATACGATGATCTCGGTCGGATTCAGTACCCCAACCCCCTGGAAAACCCCACGCGAAATCACGGATGAAAAATTAGGCGAAATGATCGAAGAAATGGTCGCCAAAGTGCCCAATCTCAGTCATACTATTTTTAATTTCCACGACCCGCCTGTGGATTCATCCCTGGATACCTGCCCAATGTTGGATTGGGACAAGGACCCTCCAGAGCCGATCATCCGAGGCGGTCAGACTGTCATGTACGGGGCCGGGAGCAAATCGGTACGCAATGCGATCGAGAAGTACAAGCCGATGTTGGGTCTGCACGGGCATATCCACGAATCCCAGTCGGTGGCAAAGATCGGGCGGACCACTTGCGTCAATCCTGGTTCTGAATATGGGGAGGGCATATTGCGCGGTTGTCTGGTTACTTTCGTAGATGGTCAGGTGGAAGGCTACCAGATGACCAGTGGTTGAAAATGCAGTGCGCTGAAAGGAGGCATTCCACTTAGAAGCCAAAACATTTGTCGCTAATTATCTGAGGCGTGATGGATACGGAGCTTCCATCACCCGGTCGATTTTTTCGAACCATGCCTGGATTACTCATACCAAAGGAGGTAGCGATGGCTGAAATGGCAACTCCCAAACCAGAGGTCTTCACGCGGAAGGCTTCCGGGCTAGTACGGGTTATGTCTCCCTATTCCGCGTTCGTCTACAATATTTTGACCATGGGGTTGATCTTCCCCTGGACCTACCTATGGGCGCCGGGTTCGCTGCCGGGCGGCCAGCTGGTCTGGGGAATTATTTTGGCGATGGTGATCGAAATTCCGATCGCCTTCGTGTACGTCTGGCTTTCGACGGCTTTACCACGCTCGGGCGGCGATTACGTGTTCCAGAGCCGAGTGTTCGGCGGCGGGGTGGCATTTACGGTGGTAATGTCCGGTTTCGTCATCTGGATCCTGCAGTGGGTGGCGCTCTCAGGCTGGCTGGTCTCCTACCTGGGGTTTGCCCCACTCTTCCTCGGCCTGGGCGCCACGATGCATGTGGCTTCGTTGTCGACCCTGGGCCTGTGGTTTACTTCCGCGACAGGGATCATCATCGTCAGCATTCTCAACGCCCTGATCGCACTCATCTTACTGACCTCGGGCTTTAAGAACTACGTACGCTTCCAGCATGTGATTTTTTGGGGCACGCTCCTGTGCTTTGCGACGGTGTTTGTCGTGCTCTTTGCGACGCCTGCCAGCGAATTTATTGCCAGGTTGAATGCCTTTTCGGTGGCGTCCGGCGGTGTCGCCAACTTCTACCAGACCGCAGTGGATGCCGTGACCAAGGCCGGGATTAACATCCACCCGCCCTTTAGCTTTTTGGCAACCCTGCTGGTGGCGCCGATCGCCTGGACTTCGCTGCAGTGGGCTACCTACTCGGCCGAACAGAACGGTGAGATCAAAGATGCCCGCAGCTTCCGCTCGCAGACCTTTATCATGGTCGGCTCCCTGATTGCCACCGGTCTGCTGCTGGCCCTGCTGGCGCTGGGCATCCAAAAAGTGGCCGGTTCAGAATTCCTGTACGTGGCCGGCGCAGGCTACTGGTCGGGAATAACCGCTGCCAATATTAATGGTTTCAACCTGTGGCCGCCGATCCTGGCGGTGGCGCTCACCGCCAGCCCGATCGTAGTATTGATCATCGGCCTCGGCTACCTGCTGAACGGCTTCCAGATCGTCTGCAACTGCTACATCGGCATGACGCGTGTCCTGGTGGCCATGTCACTCGACCGGCTCTTGCCGGATTGGTTCAGCAAGGTCAACGAAAAGTATCACACGCCGGTGAACGCTCACCTGGGTTACTTCCTGGCCAGCATACCGGTGATCGTGGGCTACAGCCTGGTCACCCAGCCGTTCACCTGGGTCAGTCTGACCCTGGGCGTGACCTTCGGTTGTGGATATGTGTTCATCATCACCTGCCTGGCCGGCGCGCTGCTGCCCTACCGGGCCAAGGAGGTCTACGAAGCCTCGCCGGGTGCCAAATATAAAGTCAGTGGGATTGTAGGGGTATTGTTCACCCTGCTGGGCGCGGCTGCGTTCGTTGCGCTGACCTGGGTGCTGTCTCCGCAGGCTTTTGCCAGCTCGGTAGTACTGGATTGGCTGGTCCGGCTCGCCTCCATTGTGGCTGTGATCGTATTCCTCTATCCAATGCGAAGCCACCTGCTGGAATGGCTGAACGGCAAGCCGATGCCCTGGTTGTCTGCATTGGGCATGCTCGGCGGAGGCCTGGGAATGGCCATGGTGGTTGCCTTCCTGCTCTCGCCGGCCCTGGGTGTGCTTGGGAACTGGAACTTCGCAAACTTTCCAAAGAACCTGCTGGCGCAGATCATTGCCATTGCGATCATTGTGATCTCGGCGGTCTGGTATATTGCCGCCAAGGCCCGCCAGAAAACCAAGGGTATCAACGTGGAGTACGCCTTCAAGGAGATTCCACCAGAATAACGTTCCATCGTTCGGATTGTCGTGTAGGGGCGGGTCTGAAACCCGCCCCTACAGAGCGAGGATCATGCCGGTCATTGATGAAATTGTTTCCAGGATCGAGGCTTGGAAGGGCAGGAATATTTCGATTCAGGCGCTTACGGGCGGGCTGACCAACACGAATTACAAGGTGACGGTGGACGGGACCCCATTTTTTGTGCGCGTCCCGGGGGCAAGCACCGAGTTGTTGGCAGTGGACCGCCAAAATGAATATTTCAATGCCAAAGCCGCGGCCGAGACCGGAGTAGGGCCGCAGGTGCTGTATCATTTTCCCGAATATCAGGCCATGGTCCTGGAATTTCTCCAGGGGAGCACCATGTCGAATGAGAGTCTGAATGCCCCCGGTATGCCCGCACGCATCGCGGCCGCCATCCGGCGCCTGCATGCCGGGCCCCGATTTCTAACCGACTTCAATATGTTTCGTTTGACCGATTATTACCTGGGCATTTGCAACCAGCGTGGAATCCGCATTCCGGATGGTTATCCGGAAAGGATGCCGGCCGTCAAACAGATCGAGCAGGCGCTCGCCGTCCGGCCCTTGCCCAGCGTCCCATGCAATAATGATTTATTAGCCGAGAATTATATCGATGATGGCAAAAGCCTGCGCATCATCGATTACGAATACAGCGGGAATAATGATCCCTGCTTTGAACTGGGGAACACCTGCCAGGAACTGCACTACGATGAGGCCCGGATCGTGGAGGTCTGTACAGGTTATTTTGGGAGTCCGGCGGCGGATAAGATCGCACGCATGAAATTAAATATGATCATGTCAGACGTGGGTTGGGGGCTTTGGGCCGCGATCCAGGCGAATATTTCGAAGATACATTATAATTTCTGGGGATGGGCGGTCGAACGTTGGGACAGGGCAAAAACTAAAATGGACTCGCCAGAATTTTCCAACTGGCTGGAAATTGTTCAAAACTAATACGGAAAGGTGAAATAAACCAATGAAAGATCAGGCACGCGTCGTCATCATCGGGGGTGGGATTGTCGGAGCCAATATTGCCTATCATCTGGCAAAGCTGGGTTGGACGGAGATTGTCCTGTGTGAAAAAGGAGAAATCGCCAGTGGAGAATCCTCTCACGCAGCCGGGTTGGTGACCCAGTTCGCCACTTCGCAGACATTGATGCAGTTCCGGAAATACAGCATCGAGCTTTACAGCGGGTTGGGCCTCTTTGATCACGTCGGCAGCCTGCGCGTGGCTTCCACCCCGGAGCAGCTCAAAGAAATGGAGCGCGGCGTCAGCCGGGCCAACGCCATCGGCATGGAGGCCGGCATCATCCCGCCGGCCGAAGCCTTGAAGATTATGCCGCAGCTCAACCCGGCCAATCTTTACGGCGCCATCTATCTGCCGCGCGACGGTCAACTCGATCCATATACCACCACCACTTCGATGGTCAGGTTCGCCAAAGAGATGGGTGTGGAAGTGCTGACCAACACGCGTGTGACCGGGCTTGAATTGTCCGATAAAGGCAGGATCCAGAAAGTATTAACCGACAAGGGCCCGATCAAGACCGAGATCGTGGTGAATGCAGCCGGGCTTTGGGCGCCCCAGGTGGCGGCCATGGCGGGCGTGCACATCCCGACCACCCCGGTGGACCACCAGCACATCGCCTTGAAAGCGGTCAGCGGGCACGAGTTCCCCTCCAGCACTCCCTGCCTGCGCGACCCCGACAACCTGGTCTATATGCGCCAGGAGCAGGGCGGGCTGGTGATCGGCGGTTACGAACCGAACCCACTGGCGCGCTGGATTGATGGCGTGCCCTGGGAGCACGGCGGGACAACCCTGCCGGCGGATTACGACCGCTTCGAGCAGCTGCTGGAAGGCGCCATCCGCCGCATTCCATTCCTCGACCAGGCCGGCATCATAACCCTGGTCTGCCATCCCGGCGCTTACACCCCCGACTGCCAGCCCATGCTTGGACCGGTGCCGGGCGCGCGCGGCATGTGGATTGCAGCCGGCATGTCGCTCAACGGCTATGGCGGCGCGGGCGGCATCGGCAAACTCATGGCGGAATGGATCGTGGAAGGCCAGCCCGGACAGGATGTTTATGCCTATCGCGCCATGCGCTTTGGCAACTATTACTCCAACCCGGAGTATGCCGCCGAGCGCACGCGTGAAGGCGTTAAATATTATTATCGCCTGCGCTTCCCGAACGACGAGAACGAGTGGGCACGCCCGCATCGCGTCAGCCCGGTGCATTATCGCCTGCAGGAAATGGGCGCAGTCTTTGGTGAAAAATTCGGCTGGGAGCGCGTCAACTATTTCGAGCCGGGCAAACCCTGGCGCCGGGCCGGAGCCGACCAGCGCGTGTGGGGCTGGAAATGCCCACCGTACTTCGAGCGCGTCGGGCAGGAACACCAGGCCACGCGTGAACGTGTGGCGCTCTTTGACCTGACCTCCTTCGGCAAGATCGAAGTCAGCGGCCCGGGCGCCGTCAAGCTGCTCCAGCGCCTGGCCGACAGCGATATCGACAAGCCGGTCGGCAGCGCAATGTATACCCAGCTGCTCAACCCGAACGGGGGTGTGGAAGCGGATGTGACCATTACCCGTCATGCTGAGGATCGCTTCTGGGTGGTCACCGGTTCCGCCTTCATCGCCAACGATCTCGGCTGGATCCAGATGCACGTGGACGAAAACGATGGCGAGGTCAACATCCGCGATATCACCACCGAATGGGCCTGCCTGGCCATGTGGGGACCGAAATCCCGGGAGGTGCTCAAGAAGATCACGTCCAGCGACATATCCAACGCGGCCCATCCCTACCTGCATACCCGGCCGATCGATATCAACGGCGTAAAGGTCCTGGCGCAGCGGGTCAGTTACGTGGGCGAGTTGGGCTGGGAGCTTTACATCCCCAGCAACCGCGCCCTGCTGGTCTGGGATGCGTTGATCAAAGCCGGACAGGAATTCGGGATCGAGGTCGGCGGCTATAAAGTGCTCGATTCGCTGCGTCTCGAAAAGGGCTACCGCTATTACACCGCCGACGTCACCATGCTGGAGACGCCTTACGAAGGCGGGCTCGGTTTCTGCGTGCATCTCGACAAGGGTGACTTTATCGGTAAGGAAGCGCTTGTCAAGCAGAAGCAGGCCGGTTTGACCCGCAAGCTGTGCACCGTGGTGCTGGATGGCGACGGCTATACCCAGATCTACGGAGGCGAAGCTGTCTACCACGACGGCCAGGTGGTCTCGCGTGTGCGCAGCGGCGGTTACGGATACACTCTAAAGAAAAATATCCTGTACGCCTACCTGCCAATGGATCTGGCCAAACCAGGCACCCGCCTGGAAATGAATTTGATCGAGGGCCGCCGCCCGGGTGAAGTGACCGCCACGGTCCTGTTCGATCCCAAGGGCGAACACTTGCGCGCGTAACGTTTATTGCACACCCTTTTGTTCGCCGGAAAGGATAAAAATGTTGTCCTTGAACGCAAACGAATTGTTGTCTTTAAAGAACTTAGTGGATTCCCGCCGGCCCGGCTACGGCTTGCCGCGCCAGTTCTACCACGATGAGCTGCTTTACCAGGCTGAGATGGAAACCATCTGGCGCCAGGGCTGGCTCTTCGCCGGTCATTCGTGCCAGATACCCAACCCCGGCGATTATTTCCTCTACTCGGTGGAAGGAGATTCAGTCATCGTCGTGCGGGACGACGATGGCGAAGTGAACGCTATATACAACGTCTGCCGCCACCGCGGCTCGGTAATCTGCCAGGAACCGGAAGGCAGTGTCAGGCGTTTCGTCTGCCCGTACCACTCGTGGACCTATGACCGCAAAGGCCAGCTTTTACTCCATTACGGTATGCAGGACGGGCTCGACAATTCCCAATTCGGCCTGCACCGTGCCCATGCCCGGGAAGTGGAAGGCATGATCTTCATCAGCCTGGCGGAGACGCCGGTTGATTTCGATCCGGTTTACGAGACGATCGCACCCGTTGCCAAACCGCAGGGCATGCCGCGCGCCAAGGTTGCCAAAATCATGGACTTTGACGTGGAATCCAATTGGAAACTGGTCTGGGAGAACAACCGGGAGTGTTACCACTGCACCGTGAACCACCCGCAGTACATCAAGGCCAACTTCGATCACTACAACGCCGACGACACCATGCCGCGTGTCGCCGAAAGGCTCAAGACGGTCACGACACACCTGGAAACCAAGCTGGCAGAGCAGGGCATGTACTTGCGCGAGGAGACCGGCATGACCCCCTTCCCCGACCCGGACAACGGCATCTGGTACGCGGCCAACCGCACCCCGCTGGTGGAAGGCTATCTCAGCGAGACGATGGACGGCAAGCAGGTGGCGCCGCTGATGGGCGATTATACCGATCCCGAGGTGGGGACTCTGCGTGTGCGCACTCTACCCAACTTCTGGGTGCATGCCAGTTGCGACCACAGCGTGGCCGTGCGTCTCACTCCCAATGGCTTAACCCATACCAGCATCCGCATGATCTGGCTGGTGGATGGCAAGGCCCAGGAGGGCCGGGATTACGACCTCGAGCAGCTCCTGCCCTTCTGGCTGTTGACCGCCGAACAGGATTGGGGCATCTGTACCAACCAGCAGCGCGGGGTAAGCTCGCATGCCTACACCCCCGGTCCGCTTTCCACCTATAAGGAATACAACCTGGATCGCTTCCTGCGCTGGTATTTGCAGGAGATGAAAGCCGGCCTGGAATAATGAAAAATCCACGCCCGGTCTATGTCGGATTTGGAATGCTCACCCCGGTTGCCATCATGGTGGTCGAGCAGCTGCCCGAGCACAACACCGGTGCGCTGGTCAAAGAAGTCAACGAGTTCGTCTTTGACGATGCCGCCATTATCGCCTGCCTGCTGCGCCAGTGGGAGCTGCCCACCGGCATGATCGGCACGGCGGTCGGGGATGACCCGCGCGGTCACCTCCTGGCGCAGCAGTTGAAAGACTGGGGCGTTCAGGGCGAAGTGCGCCACTCCAGGGAAATCAGCACGCCCTGGGAAGTGGATGTCTCGGACGAAACCGGCGCACGCACCTATTTCTGGGAGCGCGCCCCGCAGGTGCTGGACACCCTGGATGCAGCCGATCTTTCCCTGCTGGAAGGAGCCGGCCTGTTATACGTCGACTGGTATGACGGCGACCACATCCTGCGCGCCATGGATCAGGCCCGGAACCTGGGGGTGCCGGTGTTCCTGAATTTCGAGCACGGGCACGCCGACCCAGAGCTGCTGGAACGCTATGCGGGCCGGGCAACGATCTGCCAGGCGGTGACGGATGCCGCCCAGCGCGGCGATGTGCCGCCGCTGGAAGTGGCTCAGAAATTGCTGAAAACCGGCATCCAGACCGCCTTGATCACGATGGCCGGTGAGGGCTGTCTGGTGGTGCATGCCTCCGAGGTCGTGCGGGTGCACGCTCCCGCCGTGCATGCCGTGGATGGCTGCGGGGCTGGGGCCACTTTCTCGGCCGGTTTTATCTATGGCTATTTGAAGGGCTGGGACCTGGAACGATCGGCCCGTTTTGCCACCGCCGCCGCCTCGCTCAAGGTAACCCGGCCTGGGCTGCAAATGTTTCCGATCCATGAAATTAACGCCCTGGCAGCCAGCCTGCCGGTCGAGCGTCCCGTCGCAGCCAACCAACCCGGTCACTAGGAGAATCCTTTGATCAATTACGCCACCCTGCTCACACAGCCACAAGTCGAACGCACGCATGCCGCCTCCCTGGAGATTCTCGAGAACGTGGGCTTTCTGGTGCGCAATGAAAAGGCGCGCGCCATCTTCAAGCAGCACGGCTGCCAGGTGGATCCTGAATCGCAGCTCGTCAAATTCCCGCCGGCCGTGGTCGAGAAATACCGGGCCATGCTGCCGCCCACCTTTACCTTCCACGGTCGCGATCCCAGGTATGACCGGACGCTGCCGCAGGATGGGCCGGTCATCGTCACGGGCAGTTCCGCACCGGATGTGATCGACCCGCTTACAGGCCGCCAGAGACGGGCGACGTCCGACGATATCGCCCGCATCGCAGCCCTGATCCAGGAACTGCCCGCCTATGACGTCTTCTCGATTTCCACTCTGGCCGAGGATGCCCCCCAGGGACATTTCACCCTGGCACGCCTCTACCCGTCACTCAAGCACTGCCTGAAACCCATCCGCAGCACCACCAAGGATATGGACGACACTGCCGCGGTCATGCAGCTGCTGTATGCTCTGGCAGGCAGTGAAGAGGCCTACCGCCAGCGCCCGTTCGTGACCCACCACTACTGTCCGGTCGTCTCGCCGCTGACCATGGACCAGCTTTCCACCGAGGCAGTCATCTTCTTCTGCGAGGCCGGTCTGCCCGTCTACCCGAGTATCGTGCCGAATGCCGGCCTGACCTCGCCCATGTCCATGGCGGGCACGCTGGTGCAGGGCAACGCCGAATTCCTGGCCATTTCGGTGTTGATGCAGATGGTGCGGGAGGGCACGCCCACCATCTATGCCACCCTGCCGACCGTCGCGGACATGCGCACCGGGGCCTATGCCTCGGGCGGGATCGAATGCGGCATGCTGCACATGGCCTTTGCACAGATGGCGCGCTTCTACAACGTGCCGTGCGGGGGCTACATCGGGCTGTCCAATTCCAAGCTCAACGATGCCCAGTCCGGCTACGAAACGGCCATGTCCACTGCCGCGGGCGTGCTGGCCGGCGCAGATATGCTCAACATGGGCGGCCTGCTGGATGCATTGAAGGTATTTGACTATGCGAAGGCCGTCATCGACGACGAAATCGCCCAGATGCTCAAGCGCTTGAAACGCGGGATCACGTTCAACGAGGACGAGCTGGCACTGGCGGTCATTGCACAAATAAAACCGGGCGGATCGTTCATGATGAGTCCGCACACGGCCAAACGCATGAAAAGCGAAGCCCTGCTCCCCAGACTGGCCGACCGGGAGGCGCGTGAAATCTGGGAAAAGAAAGGCGCGCTGGATACGCATGCCCGAGCGACCCTGCGCGTGAACGAGATTTTGGCGCATGCCGGACCGGATATGATCCCGGTCGAGCTGGACTTGCAGCTCCATGAGCAGTTCAAGAACCTGGTAAGTGGACGGTTGGTAAATTAGAAAGGACACCTGATGAAAATCTTTTTTGCCACGGATGTACACGGTTCTGAGATCTGTTGGAAGAAATTCCTGGCGGCAAGCAAGTTTTATGAGGCGGATACGCTCGTCCTGGGCGGGGATATGACCGGCAAGGCCATCATCCCGATCATCGCCCAGGGCAGCGACAATTTCAAGGTGACCCTGCTGGAACAGGAGAGCATCCTGCACGGCAAGGCGGAAGTCGACAAGATGGTCCAGACCATCCAGAACCGCGGTTATTACCCGTATGTGACCGACCCGGACGAAGTGCAGGCGATTGCCAACAACCCCAAGAAAATGGATGACCTCTTCCTGGAACAGGTCATCAAGACCATGCAGCGCTGGATGGAATATGCCGACGCCAAGCTGAGCGGCACAGGCGTACGTTGTTTTGTCTGCCCGGGGAATGACGATATCTTCGAAGTCGATGCAATCATTGCGGCCTCGAAATGTGTGCGCAGCGTGGAAGGCCAGGTGGTTGAGCTTGACGAACACCACGAGATGGCCAACTCCGGCTGGTCCAACCCGACGCCCTGGAATACGCACCGTGAGGAACCGGATGAGGCCTTGCTGGCGCGCCTGGAAGCGGTCATCAGCAAGGTGAGGAACCCCTCCCAGGCGGTGTTCGCCATCCATCCGCCGCCCTTTGGCAGCGGCCTGGATGAGGCGCCCGAGTTGACCAAGGACCTGCGCCCCACCTACGCCGGCCGCTCCATGATCCCGGTTGGCAGCCACGCCGTGATGACGGTCATTGATAAATACCAGCCCTTGTTGGGATTGCACGGCCACATCCATGAAGGCAAGGGTACGCGTAAATACAAGAAAACCTTATGCATCAATCCCGGCAGCATGTACGAGCAAGGCATGCTGAACGGTGCAATAATCGAGCTCAAACCTCAAAAGGTAGGCAATTACCTGTTGACCACCGGCTAAAAGTGGCAGGATTGCAGGCGCCTGGAAAGGAGCAGCGTATCGGCGATGGATTGATTTAGGAGATTGGCAGTCACTTCGGTTCGAAATCTTTTCCTTTGGATGGTCTCCGCAAATGAGCGCAGGCGACCAAAGAATAATTAGTAAAGGAGATTCAGATGAGTGACGTTTCCCTGTTTGTACGTAAGGCAAGCGGCCTGGTCAGAGCCTGGTCGGTCTTTGACGCCTTCATTTATGCCACATTCTCGATCAACCTGATTACGCTCGGTCTGTTCATATTTTCCTACTGCTATTACCTCAAGGGCAGCCTGATCACCGGCGTGGTGGTTGGCGCCATCTTCACTGTCTTTGAGGTGATCGTTTACGCCAGCTTGATCTCAGCCATGCCGCGCGCCGGGGGTGACTATGTCTGGCAAAGCCGCATCCTGAACCGGGCCATCGGGTTCGTGCTGACGGTCACGGGCTGGTGGTTCATCCTCTGGCTGTGGACGCCGCTCTACGGCCAGATGCTGACCTACGAGGTCTACACGCCCCTGCTGGCGATTGCCGGCCTCAAGGATGCCGCCCTGTGGTTCACAACCACTTCTGCCGGACAATTCGTCGGCATGCTGTCGGTCTGCCTGATCGTATTTATTTACATTTCCGTCGGCATGAAGTGGTATGCCCGGGTGCAGAAATTCTGCTTCTGGGGCGGGCTTGGCGGGCTGGCGATCGTTTTCCTCCTGCTCCTGTTCGGGAATAATGCCACCTTCATCGCCAACTTCAACGCGCTGGCGCCTCGCTTTGGCGCGGCGGCCGGGGATACCTATGCGGCTACGCTCAAAGCAGGCGCGGATGCCGGCACGGTTGCCGGACCGCTGTTCCCGTTGGCCATCGGGGCCAGCATCTTCCTCGTCCCGATGCTGACCTTCTTCAACCTGTGGCCGAACTGGGGCTCCACCCTGTACGGCGAGGTGCGCGGCGCAACGGATTACAAGCGCAACCTCTCGGGCATGCTGTGGGCCATCGTCGTGACCACGGTCGGGGCGATGATTTTCTTCCTGCTGATCGGCAAGACCATCGGCTGGGATTTTTACAACAATGCCAACGGCGCATTCTGGAACTGGGGCTTTGGATACACCACCACCCCACCCCCGCTGCCGATCTGGCCTTACCCGGCGCTGTTTGCAGCCTTCATGGTCAAGAGCCCGTTCCTCATGTTCATCATCGTGCTGCTGATGAGCCTGTGGTGGTTCGGCTGGTCCGGGACGCTCTTCCTGAGCTCCACCCGTGTGATCTTTGCCGCGGCGATCGACCGCATGCTGCCGGAGTGGGTCTCCAAGATCGAGCCGCGCACCAAGACGCCCATCAACGCCTTGCTCCTGATGGTCATCCCTTCGGCGATCATTTCCTACCTGTACGCCTTCAAGGTCTTCAGCTTCCAGACCCTGGCGCTGGATGCCACGGTTGTGATTGCCATCACCTTCCTGGGTTCCACCATTGCCGGGATCGTCATGCCCTGGAGGGCCAAGGATGTCTTTGACGGCTCGCCGATCGCCAAGTACAAAGTGCCCGCCTGGCTGGGTTGGATCGTCACGGTTCTGTTTGGAGTCTTTGCGGTCTACCTGATCTACCTTTCGTTCAAGGATGCCTGGACGATCCTGACCGGTCTGGGTGCCATCAGTGCCAGCGGTCTGACCTGGTTCGTGGTGGTTATCCTGGCGTCTGGTGACCATGGTCAATGCGGGGATCCTGGTGTGGATCTTCCTGCAGGTGGTCAAGGGCATCACCAGCAGCAAGGCCATGCCGCTGGTCACCCTGGCCGGCCTGATCTTCCTGGGCTTCCTGGATTGGCTGCTGGTGGTGTGGTTCTGGGATCCGAACGTGCTTCCGGCAGCCCTGCCAGCCGTTGGCACCTACAACATCGGCTGGTCCAATGTCAGTTCGATGGTATTTATGATGATCAACTATGCCGTTGCTGCCGGAATCTATTTCGGCTTCAGCGCCTATCGCCGGCGCCAGGGTATTGCCATCGAAAAGGTCTACCAGGAGATCCCGGTGGAGTAACGCTCACGCAGGCGTAATTGAGGAAGGAGGGTTATTCTTAACCAGCAACCCCTCCTTCCAAATTTCATCTGCCAGGATGGATTCCAGTCATCCTTTCCGCATCTTCCATAGGAAACAAGTCTTATTTGACTTGGGCATTCGAAGATGCTACAATGAATCGTCCTATCAGAACTGGAGGTGACCCGACCCGAGTGAATCAAACTTTGCCTTAACTCAGCATCTCATCATTTCAACCATTAGACATTTGGAATAGGAGAGAAAGAGAATATGCAAACCAAGAAGTTTGTTTTCAATTTGGTCGCTGTGATGACTGTCGCGGCCTTCATCCTTTCGGCCTGCGGCACTGCAGCCACTCCAACCGCCGCTCCGGCTACCGCGACCCAGGCCCCGGTCCCAGTGTTACTCCCTGCCACAACCATGCCCCCAGTAGCTCCTGCCACGGCCGCTCCTGCAACCACTGCTCCCGCAGCCGCCCCCACGATTGCCTATACATTTGATGGCACGGGCGTGGCTCAGGGATATAAGGGTACAGTTGTGTCCAGTGTGCCAGCCGACCTGGTGACTGCCTGCAAGACAGAAGGCATGCTGACGATTATCGCCACTCCGCCCAACTGGGCAAACTATGGCGAGATCTTCGCGGACTTCCAGGCTACCACCGGTGTCCAACTCAACTCCCTGGATCCGAATGCAGGCTCAGCAGACGAACTGGCTGCGATCGAAGCCAACAAGGGCAATAAAGGCCCGCAGGCTCCCGATATCGTGGATGTTGGCTATGCATATGGCGCGCAGGGCGTGGCTGCCGGCGATTACCAGCCCTATCAAGGCACATATGCGAGCAAGCTGCCTGCGACCACCCTGGGCATTCCCACTGCTGATCCAACCGGATTGTGGTCGATCGGCTACTTCGGTGTCATGGTGATCGAGACGAACACCGCCGTCGTCCAGAATCCTCCGAAGAACTGGGCTGACTTGCTCAAACCCGAATACAAGGGTCAGGTTGCATTGGCAGGCGATCCGCAATCCTCCAACCAGGCCATCATGGCTGTTTATGCCGCTGCACTGGCGAATGGTGGTTCTTTGGATAATGCCCAGCCCGGTCTCGATTTCTTCAAGAAGTTGAATGATGCGGGGAACTTCGTTCCGGTGATCGCCAAGGTAGGCACGATTGCTCAGGGTGCGACTCCCATTGAATTGGCCTGGAACTACAATGCCCTGGGTGACCAGGATATCTCTGGCCGGGAATCCTCCCATCGAGATTGATTACCCCTCCCCGAGCATCGGTGGTGCCTATGTTCAGGCAATCAGCGCCTATGCGCCGCACCCCAATTGCGCCAAGGTTTGGATGGAAATCATCCATTCTGACGCGGGCCAAATGGCCTGGATTAAAGGCGGCGCTTCGGTCGTTTCACAGGCCGATATGCAAACGCGCGGTGTAATTCCTGCAGATGTATTAAAAATGCTGCCGGATCCTACAGTTTTGGCTGCTGCTGTTGCGCCGACTGTCGATCAACTCACTGCTGCGAAGACGCTTATCACCAAGGGTTGGCTCTCAACCGTTGGTGTGGCGATTCCGACTCCAGCTCCGTAATTGATAATGACTACTCTAAATTCTGTAAAGCGGGACGCGCCCATGGCGCGTCCCGCTCCACCAAAATTTTCATGGGCCTGGCTGGGAGTTACGCCATTCTTCCTGTTTGCATTTATCTTTTTAATCTACCCTTCCTCGACTCTTGCAGTCCGAAGTTTTCAAGACACAAAAACCCACGCATTCACACTTGAGAACTTCGTGCATCTTATACAAAATCCCAATCTGATAAATGCATATTGGATCAGTATCAAGATCAGCCTGATCACATCCATGGGCGGTGGCATCTTCGGATTCTTGCTGGCATATTCCGCCATCCGAGGTGGGTTGCCGCCCTTCATGCGGACCAGCCTGATGACTTTCTGCGGCGTGGCGTCCAACTTTGCCGGCGTTCCGCTGGCCTTTGCATTTATCGCCTTGCTCAGCCCATCTGGCGTGTTAACGGTTGGCTGAGGAGCATTGGATACAATCCGTATTTCCACGGTTTCCAACTCTACACTTTTTGGGGATTGAGTATGGTGTACATGTACTTTCAATTCCCCTTGATGGTATTGGTCATTGCACCGGCGATTGACGGCCTGCGGCGGGAATGGCTTGAGGCTGCTGAGAATTTGGGATCCACCACTTTTCAGTACTGGCGCTATGTTGCTTTTCCGATTCTCTTGCCTTCCATATTGGGCACGATGATCCTGCTCTTTGGAAACTCCTTTGGCGCGTTTGCCACCGCCCAGGCACTGACAGGCGGCTCGATCAATCTGGTTACAATCATGATTGGGGCCCAGTTGCGCGGCGATGTGTTGGGTGATGCAGGCTTGGGGTATGCACTTGCCCTTGGGATGGTGGTAGTCATGGCTGTGGCGATCACTGGATACACGCTCCTTCAAAGACAATCTGAGAGGTGGTTGCGATGAAGCGCGGCGGCAAGGTCTGGTCATGGTTTTGGATGATCCTCGGTATCCTATATTTTTTCCTGCCGCTGGTCGCAACCTTTATTTTCTCGCTGCGAGCCAAGAAAGGCGTTTTGAGTTTTCTGGCCTACGAGCAGCTTTTCAATGACAGCGCTTTTATAAGAGGCTTCTCGTATTCGGTCCTATGGGGCGTTCTCACCATTATTGTTGGCATCTTGATCTTCGTTCCTACTGCTTACTGGGTCCGCTTGAGGGCGCCACAATTTCGAACAGCGGTCGAATTTATTACCTTGCTTCCGTTCGTGATTCCCGCCATCGTATTTGTATTTGGATTGGTGCGAACCTTCAGCCATCCTCCGTTTCTGATCGTCAACAGCCCTGCTTTGCTGATTGCCGGGTATACCGTGTTATCAATGCCTTATATGTATCGCTCCATTGATACGGGTCTGCGATCCATCGATGTCGCGCACATTAACCGAAGCGGCACAAAGTCTAGGCGCAGGTTGGGGACGTATTTTATTTCAAATTATTTTGCCAAATATCCGTGTTGCCATCTTGAGTGGTGCTTTTCTTAGCTTTGCCATTGTGATGGGTGAATACATTTTGGCCCAGTATCTTGCCAAACCGGCCTTCGCTCCCTTCCTGGCTTACTTAATCCAACAAAAGGCCTATGAGCCGGCAGCGGCTACCGTCATCAGTTTTGCTCTCACCTGGGCATGCATGGGAATCATCAACCTGTTCGGCCGTGGGCAACAGACGCAGATCGGCGGCGGACACTAAATCATCCGAGAGTGAAAACTATGACACATCTAGCACTTATCAAATATCTGCAAGCAATTTGCCGGGACTCTGGCGGTCGACGATTTTAATCTGCAAGTGGAAAAGGGCGAGTTCGTTTCGTTCCTTGGGCCATCCGGTTGCGGAAAAACGACCACTCTGCGCATGATTGCCGGTTTCGAAGTCCCCACCCAGGGCAAAGTCACCATCGATGACGTGGATATCACCAACAAGGCGCCCAACCAGCGCAACGTGGGCATGGTCTTCCAGGCCTATGCGCTCTTCCCGAACATGACCGTGGCACAGAACATTGGCTATGGCCTGCGCATCCGCAAGGAACCCAAGGCTGCGATCAAGCAGCGCGTGGATGAAATGCTGGCCCTGATCCACCTGGAAAAAAAGGGCAACAGTTATCCCAACCAGCTTTCCGGTGGGCAGCAGCAGCGTGTGGCCCTGGCGCGTGCGCTGGCCAACCGCCCCCAGGTGCTTGCTGCTGGATGAGCCGCTGTCTGCCCTGGATGCGAAGATCCGGGTTTCGCTGCGCGCAGAGATCCGCGCCATCCAGCGTAAACTGGGCATCACGGCCATCTATGTTACCCACGACCAGGAAGAGGCCCTGTCCATTTCGGACCGCATCGTCGTCATGCACGATGGCAAGATCGAGCAGGTGGGCACCCCCTTCGAGATCTACAACTTCCCCCAGACCGCCTTCGTTGCCAACTTCGTCGGGACCTTGAATACGGCCATCGCCGAAGTGGTCGATCCGGAAAAGCGTCTGTTGAGAATCGATGGGGTCCAGCTCGAGACGGCCGAGATCTGGAAGGTAAGCAGAACGGCGACAAGGTCACCATTGCCATCCGGCCCGAGCGCTTCAATTTTGTTGCGCAGGAACGGAAGGCCAATGTGCTGGACTGCACGATCGAGAACATCACCTTCCTGGGCGCGGTCGTCCGCATCCAGGTGCTGGTCGGCAGCAACCGCTTTTACATGGATACTTTCAACAATCCATTCCTCGAGCTGCCCAAGATCGGTGACTGCAGACCAGATCACCTGCTCGCGTGAAGCCGTCCTGGTCTTGAAGGACTGATCTTCCTTTGATCTTTATAGAGTCTTAACCTTGGGCAAAGTAATCCTGGTGCTTTCCGACGGTCTGCGGTATGACACCGCTGCAGATGGAATGGGATACCTGGGTCATTTGGTGGAAGCAAAGCTCGCCAGCCTGTATAAAGTGACTGGCGAGTTGCCCAGCTTATCGCGGCCCATGTACGAGACCATCCATACCGGCCTGCCGGTCAGCGAACATGGGATCGTCTCCAACCAGGTGGTCAGGGGCTCGACCAAACCAAATATTTTCCAGTGTGCGCACGCCGCCGGCAAAACCACGGCTGCCGCGGCCTACCACTGGATTTCCGAGTTGTATAACCGTGCACCTTACGATCCGATCGAAGACCGGGAAGTGGACGATGAAGCCCTGCCAATCCAGCACGGACGCTTCTATACCCAGGATGATTACCCGGATGTTGAGTTGTTTGCCACGGCCGGTATGCTGGTGCGCAGGTTCAATCCCGATTACCTGCTGGTCCACCCGATGGGCATGGACAACGCCGGCGAAACCTTCGGGTCCGATTCCAGCCAATACCGCAGCCACGCCATCCAGCAGGACAAGTGGCTGGCAACCTACCTGAAGGAGTGGCTGGAGCGCGGCTACAATATCCTGGTCAGCGCCGACCATGGCATCAATGCAGATGGCATGCATGGCGGCACCACGCCCGGGATGCGCGAGGTACCCCTGTACCTGATCCGCACCGGGCTGCCAGGCCTGGGTCGTATGGAACTGGTGGTTTCGCAGCTCCAGATCGCCCCGACCCTCTGCAAGTTGCTGGATTTGGAAATTCCTGAAACAATGAAAGCGGTCGCACTGGTTTAGACCTGACCGATGAACCTGGCGCAAAAGCGCCTGATTAAATATGGATGAGGAGGTACCCTTGAAACTCGTAGCTTGTGTCAAAACTACACCCGATACCACCGCCACCGTTAAAGTTGAGAACGGCAAGGCCACCTGGGGTGAAGCACCGCTGGTGATCAACCCCTGGGATGAATATGCCGTCGAAGCCGCCCTGCGCCTGAAGGAAGCCAACGGCGGGACGGTGACAGCCATCTCCGTCGGCGGCGAAGAAGCCAAGATCGGGTTGAAGCATGCCCTGGCGATGGGCGCGGATGAGGCTGTGCTGATCTCCGACCCGGCCCTGGCAGGCCTGGATCCGCAGGGCATTGCGCACATCCTGGCAGCCGCCATCCAGAAACTCGGCGGTGTGGACCTGGCCTTCTTCGGCCGCCAGGCCATCGACGACGACTCCGGCACAACCCCTTCCCAGGCTGCCCGCCTGCTGGGTTGGCCGGCGCTCACCCTGGCTTCGGTGATCAAGCTGGAAGGCGCGGGCGTGCGTGTGGAGCGTGCCATCGAGGAAGGCCGGCAGATCGTGTCTGCCAAGCTTCCGGCCGTCATCAGCCTGGTCAAGGATATCGGGGAGCCGCGTTACCCATCCTTCATGGGTATCCGCAGGGCCTCCAAGGCCGAAATCCCGACCTGGTCATTATCCCAGCTTGGTATTCCAGCCCCGGCTGTTTCGGTTGAAACGCTTGGCTTGCTGAATGCACCCGTTCGTGAAGTGGTTTGCGAATTGGTCACGGGCAGCAGCCCGCAGGAGATTGCTGAAGCCTTGGCGGAGAAGATCCTTGGAGAGAAGCTGCTATGAATACCTGGGTTTATATCGATCATTTCAAGGGCGCGGCCCTGCCCGCCACCTGGGAGGCAGTTGGAGTTGCCAAAACCCTCGGCAAAGTTACCGGCCTGGTTTTCGGATCCGGCCTGGCAGACCTGGTCAAAAGCGCGTTCGAAAACGGCGTGGATGAGATCCTCCTGGCGGAGGATGCCTCCCTGGCAGATTACCGGGCCGAGCCGTATGCTTCGACACTCAAGCAAGCTTATACAGAAAAGGGTTGCGACGTATTGCTCTTCCCCACCACCAGCCGCGGCCGGGAATTGGCCGCACTGGCAGCCATCGACCTGAATAGCGCGGTATTGGTGGATATCGTCGCGCTGGAAGCGAACGGCGAGAAACTGACCGCCACCCGTCCGATTTACAGCGGGAAGATCCTGGCCAAAGTCACCTGTGCACTGAAACCCACGATCATTACCTTGCGCGGGCGCGCCTTCCCCAAGCCGACGCCTCAGCCTGGAAAGACTGGAACCGTCACGAAGATTGCTGCCGGCGGCGGGGCTCTGACCAACGTGGAAGGCTATTCCACCACTTCCGAAGGCGGCGTCAGCCTGACGGATGCCAACGTGATCGTCTCGGGCGGGCGCGGCCTGTCCGAGAACCCGGCCTTGCAGCCCCCGGCCGGCATGGATGCCAAGCAGGCCGAAGTCTGGCGCGCCCAGCAGGGCTTTGACATGCTCAAGGGACTGGCGAGCGTGCTGGGAGGCGCGGTCGGCGCCAGCCGCGCAGCCGTGGATGCCGGCTATGTTCCCTACGCCATGCAGGTGGGACAGACCGGCAAGCTGGTCTCGCCGGATGTATATATTGCCTGTGGCATTTCCGGCGCCATCCAGCACCTGGCCGGCATGCGCTCGAGTAAATTGATCGTAGCCATCAACAAGGATCCGGAAGCGCCAATCTTCAAACTGGCCCGTTACGGCGTGGTGGGTGACCTGTACCAGATCGTCCCCGCCCTGAGTGAGGCCTTCAAGAAACGCCTGTCGAAATAAGCCCGGCAGAGCACTTCCCTATCAAAACCGCCGCTCCAGTCTATATCCTGGAGCGGCGTTTTCGTTTCTCAACACCGGACTCCGGCGTCTCCGACGCCGGGCTCAGCACAACCGCATATCCAACATCTGGATTCCCGGCGCATGGTCTGGGTTCACGCTGACGATTCACCAAAGGTAAGGCACGAGCCGGTAATGGACCTTCTGCATGTATTCCACGTAGCCCGGTAAATCTTTCTTCAGGAGCTTCTCCTCGTCAAGGATTCTCCAAACCAGCCCAGGGATTGACACGGCGAGAACCAGCAGTCCCCACCATGAGCCGAGCGCCAAAGGTATGCCAACGATCAGGACCAGGTCACCCACGTACTTGGGATGCCTCACGAGCGCATAGGGCCCGGTCGAGATGACTTTTTGGCCTGCATAGATCCGGACCGTAGCACCCACAAAGGTATTTTCTTTTTGCACATAAAACCAGATGAGGTTGGCAAGAACCACCAACCCGGCTCCAATGATGCTTACGTAGGCAGGCATCCGCGACCACCCGAAGCGATGATCGAACGCGGAAAAAACCAGCACACCGAGCAAGGCTGAGGTAGGCGAAAGAGATCATGATTTTTTGCCCGGTTGACTGTTCCGCCGCCGGTCCGGCTTGCTTGCGTCGCTCCATGAGCGCCGGGTCCTTAATGGAAAAGTATACGCCGGTTACGGTTATCAGGCCCATAAATAGGATGTCGAAGACCCAGGCTTGCCAGTAGTTGAGCGTCCAGGCTGGCAGAAAGAGCACGACTCCCAGCGCGATCACTCCGAGAAGTGAAATTCCCCAAGGCTGGAAGGATGAGCTTCTTCAAAGGTATTGCCTTCGGTTGTAGGTGCGGATTGCTGTGTCATACGAAAACTCCTTAATTTTGAGATATTTTCATTGCTATTTTTATAAACTCTGTTCGTTCAGAAAGTCGTCCCGGTTGGCGTTCTGACCAACCATATTCCTGCCGTCAAGCCCTGCTCCTGGCAGGTCAGTCCCTGTTCTGGGGCACGAGCCAGCCAGGCTTTCACATCCTCGGCAGTCGGGCGATCCAGACAGGGTAAGGTTGCGCCCAAGGCTCGCTCAATCGCCTCCGCCGAGGCAGCGTTGGTCGCCACAATATCCTCAATATAGTGCAGTTGCTCAGGCGCCTGCCCAAACGCAAGTACAAGCTTGAGCACGGCATTCCCCATGCCGCGCGTGATGGACAGGATAACCTGGCCCGCCTGGTCTGGATAAGGGGTTGTAAAAACACCTTCCTGAATACCCTGGCGGACAATCGTGTTCAAAAGCGGCGCGCGCCTTTGGACAATCACTTCGTCTGTTTTCTCCCGGACGATGGCGTTGTCGTCGGCAAACCAGACGCGCATCACGTCAGCAATCAGCGCCTGGTGCGTGCTGCGCGTACGGTCCAACGCAGCAAAGAAGCGCTGGAATTTATCGAGCGCGGACAGGTTCGGGTCATCCACGATCACCCGGAATTCCTTATCCAGATCGTCCTGTCCCCGTTCAATGATCGCTTCCAGCAGCTCCGCCTTTGCGCCAAAGTAATGGAAAAAAGCTCCATTGGAAATCTGGAGGGTGTCCAGGATATCCCGGATTGTCAGTTTCTCATAACCCTTGGTGTAGATGAGGCGTTGCGCCGTATCCAGGATTTCGTTGCGTCGCACGCCATACTCTTTAACAATTCGTGGCATGGTTCCTCGCTTTACAGACCGAGTATCGGTCGGTAATTCACATGGTTATACTCCCCTCGTTTGATCCTGTCAAGCAAGAGGTTAACAACTTTCTCAAGCTTTGCTTGAAATCAGCAAAGAAATCCCAATCAACACCCCCCCGATCACGAACAACGGCGTAATGGCCTCGTTCAGGAACAACACGCTCAGCAGGCTGCCAACCACCGGCTGGGCGAAGAAAGTCAGCGAGGCCACTCCGGCATCCAGGACTGCAAAGGCCGTATTCCACAGGACCATGGCCAGTGCAGTCGAGATGATCCCAATAAAGAGAATGCCCCCCACCACGCCCAGGCTGAGCGCATGCAGTCCCTGCGTCGCCACTTCCCAGCCGCCGATCGGCAGGCAGACCGGCAACCCGCCCAGAAAGGCGATCAGGGTGGTCGTCAGGACGTCCGTCGTTCGGGTAACTTTGCGGATGAGCACCGAGTACAGCGCCCAGGTCAGCGCAGCCGCCACCAGGCACAGGTTACCCCAAAAGAAGCCCGGCGCAAGGTTGGTATTGCGCGGGTCGATCACCGCCAGCACGCCCAGCGTGGCAATCCCCAGCGCCAGCAGTCGCCGGCGGGTGATCTTTTCGGCCAGGAACAATGCCGCGAACAGCAGCACGAAAGCCGGCGTCGCCGAGGTGACTAATGCGCCGTTGGCGGCCGTTGAGAGCTTTGTGCCAACAAATTGGAAGCCCAATGAAATGCCATAGCCCACCAGCCCCACGCCAAAGATAGCCCAGAACTGGCGCGGGGTTACTTTCCAGCTTTTGCGGGCCAGCACGATAATGGCCAGCGTCAGGATACCCAATGCCAGCCGCATGACGATCAGCGTAAAAGGCGGCACGACCTGCATGACCACTTTGCTGACCACGTACATGCCGCCCCAGATGGCCGCTGCGCTCAGGCCGGCCAGCAGCCCCCAGGCTGGATTGGTTGTTTTGGATGGATTCTGCATCCTGGGAACCTCTTAATGCTCCCATTTTACGCTTAGTTGTTGCATTTTTGAGTGTTATTTGTAAATGACATCTGTTACTTTTATAAGGATGTACTCTTTGTTACAATCTAGCATCACAAGTCTCAAAACCCGGTTTATTACGCACGCGAGGAGCAGACCATGACGGACAGGTTGCCTAAAAAAGACGGAAAGTATCGAATTGCCTGGCTGCCAGGCGACGGGGTGGGGGTGGATGTGCTGGATGCAACAAAAATCGTCCTGGATAAACTAAATCTAAATGCCGAATATATCCATGGCGACATCGGCTGGGAGTTCTGGTGCAAGGAAGGCGACGCTTTCCCGGCCCGCACCATCGAACTGCTGAAGAATGTCGATGCGGCCATGTTTGGCGCGATCACCTCCAAACCGGTCAAGACTGCCGAAGCGGAACTGATCCCGGAACTGAGAGGCACAGGTCTGACGTACCGCTCGCCCATCGTGCGCATGCGCCAGACCTTCGATTTGTATAATTGTTTGCGACCCTGCAAGGGCTATCCGAACAACCCCTTGAACTACAAAGAGAACATCGACCTGGTGGTCTTCCGCGAAAACACCGAAGACCTGTACGCCGGGGTGGAATTCAACCCGGTGCCTGCCAGTGTGGCTGCCGTCCTGGCCCGGGAATCGAAGCCCTTTGCCCCTTTCAAGGATCTGCCCGGAGACCAGTACGCCGTTTCCGTCAAAGTAAATACCCGCAAGGGCTGCGAGCGCATCGTGCGGGCGGCTTTCGATTTTGCCAGGAAATTCGGCCGCAAGAAAGTGACCGTCGTGCATAAAGCCAACGTGGTGCGCGCCACCGATGGCTTGTTCCTGGACATCGCCAGGCAGGTCGCCAAAGACTACCCGGAGATCCAGATGGACGAGGCCAACGTGGATGCCATCTGCATGTGGCTGCTGAAGAATCCGCTCAGCTATGACGTATTGGTAGCGCCCAATTTGTACGGAGATATCATCTCCGACCTGTGTGCCCAAATGGTGGGCGGCCTGGGTTTCGCCTGCTCCGGGAATATCGGTGACCAACTGGCAGTCTTCGAGCCCAGTCATGGATCGGCGCCCAAATATGCCGGCATGTACAAGGTTAACCCGATCGCCACCATTCTGGCCGCCAAGATGATGCTGGATTGGCTGGGCGAGGCGCAGATGGGCGCTGCAGTGGAAAAAGCCGTGGCGGAAGTGGTTAAGGAAGGCAAAGTCCGCACTTATGATATGGGCGGGTCGAATACCACGCTCGAAATGGGGCTAGCCGTCGCCGCCAAGCTTTAATACACTGGTTTATTAGCAATTGCTTATGGACAAAATCATCATCCACGAGGTCGGGCCGCGTGACGGCCTGCAAGCCGAGCAGACGACCGTCCCTCTGGCGGAGAAAATCCGCTGGATCGAGGGACTGTGCGCCTCCGGCATCGATATCCTCCAGGTCGGTTCGTTTGTCAACCCCGAACGGGTTCCACAAATGGCCGACACCGACCTCCTTTTCCGGCATTTCGCCGGGAACAAACCCGCCGGCGTGACCCTCTCCGGGCTGGTCCTGAACGAGAAGGGACTGGAACGCGGCCTGGCCTGCGGGGTGGAGCTGTTCTGCCTGGGAGTCTCGGCCAGCGAAACCCACAGCCAGAAGAACACCGGCATGACCACCAGCGAGGCCACCCGGCGCATCATCCCGATGGCGAAACAGGCTATGGCCGCCGGGAAAAAAGTCCAGGCCTCGGTTCAATCGGCGTTCGGCTGCGGGTTCGAGGGTCCGGTCGATCGGGAAAAGGTGCTGGGCATTGTCAAAGCCTACCTGGAGGCCGGCATCCGCACGATCAGCCTGGCCGACACGGCCGGTCACGCCCAGCCGCTGCAGGTCGAAGAGCTGTATGCTGCCATCCGGGCGCTGGACCCGTCCGTGGAAATGGCCTGCCATTTTCACAACACCTACGGGCTGGGGTTGGCCAACTGCTATGCCGCGCTGAAGAGCGGCGTGACCTGGTTCGAAGTCCGCCTTCGGCGGGTTGGGCGGCTGCCCGTTCACCAGGCTGCCGGCCGGGAACGTCAGCACCGAAGACCTGGTCCACTCGCTGCAGCGCATGGGACTGCGCAAGGATATCCGGCTGGATGTATTGCTGGATGTCGCCCGCCAGGTTGGCAAATATTTCGACCGTGAACTGCCCGGCTTCATTTTGAAATCCGGCTCGATCGTGGATTTCCAGGGGCAGCCTGCCTCCGGAGGAAAAGCATGAAATTGCTGGAAGGTATCCGCGTCCTGGACCTGACCAATGTGCTCTCTGGACCGTTCGCCACGCTGCACCTGGCCCTGCTGGGCGCCGACGTGATCAAGATCGAGAACCCGGACGGCGGCGATCTGGCCCGCAAGCTGGGTAACGTGCCCAAGTACAATCAGGAACTGCTGGGCACCAGTTTCCTGGCTCAGAACGCCAACAAAAGGTCCCTGACCCTCAACATGAAGGCCGAGCAAGGCAAGCAGATCTTCCGCAAGCTCGCTCAGACCGCCGACGTGGTGGTGGAAAACTTCCGCCCGGGTGTGATGGCCCGGCTGGGGTTCCCCTATGAAGAATTATGCAAGATCAATCCCAGGATCATTTACTGCGCCATCTCCGGCTTCGGCCAGACCGGTCCGGATGCCTTCAAGCCGGCCTACGACCAGATCATCCAGGGCCTGTCGGGCGTGATGGCAGTCAACGGGGACGAACGCCTCAACCCGCTGCGCTGCGGTTTCCCGGTCTGTGACACGGTCGGCGGGATGAACGCGGCCTTCGCCATCATGGCGGCCCTGTACTACCGCGAGCACACCGGCCAGGGCCAATTCATCGATATTGCCTTGCTGGACTCGATCATGCCGCTGATGGGCTGGGTGGCTGCCAACTTGCTGATCGGCGGCCAGCAGCCGGTCTTGCTGGGCAATGACAACTTTACCGCGGCCCCCTCCGGCATGTTCAAGACCCAGGACGGTTACATCAACATCGCCGCCAACCAGCAGCAGCAGTGGGAAGATCTGGCGGACGAGTTGGGCGTCCCTGAATTGAAGACCGACCCGCGTTTCCAGGAGCGCGATACCCGCAAAGCCAACCGCACCCTGCTCACGCCTCTGCTGGAGGCCGTGCTGACCGGCAACACAACCGCGCATTGGGTGGACACGCTGAACGCCAGGGGCATCCCCTCCGGCGACGTGCCCGGCCTGGAGTCTGCCCTGGACTCCGCACAGTCCAGGCACCGCCAGGTGCTTGCCGATGTGGAACAGCCCGGCATCGGGAATATCAAGATTTTCAACATGACCGCCAAGTTCTCCAAGACCCCGGCGCAGATCGAGATGCCTCCGCCCAGGCTTTCGGAGCATACCGAGGCCATCCTGGGTGAGTTGGGCTACAACCCGGATGAAATAAAGGCGCTAAAAGAGAAATCAGTGATTTGATGGAGTGCCAACTGTGATGCAGCCTCGCTGGCTATTGGCCTGGGCAGTCCGGCGCACAAAAGTTCACACTCCAAATCCAAGGAGAAACCTATGGGAATGACAGTGGTAGAAAAGATACTGGCCAGAGCGACCGACCAACCCGGCGTTAAGGCGGGTGACGTTGTGGAACCGCGCGTCGACCTGGCAATGTCGCATGAAAACGGCGCCCTGGTGATCAACCAGTTCCAGGAAATTTACCAGGGCACCGGCTTGGATGCCAGGGTCTGGGATCCCGATAAGATCGCATTGATCTTCGACCACCGCGTTCCGGCCGAAGGCGCCAAGACCGCCACCAACCAGAAAAAGGTACGCAGCTTTGCCGGGGCGCAAGGCATCCACAAGTTCCATGACATCCGCGGGGACGAAGGCGGCATCTGCCACCAGATCCTGCCCGAGAACGGCTATGTCCGTCCGGGGCAGGTCGTGGTGGGCACCGACAGCCACACCACCAGCCATGGGGCGCTGGGCGCCTTCGCATTCGGCATCGGCGCCACCGAGATGGCCTCGGTGTGGGCTTTGGGTCGCATCCTGAACGTGGAAGTGCCCGGCACGCTCAAAGTCAACGTGGTCGGTGAATTCCAACCGTACGTCCTGGCCAAGGACCTGATCCTGCACCTGATCGGGAAGATCTCTGCCCAGGGCGCCAATTTCAAAGTGATCGAGTTCCACGGTCCCGCCATCCGGAAGCTCTCCACCTCCGGCCGGCTGACCATCTGCAACATGGCAGTGGAAGCCGGGGCAACCGCCGGGATCGTTCCCGCCGATGCTGAAACTCTGCGCTATTTGCATGAGGAAGCCGGCGTGAAAGAAGAAGTGGAAGTCGTGGGACCGGATGCGGATGCCGTTTACGAGCAGGTCATCGAGCTGGATGTCTCACAACTGGCTCCGCAGATTGCCTGTCCTCACACAGTGGATAATGTCAAATCCGTCCAGGAGGTGGCCGGAAAGGTGGTCAACCAGATCGTGATCGGCTCTTGCACCAATGGCCGGCTGGATGACCTGCAGATTGCAGCCCGCATCCTGGAAGGCAAAAAAGTGGCCCGCAATGTGCGCATGCTGGTCTTCCCGGCTTCGGCGCGTATCTACCTGCAGGCGCTCAAGGCCGGCTACCTCGCCACGCTGATGGAAGCCGGAGCAGTGGTAATGAACTCGGGCTGCGGCCCATGCCTGGGTGTGCACCAGGGCGCCCTGGCGGATGGCGATGTGGCCCTGGCCACCACCAACCGCAACTTCAAAGGCCGCATGGGCAATCCGGCCGCCGAAGTCTACCTTTGCTCGCCGGCCGTGGCCGCCGCCAGCGCGCTGACCGGCAAGATCACCGATCCACGGAAAGGAGCCTGAACATGTCCAAAGTAGTCCTCAAACTTGGTGATGATGTTTCAACGGATATCATCTATCCCGGACGATTCATGGCGACCGTTCTGCCCTCTGAAACACCACAATATGCTTTTGCGGACCTGCTCGACTTCAATGCCCGGCTGAAGCAGAAGGAAATCCAGCCGCACAGTGTGATCGTGGCTGGCGCGAACTTTGGCTGCGGCTCCTCGCGCGAGCAGGCCGCCTCCTGCCTCAAGGGTCCGGAGTTCATTGTGATCGCCAGGGATTTCGCCCGCATCTTCCTGCAGAATTCCATCAACCTGGGATTGAACACCATCATATGCCCGGATATCGAGGCCGAGGCCGGTGACGAGTTGGAAATCTCGGCCAATCAAGTGGTCAACCTGACCCGGGAGAAGAGCTTTGCGATTACGCCGCTGCCCAGGGCGCGCCAGTCGATCATCGACGCCGGCGGATTAATAGCCTACACGCGCGAGCGGCTAATGGCAAACAAATAATTCCTTCACAGGCGACCTTCAAAGGTCGTCTGTGATTTTATATGTGGAACGATTGGACCTTCCGGGTGTTCTTATAGTCTGGTACGAGTTGTAATAAAAGCAGACTATGATTGAACATCTCAAACACTTGACTTTTTAAATAAATAAGCGTAGAGTATACCTACATTAATAAGGTTTACCGATCAAGATTGATTTTCGTCGCTCACAAAAGTGTGTTCGAGAATTGGAGCTTGCATAACTGCCTCTCGAAAACCCAGGTGTCGAATTCATTTTTTTCTGTAAGCTTTTTTTTAATTGATTTCTGCCGCATTCATTGTGATATCAAGTGACGCCGAATTTAAAAGCTTGCCGATTTCCATTTTCTTACATACTCGCTCTTTGAGATGTTGGCGATATTGGCTTTTAGTAGGAATAAGAAACCAAATCCGAAGGAGGTGGTGTTGACTCACCTGGCATTGTCAGCCGTAAACGAAAACCCGGAATACGGGCACCTTTTTCACCATTCGTCTTGGAAGGAGGATCTAGCATGTTTAAAAAGTTATCCATGGTATTGACAGTGATTGCGGTCCTGGCAATTGCGCTGACGGCCTGCGGACCGAAGGCTGCTGCTTATACCTGCACAGATAAGATTGGCTGCGTCAAGATCGGCCCGACGGATCCAATCCATATCGCCTACCTGTTGGTCGTCGCCGGCCCGAACTCTGCGCTGGGCATCAACTCCCGCAATGGCGTGGAGATCGCCATTGATGATGCAGGTGGTAAGATCTTGAACCACACCATCAAGTTCGATGGTGAGGATGGCGGCTGCAGCGCGGATGGCGGCCAGGCAGCCGGCACCAAGCTGGCAGCCGACCCGACGATCGTCGCAGTCATTGGCACATCCTGCTCGAGCGAAGCGCGTGCCGCTGAGCCGCTGCTTTCGGCAGCCGGGTTCGTCACGATCTCGTCCTCCAATACTGCGCCGGACCTGACCGATCCGACCAGCCCGAACCACTATGCCGGCTACTTCCGCACCGCCCATAACGACAACATCCAGGGCGCGGCCGCGGCTGACTTTGCCTATAATTTCTTGAAATTCACCAAAGCAGCCACCATCCATGATGGCAGCCTGTATGCTGACTCCCTGCAGAAGGTCTTCGCTGACAACTTCAAGAAGCTCGGCGGAACGATCACTTTGCAGACCTCGGTCACAGTTGGGCAGACTGACATGAGCTCGGTCCTGGCTTCGGTTGCCAGCGGCTCACCTCAGATCGTTTACTTCCCGATCTTCCTGCCCGAAGGCGCCTTCCTGATCGACCAGGCCAAGACCACCCCCGGTTTGGAAAATGCCAAGCTGATGGGCGCAGATGGCCTGTACTCACCGGATGTGATGAAGACCGCTGGTGCCGCAGTGGAGGGCTTCATGGTTTCGAGCCCGCTGGTCCAGGGTGCCGCTTACGATGCATTCGTAGCCAAGTACGTCACGAAGTTCGGCGAGCAGCCGATCAACATCTTCCATGCGCATGCTTATGATGGCTTCAACATCGTCAAGGCTGCGATCGAGAAGGTCGCCGTGCAGCAGCCGGATGGGACGATCTATATCCCACGCCAGGGCCTGCGGGATGCCATGGCCGCCACCAAGGACTTCCAGGGCCTGACCGGCGTCTTGACCTGCAACCCGGACGGTGACTGCGCCAACCCGATCATCGGCGTGTACGAATACCACGCCGGCGCATATCCGCCTACTCTGATCTGGCCAACTCAATATATCAAGAAATAAGTTCAAGAGGGATTACGTTGAGGGGCGAGCCTCTGCTCGCCCCTCATCAGTAATAAGCACTCCCATTTGAGAACAGGAGTTTAAGATGCTACGAACCTGGCGTCAACGCATCACGATTACGGATATCGTCATTTGGGTGATCGGTTTGGCCATTGCAGGGCTGGTCATCTGGGGTACCATCAGCACCCTCCAGCAAGGCCAATATTCGGGCAGCATTTGGCTCGATCTTACGATCAAGGGCTTGGCACTCGGCGGGGTCTACGCTCTGATTGCCATGGGTTACACCATGGTGTATGGAATTTTGAAAATGATCAACTTCGCCCACAGCGAAGTTTTTATGGCAGGACCATTTACGACGGTCTTTGTAGCCCTCGCATTGTCCAAATCCGGTTTCCTGAATCGTCAGCCGGTGATTGGCCTGGGTATCATTATGCTGGTCTCCATGGGAGTCTCGATGCTGATCGCGATCCTCCTGGAAAGGATTGCCTACCGGCCCTTACGTAATGCGCCCCGCCTGGTTCCGCTCATCACCGCCATCGGGGCTTCCTTTTTTCTCCAGTACACATTCCGAGGCCTGTTCGGTTCCGGTTCCTTCGGCTATCCGGATATAAAAGCCCTGGATAAATCCTGGACGTTCGGCGGAATCCAAATTTATGGTGCTCAAATTGTTGTGATCGTCAGCGCCATTCTCATGATGCTGATCCTGTTTGGCATCGTGCAATGGACGAAGATCGGCAAGGCTATGCGCGCCGTTTCTGAAGATAAGGAGGCGGCCGAATTGATGGGAATTAATGTTGACAGCATCATTGTTTTCACATTCGCTTTGGGCGGCGCCTCAGCCGGCGCAGCCGGGATTCTCTATATACTCCTGTTCCCGGTGGTCAACTTCTATATGGGCTTCTTCCCCGGGATCAAAGCCTTTACGGCGGCTGTCTTGGGCGGCATCGGCAACGTGCCCGGTGCTTTCCTCGGAGCCATCATCCTGGGTTTGCTTGAATTGGTCGGGCCTAACCTGTTCCTGACCGGGTTGGGTATCCCCTCCCCGTCCCAGTTGAAAGATGCCATCGCTTTCATCGTACTGGTGCTCATCCTGATCTTCCGCCCAACTGGTATCCTGGGCGAACCGATCTCCAGAGACAAGGCCTAAGGAGGTGATGCTATGAATACCAAATCATCGTACTGGGTCAAAACGCTTCAAAACGGGTTGATCGGGGGAGCAATTTCCCTGCTCCTGGGCCTGGTCGGGTTAACCCTGGCTTTTGGAAAGACTTATATCATCAGCGGCGTGATCACCATGGGACAGATCTTTGTCTTCGCGCCGCTGCTGTTCGAAGCTTATCTCACCATCCGGCATGCGCCTTCAAAAGAACCCCGCAAGCTCTTTATGTTCGGCGGGCTGTGTGGGCTGGTGGGCGGCGCTGTACTGGTTTTATTGCTCCTGATCGACCAGGTTGTCGATATCCGCCAGGTTTTGATCAATGTCTCCCCTGACCTTTTTTCGTTGCTGACATTTAATCTATCCCTCGTTCCCGGGATCCTGGCGCTGCTGTTTGCCAGCCTGGTGACCGGTTTGATCGCGGTCGCCGTATTCCTGGCTCCCGAACGCATCCGGGCAACCATCAGCCAGGCCTTTTTGGTGGTCGTTCTGATGGGTTTGTTTCGAGACTTGATCGTCACGGTCATCCTGCACTGGGGCTTTGTGCAATATGCATTCCTGTGGATTTTTGCCCAGAGCGGCCTGACCATCCTGAGCGCGCTGATCATATTGGTCCTGGTCGGCGGTCTTACATATTGGAGCAAAGGCCGCGACCGGAAAGCCATCGCCGCTAAACGCACTCCGCGCCAGCAAAAGACGATCCGTTGGGGTACCTATGCTTTCCTGGCAGTCCTCGCGCTGCTGCTGCCGATCATCCTGGGCAGTTACTTCAGTGAGATCCTGGACAACGTCGGTATCTATATCCTGATGGGCCTGGGTCTGAACATCGTGGTCGGGTTTGCCGGCCTGCTCGACCTGGGCTATGTTGCCTTCTATGCCATCGGCGCCTACACCTTGGGCATCCTGACCACTTCCGAGGCAGTCGGGCTCCTGCACATCAGCTTCTGGCTGGCAACCCCGGTTGCCCTGGTGGTTGCAGTTGCAGCCGGTGTGATCCTGGGCCTGCCAATCCTGCGCTTGCGCGGGGATTACCTGGCAATCGTCACCCTCGGCTTTGGAGAGATCATCCGCATCGTGGTACTTTCCGACTGGTTGAAGCCCTTATTGGGCGGATCGGAGGGCATCCAGCGCATCGGCAAACCGATCATCGGCACCTACGCCTTGATCAACCAACAGCAGCTGTATTACTTGATTTTAGTGGGGATCATCCTGGCTGGCTTTGTCGCCACCCGCGTAAAAGATTCGCATCTCGGTCGTTCGTGGATGGCCCTGCGCGAGGATGAGGATGTTGCCGAAGCCATGGGGATCAATAAAGTCAGCACCAAGCTGCTGGCCTTTGGGATGGGCGCGCTCTTCTCCGGGTTGGGTGGAGCTTTGTTTGCCACCAAGGTCGGCTCGGTCTATCCGCAGAGCTTCAGCTTCATCGTTTCGATCAATATCCTTTCGCTGATCATCATCGGCGGCCTGGGCAGCATCCCGGGTGTCTTCATCGGCGGGTTGGTCCTGGTCGGACTACCTTTGCTGCTCAGCCAGTTTGCAGATTTCCGTTACCTGGTGTACGGCGCCGTATTGGTGATCATGATGTTACTGAAACCGGAGGGCCTGGCACCGGAGGCGCGCCGCAAACTCGAATTGCACGAAGTAGTGGCGGAGGTCGGCGCACCGGCCGAAACTCCGCCTGCAACCCCGCCTGTAACAGAGAATCCAGAGCGCTAGGAGGCTGAGATGGCGATACTTGTATCGGAAAAAGTAACCAAACGGTTCGGCGGTCTGGAAGCTGTCAGCAAGGTGGACCTGGAAGTAAAAGAACACGCAATCTACAGCATCATCGGCCCCAACGGCGCCGGCAAGACCACATTCTTTAACTGTGTGACCGGTTTTTACACTCCTGAGGAAGGCAAGGTGGTCTTCAAAGACAGGAATATCACCGGACTGTCCCCCGACCGGGTGACGCGCCTGGGGATTTCCCGCACCTACCAGAATATCCGCTTGTTCAAGAACATGACTGCCGTGGAGAATATCCTGGTCGGGATGCAGCCTCACCTGAAATCGGGTTTATTGGGAGGCATCTTCCGCGACCCGCGCACCAACCGGGAGGAAGCGGCAGCCGTGGAGGAAGCCAAGCGTCTGTTGTATTTCATTGACTTAAAAGGGAAAGGCGACCTGCTGGCCAAGAACTTGCCCTATGGTCAACAACGCCGGCTGGAAATCGGCCGGGCACTCGCCAACAAACCCTCGCTCCTTCTCCTGGATGAGCCGACGGCCGGTATGAACCCCAGTGAGACGCAGGATATGGTCAATTTTATCCGCCGCCTGCGGGATGAATTGGGCGTCACCATCCTGCTGATCGAACACCAGATGCGGGTGGTGATGAGCATTTCTGAACAGATCAGCGTCCTGGATTTTGGCGTAAAGATCGCCGAAGGGACTCCGCTGGAAATTCAGAAGAATCCACACGTCGTCGAAGCCTATCTCGGGCGGGGCGCCGCCAGCGGCCTCGGCCAGGCCCAAACAGCAGACTGAGCCGGAGGACCATTATGCCTATCCTGGAAGTCGAGAATATCCATTCGTATTACGGGAACATCCATGCCCTGAAGGGGATTTCCCTGACCGTTGAGAAGGGTGAAATTGTGACCTTGATCGGCGCCAACGGCGCCGGTAAATCCACCACCCTGCGCACCATCTGCGGTCTGCTGCAACCGCGTGAAGGCCATGTCCGTTTCGATGGGGAAGATCTGGCCAAGTATAAACCGCATGACCTGATCTTCAAGGGCATGTCGATGGTGCCGGAAGGCCGGCGCATCTTTGCACGGCTGACGGTCTCGGAAAACCTTGAAATGGGCGCCTACACCCGCAAGCGCGGGCCGGAATTGTCTGCCGACCTGGAGCGTGTTTTTGCTTTGTTCCCGCGCCTCAAGGAGCGCCGCACCCAGTTGGGTGGCACGCTTTCAGGCGGTGAACAACAGATGCTCGCCACCGGGCGGGCCTTGATGGCTCATCCACGCCTGCTCTTGATGGATGAACCTTCCATGGGGCTTGCTCCGGTCCTGGTGGAAAGCATTTTCGATACGATCGTGCAAATAAACAAAGAAGGCACCACCGTCCTGCTGGTCGAGCAGAATGCCCTCATGGCGCTCAGTGTTGCCAACCGCGGCTACGTTATGCAGACCGGCGAGATCGTTTTACACGACAAGGCTGAAGAACTCAAGAAGAATAAGATGATCCAGAAATCCTATTTGGGAATGGAATAAGGACTGGCTGGTGCAATTTAACAGCTTAAGTCTTTGGTTTCCCGCGGGATCTCTGAAGCTAAATTCAATGGAAAGGGTTTTAAATGGCTGAACAACAAGTGCTTTACCTTTCGCGCGCCGATGTTGAGAAGGTTGCGCTGGATATGCCCACCATCCTGAAACTTCTCGAAGAGGCGTTCAAGGAAAAAGGCAATGGCAAGGTCGAAATGCCGCCCAAGCCGGGCATCCATACCATGCCGGACGCCTTCATCCATGCCATGCCCGCATTTATCCCCTCGCTGCACTCGGCCGGGATCAAATGGGTCAGCGGCTACCCCGAGAATTTCAAGCGGGGTCTTCCCTACATCTCCGGCTTGCTCATCCTCAACGATGATGAGACCGGCATCCCCTACTCTGTGATGGATTGTTCCTGGATCACCGCCTTCCGCACCGGGGCCGCCACAGGCCTGTCTGCCAAGTATCTGGCCCGTCCCGAGAGTGAAGTGGCTGCCATCCTGGCCTGCGGGGTGCAGGGGCGCACCAACCTGACGGCGCTTGCCAGCCTGTTCCCGCTCAAGCGCGCCTATGCCTACGACATTCTACCGGAGGTTCAGGCAAAGTATATTGCAGAAATGCAGCCGAAGTTCAAATTTGAGATCCTGCCGGCCAAATCGCCAAAGCAGGCCGTCACGGAAAGCGACCTGGTGGTGACCTCCGGCCCGATCCTGCATCATCCCACCCCCACCATCGAAAAGGACTGGCTGAGACCCGGCGGGTTTGCTTCAGCCGTTGATTTCGAACTCGTATTGGAGCGGCCCGGCCATGCAGCAAATGGACCGCATCAGCACCGACGATCACGCCCAGTTCATGTACTACCGCACCGTCGGGTACTTCCAGGAAACCCCCGATCCGTATGCGGACCTGGGAGAGCTTGCCACCGGCCAGAAACCAAAGCGTACTTCGGACAAAGAGCGGCTTATGGCGATCAACCTGGGCCTGGCGATGGACGATATGGCCATTGCACCCGAGATCTACCGGCGGGCACACGAAAAAGGCATAGGTACCTAAAGAAGAAAAGGGAGAGAAGGAAAAAAAGAAAAAGAAGGAAAAGGAAGAAAGAAAAAGAAGAAAAGAAAGAAGAAAGAAAAGAAAAGAAAGAGAAGAGAAAAAAAAGGAAAGAAAAAGAAAAGGGGGAAAAAAGGAAGAAAAAGAAGGAGAGAAAGAAAAAGAAAAAGAGAAAGAAGGAGAAGAAGAGAAAAGAAAGAAAGAGAAAGAGAAGAAAAAAAGAGAAGAAAAAAAAGGGAGGGGGGGGGGGGGGGGGAGGGGGGAGAGGGGAGGGGAGAGGGGGGGGGGAGGGGAGGGAGGGAAGGGAGAGAGGGGGGAGGGAGGAGGGAGAGAGGGAGAGGGAGGGGGAGGGAAGAAGGGAAGGGTGGAGTGGAAGGAAAAAAGAGTGGGGAGTGGTCTCTCTCGATGAGGATGAGACGGCATCCCCACTCTGTGATGGATTGTTCCTGGATCACCGCCTTCCGCACCGGGGCCGCCACAGGCCTGTCTGCCAAGTATCTGGCCCGTCCCGAGAGTGAAGTGGCTGCCATCCTGGCCTGCGGGGTACAGGGGCGCACCAACCTGACGGCGCTTGCCAGCCTGTTCCCGCTCAAGCGCGCCTATGCCTACGACATTCTACCGGAGGTTCAGGCAAAGTATATTGCAGAAATGCAGCCGAAGTTCAAATTTGAGATCCTGCCGGCTAAATCGCCAAAGCAGGCCGTCACGGAAAGCGACCTGGTGGTGACCTCCGGCCCGATCCTGCATCATCCCACCCCCACCATCGAAAAGGACTGGCTGAGACCCGGCGGGTTTGCTTCAGCCGTTGATTTCGACTCGTATTGGAGCGGCCCGGCCATGCAGCAAATGGACCGCATCAGCACCGACGATCACGCCCAGTTCATGTACTACCGCACCGTCGGGTACTTCCAGGAAACCCCCGATCCGTATGCGGACCTGGGAGAGCTTGCCACCGGCCAGAAACCAAAGCGTACTTCGGACAAAGAGCGGCTTATGGCGATCAACCTGGGCCTGGCGATGGACGATATGGCCATTGCACCCGAGATCTACCGGCGGGCACACGAAAAAGGCATAGGTACCTGGCTGCCGCTTTGATCGATCAGTTGGTATCTAGTGATAAAACGCCCACTCAGTTGGGCGTTTTATCACTATGCTCAAGAGTTCGCTTCAAATAGAATTGTGTCCATATAGTGAACCATCCAACCTTTATTAATTATGAAGGGAGTTGTACCTGAATGACGGTTCCGAAAACAGCTGATGTCGTAGTCATCGGAGGCGGCGTAATGGGGGCCAGTACCGCTTACCATCTTGCCCTGCGCGGCCAAAAGAATGTTGTGCTGCTCGAGAAAGGTGAATTCTTCGGCCAGGAGGCCACCGGAAAATGCGCCGGCGGCGTCCGCTATCAATTCTCCACCGAAATCAACGTCCGCCTTTCCTTGCAGAGTCTGCCGATGCTCGAGCGCTTCAAGGATGAGACCGGTCAGGAGATCAATTTCCGCAGATGCGGATACCTTTTCGTTCTCACCAAACCCGAGGATGTTAAAACCTTCCGGCACAGCCTGGAAATGCAGCAGAACCTGGGCGTCCAAACCCAATGGTTGTCTGCACAGGAGGTCCAGCAGCGCCTGCCTTTGATGCATTTTGAGGATGCCCTGGCAGGCTCCTACAACCCGCAGGATGGCCTGGTCGATCCGAACAGCGTCGTCATGGGCTATGTGGGCGCCGCACAGCGTTTGGGTGTGCAGTGCCTCACCCGCGTCGAAGTGACCGGTATCTGCACTGCCGCAGGCAAGCTCCAGTCCGTGGAGACCAACCAGGGCAGCATTTCAACCCGCGTGGTTGTGAATGCCGCCGGGCCCTGGGCCGGTACAGTCGCTGAAATGGCAGGCGTCCAGGTGCCGATCGTGCCTGTCCGTCGTCAAATCATGACCACCACTCCATTACCGGAAGTGCCTCAGGATTTCCCCTTCGTACTGGATTTCGCACAATCGCTTTACTTCCACCGTGAAGGGGATGGAATTTTGACCGGCATGTCCAACAATAATGAAAAACCCGGGTTCGACCAGAGCGTTGACGAAGCCTTCGAGATGGTCAACCTGGAGGCAGCCATTGCCCGCATGCCCTGCCTGGAGAAAGCCGGTCTGCTCTCGCATTGGGCCGGCCTGTATGAAGTTACCCCGGATGCGCACCCGATCTTTGGCAGGACACCCGTGGACGGTTTTTATCTCGTTGCGGGTTTCTCAGGCCACGGGTTCATGCACGGCCCGATCTCGGGAAAATTAATGACTGAAGTCATCCTGGATGGCAAATTCCAGAGCCTGGACGTTTCGATGCTCGACCTGGCCCGCTTCCAGGAAGGCCGTCAGATCCGCGAATATAACGTGGTCTGATCCGGGAATCAATAGTTCAATCAAAATAATACGTCCGGGCAATTCGATTGCCCGGACGTATTTCATAAACAGTCGAACAGACCTACGCTTTCGACAACAAAGCCTCGAGCGCCTTCCTGGAAGAGCTTTCGATCTCGGCGTGCAGGCTGCCGCCGTGTGAATCCATCGTCACTACCACCGGGAAATCCTTTACCTCGATCACCCACATGGCTTCGGGTACGCCGAATTCCAGCTTGTAAACGCCCAGCACGCGCGTGACCGTCTGGGCAATCCATGAGGCTGCCCCGCCGATCGCATGTAAATACGCGCCGCCCGTTTCCTGGCAGCCCTTGAGCGTCTTGGCGCCCATACCGCCCTTGCCGATTACACCGCGCACATTAAAGTGGCGCATCACGTCCGCCTGGTAGGGTTCCTCGCGGATACTGGTGGTCGGGCCGGCCGCAACGAAGCGGTACTGGCGGGTATCCAGCCCGGCGACGACCGGGCCGCAGTGATAGATCACGCCGCCCTCCAATATGGGCTTGAGCGCCGCATAAACTTCCAGGTCGTCGCTCTGGGGTTGGCGCGTTTGCTTGATAAAAGTATCGTTCATCCATTTGTGGACCGTGTCGCGACCAGTGATCATCACGCCCGAAAGCAAGACCGGATCGCCCACCCTCAGGCTGCGAATGGTCTCTTCGCTGATGGGAATGTTTATTGAACGCATGGGTTCCTCCTGAGCAATCTGAATGAAGCCGCTGGCTGGATTTGCTTGCAGTCCATCCGGCGCATCATTCGTACCTGATCTCGTCACCGGTTGCCGTCATCCGCCGCCGGCGGTAGGCCCAGCACATATAAGAAATGGTGACAAAGTAGCTGGCGGGCAGCCGGTGCATACCGGTGATTTTCGTCCCGAATACGGTCGTCTTTCCGCCGAATCCCATCGGACCGATGCCAAGTTGGTTGGATTCCTCGGTAAGCTGCTGTTCGAGCGCAGCCAGCTTCGGGTCGGGATTGGTATCTTCCAGCTTGCGGTACAGGACTTCTTTCGAGGCGGTATA
Organism: uncultured Chloroflexia bacterium; assembly: GCA_963776475.1. GTDB lineage: Bacteria > Chloroflexota > Anaerolineae > Anaerolineales > Villigracilaceae > UBA877. The sequence continues at coordinate 244,982 of CAVZMZ010000032.1, forward strand.
GCCGGTCCCGCGGTCGCCGCCGATGGAGACCCCCAGTACACCCGGGGCGCAGCCCTGTCCCTGAGCCTTTTGCACGGCATGCAGTACCACCTTGCGCACCCCGGCCAGATCACGCCCGGCGCCCAGCTCGTTATAGGGCAGCGAGTACTGCGCGCCGACGTTCTCGCAGCCCCCGCCTTTAAGCAGCAGCTCGATGGTCAGCGTGTTGCCATCCACTTCCTGAAAATGGATGACCGGGAAGTGCTCATCTCCCAAATTATTGCCGGTATTTTTCTCGGTCAACGCATTGACCGCATTTGGACGCAAGTAGGAACGTTTGGTGGCTTCTGCGACGGCTTTTTTGATCGTCTCGCCTAGCTTGCGGGTGCTCATGCCTTCCGGGTAATGTACCTGGAAGATGGGAGTGCCGGTATCCTGGCAAATCGGGGTGGAGTTCTTGCGCGAAAGCTCAATATTATTAAGGATCGTTTCGAGCGCACCCCGTGCGGCCGAGCCCGGCTGCTCTTGTTCGAACGAACGCCGTAAAGAGGCTTCGATATCCGGGGGAAGATCGGTCGAGGTGATCCGCACCAGTTCCAAAATGGGTTCGAACAGGTCTGGCATGCCAACTCCTTTGATCAGTTAGTTTAGGTGCTGTATGCAACAACTTACGGGTTCACGTTCTGGCTGGCCCGTTTTTTGCTTTCAGGTTTTTCCGTAGCCGTATGGGCTTGTTCGTTTCCAAATCATTCAACAATATTTTATCATCGAGTGTGAGTGTTCATACCCTGTGGAATGTGTACAGGTAAATAGTAGAAAGTCACGTTCAAAGCAACTGAGTCATCGATATCCATCAAGTAGACTTCCGATTTCTTTGAAGATCTCCGAGTTTTTGAAAAACTCGGAGATCTGGGAGTGCGCGCGTAAGATTGGAAATGGTAAAACCGCTAATCACTTTATTGGATCGTTAACGGGTTGTATAATTTGCCAATGCAATTTCCGCCTTAATAAAGGAAGATTAATATGATCACCTGCCCCTGGTGTGGTACCCATTATCAGACTTTTCAACCCAACTGCCAGAACTGTGGCGGGCCGTTACCGCTGGCAGAAGAAGAATCCACCTCAAGCATTCCCCAGGATGCCATCCCCACTCCCCCGCCGGCTCCCCGCCCGGTCCCCAAAAGTTATGTTTGGCGGCTCTTATTCACCGACGGCTGGTCGATCGCGGCCTTCATCCTGGGACTCGTGGGGTTTATTTTCAGCCTGGTCGGAGCCGGGCTCACCATTGGCATCCTGACCGCCTTTGTGGGAATCCCTTTTCTGCTGCTCGGCCTGGCGCTGCTGGGAGCGGGGATCTGGGTGTTTGTCTGGCGTTATCAAAATGCCCTGAAAATTGTCAATGTCCTGCGGGAAGGGCAAACGGCGCGCGGGCAAATTACTGACCTGCAGGAAAATTATTCTGTAACGATCAACGGGCGCCATCCCTGGGTGATCCAATATCTATTTCAAGCCAATGGACAGGACCAGGACGGGCAGGTAACCGTCTTAAGCCGGCCGGGGGAACAGTTTCAGGCTGGGAGAGCAGTTTGTATCCTGTATCTACCGGATGCGCCGAAATGGAGCTCCATTTATCCGCACCCGTAAAATACATGCCGCTCCGATTCGAAAACAGATCAAGCTTGTTTCCCCCAGCCCTGCTGGATGGCTCGTAATGCATTTTCTCCCAGTATCTTTTTGATCGTGCGTTCGCGGTGCCCATCCGCGATCAAGCGCTGCGTCAGGCGCGGCAGCAGCGCGGCATTATCCAGGTCATCCGGCGGCGTGGAAAATCCGTCAAAATCGCTCCCAAAACCGGCTACATCCTCGCCTCCTTCCTTGATCAGGTACTGTAAGTGGCGGGAGATGAAATTGATTCCCTGGCCGCTCTCCTTGGGCATCAACCAGTAAGGCATGAAGATCACTCCGACCACGCCGCCATGCCTGGCGATACGTTTGATCTCCCAATCCGTCAGGTTATAAGGAGATGGATCGATGGAGTAAGCTCCCACATGCGAGGCGATCAACGGAACGTGTTTGTGACTTGCATCCGCAATGTCGTAGATTTGCTTGCGCGCAGTCGGGGTGGAATGTGAGAGGTCTATCAGAATCCCCAGCTCGATCATTTTCTCGACCACATGCATACCCACCTCTGTCAGCCCCTCGGTCACGTCACGCCAGAGTTCAGGGTTGCGGGCGATGCGGGCGATATCTTCCGGGAATGGGTAGCATGGGTGGACAACCTGGTTGGGATAAAAATGCGCCAGGGTAATACAAACCACCCCGCGCTGGTACAACATTTCCAGGTGCTGCAGGATGGTCTCCTCCGCATCCTTGCGGATCCCCAGGCTGTGAGCCCCCTCCACGGCATGGATGACTGCGATCGGTCGCTGTCCTTTCGGTTGGGCCAGGATGGCGTTCAGTTCCGACGTCGATCCGGCCATCTTCATCCGGTCGGTAGAGGTGGAAGAGGCCACCGCAGACTCCATATCGTTCATCATCCTGATCGTCGCATCAAAGGGATGCGCCAGGATCAATTTTTTCCACAGGTCCGGACGCAGCCAGCGGAACAGGCGCACGATTGGGAAATCATGCAGGATGCCATGCTCCGGTACATACAGGGTTGACAAAATTACATCGTAACCCCCTTCCCGCAGGCGCGGAAAACTGGCGCGCACGCTCATCGGGTCCCCGTGGAACGTCCGGTTGATCATATAGCGAACGTTCAAATTCCGGTTGAAGAGTTGTTGCTGCATCGAGGGATGAATATGCAGATCGACAATTTTGGCCGCGTGCTGAAGCGTTTTCCAATCCAAAGTTCCCATATTACCTCCTCCGCCCGTACAACGCTACTTCCCAAAAGGGCGCCGCATGGATCGCCTTCAGTATCGCGCAAGGAACAGCCAGATTCAATAGTATTTTTGGCTAAGAAACTATCCTAAATTTATAGGATAACCAAATGTTGAGTGTGTGCGGCTTCGCCGCACACACTCAACATTTGAACTACTCCTTAATTTCCGGATAGTTACTAAGTTGCATAAAAGGCATGGTAAGATTACGTATGCTGTCCAAATGGTCTTCGTTTATTTGCAAGTGCCTGCTAGCAGCCGGCTGTTTGGCCCTTTTCCTGCCTACCCCTCCTGCGCAAGCGCAGGCTCAGTTGCATTTCGCCGATGTGAAAATTAGCCTGCTGCCGGAGTACGACCAACCCTCCGTGCTGGTCATCTACCAGCTGAGCCTGGCTCCGGATACAACCCTGCCGGTCCAATTGAAGCTGACCCTGCCTGCCAGAGCTCAGGTTTGGGCGGTGGCGGAGACAGATGCCAGTGGCACCCTCATCGATGTTGCCAACACCAGCCAGACCCAGGCCGGTCGGACCGTGCTCGCTTTTACTTCGGATTCGTTATCCGTGCATGTCGAGTACTACGAGCCTTTCGTAAAGAATGGCCAGGCACGTCATATCGCATTCGAGTGGCCGGGGGACTATGCTGCCAGCGCGCTTGCCGTGGACTTTCAACTGCCGGCTGGCGCAACCAATCTGGTTCTTTCACCTTCTTCTGTCACGACCACCACCGAACAGGGCTTTACCCATTACCAGACCAGCCCGGTCAGCCTGGCTGCCGGGCAGAATTTCACCTTGACGGCCGATTATCAGAGGCAGTCGGATGCTTTAAGCGCCCCAACTCCCCAGGCAACGGCCGCTCAGCCCCTTCCCCAAAACACGCTCACGAAATTTTGGAGCGCCAACCAGACCAGCCTCTTGCTGGGGTTGTTGGGCGCGCTGCTGCTGATCGGCGGCCTATTATGGCTGGTTTTCTGGCGGAGAAGCCAGGTCAGAGCTACCTCCCGGAAGCGTCATGTCCGGGCGGCCCCGGACGAGCAAACCTTGCGGGAAGTCGTGTTCTGCAGCCAGTGCGGTACACGTGCCGTCCCGGGGGACGTCTTCTGCCGCCAGTGTGGCGCCCGCCTACGGAGATCCGAATGAGCCAGTCTTCCATAATATTGGGAATGGCTGTTGAGCGCTGAGGCCTGGCCTGTGAATATTCCCTCCTTCATTCCGATTTATTTCTTTTACGGCCTGGCTTTTTTTAGCATGGGCTTATTGGTGATGCTGGAAGGCGGGCGTTCGTCGGATGCGCGCCTGCGCCGGGCTTTACGTCCCCTGGCTGCTTTTGGCTTGATCCATGCGGCTAATGAATGGCTGGAAATGTTCCAATCGGTGGCACAATACGGCGGGCATTCCCTCCCGGATTGGATAATCGCCCTGAGGCTGGGAATGCTGGCCTTTTCTTTTGTTTCCCTGGCAGCCTTTGGCAGCTATCTCATGGTGATTTCCAGGAAAGCCTGGAGGTTGATCCTCCTGGTTCCATTGGGCCTGGAAAGTTTGTGGGTCTTTGGCCTGATAATACTTAAAGGACATTATTCAATTCCGATTTTATGGGATATTGCAGATAACTGGACACGCTACTCCCTGGCAATTCCGGCCGCCATCCTTGCAGCCATCGGGTTGGTCGTGCAGCAGCGTGTTTTCCGCCGGGCAGGTCTGGTATCCTTCGGGCGGGATGCATTATGGGCGGCGGTCGCCTTTGGATGGTACGGGCTGGTCGGACAATTGTTTGTTACAACCTCCGCTTTGCCCCCGTCCAACATAATCAACCAGGAACTTTTCAATCATTTATTCGGCTTCCCGGTGCAGGCTTTCAGGGCCGTGGTGGCAGGAGTGGCCGCCTTCTTTGTGATCCGCTTTCTGAGGGCCTTCCAGGTGGAAACCGACCGGCAGATCAACAGCCTGCAGGAGGGCCGCCTGCGGGAATCCGAGCAAAGGGAAACCCTAAAGAGTGAGTTGTACAAGCGCATTGTCACTGCTCAGGAATCAGAGCGCCAGCGCATTGCCCGGGAGCTGCATGATGAGACCGGCCAGGCATTGACTGCCATCGGGATGGGACTGCGCGGCCTTGAAGGTGGAATGCAAACCTCCGGGCAAGCTGGCAACATAAAAAATCTGCGCGAGTTGGAATCTCTGACGGCCCATTCGCTGGATGAACTGCAGCGCCTGATCGCGGACCTGCGCCCCTCCCATCTCGATGACCTGGGACTTTCTTCCGCCCTGCGCTGGTATGCCGGCAATGTCCAGGAGCGCATCAAGCTGGAGGTTCAGGTTGAAACCCGCGGGAACGAACCCAATATCCCTTCGCTTGTCAAAACGGCGCTCTTCAGGATCATCCAGGAAGCCCTGACCAACGTGATCAAACACGCCCGCGCCACCCGGGTCCGCATTTTGCTGACCTATTCTCCGCAGAAGATCCACGCCCGGGTGATTGACGATGGACAGGGCTTTAATCCGGTCACGGTTGAATCGGCCGGGCGGATTTCCTGGGGTCTGAAGGGCATGGAAGAACGCGCTTCATTGCTGGGCGGCAAACTTAAAGTCAGTTCGAAACCCGGGGAAGGAACGACTGTGGAAGTGACTGTCCCAATCTCCCAGGAGGAAACCAGTGAAAATCCGGCTGTTATTGGTTGATGATCATCAAGTGGTACGTTCCGGTCTGCGCATGCTGCTTTCCAATGAAAGCGATGTGGAGATCGTCGGCGAAGCCGGGACTGCCCATGATGCCATGGATGCGGTCGATTTATTATTGCCTGACGTTGTCCTGATGGATATCGGCTTGCCGGACCTTTCGGGCATCGATGCCACGCGGGCGATCAAAAGCGCCCACCCGGAGGTTGCCGTGGTGGCGCTCACCATCCATGAAGACGAAGAGTATTTCTTCAAGATGCTGGAGGCCGGTGCAGGCGGGTACGTGCCCAAGCGCGCCGCCCCCGAAGAACTGCTGACCGCCATCCGCGCTGCCGCAGCCGGGGAAGTCTACCTGTACCCCTCCCTGGCCAAACTCCTGGTCAAAGATTATCTCATCCAGGAACATACCAGCGATGCGGGGAAAGCCCTGGACGGCCTGACCGAAAGGGAACAGGAAGTTCTGCGCTATCTTGCCGAAGGCGTGTCCAACGAAGGGATTGCCGATGCGCTGGTGATCAGCGTAAAGACCGTGGCGCGCCATCGTGAGAATATCATGCTAAAACTTAAGCTGCATTCCCGCTCGGAATTGGTGCGTTATGCCATTCGCAAGGGTATTATCAAACCATAGCCATTTGGCCTGATTCAACGCCCAGCCTGCCGGTTCACCCGGCAGGCTTTTTATTTGGGTTGGTTTCCACAATAATCACCCAATGCCCGCTCGCTTATATGGGATAGGAACAGTACCTGTGCCATCCCGGCGCCGCTTTCATGGGGTGTTGCCCCCATGTCAAAGATTGGTAGTGCGCCTGATTGAATGCGCATGTCTATGGAAGTACACTGATAGTGAAAAAGAGCACAAGAAACGGAAAGGAAGGTTTCCATGAAAAGCGCATTGATCGTCACCCTCTTTACCTTTATACGGTTGGGTGTTCCCCTTTTTACAATGTTAATGATCGGCGAGGCAGTCCATCGTCACGGGTTGAAGCTCCATAAGGGGCAAGGCGCCTGATGGATATAGCCATTACTTTTTTGCTCGGCCTGCTGCTCCGCCTGGGCATCCCGATCGCAGTTACTGCCCTGCTGCTGGTGTTGCTGCACCGCCTGGACAAACGCTGGCAAAAGGAGGCGCTGGCGCTGCCGGTGGTGCCTGCCGGGAAACGCTGCTGGGAGATCAAGGATTGTCCGGAACAGCAAAAAAAGGATTGCCTGGCTGCGCAGCAACCTGGAAAACCTTGCTGGCAGGTCTTCCGGGAGAAGAATGGAGTTATGAAGGAAGCCTGTCTTGGATGTGACGTATTCCGGCAGGCTCCCATACCTATCCGGGCATGACATACCCGCGTGGGCATCAATTACCCGTCAAAGGATTAAAGATTTTCGGAGGAGACACTATATGAAAACGATTAAGCGATTTCTCATTTCCATTGCCATAGCCCTGGTTGTGGCAGGGGCAACCTTTCTGGTTGCCCAGGCGCGCGCCCATCCGAGTGCCGGAGCCACACCCGTACAGGCGCAGAAGCAAATCGAGTGTTCCGTTTGCCATCAGAAGTTCACCGATGCCCTGGCAGCCGGCACCCACGGCCATTCGATGAGTGACGCCAAGTTCGACCAGATGTGGACCGACCAGGGCAAGCCCGGCGCCTGCCTGGTCTGTCATGCCACCGGTTATGACCCGGCCACCGGCTCCGTCCAGATCGACTTCTGTTTCGTGCGCAGATTGTCACAATCCCATCCCGCCCAATCATACTACCAGCCCGTCGGCCAACCCGGTGCCGGTCGACCGCACCAACAACCTGTGCGGGCGCTGCCACAGCGATGCCCGTTTCGGACTGGCGCAATGGCAGACCAGCGTGCATTACGCAGTTGGAATGACCTGCACGGTCTGCCATGACCCCCATACGGCCGCTTTGAAGACCGTCGCAGGCAGCGAGGAAAAAGGCCCCTCGGCTTTGTGCTTGAATTGTCATAACGAAGTGGCCATGAACTTTCCATATTCCATCCACTCCAAGGCCGGGCTTAGTTGTGTGGATTGCCACCTGTTGCACCCCGAAGCCTCCGCCACCCAGGATGTGCACGCCATGCCCGATCACAGTTTTACAGCCAGCCTGGCCACCTGCACAGCCTGCCATTCCGACCAGATGCACACCGAAGGCAGCGCCGCAATTGCCACTCCCGGCGCAGCCACCCTCCTGCCCGAAATGACCCCGACCCCCACCCTTGTTCCAGCAGTTGCAGATAAACCTGCGCCGGTCAGCCCGGCCGGTTTTTCGGGGTTGGCCGGTTTGCTGGGCCTGGCAGGCGGCATGGTTCTGCAACCCTGGCTCGAAAAGTTCTATCACCGGATAAATACCAGGAAGGGGCCAAAAAATGAGCAGCAATAATCTGAAACGTCGTGATTTCCTCAAGCTGGCCGCCGTTGGTGTGACTGTCCTGGCCGGGTCGCAGATCGTCCGGCGGGCGGGCGCCTCCGAGCCTGCTCCATCCGGTGGACGCAAGTGGGCCATGGTGATCGATCAGTCCAAGTGCACGGGCTGCGGGTATTGTACGCTGGCCTGCCGGGCGCATAACGATATCTCACCCGACATTTCCTGGAACGTGGTCACCAAAACCGGCCAGGTCGGCAATCAGGATGTATTCCTGGCCCGGCCCTGCATGCAGTGCGCTCACGCCCCGTGCGTGGAGGTCTGCCCGGTGAAGGCCAGTACCTACCGGCCGGATGGCATCGTCCAGATGGATTATCAGCGCTGCATCGGCTGCCGCTACTGTGAAGTGGCCTGTCCCTACGGCGCCCGTTCCTTCAACTGGAAACAGTTTGATGGTCCGAACCCGGCCGTGCCGGATTGGGGTCAGCCGGAAGTGGCCCGCCGCCCGCGCGGTGTTGTTGAAAAGTGCAGTTTCTGCTTCCAGCGCATTGACCGCGGTCTCGCCCTGGGTCTGACCCCGGGTGTCGATGAGGACGCCACCCCCGCCTGCGTGACGGTCTGTCCGGTGGGGGCGCGCCAGTTCGGTGATATAAGCGATCCCGATTCGAATGTCAGTAAACTCCTGCGCAGCCGCGCCTCCTACCGCCTGCGGGAGGAGTTGGGCACTTCCCCGCGTGTCTTCTACCTGTCTGCCTCCCAGGAGCCGCTGTCATGAAAAAGAAAATCAGACTCCCCAAAGTCTCTCTCCCCAGGTTCTCCTTGCCGAGGATCACTCCCTGGATGATCTGGGTGGGCGTGTTATCGCTCTTCCTGGCTGCCGGCGCTGCTTCCGGCGTGCTGGTGCTTTGGAAAGGCCTGTCGCTGACCCACCTGACCGATCTGGTGCCCTGGGGCCTGTGGATCACGATCGACCTGAGTTCCATTGCGGTCAGCGCTGGCGCCTTCAGCCTGTGTGCGGTGGTTTACCTGCTCGGGATGAAACGATTCCAGCCGGTGGCACGCACCGCCACATTTATCGGCCTGCTCGGCTACACCATGGCCATCCTGACCTTGATGCTGGATATCGGTCGCCCGGACCGCTTCTGGCATTCGATGGTTTTCTGGAACGAACACTCCCTGCTCTGGGAAGTGACCATGTGCGTGACCCTCTACCTGGGGGTGTTGCTCCTGGAAGCCCTGCCCATCTTTGCCAATTTCGAATGGCTGCGCTCGCGCTGGCCCAAATTGGCTGGGATGATGGCGAATGTCCACCATCTCGCCCCGGTCCTGGCAATCGCCGGTCTGGCGCTGTCCATGCTGCACCAATCCTCCCTCGGCGCTCTGTATGGTGTGTTGAAAGCCCGCCCGCTCTGGTACCGTCCGGATATCTCGGTCCTGTTCATAATCTCGGCCGTGGCAGCCGGTATGGCCCTGACCGTTTTCGCTTCGATGCTCTCGGCCAGGTTGACCCGCCGCGCCAGCGTGGATGACAGTCTGCTCGACCGCATCGCTCAGATCGTTGGCTGGATCCTGGTCCTTTACCTGTATTTCCGCTTCTGGGATGCCCTGGCGATGACCTACACCTACCAGCCCGGACGGACCGAAGGCCTGCAACTGCTGACCGGCGGCCCGCTTTCGTTCAACTTTTGGGTGGGGGAAATACTTCTGGGGATCATCGTCCCGATCTTCCTGTTGCTCAACAAGCGTACCCGTGCGCTGCCGCTCTGGCGCATGCTGGCCCTGCTGTTGGTGGTGGGTGGCGTGGTGGCCTACCGTTGGGATACCAATATTTCCGGCCTGTTGATCGTCCTGTCCTACCTGCCGGGCGAACCCAACATCGCCTATACCACCTACACGCCCTCTCTGATCGAATTCCTGGCGGGCGGGGGCATCCTCAGCTTCGGCCTGCTTTCCTTCTCGCTGGGAGTGCGCTACTTGAAGGTGGTCAATCACTTCAGCCCATCCGTCCGTGTCAGGGAAACCCAACCCCGGCCCATGACAAAAGTCCCGGTCCCGGCCGGAGACTAATCTGTAGGGCAAAATGCCATTTTGCCCATTCAATACCATAAAAATGGAGACCACCGGATACGATGGTCTCCATTTTTATTTAGACAGCTCTGGTCTTTTCCAGGGCACCCGCCTATTTCTCCAAAGCCCCTGCCTCGATCCAGCGCTTGACCAGCGTCAATTCATCCGGGCTCAGGTTCAGGAAGTGCTGCGGCGCTCTGGATCTTGACCAGCAGGCTGCCCGCCGCATCTCCTGGCACCACCACGGCGCCATCCTTGCCGCCTTTCATTATGCCGGCAAAGCTGCTCAGGTCCAGGTTGGCGTTCGGCGCAGTGCTGTTATGGCACGCCGTGCAAGGCACCAGCAGAGGCTGGATGTTGGCATCAAAGGTGGGTTGGCCCAGCACCGGGGCCGGAGTAGGCGCTGGCGTGGGTTTGGGCAGCTGCGCCTGCAGGATAGTACGCAGGGAGGGTGCATCGAATCCGGCGTACGTGAAAACCGTGCCGTGGCAGGCGCTGTTCGAACAGAAGGAGGTATTCGAAGTTCCGCCGGCATCCTTAACCGTGTGGCAGTTGCTGCAGGTTGCATCGAAGGCATCATGGTGCAGGCTGATCCAGTTCGGGTTGGGGTGCGAGGCAGGTTCCGGTCCGCGGCTGATCTCGATATTGGCCACGAAATCCTGGGAGGTGGCTACTACCGGGATGGAGTGGCACAGGTTGCATTCCAGGGGGATGGCTTCCTGTTTGGCATCCATATGTTTCCCATCGTGGCAGCGGAAACAGCCGGGCGACTCGATGTGGCCAAGGTTGTTGGGATGCGTGGTCCAATCCACTTTCTGATCGACGAACACGGTCTGGCTGTAAATGGTTTGCAGCTCCGTGATGGCGGATTTGATTAATCTGTATGTTTTTTGCATGGAAGTCGGTGTAGTACTGCGTGTAATAATTCTCCAGGCCTGCAATGCCGCTCATGGCAATCGGTTCGGAGCCGTAGGCGACGCTCAGGACTTCGACTGCTTTCTTGCGGATTTCCGGGATTGTCGGGGAGATCAGTCCGCTCGCCATGGCGCTGTCAACCGAGTCGGCCGGCGCCGCAAAATCGTGGGTTACGCGGTTATGGCAGGTGACACAGTCAACCGTCTTCAGTTGGTCGGCAGGGATCTTGGCAGGATCGATACCGGATTCAGTATCGACATAATCCGTGACCGTTCCGTCGGCGTTATGCACACGCACGAAGGGGATTTTCTGGTTCAGGGGATCCGGGCTGTAATATTCGACCTTGCTCATAACGTGCCAGTGAATGCCCATCCCGCTTCCATCCTGCGTGACTCCCCCGCCCGTTTTCATGATCAGGTAAATATTGAGCGGCGTGTTGTTTTGGTCGGGGGCGAAATGGCTGATGGTCAGCAGCTTCTCACCTTCGAAGGCTGCCGGCTGGTGGCACTGTTCACAGGTCTGGCGTGCCGGGCGGGTCCGGCTGGCCTGCAGCGGGAAGGTGTAGGTATGGAACACCATCGAATACAGTTCGTATACATCTTCCGTTTTACGGGCGAGCTGGGTGCCCAGAACGCTGCGGCCAATATGGCACTCGGTGCAGTACACATTGGCATGCGGCGAGTTCAGGTAGGTGGCATTCTGAGGCGGCATGGTGTGGCAGGTATAGCCGCAGAACGCCGGTGAATTGGTGTAATTCCATCCGTAGATTCCACCGGATACCAGTGCGATAAAGACCACCGCGATAACCAGGTATGGCAGAACGATCAGCCAGCGCGGAGAACCGGCCGGTGGGAAAAAGAAACGTCTTAATCCAGCCCAGAAACGTTTGAACATTGCACTATCTCCTCACACAATATTATATTCCTTTTAATTTCCAACGAAAATAGGAACGGGCTTCCAAGTTTTCGAGCATGGAAGCCCGGATATTTGGAAATTCTTCCGTCTATTTCTCCGGTGCACCGGCCGAGATCCAGCTCTTGATGATGGTTAATTCATCCGCACTCAATTGGCCTGGGTGGTTATTGGCGGATTGGATCACGATCAGCTTGCTGCCTTCCACGTTGCCCGGGATGATCACGACCCCATCTTGAGCGCCCTTTATGGCCTGTGCATACGTGGCGAAGGAAAGCCCGTTGGTAGCCAGGTTTGCCCCATGGCACGTGCTGCATTTGGCCTGGAACAGGGCCCCGACGGTTTTATCCCAGGTCAGCCCTTCGGAGCTGACCACCCCCGCGGTCGCAGTCGGCAGCGCGGTCGGCCTGGGCGTGGGAGTTTGCGGGACGTAGATCGCCACCGGCGAGGAAATCGGTAATACGGTGGTGATGGCGGTCTTCTCTCCGGTAACGAAACCATACACCCCCAGCAGCATGACTGCTGCCAGGACTCCGGCGATGGGAAAAAACACCACTTTCCGCTTACGGAGTATTTTCGCGTCTATGGACCGCTGGGTCAGGCCGGCCTTGATATCTGCCAGTTCGAGCGGATGCTCATGCAGCATTTCATTTTCAGTTTGCTTGCCAGTCCACATGGCTTTGTTGAATTTTTTGATATGGACGCCGTACATATGCCATACCACGATCGCCATCACCGCCAGCAAGGCCTCGCCCCCATGCGCGGCCTTGGCTGCCGGGATGATCTCGCCTGGCAGGAACTTCGAAGTGGAGATTGGATTCCACATCATGAACCCGGTGATCGCCATGATCACCGTCCCCCATATCAAAGCCCAATATTCGGCCTTCTCTTCGAACGTGTACCTTCCCATTTGCGGACGGGATTTTCCAAAGCCCAGGTTATATGTAAAGGCTTGCAGGGCATCCTTGACATCCTTCAGGTTGGGCAGCATGCTCAGGCTGGTCCGGCGCACGAAGATCTTATAACCGGTATCCAGGAAGTGGTAGATCGCTAATAGCATCAAGACGATCGCAGAGACGTGGTGGATCAGGCGCGTGGTCTCGATCCCGCCAAAGAAGGCGATCATTGCCTGCGCCCAGCCGGCCAGAGCAAACTTCTGTGGCAGCCCGGTCAGGCCCAACAGGCTGAAGGTTGCCAGCAGCAGTGCATGTGCAATACGCTGCGTCCAGTGAAAACGCTCGTACTGCCGGGGTCGCTGCATATCTGCCTGTACGGTCGGCTTCACACCGGGAGTCAATTTCTTCGGTTGTTCCGGAGTTTTTACAGGACTGGCCGGTTGCTCTGCCTGCTCAGGCTGGATTGACTTTACCGGCTGTTCTGCTAAATCACCAGATTGTTTTGACTCCACTGGCTGTTCGCCGCTTCAGCTGCTGCTCCGGCTCTGCCGCCTGTCTACCACCTCGACAGATGCTGCGCTCCGTTGACAGTCGCTGCCTCGGCCCTGCTCCGGCTCTACCGGCTGTTCGACCTCGACAGATGGCTGCGACTCAGTTGAAGGTGTCGCTGCCTCGGCCGCCTGCTCCGGCCCTACCGGTTGATTCGCCACCTGCGCGGCTGGCTTCGACTCCACTGGCGGTGTCGTTGCCTCGGTGGGTGTCTTTGCTGGGTTGGCCTGCTTGCGAGTTTTCTTCTTTGAGCTCATACTTGCTTTGCTCCTTTACGGTGTTCCACCAATCGCCTGAAAATGTCACTCAGAACGAAGACCAGCATTCCGCCGATTACGGTTGGGATAAAGAACTTATAGAACAGGTTCACATAATAGACCAGCGCATCGTGAATTGGGCTCGGGATATAGTGGCTCATCCATGCGTCCGGAAAATTGGCGCTCGCATCTGGATGGCAACGCTGGCAGACCTTCAACAGGTTCTGTTTCATCGCCAGGCCGGAGACCGGGTCATCCACCCGCTGGATATTATGGACCCCGTGACAATCAAAACAGACCGGCTTGTTGGTGGCCTGGTCCGGCGAGGTCTTTTCGAACAGGGTCACCGTTGTGCCGTGGAAGTCCGCCACATAGGTATTCAATACCTGGGTGGAGATGCCGTATTTGCTCATAATGGAAGCATCGGTATGGCACTTGGAGCACAACAAGGGTGAATTTTGCCTGAAAGCCGTCGTAGTCGGGTTGGCTATGTTATGCACACCATGGCAGTCGATGCAGGTCGGTACATCCTGGTTGCCGCTTCCGATCAGGGCGGAGCCGTGCACACTGGTCTTGTATTGGTCGTAGATGGCGCTGTGACAGCGCGCGCACACCTGCGGGATCAGGACGCGTGCCTCCGGCAAAATTTTGCCGGTGGCCTTGTCTGTGATCTGGGTCTGGGTGTGTGGGTTATGACAGTCCGTGCAGATGGCCGCGTTGGTGTTCCCGGCTGCCAGGGCTTTTTGGTGGACTGAGTCCAGGGTCTGGTCATATTGCTTTGCATGACATTGCTGGCAGGTCGTGTACATCTGCAGGGAAAAATCACGCAGGCTTTGCGCCGTCAGATCGGGATGAGGAAAGCCGGAGATATTTTTGTGGCAATCCGTGCAGTTCAGATTTTGATGGGCGGAGGCGGCGAAATGACTCTGGTCAATGGTAAGGTAAAGGATTTCTCCGTTGGGCAGGGTGCTGGTCATTCCAGGCTGGCTGTGGCAGGCCAGGCAGGCGGCGTTATCCGCCTCCAGGCTACCATTTACCGCAGGTTGCGCAGACGATAATTTGGCTGCGGCTGCCGGCCGCACAAATCCTGCCATGGCAATCCCCACCAACCCGATCCCCAGGGTAAAAACCAGGATCTTCAGGAACAAAACTCGCTTTTCCTTATACATTAATTCTCCTGTAATGAAACTTCAGGGAGCTGTAAAGCCGGGAATGGCATTTAATAATTGCTGTCAAAATGAGAATTCATTTTCTACAGGTAAAGCGGGGACGGCCAAACCGTCCCCGCTTTAGGTTGCTTGGTTGTTACAGTTTCAGTTGCATGCTTGCGCGGATGTGGCTGTCAACTGGTCCGATCGGATCGATCTGATCAAATCCAGTGAACATCCGGGCAGCCTGGTTTGCCCGATCGGCCCAAATTATTTCAATGCAGCGATGGACGCATCGATCAAGGCTTCAGCGTAGGGCATGTTATGGACGCCGTTACTCTTGTCCTCAACGGCAACCAGCAGGTAATTCCACAGGGCGCCCGCTTTCGCGGCCGGGTAAGACCCAACCACCGGAGCGCCGGTTTTATCGAGCAAGCCAGCACCTGTCAAAGCGGTTTTAAGGGTGGCGATCTTGGCTGCCAACGCGGTTACGGCGCCGTTCATGTCGAAGTCCGTGGCATCTGCGTGGCACTTCGTGCAGTTTGCTACGGTTGGCGTAAAGGTATGGTCGGCGTTTTCGCCCGTGCCGCCCATATGGCAGGCAACACAGGTATCCGTGACATTCGAATAGTGCGGGCTGGGAGAGCCTTTTACGTCACTGGAACCACCCACACCCAGCAGGAAGGTGCTCTGCGGCCCGTGGTGTGGACCCCAATGGGTGCTGTCAACTTTGATCGTCCCATCCGCCGCCGCGGCCGGGATGGCCCGGCGTGCCTGGTGGCAGTTGGCGCACAGGTTACCCGCGCCGCCGTCGAAAGTCGAGGCAGTCCGCGAATTGGGCCACCGGGGAGGTGGTCCGCAGGGCATAGTCGGCAGAGGTATAGGTGGTATGGATCTGGTGGCAGGCGCGGCAATCCTGTCTTGAGGGATGCGGATCACCGTTCGTGACCTTGTCCGGGGTCAGGCCGGCAGCCAGCATGTCGGTGAAGCCGCCGCCGGAGTGACAACCAGCGCAGCCTGCCTGGTAACCTTCGCCGATGAAGAGTTCACCCGTCCCGTGCTGGGATGAAGCCCATTCTTCCTGCTTGCTAAAGAACAGGTCGGTTCCATTATGGCATTGGGTGCACGTCAGGTCAGCGGCTGCCGGATTCGTTCCGTTCGTGCCAGCCGGGCCGGCCGGACCCGCCGGGCCAACCGGGCCGGCCGGACCCGCCGGGCCAACCTGACCGGCAGGGCCTGCGCAGGCCGCCAGGAAGAAAAGGCCAACGACCAGCACACTTGCCAGAACAATTGCTTTTTTGATCGACATTTCTACATTCTCCTTTAAAGTTGTAGTGAAATGCTTTTGATTGAATTAAAAAAGATGTCGAAAAATTCCAGGCCACCTCCTGTTCGGAGAACACCCCAATGCAATTGGGGCGCCACACCCAGTGTTGGGTTTGTACCCCCAATATAAATGAGAAACAGATTAATATCAAGGCTAAGATGAGAATTAATATTGTTACATATGTCACAAGATATGCGTGTCATAAATCACAAATGGCTGGGTTGAATTGGTGTAAAATACCCAATGCAAAATAATGAATGCATCCTCCTTCGATACCATTTTAGTTCTGGTGTATTTCATCTACGGGTTGGCCTTCTTCAGCCTGGGAATGACCCTGGCGGTCGAAAGTGGCCGGCTGCCCTCCCTGGCGGATGCCCAGCTATTGCGCCCGCTGGCGATCTTTGGGTTGATCCACGGTACCCACGAATGGCTGGAAGCCTATTTGATGCAGGCCGAGGCCTATGGGGCGCCGATGCCGGGTTGGCTGCCCTGGTTCCGGCTTCTGCTATTAATTACTTCTTTCATTTTCCTGATCATCTTTGACATACAGGTATTCCGATTTCACGCCTTTAAATTGGAAAAAACAGGCTATTTATTAATAAGCCTCCTCGGGCTCTATGTGCTGTTCATCCTGGTCAATGCAATTCTTGCCATTCGTTCCGCGAATGTTGCCTGGTTCGATCTTCTAAATGTACTCGCCCGTTACCTTCTGGCCGTCCCCGGCTCCATCCTGGCGGTTTTTGCCCTGCTCCTGCAGGCCAAGGGCTCACCCGGCCAGGAGCGTCCGCACCTCATCACCCACCTGACAGTGGCAGCCGTTGGTTTTCTCATCTACGGCCTGGCTCAAATTTTTGTTTCGAAAGTCGATATGTTTCCCGCCCGTTATATCAATGTGGCTGATTTTAGAACCTGGCTCGGGTTCCCCATCCAGGCGCTGCGCGCCGGGGCGGCGGTATTGATCACGCTGGGCCTCGTCCGGGCCACCCAATTGGCAGAACGCGAACGCCAGCGCCTGGCGGCTGCCGAGCAAAAAGCCCACCTGGAGGCCCTCGAACAACGTGACAATCTCCGCCACGAATTGCTCTTCCACACTGTCCGTGCCCAGGAGGACGAACGTTCCCGGATTGCGCGCGAGCTCCACGATGAAACTGCCCAGGTGCTTACCGCCTTTTCCCTCAACCTGGCTACACTTCGCACCTATATCGATATTGTCCCGGAAACCACCCCTCTGGTTGACCGGCTGCAAATTCTTTGCAAACAAATGTCACAGGAGCTTTATCGGCTGGTGCATGATCTCCGCCCGGCACAACTGGATGATCTTGGCTTGATCCCCGCCATCCAATCCCTAAAGGATA
This sequence comes from uncultured Chloroflexia bacterium, assembly GCA_963776475.1. Taxonomy (GTDB): domain Bacteria; phylum Chloroflexota; class Anaerolineae; order Anaerolineales; family Villigracilaceae; genus UBA877. The sequence goes on from CAVZMZ010000032.1 coordinate 262,301, forward strand.
GCTATGCATTGCAGGGTTTGGATGTTTCAATGGAAGTGCAGGGAAAAAGCCGGCGGCTGGATGCCATGGTCGAAACCGTTCTTTTCCGCCTGATCCAGGAATCCTTGAACAACGTCCTCCGGCATGCCCAGATCCAAAGCGCTCAAATCCTGGCCAATTTTGGGCCGCAGGAAATTATCGTCAAGGTTATCGACGCCGGGATCGGTTTTGACCCCGAAAAACCCCTTATCCCGCCGCATGGCTGGGGGTTGGCTGGGATGCGCGAACGGGTGGAATTGATCAAAGGCGATCTTCGCATCCAATCCAGTCCTGGCAAGGGTACGACCGTGGAAGTTACCGTTCCGAATTCCGTGGAAATGATCAAGGAAGGCTCATGAAGAAAATCCGTTTGATGCTCGTAGATGATCATGAAGTCATTCGTGTGGGTCTGAAAACCTTCCTGCAGACCCAGCCTGACTTCGAGGTGGTCGCCGAAGCCGGTAACGGTGAGGATGCAGTCAGCCGTGCCATGGAATCTCATCCGGATGTAATCCTGATGGACATCAGCATGCCGGGGGTGGATGGCATGGAGGCAACCCGCCGCTTGCGGGTGCTTTGTCCTCTGTGTTTGGTCCTGGCCCTGACCGTGCATGATGATAAGCAGTACCTCATGCAAATGCTGGCAGCCGGGGCTTCCGGCTACATCACCAAGCAGGCCGCCGCAGAGGAATTGGTGGAGGCCATCCACACCATTGCTTCCGGCAATGTCTACCTCCAACCCGCGCTGGCCCGTTGGCTTTTGGAGGATTACCAGCGGCTGTCCGGGCAAAGAACCTCCTCCCGGACTGTTCAATCAGAAGAGGCGGATGGACGGGTCATCGGGCTGGAAGTACTCAGCCTGCGGGAGCGCCAGGTCTTGGAAATGGTGGCGCAGGGCGTCAGCAACCAGGATATCGGTCAGCGCCTGGAGTTGAGCCATAAGACGATCGCCCGTCACCGCGAACGCATCATGAAAAAGCTGAACATGCATTCCCGCACGGAATTGGTCAAGTTTGCCATCCGCACCGGGCTGGTGCAGTTGTAATGGATAACGGTTTTCACATTGTTTCTTAATCTTCTCCACCAAAATTAGAGTTACCCTTTTACTGATTCATCAATCACGGAGGTACGAATGCAAACTACTACAAAAAATCGGATGCGCGGTAGCTGGAAATTTATTCTTGGCGGCGCGTTGATCCTGGTCGCCGTCGTATACCTGATCTTCTCATCCACCCAGGCCAGCGCGGAATATTTCATGACCGTGGACGAACTTAAGGCCAAGGGTTCGGCCGCCGTAGGTCAAAACTTGCGGATTTCCGGGGCTGTGGATGGCTCGACCATCCAGTACGATCCGAATTCCATGAATCTTAGTTTCCAGGTGGCCCAGGTGCCCGGTGACAATGCCACCGTCGAGGCCCAGGGTGGGCTGGCAGCCGTCCTGCATGCCGCAGTCATCGACCCGCAGCGGGCGCGCCTGACGGTGATCTACAACGGTCCGAAGCCGGACTTGCTCAAAAACGAAGCCCAGGCCATCATGACCGGCCACCTTACCCAGGACGGGGTCTTCCATGCGGATGAGTTGCTCTTGAAATGCCCCACCAAGTACCAGCAGGCCGTGCCCAGCCAGGCAGCCGCCAACGGCAATTAATCATTTTGTACCAGATCCACAAGGAGCGTGAATGCTAGCCAATTTCGGTTTTGGAGTCTTGGTTGTAACTTTCCTGCTGGCAGTCTTCGGCGCGGGTGCAGCGATCTATGGCTATTTTCGAAAGGAAGACCGCTGGGTTGAGAGTGCCCGGCGTGCCGTCCTGTTGACCTTTCCCCTGGTTACACTCGTATCGCTCTCCCTTATCTACTTATTGGTCAGCGGGCATTACGAATTGAGTTACGTTTACTCCGTGACGAGTAACGACATGCCCACCTATTTGAAAGTCACCGCCCTGTGGGGCGGGCAGGAGGGCTCGCTGCTCTTCTGGTCCTGGCTGATGTCGGCCTTTGCCTCGGCTGTCATGCTGCGCCGTTGGGACCGCGACCGCGAGTTCCTGCCCTGGGTGGCGGCCGTGACCGCCATCACGCTGGGGTTTTTCCTTTCGTTGAGCCTGTTCTTTGAAAATCCTTTCGCCCGCATGTGGCAGACTGCCTCGGGTGAAGTGACAGCGATGCTCCGCCCGGTCGGCGCCCTCCCGCTGAATCCTCCCGACGGCGCCGGCCTCAATCCGTTGCTGCGCCACCCGGGCATGGTTATCCACCCGCCCATGCTTTACCTTGGATTTGTCGCCTTCGTGATCCCGTTCGCCTTCGCCATCGCCGCCCTTGTGACCGGGCGCACCGATGACCGCTGGATCCGCCTGACCCGCCGCTGGACGCTGTGGGCCTGGCTGTTCCTCACCTGCGGGCTGGTGCTGGGCATGTGGTGGGCTTACGACGTGCTGGGCTGGGGCGGTTACTGGGGCTGGGACCCGGTCGAGATCGCCGCCCTGATGCCCTGGCTGGTGGGCACGCCCTTCCTCCACACCGTCATGATCCAGGAAAAACGCGGCATGTTCAAGCAGTTGAACATGATCCTGATCATCCTGACCTATCTCCTGGTGATCTTTGGGACCTTCCTGACCCGCTCCGGCGTGCTCTCCTCGGTGCATGCCTTCTCCCAGAGCGCCATTGGGCCGATGTTCTTCGCCTTCATCGGCGTCACGATGATCACTTCGTTCGGCCTGCTGATCTATCGCTGGAAAGACTTTAAATCCGAAGCCTCGCTTGGCTCCACTTCGATGTTTTCGCGCGAAGCGCTCTTCCTGCTGGCAGCTTTGTTGTTCGCCGGCGTTTTGATCGTCTGTTTTTGGGGCATCATCTTCCCGCTGATATCCGAGATCATCACCAATCAGAAGATAACCGTCGGACCGCCGTTCTACAAGCGCGCCGTCGGACCTTTGTTCGGCCTGATTTTGTTGCTGATGGGGATTGCGCCACTGTCCTCCTGGACCTACGGCACGCTCAAGACCATCGGTCGGGCTGCCTGGAAGCCGGCCATCCCGGCCGCCCTGGTCCTGGGGATCCTGATTATCACCGGTACGCATAACCTGTTCGCCCTGATCGGCCTGACCCTGATCGCCTTTGCCATCTGCGTCACCCTGTATGAGTTCGGACGCGCCGTGCTGGCGCGTGGCCGCAGTTCCGGCGAGAACGTTCTGGTCGCCCTCTGGCGGCTGGTCGGTCGCAACCGCCGCCGCTATGGCGGTTATATCATCCACCTGGCCATGGGCATGATGGGCCTGGCCATCATCGGGATCGAGCTTTTCCAGACCACCACCCAGCAAACCCTGTCTACTGGCGAGACGATGCAGCTGGCCGGCTATACCCTGCACTTTGACTCCATGTCCCAGTTCCCATACGTGGATGGCCGGACTGTGACGCGCGCCGTTATGAGCGTCTACCGGGACGGTCAATACCTCGGCCAACTCTACCCGCGCTACGACCTCTTCCCGGACGGCCAGCCCATGACCATCCCGGCCATTCGCAGCACTCTCTCAGACGACCTGTACGTTGTACTGGTCAACTGGGAAGGTACTTCCGCCTTGCAGGCGCCCTTCAAGGTCTATCACAACCCATTGGTCAGCTGGCTCTGGTTGGGCAGCTTCGTCTTCATCTTCGGCACCCTGGTGGCGGCCTGGCCGGACAAGGATCCGGCGCTTGTTCCCGTGATCGTGAAAGCCGCCTACAAGACTGCCGGGGCGGATTGACCGGAGCTGATGAAATGCTGGTTACCATAAGGATAAGTAAGTTAATGAATACCCTATCAAAACGTTCCTTCTGGATACTCGGGATGCTGCTGGTCTGCCTGTCCTTATCGACCGGTCTGGCTTCCGCCCAGTCGCCGACGCCCTCCGACGATCAGGTCAATGCCATCGCCCGCCAGTTGTTTTGCCCGATCTGCGAGAATATCCCGCTGGATGTCTGCCCAACCCAGGCCTGCCACGATTGGCGCGAGCTGATCCGCCAGATGCTGGCAGCCGGGAAGTCGGAGGCCGAGATCAAGCAGTATTTCGTCGACCACTACGGCGCGCGCGTGCTTTCGGAACCGCCTGCCGCAGGGCTGAACTGGTTGGTATATGTCGTTCCCCCGGTCGCCTTCTGCGCCGGCGTCTTCCTGCTTTTTATGGCCTTTCGCACCTGGAGACGGAGCGGCTCCGGCTCTGCCGAGGCCCTGGCTTCAGACCCATCCATGCCCGAAAAAGGTCCCGGCTCCGCCAATTCCACGGGAGCCGCCGCCTCGTCCGCGGTGGATGACGAGTATGCCGCCCGTTTTGAAGAGCAGCTGCGCAAGTCGCGCTGATAGGAAAATAATTCATGGACTTGATCGGCAGCCTTATCCTGCTTGGAATTGTGATCATCCTGGTCGTTGTGTTCGTGACCCAGCCGCTGACGCTGCGCCGGCGCATGCGAACCGAGGCCAATCCGGTTCTCTCGAGCCTGCTGGCCGAGCGTGACCAGGTTCTGAACAGCTTGAAGGAGCTGGATTTCGATAACAGCCTTGGCAAAATCCCGCTGGAAGTCTATCCTCAACAGCGTCTCAGCCTGGTGCAGCAGGGCGCGGAGATCCTGCGCAAGCTCGACCAACTCACGCCCGTTCAAACGCCTGGTACCGGCCTCCCCACCACTACAGGAAGACCCGGTCGAAGCCATCCTGGCCGCCCGCCGCCTCAAACTTTCGACAGGCGTCCATAAGAACGAGGCTGAAGAGCAGGATGAAGCTGAACGCCTGATCGCCAGCCGCCGTAAGCTCCGCCCGGAGAAATCGGGCAATTTCTGTTCGCATTGTGGCCGGGCGCTGCTCGCCAACGATCGCTTCTGTCCGGGTTGCGGCCAGCCCGTCCAATGAACTTTCAGGATAATCCATGAAATTTCTTCGCATCCTCGTCATTTCCCTGCTCGCTTCCAGCTTGGCCGCCTGTAATTTCTCGCTGGCGGAGGATATTACCCCGCCGCCGGGCGCCGAGCTCAGCCCCAATCCCACGGCTGTAGCCCCCACCCCGGAAATTGCCACCCCGGCCGCCTCAAGCTCCTCCGGCGCAGCCACTCCGGCTGCATCGACACCTGCCAGCCAGCAGACCGGCGCGCCGGCTGCGGGTGTCACCGTCTCGGGCAAGGTCACCTATGGTTCCGGGGCCAGCCTCCCAAGCGGCCTGACCGTCATCCTGCACGGCATCCTCAACCAGCAGGAGACGCTCAACCTCAACCAGCCGCTCAACCCGGACGGTTCCTACTCCTTCGAAAACGTCAAGCTTACCAACGGCATGGAAGTCATCGCCGTTGTGCAATACGGCCCGGTCAGCTTCCTCTCGGCGGGAGCCACCTTCGATGGCACCCAGAGCAGCTACGATCAGCCGGTCACCATCTACGATTTCGACCCCCGAGCTTTCGGGTTTGAGCCTGGACCAGGTCCATATCCAGGCTTCCTTCCCCACCGCCGGCCAGATCCAGCTTAGCGAGATCTATGTGCTCACCAACCCCGGAAAATCGGCCGTGACGGTTGCCACGGATGGCACCAGCCTGCCCTTTGCCAAATTCCCGGAGGGGGCTTTGCAGCCCTCGATTGACCTGTCGCAGGGCAGCGCCCCGCTGGTGATGGCCGATAATGGCTTCGCGATGCTGCCCGGCAGCCAGCAGTATGCCTTCGTGGTTAGCTTCGATTTACCCTATACCAGTAATAAAGCCAGTCTCTCCCAGCCGTTCGTTCTTCCGCCCGCCTCCGTTACCGTGATCGTCCCGGCCGGCGTCAAGGTCGCCGGGGCTGGCCTGGCAGACCAGGGCACGAATGATTTTCAGGGCAGTAGTTTCCAGATCTACTCGGGCGGCCCGCTCAAAGCCGGCACTGCCCTTGCGCTGAACGTCTCCGGCAGCCCGCAGACTGTTCCGGCAGCCAGCGCCAGTTCGGGAAGCTTCCCGGCCTTGCAGGTCGGGCTGGGGTTGCTGGGCCTGCTGCTCGTGGCAGGCGGAGTTTTGCTCTTCGTGCGTGACCGTCGTAAATTAAAAGCGGCCGGGCAGGCTGAAACACTCGAACCCGAGGACCTGGATGGCGAGACCGCCCGGCTGGCGGATGCCATCCTGGCCCTGGACGACCGTTTTGCATCCGGCGGGATCGAACCCCAGGCCTACCAGCAGCAGCGCAGCGAGTTGAAGGAAAAGTTGGCAGGCCGCCTGTGATGATCGAGGTCCGCAAGCTGGTGAAACGTTTCGGCGCCAAGCCCGTCCTGCGCGGCCTGGATTTTACCGTCGCAGAGGGCGAATTCGTGGCGCTGGTCGGCCCGAATGGCGCCGGCAAGACCACCTTCCTGCGCGTGCTGGCCTCCCTGGCGCGCCCCTCGCTGGGCAGGGTCAGCATCGCCGGTTTCCAGCTCCCGTCCCAGGCGGCCGAGGTGCGCCGCAGGCTGGGGGTGGTCAGTCACCTGCCGCTCTTGTACGGCGATCTGACCGCAGAAGAGAACCTGCGCTTTTACGGAAAAATGTACGGCGTGCCCGAGCTGCGTGAACGGATTGGGCAGGTGCTGGAGTTGGTGGGCCTGTCTGCCCGGCGTAACGACCTGGTGCGGACTTTTTCGCGCGGCATGCAGCAGCGCCTGGCCATCGGCCGGGCCGTCCTGCACGATCCGGAGGTGCTGCTCTTCGACGAGCCCTATACCGGCCTGGACCAGGATGCCTGCGACATGCTCGACAAGGTCCTGCGCGAAGTTGCCGGGCGCGGCCGGACGGTGGTGATGACCTCCCACGACCTGGGACGCGTGCAGGACCTGGCTTCGCGCTTCGACGTGCTGGCCGGGGGTGTGATTGCCGCCTCGACCACGCCTTCCGGGTTGGGCAGCCAGAACCTGCTGGATTTTTATCGAAAGGCGCTGGCAGGCTGATATGAAAAAATCCCTGACCGTCCCGGCCGCAGCCACGCTCGAAAAGCAAAAACAGCCGTCGCGGGTGGCCGGCTTTTTAAAAGCCATCCTGGCGGTGGTCTGGAAGGACCTGGCCGCCGAACTGCGCAGCCGCGAGCTGCTCTCGGCCATGCTGGTCTTCGCCCTGCTGGTGATCCTGATCTTCAACTTCGCCCTCGAGCTGGACCTGCCCACCCGCCGCAGCGTCACCTCCGGCGTGTTGTGGGTCACCTTCGCCTTCGCCGGGACGCTGGGCCTGAACCGCTCGATGGCCATCGAAAAAGACCGCGGCTGCCTGGACGGGTTGCTGCTGGCGCCGGTCGACCGCAGCGCAATTTATTTCGGGAAAGCCATCAGCAACCTGGTCTTCATGCTGATCGTGGAGGCCATCGTCCTGCCGGTCTACAGCCTGCTGTACAATACGAACCTGATCAATCCCGGACTGATCGGCGTGACGATCCTCGGCTCGATCGGCTACGTGGCCGTGGGGACTTTGCTGGCCAGCATGGCGGTCCAGACCCGCACGCGCGATATCATGCTGCCGATCCTGCTCTTCCCGGTCGCCATCCCGGTCCTGCTGGCGGCGGTCAAGGCCAGCGAAGGCTTCCTGCAGGGACTGGCCGGGGCCGAGATCATGCCGTGGGTCAACCTGCTGATTGTCTACGACGTCATCTTCATCGCGGTGGCTTTCATGACCTTTGACAGCGTCGTGGAAGAATGATGCCATTCCCTCTCGAAGGAGAGTTATGAAACCTCAATCCCCTGTCCTGAAAATACTGACCATCCTCTCCGCCCTGTTGTTCCTGGCGGCCCTGGCGATGGTGTTCCTGTATGCGCCCCTGGAAGAGACCATGAACTACGTGCAGAAAGTGTTCTACTTCCACATCGCCACCGCCTGGGTGGGGATGCTGGGGTTCATGGCAGCCGCCGTGGCCGGGGTGGTCTACCTGGTGCGCCACGACCGCAAGTGGGACCTGCTCGAAATGGCCGCCATCGAGATCAGCCTGGTCTTCTTCCTGATCACGATCATGCTGGGCTCGATCTGGGCGCGCCCGGTCTGGAACACCTGGTGGACCTGGGACCCGCGCCTGACCACGGCCGCCATCGTGGAGCTGGTCTACCTGGCCTGCCTGCTGCTGCGGCAGGGCATCGACGACCCGGAACGGCGCGCCCGCTTCAGCGCGGTCTATACCCTGGTGGGCAGCCTGAGCGTGCCGATTGCCTTCCTGTCCATCCGCCTGTTCCGCACCATCCATCCGGTGGTGATCGGGACCAACACTGCCGGCAACCTGGGCGCTTTCAATATGACTGCGCCCATGCTGGCGACCATGTTCTTCTGCCTGTTCACCTTTTCGGTGTTGTTCGCAACCCTGCTCTGGCACCGCGTTCGCCTGGAACAGTTGAATGTGGCAGTCGAAGAACGCCAGTTGGAAATCCTGTAGGAAAGGAACCTGATTATGTTGGATACTGCCATCTCGATCAAATATATGCTGGCCGGATACGCGGTTGTGCTGGTGCTGATCCCGGCCTACCTGGCCAGCCTGGTATTGCGGCGGCGGGCGCTGAAGCGCAAGCTCCAGGACCTGGAAGAGCTGGCCAGGAAGTAGGGCGGAATGGCATTGCGCCGTCCAAGAACTCCGAGATTTTTTCCCTACGCCCCGCGGGACGCTTCGCGAAAATCTCGGAGTTCTGGTTCTTGGAAATGCGGCAGCTTTTATTTTTGGGGGGATTTTCCCTATTTTTCGGCCTGGGAGGGATCGTTTGTACAAAACAACGAGGGACAATTCGGGGGAAATGGAGAGCAGGAAGAAAAAAACCCGATCTATTGCAGGTTTTGAAGGTTTTTGCGGTTTTCGTGAGGGGCGGCCTCACCCCCGACCCCTCTCCAGATGTAAATACACATCTGTAGAGGGGAGAGAGCAGGAATTGATCCACGGGAATCGGGGGTTAAATGGGCAGTTTTGGGGTGTTTTTGGGCAAATTATGCGAATAATATGGTTCAAAAATCGGGTCCCGGGATGTTTTTTTCAGATCCCCGATCTTCGAGCGTTTCGCCAGACATAATGCCTGGATTCGCCATTTCGTACCCTTACAGGGCACCCTGTAAAGGGCCCCCTGACAAGAACAGTCACCTGTACCTGCGGTACCCTGGACTGTCCGTCCAGGCAGGGCAGGCGGGACAGGCAGGCGCCGGCGGAGCCCATTCCCTGAAATCCCATTCAGCCCGCAATGCCTGACAGATTGTTTCATCCCCCAAATGGTGGGGGGTACAAAATCCCTACCCACAGAACGTTCCGAACGGAGAGCCTTTGTTGTATGATACGTACATGCCCCGTGTATTTTTAGCGGATTCCTCAAGCACAGAGCGGTTTGCCCTGCGTCTGTACATAATGGATCTGAAAATGGAAGTGGTTGGCGAAGCCGCCGACTGGTCCAGCACGGTAGCCCAGGTACCCCTCTGCCAGACAGATATGTTGTTGGTGGATTGGAATTTACTCCCCAATCCTGCCAATCTGGCTCTCGAGAAACTTCGCGATACCTGCCCGGCTCAGCGGGTCATCGTCTTGATCGACCATTCGAGCGCCCATCTGGAAACCGCACTCTCCTCCAGCGGCTATACATTTATTAAAAGATGAGTCGCCCGATCGTTTACTCGAGCGCTTACGTGCCGTAGCTGCGAGCTTTCCGCCAGACCGGTAAGAAGGAATTGGGGGAGGTGCCACGAAGGGACGGTGGGGGTTAAGCCTTCCACTACCTCTCCCCGCGGCCGTGACAAAAGGTACAGGGTTGCCGGGAACTGCCTCGACAACCCGGACAGGTTACAAAGCCCCGGCCCTGACATTTCGAACAAGTTTCGGTACCGCTTCCCTGGCAGTTGCTGCATAATTCTCCCAGGATCCGGCCAAACAGTCCGCTTTTTACCCAACCGGTGCCTTCGCATTGTTGGCAGGGGGCAATCCCAGAGAGGCAATTATTACACGGTTTAATCCCCCAGCCTGCGCAGTCTCTGCATACTTCTGTTCCACTCCCCAGACAATTACCACACACAGCCATGGCTTTTACTACCTGCAAATAATCGTTAATCCATTATCGCGCTTTTTCCGCTTTCCGCAGCACTTCCTCCCCCGAATCCGACAAAAAGATGTCGGATTCGGGGGAGGTGTCACGAAGTGACGGCGGGGGTTGCGGCGGATCCCAGTACGAAAAGTATTGCTCAAAGCCACAGGATATGGTTTTTTAAAGAGATGCTCTTTATTCCATCGGACGCTTGAATGCAAATCTGGGATTTACGCTGCCAGCTTCAAATGTTGTATTCACTAATTCCCAGCCTTCCGTGCCAAGTTGATTGAGATATTCATGAATTTCTGGCAAGCTTTTCCAATCAGGTATTTCTTTGTTATTATGATAGCGAGGCCGGATTATCCTTTTTTCCCATGAAGCTTCGATAAATAAATATTCCCACTTTTGCATATTTCTTGCCTCCTCTCTCAATTTTAGAGCTTTTGACCTTCTAAAATTATATCTCCATTTTTTCAGTAAATCACGAATTTGCCGTAGTAAAAGCTTAAGCCGTTGTGTTTTGAATTTATTTCAGGCAACAGAGCAACTGAAGTCGCAACTACAAAGCACTCAAAGTTTGAATCTGTGATTTACTGAATTTCATTGCGAAAAGCGTTTGCTGACCGGCACCGGGGTCGGGATCGGGACTCCGGATTACATGGCGTCCGAACAGTGGCTGGGCAAAGCCAATTCGCATTCGGATATGTATTCCCTGGGGATCGTCTTCTTCCAGATGATCACCGGTCGTTTGCCATTCAGCGCGGATACCCCGGCTGCGGTTTTGATGAAGCAAATCCAGGATCCTCTGCCGCGACCCAGCCTTTTTGTGCCCGGACTGCCCGAAGCGGTCGAACAGGTGCTGTTCAAAGTTTTGGCCAAGGAGCCGGAAAACCGCTTTGCCAATATGGGGGTGTTCGCCGGGATGCTCGAAAGCCTTGCCCGCGACGAAATGCCGACGGTACTGCACGTCCCGCAGCCGGCCGGCGCCTCGCAGGCTACGGCGGTGAGCGCGCATGCAGCTCATCCACCTGCGGCGGCGGTTGCCGCGCATAAGGCTGCGGCCGCCTCTAAAAAAATGGCCGGCTGGAAGATCGGGCTGATCGGGCTGGGCGGATTTGGCCTGGTGGGTTTATTCCTGGTGCTGGTGGTAGCTGCGTTCCTGCTGCTGCGCAACAATTCGCTGGCAAAGCCGCCTTTAAATAATCCGACCTCGGCGGTCGTCACGCAGCCCGGCCTGCCGGCGGAAAAGACCGCGCAGGCAACCGAGCCTTTGCTGCAACCTGCCACCGCAGCCGCCACGCAAGCGGCCACCCAGGTGACCCCGTTCCTCAGCATCAAGAATTTTCCTGCGGATATTCCCATTCTAACAGGACAACAATGGGGACCTGATGACCACCACCAGCGGTTCGGCGGCCGACAATTCTGCATATACGATTTATATGTTCAGTACGCAGATGACGGTCCAGGAAGTCGACGATTTCTACAAGAAAGGGATGACGCAAAACGGCTGGACGGTCATGAATACGACCTCCGCAAATGAGATGGTCTCGTATATGTTTACAAAAGGGGATACCCGCCAGGTGCAGATCAGTATTGTTTCTTCACAGGATAATCCGGTCCGGCAAGTGATGATCATGGTCCAACAATAAAAAGTTACCGGCGGTGTTCAACTACCAGCAACCTGTCGAGCCGCGCTGACCGACGAGCCGGCCGGTTAGTTTGACTCTTCTTTCAGCGCGATTGGCAGCCGGATGGAGAACTGGCTGCCCTGGTTCTCCCCCGCACTTTGGACATCCACCTGGCCGGCGTGTATGGCCACAATTGCCTTGACGATGGCCAGGCCCAGGCCGCTGCCGGGATAGGCGGTCGTATTCCTGCCGCGGTGGAACCGGTCGAAGATCTGCGGTAAATCGCCGGCAGGAATTCCGATCCCGGTATCCGTGACCGAAAATACAGCCGCTTGCTCCTGCCGTACCAGCTTTACCTGGAGCGTCCCTCCGGGCGCGGTGAACTTGCAGGCATTGTCCACCAGGTTATCCAGGGCGCGCCCGATCTGGAGCTCATCCGCATAAATGGGAAGGGGGGTTGTGGAAACTTCCGCCTCGAAAACCAGCCCGGCTTGCTCCGCCTGGGAGGCATAGATCTCAATGCGCTTACGCAACAGCTCTGCCATATCCAGCATAGCCCGCCTGGCGGGCAGGCCATTCGCCTCCAGGCGCGACAGGTCGAGCAAATTGGCATTGAGCTCTTCGATGCGTTTCGCCATCCCCTGGGCCCGGGAAATAAAAGCGCTGCGTTCGGCGGCGTCCTTCTCATCCAGCGCAAGGTCCAGGTTGGTGTGCAGCGCGGTCAGGGGGGTGCGCAGCTCGTGGGCTGCGTCGGATACAAAGCGGCGCAAGGTGGAGACGGTCGTCTCGACCTGGTCGGCCATCTCGTTGAAAGAACGCGCCAATTGTGCAAACTCATCCCGGCTTTTAACCTGCGCCCGGCTGGAAAGGTCGCCATTGGCCATTTGCGCGGTCACTGCGGTCAACGCAATGACAGGCGCGCTGATGCGCCGGCTGATATACCAGCCCAGCCCGGCGGCGAGCAGGATGGCGAGCGCGCCGGCAATGGCCCAGGCGCGTGCAACAATCGGCAATACGGCGCGGCCGTAAGCCGGTCCTTCGGACAGTTCAACGCTGCCGATAACGTTGGCATTTTGCCGGCCGGTAATGGGAATGGTCTCTACCAGCGTGGAACGGCTGTTGCCGCCAGCGCTCCAGGCGCTCAAGTCGAAGCCGAAGAGCGAGCCGCCGGCCTGCAGCGAGCGGTACACCAGGACTCCGTTGGGCGAAGCCGTAATGGGCGACTTCGAGACGGGCGGCGCAAGCGGCGAATCGCCTGCAGGCACCACCGAGATCACGCCCGCCATTCCAGCCTGTCAGGGCGCCATTCCCGGTGGCGATCAATTGATTCAGCACAGCCTGGTTGAGATTCACATTTTGCGGTTCGCCCGAGTCATACAGTAAGTGTTCAGCCTGGTCATAGACCCGGATGCGCGTCTGCGAGAGGAAAGCCAGGTTCTCAACCTGGGATAGGACCTGGTCGTGCGCGCCGGTCGAGGATAAGGTTTCCGTCATAAAGCCGCTGACAGCCCTGGCGTTCTGGTGCAAATCAGCCAGCTCAAGGTTTGAATAATAACTTTGCAGGATCGCCAAAAGGGCCAGGCCGAGCGCCAGCGCGACCATCAGCGCAATTCCTGCAAAGCTCAACGACAGGCGCGACCGAATAGACTTGAACATTGCTGTGTCTCCTGGTAATGGGGCAAGAATAATCCATTCGAAGCGTCTGTCAAGGCCTCTTTTTGGCTCCTGCAAGTTCTATTTCGTGACGAAGTCGGGCAAAGTGTAGACCAGCACGTCTGCAATCAGGCGGTCGCCGGTCTTCTTGCCCCAAACGGTGAGCATGCTGCCCTGGCCGAGCTCATCCAGCGTCCCCGGCTCGACCACCTGCTGGAGGGTTGGACTGCCGTTGGGGAGGGCTTGGCCGTTGAACTGGTCCATGGTCGCGTCACGATACACCACGGTCTTGGTGGTTACCACCACTTCCACCGTTGGACCGTCATGGCTGGCAGAGCCCACACTGCCATTGGGACCCGCTTGCACGCTCACCTGGACCTTGCCCGTGCCGACAAAGATGCTGTTATCCTGGCGGTGATCGAAGATCCCATTCGCATCCGGTTGTGTCTGCGGTAATTCCGCGGCCGGCTTGATATTCGGCGAGAACTGGACGGAGCGATTGCCATTTTTCCCACTAAGGAAGACCAGGCCGCCGCCCGGCCCAAGCTGCAGCTTTCCGCCGTTCAACAATTTCCCGCCCACAAAGGCGGCCGCGGCCAGCAGGATGACTAAAACAATCGAACCCGTGATGATCAAACCACGCTTTTTCATGATATTTTTCTCCTTATTCCAAAATGAACTCATTCATACCTGAGCGCTTCGATCGGGTCGAGTTGGGAAGCGCGCACGGCCGGATACAGGCCGAACACCAGCCCCGTCACGAGCGACACGCCGAAGGCCAGCGGAATGCTGCGCGGGTCCAGCAGGGCCACGCCCTGGTTCAACGCGGCCGCCAGCGGCACCACCAATATGCCCACCGCCACCCCCAGCAGCCCGCCGCCGGCGCTCACCAGGATGGCCTCCAGCAGGAACTGCGCCACCACATCCCGAGCCCTGGCTCCCACCGCCATGCGCACGCCGATCTCGCGCGTGCGTTCGCTGACGCTCACCAGCATGACATTCATGATGCCGATCCCGCCCACGACGAGCGAGACCACCGCCAGGGCCGTCAGCAGCAGGGAAAAGGTGGCGGCGGATTGCTCCTGCGCGCCCAGCACGTCCTGCTTGGTGGTCATCCGGAAATCGTCGGCGTACTTTCCATCCGGCCCGGGAGGTATGCCGTGGCGCTGGCGCAGGTAAGCCGCCACCTGGGCTTTGGCCGCTTCCATTTTGGATTCGTCCTTCACGTGGGCAATGATCGTGACCCAGGGGAGCGTATCGAACAGGTTCGAGACGGCAAAACTGATCGGCAGGTAGAGCGCGTCATTGGGGCGGGAGTTGAGCACATCTTCCACGTTGACCGCCTGCAATTCAGCCACCACGCCGATGACCTGGCAGTGCTTGCGGTTGACCAGGATCGTCTCCCCGAGCGGGTTGTCGCCGTTGAAAAGGTCCTGGGCGGTCTGGTAGCCCAGCACGCAGACCGGCTCTGCATCCAGCACCTCGGCCTGGGTATAGAAGCGTCCCTGCCCGATGAAAGCGGCCGGGGTGAGCGGCTTGTTGGCGGGCCAGCCAACGGGCTGGACTCGCCCCTCGGAGATCACGCTCAACAATGCACCCGCATCCGTCCCCTCGAAATTCTGGTCTTCGCTGGCGTGATCGAAGCGCAGTTTGGCCGAACCGCTGACGGACATCTCGGCCCGGTCGATCAGGGGCGCCGCCTGCGGCAGCCCCAGGCCGTCTTCGTAGGTCAGGGTTTTCCCCAGGGCTTGCATTTGGCCGTTCTTCAATTGGAGTTGCTGGTCGATCTGGATCTGGTCCGAGCCCAGGAAGCGGAAGTTGGCATTGACGGCCGCCCGGGCGCCGTTACCCAGGGCCAGCGTGGCGATGACGGAGGCCACCCCGATGATCAGGCCCAGCGTCGTCAGGCTGGTCCGCAGCAGGTTGCTGAAAATCCCGTTCCATGCGGTCCGCAGGCTGTTCAAGAATGTCATTGCAGGATGGCTCCATCTTGCATGTGCAGGACCCGCCCGGCGTATCCGGCCACTTTCGTATCGTGGGTCACCATCAGGATCGTGTGGCCTTCCGAAGACAATTCCACCAGGAGCTGCATGATCTCTGTCCCGGTCTGGCTGTCGAGGTTGCCGGTCGGCTCGTCTGCCAGGATCAGGGCCGGGGATGTGACCAGGGCGCGGGCGATGGCAGTGCGCTGGCGTTCGCCGCCCGACAATTCATTGGGCTGGTGGCGGAGGCGTTGGGCCAGGCCGACCCGTTCGAGCATCCCGGCGGCGATCTGGCGGGCATCCCCGGAGCGGCCTTTGTATAACAGCGGCAGCATGACGTTATCCAGGGCGTTGAGGCGCGGCAGCAGGTTGAAGGTCTGGAAAACGAAGCCGATGCGGGTATTCCTGACACGGGCGCGCTCATCCCTGGAGAGGCTGCCCACCTCGCGCTGCTCCAGCATATAACGCCCGCGGCTGGGGGTATCCAGGCAGCCCAGCAGGTGCAGCAGGGTGGATTTGCCACTGCCCGAGGCGCCCATCAGGGCCACGAACTCGCCCGCCTCCACGTCCAGATCGACCCCATGCAAGGCGTTGACGAGGCTGCTTCCCACCATGAAGGTGCGGGTCAGGCCTTCGGTGTGAATGATCTTCATTTCACAACCACCTGTTCTCCCAGCTTAAGCCCGGAAACAATTTCGTCGTTGGTATCCCCGCGCAACCCGATACCGACTTGCCTGTTTTCAATCCCGCTGCCATTCCACACCTGCAGCGTGACCTGATTGGCCGAGCTGGCATGCACCACGCTGCGCGGCAGGCAAAGCACTCCCTGGCGGCTGGCAATGGTTATGTAGGAATCCGCAGTCATCCCGTCTACCAGCCCATCCGGGATGTCTGCCAGGCGAATATAGACGTAGTATAGCGGGCTGTCACCGGGCGCACGCTTGGGCACGATCCGGCTGACGACGCCGCTGCCGGTCACGTTTGGGAGCGCATCGAAATACGAGCTGGCTGCCTGGCCGGCTTTCACATACGGGAAATCCTCTTCGGTCACGGTCGTCTCTAATTCAATGTTCCGGGGATCGTGAATGGTAAAAAGGGCCGTCCCGGCCGGGATGTTCACCCCGGTAGCCGCATTGGATTCAAGGAGTATGCCATCGAACGGGGCGGCGAGCCGGGTGGCGTTCAAATTAGCCTGTGCAGTCTGGACAGCGAGCCTGGCAGATATCAAGGCTTCCAGAGCGGAGCCGGTGGCATCTGCGGGTAAATCGCCACCCTTGAGCGCCACCAGGTAGTTTTGAGCGTTAACCAGCCTGGCATTGGCCAGGTCCAGGTTCGCCTGGGCCGCGTTGAACTGTCGCTCGGTCGGTTTCTGGGAATAGAGGCTGTAATAATACTCGGCCAGGTTGTACTTTTGCCGGGCGGCATACAGGGCCTGGTAGAGGCTGGCCTCATCCGGGTTATTTATATATGCCCCGACGTGGGCATTATCATAGGCTGCCTGGGCCTTATCCAAACCAGCCCTGGCAAGCACTAAATTGGCATACTGGTCCTGGATCAAGGCGCTGTTTTGCCAATACTGCTGGTTGTTCAACGCGGTCTGGGCAGTGATCACATCCGCCTGGGCGGAGGTAATGGCCAGTTCAGCATTCGCAATGGCTTCAGGGGAAGTCAGCCCGGCCAGGTTCATTTTGGCAGTGGTCAAAGCAATTTCTTGCGAGGTAGAGTCAAATTGGGCCAGGATTTGGCCGGATTTGACGCTATCTCCAGGTTGGACAAAGACTTCCGTCAGTTTGCCATCCAACGGCATCTGGAGCACCGCTTCCTGGAAATTGACCACATTGCCGGTTGCAGTCACCGATTGCAGAACATCACAACGGGTGACGCTGGCAGTTTGCGGAGCCTGTACGGCGGGCGAGCTTTTAGGGCTGTTGTTACGGAATCCGAAATAGCCGGCCATCCCGACAATGATTACCCCTGCGATAATTCCGACCACAATCCATATTCGCTTCATAGACAGTTCCCTGTTGATAATTACGAGCAAAGGGAAGTCTACCGTAACCGGATTTCGGCCAGGTTATGAATGGATTAAAGTTTTCTAATCTGAACGGGAAAATCAGCCGGAAAGGCGATAGCCTATGCCGGGCACGGTCAGGATCAGTGTCGGGCGGCTTGGGTCGGTTTCCACTTTTTCGCGCAGGTGGCGGATGTGCACGTTCACGGTGCGCTCGCTGTCCAGGTCGGGCGAATAGCCCCAGACTGCCTCGACGATCTGGGACCGGCTGAGCGCCTGGCCGCGATGGCGGATGAGATGGGCAAGCAGACGGAATTCGATGGGGGTCAGGATGATTTCGTGGCCGGCCCGCCGCACCTGGCCGCGGGTCAGGTCGACCGTCAGGTCGGCCGTGTAGAGCAGGTCTGCCTCGGCATTCGAGAGCTCGCCGTAGGCGCGGCGCAACTGGGCGCGCAGGCGCGAGAGGAGCTCACGCAGGTTGAACGGCTTGGTGATGTAATCGTCCGCCCCAATTTCCAGTCCCAGGACTTTATCCGTCTCATCCTGCAAGGCGGTCAGGATCAGGATGGGCTGGCGCAGGCCCAGCTCACGCATCCGCCGGCAGAAGTCGAAGCCGGAGCCGTCCGGCAGGCGCACATCCAGGAGGATCAGATGCGGATGGTTGGCACGGGCGTATTCCGTCCCGTCCTTCCCGAGCGTTTTCCAGGTGACCGAATAATGTTCGCGCTCCAGCCCGGCGATCAAGCTCTGCGCCACGGCTGGATCATCTTCTATCAATAGAATGTGGGCGGGCGTTTCCGTCATGGGTGTATTTTACCTTACAGGCCCACCAGGTGAGGTTGAGGTATGGGAGGTGTGTGAGGGGTTACCAGATAAATGGTATCAGCCGGTAATGCACCTTCTTCTGGTACTCCGTATACCCGCTCAAATTCGCCGCCAGGAACTTCTCCTCGTCCAGCAGCCGCACCACCACCACCAGGATCACCGGCAGCGCAAACGGGATCGCCACCCACGACCCCAGCCCAACCGGCGTTGCGATCAGCAGCACACTCGCCCCGGCGTACATTGGGTGGCGCACCAGGCTGTACGGCCCGGTCGAGATGACCTTCTGCCCGGCTGACACCTCGATGGTTCCGCGCGTATAGGTGTTTTCTTTGAAAACCAGGAATACGAAATAGAAGCCGAGCGCCACGAACGCGTCGGCAACCAGGCACACGACTGCCGGCACGCTCGACCAGCCGTTGCGAAAATCCAGACCTGGCATGATAAACAGGCCGACGAAAAAAAGGCTCGCCAGTCCCTGGATAACCTGCTGCGACCTTTGCGTCTCGGCTACCGGTCCGGCCTGGACGCGCCCCTCGAGCAGCTCACGGTCGTTGCGCGCCAGGTAGACGGTGATCAAGATCGTGCATAGCGCAAAATCTGCCAGATACACGTACGCCTGCCAGAATGCCAGCGATCCGGCGGAAAGGAACAGCGCCAGGCCAAGCACCACCATCAAAAACAAAAACCCCAGCACCGTTCTGATCATGAGGTTACGCATAGGTTCCTCCAGGAAGTCAATTCAAAATTGGACTGAAATGGTATGGATTATTATATTCCGAAATTCCCCGATCCAATAAATTTAATCAACATTTTCAGCGATCCATTTCATAAATTTGCTCCCAATCCAGCACACGCCCTCGCCTGTCCTTCATCCATTTCTACCAGGCTTGGGACCCGCAGGGTGTCAGGGCCTCCCGCCTGCCTGTCGCCGCGGCCGCTTCCCGCCGTCAGCCTCGCTCCCCTTCGCGCAGCACCCCCGTGGGGCTCCCTTCTTTGGGACGTGTACCCGCTAGGGCAGAGGGGCCGGGGCGTGAGGTGCCTCTGCGGCGGCAGCCATTCCAAAAAGTATTGCCCGAAAGCAAAACAACTTGGCAATCGAAATCATACCCCAGTCATCTTTTCAAATCGAGTCCGTAGAGGTATTATTTTGTTACCGGAGGCTAAGCCGCCTGATCGGAGCTGGTTTAATCAGTACAGGTTGTTCAAGAAACAAACGAAAAAAATCTTAAATAGTACCAACTTAAAAAAGGAGCGTGAAAGATGAACATCTCTGTTATTGGAAAAGGGAAGTTAGGAGGTGGACTGGCGCGCCGCTGGAGGAAAGCCGGCCACACAGTCAATGAGATCGGCCGGGCAGGCGGTGACGTATCGGGTTCTGAGGTTGTTCTGGTCGCCGTGCCATCCAATGCAGTCACAGAAGCGCTCAATAAAGTAAGTGGTCTAACTGGCAAGATCGCGATGGATGCGAACAATGCCTTCGCTGGCCGCAATCCGGCGTTTGAATCTTTTGCGCACGAGGTTAAGGCAATTACAGGCGGACCAGTCGCTAAAGCATTCAATACCACCTTCTCTGCGATCTTTGACCAGATCGATACACAGCGGGCGCGACCGAGCAACCTTTTCGCTGCCGATGAAGGTGCACGTGCCGTCACCGAACAATTAATCCACGATGCCGGCTACGACCCTGTGTACGTCGGCGGCCTCGAACAGGCCCGAGCGCTCGAGGACTACTTCATGCAGATTATGTTTCCGACCCTGAAAGCAGGCATGGGTCCATTCTTCTACCGGGTTGCAAAACCGGGCGAACTCTGAGAAAAGTTAAACCGAGGGTTGAACAACAGCTTAAGATTACAGATTTCTACCCGGCATTGGCATTATGTCAATCGCCCCTATAAAAAACGGCCCTCGCTCTGGCGAGGGCCTTACGCTAGCTGGGGGTAGAGGACGGGTTCCCCGTAGGGGAGTTCGAACCCTTATCGACTGATCCAGAGTTGCCCAAGAGACCTTATATCCCCTATAAAAGCAGCGCGGTGTAAAATAGAGATAGGAGGTTAAAGATGAAACGGCTCTTAATTTGCGCATTTTTGTTGGCAAGCCTGGTGGCCTGTGCGGCGTCCTCCGGGCCTGGCGCGTTTCGCTGCGACGCGCGAAGAAAAAGTATGCGTCAGGTTAACCGTTGCTGAGCTAATCATACCCGGCCAGCCGGTCAGTGTGACGATCACGGTCACCAGCGAAAAGGATATCCGCGGGTTGATGGTATCCTTATCCACTTACCCACTTGGAAAAGTCTCCATTGATGATGAGCCAGGTCTGCCAAGCGCGAAAGGAGGTGGGGTGGGGTGGACGACGGACGTGCAGGCAAGACACTCGCTGATGCCGCCAAGCCAAATCGTTGGGCGGCCTTCAGCAAGAGGCTAGAAACGATGAAGAAACGATTGATTTTGACCGCTTGTGCCGTCCTGCTGCTTGCTGCCATGACGGTGGCGGTCCTGGCAGTCTCTTATCATCGGGTCGTCGTGGTCGATGGGAACGGCGGCACGCCTATCCCGGGCGCCTTTGTCTACATCCAACAGTCGTCAGGCTCTCCCGAAGAGGTTGGCCGTACCGATGCCAGCGGCAGACTTGTCTTCTGGACCGCGCCGCTGCCCGTTTCCCGGATGATCTGCGCAAATGCCCCTTTCTACGCAATGAACTGCGTGAGCGGCATAGGTCTTTTGCCCGTCATCATCGAACTACCTATTCCTCCCAGCGCTCCGTAGCGCATCCGCTCAAGTCCACCATCCCGCTAAGCCTGCGCGGCACAGTCAGAAGAAGCGATACAATGAAGAAAGAGTTTCGCCAGTGCCACAGCTGCCGCTGTCCCCTACGTAGCTGCTACGCGAAGCCAATTCGTTGGGCGGTTTCGAAAGGTGGAGAATACGAAAAAAATTGCGATTATTCTCGGAACAATGATGATTTTCGCTCTGGGATGCAGTATCTCTGTGGACATGTTTCCCCCCACAATCACACCGTCACCTTCCGAGACTCCACTCCCTCCTACACCCACGTTATCAACCTATGATTTTCACCTTTTTGTTGCTATCAGTGGTTTAACGAACGAGAATGATCAACTTGTCCTTTGGAGTGGAGATAATGAATCTCATCTGTTTTGTGCTACGGGTTGCCACGATAGCTCTGAATTTGTTCAGGTGACAAAAGGTGTCATTACAGTTTACGACGGTTTTCCAATCACTTATGACCAATGGACCATAACCATTAGAATCGTGCCACCGCGTCGATATTTACGAGGCACGATAGAAGGACATATTATCTATAAAGGACATTCATGGTCTTGTATTAATGATCAGGATATTGTTATTGAACAAGCAGGTCAAATTGTATATTTGGCAGATCTCGATCCGGTAAATCATGATCCGGCAGTCAGTGTGCTTCCGCCTTATTTTTCCTGTCAGGAAATGGTAACAATCACTCCGGAAATTATACCTGGTCCAACAAGCACGTCGGCATTAATGATGACTACGTCGACAATTACGCCGTCATTTACACCTACCACCATGCCATCTACCGATCTTTATAAAGGATGGAAGACTCTCGATCATGGTGACTATACTTTAAAATACCCAGCTTCGTATTACAACCCGCCTCAAAATGGTCCTCTACTATTTATAGCGGATACAAAGACGACTGTTGATGCATGGATGCATACTGATAGTAGTAACAATAACAGACTTTTGATTCAGTTAAGATCTTTAAACCTTGATCGAAAGCTGGACCCCTTTACGGATCCAAGTCCACTTGCAACTGTGGAACAAGCGCTACAAAGAGAAATCAATCGTGCTGTTGGAACTTCATATTATGTTAGCGGCTCAACAGATGTGCCTTGGGAAAATGCCAATGGGGGGACAGATGACGGCAGGAAGGTGTTCTATCCCAATGTAACTTACCAGAATGTAATGCTGGGCGCTACTAACGCCGCGCAGGTAATTAGCGAGAATATGATTTATTATTTCATTCTTGATCCAAATGATGACAGCTATTATGTGAGAATTAATATACAGCCCGCAAGTTCCCCCTTGTTACAGGTTGCAGACCAAATCCTATCCTCCTTTACTTTTGCTCATTAACCGGAGTAATTGTTTTTACTTCTGTAATCCTTTGGTGGAAGTTAGTTCGGCCATCCTGCCGATATACCGATTAACCCATTGTCCACGACCGAATCCCTCCGATCTTCCACTACGATTGGCATCATTTGTCAGGTTGGCGCAAGGGATAGTGAAGGAACCCTTCGACGAGCAGGTCCTGCACAGGGGTGTTACAAAAAAAAGACCCTCGCTCTGGCGAGGGCCTTACGCTAGCTGGGGGCAGAGGATTGAACCCCTATCGACTGATCCAGAGTCAGTTGTCCTACCATTGGACGAGCCCCCACCGTTCGTGCCGGCTGCGCCGCTTTTGCGCAGAACGGCAATTCTTTACCAGCGGGCGGATTTTACCATGCCGCACGGGCATCCGTCTAGGGGCATTCCTTTCATTATCAATAACCTTCTCCCCCTTGACAAAAAGAACATAGGTTCTATAATCATTGGTGTGAACATACCACTTTCCATTCTACTTCTTATCCATGCTGCCAATCATCGCCACCCTTGATCCAATCCGGAGTAATTGATGCATCCCGTCTCATCTGGTCAACGCATGATCGTCCAGGCGCCCTTCAAAAGGAAAAAGCCCTCCAGCCCTTCCCGCCTGCCTCATTCGTTCCTCAACAAAATAAGGTTCATATCTTATTATTATTTCCTTCCATCAGCTTTCCCCCTTTCACCTTTCACCTTTGAGCTTTCCATTTTCCCCCATTCGTTCCTCATCGTACCCTCAAAAACGAATACCTCTCGACTTCCAATCTCACCAGGGTGACAAAATATGATACACAAATAAAAAAATGTTTTTTCTTCCTTCGCGTCCTTCGTGTCCTTCGTGTTTAATTTCTTCTCTTTTTGTTTAAATTCTTTTCCTCATTTCCCCTTTGACTCCCACGCCTTTCTACTATAAACTACACCTACTTATCTAATTTTGCTGGGAGGCTCTTGTGGAAACTTCGATCAAGGGGAAAACGGTGCTGGTCACCGGCGGCACCAGCGGCATCGGTCTGGTCACCGCCCGTGAGCTGGCGCGCATGGGTGCCCAGGTGACCATCGTCAGCCGCAATGCTGCCAAATGCGCCGCCGTCGCTGAAAAGCTTACCGCCGAGACCGGCAGCCCGGTGGAGTTCATCGCCGCCGACCTGTCCACCCTGGCCGGCATCATGCAGGCCGCCGCCAGCTTCAAGCAGCGCCATACCCGCCTGCACGTGCTGGTCAACAACGCCGGGGCCATGTTCACCCGCCGCCATCTGACCGCCGACGGCTATGAAATGACCTTCGCCCTCAACCATCTGAATTACTTCCTGCTTACCGTCCTGTTATTGGATATCCTCAAAGCCAGCGCCCCGGCCCGCATCGTCAACGTTTCTTCCGGCGCCCACCAGGGGGCTTCGCTCGATCTTGACAACCTGCAAAGCGAAAAACATTTCAGCGCCATGGGCGCTTACGGCCAGTCCAAGCTCGCCAACGTGTTGTTCACCTACGAACTGGCCCGCCGGCTGGAGGGCAGCGGGGTGACCGCCAACGCCGTTCATCCGGGTTTCATTGCCACCGGTTTCGCCCGTAACAACGGCCTGTTCTACAATCTCGGGATGAAGCTGATCGGCCTGTTCATCCGCAAACCCGACCAGGGCGCGCAGACCAGCATTTACCTGGCCTCTTCCCCCGAGGTCGAGGGCGTCACCGGCAAATATTTCGTGGATTGCCGGCCGGCCGAATCCAGCCCGCTCTCGCACGACCCGGCCCTGGCCGAAAAACTCTGGCAGGCCAGCCTCGAATTGACCGGTAAAGCGATCTGATCCTTAGCGAGAATTCAGAAAGTTGATTCTGATATGTCAACTCAAAGAGCCTTTTTACCAATCTTTGCCGTTCTTTTATCTTCCGTCGTGTCCTGCTTGCCCCCAGTTATGGGGGTTGTGTCCGTCGTGTTTAAATCTTGGATAGGTTCATAATGTTATCGGCTGGAGCTCAGTCCGCCTGTGGAGCGCGCACGATCAGCATCGAACAGGTCGAGTAATGCACCAGTTTCCGTGAAACGCTGCCCATCAGCCACGACCGGATCCGGCTCAGGCCGCGCGAACCGCTGATGGTCAGGTCGATCTGGTGGTCCTTGATGTAGTCGATGATTTCCGTCGCTGCATCGCCGCGTTTCAGGATGGCGGTGGCCTTTATCCCGTACCCGTCCAGGGTTTCAACTGTGCTGTCGAGCAGCGCTTTTCCCGCTTCTTCTTCGAGCTCCCGCTCTTTGGCAATCGCTTCCGTTATGGCCAACGGCTCATACAAAATTCGATCGCCGGAAGCAGCCACCGAAATGATCGGGAAGGGCGGCGGAGGCAGGACGTGCATCACCCGCATGTCCAGGCCGTCCGGGAACGGGAAATGGCCCAGGTATTCCATGGCCCGCTGGCTGTTGGGCGAGCCGTCCGTCACAAACAATGCCCGTTTGATCGAGGTGTGCGGCTTGCGTACCACCAGCACCGGACAGCTCGCATACTCCACCACTTGCTGGGCAATCCCGCCCAGAAGGATTCCGAAAGTAGCCCGCAACCCTTTGGCGCCAACTACGATCAGGTCAAGTTTATTTTCCTCGGCATATTCGGTGATTTTCTGTGCGGGAAAGCCAAGCAGCAGCTCGGAGTTCACCTGGAAACCTTTGCCCTCCAGGAGCGCGCAAGTCTGCGCGACGGCCTCTTCCAGCAAGGTGAGTTCACCCGCCTGCTGGGAGCCAAACACCCGCAATACCGTCACCCGGCACTCAGGAGGCAAAGGCAGCTCGCTCACCATTTCAGCCGCGGCCCGCGCATGTTCGGATCCGTCATCTGCCAGCAAAATCTTTCCACAGGTCTTACCTTGGAAAACCATCTTCCACCTCCTTTCAGAAAAGGGATAAGGTGCTCTGTTAATACTTTAGCACGATCCGGCCCGGATTTCTACTACTAGAAGAAGAATCATCCAATTTCATTCATCGAGGAGAATGGCATGGCAGACCAAAAATCAGGCGCACAGATCAGCACGAAAGCATTCATCCAGGCCGTTGCGATTATCTTCTTCCTGATGATCGCCGCCGGCATCCTCACCCGGGTCGTCCCTGCCGGGCAATACGCACGGGTCGAACAGGACGGGCGCCAGGTCATCGACGCGACTTCGTTCAAGCTGACCGCCCGCCCCGACTACCCGATCTGGCGCTGGTTCACGGCGCCGTTCGAAGTGCTCGGGGCCGAAGGCAATATCACTGTCATTGCCATCATCCTGTTCATCCTGCTGGTGGGGGTGGCCTTCGCAGTGATGGATAAGAGCGGCATCCTCAAATCGGTCATCTCGCGCATCATCAAGGCCTTCGGCGGGCGCAAGTACGCCCTGCTGCTCGTCATCGCCTTCTTCTTTACGGCGCTCGGGGCCTTCTTTGGTATTTTCGAGGAAGTCATCCCGCTCGTGCCCATCATCATTGCCCTGGCCTTCTCACTCGGCTGGGATTCGCTGACCGGCCTGGGCATGTCCATCCTGGCCACCAACGTCGGTTTCTCGATGGCAGTCTTCAACCCGTTCACCATCGGCGTTTCGCAAAAACTGGCCGGGCTGCCGCTCTTCTCGGGCGCCCTGCCGCGCCTGGCGCTGTTCGTGGTCGGCTACGCCATCCTGGCCTTGTTCCTGCGCGCGTATGCCCGCAAGATCGACAAGCACCCCGAATCCAGCCCCGTCTATCAGGAGGACCGCAAGGAGCGCCTGCGCCTGGGAAATTTTGAAGTGGATCAGACCGACGACCCGCGCATGCGCACCGCCATCATCTTCCTGGCGATCTTCTTCGCCCTGATCCTGGCCGTCCTGGTGGCTTCGCCTTTCATCACCTTCCTCTCGGATTATGCCCTGCCGCTCACCGGCCTGCTCTTCGTCATCGGTGGGATCGGCGCCGGCCTGATGGCCGGGGTCGGCAAGGCCATCTGGAAAGCCGTCTGGGATGGCTTCCTGGGGATCGCCCCGGCCGTGCCCCTGCTGATGATGGCTGCCAGTGTGCGCTACATCGTCCAGATGGGCGGCATCCTGGATACCATCCTGCATTGGGCCTCGACAGCTTTCACGCACGTCAGCCCCTTCTCCGCCGCGCTGATGATCTACGGCCTGACCCTGGTCATGGAGCTCTTCATCACTTCCGGCTCGGCCAAAGCCCTGTTGCTGATCCCGATCATGATGCCGCTGGCTGACCTGGTGCACGTCAACCGCCAGATCGCCGTCAGCGCCTACTGCTTCGGGGATGGCTTCTCCAACCTGGTCTACCCCACCAACGCCGCCCTGCTGATCACGCTCAGCCTGACGGTCGTGCCCTACCACAAATGGGTCAAATTCCTGCTGCCGCTCTGGCTGTGGATCTTCCTGGCGACGGTCGCCTTCCTGGGGCTGGCCGTTATCTTCCATTACGGGCCGTTCTAGAGCCGCCATGTCTCAATACTTCGCATACGACTACACCGGCGCGCCCTTCGTCCTGTTCGGGACCTGGCACCTGCTCGCGCTGCTGGTCATTGTCCTGGTCAATTTTGCCATGCTGGGCTTCCGCAACACTTCCGAAAAGACCCGCAGCATTGTCCGCTGGAGCATGGCCATCCTCTTGTGGATGGATGAGGCTTCCTGGCATATCTGGAACCTGTATTGGGGCCATTGGAATGTTTCCCTGCTGCCCTTTCACATTTGCAGCCTGTTGGTCTGGTTGACCGGCTTTATGTTGATCTTTAAGATCCGCTGGATCTACGAGTTCGCTTATTTCATTGGGATTGGCGGCGCCATGCAGGCTTTGCTGACCCCGGATGCCGGGATTTACGGATTCCCGCACTACCGCATCTTCCAGACCATCATCTCGCACGGCCTGCTGATTACCTCCGCCATTTTTATGACCACCGTGGAGGGCTTCCGGCCCACCTGGAAATCCTTCTGGCGGGTGGTGATCGGATTGAACCTGTATGCGGCTTTGATCTACCCGCTCAACCTGCTCCTGGGTACGGATTTTCTTTACATCAACAGCAAACCTGCCACCGCCAGCCTGCTGGATGCGCTCCCGCGTTGGCCCTATTATCTGATCTACATGGAATTGCTCGGGTTGGCGATCTTCCTGCTGCTCTACCTGCCCTTCATAATCCGCGACGCACGTACGCGCCGGAAAACAACTTCCCTACCCTTTAGGGAAGAGGCCGGGGGGTAGGTTATTCCATTTTGATGGGTAGTTTTCAGGGAATGGATAGTCACAAATTGTTGCTATGACCCTATAATAAAGCTGATGGCTATCACCTTTTGAGAACAAAATACTTTCGATGTGGATGGTCCAAAGTCGATCGTAACTTATTCCCGGCTTCGGCGTAAATACTTATGGAACTGTCCGACCATCAGTATTGGAACACGGATGGTGCTCACATCAGAACGTATTCGTAAAGCTCTTTGTTTTTCCTTCGCGTCCTTCGTGTCCTTCGTGTTTAATTTTTTAAGTCTTATTCAAGGAGAATGGATTATGCAAAAGAGAAATCGTACGCAATTGGTCCTGGGGATCCTCCTGATCCTGGTGGCCGCATGGCTGATCGCCGCCCGCATCAACCCCACCCTGGCAAGGTACCTCACCCTGCCGCCTTTCGCCTGGCCCATGTGGGTGGTGCTCGCCGGCGCCATCCTGCTGGTCATCGGCCTGCTCTCCGGCGCACCCGCCATGGCCATTCCGGCCTGCATCGTGGCAGGCATTGGCGGCATCCTGTATTATCAGAATGCCACCGGCAACTGGGACTCCTGGGCGTATATGTGGACGCTCATCCCCGGCTTCGTCGGGCTGGGCAGTATCCTGGCCGGCGTCCTGGGCGAGAATTTCAAATCATCGCTGCGGAATGGCTTGAATTCGCTGGTCGTCAGTGCGTTGCTGTTTGCCGTCTTCGGCACCTTCTTCCATGCCTGGAACATCTTCGGAGTCTACAGCACCTATATTCCGATCGCACTGTTGTTCCTGGGCGGTATCTGGTTCATCGCGCGCGGTGTCCTGCGCCGAAATTAGGAAAAGGAAAATCCCATGCGTCTACACGGAAGTCTTTTTTGGGGCATCGTCCTCATCGTATTGGCAGCCTTGCTGTTCGCTAACCAGCAGGGTTGGCTTAGAGGCGACATTTTCAGCTATTTCTGGCCGGCGGTTATCATCCTGGTCGGGATCTGGCTGCTGGTGGGGGCCACCGGCAGAGGCCGCTACGCCTCCTCCGGCCAGACGGTCTCCATTCCCCTGGAAAATGCCCGCAGCGCCCGCATCAAAATGAACCACGGCGCCGGCCGGTTGAACGTCCGTTCCGGGTCCGCCGCCACCGAGCTGCTCAACGGGGTCTTCGGCTCAGAAGTGGATTACAAGTCATCCGTAAACGGCGACCAACTGCAGGTCAAGCTGCGCAACTCGCCGCAGTTCTGGGGCTGGTTCCCGGGCAGCGGCGGCCTGGACTGGGATGTCCGTCTTAATCAGGATATTCCACTGAATTTGAAAATCGACAGCGGCGCCAGCGCCACGGTTTTGGACCTGAGCGATCTGAAGGTGGTCGAGCTTGACATCGACACCGGCGCGAGCAGCACGGAAGTTACATTGCCCGCCAACGCCGGCAATACCCTGGTGGATATCGATTCGGGCGCCTCTTCCGTAAAGATCAGCATCCCAACCGGGGTGGCGAGCCCGCATCCGGGTCAAGACCGGTATCGCCTCGGTCAATGTCGACTCGAACCGCTTCCCGTCTCAGGGTGGCGGCCTGTACCAATCCGCCGATTATGCCACCGCCGCCAACCGCGCCGATATCACCATCGACACCGGTGTCGGCTCGGTGGATATCCGGTAAGGAGCGCGGCATGAAACGAACTCGATTACCGTATCCTGATCGGCGTCGCTTTGGTCCTGGGCGGCATCCTGATGCTGCTCGACCAGACGGGTATCCTGGCCGGCGCCAGCAATATTTTCTGGGCCCTCATTCTGCTGGTGGGCGCGGCCATTTTCCTGTTCTGGTTCTTCAGCGACCGCTCCAGATGGTGGGCTGCCATCCCCGGCTTTACCCTGGCAGGTATGGCCGGCGCGACGCTGCTCCCGGGCCAGAGCGGGCTGGGCGGATTGGCCTTCCTGGGCGGCATCGGCGTCGGTTTTTGGGCCATTTATTTCGCCGGGCGTGAGCGCTGGTGGGCCATCATTCCGGGCGGAGTAATGCTGACCCTGGGCATCACCTCGCTAATGAGCGATGTTTTTGGCGTGACCAATTCCGGCGGCATTTTCTTTGTGGGGCTCGGTCTCACCTTTATTTTGGTGGGCCTCCTGGCAAAAATGAAGTGGGCCTACATCCCGGCCGCAGTCCTGCTCCTGTTAGGCTTTTTCATCGGTACCCCCTTCGTGGGAGTGATGCAATATGTATGGATCGGCATCCTGCTGGTAGGCGGCGCCATCCTGGTCGCCTCGGCATTCCGAAAATAGCATGTCTTTTCCACGCAACAGCCCATCGCTATTACGGCGAGGGGCTGTTTGATTTGTGCAATTCGATATGCACGCTTTTCACAAAGTAGCTTGACAGAAGGGGTTTGGGGTGTGGTTGGGCGGCGCGCCGCCCAACCACACCCCAAAATCTCTTTTTTCCGTCGCTTGCGGCGGGAGTCAGGCCGAGGCTTTCACAAAGCCAGCGACTTTGTGAAAGCCTTGATTCGATATGCCCAGGACGTTATGCCGCAAAGGAACATTGTTGTATAATTAATATGCAATGCGGATGCAGGAGGTGTAATAATGCATTATGGCATCTGTCAGGTTCCCTTGTTCGTAATTACGCCAGTTGAATAACTTTAGTTTGGCCTGTGCATATTTTGGCGAGGCAGGGTTTATCATGGTTAGGTGCTAACAAGGTTAATAGGGAAAATAAAATGACCCGGGATTCCACCCAAACCCAAATAACTGGCTTGACTTGTCCGAATTGCGGAAAGCCCATAACTGAAAAAGAAATCTTTTGCCGGTATTGCGGGGGCAGCCTGCCCAGGCCGATTCCAAAAGTTGCAGAAACCCAACAGGCGGGCGCCGGGAAAATTCCAATTGAGATCCAGCCGGATGCAATTGCCCGAGGGAATAGCGCAAGCCTGGCCTGTCCGAGTTGTGGAAAGTCCGTGGCAGCCAACGATATTTTTTGCCGGCATTGCGGTGGAAGCCTGGCCAGGCTGGTGGTTCACCAGGCGGTAACAAAGCCCCCGGCACAGGTTCAGCAAAGCGTGCAATACAAGGTGCGCCTGCATACAGGCGAAACGAAGGTCTTCGATTCTGTAAAAACGTTCCAGGAAGCCATCCTGCAGGGCACAATCACAAAGTCCCTTGTAACATGGACCATTACCATCGCCCAGGATGGAAAGAGGAAGGAATCAAAAAAGTCAACCGTGGAAAAGATTGCAGCCTCGAATGCAGTCCTGCGATCCCTTTACCGGCCGATCTGGGATTATACGATCAAGTTTATAAGCTATGGGGCAATCGCATGTATCGGCCTGAAAGCGCTGGATACTACCGTGACGGTTTTCAAGGTAAGCGCCTTGATCGGGGTTTTCTGGCTGGCCGTGGTCGGATCGCTCTTCCTGGGAAAAAAATGGCCGGCTGCGCCCTTCGTGGTGATCGTTGCTTCGGTTATGTTCGGTCTAAAAGTGAACCTTTTTGTGGCAGTGCTGGCAACCATGCTGGTGGGCTTTATTTTCGGCGCTCCGTTGGGGATGATCGTGGGCACGCTGGTTGGCTATTTCCGTAGAAAGAGCCGTGCTCTTGCTCCGGATGCGGAACCGGAAGGGATACGGCCATTCCTGCTCGGCGTTTTTTTGCCCGTGGTCGCCCTGGCGATTCTGATTCCCGTGTATCTTTGGCTGACTGTAAATATGGCGAAATGGGTATTTTGAACAAGAATTGCTTGACTAGCTCTGCGAAAATTAGAGAAGAACCGAATTGTTGGATAGGTTCTGAAGTTCAAAGCGCCCGATGAGGTAAACATGCATAAAAAAGCCTTCATTTTAACTGTTTTGTTCTTATCGAGCTTTTTTCTGGCAGCGTGCGCGGCGCAGGTTACTGCCACGCTGACGCCGCGACCGGAATTTACGCCAACTCCCACAACCGTGCCACAGAATCTGATTGACCTGGTTGAGCAGGGGCAGATCACGGTCAGTATCAGTGGCGGGAGCATTAACACACTGGCCCTGCATGTTCGAAGCGATAGCGGCGACGCCTTGCAAATGGATATCCCGGCGGGGACCTACTTTGTCAATAAAAATCCCGCCTCCCAGAATATGGTGGTGATTCACTCCTCCACTTCGCTGGTCCAGCCATATGAGCAGCTTGATATTAACCTGGCGGTGGCCTGCGCCAACCTGGTCCTGACCGAGCCGAACCAGGCGGATACATTTTCCATCCAACGCAGTCCGGATAAACCGGAACTGGCCAAAATCATCACTGAACTGAATTCCGTCACAGTCGATTATGAAATTGAACAGGCCGCCATTTGGATCGTAACCGACGATGCCACTTTTGATGCACTGGGGGTGCTGGTGGAAGGATCCAGGTTTGGAAATCCGATCATCAATGAAAATAACGCGGTGCGTGCGATGATGCTGGTGGAAGAATCCGGGATCGATGTTCACAAGTATGCCATCTGGGGAGAACTTGGCCAGCTCAGGCCGAAAGTGACCGAAACGGATCTGCTCGCCTGGATGGCGAATCAGGCCGCAAGCGAGCAGGCCTCGATAACCCCAACCGCGGTCGCGGGAGAGATCGGACAGTATGCCACAAAGGCTTCCGCCGGAACGCAATTCTCCTTGTCCAGGTGGTCAGCCATGCAGGCGGTCGGCGCGCCGGATACCAGCACCTGCGGCGAACCAACTGCCTGGGCCAGCCTGGGTTCCGATACCAAGGACTGGCTGTTGTTGGATTATGACCAGGCGGTTATACCGACCCGCATCGTGATCTACGAGAGCAACCACCCGGGTGCGATCACCCAGGTGGAAGTGACCGATGAAGCCGGACAAACTTATAGAGTATATTCGGCCGCGGCGATCAGCATCAGCCAATGCCCTTTCAAGCTCGAGTTCCAGGTGAAGGATGTGAATAATCCGGTGCGCTCGGTGCGGGTAACCGTCGACCAGAGCAGTCATGATGGGAGGGATGAGATCGACGCGGTGCAGCTTTTCGGCACGCCAAAGTAGGAGTACGGGTTTTGAGTAAAACCTTTTAAGATTTATTCGACTGGTAAAGTGATATAATTTTCTATATACCTTAGCCGATGAGAGAGAGTGGTTTCTTATCGTTGGATGGGAGGCAACCATGAGTATGGAATTAAATGCTAATGGTAGCGGGGCGGTCTTGAAAAATTGGAAGATTCCATTCGTTGTGATTAGTTTGCTGGCGCTGATCGCGCTGGCCGGGGAATTTTCTCCGAAATATAGCCCGCCTGCGCCCACGACAGCCATTGCGGCCCAAGCGCCGGCGCAAGCAGTAGCGAAACGGCTCTTTTTCAAGAAAGTGCTCGTATATAAAAGACCGCTGACAGAATCTCAGGCTTCCGCTATGAAAGCCTTGCCCCTGGCCGAATCGAATCCGCCTATTTACACATATCAATCTGCGATCGCAGTGCCTCAGGTCGCCAGGACGGACTCGATCCGCACGCCTCAGTTTCCCAGCAGTGTAGTATTGAATCAATATCAGTCTGTCATGAATAACTATGTGGCGGACATGCAACTGCGCAATAATGTGGAAATGCAGCGCATTCAGACCGTCATGAATGACGCCAGTAGCGCCTCAGCCAACATGCAACTGCGCAATCAGATGGAACTGAACCGTATCCAGACGATGAATAGCACCTTTTCAATGCAATCTCAGTCAGTCCTGAATAATTACCAATCCTATAATCGATCCCTGCCTTCCACCAGCCCACTCAGCCCTTACTATATCCCCCCGATGCGTACTTACCAAACGCTACCCAGTTTCCAACCGCTGCCTAGTTTCCAACCGTTGCCGAGCTTCCATCCGCTACCCAGCTTCCAGCCGATGCCTTCGTTTAATAATTTCCCTTAAGCCTGCGACTGATGTAATAAGCGCTCATCCCCCCGCTCGAGCCAAACGGGGGATGTCTTTTTTCAATGGGAGTGAAAATTCGTTTGGCCCAGCCCCGGTCCAGCTGAATGGAAAACCGGTTGGCCCCAAAATCCAACCCGAACCAAATATATGGAGGGCAAGGATGCTGCATTGTCCATACTGTGATCAGGAACATCCCGATGACAGCCTGTTCTGTCCGGTGACCGGCAAGACGCTCGTCCCGGTGAGGAAGCTTTGCCCGCAATGCGGTCAAGCGGTTGACCCAAATTGGGTTCATTGTGGGTATTGCGGTCAAATACTCACCAAGGTAGAAGCGTCTATTTCGGAAAATCAGCCCTGGGCGTCTGAACAGGCAACAGTAACGGATACTCAGAGCACACCACAGCAAACCGGACCAGGCAAAGACGGGGGAGAGATGCAGCGGGCTGTCGAAGAAACGCACACTCAGCCAGAGCCGGAAATCTCCAAGTGGTTGGAAGGCGTGCAAGATACTCCTGAAGCAGCCAAAGGAACGGCGCCCCAGGCACAGTTGGCAAGCCGGAGCTGCCAACCGCCAGAAGAAATTGCTGTACCCGTAGAGTTGGCAGTAATGGATGGGGTAAGCGTGCCGGTGGAAGAGATGGCCGTAAATGTAGAGCCGTTAAGCATTGAGCAGATGGAAAGCATCCAAGAAGAACCGGAACCGGCTGAAGAAACGCCTGTCCAAAGCCCTGCACAGCCGGAATATAAGGAAGTTCCAACCTTGCCGGTGGAAGAGATGGCGGCACAGGTGGAGCCGGTAAGCATTGAGCAGATGGAAAGCATCCAGGTAGAACCGGAGCCGGCTGAAGCAACGCCCTTCCAAAGCCCTGCACAGCCGGAATATAAGGAAGTTCCAACCTTGCCGGTGGAAGTGATGGCGGCACAGGGGCAGCCGGTAAGCACTGAACAGTCGGAAGGGAACCTGGTGGAGTCTGGACCTGAAGCCGAAATGGCTGCTCAGAGTCAGGTATCCAAACTTGTGACATGCCCGCACTGCGGCCAGGAACATCCGGCCGAAAGTGTTTTTTGCCCGGTGACAGGAAAAAGGATCGTAATTCCGGAAGCACCGCTCGTCAGTGACGCGGCGCAACCGCCAATGCCGCCCGAGCAGACAGTCAATGTCGCGGCGCAACCACCAACGCCGCCCGGGCAGCCAGCCAGGCCGCGCGCAGGTGCTTCAGCTTTGCGCTGGCCGCTGATCGCCGGAGGGGTTTTGGTGGCGTTGATCGTGATGATAATCCTGGGAATTGTCTTGAGGAAAACCCCGACTACGCCGATCGCAACCCCTGTTTCGAACGCGGCTCCCGGCGGCAGAATCGTATTTACCTCCAACCGTGACGGAAACTACGAAATTTATGGCATGAATGCAGACGGCAGCCAGCAAACCCGGCTGACTTTTGGCCAGGCGAATAACACGGAACCGGACTGGTCACCGGATGGGAGCAGGATCGCGTTTGTCTCGGATCGCGATGGCAATCAGGCGATCTACCAGATGGAGGCAGACGGTAGCAAGCAGACCCGCCTGACGATGGATCAGGCCAACAGCAGCGCTCCCAGGTGGTCGCCGGATGGGCGTACGATCGTTTTTGCCTCGGATCGTTCTGGGTCCAGTGTGATCTACGTTATGAATATCGATGGCAGCAACCAAAAGAGCCTGACCGACACCCAGACGCAGGCTGGCTCTCCAGGCTGGTTGGCAAATGGGAAGAAGATCGTGTACGATTCCAACCTGGCCGGGAATTATGAAATCTATGTCATGAATGCGAATGGCAGCCGTCCAACCCGCCTGACCAACGACCCGGCGGAGGATGTTTACCCCGCCTTCTCCCCCGATGGACGAAAGATCGCCTTCGATTCCAACCGCACCGGCAATACTGAAATCTATGTCATGAACGCGGATGGCAGCCAGCCAACCCGCCTGACCAATAGCCAGGGGGACTCTGCCTATCCTGCGTGGTCATCGGATGGACAGAAAATCGTCTTTGCTTCCAACCGCGATTCGACCTGGGAGATCTATACGATGAATGCGGATGGCGGCCAGCCAACGAGGATCACAACCGACCCGGAATATGGCCTGTCTTCGGATTGGTCGTCCAACGCGCCCGTCTTCATGTGGACCAGTACTCCGACTGCCACGGCCACAACCATCCCAAGCGTTACTCCCACCGTCACTCCCAGCCCAACTGCAACCACCGTTCCCCCCACCCCGCAGCTTGGCTCCACCCAAACTGCACCGACAGATGGGATGGTGATGGTGTATGTACCCGAAGGAAATTTCATTATGGGCAGTGACAGTGGAGCTGCGTCAGAGCGTCCGACTCATAAGGTCTATCTGGATGCTTTCTGGATCGACCGGACTGAAGTGACCAATGCCATGTACGCAATGTGTGTGCTGGCGAAGAAATGCCCTGTGCCGAACAAAACTTCCTCGCTCAAGCGCAGCGATTATTATAGCAATCCATTGTATGCCGATTTCCCGGTGATCAATGTCACCTGGACCTACGCCGATGCTTATTGCACCTGGGCAGGGCGGCGCCTGCCAAGCGAGGCAGAATGGGAAAAAGCGGCGCGCGGGACGGAGGGAAAGGATTATCCGTGGGGAAATACAATGCCAGGTTGCTCCCTGTTGGATTATTCACGGTGTGTTGGAGATACGGTGGCAGTTGGCAGTTACCCGCTCGGAGCAAGCCCCTATGGAGCACTGGATATGGCCGGGAATGCCTGGGAGTGGGTAAATGATTGGTATTCGAACACTTACTATAATGATTCGCTCCGGAATAACCCGCTTGGGCCGGCCTCCGGCAACGGGCGTGTCGTCCGGGGAGGCGGAAATGGCAGCACGGATGTCGACATCCACGTTTATCATCGCGCCAACCAGAAAGACGACTTGGCCGGGCCCGGGATCCGTTGCGCGCAGAGCACTGTTCCATGACATCCCTTAATATCCGCCGGGATATTAAGTCAGAATTTATCCAAGAAAACAGGGGAAGTTCGAATTTTGAGTGTATACGGCAAAGCTGAACATACTCAAAATGCGGTTCTTCTTATTTTTGTATAGATAGTCAGGAGGACCAGGATGCAATGCCCACACTGTAACCAGGTACACCCGGACGACATTCGATTCTGCCCGGTGACTGGCAAGCAGATATCCCACCAGGAAAATGTCTGTCTGAAATGCGGCCAGCCGGTTGATCCAAATTTGCTATTTTGTACGCATTGTGGCTATAAACAGACCCGGACGCAACCGGACAACCCGCCGGTCGAGCCTGAAAGGGTAATTGCTCCAGTCGAACCAGGCGAGACTGTCGCTCCACCAATCGCCGCGGCTCTACCGGTAGCGTCAAAACCCACCAAACATTATGGTCGGGCGTGCCTGTTTTTAGGCGCGGGCGGAGTTGGTTTGGCGCTGATTTTGGTGGCAATCATTGCCAGCGCTCTGAAGAACCCCAATCCTGCTAATGTGGTTCCTCCGGTGGTATGGACGGCCACGTCAACCTTTACACCTGAACCATCCTCCACCCCAACACCTGAACCATCCTTCACCCCAACACTTGAACCGACCTCGACTTCCATGGCGACGCAGGCTCCGGTTTCCATTTGCTTGCAAGGTTCTGTCAGGCTGGTGGGACGCGGCGTGGATATGTGTCTCCCGGTTAGCTGGGAGGGCGGCAGCGACGAGAGGCTTGACTCGGTAATTACACTGCTCAAGACAATGGGATCGACCGGTCAGCAAATAGGAAACTTATTGGACTCGACGCGCAGCACCACCATTTTTTGGGCTTTCGACACGCAAGAAGCGTCCATCGCTACAAACGTGAACGTAGGGAATGATCCTGCCAGCATGCCGGTCAGCCAATTTATGTCGGGCGAATGCCAGGAATTACCGGCCTACTACCAACAGCAGATCGGTGGGACTGCGGCTTGTTTGGAAGAAGGTGTGGTTTCAATTGGAAACTATACAGATATTGGCAGGGTGGTGATCGAGGAGACAATTTCCGGGACAGACATGAAAGCGATCCAATACCTGGTTAAACAGGGAGATGTTTTTTGGGAAATCACTTTTACCACCGATCCTGACCGGTACTCAGAAGCCCTGCCCATATTTGAGGCTGCAATCGCAAGCATGAATATCAATCCACAGTAGGATTAAACCAATCGCCAAGCTGTTCACCCAGGCCGGGTTGATATTTATAGATGGCTTGTCGCGATCCTGAAAAAAACCTGCCACAGTTAGCGGCAGGTTATGTTTCTATTTGACTTCTTCCACCCGTTCGATCTCGGGGAAGAACTGTCTCACCGTTCCTTCCACCCAGCCATGCAGCGTGGCCGGCGAGAGCGGGCAGCCCAGGCATGCTCCACCCAGGCGCACTTTCAGCACTTTACCATCATACGAGACATACTCGGCTGATCCGCCGTGAAAGGTCTCGATATAGGCGCTCAACTGCTCGACCAGCGCCTTCATTTGCAGCTCGGTTTTTGGATCTGTCATTAATTCAGCCATGGCGCCTCCTCAATTCCTGGACTGCTGGTGCATCCCGCTGGCCAGGATTGAGCTTACCTGCCCCTGCCGGCTGTGCTGGCGTTCAGCGATGACGCCCGCCAACCGGTCCAGGATGATCCGGCCTACTTCGGGGTTTTTATCACATAATGCCCGCAGGTCGGTGCCTCGAATACGCAGAACTTCGCTGTCCAATGAACAAACCGCGCCTGAAGTGTAGGCAGGGTTATTCATGGCAGCCGACCAGCCGAAGATGCCACCCGGCTGGACGCGTGTCACGGTCATTGACGGCCCGTCATGCGGCTTGAAGCGGATGGTGACTTCTCCGCTTACCACCAGATAGAGGTACTCGGCATAATCATCCTGCTCGAAGATGACGGTCCCCGCCACCCAGGTCTGGGGCGCGAAATAAGGCGCCAGTAACTGGATCTCTTTTTGGCCCAGGCCCACAAAAAAAGCAAGTTGACTATACTTTTCGAGATTCATATATACTTGGATATTAGCGAAAGCCGTCGAACCTTCATAGTGGCAAACATCCTAAAAGATTGGACGTTTGTCCGTGTATTATGTCATGGAAATAACAGGATTTGTGTATACTCCAGGCAGCGATTTTATCATCTCAATGAGTGCCTCCCGGCCGTTTTGGGATCTCGCCCCAGTACTTTTGGGGTGCCCCATTTGATCAAGAGGTTATGAGCAACTTTTACCCAAGGGAATCATCTAATGAGTGATGGTCAGAAGGATATATCCATCGAGGCACTGCGCTCCGGAGACAAGCATGAATTTGCCCGCATGGTGGACACCTATTCAGGCCCACTCTACCGGCTGGCGCTGAAGATGCTCGGTAACGAACCAGATGCGCAGGATGTGCTCCAGAATACTTTTCTCAAGGCATTCCAGCACATCCGCGAGTTCGAAGGCCGTTCCAAGCTTTCCACGTGGCTGTACCGGATCGCCTCCAACGAAGCCTTGATGATGGTGCGCAAACGCCGCCCGGAAACCAATTTCACCGATACGGTTCAGGAGCAGGATGAAGACCAGATCCTCGACCCGGTCCAATTTACCGACTGGTGCTGTCTGCCGGAAGAAGAATTCCTCACAAGCGAATCACGCGCAGCGCTGGACCGCGCCGTCCAGCGGCTCCCGGAGACCCTGCGGATCGTTTTTATCCTGCGCGATATCGAAGGCCTTTCCATCCAGGAGACCAGCCAGGCCCTGGGCTTGAGCGAAACGGCGGTCAAGACCCGCCTGCTGCGCGCCCGCTTACGCCTGCGGGAGGAATTGAGCAGCTATTTTGGCGAACGGCTGGATCACCTAAAGAAGTAGAACTGCCGTCTCTAATTTACAGGTTTATGACGAACGGCTCGTCAAAAGGAGCAAAGAATGAGCGAAAACGAACAATCTACATGCCAAACGTTGCTGTGTCTGCTGTCTGATTACGTGGACGGGGAGCTCAGTGAAGAACTCTGCCGGCAAATCGAAATGCACACAGCCGGATGCGATAACTGCCGCGTCGTGATCGACACTCTCCGCAAAACCATTTCCTTATACCGCGCCTCGGCCGCGGAAAGCGCCGAAATACCCGTTGAAACCCGCGAGCATCTATTCAAGACCCTGAACCTGGAAGATTACATGCAACACTAAACCATGCAAAAACAGCCAAATCCGAAATCACGTACGGCGCTTATTCTGACCCTGATCACAGCCGGGGTATTCCTGATTGGGGCAGCTCTCATCCCACTGCTGGTGCGTGGACAGCAGAATGCGCTCGCCACCGCCGTAATCGACCGCCCGCCGGTGGTCATGAACCAGACTGCGCCGAGTGTGCCGTTGACCGACTTGCAGGGCAATCCGGTCACACTGAGCATGACGCGTGGGAAAATCGTGCTGTTGAACAATTGGGCTACCTGGTGCCCACCCTGCCAGGCTGAAATGCCCGAGCTGCAGGCTTATTACCAGGCCCACTCCGGGCAAGGCTTCCTGGTCGTTGCAATCGAATCGGGTGAACCCGCCGATACCGTCACCAGTTTTGTCCAACAATATGAGCTGACTTTTCCGGTCTGGCTCGATCTAAAAAGCGACAATCTGACTGCCCTACAGAACTGGGATTTGCCCAGTTCTTACGTTGTTGACCGGCAGGGCATCCTGCGCATGAGATGGACAGGGCCGGTGAACCTGGCCATTCTCGAGAAATATGTCACCCCGCTATTATTGAAATGAAATTGTT
Organism: uncultured Chloroflexia bacterium; assembly: GCA_963776475.1. GTDB lineage: Bacteria > Chloroflexota > Anaerolineae > Anaerolineales > Villigracilaceae > UBA877. The sequence continues at coordinate 302,354 of CAVZMZ010000032.1, forward strand.
GGAGAAAAAATGAATGCAAAAGTGACCTGGACAGAGGGAATGCATTTTACCGGCACAGCCGATTCCGGCTTCGAAATCCCGATTGGCGCCGAAAAGGAGGTGGGCGGCGCCGAGGATGGTTTCCGCCCGCTGGAGCTGATGGCTATCAGCCTGGCAGGCTGCACCGCCATGGATGTGATTTCCATCCTGAAAAAGAAGCAGCAGAAGGTCAGCGCGTTCGAAGTCGAGGTGCACTCGGAGCGGGCGCCAGAGCATCCGAAGGTGTTCACGCATTCGGTCATCACCTACCTGGTCACCGGCCATGGGCTGGAGGAGAAGGCGCTGCAGCGCTCGATTGAGCTTTCGGCAACGAAATACTGCCCGGCCCAGGCGATGCTCGCCAAAGTGGTGCCGATCGATTTATGCTACCAGATCTATGAGGGGAAAACGCCCGGGAGCGCAAGCTGGTGAAAAGCGGGACGTACATCCCGAGTGAAGCGAACGGGGAAGGGTGAACTTGTAGGGGCAAAATGGCCATTTTGCCCTACATAATGTTATTTTCCGCCTTTAATGTGGCTGGCAGCATCTGAACAGGTGCAGGCGGTTATCGTTTGGGTGCCGCGCGTCAGGGTACCTTGATAGGCTGCGCTGCCGTAGTGGGAGATCCAACCTTCCAGGTTGAACGGGAGGACGCCATCGGCCGGGATCCATTGGCCATCGTATTTGCGGGCGATATGAACGTGCGTCCCGGTGGCTTCGCCGCCCTCGCAGGAGGGATAGCCAATTGTGTCGCCCTTCTTCAGCGTCCGGCCGGCCGGAGCCCTGCCAACCGTCGCAATATGTAAATAGAGGATCACCCAGCCGGTGCGTTCGTCGCCGTCGCCGTCCAGGTCTTCCATCACCACGCCGGTCTCGGAACGGACGACCAGCCCGTCTGCCATGGCGACCACCGGCCGATCGGATGGAACGCAGCCGCCGACGTTGGCGGGCGGGGCAAAGTCGATGGCGGACCAGGGCTGCAGCTCGGCCGTGCCCCAACCGGAATGCGGGCCGCCGGTGAAATTCCAGGTTTCGCCGTCCAGGAAAGGCAGCGCCAGGGTTGGCTGCTGCAGGCTGACCTGTATGAAGGGTTTTCCGGACTTGTCATAGGCCCAGGCATCCCCGAACAAAGTCTGATAAGTACGCTTCAGGCCATCCGGACCGACGGCGCGGGCGTATTCCTCGGGGGAAGCAGAACGCGAAATATAGTATTGGAACGCCACGGTGGCGGCCGTCTGCCAGGGATCGGGGCGTTCGATGGTACCGTCCGGGTGCAGGAACTCGGTCAGATCCCCACTCCACCAGCCATAGTAACCCACGTTCAGGAGGTTGGCGGCCCAGATGAGCTGCATATACAGGCCGGCAGTAGTAATAATTGATCTCGCCCAACGGATAACTGCCGCTGGGCGGGACGGGCTGGGAGAGGGCGCCGGTCTGGTATTCCAACAAGGCCAGCAGGAAGCGCGGGGAGATGCTGTAATTGGTGGCGACGATATCCACGATCTCGGCCCCGGTGTGGTTGTCGCCTTCCACATACGCGCGGTAATCCTTCAACCAGCCCGGACGGCTGGAGACGAAAGCGGCGGTATCGAAACCAACGGCAGCCGGGCCATTGACGTACTGGCTATCGGGAACGATCTGCTCCTGCGTGCCCCAGAAGGGCAGGTAGTAGATCGGGATCTTCATGGGCATGCCGGGCGGCATGGTGGTGGCATCGGCCGGGATCTGCTCGTTGGCAGCCCGGATCTCGGCGATGCTGGTATTGAAATGGGCCGCCAAAGCCGGGAGCGTGTCACCGGCCTGGGCGACGTAATCGACCAGCTCGCCGGGGTTGTACTCGGGGCGTTTTGGAAAGGGGGTGAAAGTTGGGGCGGCGGTAGAGGTGGGGGTGGAGGCGGCCGGTACGAGCGTCAAATTACCGGCAGCCTGTGGCATACAGGCGACCAGTAAAATTGCAATACAAATAAGGAAAAGCTTTTTCAGGAGAGACACAGGCTTGGTTATTGACCCGGCAGGCGGGTGATCTGGGACATGCCTTCGCTGACCTGGCTGGCAGTGACGACCTGATCGCCTTTGGTCAAGGTACCCACGCCCTCCACAGCTCCGGCATGGGCGGTCCAGCCGCTCAAGACGAACGGCAAAGGCCCGCCGGCCGCGACCCATTCACCGTTATATTTACGGGCAATATGGGTGTGGGTGCCGGTGGCCGTGCCGCCTTCGCAGGAAGGGTGGCCGATGTGGTCGCCGCCATTCACGAGGGCGCCGACCGGGATGCGGTCCTTGGTGGAAATATGCTGGTAGATGACGACCCAGCCGGTCTGCTCGAAACCGTCCCCGTCCAGGTCGAGCACCACGTAGCTGCTTTCCGAGCGTACGATCTGCCCGGGGGCGATGGCCACGACCCAGGCATTCGAATTGGCGCAGCCGACGACACCGGAGGGGGCAAAATCAAGGGCGCCCCAGGAACTTTCGGCTTCCCAGGCGGGGTGCGGGCCGTTGGTCAAATTCCAGGGAACGCCGACATCAAAGGGCAGGGTAAAGGGCGGCTGGTTGAAGTTGACAGGGAAAAGCGGGCCAAGCTCAGCGGCGCGCACCCACGGATCGCCGAACATGCTTTTATAGAGGGCGATGAAACCGGTATTGGGATCGATGGCTTGCAGCCAATCGGCATAGTTAAGGTGTTTGGAGAAGAAATACTGCAGGGCGACGCTGCCGGCGTTCAGTTCGGGGGCGATGCGCAGGCGGGTGCCATCCGGGAAAGTGAGCTGGCTCAGGCTGCCGGCGCGCCAGCCGTAATAGCCGGATAAGAGGTCCTGGATGACCAGGCGCAGGGACTGGTACAAGGAGGGATTGGCCGGATCGAGGGCGGGATCGGTGTAGCCAAACAGGTGGGAGGTATCCAGGCCGGGTTTGGACTGGCCCTGGACCCAGCCGGTGTAATATTGGGTGAGAGCGAGCAGCAAGCGGGGGCTGATGGAGCTGCCGATGGAGATGATGCGGATGCCCTCGGCCCCGGAAATCGTGCCATTGGGGGTGTGGTAATCGGTATAAGTGCTCAATTTCCCGCCGGCAGAATCCACGTAGGCTTTGATATCAAAACCGACTGCGCTGGGGGAATCGACCAGCTCGCTATCCGGGATGATCTGCTGGGAGGGAGTGGTGGGGGTTTCAGAAGTGGTGGCCGGCAGGAAGAGCAGCGTACCGGGGTTGATAAAGCCGGTGGCGGAGAGCGGCACAGCGGCGCTGATCTCGGAGGGCTTTATGCCAAAATGAATGGCGACCACGTTGAGACTGTCACCGGACTGGGAGGTATAGAAGACGGTGGCGCCGGGGGTGCCGGAGAGGATGCCGGGGGTGGGGGTAATGGTGGGGGTGGCGGATGGGATCAGGGTGGTACCCAGCGGGAGCGGGCTGGCGGTTGGGTTGAGGGTGGGAGAGGGGGCGAGGCTGGAAACAGGATCTGAGGGAGATGTGCGGGTGGGCGTGGGAAGGGTGGCAGGGGGATTGGGGGTGGTGGTAAGGTAGACGGAATTGGATCCCCATAAATTGTTTGCGCAGCCAGACAGCAGCATAGCGGTAACGAGGAGCAGGGCCAGAGATCTGCCTGGGTGCAAGGGAGTGGGTCTCATCGGTGGGTGATTATACCTTACCTGGGAGAGGGAGGGGGAATGGCAGGATGTCATCTCCAGGATGTACTTAAAGTCAGATAATTCAGGTCAAAAATGATCCATGCAGCGCAGAGTCCGAATGAAAAACAGAATGAATATCAACCGCTTAGCGAAGATTAGTGCAGACTGGCGGATAAAAATTGGCTTTGTGCAAGGATTTCAAGCGACTTTGCGCCGTAATAGCAGGCAGAGGCTTATCAATCTTTGAGGGGATCGAGTTTGGGCTTGGAGCCAATCTCGACCAACTGGACCTGGACCTGGTAACGTTTCTCGCCGATCTGGATCTTGCCCATCCCAAAAAAGCCGCGCGAACCGGTCTTGAACAACTTCTCAGCGGCAGTCAGAATGCCGATAGACTGGTTATCCTGCTTGAGCTCGACAGTGATCATCTCTCATCTCCTCTGGAACTAGGGGTTTCCGGGGGAATGATACCATGACGGGGGCATAGCCTCCAGCGCCAGCCTGCAGCAATCCAAAATTGCATAAAAGCTGCACCAAATTTGACAGCGGTTGAATGGAATGCCCAGGGATTGGGAACCTGCAGAGGCCGACAATGCGCCCGACTGCCAGAGTAATGGCGCGCAAGACTGAGAGCCTTTCTTCAAAATCCAAATCTGGCAGGGAAGTCGTATAGGCCTCGATGAAACGATCGACGTTGACTCGCATCAGGCCGATCTCGCCGTTATATCTTGTGCGAGGACGATCGCTATGCTTACTCGGTTCACCGCCCGAAACCCTTGATATAGATTATTTCATGAGGATACACGCCCAGCCACAGAAGAAATCCCCAAAATGTATGTTCTCCGCTGCGGCTATCACTCAGCGGCTTCTGTAACGAACATAAATAAAGGCTGCAAGGCCAGCCAGGATCGATCCAATAGCCGCCAGCCCTACAAAAGGCAGCAACACGATCGATAATATAAACGAGATCCAGGGGAAGAGCCTCTGCCGACCGCGCCCACCAAGCAATCGAATGCCCGCTGCGGAACCGATGATATACACCAGGATTGCCGCGCCGCTCGGTATCAATAGAGCTGTCTGAAGATTCACCTTGAAGAAATAATAGAACGTGAGCGCGAGGAGGCCTGATCCAGAAAGGATCATCAAACTGCGCGTCGGAGTTCCAGATTTTCGGTCGACATGATCCAACCATTTTGGCAATCCGCGGTCCCGAGCGATCGCGAGCACAACCCGGGACATTCCGGCTGTGTAAGCATTTACCGTAGCGAAGATGATCACTATCGCCAGGAGCGCTGTTCCTGCCCCTGCATAGTTTCCCAGAACATTCGATAACATCACTGCAAAGGGAGCGACACTTCCACCGGCTTTGTACGATAAAGTGCCGATGGTCACGACTGCAATTGCAAGATAGAGGAGGCTAATGATGATAACGCTCAGGAGAATGCTGCGGTGAAAGTCCCGCTGCGGGTTCTCAAATTCCTCGGCGACATTCGAAACATTCTCATATCCCAGGTACGACCAGAAAATCAGGGCGGCGGCCGTTCCAATTGCCAAAAGTCCATGCGGTGCGAATGGGGTAAAGCTGCTGACCTGCATGGATCCAAATGAAAAAACGACAGCCGCCAGAAGTAGCACGAGGATGGTTGCAATAACGACCAATTGAATCTTATTACTGAAGACAATTCCCCGGTAGTTGATGCTGAAAGCCAGAAGCATGATGATTCCAGCGACTACGAAGATCATGAACCTGCTCATCGGAAACGCGTAAGCGAGATACGAGGCTGCGATCAGGGTTGCGGCCGGCGCCCCGGTGATATACCAGAACGCGAACAGCCACCCACTTACCACGGCAACTGGAAACCCAAAGCTCTCTTTTGCAAATCCGTAGATGCCTCCGGACTCTGGACGGCGGGCAGAGAGTGACGCAAATGTGTATGCAAATGGATAACTTGCAATCGCTAAAACAGCCCATGCCACCAGTGAAGCCGGCCCGGCAACCTGTGCGGCGAGCCCGGGCAGGACCAGAATTCCTGATCCCAAAACGGAGCTCACATATAGTGCTACTGCGTGGTGAAGTTTTATGGCTTTCTTTAGATTATGGGGTTGTTCCGGGAGGTTGGCCACCGCGTCATCTCCTTCCAATCAACTTAATATCTATCCGGAAATTAAGGAGAAGTTCAAATTTTGAGTGTGTGCGGCTTCGCCGCACACACTCAAAATTTGGTTATTCTATTAATTTAGGATAGGTTCTTAGCTAGACTTTATCCATTTGCACATTAACAAAATGCAAGAGTAAGCTATAGCCATCTCTCAGCGACGAGGATGGACTATGCTTACCCTGCCAGCAGAATATATCATGATTCTTCACGACCTTTGCTCTCTGTTTTCTCCAAGACGGGTTTGGCAACAAGCACAAGTTTTGCTTGTTGGGAGCGATCCTGGCTCCAGGACAACGCACGGTGACTGCGGTACTGCGGATCATGGGGCTGAGCATGAGAAAAGCATTTTCAGAATTATCATCGGGTGCTCAACCGGGCAGTCTGGTCGAGCCGGGAAGCCAGTCGACTGATTCTGGGTATGTTGATTACTGCTTTGCCAGTGACGGGACCGGTAGTGATGGGACTGGACGATACGATCGAACGGCGCCGGGGAGCGAAGATCAAGGCGAAAGGGGATCTACCGGGATCCGGTGCGTTCCAGCCACAGCCACTTCGTCAAAGCCAGTGGCTTGCGCTGGTTGAGCTTGATGCTGTTGGCACCTATTCCATGGGCGCAGCGAGTCTGGGCATTGCCTTTCCTGACGGTGCTGGCTCCTTCCGAGCGCTACTACGAAGAAGCGCAAACGGGCTCACAAGAAGCTGACCGACTGGGCTAGGCAAGTACTTTTGCAAGCCAGACGCTGGTTGCCAGGGCGAAAACTGGTCGTGGTGATGGATGGCGGCTATGCAGCCATCGATTTCTTGTGGCAAGTGGCTAAACTTGCCGATCCGATCACCCTGATCGCTCGTTTTCGGTTGGATGCGGCTTTGTATGCGCCAGCTCCCAAACGCAAACCAGGGAAAAGAGGACGACCTCGCAAGAAAGGCAAACGCTTGCCTACCCTGGAGCAAGTATTGAAAGATGCTCAGACCAGCTTGGAAGAAAATGATCATTCCAAACTGGTATGGGGAAGGAAGACGAGAAGTTGAAATTGCTTCTGCGACTGCAGTCTGGTTTCACAATGGCATGCCGCCTTTGCCGATCCGCTGGGTCCTGATCCGCGACCCGAAAGGCAAGTTCAAATCGCAAGCCTTGCTGTGTACTGACCTGAACGAAAAACCTGAACAAATCTTGAAGTGGTTCGTGATGCGCTGGCAATTGGAAGTCACTTTTCATGAAGTCAGAGACCACCTGGGCGTGGAGACCCAGACGACAATGGTCTGATTGGGCTATCGCTCGCACCACACCGGCTTTGTTGGGCCTCTTCTCGCTGGTGACCTTGCTGGCCAACACGCACGCCCAGAAAGGCAAGATCCCGATCCGGCAAGATGCCTGGTACAGCAAGCCTTTGCCGACTTTTTCGGATGCTTTGGCGCTCGTGAGACAAGAAATTTGGCAACATCGCTATTTTCAACTATCGCAAAAACGATATGATGTTCGAAAAATGCAGACTGAAATGCTCAATTACCTGAGTAACGCTGCTTTTTACACACCTTGAACGTTCAAGAATGGATAAAGTCTAGCTTAGACACTGACTCCTGATCCTTGGCAAACTCCTATATTGTAATGGAATTAAGGAGAATTACAGCTGAGAGCCAGCTTTATGCTGGATGATTTTTATGGCAAGAGGGCCCTGACCATTCACATCAAATTATAATATGCGATTCCCAGAATGCGAGGGGCGGGTAGAATTGGACAAGTCCAAAATGTTGTCATGCGCTAACATATGCGCAGTCAGGTGAATTCTGAGAAGCGTGAAGGCCTTAGTCAGGCCTACGGGAATTGCATCAAGGTACAGGTTTTTACTTGTGGCCAATGGAGACAAAGATGAAAATAGTCGTTTTCGGTACTGGTGGCGTAGGCGGTTATTTCGGCGCCCGGCTGGCGCAGTCTGGTGAAGATGTCACTTTTATCGCCCGCGGTGAGCATCTGGGCGCTATCAGGGAAAATGGATTGCGTATCGAAAGCATCCTGGGTAATTTTGCCATCCAGCCCGCCAAAGCTGGCGATAACCCCAGCAAAATTGGACTGGTGGATTTGGTTATCCTGGGCGTCAAGGCCTGGCAAGTGCCCGATGCGGCTGAGGCAATAAAGCCGCTCATTGGCGCACAGACCATTGTCCTGCCCCTGCAAAACGGCGTATCTGCGCCCTCTCAATTGGAAACAGCTTTAGGGCGGGAACATGTTCTCGCCGGGTTGTGCCGCATAAGCGTTATGATCCCCGCGCCGGGTGTGATCCGGCATATTGCCATTCAACCGATGATTGCCTTCGGCGAGCTGGATGCCCAACCATCTCAGCGCGTCGAATCCCTGCGACAGGTTTTCGCCCATTGCCAGGGATTGACTGTTATGTGCCCCCGGATATTAACGTGGCACTATCGGAAAAGTTTATATTCATCGTTGCAGTCAGTGGGCTGGGGGCTGCAACACGCCAACCGATGGGGATATTCCGCAGCTTGCCCGAAACCCGCCGCTTGCTCCGGGCTGCCCTGGAAGAGGTCACATTGGTAGGGCGGGCCAAGGGCATTGCACTTGCTAAGGATACCGTCAACCGCATCCTGGATATGATCGACAAAAACCCGCCTGCCACGCTAGCTTCCATGCAAAATGATATTATGGATGGCCGCCCATCCGAATTGAAATCCCAGACCGGCGCAGTTGTTCGAATGGGGCGCGAAGTGGGTATCCCAACGCCAGTAAATGAATTTCTGTACGCAATCTTGTTGCCAATGGAAATAAACGCACGGCGAAGTAAAAGTGGTCCGTTGGGAGTTGCCCGAAAATAGGGGATATATGGGGGTGTCAGGTGGGCCCCTCTGTGAAAATAATAGTGAGAGAACTCTCCTTTATAATTTAGGAGAGAGACGGGGAGGCTGGAAGCGGGGGCGGAACCCGGCCGAAGAGCAATCCACTATTTGGGTGGTTGTATTTGGAGATCAAAAGACGTACTATAAAAATGTCCCGGCTTTCGATAGTTCTTCCCTGAATGCCACCAAAAGAAGGAGGATCGCATGCAAAAACTAATTTTCGTGCTCATCCCTGCGCTGCTGCTGGCAGCCTGCACTCCGCCCTCGCCCACGCCGGCCAGCGCCTGTACGATGACGGCGGTCAACCCGGTTACGATCTACATGCGGGCGAGCGCGGCTGCCGACCCATTCGGAACCCTGGGGTCCGAGACCATCCAACCGACGGTCAAGACCGCGGACGGATTCTATGGGTTTGACCCGGGCGTGGCCCAGGCCGGGAATGTCGGCCTGTTCCGGATGCGTTGGGTGCTGAAGACGCATGACGTAACGACCAGCTCCGGCTGCGCCAGCCTGCCGACCGTCATCGCGCCCATCGCCGGCATCTGTTACGCCATGATCATGAGCGACACCCCGATCTACTCCAGTTCGAATACCAGCTCATCTGTGCTGGTCACGATGCATTTGAATGATTATGCCATGGTGACAGCCAGCGCAACCGGATGGTACACGCTGGATCTCAACGTGGGGACAGCCGGCATCGATGCCCTGGGATACCTGCAGGATAGTTCCCTGGGCGGATTCAACGGTCCCTGCTCCGGCTTCTAAGCTGCCGGCGGCCTGCAGGGGCGGGTTTGGTTGGGCTGTGCGTCTGACTCTTTTGATTATGGAAGGTATCCCAGGCCGCGTAAAACGTCCAGGCTGATTTGTTTCGCAGTGTCACCACTCGCAAGTCCATCCGAACTGGAACTTTCATAATTCGTCGCGAAATAATATACATCGCCGTTGGTTTCCAGATAACCCACAAACCAGCTCTCGGGAGGTGGGATGCGCTGCACTGACCCGGTTTTGCCACTCAACTGGTAGGACCCGTTCTTTTCCATCACCAAAATATCTTTGACGATATTGATCGACCTTTGGGAAAAAGGCAAGTTGCCCTGATATAAGCGTTTCAAGAATTCGACCTGTTCATCAGCAGAAATCCTTAATCCGCCTTCCAGCCAAAAAGTGTCAATTTGACCAGAGATGTTTTGATTCCCATAGTGGGCTGCGTCCACGTAGTATTGCATTTTTTCATACCCCACCCGCCTGGCCAGTTCCTGGTAGTACCACACCACCGAATTCTGTATGGCCGTTTTCAAAGTGCTATCCTGATTCCAGGAGGGAACATCGTAATGGGTGCCATCCCATTTTATGACATAGTTTTCATCCGGGATGACGCCGGTTTCCAGGCCGATCAACGAATTCATGATCTTGAAAGTGGAAGCCGGTATGAATCGTTCGGCGCAGCGGTTGGGGTTATAACGAATGGACTGATCCAGGTTGCGGTCATAAAGCACGAAGCAGCCTTTAAATCCCTGAAAATACTTCTCCAGCTCGGGTTTGACCACAGAGATGGGACTAGCAGTGGTTGCAGCCGGTGATCGGTTTCGCGGGGGTCAGCGTAGATATCTGATTTGGTTTGGGCCTGAACGCAGCCAGCTATAAGTGTGCTCAATAGCATAAGACCCAGGATGCGACGTAAGCGAACTTTAATCATCTTTGCTCCAGCCAAGTTCATTATATTCCTTCCAGGTTTCCCGTAATCCATCCGGAAACGAATGCGGTTGCCAGCCTAACTGCTCTTTGGCTTTCCGATTGCTAAAACACCAGTTAAAACCGACCATGTCAAAGAAGTCTGATGGAAAGATGGGTTTTCCAGTAAATACACGATTTGCAGAGGAGATCAATTCCAAAACGGACAAAGGAATCCGCCGGCGCGGCGGTTCTTTTCCAAGCAGCCTGGCGACCGTCTCCCAGATTTCTGGAAACGTCAGATTGTCATTCCCCAGGATATAGCCTTCGCCGGCCTTCCCATGCTCGTGAGCCAAAAGAATGCCAGCAACCGTGTCCTTATAATACGATAGACACAGGCGGTTCTTTCCGCTGCCCATGATTGCCACCGGCTTCCCGGCGGCCATCCGCAGAAGAGTTTGTTCCTGCAGACTCGCATGGCTGGTTGCCTGTGAGCATCCATATCCAAACCCAGGGTAAACAACCTTGACCGCCAGCCCTTTCGCGACATACTCTTGAGCAATTTCATCCGCGGCGTGTTTTGTCTTTTGATAAAGATTTACATACTTGCCTGTATCGATCGGCCGGCTTTCATCGGCGGTTTCTCCGGGCCGGGTGAAACCCAAGACGGAGAGCGAACTGACCTGCACCAGGCTGTCTACGTGGAGCTCATATGCCGCTTGAAGAACATTCCGGCTGCCATCCCGGTTAACACGCCACCATTCTGCCTCTGGAACATTGTGACCAACAATGGCAGCCAGGTGGTTGACGTTTTGACAGCCCGCCATTCCTTTCCGGATGGCGTCCGGGTCGGTCACATCCCCTTCAACAAATGTGACCTGCGGGAATTCAAGCATGGAGCGGTCTGAACTCTTACGGACCAGCACACGCATGGGAATCCCTTTTCCGGCTAATTCCTTTACCAGCACGCGCCCAATTGAGCTTGTTCCGCCTGTGATGAATACAGTCATGGTTGCGATTCCTTATGATTCAAATTCAGAAATGATCCCGGAAAGTATTACCTGGCTTGAAAAATGAACCTCAGCCCGCGGTTGAAAGCTTCCGGTTTATTCCCTGCGTGACGTTCTCCTTCGATTATGCGCGTCTCCAATTCGAAGCCCTGTATAGCCGCGTTTGCTGAGCACCTGCATGAACTCCTGGACTGGCGTTTTTAGGGGTTCCAACTCGCCCACGCTCAGGAACAGCCTGACAGGCAAATCCGGATGGCTTTTGGCATATTTGGCCTCCTGCGTAAAAGCAAACCCATCCCCATAGACGACAGCCGGGCTGGCGGCCACATATCCGCGGAAGAGCCCTGGCTCGCTGAAGAGAGCATACAAAGTGAACGAGCCGCCGAAAGAACTCCCCATCAGCACTCTTTGAGATTCATCCACCCGGTAGTTGGTTTCGATGAGAGGCATCAGCTCATCTTTTAGAAATGCCAGGAATTTTGGCGCTCCGCCGGAACCTGGAAAGGACATATCGCTTACCGGCGTATAGTCCATGGCTCTTAGTGCATTGTAGTCCGGGTTGGCGCCGGAATACGTGATTCCGACGATGATCATCTCAGGAATGAACCCGTCGAAGAGCAGCCCGCCGTAGATGGAATCGAGCAGCTTGAAATCCCATTGTCCATCGAGCACGTACAGGACAGGATATTTCTTCTGATCCTGTGCATAACCAGTAGGAAGGAGCACATAAATATCGTAGCTGCGACCGGTTGCTGAAGACTTGAGCTGCCTCAGCTGCGTGTCTGGCATGCTAACTCTGGCAAATGTTGTACTTTGCGGCATTGGGGTTGGTCCTTTCGTGGTTTGCGGGGCGCAGGCGCTCATCACCTGGGAAAGCAATAGACCGGTCATGAGCATGCTCGTTCGAAATGAAAATGTTTTCAAGTGAATTACCTCCTCGGATGCGGAGGACGGATGCAGGCATTACCTGATGATCACCCAGTCGCTGCTGCTGCGGCCGAAGACTTCGGGGGAATACATCTCCTCGGCTTTGGCGGGCGGGACGATGAAGGTGCCGGGCGTGGTGGCACGCGCGATGTAGGTGTATTGGTAGACTCCGTCCCAGAGCAGGGAAGTGAAGGCCTCGGCGCGGTCGTCGCGCAGGTTCTGATGCTCGTACCACGGGCCCCACCACCACCAACCATAGCTGCGAGTGGAGGGATCCTCCGGCGAGGTGCTCTGCGAGACGGCCAGGGCGGGGTTGACGATTTCCAGCCCGGCCGGCAGCGGGTCAACCAGGGCGACGTGGTAGCGGCGGTTATCGGCCACCAGCGTGATGTGCACGCGCACCCGCGCACCGGCTTTGATGTGCCAGACGCCATCCCGGTCCTGGGAGACATCTTCGGGATGATCCAGCGCTTCGTAGCGGCGTTGGACAACGAAGCCCATATCGAGCGCAGCCAGGTTGAGGTCGGTGGGGGCGTAGCGCAGCCCGAGCCGGTAATACAGCCGCCCCGGCCCAGTCCTTGCTGAGGATCAGGTCCTGGGTACCGCCGCCCGAGGCCGTCTCGGAAAGCACGTAGGTCATCGGGATGATGAGTCTCCTGGCGTTCGGTGGTGCGGCCGTGGAATTCATTGCTGCCGGCGTAGGTATCGCCGAGCCAGAAGCGGGCGACGAAATCCGGGGTCTGGGCTTCGAAGGTGTTGAAGTAATGGTCCAGCGACAAAAGCACAAAGACATTCTCCTGGGTATTGTCCCAGCGGCCCTGGGTGCGGTGCGCCAGCAGGCCATTGACCACTTTGGGGATCAGGTCACTCTGCGGGTTATCGCCGATCAGCGCATCCAGCAGGATGGCGTCGGTGCGGCGGTCGGAGCTGAGCAGCAGGTAGGTCTGGTCATCGTAGGCGGTGGTGAAGTTGGCCGCCCCGGCGGTTTCGACCACGTGGTTGTTCACGAAGCGGCGGATCTCCTCCAGCTGCGTTTCGTCATCGATCACCGGCCACAGCCAGCCGATGGCTTCCATCGAAAGATTATCCAGGCCGGCATCCCGCAGCAATTTCAGGGCCTTTTGCGCGTCGCGGTCGCCGGATAGGTTGCGCACGTACAGGGCATAGGCGCTCAGCGTCCAGCGCGTCTGCTGGCTGTACCAGGACGGGTAGTGCAATCTCGATATCGCGCAGGTAATTCAGTGCGCCCTGCAGCATCTCAGGCGGCACCGCGAAGCCTTTTTGCCCGGCGCGCAGCAGGGCATGGGCGACGTGAATGGTGTTGAACGGGATCGATTCGAAGCCCTGCCGCCAGTAGGGGAAGCCGCCGTCTGAATTTTGCAGACCTTGCAGACCGGTGATATCACGCGTGACTGCGGCTTCCATGTCGGCGGGCGCAGGCAGGCCGTCCGCCTGGAAAGCGGTCAGCACATCCCGCAGCGCGGCGACGGCCAGGATGCGCGAGGCCAACTGCTCGGAACCCTCGAACGGATAATCGACCAGGTACAGCACCGCATCGGTGAGGGCCTGCAGCGCGGTGGAGGAGGTGGTGATCTCCAGGCCGCCGTACTGCGGGAAGACATCCGTTGGATAAAGCACGGGTTGGGCCAGCGCCTGCTCGTTGTCGATGACGCCGTAGGTGGCAAAGGCCTCGGTGGTGGCGGGCGTGTAGACCGGCAGCTCCACCACGGCAGCATCCGCGAAGGCTGCCGGAGATGGCTGCGACCTGCACGCGCGCCGTGCCGGCCATCTGGGTGCTGGCGGGGAAGCGCACTTCGACGCGGTCGTTGGCGGGGACGGTTACGCGCAGGCCGGTGCTGGCAAGCTCAAGGTTGGTGGCGCGCACGGCCACATCCACAGTCAAGGCTGCATCGGTCTGGTTCTGTAGAACCACGGGCAGTTCGAACTTGTCGCCGAAGTTGAGGAAGCGCGGCGCAGATGGGCGCACCATCAGCGGCAGGCGGGCGGTGAGGTTCGATTCGCCCACGCCAAATTGACGGCCGCTGTCATCCACGGCCACGACCATCACCCGGTAACGGGTCAGGTTATCGGGCAGTTGGATGTCCAGGCGCGCCTCGCCGTTGGAACCGGTGCGGACCGAGGGCGCAAAGGTGGCCAACGGATTGAAGTCAGAGCGAACCGCGATGGGAGTCTGTCCCGCGGCTCCCCCTGCGGCTCTTTCGCCAGAGGGAGCGGGGGCTTGCGCAGCCGGGGCGGCGGTGGCCGGCGCTGCGTTGTAGCCAAAGCCCAGCATATGGCTTTGATCGGCGGCTTTACTCAGCAGGGTTTGCGGGCTCGCCAGCACCAGGCTGCTGCGGCCATACAGGCTGAGCACATCCGAGCCGCGCTCGGTATAGAAGATGCTGAGCGGGTCGATCGCCTGGTAATCTGTCAGCGCCAGGATGGCTTCGTCGACAACCACCACCGCCAACTCAGCGCCGGGAACCGGCTGGCCATTGGCATCTTTCAAGAGCACCTGCAGCGTGGTCTCACCGCCGGGTTCAAGTTGAGCGGCCTGCGGCTTGACTTGCAGCGACAATGTGCGCTGCAGCGGCGGAATGCTGAGATCCAGTTGCGCCGTGGCAAAGGCCGGGCGCGGCGGAACAGCGCTCAGCGGCTGGCCGGCATCGTCCGTGCGGGCGGCCGAACCCACCAGGTCGACTTGAATGTTCAGGTTGGGGATGTAGGCGGCCTGGATGGGCACGCTCAAGGTGGTCGAGCCGGCTTCGATCTGGAAGCGGGTGGTATACAGGAACCCGCTGCGGCTGACCGTGAGCAGCCCTTCGGCCGGGCTGAACGGGGACTGCACCAGGATCTGGGCAGTATCGCCGGGTTGGTAGGTCTGCTTGTCGGGGATCAGCGTCACCTGTTCCTGTTCCACATTGCGGGAGGGCGGCTGCTGTCCGCCGCTGACCCAACGTTCAATCCTTGACTGATTCTTACGTCCCTGCTCATCGGTGACCAGGGCGGTGATGCGGTAGCTCCCGCCAACGGGCGTATCGAAGGAACAGGTCTGCGGCTGGAGTGCGGAGAGCTGCGAGCATTCCTGGGTATCGACCGGCTCTTCTGTCCAGACCCCGTCCCGTAGTTTCCATTCCAGGCGGGCGGCGGTGATCAGGGCCGGCTGACCGGCGAGCGGGTTGCCATCCAGGTCGGTGACAATGAAGTCCACTTTGAGGGGCGTGCCGCGTTCGACAAAATAACGCTGGCTGCGCAAGCCGATATACAGGTCGGCGGGATGGACGAGCAGGGAGGTGCTGCTGGCCCAGGCCTGGCGGTTCACATCCATCACGGTGGCCTGGGCAGTGATGCTCATGGGGCGCGGGTTTTGCTCCGGTTTGCCGAGCTGGTTGAAATCCAGCCGCAGGTAATGCGTGCCGTCGGCACCGGTTTTGCCCGTAAAGGTCTCGGTCTGGGTGTTTCCGTCCGGACCGGGAAAATCCATGGGTTGGATATTCCACCAGGGCTGCCATTCACCGAAAACAAAATCGGGCCAGTTGGGCGGATCGTAATTGGCGGGCGTGGTCTTGACTTCCCAGGTCACATCCGCATCCGGGAGCGGGCCGCCGGCATAATACTTGGCCGTAACGGACAGCAGCGCTTCGCCTCCGGCAAAATAAGGCCCGCTGGTTTCATTGCGCGCCGTCACTTCGAACTCAGGCCGGCGGAATTCCTGGATCTGGAAGGTATGGCCATAGGAGATTTCATCCAGGCCGGCCAGGCTGCCCTGGGCAGTCAGGTTGACCTGGGCATAGCCAAGGTTGACAGTCTGCGGGATGCTGAAGACAAAATCAAAACCGCCCAGGGCATTGACATGCGCCTGCCCGGACCCGATCGAATTGCCCTGATTGTCCGTGAGCTGATAGGTTACCGAAGTAACCGCATCCCCCACCAGGCTGACATCCCCAGTCTGTTTCGCACCCACGCGCCGCAGCCAGCCTTTGATGTGGACTTCTTCGCCGGGGCGATACATCTGGCGGTCATCGAACACGGCCCAGCGCAAGGAGTCGGAAGGCGAGCCAGGTTTCCAACCGGAATCATCCCAATAATAAGGCGAGTGCAGCAGCATGGCCGTGTCCGCGCCCCGGCTGGCCAGCAGGTAGGTTGCGCCGGATGGGATGGGCGAGCGGGCGGTGCCATCCGGGCCGGTGGTGAATGCGGCGCCGCCCTGGTTGGGTTGAATGTTGACGCCCGCCAGGGGCGCGCCGTTCTTCAGGTCAGTCGCCCAGACGACCATATCCGAGGCATCGGTGTAGGCATCCACGCCGATCTGGGTGACCTGCACCCAGGCTTGAACGGTCTGGGAATACCGCTGCCATTTATCGTTCTCGGATTCGAACATGCCCGCCGGCGGCTGGACGACCACTACGAATTGACCAAAGCCCTGTTTTAGATAAGGCGACAATTCAATGTTCACTTCCGACAGGGTATCGGCGGGATTATCCAGCGCGAGGGTCTTATCGAACAGCAGCTTGCCCGGGATTTCCACAACCCGGTCGGTGCGCTGCCAATCCTGCAGATATTTCTCAAACGCAGGCCAATCGCCGGGCTGCACGGAGTAAATTTTCACGGCCAGTTTGGAGTAATTGATGGCATAGACTGAGAAGACCGGTTTTTTCACTGCCGGATCCAGCGTGACAAAAGCCTGACCCGTTCCGAATAAAGCCGGTTCAGCTTTGCCGACCTTGAAGGTCAGGCGCACGTCCTGCGCCCATTGTCTGGCCAAAAACATCCTTGAGGCTGGCAGACAGCGTGACGGTGTAGGTGGTCTGTCCTTTGGTCTCACCACTGATAAGGATGGTATCGCTGTTGAGATTGACGGTCATGCCCGGGATTTGGGGCGAGACGCTGACCATTTCCTCGGCGAAGAGGCGGGTATCGAGGGGATTATTGAAGCGGATGATGAAAGGCGTGAGCGGCGGGCAATTGTTGTTGCCCCAATTGCAGCTATGGTCCACGACGCGCAGGGGGGCGTAGGTTGAGAACCCGAAAGACTGGGCGGAGGTCGTGACGAGCGGGCCTTCGGCGGAAGGCGTGCCCGGGCCGATGGTGACCGAGACGGAGCTATCTGCGGGGAAAGGACGGGTGGCTTTGAAGACCAGCCAGCGACCGGCCTGGGCGTCTTTGACAGACCGGCTGACCTGCTCGTCTTTTTCGATCTCGGACTGGCTGGCAAGCGCCAGGTCAAAGCGGGTATTGCCGGCAAAGACCTGGACCGTTGCCAGGACTGCCGCCGGGTCAATGCGCTGGTCGAAGGCGGCGAAGATGAGCGGTTGCAGCGGCTGCGGGATATTTTGCGGGACCATCGCCACCAGCTTGGGCGCAGGCGTGCTGAAGGTCCACGTGACCGCTTCCGCCAGCAGGCCGCCGCTGACGGATTTCGTCCCGGCGGGGACGGTGACTGTGTAGGCGGTGGCTTTGGGCAGGCGGTCGATCAGTTTGGAGTCGTATTCAAAGGTGAGCGTCTTGGTCCCCAGCCAGCGCCAGGTGCCTTCCAACGGCGGATCGATCCGGACCGGGACCGATCCGGCAGCCAGGTCGCCCAGGGTTCCAAGCGGCACCATGGGCTGGTTGAAAGTGAGGCTGACAAAGGGTGCGATCGGGATCTCGCCTTGCGGGGCAAAGCGCAGCACCTGCAGCGGCGCACTGGAAGCGACCTGCGGGGTAGGCGCCGATTCGAGCGGCGGGAACTGCTCCGTGATGGTCTTGCCCGGGCGGGGAGGCGGCAGCAGTTGAACCGGATATTTGAATTCGGTCTGGTCGGCAGGCGAGGCGGGCAGACCCGGAAGGCGGTTGAAGATGGCTTCGATCTCATCCGGAGTGAGCGGTTCACCGGTGGCGACGGGCTCGACCAGCGGGGTTGGAGTTTGAGCCTGGCCCTCAGCCAGGGCGACCTGAACGCTATAATCATTGCCGGAGGCGGCAGGAGTCCCTTCGGACGGCAGTGCCGTCCCTGCCAGCGTATTGGCAGGTCTGAGCGTTCCGGCGCCGGTTACAGGATGGGTGGGCATAAAAACTCTGAAGAGCATGAAGGCGGCTGCCAGGATAATAACGATCAGCGTAACGAGCAGCACAGGTCTGAGCAAAGGCTTGCGGTCAGCGTTCATGGGTGGGGCCCTCCACACTCCAGACGTTGCAGAAGGGAATACGGTTCCCGGAATACTACCTATGGTTCCAGATGATTGCTTCAGGCCAGTAGCGTTTTTAGCGCTTCTGATTGCAGGAATAAAGAGCGTAGTTCGTCGCTGCTTATATGACCGGCGATGAACTGTATGGTGTCATGCGCTTGTGTTTTCAATAGAGCGGATTTCTCATGATCAGACTCGATCCCAGCCATTGCAGAGAGAATTTGCCACAGTAAACGACGGGAGCCAATCGCCTCGGCAGCCAGACGGGCTTGCTCGAACGCAGCTTTGGCCAGGTCAGGTTCGCCATTCATCAAATGAGTCTGGCCTTTCAGGAAAAGCGCCTCAGGAAGATATTGGCCGACTTTGAATTGCTGGCTGTCCTTAACCACGGGGTCAATGATTGCGATGGCTTGGGCAGGATCTTTACGAGCCAGGGCCAGCCTGCATTGGGCCAGTTTCAGCGCATAGTCCATAACGGTGTTGCTGAGCCGGCGGGCGCCGAGAGTGGAGGCTGCCAGATCGAGCTGCCCGGTTGCAATCTCGCAGAGTGCATAGGCCACCGCCGCCGGAGTCCAAGCCGTGGGCGCGGGAAGCTCCTGGTTTGGAACGCGGGTGGTGCGATACAAGTCCATCCCTTTTTGAATGGCTCCGATCTGGATGTAGGCCCAACACAGGTTGGCGCTATACCACTTTGTGTGGATGGGCGCATTGGCTTCCACGACCAGTCGAACACTCGCATCCAGCTCATCCAAAGCCCTGTCAATCTCTCCGTATTCGAACCAGATCTGACCCTGCAAATGGCGCGGCCAACCCTGAGCCCAGACATTCTTGGTTAATTTGCTGACCTCAAGACTTTCCTGTGCAACGCCGAGGGCTCTTTCATATTTTCCTGACCAAACGAGATTAAGCAGCAAGGTGTTCAGGTTATCGTTTAGCATGGGCATATTGCCCAACTCGCGCCACAAGCCGGCGGCTTCCATCAAGCGTGCTTCGCCTTCTTCGAAGCGGCACACCACGTTATAAGCCCGGCCCAGGTCGGTGAGCGTGTAGGGGATCTGCTCGCGCAGGTTCAAGGCACGTGCGAGGCTCAAGGATCTCTCCCCATAGTCTATGGCCTGGTCTGTCTTGCTTCCGTGCAAATTCGCCAGAAGTAAATTCCACAGCACCCGGCATTCAATGGATTGGTCTCCCAACTCCTGAGCCAGTTTGAGGGTTTCTTCGGATAATGCCTGGCCTTTTTCCGCATCCATCACAGCGGTCGGAGTGGAGTAAAGCGTACTGGCCGCCACCTGTGCTTCCAATTCCATGCGGCGATCCTTGTGCTGTGCGCGCGGTGGTTAGCATCTCAGCATAGTTCTTCAGGGCCTGCTCAAATTGCCCGGTCAATTCCATGGGCGCGTCCGCGGCGCGTATATAGATGGTTGAGCTGTTCCGAGCTTATGGTCGATCTCTTGGCCGAGTTCCAGCGCGCGGGTGTAGGCTGCGATCGCCTCATTCTGAGCATAGATCGCGAAGGCGGCGTCGCCTGCCAGAGTCCAATAGGACACAGCCTTTTCGGCATTCCCGGCTTCGTCATAATGGCGGGCCAGTTGCAAGGCAAATTGGTCGCTATGCTCGGCTGTTATGGCTTCCAGGGTTTCGGCAATTTCCGCATGCAGCATGCGCCGTTCTCCCGCGCTGAGTTCGTCATAGAGATATTGCTGGGTCAATGCATGTGAAAATCGATAGATGGAGAGAAACTGCTTCCCGATTTTCGTTTCACCCTGTTCGAACACCAGGAGATAGCGCTTCTCCAATTCACGTGATAAATCTTTGAGCAACTCGCGCTCTTCCACCTTTTGAACGCGCGCCAGCACCTGTGCAATGAATTCATAGCCCATCACACTTGCAATGCTGATGGTCGCGCGCAGACCTTCAGGCAGACGTGCGATCCTTTCCCCGATCACACCTTCGACGCGGGCGGGCAATGCGCCCCAATCCAGGGTTGACCCCTGGATCCAGCAGCCATCTTTATCCTTGAGCAGGTTGCCGCGTTCCTGCAGATTGCGCAACAGTTCAACCGTAAACAGCGGATGCCCATCGGTATGGGCAAACAATTGCTCACGGAAGGCGGCATCCAGATGATTGGGTTCGGAATCGATCAACTCGTTGGTAAAAGCCCGGCCTTCATCCGGACTGGAATTCGAAAGATCAATGATGATATCGCCGTTGTAACGTTTTAGTTCATTCAAGACCGGCTCAAGGGGATGACGCGCACCTGCACGGCCCAGCGCCACATCGTCAGGGCGATAGGTGCCGAGCAGCAGGATGCGGCTGTTTTTTAGTTGGCGGGCAAGATGGAATAAAAGGTTCAATGAGCCACTATCCGCCCATTGAAGATCATCCAGTACAAGAATTAGCGTGTGGTCTTTTGAGAGCGCCTTCAGCACGGAAGCATATTGTTCGAATATCTTTTCCTGATCGAGAGCGGGATTGATCTTCGCCGGTTCTTTGCCCGTTTTTTTGCCGGCCTTTTCTGGAAGGAGACCGCTGTTGATTGCAACTTCGGTCGCAATGCGTGTCAGGAGGCCTGCAACCGGGACGAAAATACCGATCAGATCGGGTCCAATCTTAATCAAAGTTTCGCTCGATATACGCGCAAATTCTTTGAGCCGGGTCGTTCTTTTTGCCCTGGAAATCTCAACCGCTGATTTTTGCTCTCCAGTTTCCGTAGTCAGGGAGGTTAATACCTGGCGAAAGGGAAGATATGGATCGCCTGAGCCGGTCTGTGCGTTGCATTCACCCAGCGCGGCTGATGAGGGTGGGATCGGCTTCTGCGCGGCTGCGAATGAATTGCTCGACAAGGGAGCTTTTTCCAATCCCGGCTTCCCCTGAAATGAAGGCGACTTGCATCTGTCCAGCGGCGGCCTTCTTGAGGAAATCATCCAGAAGGTGTAGTTGGGCTTTCCGACCAATAAAAGTGTTTTGCAGCATACGTTCCTTAATTTAAAATGCGGAACTCCACGTCGAAATAAAATTGCCATCATTTTCGCCCAAACCGGGTGAAAATTTTGATGGAGCCTGGTTAAGTTTAGCATTGTTTTTGCCATTCTGCATATATTTGGCAATTAATTTCACATACGAAGCCCCCAGCGGGCAACCAGTCAAGCGGCTGGCGGAGCCGTCCACACAGCCGATTTGGCGGGGTGCAGGCACGCCGGCATGCGTCCGGTCAAGATTTGGAAAAAATAGACATCAAAAAGTGGCTGAGTCCCCTCATGAATTGTGTGCAATTTGATAAAAATGGCGCGATAATAATATTGCCTCGATGTCCAGCCACTGATGATGAGCTAAACTTTTATTTGCTTAAGAAAGTATTGTGCTCATTCAAGGAGGATATATGGATGAAATATTAACCAGGTTCGACAATCCCGGCTGGTTCACCCCTAACTTGATTTTCGTGATCATGTCTTTCGAGAAGAAAGAAAAAAAATATTATTTATGCATCAAAGATGAATGTACGAAGCTTGGGCTTGAGGTATTGAGAGCAGATGAAATTCCGGGTTCTGTGCCTATTGCAGATATGGTCAGAGAATATTTATCAAAAGCAGAGTTTATCATCTGTGACCTGACGGGAGAGCGCCACAATGTATATTATGAGCTCGGACTTGCCCAGGGGGCAGGTAATGCTCCATTGGACATTTTCTTGATTGCCAAGGAAGATACCAAGATTCACTTTAACATTGCAGCATTTCGGATAAGATATTTCCGCACAACGAGAGATTTGCGAAAACTGATTAGCAATGATTTTAAGGAGATGATTAAAGAGAGACGTAAGAGGGAGAATTTCAAAGAGAGACGTAAGAAAAAACAGAATTTTACAGACGTAAAAAGCTTACTACCCGCAATCAAAGACGTTTGATTAAAACTGGGCTCGGGGGAATGTACCCCCGTGGTGACTTCTTTGCAGCGCTTGACAGTTCGCCGATTTCTGGGCAAACAGTCATAACGCTGTGCACGCGTGTAGCCCGCGCCGTGTTATGAGAGCCAAGCGTGGTAAAAAGCCCAACTAGGGTCGGTCAAAGAGGATGTAATAATTGCCAGAATTACCATCTGATGCCTGGAAGGGAATACTTGTTCTTTCCATGAGGTCGGGGCCGCCAAATTTCGAAAATTCTTCCCGAATTTTTGCGTAAATATATGCTTCATCGTCCAAGTTTTGAGTTACCCCTGCCGTCGCGAGAAAATCTGAAGCAATAGAGTAGCCCTTAGAGCGTTGCTGGTAACAATTTGTTGTAACAGTACTTGTGAGTTACTCAAGGGGTGGCGAGTGAGAGCCAATATCCCCTGCATTTGTTTTGATGTGGGACTGGAGATGTTGTTCCGAGCCTTTCGAAGAAGCAGAACGGCTAGATGCTGCTGCCTTTTAATGCCGATAGCGACCCCACCGGATGGTAGCAGGGATGCCCAGCACAACTAAACCTATCCATAAATAAAGCATCTCATAGTTCCCGTTTTGTATATCCCCCCACATGAGGAAAGTGAAAACACAGGCAACCATAAGTAACATTATTCCTACTGATGCTAGTACAGTTCCAGAGTTCCAGACGACAGGTTCCTTTGGATTATTTTTGCGATCTATTTGCTGACTCCTTTTTGATTGTAACAAGCGGGCTAACGGCAGGCGTTATCCGCTGCAGTGAGCAGTACGATGCAACCCAGCTTGAAAGCGGAATCTTGCTGAGACATTAAAAACTTGCCTGAAATCTTTATTTCTTGAGAATTCAGTAAGGGTTCGCCAATTTTCCAATAATATCTTTTCCTTTTTCCACATTGCATCCTGTTTTTTCCATTTTTCTTCTACGTTCGGCTTTTGCTTTTGCCAATTCAGGTGCCAATTTACGGTTTGTTCCCTCCCTCCATTCTCTTATCTCATTCCTACCAGATTCTGACAGTTCGTCACCATCGATACTTTGCTGGATCATCGCAGCAAATATTTCTGGGTGGTTCAACCCTACCTTGTCTATTTTTGAAATAACGTCGCTCAATTCTTTATCACGACGGTAATTTATTACGCTCATAATCTTTTTTTCGACTTCTTGAGGGTCGCCTTTTATAGATTCGCCACCAATCTTGAAGTACTTTCGGGCATTTTCATATATTCTAGACCTGTCATAACGCCTACATTCTGTTTAACCCGCCACCCTATGTCAGGGTCACTTATAAGCATTTCCATCAATATCTCAAGAACTCTAACATGAGGATAACTGCCAAGATACTCAGCGGCTTGTTGGCGAATTTTTTTTGAATTTCCCAACCCAGAGTACTTTAGGGCTTTTATCAGACCTATGACATCGCGATGACGATGCAGCGTAGAAATATTTGGCGGTAACAAAAGCATTTCTGCCTCCTTGATCATTTCAAAATTTTAGTTTTATCTAGCAACGACAAATGTTATTCCAATGCATGCTTTATTAGGCAGCTTTTATTCTCAATACGTTAGGGGGTAGGCGAATGTAAATTACACCTAACCTTGCTCAGCTACCTAATCCTGCCCACGAAGACTCTAATTCTCTGGCTTTGACATTCCCAAGGGACGAATAAACTTGCTCATGTTCTCTCCGCATTAGATCCATGCCTCCAATTCTATTCAGGTCATCTCCAATTTCTCTTGTCCTCCCGCGTTCTCTAGGTAAATAGCCCTTTGTTTTACCAATTGATATTAATTCATTTGCTTATTGTTTTGATTTGGGGTTGAACAGTTTGCTCAGGAAGCTTCATTTTGTCATCCTTTCTGTGATTTACAGTAGTAATTCGGCAATTATTGATTGAATTGCACGATGACAAAACTATTGTACGTCTGCTGATTACCAATTCCCAATTCGCCGCTGCTATTAGAACCGCAAGCCCAACACACGTGTAAGCAGATCATATAAGGCTTATAGACAATCCGTATGAAACCCAAACATTTGTGACTTTCAACCGTGCGAAGAAAATACAATATGCTCGTTTTAAGTCTAGCACGGCAGTCAATACGCCGGAGGAAAACGCGAAAGGAAAACTCCCATTATACGGTGGGAGTTTTCAATTGCTGGTCGAACTCTGCGTTTGCCTGGTAGAGATCCCTCCTCCGGCGGTTGATCTCCTCCCGGTTACGGAACGCGATAGTCTCGGTCCTGCTGCTTGGCCTTTTCAATATTCGCTTGGTGGTAGGCGTTGACGTAGGTGTGGACACGGTCACGGTGGCGCTCCTGGCGGGTCGTTAGGGACGAACGATCGTTCACCGCGCAATCGAACGCAGCCTGATAGCCTCCGCCGCAGGCGCCCGCGACTTCACAATGGAATAAAAAAAGAACAGCTTGTTAGCAAATCTTTTCACGAAAATTATTGTATAATTTCACCGAACCGGGTACTTCTCGATCCCCTTTTAAGCTTCGACAATATTAAGGGTAGCAAATACAATACCTTTATAAACCTATAACTTGACGAGTAGAGGTAAACAATGTCTGATAAAAATGAGGCGATAAAAAAAGAACAGCGAATGTTTTCACATTTATTAGCGGCGATCGATAAGAATTTGTCAATACAAAACAAGCTATTGGCAAGGATTAATCTATTCTTACTCATTTTGACAATCGCAGTTGGTTTAGGTTTTTTGTTACATTTATGGATCCATGTTGCTTCATTTTTCTAATGAACCCATTTTTCAAAAAAGCGACCAAACAATAGCAGACAGGGACCGGAGGAGCGCCGGTCCCTGTCTGTTTACTTCCAAAACTCCCACCACTTTTTGTTCGAGGCTGGTTTTTTGGTTCCAGTTTGCCGTGCAGCAGGCTCTTCTGTAATTCTTTTCGTGATATTGACTTTATTGCCCATGTTATCAATTGCAAAAGCAACGAAGTCATTGCTTAGATTTCCACTTCTTCGGTAAAAATCTTTTAGTTCCTCAACAGAAGAAGCTTCCGACCAGCTTCCTCCAATCGTCCATACATATTTTGTCATATAATCCTCTTATTATTGATTTAGTATCTATCCGAAAATTAAGGAGTAGTTCAAATGTTGAGTGTGTGCGGCTTCGCCGCGCACACTCAACATTTGCTTATTCTATAAATTTAGGATAGGTTCTTATGAACGTTCCTTCATGACTATTTGAAATGCGGGTAATGCACGGTAACTGGTGCCGACGATGCGGCCGGATAGATCGACTCTTCCAGCGTCAATCAAGGACTCCCCGGCCGACCTGACTTGGAACAATGAAATCCGGATTAGAAGCCACCTTACGATAGGCGCTCGACCGGTCCAGTGCTCTACGGACATCTTCGCCCCGACCAGAGCCATGCATCCATCTGATTGCCAAGCAATATACATTTTCACGATCAGGGGTATCGTTGGTGTCACCTTCCAGCAACTGGGTTCCAACAACCATTTCCATATCTACTGCCCTCCAAAATACTTTCCAGCACTCCTCCCCATAACCGCCGCTGTCAATCCTGTCAATGTCAAAGCGGATCCCTATGCAATCAGGTTGTTGAACATGGCTCGAACCAGAAAGCGTTTTGGTTTTTTCAGGGGACGACGGATTGCCAGATATGGATAAAGGTGTGTTCAGCTTCTTTCGATTACCATTCTTTACCGCTGAACCAAACAACTTAGTGAACCAATTCATATTGCAACTCCTTCTTTTTTAGCGGATCCGCCCTCCAGCAGGTTTCAAAAAACCACAACGGGGTTTGTTGAAAATTGGTATACAAGGTTGTCTGCCCAGCGGAGTGGTTACCGAGGCCTGTAACAATCCCGGTGGTGGTACCATTTTCAGCTTCCTGCTTGCATAGGATGCACTTCAGATTGTATTTCCCTACTGTCATGCGACGGTTTTAATGTCGACATGCATCCGATTTAGTGCGGTAGAGTATAGCTGATTAACAAGAGAATTTGGCAACTTAACAAATTCATTGAGAGCCTGCGCTGAGGGTGCCGGCGGCAGCCTGCGCTGGACTACGTCCTTTGCAGTCCAGGGAGGCGGCGGCGAGGACGCCGCTTGGAGCCTGGTTTTGTCAGGCATTCCAAGTGGAATCGCCTGTACAAAATCAGCGGCGCGGATGGGTCGGAAGCATTCCCGGGAGCCGCAGGGTACAAGAGGGGATGATCGCCAGGTACAAGTGCTATAATTACGGTCAATTATAGTGGATTACGAGAACGATATGCTTGGCATTGTTTGCAGGCGGTGAAGCTAGATCGGGAAATCGCTAATGATGGTTGGCGCCATGGCTCAGCTTCCAACGGGAATCGTCACCTTTCTATTTACCGACATCGAAGGCAGCACGAAACTGGCCCGAAAATATCCAGATACGTGGCCCATGATCCAGGCGCGCCATCACACGCTCCTGGAGACTGCGATCAGCACTCATCAGGGCTATATCTTCCAGACGCGTGGAGATGAGTTTTATGCAGCTTTCGAGACGGCTCTGGACGCATTGGCGGCTGCCATCGCTGCACAGGTTGCCTTGCTGACAGAGGACTGGGGGGATATTGGCTCCATTCGCGTCCGCATGGGTCTGCATACCGGGCCGGCCAAAGCTGCTCGGCGATGGTTACGAGGGTTACCTGACGCTCAGCTATACGAAGCGTTTGATGTCTACAGCCTATGGCGGCCAGATTCTGCTGTCAGAAGCGACCGAAGCCCGGCTGCGCGATGCGTTGCCAAAGGGTATCGGTTTGAGAGACCTGGGTCTGCATCGTCTGAAGGACTTTGAGCGCGGCGGGCATATCTTTCAGGTGGTTGCAGAGGATTTGCCGGCCGAATTTCCACGACTTAAGTCGCTGGATGTGCTCCCCAAATAATTTGCCGGTCCAGCTGACCAGTTTTATCGGACGCTCAAAAGAGAAGAACGAAGTCATGCAATTGCTTTCCAGGGAGCGCCTCTTGACTCTGACAGGTCCGAGCGGCAGCGGCAAGACGCGCCTGGCACTGCAAGCCGCCGCCGAGATGATCGAGCAGTTTAAGGACGGCGTGTTTTTTGTCGCGTTGGAGCCCATTACCGAACCCGGTCTGGTCGCTTCAACCATCGCGCAATCGTTAGGCGCGGTTGAGTCATCCGGCCGGTCCATCATGGATAGTTTAAAGGAGCACCTGCAAAATAAATCCTTGCTGTTACTGCTTGACAACTTTGAGCAGGTGATCTCTGCCGCCCCGCTCGTCGCCGAATTATTAGCGGCTTGCAGTGAATTAAAGGTTTTGATCACCAGCCGCGCAGGACTGCGCATCCGCGGCGAGAGCGAGTATCCGGTGCCTCCGCTGGCGCTGCCGGATCTCAAGCAGCTGCCGCCGCCGGAATCGCTCTCGCAATATGCTGCAGTTGAATTATTCATCCAGCGCGCCAGGGCGGTCAAGCCGGGCTTCGGATCACGAATGATACGGCTCCGGCAGTTGCCGAAATTTGTTACCGGTTGGACGGGCTGCCGCTGGCAATCGAGTTGGCGGCGGCGCGCATCAAGCTATTGCCCCCGCATGCCATGCTCACCCGCCTGGAACACCGCCTGGAATTTTTGACCGGCGGAGGGCGCGATTTGCCGGCGCGCCAGCAGACGCTTCGAAATGCGATTGCCTGGAGTTATGATCTGCTGGATGAAAACGAACAAAAATTGTTCCGGCGGTTATCCGTCTTTGCCGGCGGTTGTACGGTTGATGCAGTCGAGGCGGTAGCTGAAGATCATCCAGCTCCTGGCTCGGTTTTGGATCGATTGGAGTCGCTTTTGGATAAGAGTTTACTCCAAGAGGTTGAAGGCACGAACAGCGAGCTGCGTTTTAGGATGTTGGAGACGCTGCGCGAGTTTGGGCGGAGCAATTGGAAGCCAGCGGTGAGCAGGCCGCGATCCGGCGCCGGCATGCCGACTTTTTCCTTTCGATCGCCGAGCAAACTGAAGCAAGATTGGAGAGTGCAGGGCAGGTCGAGTGGATCAACCGGATGGAGCAAGAGCACGACAACCTGCGCGCGGCGCTGGAGTGGAGCAAGACAGCCGATGGCGCAGCCGAAACTTGTTTGCGATTGGCCGGCGCGCTCGGGTTATTTTGGGAAGCACGCGGTTATTATAGCGAGGGGCGTGAGCTGCTGGCCGCAATACTTTTAACGGAGGCTGCCCAGGGACGAACGGCTGCACGCGCCAGGATACTGGCCAGGGCGTCAGAGCTTGCCTACCGGCAAAGCGATTATCCGGCGACCATGGCCTTCGCAGGAGAGAGCCTGGCAATTTACCGTGAGGTTGGAGACAGGCAAGGGATTGCCTCAGCGCTCATCAAGCTTGGTAATGCAGCCACGGAGATGGGTAATTATGCAGACTGCGTCAGGGTTTTTAGAAGAAGCATTGAAGACCTGGCGCGAGCTGAAGGACAAACACGGCATCGCCCGCGCGCTGATCAGTTCCGGGTGGGTTGCCCTGCGGTCTGGAAAATATGGCCTGGCAAAGACGCGCCTGGTGGAAGCTTTGGCTTTGTCGCGTGACCTAGGAGATACAAGGAATATTGCTTTTGAGCTTTCCGGCCTGGGCGAAGTGGCTCTCCGGCAACGTGATTACGTGCGTGCAACGCAACTCGTGGAGGAAAGCCTGGAGCTGAGAAGGCAGCTTGGCAATAAATGGGGAGTTGGCGTTTCCCTGGGTATCCTGGGATGGGTCGCAATGCGTGAGGAAAAATGGGATCTCGCCATTGCACGGTTGGGTGAGAGTCTGGAAGTCCGCCGGGAGATTGGCGACCTGAGCGGCAGCGCCTGGTGCCTGGAGCGATTGGCAGCCGTCGCCATGGCGAAGGGACAGACTGAGAAAGCCGCGCGTTTGTTCGGCGTGGGGGCCGCGCTGCGCGCATCGATCCGATCCGTCATTGATCCCGCCGATCAGCCGGCCTATGATAGCAAGATTTTGTCTTTGCGAAGGAAATTGGGCAAGCAGCGATTTACAGCAGCATGGGACGAAGGGCGCGCCCTGGCGCTGGAGCGGGCAGTCGCTTACGCGCTTGAGAGCTAGAGCCTGGCAAAAAACGCCCTCATTACCGGCCCTGCCCTTGCTGTGGGATGAGAGCAGAAAACGTGGTTTCGATCTAGATAGTGATTACGACACTGCCCTTTTTATGCCCGCCTTCGACATAGCGGTGAGCCTCGGCAATCTGTTCCAGGGGGTAGCGCCGGTCGATGATCGCTCTGATCTTCCCGGTTTCAACCAGCTCTTTGAGATAATTCAAGTCGGCAGCCATCTCGCTGGGGCTGCGGGTTGAATACGGGATGACTTGCTTGCCGCTGTCCGAAACCCAGCGCGCCCGCAACCGCTGTGAGAGCCCGGGATTGCCCAGGAGATAGCGCCCGTTGGGCTTGAGCGACTTTATACTTCCCGAAAACGGACTCTTGCCGGCCACATCAAAAATTACATCATAGGTTCTAGCGCTTTGGGTGAAATCATCCCGCGTGAAATCAATGACGTGATCTGCCCCAATCGAGCGCAGCATATCCAATTTCTCTGTGTTGTCCACGCCGGTCACTTCGGCTCCGCAGGACCTGGCAATCTGGATCGCGAAAGTCCCAATGCTGCCGCCGGCCCCATTGATCAACACCTTTTGTCCGCTTTGGAGGGTATCTTTTTTCAGAAAATGGACGGCCTCCAGTCCACCGATTGGAAGGGTGGCGGCTTCTTCATAGGTCATGTTGGAGGGTTTGGTTGCCAGCACCCCGTCTTGAGGCAGACAGATGTACTCTGCGTTGGCACCCAACCTGAAACCGCTCCAGGCAAAGACCTGGTCGCCGTTCTTAAAGCGGGTTACGGCCTGGCCTGCTTGTTCAATTTCCCCGGCCAGTTCCTGGCCTAATATTTTTATTCTGGTCGGCCTCAGCAGTCCGAAGTAGAGCCGCAGGGGCAGCCAGAAGATGCTAAAGGTGTTGGAGCTGCGCAGCTCGCAATCCGCGGTTGACACCGTTGCGGCATATATTCTTATGAGCACTTCATTATCTTTAGGGTTGGGTTTCTCCACTTCTTGAAGCTGAAGCCCTTCCGCTGATCCGTATTTTGTCCAAACGATGGCTTTCATAAACTTCTCCTTCATGCTTCGACTGATGAAGCCGTCCCGATGGAGTTTACTACATACCAGACATTAATTTCGCCTTTTCCTTTCACATTCACTTTTCCACGCGCTTCGCAGTTGAAATCATTCTTGATCAGGTTGTAGGTATCTTCTGTTATTTGAATAAATCCACCGGAACCATGCGACTCCATGCGACTGGCGGTGTTGACCGTATCTCCCCATAAATCGTAAGCGAATTTCTTTCTCCCGATCACGCCCGCCACCACCGAACCCGAATTGATGCCAATCCGAAACTGTAGTTGATGTCCCTGGAACTCATGCCGGCTGACATAATCGCGAATATCCAATGCCAGTTGGGTGATTACAATGGCATGGTCGAGGCGCCGGCGCGGAACCCCTGCGGCAACCATATAGCAATCCCCGATCGTTTTGATCTTTTCCAAATTATATTTTTCGACCAGCGTATCAAAGTGGGAATAGACTTCATTGAGTAATTCCACCAGTTGCGTGGCGGTCATGGAGGCCGACATCGGGGTGAAATTCACGACATCTGCAAATAGAACACTGGCTTGCTCGATTTGTTCGGCGATGGTGCGGCTTTCGTTCTTTAGCGCCTGGGCAATCTCGGACGGCAGGATATTGAGCAGCAAATTCTCGGATTTAAGCTGCTCCACCTGGAGCATTTCCAGCGCGGTATCCCGCTGGCGAAGCAAAGCCTTCAAATTCCAGTATAAAATTACGGAGAAGTTGACGAGATTGATCCCCCAGAAAATTGTGCTGACCCCGAAAGGCACGTTATTGCTGGTGCGCAGCAGGGGCTGCAGGGCGATCGTGAGAACCGCCAGTCCAACGGTCGCACCGAGCCAGCCCAGGAATTGGCGGGTGGGCTGGGTGATCATCGAGAAGGGCGCGATCAACGCAAAGAGTACCACCCCGGTTGAATTGACGATCCCGCCCAACGACAAGACGACAAAAAAATTAGCCGCCAAATGGACACCCAGGTAGAGATTTCGCACCCAGGTGGCGCGCATGCGCCGGATGGACATGAGAGCCAGGAGAACCAGATTGAAGATGGCATAGACTGCCAGTCCGATAAAGGCGCCCAGTTCGGAAAAATACAGGTAGACGAAAGCCCATCCCAGCAGGATGGGAGCACCGATCAACATGGTGGCGACCATCTGGTGTCATGAGCGCTTTGAGTTCTGCCGGGTCGTAGGCCGCTCCGGCTGGTTCGTAAAGTGAGGCAGCTAAACGTTCGGTAAGTGTCGGTTTCATCGGGTACGCTCCGATTATTTTGAATTAATTTAAAGCTTAATAAAATCCCAAACGTTCGGGATTGTAGACGAAATAAAACGCAATAAATTGCTATTTTACTGCTTCTTGCGTAAATAACTGAATTTTCCTTGAATCAGGCGTTCGAAAATAACAAGATTTTGGAGTTCTGGTGCCCTACGCTCCGGCGTCAGAGACACCGGACTCCGCTGCGCTTGAAATAAGCTGCACCCAGGATGGCGCACGTACCGGCCTTGAACACTTTCCATGCGACAGTCATGATGTTTACAGCCTGAGGCAGGCATTGTGAAAATATTCCTAAAATTGTGATTTCCTTTTCCCAGTTGTATACTGATATGAGCAGGGGATTAATCCGGCACGGTTTATTCCTGATCGATTCTGGCACTTAAGGAAATTGAATTATGAAACCAAGGCAATTCGCCCGTCATCTGACCCTATTGGTAGTGGTCGCCAGCCTGGCCGCAGGCTGTGGAAAAGGAAGCTTAACAACCGGCACGCAGGCAACGGCCGTCAACCCAAACGCCACGCCGGCTGCGCTTCAAGAGGCCATCCATGCAGCCAGCCCTCTACCTGCTCCTGCGCCAGGGGATATGCAGGCCCTGAACCAGGCTGAGCATGGCACGCTCGAATTGCTGCGGGAGCAGAGCGGCGCGCGCGCCGCTCTCGGCGGTCAGGCGGATGCAATCTTCCTGGAGATAGATCAGGCCAAGGACGCCATGGTGCATAAACTGGTGGGGCAGGCCGGGGCAGGCACCGGCTACACTCCCACACCGGCCCAGATGAGGCTTATGGCCGGATTATTTAAAACCATGGGAGTTTCTGTGCTCGCCTCAATGAATTATCAACAAGAGACGTTGGGCGCGGCGATGTTTGTATTAGCAACGACACCCTTTCTGGTGGCCAAAGCCGGGCGGGATGCGAATGGGAATGCCCATCTTGCTCCACAAGAGATGACGCAAACGGTGGGCGGCACCCGCATGTCTGCAACCTATGAAGTAACTCTGACGGGGTCCAGGATGGAGGTCAAGGTGCTGTTGACTTCCCAGATGACGCAACCGATCGTATACACGGAAACGACAACCGGCAAAATAAGCGTGGAGGTCTGCCCGGATGCGCAGGGCAACGTACCTTTACAGTTTTCTCTCGGAAGTGTCGCGGCCCTGTATGGCGGCGGTCAGCAATTGGCATTGCAGACCCAGGTTACAGGTCATGTCAATGACGAGGCAGAGCTGGCCTATTATGACTTGCGCCTCACCGGTTCCGGAGCCCGCCAGCCTGTCAAGGGCGCCGGAGATAATTGGGGAACGACCAATCAATATTTGGAATTCACGATAAATGTGGATGGATCCGAAACGCCAGGCGCTTCCAAAGTAACCGGGGAACTAACGAGGAGATCCTCTGAAACCACCCAGCAATCGATTGACGAAATAAGCATCCTCCTGACTCAGATAAGCAACTTTATGACTGTAATGACTTTAGGTTTGGCAGAGTCTCAATGGACGAGTGGATACTGCCTGGAGATATCCGTACCCGAACTGGGGTCAGGCACGAAAACGGTTGAACCCAACTCTACGACGCCATTCACTGCCAAGGTCCGCCATAAGTTCGAGAATGCAGAACTGCCCCTGCCGGTGACCGCCACGCTTGCCGATGGGCAGGTTTCCGTGACCCCTTCCGGGAGCAAGGCCCCGGCACCGGCGTCTTTTAGTTACAAAGCCCCGGATCAGGCCGGGCAGTCGGCCACGGTCAACCTGGAGACGCGCTCCAGGCGGGGGAGCGCCAAGCTGGATCTCAAGTTCACAACCGGCCTGCCAGCCTGGACGGGCGAAGGGAAATATCAATCGAACGGGCAAAACAACGGGATTTCAATTACTGAAGATTACAGCTTCTCGATCACATTCCATATTCTGCCGGACAAGACAATTGCAGGAGAAGGCGTCCTTAAAAAAGTGGAATTCGTTGTACGGCGGTCAGGGGATGACTTGTAACCCCATCGGGCTGGCCGCGCTGGATTTTCCCGCCCTGCAGGTGACCGGAAAGGTCAAACCGGACGGCACGTTGTACCTGGCCTTCCAGAGCCAGCCTTCAACCAATCCCTGGCATTTCGAATGCACATTTGCCACCGGGGGTTCGTATCCTCTGGATCAAGGGAAGGACCCGGGGATAGGGTTATTTGAGATTTCGGTCGCGGCGGCGGAGGGCGCCCAGGCTAATGAGAAACGGGATATAGCCGGAATTGGCGGCGTTTCCGGCGGCTACAGTTGGGAATTTGTGCTCCACCAACAGGCAGTTCCATGAGCTTAGCCTGAGGGGAGACAGCCTCTACCCCCAGGTAACGAACGGCCCTCGCTCTGGCGAGGGCCGTTTTTTAAGGGGATATCCTTCGGCTTGCTGCCAGCTTGTGACCAGCCTAAGGCGTCTCTGCCTGGATCACAACGGCCGTGCCATAAGCCAAAACTTCCGCCACGCCATCAGAAATCTCGTTGGCATCATAGCGCATGCCGATGATGGCATTTGCGCCCAACTCCTGGGCATGCTTGATCATCAGCTCGAAAGCTTCCAGTCGGGCCTGCTCGCATAGTTCCGTATAGATGGAAATATTTCCCCCGAATACTTGTTGTATGCCTGCGCCAAAGGAGCCGACAATGCTCCTTGAACGGACTGTGATCCCGCGCACGATGCCAAGATTTTTTGTTACCTTGTAGCCTTCAAAGCTAAAAGCGGTGGTAACCATTGCGGTGTTGTTCATTCTGCCTCCTTTGCATTTGATCCTGTAGGATATACGTTTCTTATCAAAGGAGGATGTACATTTCACTTTTTAAATACCAACGGTTGGGCCGCGTGCAGCAGCGTTTCCAAATTCAAATCGGAGAGCGTGGCAGCGGTGGGGATGCCGGTATTTTCATCCCAGCCAAAGGCCTTCCAATGCAGGCGCAGCATTTCATCGATCCGCAGGGTCTTGCCTTTTAACGGACCGTCTGTCAGGGGCGGGTCGCCCGCCATCCGGCGGCTCATCTTGAACTGCCAGGGGTCGATACCGTGTTTGATATTGAACATTTGGCGGAGGGTCTGGATGCGCTTCCCGATCTGCATATATTCATCGGGGGTTTTCTCCCAGCCGGTGGCTTTGTTCAAATATGCAAACAAATCCCAGTTGTTCACGCCCATCATCATGGCATAGTAACAACCGCCCGAACCATCGGAAAGTTCCTTGAAACAGGAACCGGCAACGGTCTTTCTTGCCAATTGTTCGGAGGGGACATATTCGCCGGCTTTTTCGTAGACGCCAGGGTTCGGGGCCCAGGATACTTTTTCCCACAAATGGAGAACGTCATAGAACTGGGCGGAGCCGACCGTATGCCGTCCGGGGGTCGGGTCGGCGCTGAAATGCAGACCCAGTTGGGGGTCCATGCGGGAATCGTGCATGCCGGGTTCCTGGCCGCCGGCATGCACGGCATACGCGGCAGCCTGTGGACCAAGTTTCTTTGCAGCCGCTTTGACTCCATCGGCAAGCAGGTCGCCGATCCCCTCCCGGGCGATCATCTTTTTTACCAGGGCGAGGATGGCCTGCGCATCGCCCCATTTCAACTCCAGTCCGCCGGTCATTTCACGGGTCAGGATCCCATTCTGATAGCATTCAATGGCAAAGGCAACCGTCCCACCCGCAGAAATGCTGTCCATCCCGGCCCGGTTGAGAAGTTCGTTGATCAGCAGGATGGCATCCAGGTCCCTGTTCATTAGCAGGCCGCCGAAGACCGCGCAAGTCTCATATTCCGGCTTATGCGAATGAGCGA
This sequence comes from uncultured Chloroflexia bacterium, assembly GCA_963776475.1. Classification (GTDB taxonomy): domain Bacteria; phylum Chloroflexota; class Anaerolineae; order Anaerolineales; family Villigracilaceae; genus UBA877. The sequence continues at coordinate 337,909 of CAVZMZ010000032.1, forward strand.
AACTCCCGCCATTGAGATCTTTGATATCCACGAATGCGCCGCAGCCGATGCTGCAGGAATAACAATGATATTTGCGGGTCTCCCGGCGCAGAAGGTAATCCGGATTGAGACGCCGGTAATAGGAGGCGTTGTATTCAACCGCGGAGCTGCTCCAGTTCTTGATGGGAGAGTCACCGCTTGTGACTCCCAGGGCGTTGTTGACTGCCGAGCCCCACTTCCTAATCATTAAGGTAGAGAACATCCCATCCACGGGTGCAGCTTTTTTCATGCGGCCCATCACCTGCCCCACGAAGGCGAAGATCCCGCCGGGGATGAAACGGGGAAGTTTAAGCCGGCCGACTTTAATGGCCAGTCTCCTGCTGATCGCCTTCATTCCATCCAGGTCGTGGAAGCCGATCGGTTTGTCTCCCGCCAGGACGACTGCCTTCAGGCGCTTGGAACCCATGACCGCACCCACACCGGAGCGGGCCGCAATCCGGCCGCCGTCATTGCAGATGCCCGAGATCAACGCAAGCTTCTCGCCGGAGGCGCCAATGACGGCAACCTGCGGACTTTTTGCCTGCTGATTTTCTTTTTTAAGAATTTCTTCGGCTTCAACAGAATCCAGCCCCCAGACATGACCTGCCGGCCGGATCTGCGCACCCTGATCGTCTACGTACAGGTAGACCGGGCTGGCTGAGGCGCCGTTGACAAAGATGGCATCATAACCGCAATGCTTGATGGCCGGTGAGAAGGTTCCGCCGCAATTCGCATCCCCCCAACCGCCGGTTAGCGGCGACTTGCAGACGACCATCCAGCGTCCGGTCTCGAAATCAGGCGTACCGGTGAGCAGCCCGCTGACAAACCCCAGCATGTTATCCGGTCCGAGCGGATCGGCGCCGGCGGGTATATGCTGGTAGAGCACCCAGGCGCCCAGCCCTACTCCCGAGAGAAACTGTTCATAGATCCCATCTGGAACTATCTCAATTCTAATTTCAGCGGTGGACAGGTTTACGAATAAGATCTTACCGATATAACCTTTCATTAATTCTCCCAGGATTGCTCAGCCGCCGGATATGGGAAAGAGAAATGTCACCGTATCCCCATCCTTCAGCTGCGTGTTCCATTTTGCGGGCTCATAATTTACGCGGAAAAAGACCGATAAACGCAGTGGGACAGGCAGTTTCAACAGGCGGTAGAGATCCAGCAGGATGGCAAACTCTTCCAGCGTGGCAGTGCCATCCGGGTTGAGATGATTGTGATTGACAAAAGCGGGCAGGTAAACTTTTACCTTTATGGCGGGATCCTATTCAAATGGGTATGAAAAGACAAGTACTTCAACGCAAAGGACGCGAAGAGAACGAATTTTTATTGATCCTTTTTTATTTGTGTTAGTCTTTAACACCGGTGGGGATGGAACGGTTTCAATCCGGTGTCGGAGACCCCGCAGTCCGTTTTACGTTTCTTCCTCTTATCTCTGGACCTGGTTGACCGTACTGTTGCCGGCGTAGCTCTCGAGCACCACGCCGTTACGGGAGAGGGTGCCGACGTATTCTTCGCCGGTGCCGGCCGAAACCCAGCCGCTCAGGTTGAAGGGGGTTGGACCGAGCGCAGACAGCCACTCGCCGTTGAATTTGCGGGCGATGTGGACGTGCGTGCCGGTGGAAACGCCGCCCTCGCAGGAGGGATGCCCAACATGCTCACCGGCTTTCAGGAACGTACCGGGCTGCACGCGGTCACGCGCCTCGATGTGCATGTAAAGGATCACCCAACCGCTGCCTTCGTTGCCGTCTCCATCCAGGTCCTGGATGACCTCGCCGGTGCCGGTGCGGGTGACCAGGCCATCCGCGACGGCTGTGACCCAATAATCGACTTCGACACAACCCTGGGCCTCACCGGGCGGGGCGAAATCCAGCGCGCCATAGGGAGTGCCGGCATCCCAGGCCAGGTGCGGACCGCCGGTGAAGGACCAGACCTCGCCCGGGCCGAAAGGCAGCAGCAGCGGGGGTTGGACCAGGTTGGCGGGCACGAGCGGCTCGATGGCCAGGTCGAAGGGGTAGCCGAAGAGCACGTAAAAGGTATCGTAGAAACCACCCGGAGAGACGTCCCGCACCCAGCTGGAATAACCATCCAGCTGGGCAAAGAAATTTTGCACGCCGGCTGTCCCGGCGTTGATGGTCGGATCGATCGGCACGACCGAACCATCCGCCAGGACCCACTTGGTGACCGAATTCGAGCGCCAGCGGTAGTAGCCGCTGTTCAACTGGATGGCAGCCCACTCGAGTTGGCGGAACAGGCCGTGATACCAGGCATCCGAAAAGCCAAACGGCTGCTCGTCCAGGGCCGGGTCCGGATTTTTCCCGGTCAACCAGCCGGAGCGGTATTCCAACAGCGCCAGCAGGATGCGCGGGTTGACCGAGTAGTTCTGGGCAGCCAGCAGCAGCGCCTGGGCGCCAGTCAGGGTCTCGCCATTCACATCCTGGGTGTAAGTTGCCAGGTAACCGCCTTTGGCATGGATAAAGGCTTCGACGTCCGTCTGGGGACTTAGCGGTCCGTAGACCAGCTCAGAATCCGGGACAATCTTGTACGAGGGTCCGGGCGGCTGGGGGGTCACTTCAGGGATGTTCAGCGTCTGACCCACCACCAGGCTGTTGACATCCGCAATTTTGTTGGCCTGGGCCAGCGCCTGCAGGCTGACGCCGTACTTCTGCGCGATGGCGCTCAACATGTCACCCGGTTGGACTACGTAAGTCTGCGGGCCGTTCGTTGATCCGGCCTGGTAATGGGCTGGCGTCCGGCGTGGGAGTCAAGACAGGCGAGCCAGGCTGGCGGGTGGGCGGCAGCGAGTAAGATTGGGTGGGAGCGCCGGGTTCGCCCGAGGAGGCGGCAGGCGCTCCGCCCGTGGCCCAGACGGAAACGGGCGTAATGTCGGAGGGCTGGGTGGTCTCGCCGCAAGCGCCCAGGCTTGCGCCAAGAGTCACGGCAGCGAATAAAAGCAGGCCTTTTTGACAGATCCTTTGTGCAAGCATGGCAGGATTCTACCAGTTTCTGCTACAATACTTGGGAAGTGAAAGGTCAAAGTTGAAAGGTGAAAGCACTGGCTGAAAGCTGAAAGGTGAATGCTGAAGGTCAAAAGTCAAAGCTCGTGAGTGCTGAAGAAGGAAATACGATAAATGTTTCTTCCGAACAAACCTGGGCTTTCTTAAAATTATTGGATGAAGCCTCTTGCAAATCGGTAAGAAAAGACTTAACACGAATGACGCCAATAAAAACGCATTAATATTCGCGCTATTTGCATTTTCGCGCCACGTGTCCCCGCTCTTTGGGAATTCGCGTTATCTCTTTACGTATTGGTTTTTTTATTAGTGCAGATTAGCGAAGATTAGCGGATTCTATTCCTGGACAGGAGATTGTATGGAGAAACTTTACGGAGGGATGGAAGGCGGAGGAACCAAGTTTGTGTGCGCGGTGGGAACGGGGCCGGATGAAATTGTCGACCAGACGCGCTTCGCGACCACTTCGCCGGAGGAGACTCTGGAGCAGGCGATCGCCTTCTTCAAGAAACACGCCCTGCAGGCGATCGGGCTGGCGCCTTTCGGCCCGCTGGACCTGAACCCGGCCTCCCCGAATTATGGCCATATCAGCGCCACCCCCAAACCCGGCTGGAGCAATGCAGATATCCTCGGGCCTTTCCGAAAGCAGTTCGACCTGCCGCTGGCCTTCGACCTGGATGTAAATGCAGCGGCCTTCGGCGAGTACCACTGGCTGCCGGAAAACCGCAGCCTTGATTCGCTGGTCTATTTCACAATTGGCACCGGGATCGGGGCGGGATATCCGTTAACGGGCAGGTGGTGCACGGACTGACCCACCCCGAAGCCGGCCATATGCGCCTTCCGCACGACCGCCAGAAGGATCCATTCCCGGGCAGTTGCCCTTTCCACGCGGATTGTTTCGAGGGACTGGCCAACGGACCGGCGATCGGGCAACGCTGGGGCCGGCCGGCCGACACACTCCCGCCAGAGCACCCGGCCTGGGACCTGGAAGCGGATTACATTGCACTGGCCGTGGCAAATGTAATCTACACGCTCTCTCCGCAGCGGATCGTGCTGGGCGGAGGGGTAATGGAACAACTGCAGCTCTTCCCGCTGATCCGGCGAAAAGTGCATGAAATCCTGAATGACTATATCGTATCACCGACCGTGACCGGAAGCATGCAGGCGTACATCGTCCCGCCTGGCCTGGGGAAACGCTCCGGCATCCTGGGGGCGATGGCGCTGGCAAAAAATAGTATCAGGTCTTAAAGATCTTTGGAGGGAAATATGCACTACGGCATTGAAGTGGTGCCCTTTGGCGATTTCAGCGACCCGCGCCAGATCGTGAGGCTGGCCCAGGCGGCCGAGCAGGCCGGCTGGGAAGGCTTGTGGATCTGGGACCACGTGCTGATGCCGTACGGGGCCGGCGACCCGTGGATCACGCTGGCAGCCGTGGCAGCCTGCACCCAATCCATTAAGCTATGCGCAGGAGTTTCCCCGCTGCCGCGCTACCGCCCGCACCTGCTGGCGCGCACCCTGGCGGGGCTGGACCGGCTGAGCGGCGGGCGGGTCATCTTCTCGACCGGGCTGGGGATCGCGGCAGATTTCGCGCCCTTCGGGGAACCGGCCGAGGATAAGACCCGGGCTGCCATGCTGGACGAAGGACTGGAGCTGTTGGCGGGCTATCTCTCCAGCGAAGAAACCACGCATCACGGAAAATATTATGCGGCCGAAGCCGTCCGGCTGGTACCGGGGCCGTTGCAAAAGCCACGCCTGCCGGTCTGGATCGGAGGCGGGAGTAAGGCCGCCCTGCGGCGCGCCGCCCGCTGGGATGGATGGATGATTGGAACAGTCAACGAAAAGAGCGAAATCACACTGCCCCCCGAAAAATTCGCCAGGCAGGCGGCCTTCATCCTCCAGCAGCGAGAGGCTGAAGACGCCCTTCGATTTCGCCGTGGATGGGGTCACGCAAGCCGGGGAAAGCGGCCTGGTCGAGGAATACCGGCAGGCGGGCGCCACCTGGTGGTTCGAGATCCTCCATCAATTGCGGGGCTCGCTGCCGGAATTGATGCAGAGGATCGAGGCGGGGCCGCCGTGCTAAGGTCGTGTGCAGGGCTTACCAATCCAGAGGATCTCACGCGAAGAAACGAGGAGCGCGAAGAAAAAAAATAAAGAGGCGTTGCCAGCGAACGCCTCCCGCCTTTCCTTGAAAAAATTACTTCTTCTTCCTCAACCTGGATGCATAATTCCTGAGAACATCTTCAGCCGTCCGGGCAGAGGCTTCATTTTTCAAAATGGCATCGATCTGGCCTGCCACGGGAGCAGGCAATTCTTGCTTGAGGAAATCAACAACCATGTTGACAACGGTCTGGGCGATGGAGGCCGGGATACCGGTCTGCTTGACAATGAGACCTAGCAATTCTTCCATACAATTCTAATTCTCTTATGTGTGAGTAAGGCATGGATTATTAATTTATACTAACATGCAGATAATTAAGTTACCATACGTATAAGTGCGTATATTTGCCTTGCGAAGGAAAACATAACCTTCGCAAGGAGGGTTGGATGCGATATATTTGTTGTCTGTTCGGATGCATCCGGCAAAGGAGTGTATAACATGGCCCAATTCGGGAAGCCAAAATTTGAGTTTGCCTACGATATCAACTCCGAAATCCAGCGCCTGCGCGCTCATAAAGTTGTCCGAAAAATCCCCGAAAGATCCGCGGATACCCTACTGGCCGCCACCTGGAACATTGCCAACCTGGGAGCCCAGGCGCGCCGCGACCAGGATTTTACGCTGATCGGCGAGATCATCAGCTGGTTCGATCTCGTGGCGGTCCAGGAATGCCGTGATAATTTCCGGGATCTGGTCAGCATCCTACAAAAAATGCCCCCCAGCTACCGCTTCCTGATGTCGGATGCCGCCGGCAACGCCGAACGGATGGTCTTCCTGTATGACAGCCAAAAACTGGGCCTGTTGGAAGAGGTCGGAGAAATCACGATCCCGCCGTCCGTTTACAAGTCGATCAAGCTTCCGGGAAACGACCAGAAATTCAGCGGGTTCGACCGTCCGCCTTACCTGGCCTCCTTCACCGCCGGGCAAACCTCGATCACGTTTGTGAATGCCCATCTATTTTATGGAAAATCCACCGAAGACCCACTCTCGATTGCGCGCCGGTCACTGGAGACCTATGCCATGGCTTACTGGGCCAAGGAAAGAACCAAGCCCAGCAATGCCTTCACCCGTGAACTGGCGGTGATGGGCGATATGAACATGCCCAAAAGTGACGATACAGACCCAATCTTCAAGACCCTGACGAAACTTGGATTGGAGATCCCGGATCACTCCACCCAGATCGCATCGAACATCGCCAATGATGCCAATTACGACCAGATCGCCTTCCTGCCAGGCACAACCAAAGACCTGTATACCGGCCTGAAAGGTGTCTACGATTACGACACCGTCATCTTTCCAGAACTCTGGCAGGCCGGAAAAAATGTCAAAAACTTCAACGCTTATTTGCGGTACTATATCTCCGACCACCGGCCAATGTGGGTGCAACTGCGCATCCAATAAAGCTTGGCAGGCCGGCGCCGGAGCAGATGCAAGCCAGGCGGGTAGCCGCCTGGATAAACCGGAGGAAGCAGGATGTCCAACAACTCGAATGTCGTGGAACAGCACGGCTGTATCGTGTGCGGCAAGCTCTATGCCCTGCTGGTCGTGTATGCACCGGACGGAAGCCTGGTGGACTGCGCCATAACCAGCCCCGGCGGCGGACACCGGGTACAGGATGCGCACTGGCCGCTGGTGGCTTGCGACCGGCACAGCGAGGAGCAGATCAATACTGCGCTTGAGAAGCATTACCCGGGTAAGGCCAAGGAAGACAAGGAAGATGATTAATCCTGATCGAAAATACTGGAACGAACAGCAGCAGGAGCTGCGGCAGACCCTGATACACCCGGAGGAGCACTCAAAGGCGATCGAATTATTCCTGGGCCAGCACGCCAGGGTCCATGCAGCCGGAATGTCCGGCGCCGGCTTATGGTCGTTTGAAGATGAGGTGCTGGAGCGAGTCAGCGAAAAGCAGATGCGCCTGATCCCGCGCAACGGCGAGCATTCGATCGCCTGGGTGGTCTGGCACATGACCCGCATCGAGGACGTCACCATGAACCTGCTGGTAGCCGCCAGCCCGCAAGTGCTGTGCGCAGAAGATTGGCCGGAGCGGATGAAAGTCCGCGTACGGGATACCGGCAATTGCATGCCTGCCGCCGGGGTGGCCGAACTGAGCGCATGCATGGATATGGAGGCGCTGCGGGATTATCGACTGGCGGTCGGCCGCCGGACGCGCACGATCGTGAAGCAGCTCAGCCCGCAGGACTTGAAGCGAAAAGTCGAAGCGGTCCGGCTGCAGCAAATCAGCCGGGAAGGGGCGCTGGTCGCGGCAGCCCAGGACATACTGGACTACTGGGGCGGGCTGACGCTGGCCGGACTGCTGCTGATGCCCCCCACCCGCCACAATTTCATCCATTGGAACGAAGCACTGAAGATCAAGCAGAAATTTGGCAAGGAATTTAATGAGATTTCTTAGACGTATCCATCTACATCCTTTTCTGATCGGTATTTTTCCTGTCCTTTCCCTTTACGCACACAACCAGAGCCAATTGCAACCCGGCGCAGCCTGGCGCTCCCTGGCGGTCATCCTGGCAGGAACCGCGCTGGTTTTTGTGCTCCTGCGCCGGATTACCGGCGATTGGACCCTGGCCGGTTTCTTAACAACCTATTCATCATTTATGTTCTTCCTCTATGGACCGGTAAAAGATATAACCACCCAGCAAAAGATCCATTTTGGAATTATTAACCTGGAGTCAAACCGCTATTTGATTTCACTCTGGTTGATCATTTTTCTGGCGGGTTTTTGGCTGGTGGTGCGGAAGGTGCCTCGCAGCGAAACCAGCCTGATAACCTTTAATCTTATGGCCCTGGCGACTCTCATCCTGCCTTTGATCTCAATCACATCCTACACATTATCGAACCCCAGCCTTTCGACTGCCAAACAACCAAAAGTTTCAGTAAGCCAGGCATCAACCACCCAACCGGATATCTATTACATCATCCTGGATATGTATGGGCGTTCGGATGCCATCCAAAGCGGGTTTGGATACGATAACTCTGCCTTCCTGGATTCGCTCAAGAAACAGGGATTTTACGTGGCGGCCTGCAGCACAGCGAACTATACACTTACACAACTATCGATGGCATCTTCACTTAATATGAATTATCTTCCAGCGCTTGGAAATCAATTTACCGCCGGGCATAGCTATGATAGTAAGGCTGCCAGCCTGATCAGGGATAATGCCGTCCGCCGCTATCTGGCGCAGTATGGATATGCTTTTGTTTCCTTTGAAACCAGGTATCCCTTCCTAAACATAACCGATGCGGATGTGCTGCTTTCAATGCCCAACCAGAATAAGTACATCCAACCATTCGAAATCGTTCTACTCAATCAGACCCCAGCCATGCTGGCGGTAAATGAGATCGAAATGCTGGCCGGGCTCTATAATTTCGGCGATGTCCGAAAGTTCGGGAGTATCTACGATAGCATTCTATTCGAACTGAACTCACTAACGATCTCCCCAGCTCCATCCAGGGCCCCAAATTCGTTTATGCTCATTTGATCATCCCACATCCGGTCTTCGTATTTGGCCCGAACGGTGAATATACCGGAAATGACGGAAGATTTACCGGCGGGATAAATCAAGAACCTGTCGACTCTACGGCTTACGCGCTGGGTTATACCAACCAGGTGAAATATATCGATGGCAGGATATCACAAATTGCTGAGGAGATCATCGCCCATTCAAAGAACCCGCCGGTAATCATCATCCAGGGCGACCATGGTTTTGGCGCCTGGGATAACGCCGCAACGCGTCTGCCGATCCTGAACGCTTATTATTTGCCCGGAACACAATCCAACCAACTGCTTTATCCCGGCATTACTCCGGTTAACACTTTCCGGGTGGTGCTGGACACGTACTTCCACGGGCAATTCGGGTTATTGCCAGACTTGAACTACCTCAGCAGCACTGACGATAATTCTTATGATGCCGTTCTGAATAAAAGCCAGCCGGTTGGATGCCAACCGAAATAGTGCCGAAAATATTCTTATGATATAGTTCGTTCAAATCCAATTTTAGCCCTGAGGACTCATGCCAACTGCAATCGTCGAATGTATCCCCAACTTTTCAGAAGCCCGCCGCCCGCAGGTGGTGGAAGCCATCCTGGCTGCCATCACAGGTGTGCCCGAAATCAGCCTGCTCGACCATAGCTCGGATAACGACCACAACCGCAGCGTGATCACCTATGCCGGACCGCCGGCGGCAGTGGAAGAAGCCGCCTTCCGGGCGATCCGGAGAGCGGCCGGGTTGATCGACCTCGACCAGCACAGCGGATCGCACCCGCGCATCGGCGCCACGGACGTGGTACCGTTCGTGCCGATCTCGGGCATCAGCATGGAGGAATGCGTCCAGATGGCGCGCAGGCTGGGCGAACGCGTCGGGAGGGAGTTGAAGATCCCGGTGTATTTATATGAAGAAGCAGCCACGCATCCTGAGCGGAAAAACCTGGAGAACATCCGGCGCGGGCAGTACGAAGGGCTCAAGGCAGAGATCGGGACCAACCCCGAACGGCAGCCGGATTTCGGTCCCAACCAGCTCGGGCCGGCCGGGGCCACCGTGATCGGGGCGCGCCAGCCGTTGATCGCCTATAACGTCTACCTGGACAGCGAAGATGTCGCTATTGCCAAAGCCATCGCCAAAAAGATCCGGCAATCCTCCGGCGGGCTGCCGTCCGTGAAGGCGCTCGGGATGCTGGTGGAAGGCCGGGCGCAGGTCTCGATGAACCTGACGAACTTCCACCAGACCTCCGTCAGGCAGGTGGTGGAAGCGATCCGGGCGGAAGCGAAAGAGCTTGGCGCCGGAATCCATCACTGCGAGCTGATCGGGCTGATCCCGCAGGAGGCCCTGATCGAAGCGGCGGTCGAATACCTGCAATTGTACGGATTCCAGCCGAAGCAGATCCTGGAACGGCAACTGTCCGAGGCGGGCTCGCAGCCTGCAGCGGGAAACGATCAATCCTTTTTGGAGGCGCTGGCGGCTGCCACACCCACGCCGGGCGGCGGTTCGGCAGCCGCCCAGGCCGGAGCGATGGGGGCGGCCCTGGTGGCGATGGTGGCGCGCCTGACGATCGGCAAAAAGAAGTATGCAGAAGTCGAAGCGCAGATGAAAGAAATCCTGAACCAGGCTGAGCGCCTGCGCCAGGAACTAAGCCTGGCCGTACAGGCGGATTCCGCAGCTTTCACCGCCGTCCTGGAAGCCTTCAAACTGCCGCATGCCACTCACGATCAGCAAAAGCAGCGGATGGCTGCCATCCAGCAGGCCACCCTGCAAGCCGCCCAGGTGCCGCTGGAGGTGGCCCGGAAGACAGTGACCGTCATGGCGCTGGCCGAGCGCTGCACCGCGCTGGGCAACCTGAATGCCATCAGCGACGCGGCTTCGGCGGCCGCCATGGCACAAGCCGCCCTGACCTCGGCCGGTTATAACGTGCGCATCAACATCAACGGGTTGAGCGAAAAGACGGCCGGGGACAACCTGCTGGTGCAGTTGGAGGCGCTCGAAGCACGCGCCAGGGAACTGGAAAAAGAAATCCATAAGACGTTGAGCGGGCGCGGAGGCATTTTCATAGAATGAAGTCCGACCCGGGTCATAAACAGGAAGACTGGCAGCGCCACCTGGAAGTGCAGTTGAGCAAGACGGAACGCCAGGTATTATCCGGCCTGGATAGTCCGTTCGCCATCCAGACTTTCCTGAACGGCATCCCTTACAGCGAAGACAAATTCTACCGCTGCCCGCTGCGGCTGCTGCGCGACCGCAAAGGGCACTGCTTCGATGGGGCGCTGTTCGCGGCGATGGCGCTCAGGCGGACCGGCCAGCCGGCTCTGCTGCTGGAGCTGGTCCCGAACACGCGCGACGATGACCATATCCTGGCGGTGTTCAAACAGAACGGCTGCTGGGGGGCGCTGGCCCAATCCAATTTCACCGGACTGCGCTACCGTGAACCGGTCTACCGCAGCCTGCGCGAGCTGGTCATGTCATATTTCGAAGACTTTTTCAACTCCGCCGGGGAAAAGACCCTGCTCGGGTACCGCGGCCCGATCCCTTTGAAATCCTTCGACCGGCTGGACTGGTGCTGCAGCGATGCCGGCCTGGAAGCCCTGTCAGATGGCATGGACCGCTACCGAGTGCGGCGCGTGATCAGCGACGAAATGGCAGCTACCCTGACGCTGGCGGATGAGCGCAGCGTGCGGGCCGGGCTGCTGGGGGCAAAGCCGGAGGGGTTGTTCAAAGTGCCGGATTGAGGCGGAAAACCCGGATTCCGAGCAGGTCAAAAGCATGCGCTGATCTTGGTCGCAAGGCTGGGCGAGGCGCCGTAATCATTGATGGCTTCCAACTGGTACTTCAGATCCACGAAGCGCGGCGCCTGATCCGTATAAGAAGTTGCTTTCGGTCCGACCTGGTCGATCAGGCTGCCGTTGAGGTAAATGTTGTAGCCGGTCTCACCCTGGGCTGCCACCCAGGTGAGCTTGACGGTCATGGTATTCAGAACGGGATCGCAATGGGAGGTATTTTCGAGTAAGCCGGGAGACGAAGGCAGAGGCGGAGCCAGTACGAGCGCGACCGACTCTACGGGTCCCTCCAGGGTGGCGGTCGGGTCACCCTCCCAGCAGCGGATCGTTGGCGTAACCTGCACCAGCCACCAGGAGTCCAGGCCATCCCGGCCGACGACAGGGTAGATGCTTCCCGACAGCAGGTATGTGATCGCAAAATAAGGCGTTCCGGGGCCTAGCCTGCAATTGGCATTCCAGCCGGGGATTACCTGGGCGACCGTCACTTCGGTCGGGGTGATCGTGGGCGTCTGGGTAGGCCGTGTCGGTTGGGAGGACAGGCAGGGTGGCGGTCGGAGAGGTTGTCCCGGTTGGCGAGGGCAGCGCCGGTTGAGGCGAAGGCGTCGGGGTGGCTGGCACAACCGTGGCTGCGACTGGGGAGCAGGACGCCAGGATAAAAGCTGCCGCCAGGCAGATCCCGATCAAATTGAGGAACTGTTTCCTTGCATTCATCCTGCACCTGTGCCTTCTCATCCTTAAAGCCTTAAGCATTCTTTACCTGACAGCGGCCCTTTTTCAGACAAAGCCCTGTCTTTAGGGCATTTGGTTGGTGAACCGGAACCCCTGGCTGGATTGGGCGACAGTCGATGCCAGCCCGATAACCTCGAAACAAGTTGTGCCCGGTTTCAGAGGGAACGGCTGACCGGTCGGGCCGACCAGCGTAAGGACCTGGGTATCGCCCCGCTTCCAGGCAGCCGGGTAAGCCTGCCCATCCCGAAAAACGTATGCCTGGCCAGTACCAACCATCTGGATGTCCATCACCTCGTTCTTGCCCGGCTGCGGGAGTTTGTAGTATTGGCTGTTGACCTGCAAGACCACCACGTTGTCGAAAGCTACAGGCAAGCCGCTCAGTTTATCAGTGAGCTGTTCATATTGCTCCGACAGGCCAAGGTTGGGATCATCGGCGCTATCTTCATAGCGGTCGTACCTGCCAGTGGCCGGATCGTAGTCCCAGCGGGCGTAAGTTGCAGCGGAGTAACGGACATAAATGTGCTGGATGGAATTCCCGCCCAAAGGAGGCTGGGATTGGAAGAACATGCCATCCAGGTCCTGGCGCGTGTTGGGTTTATGCATCTTCGAGAGGTAAGCGCTTATATCGGCAGTATTAACCACGAGCAGGTCCCTCCCGTTGGGATCGTAGCGGGTCAACGGAGAACCCGGGCCCTCCATAACCAGGAGATTTTTGAATGCAGAGTTCTCGAGACTCGAAAGAACATCCGTCCAGGCGCCCCCAAAGGCAAAAACCGCTTTGTAGCCTTTTACCACATTGGCATCGAAGAAACGGGCCGAACGGATCGGACCGACCTTGCTGGCATCCTGGCTGTAATAAAGCGCGATGAAGCGCGTCGCGCCGGCTTCGGTGTAATATTCGAAGGCCAGATCAGCCAGGCTCAAGCCCCACTGCGGCCGGATATCGCGCGGTTCGTTGGAGATTTTAATTGCCAGCGGACGGCGATTTAGAAGCGCCGGGTCGGCCAGCTTCAGCCCCGTCAACGGATTGACATCCGGCGGAAATTGGGGGCCGTAGCCTGCGAGCGGATAATCCGCCTGTGGAGTGGGGGTGGCCAGAGAGGTCGGTGAAGCGACAGGTGTCGAGGTTTCGAAGGAAGTTGGGGGGAGAATGGAGGCAGGTGCAGCGGTTGAGGCGGGGGGCGGTGCAGCGGTTGGTACAGGAGTCAGTGGGACGGAATTGCAGGAGGTTTCAACGCATAAAATCAACAGGAGGCAACCAATTATCTTTTTCATAATCGTTATACCACTGCAACGTATCAATACACTACATCTTCCAAACTTCAGGCCGGTCTCCAACCGTATTTGTTGCGGCGTAAAAGCCTTCCAAGGAAAAGGTTTCGCCTGCCTGGCGGGGAGAAAAATTCAGCCTGCCATTTCAATTAATTACGCCGGGGAGTTGTCAGGATTTATTTATACCACATCCAATGGATTCTCCAAAGGAAGGTTTGGTTTACGATTTCTTACGGCTAACTTTATAAACGGCAAGGATTTTGCCTGAGCCCTGCCATGAACGGGTGTGGAGGAGTTTAAGCGAAACTGGCGGACGACCCACGAACAGCGGAGTACCTTCGCCGCCGATCAACGGGAAAATTGTAATATGCAGTTCGTCCACCAGGTCATGAACCAGCAGGTCGTTCCAGAGCAGGCGGCTCAAGATCACCAGAATGTCTTTGCCAGGCTGCTGTTTGAGGGCGGCAATCTGCGTGTACGCGTCGGCGCGTTTAATGATGCGCGTATTTTCCCAGGGGGCCAACTCTGCGGTGGTCAGGTTATCTGAAATGACGATTTTCTCAATGGACTTGAAGAGCGCCGCAGTTTCACGCCGGATGGCGGTGGCATGCGGGTTATTGGGTAAACCCGTCCAATACTCCTTATTCGCCAAAAATGATTTGCGACTTAACAGCAGGAAATCCGCCGCACGCGTCAATTCAACATTATAGAAATCGTAGATATCGTCATTGGCATAGTCTTCGTGATAGTAGTCAAACAGGGAGTTGATACTTTTGTCCTTGCCTTCGTATAAGCCATCCAAAGTGACAAAATTGCTGACAATAAGTTTACGCACAACGTTTCTCCTAAATGAAATTTTATCTTTTGAGGGTGTTGAAGGTGTTGCCCTACTCTTGAATAAGCGGATCGTATTCCACTGTCTGGCACTTTGTAACAGCTTATGGATGATCTGCAAATGCCCCCGTCAGGTGATAAAACCCCAACTTGCAATATCGGAGATAGATTAACTATCTCCTTGAATAATTATAGTTTAATTTGTTTTTTGCCAGGCATTGTTATCCTGGGCATGCAGCTATTATGGATTGTGGTTGTTTATGCTTATATACTTTCTAATATCTCATCTCTTTTGCGCTTTTGATGCCGCAGGAGGAATGACCTCATCCCCATGTCTGGGGGCTTCCCCCGGCCCCTCTGCCCTGACGCCCCTAACGGGGTGCGGGCGGGTAAACGTCCCAAGGGAGAGGGGAGTAAAGGTTGGAAGCAGATGCTGCTGGGCGGACGCCGTCCGCCCCTACTATGAGGTTGTCGGGCGCGGCACCAATTTGAGCGTGGCGGCTTTCGACTCGGGACTCACAACGGAACCAACGGTGCTTGCGCCGTAGCGGCGGTACTTTGTCCAATAGGCATCATCGATCTGGTTGTTAATGTCGGGGTCGGATTCATCCACGAAGGAGACGTCTTTGTCGATGCCGCCAGCCTGGATATGGCCAGCGTGGCGCACCTGGGCGCTGCGGAACCAGACGGAGAGGCGCCCGTACATGGGTCTGACATACAGGTCATCGCCAAGACGGACGACCCAGATTGTCACCGGCTTTCGCAGCGTGCCATCCTCTCGGAGTGAGGCGATCTCCAGCTCTTCGGCTGTTCCAATCCTGGTTAGTTCATCACTCGTCCACGTTGTCATCCGTGTAGCTCCTTTCTTACTTGGCCTTTGAACCGGCATGATATTGTTCGTAACTGAGCTTTTCCGTTCAGCTTCTCCAGTGACTGTCTGCTTGGCGCTCAGCGACCGGTTTGTTTCGCCAGTTCTTTGGGGTAGCGATCCCCAACCACCGTGATCTTCGAGATGGCGGCATCAATTTCACGGAGCTCGTCGGAGGTAAATTCAACGTTGACTGCTGCGATGTTCTCCTCCAGGCGCTCGAGCTTGCGCGAGCCGGGTATGGGAACGATCCAGGGCTTCTGAGCCAGCAGCCAGGCGAGCGCGATCTGAGCCGGTGTGGCGCCCTTCTGTGCTCCGATCCTGGCAAGCAGGTCAATGACCACCCGGTTGGCTTTGCGCGCCTCCGGCGTATAGCGCGGGCTGCGGCTGCGGAGGTCAGAGCTGGCGAAGGTCATGTTTTCGTCGATCTTGCCGGTGAGGAAACCCCGGCCGAGCGGGCTGAAGGGCACGAACCCGATGCCGAGCTCTTCGCAGGTCGGCAGCACTTCCGCTTCAGGCTCCCGCCACCACAACGAGTATTCACTTTGAACTGCGGTCACCGGCTGAACGGCATGGGCGCGGCGGATGGTCTGCGCGCCGGCTTCGGAAAGGCCGAAGTGTTTGACCTTGCCGGCCTGGATCAGATCCTTGACCGCGCCGGCCACCTCCTCGATGGGCACGTCCGGGTCGACCCGGTGCTGGTAGAACAGATCGATGGCATCCACCCTGAGGCGCTTGAGAGAAGCCTCAGCCACCTGCTTGATATGCTCGGGACGGCTATCCAGGCCGACCATAAAATTCGGGCCGCGGCTGGTATCAATCTTGTGTCCGAACTTGGTGGCGATCACGACTTGCTTGCGAAAGGGAGCCAGGGCTTCGCCGACCAGCTCTTCGTTCACAAACGGGCCATACACTTCAGCAGTATCAAAGAAGGTGATGCCACGCTCGACCGCCGAGTGTAGAAAAGAGATCATCTCCTGCTTATCTCCAACCGGTGTGTCGCCAAAGCTCATACGCATGCAGCCGAGCCCGAGGGCTGAAACTTCCAGGTGGCTGTTTCCAAGTTTACGTTTTTGCATTTTCTATACTCCTATTCTTTTTATCAGATGATTTCCGGAATTTGACCTTCAGCCCGGATCATCTCATGCTCTTTTTTCAAAACAGCGTTTTCATACACCTCAATTTTGTGGTCCAAAATGTCCAGTGTTTTTTGCATTTCTTCCATCCTGGCTGCAAGCTGCTGGCGCTGCTCTTTCAAGATCTCCTGCCTGGCTGCGATGGTCCGGTCGCCCTGCTGGACCAGCCCGACATATTCGATCAGGGCTTCGATGGGAAGCCCGGCGCTGCGCATGCACTTGATGAATTCGACCCGCCTTTCATCGATTTCGGTGTAATCCCGGATGCCGCTTTCATTCCGATTTACAGGCGGGATGAGTCCGATGCGCTCATAGTAGCGCAGGGTATCGGACGAAAGAGCATAGCGTTCACTTACTTCTGCGATTTTCATAATTCACCTCGGAAGGGAGTTTATCACCTGGAGTTGACTCCAAGTCAAGTGTTTTGGGGCAAAGTGTAAAGAGGGAATGGCGGCTGCGGGGGCAGAACTGACCTCACACCCATATCTGGGTGCTTCCCCCGGCCCCTCTACCCTGACGGGTACACGTCCCAAGGGAGAGGGGAGAGAGCTGGGGCTGTTATTGGAGGACACAATCTATACTTTTCGGCGGAGCTTCAGTTGTGCGAGACCTCGGTGATCAAGCGTTGGGCGGCGATCAGCGCGCCGTCGCTGCGTACTGCGGCGGAGATGGAGCGGGCACGCGCAACCACATCGGGCTGGAGGGCGTGCTCGAGAGCGCTGGTCAGCGAGCCGGTAGTGGGTGCGGCGGGTGCGTGCGCACTCCCGATGCCGAGCTGCTGGACGCGTTGGGCCCAGTAGTGCTGGTCGTAGTGCTGGGGGATGACGACCTGCGGGGCGCCGGCGCGGGCGGCGGCGGTCGTGATGCCCGCGCCGCCGTGGTGGACAACGGCGACCACCCGCTTGAATAGCGCCTGCTGATTGACCTCGTCAATAGCCAGGCTGTCGGGACCATCGTCCAGGAGGCTCAGGTCGGCCCAGCCACGCGACACGATCGCACGCCGCCCGAGGAGGCGCGCGGATTTAACCATCACCCGGCTGAGGCCTTGCGGTGCGCTGATGCTGCCGAAGCCGAAGTAGATGGGCGGCTCGCCGGCGTTGAGGAACGTTTCCAGCTCGGGGGAGAGCGGGCGCGCATCCGGCAGGATCCAGGCGCCGGTCTGGAACACGGACTGGTCGGCGGGATCGGGCCAGGGGCCCAGGGTCGGGTCGGCAGCCAGCCAGGGCTGGCCGGTGAGGATATAGCCGCGCACGTCACTGACCGGGGCCAGGCCGAGTTTTGCCCGGTACGGGTTGAGCAGGGACGCCCACATGTCGTTCCAGCGTTGTGCATCCTGGACCCACAGCGCGCTGTAATCGGCCGCGGCGGCCGACGGCCTGTCGCCCAGCATGGCCAGCACGGGGGGTGCATGCTGCGGGGACGGCAGGACTGCCGGGCAAAAGGCGGCGAAGAAGTACGGGAGACCCAGCTTCTCTGCCACCGAGGGAGCGGCGACCTGCAGGGCGGTGGCTCCCACGATAGCATCGCAGCCCTGGGCGGCCGCCATGATCGTCTCGAACTGCGTGGCGACTGTGCCTGCCATCATCTGGCGGCGCTGCTCGGGCGTAGGGGGCGCGGGCCGGGCTGCCATTGGGTTGGCTTTGCCGGTCCAGCGCAGCTCGGGTCCGATGGGCGTGACGGGCATCCCCAGGCCCTCGATCCATTCGCGGAAGTCAGGCGGCACGCACAGGCGGACATCCTGGCCGAGCGCCACCAGTTGATGCGCCAGTCCCACCAGCGGCTGGACGTCGCCGCGGCTTCCGATCGTCGATAGTAGTACCCGCATGATAAATCTCCTTAAGTAAATGCCGGCCGGTTGGCCGGGATCCTTCTGAAACGGGCTCCATCGCTCCATAAAACGAAGGAGTGACCTGCATTTTATAACGTACTACGCTAAAAAACATCACCTTTAATCGCTATTGCAATCCCCGTCCTAATCTTCTATAATATAAGCAAGAGAACAAAATGGGTAGAGAGTTTGCCGGTTTCCGATAGGCAGATTTTTAATTTAAGAACTGCTGGTTTAATGGCAGCTTGTTTAGAATGATCCTGTTTTGATTTCTCCCGCACGTTTGAAATTGGCAATAATTACTCCACTCGGTGATGATTTAGATTCAACCAATGTATAGGCTGCTGGAATGGTACCTTTATCAAACAGGCGTTTTCCAGCAGCGAGTGCCACAGGAAATATTTTGAGCCAAAATTCATCCACCAAATCGTGCTTCAATAACGTCTGAATCAGATTGGCGCTGCCATGCACCTGTAATTCAGGACCAGCTTGTTGTTTGAGCTTTTTTATTTCCCTGGCAACGTCACCTCCCAAGAAAACCGACTTGTTCCATTCATGGGTTGTAAGAGTATTCGAAGCAACATACTTTGTGGCTTTGTTGATGCCAGCGCCTTCAGCCTCATGCTGTGGCCAATAGCCTGCAAAGATCTCAAAAGTTCTTCTACCTAACAATAGATCAAAAGGGCGGCTCATCTGCTCAGCCATTACTTTGCCTAAAAAATCATCAAAGAATGGAACCGTCCAGCCACCATACTTAAAATTGCCGCTGTCATCCTCTCCTGGGCCGCCAGGCGCCTGCATAACGCCATCCAGTGAAATAAAGCTTAATACAATGATCTTTCTCATATACGTCTCCTGATCTGCCTTTTGTGTGGATGCGCCCAACACGCGTTGAAGCGAACGGAGATAAAATCCGAATAAGAGAATTATAGGTCTTTTCGTCAGAATACCTGGCATTTCCTGGCTACCCCTTAAGTCAGGGTAAATATCTCATCAGAAGCAGTGCGGCGAGCAGAACGGTTTGAGTGGTTGGGGCTTGCACTAAGATGGGCTGAAAGGGAGTTGGATCACCAGGGAAGGTTTGCTATTTTATCGTTTCTATTCTGAATATTGGATACTTTGCCGCAATTTTTTCAAACTCTGAGATTGGCGCATCTTTATTTATGGGTATATGCGGTCGTGCTCCAGGCGCAATTTGTAAATAAGCCTTCAAGATCGGTGCTCTCTGGCTTATATCCACCTCTTCCAGGAGAACTTGCTCACTAATTCCGTGTACAAGCCTCGCTTTTCCACCGGCTGCCCTGACATTTCGTACCCAGTTCGTTTCCTCCCCCAACATGGATACCAGGTATCTTTCTCCGTTCATCACTGTCATCGCCAGCGGAAAACTTACATTTTTTCCTGATTTTCTCCCGATTACTTCCAGGGTGACAAAACGGTCAGGAAATATCCCGAGCGAGTGCAGGATAGCCCAGCCCCTATTTTGGATTTTTGCGACTATATTTGGGCGTCCTCCCCGATACATCCAACGCTTAAAAGCCATTTTCCATCCAGGATGATTTATTGTGCTTTGAAACCAGCCAACGGCCGCGGCGGAGCATCTATTGGCTTGAGCCGGTGATCTGCTATCTCGAAATTAGCTTGAGCGGCGTGCGGCTGAGGTCAGCGAATGGCTATTCCGGCCCCCACAAATCTTCGGCCACAGTATCCAGGCCAAGCGAGACAAGCTTCCCACGGGAGGGCTTGCCTGTCAGCGGGTCCCAGCCGCGGGCGGCGTAGTAGGCCTCCAGCATGGCCGCCGAGCGGCGGCACGTAGCCGGCGACCGGGCCATCCGCTAAGGGTTCCAGGAGCGCTTTCGGCAGCCTGTCGTTCGCGTGGGTGAGACCCAACCGGTTGTTGACGGCGCGCTTGATATTCCAGCCGCGCTCCCCCGCCAGCAGCAGCCCCGCCACGTCCAAATCATAACCGCAGGCCGCGTTGACGAGCCCGACCACCGTCTCCACCGGCTGGTTCGCAAAGAGGCAGATGACCAGGGCGTTCGAGACCGTGCGCCAATCCTGGTGGCGGGCGACGTTGGCGGCTTTTTCAGCTCCGGCCCCCTTCGAAAAATACTGCAAGCCCAGGCTCGGCTCCACCTGGCCCCAATCCACGAAGAAGTAGTCCGACTGGTTGTGGTCGGCCCCGCGCGGACTGGTGGCATACACCAGGGCCATGCCCGAGACGCCGCGCGGGTCGTGGTAGGCCACCTCCAGCCCATTGACCTGGACGGCCTCCTCTTCCGCCTCAAAGTGGGCGGCGAAGCGGCGCGCGCCCTGCCCCATCCACTCGCCGAGGCCCTCCCGCCTGCCGATCAGGTGGAGCAACCTTTCGACCGCCTCCACGTCGCCCCAGCGCAGCGGGAAACCCACATCCGACTCCTTCAGGAAGCCCAGCTCGAACAGGCGCAGCGCCAGTCCGGCGACGTTGGAGGCGCTGATAGTATCCATGCCATAGCGGTCGCAAATTTCTCCCAGGCTGACGACGGCGGCCAGGTTGTCGTTCAATATATTCGGTCCGAAGCCGACAATGGTCTCGTATTCGGGGCCTTTGCGCTTCTGCTGGTCTTCCAGCCGCACCACCCGCCCGCAGGCAATGACGCAGCCGTGGCAGGCGCTGCTGCCCGCCAGGATGGTCTCTGCCATGCTGGAACCGGAAACCTTATCCACAGTTTCAAAGGCGCCCTGGTGGTAATACTTCTTCGGCAAGGCGCCCAGGTAATCGGAGTAATCGATCGCGCCGGCGGTACCCAGCGCATGCAGCACCTCGGAATAGTTATCGGCCTTGATGGCGTGGTTGGCCTCGGAGCGCAGGCGGTTGTATTGCTCGGGCCGCGCCAGGGGAATTTTGTGCGTGCCTCGCACAGCGATGGCCTTCAGGTTCTTGGAGCCGGCCACCGCACCCAGCCCGGCACGCCCGGCCGTGCGCCCGTGGTCGCAGAAGAGCCCGGCGAAGAGCACCCCGCGCTCGCCCGCCGGCCCGATGGTGAGCACATGCGCGCCGGCGGCTTGCAGCTCGGACTTGATCAAAGACTGTGAATCGTAGGTATCCCGGCCCCACATCCCGGCGGCAGCATGGATCTCAAGACGGCCGTCATCCAGCCACAGGTAAACGGGTTTTTCGGCCCGGCCGGTGACCCACAGGCCGTCGTAGCCGGTGAAGCGCAGCTCCGCGCCCCAGAAACCACCGACGTTGGATTCGGCCCATAGCCCGGTGGCAGGCGACTTGCCGCACACCACCGACCGGCCGGTGGTGGGGCCGATGGTCCCCGAGAGCGGACCATTCAGGAAGAGCAGCGGGGCTTCGGGACTGAAGGGGTCCAGCGCGGCAGTCAGGTACGGGTAGAGCAGGCGGGCGGCGAGCGCCGAACCGCCCAGGAAAGAGCGCTCCCACTCCGACGGGATGCTGAACTCAGCGGTGCGACCGGTGGACAGATCGATTTTCAGGATAGGCTGCATAGGACCTCAGAGGATCTCCTCCGTAATCTCGGTGCAACAACGGACGAAATCCAGCACGGTTGGGACGTTACGCATCATCACGGCCATGTTGCCATGCAGCTCCAACTTGCGGGTCAACATGGCGGTCATGGGGTTCAATTGACCGGTGAGGATCTTAACGATGTTGTCGTAAGTGGCCGTCAGGATGAAAGCGGGTTTCAACCCCTCGGGTCCGGGCAGTTCGGCAGCCTTGCGGCAGGTGCCGTGCCACAGGTCGAAGTAGTAATACAGGCGCTGGGTCAAAGCACCGCTGGGCTCGACGACGATGAGTATATCGCCCTCCCACTTAATGGCAGTCCGGGCATAGTGCTCGTCGCTGTTCAATTTTTGTTCCAATTCGCTGACCCATTCGGGGCTGGGAAATTTAGCGTGCATGTGTCCATCCATTAGCGGGAAATATCAATCGATTATAACCATTGTTGGCAATTAATCTGCTTAACCCCGGTTTACCCCGGAAGTATTCTTCCAAGTAGATTTCGATTATTCAGCGACCAGACCCTGGCTCTCCGGCCTGGCGGGCACATGTCTCCCAAATACGATGAAGAGAGGTCGGATTTACTCCTTTGGGGCACACGTGCTCTGTGAGAGGAGGGAAGCGTCCGGAATCACAGGCGGGGAATCATCCGCCAAGGTGCGGAGGCGTGTCGAAGTGGCAGTCAACGTCGGAGGGAAAGGCACTTGAGCAAAATGGGCTGCTTAAGATACTAAAGTAAAGAAATTTGACAAGAGCATCTTGAAAAGGTAAAATGAAAGTGCTTTCATATTCCTTTCATACAGGGATCCTATGCCAACAAAAAAAGCATCTACTATCTACGATGTTGCCAAACAGGCCGGGGTTAGTATCACCACAGTCTCGCGGATGCTCAATGCCCCTAACAAGGTCAATGGCGAAACGCGCGAACGCATCCTGGCAGCCATCGATGGCCTTGGTTTTGTACCGAAGGCAGAGGCGCGTGCCCGCGCCCTGCGAGGTACCGGACGGATTGGAGTTATCTCGCCTTTTTTCACGGCACCCTCTTTTGTCCAACGCCTGAGGGGAATTTCCGAAGCTTTATCTCCCAAAAAATTCGAAATGGTCATTTACACTGTTGATTTGGCAGAGCATCTGAAAAGTTTTCTCTCTTACCTGCCGTTGACCGGCAATTTGGATGGACTCATCATTCTTTCCCTGCCGGTGGACGATGCCGATGTGCGCCGTCTTGTGGAGCATGGCCTGCCTGCTGTGTTGGTCGAGTTCCCGCACCCCAGCCTGAGCAGCGTTGAAATCGATGATGTGATGGGGGGGCGAATGGCAGCAAAATATTTACTGGAAAAAGGTCACTCCCGAATCGCATTTTTGGGCGACACCGACCTACCTGAATATTCCCTGCATCCGGTCAGTCAGCGCCTGGTAGGATTTCGTCAAGCGCTAAAAGAGGCCGGGATCGATCTTCCGGAAGTATTTGTAAAGCTGGCTCCTTATTCGCTGGAACAAACCCGCCAGGTTGCGGCAGATTTACTCAGTGCGCCCCAACCCCCGACCGCCATCTTTGCTGCAACAGATTTTCAGGCCCTGGGTGTTCTGAAAGCTGCCCGCCAGTTAAAAGTCCAGGTGCCCGAACAACTGGCAGTGGTAGGTTTTGACGATCTGGATATCGCCGAATACGCCGACCTGACTACGATCCGCCAGCACCTGGATGAGTTGGGCAGGTTGGCGGTGGAAATATTGCTTGCACAAATAGAATTGCCTTCCAGACCACCCAGGCATGTCAAGCTTTCCCTCACTTTAATCGAACGTCAAACTGCATAAAAACCGGAGATTGACTCTCATATCGAAAAGTTGTATACTCGCACTGAAAGTGCTTTCAAGATACCACTAACATAAACGTCCTTCGTATCTTTCCCATATTCAAGTTACAGGAGGTTTAGCATATTGAGAATTCAAAAATACCAGGATCCCGAACCTCATATTGAATCAATATTCAGGCATCTAAAGGAGAAAGAGATATGAACAAGAAACCTGTACTATGGTCTTTGGTAAGCGTGTTGATCCTGGGGTCCATGTTGCTTTCTGCCTGTGGCGCGCCGGCAACAACTGCAGCCCCTGCCACAGCAGCCCCCGCAACGGCAGCTCCGGCAACAGCTGCTCCTGCAACAGCCGCCCCTGCTACTGCAGCCCCTGCAACGGTAGCCCCAACGGCGACTACGGCAGCCATGGTCCCCACCTGTGGAACGGCTCCTGTCGTGCTGAATGGCTACTTCGAAACCGGTTTCGATCTGCCCTTCAAGCTTTCTGAAGAGTTTACCAAGCAGTACCCGAATGTCACCTGGAATATCAGCCAGGACCAGTTCGCGAACCTCATCACCTCGGCGCCGCGCCTGCTGGCGAGTGACAACCCGCCCGACCTGCTCCGCTTACCGACTATGGTATCATATGCCAAAGACGGTCTTTTGATGAACTTGGATACCTACGCATCGGAGTTCGGCTGGGACAAGTGGCCGATGGCGCAGATCAACCAGAACCGGCTCGCCTCAGACGGCACCCGCGGTTCCGGCACGCTCTACGCATGGGGTCTCAACTACAGCCTGACCGGCGTCTTCTACAACAAGAAGCTTGCCGCCCAGATCGGTATGACCCAGCCGCCAGCAACGCTCGACGAATTCGATGGCCTGCTCGCTAAGGCGAAAGCAGCCGGGCTGCTCCCGATCATGCAATGGGGCAGCGCCAAGAGCGGTATGGGGCTTGCCTTCCCGCTGCAGGCGCTGATGGCCTCCGTCGGCCCAACCCAGCCTATCAACGATTGGATCTTCCAGAAGAAGGGCGCCACGATCGATACGCCATCGACCCTCACCGCTGCCCAACACCTCGAAACGTGGATCAAAGCTGGCTACTTCCCTCCCGACATCAACGCCATTGAGTACACCGACTCCAACGCCCGCTTCGTTAAGGGCGAGGGCGTCTTCACCTTCAACGGGGACTGGGAAAACGCCGACTACGACAAGAACTTGTCCGGCAACGTCGGCTTCTTCCTGATGCCGCCCGCAAAGGCAGGCGATCCGCCGGCCGCCATGTCCTCTCCGCTGACGTATGGCATCTCCGCCAAGGCCAAGAACGCGGATTGCGCCGCATTCTTCCTCAACTGGGTTGCCACGAACGATGCTGCCCGTCAGATCGACGTCACCGTCGGTGGCTCGAACCCAGGTGGACCGGCGTCTGCAACGATGCCGACCGTGACTGCAGGCTCGATCACGAACGATACGCTGGCTGCCGGAGCCGTGATCAACCAGGCTGGCACGGCTATGGACTTCATCGCCAACTCAACCAGCTCGATCTTCGCCCAGGGCTGGACGCCTGAGCTCCAGAAGATGGTCGGCGGGCAGGAGGATGCCGCCAATTTACTCAAAGCCGTCCAGGCTGAGTACCTGCGGGAACTGGCTCAACAATAGTGGCGAGGGCCGCGTGACGATGCCTGCCCCTTCCGAATCATCGGTGACATCTACAATGAGGTCAGACAACCGCCGCGCGGCTCGTGCGTTCTCCTGGCGGATCCTCCTGCACAGGATGGTCCGCCGGGAGACAATTATTGGCTGGCTGTTTGTCCTGCCAGCCCTCGCGATGTATGCGCTGTTCGTGCTCGAACCGCTCGTGCTCACCGTCAAGTACTCGTTTTATAAGTGGAACGGCGTTAGTCCTGCGACCTGGGTTGGATTGAAGAACTACGTGACCATCTTCCAGGTCCCCGACCTGATCGGGACAATCATCAACGCGTTCTGGCTGGTTGTGTGGTTCAGCTTTATTCCAGTGGGCCTCGGTCTGCTTGTCGCCAGCGTGATCCATCGCGTGGCGACTGGGCGGTTAGGGGCGATAGCACGGACCGTTCTGTTCCTGCCTCAAGTCATACCGCTCGTTGCGGCCGGCATCATCTGGGGCTGGCTGCTGGCTTTACCGGGCTTGATCAACCAGATCTTCAAGGTCGTCGGGCTCGGCGCGATCACGCGCGCCTGGCTGGGCGACTTTAACTGGGCACTCCCAGCCGTTGGGGTGATCGGAATTTGGGTGCTGCTGGGTTTCTGCACCGTCCTGCTATTGACCGGTATGGGGAAGGTAGACCCATCGCTGTATGAATCCGCCAGGATAGACGGTGCCAGCTGGTTCAATGAGTTTGTTTCGATCACCATTCCGCTGCTCAGATATGAGATCGGCGTGTGCCTGACCGTCACGGTGATCGCCGCACTGGCTGCGTTCGACATCGTCTACGTCTCGACGGCCGGCGGGCCCGGCAACGCGACCTCGGTCCCCGGGATCCAGATCTACGTCCTGGCGTTCGCACAGCGAGCCGTTGGCCTGGCATCTGCTCTGGCTGTCATGCTCATGATCCTGGTCGTCGTGGTCATCATCCCGATCCAGTGGCTGACCCGGGAGAATAAGCAATGAAGGTCGCTCGCGGCGAACTCTGGGCGGGCCGGGGCCTGCTCCTGGTATTGATGGCATTCACGATCCTGCCCTTCATCAGCATCTTCCTGACCGCGCTGCATCCGTCGGGGAGTGTGCCCAACGGGCTCGATTGGCCCACGCATCCGCAGTGGGGCAACTTCATCGAAGCGTTCAAAGTGGCGAACATGCCCGCGCTGCTCGCCTCGAGCACGTTCATTGTCCTCGCCGTCGTGCCGGTGTCGCTCGTCATCTCGACCATGGCCGGGTTCGCGATTGGCCTGCTGCGCATCCCGGGGGCGCGCCTGCTGCTCTTCCTGTTTGTGTTCGGGCTGACGCTCCCGTTCCCGGGGATCATCATCCCGATCTACTTCCTGGAGAAGGCAGTCGGGATCTACAATACCCGTCTCGCCATTGTGCTGCCCCTGATCGGCCTGTACATGCCATTCGCCGTCTTCTGGATGCGCGCCCACTTTGTCAACATGCCGCCCGAGCTCTCGGATGCAGCCCGTGTGGATGGCGCGACCACCTGGGACCTGTTCTGGCAAATCCACGTTCCACTCGCACGGGCGCCGATCGCCTCGCTCGGGATTCTCATGTCCATCTGGACGTGGAACCAGTTCCTGCTTGCGCTGGTGCTGGTCGAGAACCCATCCCAACGTACAATGGCCGGTGCACTGGGAGCATTCCAGGGTCACTACGCCACCGATATCCCCCTGCTGTGCGCCGGCACGATCCTGATCCTCGTGCCCACCCTGGTGGTGTTTATCCTGTTCCAGCGCCAGATTATCGCGGCGCTGCTCCAAGGCTCGGTCAAGGGATGACCAGCGAATGAATTGTCGCAAAGGCCTTGTGAACAGCACGTTATCACGCCGGTCAGCCTAATTCCCATTCTGATCACTGCCTCAAGCACATCGTATTTTCTCTTCGGGAACAGGTGGAAAATCAATGCGATTTTGTTTGCCATTTTCATTTTCCATTCGTTGATTACATAACAGCCTGGGAGCCGAAAATGCCCTTAACCTTTGATCTGCCCATTGAACAGTTAATAACATATCGTGGCAAAAATCCATGTCCCTACGATTTCGATTCGTTTTGGGACAAGAGCCTGGCTGAAATGCGATCTCTCGATTCGCAAATCGAATTAACCCCGGCTGAATTTCAAGCCCCAAATGTTGAGTGTTTTCATTTGTTTTTTACAGGGATCGGAGGGGCGCGCATACACGCCAAATTGCTGCGACCTGTGAAAGCTCCGTCCCCCACCCTGCCGTATTGCTGTTCCACGGGTACACCGGTGATTCTGGGGATTGGTTCGATAAGCTTGGCTATGTTGCGGCAGGTTTCACCGTGGCAGCATTGGATTGTCGCGGCCAGGCAGGATTATCTGAAGATGCAGGCCGGGTCTCCGGCAACACACTCCACGGACATATTATTCGTGGACTTGATGACGCGTTACGGGATGCACCCGAAAAGATGCTTTTCCGGCAGGTATTTCTCGATACAGCCCAACTTGCCAGGATTGTTATGGAAATGCCCGATGTGGATGCGAATCGGGTTGGTGCGATGGGCGCTAGCCAGGGTGGCGCCTTGACCATCGCCTGTGCTGCCCTGGAACCTCGCATAAAACGCGCTGCTCCAATGTACCCTTTCTTAAGTGATTACATACGGGTATGGGAGATGGACCAGGCAAAAGATGCCTACAAGGAGTTGCAGGAATATTTTCGCCATTCGGATCCCTTGCATCAGCTCGAAGGGAAAATCTTTGAGAAATTGGGCTACATTGATATTCAATTCCTGGCCCCGCGTATCCAGGCGGAGATTTTATGGGGAATTGGATTGATGGACACCATCTGCCCGCCATCCACCCAGTTTGCCGTATACAACAAGATCGTTTCACCCAAGAGCATGGCAGTTTACCCGGATTTCGCACATGAACCGCTGCCGGGTTTCAATGATCAGGCTTTCCAATTTATGAAGGGTTTATAGTGGGATTGCCGGTGATGGCAGCCAAATCGTTACCGCAGAGATAGACAGTATGAAAAACAAAGTTCAACTCATCACGTATGCCGATCGCCTGGGAGGCGGCGATATAAGAACGCTGCATCGATTGCTGAAGGGACCACTTGCCGGGCTTTTCGGTGGTGTTCATATCCTCCCCTTCTATTATCCAATTCACGGGGTGGATGCCGGCTTCGATCCGATCGATCATACCAAGATCGATCCTTGCCTGGGAAGTTGGGCAGATATCAAGGAACTGGGGCAGGATGTGGATTTGATGGCGGACCTGATTGTCAATCATGTCTCTTCATCCTCCCCGCAATTCCTGGATTATTCCGAAAAGGGCGAGGCGTCGGTATATAAAGACATGTTCCTGACCATGTCAAGCATTTTCCCAAATGGTGCCACAGAAGACGACCTGCTGACCATCTACCGGCCGCGACCGGGCCTGCCTTTTTCCTATGCAACGCTAAAGAACAACCAGAAGCGTTTGCTGTGGACAACCTTTTCGAAACAACAGATCGACATCAATGTAATGCATCCGCAGGGGAAAGCCTACCTGCAATCTGTCTTGCAAACTCTGCACGATAACGGCATCCGCATGGTACGGCTGGATGCCGTTGGGTATGCCATCAAAAAACCGGGCAGCAGTTGTTTCATGATCCCCGAAACGTTCGCTTTTATCGAATACCTTACCAGGCAGGCGGCGGCCCTGGATATTGAAGTGCTGGTTGAGATCCATTCCCACTTCCTCAGGCAGATCGAAATCGCCCGCCAGGTGGACCGTGTCTATGATTTCGCACTGCCCCCCCTGGTGCTGCATGCCATCTTCAACCGTACCGGTCGTTATTTGAAACAATGGCTTCAGATCAGCCCGCGCAACGCCGTCACCGTGCTGGACACGCACGATGGCATCGGCGTAATTGATATTGGCGCGGACGGCTCCGATCATCAAGATCTTCCAGGTATTCTTCCATTACATGACCTGGATGCCCTGGTGGAAAAAATCCATTCCAAAAGCAACGGGCAAAGCCGCCTGGCTACCGGCGCGGCGGCCTCCAATCTCGATCTGTACCAGGTGAATTGTACATTCTATGATGCCCTTGGGCGTAATGATCATGAATATTTGCTGGCGCGTGCAATCCAATTCTTTGCTCCTGGCGTGCCACAGGTCTATTATGTGGGCTTACTGGCGGGCGAGAACGATATGACCTTGCTTTCCAAAAGCGGTATTGGCCGCGATATCAACCGGCATTCTTACACACCTGAAGAAATTGACCGGGCTATTCAACGCCCGGTGGTCCAATCGCTGTTCGAATTAATTCGCTTTCGTAACAACCATCCCGCTTTTAATGGATCGTTCAGCATGCCGGCGACGCGTGACTCCGGAATTACTCTGCGCTGGGACAACGGAGTGGATTGGGCGATGCTGGAGGTGGATTTTGCTTCCGGTTCGTATTCCATTTCCAACAGCCCATTTGAGAATTCTTGCGCCTAAATAAATGGATTGGCGAATTGCACCCCATCCACATTGAAAAAGTATAGGTGGAAGGCAGGCGCCAATGTTATCCTTGGGTCAGTATCAACCCACCGGCTGGAGTTGGGATGTAATCCCTTGCGCATCCAGCGTTTCGCTCTTCCCATACACCCGGATATCCACAGACGGGCCGCTGATAACCTGGAACTCAACCTGCTCGCTGTTCACCCGCACTTCTATAACGGCGCCCTGGTAGCAGCACGCGGAAGCGATAGGATTTCCACTGGTCTGGAAGCGTGGGGCGGAAACTAAGCACATCTCCGTCCGTGCGCATGCCGCCAAAACCAAAGATCATGCTGGCCCACACTCCCGCCGCGGAGGTCACATGCAGGCCCTGGTCGGTATTGCGATTGTAGTTATCCAGATCCATCCGGGCGCCGTAGGAAAAGAAGGTGTACGCTTCATCCAATTTACCCAGCTCGGCCGCCAGAATGGCATGTAAGGAGGGCGACAAAGACGATTCGTGAATTGTCCGGGCTTCATAGAACTCGTAGTTCGCACGTTTCTCTTCCAGGGTGTAATCCTGGCTATAGAAATACATCAAATTCAACACATCGGGTTGTTTGACCATGTTGTGCCTGAAAATCTTGATATAAGCCCAATGTTTGTAAACCGGGATTTGCTCTGGTGGGAACTTCTTCAGATCTACATGTGGCAGGTCAAAATAGCCGGCATGTTGCTCATAGATGCCGGTGCGTTCGTCTTTGGGAATCCGCATCCTGGCGGCCATTTCTTTCCATTGCTCAGGCTCCTGAGGTTTGAGTCCTGTTTTCGCAATTGCCTGCTGGTATAAGTCTGGCGCTCCGCGCTGCATTTCGTCGAGGACGCTTAGCGTAAACTCAAAAGCCTTCTTCCCCATGACGTTTGTATAACAGTTATGATTTACCATCATATGGAACTCATCCGGCCCCATCACGCCATAGAAACCAAAATCGCCGTTCAACGGGCTCCATCCGCCCGCGCTGGCCATGAACCGGCAGATCTGCAACAGCATCTCAATTCCTTCGTGGTACAAGAAGGGCTTGTCCGGGCAAATTTTGTCTTGATGCCAGATGGCATACGCCACAGCCATGTCGGCATGGATTTCCAGATCCACGTGCTGCCAGGTACCGCTGTCTTCCGTGCCGGTAATGGTGGCAAACGGAAAGCGTGCTCCTTCGCAATCCAGTTGTTTGGCGCGTTCCAGCGCTTGCGGCAGGCGATGATAGCGATACAGCAACAGGTTCTTGGCCGCCGGTGGGTCAATAAACATCATCAGGCGATGGGAATAGATTTCACTGTCCCAGAACACCCAGCCAAAATACACCTCGCCCGTCAGCCCTTTGCATAGCGCGTTGAGATCGGCGTTCTCGCCATGATACGACTGATAGGTTTGAAAGTCGGAGAAGCGCAGGCCCTGCAACACGTCCGGGTCGCCGTCAATCTCAATGTCGAAAACGTCCCACACTTTTTTCCAAAAGGCCGCGTGTTCAGCCAGGGCGCTGTCAAACGTGATGGCCGCGTACTGCCGCGTCAACTCCAGGCCGCGCGTCCACACCTCGTCCACATTCGGCGTTTTGTGCCAATCGTTGACCACCACTTTATCCAGCGACGCGGCGACGCCTTGCTGAACCGCCAGGGCAAAATCCACACCGATGAACTTTTCGTCTTGCACGAGGCCGGGGTTTATGACCTGTTCTGAATGAAGTCGAAAGCTGGAGAACAATTGGTGTCCACTGCGTACGGTCTGCGCCTGGATGGCCCACCCAGCCTCCATCACACCTTTACGCTCGCACTTCCAGAAGTTTATGACCTGCCCGCTTTTCTGGAACCCGCCTTCTCCCGTTTGATCCCAACCAGCGCCGATTTCATAATGCGTGTTGAAGTCCAACCCGCAACGGAACTGAACCACACCAGAGAAATTCAACGGCTCCAAAATGATGCGCTGGCAGCCGAGGTGGGTGGACTGCATGTCGGTGAAGCGCAAGAAGATCAACTTGAGTTTTTTGCCGCTGGCCGTCTCCCACACAAACTCACGGGTGAGAATGCCCTGGCGCATATCGAGCTGGCGCGTAAAGCCGGAGAACTTCGACTTTGCCAGATCAAGTTGTTCGCCATCCAGCCACAGTCGCGTATAAAGCCAGTCCACGGCGTTGATCATGGCCGCGCCTTGCGTGACAAAACCTTTGAACAACTGGTCATGCCGAATATCCATCATCTCGTACAGATGGTTGAAATAGCTGCCCAGCAGATGGTCCCCGCTGTAGCCTTCTTCAAAATATCCGCGCACGCCCATGAACTCATTGGCCAGGGAAAAGACGGATTCGGAAACCCGTTGGTAGGCAGGGTCAAAACCCTCTTCTACAATCGTCCAGGGATCGCCCTTAAAATACTTGATGGGGGTCTTGGGTAGATGCATAGTGTCAGCTCCGGGAATTACTTAGACTATCCCATTATCAGCTCGATGCCTTCGCTGAAGCCCAGGGCACGGCCATATTTCTTTTCGGTGGTGTTGTTCCAGTGATCATGCACGCCCAGGCTGGCGAGCTTATAGGCCGTCTTGGAAGGTGGGTTGTCGGCGAGCGCCGCTTCATGCAGATAGTTCTGGTAGGTGCTGTCTTTGGGCAAGACATTCGGCTGAGAGACCGTGGCTGGCTCGTTGACCAGGATGTCGGCGCCCACTGAGTTGAGCGCCACCGGGTCTTGCGAAAGCAGCAGGCTCGAAGACCAGTGATTGTTAAACGGCGTCGACTGGAAGAGACTGTTATTCGACAGTTCGGCGTTCTGGTCTTCCACGCCGTACAGGGCATCGATCATGAAAAGGAGCGTCTTTCCGCCCAGGTGTGCATGTCCGATCAGGTCCACAAGGGGACTGTAACTGCCCATCGGAGCTTGCGGCCAGCTCCAGTCGGGCGGTCCTTGGACATTGTAGGCAGCGACGAATCCGTGCAAGTTGGCGCCCTGGGGTGGGTTGAGCGTGGGCTTTCCTTCCAAATCGCTCATCAAGCTGCCAAAATGGTTCTTGGCCGTTAGCGTCACGCCGGCCAGGCTGTGCCCTTTGAACAGGGCCAGGTTGATCAGGTAAACAGCCTGGGTTACTACGGTGGGGAGGTAGGCCGGGTTGCCTTTCGGATCGACTGACCATTGGACCGGTTGGCTCAAATCGCGTTGGCAGACTTCGCGGCCATCACCGCCGCTGAAGTCGGCGAAATGTACCCCGGCCAGCGCCGCTGTTCCGCAGGCATTCACGATCGGATCAGGTACGTAACGGGACGCATCGTACAACGTGATGTCGTCGGGCTTGACACCCGCCTGGACAAGCTGATTGAGCAGGGCAAACGCCACGGCCGGGGAGGTAAAGCTGTCGTTCTTTAGGTTGCTGTGGCTCTTGCTGCCATTCAGGTTGGCTTTGATGGCGATTTTCTCGCCGGGCCGATATCCGCCGGTCTGACCGCGCTGGGTCTTGAAATGCGTGAACAGCGCCTCCCAGGCAGCCGTGTCGCTGGACTGGCCGGTCAGTTGGCGCAGCGAGTGCGAGAACATTTCGTTGACCAGGTTCTGATCCGTGAACTTCTCCTTCCACCAGAAATCGCTCAGGCCGTCCCACACAGTGGCCTGAGGATTGTGATGCCCAGACCACCCGTCCTGGAAAGATGCCTCGCCCTATGCCGAGAACATTACCGGATGCAGGTGCAGGCGGTTCTGCAGGCTGGGTGGGTTCTGCAAGCTGGGTGAATTCGGGTGTCGGCTTTGGACTACATGCGCTGAGCAAAGATTGGCCGGCCAGCGCCCCGGCCGCCATGGCGGAAACCTTCAGAAAATCACGGCGGGTAAGGTGAGTCATTTTGGTTCTCTCCTTTAGGCTTTAATGATCGCCTCAACGGACGCGCCTTCGGCCAGGCTGCAGTCTTGGCCAGCCCGGCGCAAATCGTTGGCCTGCAGTAGTATGCCCTGACTTCCAGCGCCTTCCACGCTCAAGAAAAGGGCTACATCGTTCAATGGGCGGCAGCCGTGCAGGTAAACCTGGCGCGCCTCGCGCAGGCGCAGCATCGCCGCCGGGCCAGTCCCGGCCGCGCGGAAGTTGGAAAGCTCCAGGTCTTCCACATCTTCGCCGACCAGCGCCGGACGCAGGTCAGGGGCGGCGGTGTCAAGAGTGACATCTTCGAAGGTCAGGCCTTTGACGTGCCGGAGATAAACGCCATAGGCTGGCAGCGTGCCAAACATGTGATATTCGGGATAGCGGTCACGCAGTTCGGGAACAGACCGCTGCGCCTCTTCCTGGGTACCGCCGCCGGGGAAGGTGAGATGCAGCCCGCGGAAGGTGACGTTCTCAATGAAATAGCCTGGAACACCAGTGATGTTGAGGCACGACTTCTTTTCGCCGGGGAAGGCCGGCACTTCGTGCGGCAACGGATAGGCGTTATCGGCTACGGTGGCTTGGATGTTGTTGAAGTGGATGTTGCGCAGCACCCCGATGGGCAGCGATTCCTTGCGTTCCTGCCTCCAGCCCAAATAGCCACCCAGGCGCAGCGAGATGGGCCCGGTGACGTGGTTCATCACCAGGTTGTCGAAGCTGATGTTTTCCATCACGCCGCCTTCCACTTCCTGGATTTTGATGGCAGCGCCATAGGTATCGTAAATCACGCAATTCGAGACGGCGATATCGCGAAACACGCCCAGCGATTCGGGGCCGATGCGGACAGCGGCCCAGCGGGTACTGATGACACAGTTGGTGACCACAATGCGCTGCCCGCCCTCCTTCAAGGCGATGGCGTCATCGCCGCTATCGATGTGGCAGTCGGAGATCATGACGTCTTCGCAAAGGGTCAAGTCAAAACCATCATTGTTCTGGTTGGCGCGGTTGAAGATGTGCACGCCATGGATGCGCATCTCCTTGCATTTTTCCAGGTTGCAGCACCACGAAGCTGCGTGCTGGAGCGTGAGGTTGCTGATTGTGACGTCATGGCAATCAGTGAAGCGAAGCAGCGTGGGGCGGTTGAATGACTGCTGGTTGGAAGCGAGCGCTTGATCCTCGAAGTTGTAATTTTCTACGCCGTACGGGAAGGCCGCGCCCTGGCCGTCCACGCAGCCTTCGCCGGTCAGAGCGATGTGATGCGCCCCGTTAGCATTGATGAGACAATAATTGAGATATTCGAGATAATCGATCGTCTCGTCCGGGCGCCCCAGGCTCGGATAATCAGCCAGCGAAGTGCTGCCGAGCAGCCGGGCGCCTGGCCCCACATGCAGGGTGACGTTGTCTTTGAGCGTGATCGTGCCGGTAAGGTAGTTGCCCGGAGGCAAATAGACCGTGCCGCCGCCCATGTTGGTGCAGGCATCGATAGCCGCCTGGATGGCACGGGTATCCAGCGTAACGCCGTCGCCTGTGGCGCCATAATCCCGGACCGAAATCGCATTCATCATCAATAAATACTCCTTCTGTTATTTTCCTGTGATCCAGAGATTCACAGGATGTATCTCTACTTGTTATCAAGGGTCACTTCATACCCGGCCGCCTGGGCCTGGGCCGTCATCGCCGTCTGGAGGTCGGGCAGCAGGCTTTCGAGCGTTTTCTGCTGTCTCAGCGCGCGGCTCACAAAATCGTCCAGGACCCCCATCACATCATAGCCGGGCAAGGTGTAGAGCGGCGAGATAGCCTGCGAGGCCGTTTGCATGACCGGGAAAGGATCGTTGGCAAAAAGCGGGTTCGCGCTGAGGGCTTTTTCCCAGGCCGGCTGGACGGGCATATAGACCGGGTAATCGGGGGTGATGGTCCAAAACTCCGGCGCACTGACCATCCAGGTGATGAAATCGAGCGCCAAGGGCAGGTTTTGCGTATGCCTGGAGACGACCCATGCCCCTCCGCCCATGGCGGAGGTCATCACCTGGGCGTCGCCGTCCCAGCGCAGCGGCGCAGCAACTGCCAAGCTGGTGGTCCGCCGTGTTGTAATACTGGCTGCCCGGCTTGCCGCCGAAGCTGGCCAACGCCATCCAGGACGGGGCGACCAACATCAGGAGTTTATCGTCCTGGGCAATCTGGTTGAAGCGCGGGTCGAAGTAGCCATAGGGGGCCAGCGTTCCGTTCGCCAGCAGGGCATCCACCAGTTTCGCCGCACGCACACAGCGGGTGATCTCCAAAGTTAATCTGGACGTTCTTTTCGTTCAGTACCCATGAGGAAGGGCAGCCGGAAGCATCGAAATAGGCCTTGAAACCCCAGGCATCGCCGAAAGCGCCGATGATATAGCCGGGATGTTCATTGCCCAGGCGCTCACCCAGAGATGGTATTCCTGCCAGGTAGTCGG
>CAVZMZ010000033.1:0-128764 GCA_963776475.1 uncultured Chloroflexia bacterium
TCATTTTGTAATGCCTATATATTGAGGGTGAAAAAAAGATAGTCATATAATCCTTTGCTAGGATTAGAACTTTGAAACGCTAGGCTAAAGGCACATTCCCAATTTGTTTATTTTTCACCACTTTCTAGTTATCTCTAATCCTCCATAGATAAATACTGCACGTTCAACCATCTAGTTATGTTAATTACGCTTATCGACGGGCAAATCAAGCTATAATAATTTTGGGCAATTATTATCCATGGCCGTATAAAACTCTAAATGTTTCAGGCTTTATCCCCTATCCCCCAGATTGCCGGGGAAGGCGGGGACAGATACGGATTGTCTGTAAGCTGTCCGGCGCATATGACTATCTAATATAGGAGAATCTCATCATGTTCATCACCGTGGACGACGCAAAAATTTTTGCCACAGCCTTCGGCGACCCCATTGCGCCAGCCATTGTCGGCATTGGCGGCTGGACAGGTAATTGGGAATTATGGCTCGATCCCCTTACTTTGTTGAGCAATCAATGGCATACCATTGCGTACGATCACCGCGGCTCCGGCGCGACGATTGCCTCCGTTGAATCCATTACCCTCGAACGCCTGGTGGATGATCTGTTTTTCGTGATGGATACGTTCGGTGTTCAACATGCGGTCATCGCGGCCGAAATCCGCCGGGGCACGCACCGCACTCGCTGCCGCACTCAAACATCCGAAACGCGTGTCTGCGCTGGTGCTGGTGGATGGCCTCGTACAGAACGACACGCC
Organism: uncultured Chloroflexia bacterium; assembly: GCA_963776475.1. Lineage (GTDB taxonomy): Bacteria > Chloroflexota > Anaerolineae > Anaerolineales > Villigracilaceae > UBA877. Next base: position 750 of record CAVZMZ010000033.1, read on the forward strand.
AGAAGAGAAGGACGCCTTCATGGCTAACCTCCAGGCCAATTTTCCAGGCACACTGCAAGGGTTCATAAATGCCTGCCTGCCCGATCCGAATCATGCGCACCTACGCCGCTGGGGCATGCAGATGTTGACGCGCGCTACACCAGAGTCCGCTATGCAATTGCTCCGCGTCAATAAAACACCAGACCTGCGCGCGGACGTCAAGCGCATCACCCAACCGACATTGCTCATCCACTGTACGGGCGATGCGATTGCTTCGGTCGAATCCGCGCGCTGGCTGGCCACAGAATTACCTCACGCGCAATTATACCTTTTCGACAGCGGCGAACATGTCCCCACCCTCACCCGTCCGGGCGAGGTGGTGCAAGTGATGAGAGATTATTTGAAGAACGTTTAATGGGACGCAAGAACGGGGAAAAACGCAGAGAAATTTATCACGGAGAGCAATAAGCAGGGCACCCAACGCGGCATGCACCCGACTTGAAGGTCCACAGAAACTTGCTCTGGATACCCTGCTTGCTTTCGGTAACAATGCGCTGGTTGGCGATTGCCACACTCACAGGAGGGACACGACCAGCTCCCCGTTATCACCAATGCGTTTGGTTTGTTGTCTACCCGGGCAAGATTATGCGCTTATAGAAAACATACCTTTCTATAATATTTAACCTGTTCTCAAAGAAAAAATAATATTAGGCTGATCCCGCCTCTTACGGCTAACAATCAGCCATATTTGCCTAAGAAACAGGTGCTTTGCGCCAAGGATAAAGGATAAGGAGAGCCACAAGGAAGATAATGTCAATGAGAATTACAAACCCCGCCATCTTGAAGGTAATAATGTCCCGAATAACGAAGTACAAATTGGCGATCAGGTCAAAAAAGGACCAGACTATCGCAAATTGTACCCACATAATATGCTTCAGCAGGTCCCGGGCCGCGAGGATATAGAAAAAGCTCGGGACGATAGTGGCAATACCGATTATCGCCTCAAACCAAAGCACATAACCAGGTACATTCTCCAAACCAGACGCCGATAGTAGTTTCCCCGGAATAAAGACCAATCCCAGACCTAATAAAAGGCCTATTGCCGCATAAACAATCATCGCGACCTTCAAACCCTTTAGCATGGATCACCTCCATTAGTAGAACCGAAATTCCACGACGAAATATTTTTCCATCATTTTCGCCATTTAGGGTGAAAATCTTGGTGGATCTTTATTGAGTTTAGCATTGTTTTTGCCTTTCGGGATATATTTTCGCAAACAATTTCTCAAAACCAAATGTTCTGAAAGGTTTTCAACATCCCGATTTATTACTAAAAACTGTCCGGAATATTTCAGGTCGATAATTATGCCAGGCCTCGCCAGGAATTGATGCCCCTTCGGGGTACTAATGCTAGTACTGACGGGCGGGTCGACGAAGCGATCTTATTAATGATAAATATCATCTCAATAGTTATATTGTTGGGTTCCGGAAGCAACCAAATTGTTGCCGCCTGGATAGCCTTCGTAGGTTTCTCAACCATTGCAATGGAAAGAGAGTAAGCATGCCCCAAGAATATATCGAAATCCGAGGCGCCCGCGAAAACAACCTTAAGGATGTATCGCTGCGCATTCCCAAACGCAACATTACCATCTTTACCGGTGTGTCTGGCTCTGGCAAATCGTCCATCGTATTTGATACCCTGGCCGCCGAAGCCCGCCGCCAGCTGAACGACACCTTCAGCACCTTCGTTCGCACCTTTTTGCCCCGTTATGCCCAACCGGATGCGGACGCCATCGAAAATCTGAGTATGGCGATTGTCGTTGACCAGAAGCGCATGGGGGGTGGGTCGCACTCGACGGTGGGGACCATTACAGATATTTACACCGTGCTGCGCCTGCTGTACTCGCGGATTGGTCAGCCATTCGTGGGAAATTACAATGTCTTTTCGTTCAATGATCCGCAAGGCATGTGTCCTGAATGCAACGGGGTGGGTCGCAAAATCGGCGTGGATATGGATGCCTTTCTGGACACCTCCAGGTCACTCAACGAAGGGGCGATCTTGTTCCCGGAGTATGCCGTCAACAGTTGGGGCTGGACGTAATGAACTCGCCCAGTCAGGGTTGTTCGATATGGACAAAAAACTGGCTGACTACACCGACCAGGAAATGGACCTTCTCCTGCACAGTAAACCTCAAAAGGTAAAAGTGCAGTTTGGGGGCAAAACGGTTAACCTCACCTTCGAGGGAATTGTGGACAAGTTCACGCGCAAGTACATCGCGCCGGCGAAATTTACCCCGTCAGAGCGCACCCAGAAAGCAGTGGCGCCGTACATGACATTCGGCCCCTGTCCGCTCTGCAAGGGTGCGCGTCTCAGTCAGGCGGCGCTGAGTTCCAAAATAAACGGCCGCAACATCGCTGAGCTGTCCGCCATGGAAGTTGACGAGCTGATTGACGTGATCCGGGCGATCAAGGCCCCAGAAGCCGCTCCCATTGTTGCAACGCTCACCGAGCGGCTGCAATACCTGATTGATATTGGTCTCGAATACCTCAGCCTCAATCGAGAAACCGACACCCTGTCGGGCGGTGAAATCGCAGCGCATCAAGATGGTCAAGCATCTGGGCAGCAGCCTGGTGGACGTGATGTACATCTTTGATGAGCCAAGCATCGGCTTACATCCGCGCGATGTTCACCGCTTAAACGAACTGCTGCGCAAGCTGCGCGACAAGGGCAATACCGTCATTGTGGTCGAACACGACCCGGATGTGATCAAAATCGCCGACCATATTGTGGATGTTGGCCCTCACGCGGGGAGTGGCGGCGGCACGATTGTCTATGAAGGCAGTTTTGCCAACCTGCTCCACGCCGACACCCTGACGGGCAGGCACATGCAGCAGACGATGCCGCTTAAAGACAGCTTTCGTCCGGCAAAAGGCAAACTCGCCATCACGAATGCCCGCGTGAATAACTTGCAGAATGTCAGCGTCGATATACCGACCGGCGTGCTAACCGTCGTGACAGGTGTGGCGGGTTCGGGCAAAAGCTCGCTCATTCACCAGGCATTCTTGCGCCAACATCCGGATGCGGTGGTGATCGACCAATCCGCGGTGGGCACCTCCACCCGCTCCAATCCTGCCACGTACACCGGTATCATGGACGAGGTCCGCAAAGCCTTCGCGACCGCCAACAAAGTCAGTCCCTCGTTGTTTAGTTTCAACTCCAAAGGGGCCTGCGAAAACTGCCAGGGGCTGGGGGTGGTGTACACCGATCTGGCGTTCCTCGACGAGGTAAAAACCCCTTGTGAAGTCTGTGGGGGAAAGCGCTTCAAGGACGAAGTGCTCGCCTATAAGCTGCATGGAAAGTCGATCACCGACGTGCTGGCAATGAGCGTCGAACAGGCGCTCGGCTACTTTACCATCAAGGACGTCGTCCGCAAGCTGCAAGCCATGAGCGACGTAGGCCTGGATTATCTTACCCTCGGTCAGCCGCTCAGTACGCTATCGGGCGGCGAATGCCAACGCATCAAGCTCGCCACCGAGCTGCACAAGAAAGGCAGTGTTTATGTGATGGACGAGCCGACCACCGGCTTGCACATGTCGGACATCGGTCATTTGCTGCAGGTCATCAACCGGCTGGTGGACACAGGCAACACCGTGATCGTGATCGAGCACAATCTGGAAGTCATCAAGAACGCGGATTGGATCATCGATATGGGGCCTGAAGGGGGCAACAAGGGTGGAAAGGTCATCTTTGAGGGTACGCCAAAGCAGCTTCTTGGCGCAGCGCATTCACTTACGGGTGCAGCCCTGCGCAGCTCAATCAACCCGCGCGGATAAATCCCAGCCGGATGCGGATTATTACTGCGCATAGGCAATCAATGGATCTCTTTTGGAGATTATGGCGAATAAAGTATTCGAGGTACGCCGCCATGACCGCTGCAAGCCCCATAGCCTCCACCGGTTTTGTTAAACGTATTATCCCCACACTCGATCACATAGCCCTTGCCATCCCAGAAATTGTTGGCGCACATAAAATAAATACAAAAATTTGAAGGGGGATTATTAATAACATTGCTTCCTTTGAAGTTATAACCCCACGGATTTCCAAATACTCCTCCAGGAGTTATCCTGGCTGCCGGAGGAGTCTGCGTATTGGTTCCGGTGACCGTTGGCGTGGAGGTTAATGTCAGCGTCAAAGTTGGCGTGGAGCTCGAGGCGGGGGTCAGGGTGCTGGTTGGAGTATCCAGGCTGGTCGCAGTAAACGTGCTGGTTGCTGGTTCCGTGATGGTGGGTGTATCCGTTATCGTTGGGGCATCTGTGCTGGTCGGGGTATAGGTTCTTGTCAGCGTATACGTGATCGTCGGTGTAAATGTAGGGGTTGCCAGGGCAGCCTTGATCGCGCCGAATGTTGCGCTGGATCCTAATAAGATGTTGCTTAGAATTAAACCGGCGCCTGTCAGGGCTGCGACAGTCCCTTTGGAACCTAACACGTTTCGAAGGTAGAGACCAAATGTAAGCGGCGCAAGCGTGTCAAGCAGGGGTTGGATCTCTTTGTTCCTGTTTTCCAGCTTGGCTTTCGTTGCTTGAATTTTGCGTTCTTCCGCAGCATTATTTGCGTGCTGGATTTGGAACTTATTCTTTAAAGGATTGTACGTCTCCGGGGGCAAGTCCTTCGGTTGGGTCCCTTCAAAAAAGGAACGGATTTCTGGCCTGCCAATCCAGGACTGCCCGGGTCTTTGCAGCACTAAAACCTTCAATCGTTTTAATGTTCGGGGTAATACTTAAGGCATTTGAAAAACCATATGAAACCAACAGTTGTTTGAGCTCCCAGTTAACTCCGGGAATATCGGCATTGGCAATGTGAACGCTGCTTAGCCCGGAATCGATATGTTTTTTCTGGATAGCTTGTAATGCTGCTGACAATTCAGCTTGTTCAGCCTGCTTGATTTTCTCCCGCTTTTGTTGGGTTAAATTGAGGTCCGTACTTTGGACAATAATTTGGGCTTGCAGGCTCTTTGCCTGTTGGGTGAGTTTTCGTTTTTCCTGCACAATTGGATGCAATCCGTAGCGGATAAAAAACCAGGTCAGTGCTCCCAGCAAAAGAACCAGCGACACGAATGCAAGAAATAACGCGGTGGAACTCAGCCGGAACAGTGTAAAGATGATTCCCAGGAATAAGGCGCACCCCTGAAATATCAGCAGGAAGCGGGTAACCTTGCGGGCCAGTGCATCATTTTCAAAGTCATGCCGCCAGCCTTCATCCACTACCGGTTTAGGGCTGGACTGTTCAGGCAAAGAATATTTTCTTAGTAATTGTTCAGCTTTTTCGTTATGGGGATTGATACGGATTACCTGTACCAAACAATCCACGCGTTCTTTGTCGGTTTCGCAAACGTTGAATAACCATCCCCAACCAGATTCATTGTCTGGATTTTGATCAACGAAAGCCATCAGAAGCTTACGAGCTTCATCGATTTTTCCGCTCTCAAATGCAGCGATTCCCAGTTGAAGGAGATCATCCATGGCATTCTTCCATTTTGCAGCAGGCGTCTAAAGTCGTGATTTTATTCCCGCCGGTGGGGTTGTAAAACCTACTCCCCAATTATCGCGCAACACAATCGTGTCTATTCTTAACAATATGGAAAGATTTTACTGCCCCGGATTGGATGCCCCTCAGCCCGTCTGGGTTTCCCTGTTCACCTGGTATGATTGATTTTGCCTGGCCCTGCCCGCAGCTTGCCTGGCCCTGCTTTCGATTATGCGCCTCTCCCGCGTTGCAGTGCCAGGCCCAGCCCCCCGATGACTGCCACGACGCCTCCCGTGGAAAACAAATACATCGTAGGGGCCAACTGCACCAGGCTGATATAGCTCAACCAGGCTAATAGCGGTGTGTAATACAGCGCCGGATACGCCACAATACTCAATCCGATTAACAGGAAGATCAAGGAAACCCAGGTATTCCTGGATTCCCGGATCAGCTCAAACCAGGCCAGGAGCAGCCAGAGCGCGGACAGGACCAGGGCCGCCAGCGCGTAGCCCCATAAAATGATTCTATTCAACGTAAAAAATTGTGCGTTCAAGAACAAAAGGAACTGCATCAACCGGTCGCAGCCCCACGCCACCCCCAGCACAACGATCAATCCACACATGGAAACCAGCACCCGATCAACAGGTTTGCGGATCATCCGAATTCTCCTTCCACATGATTATACATTTATCCATCGAAATTCCGGATTACAGTAAATCGAGGCCCAGGTCGGCACGCGCACAAAACTAGCCTCCTGACCAGGGGGAAACCTGCCCGGTCGAAGAGGGGTTTTTATTCAAATCAGTTGTATAGTAGTAAAGGGATAGAAAGAGATACATTCGATAAATCGGGTGCTTCTGACTTTGCGGCCCAGGAGAGAAGAAAGTGAAACAATTGCCCATCATTATTATCACAGGCGCGGCATTGCTCCTGGTTGGATGTAGCCGGCCCGCAATACTGGCTTCACCGACCCTTACGCTCACGCCGAGGCCAGCCTGTCGCCAATCCGGCACGACGAAGGCAGACCAGGTCTTCTTTCCAGACAGCGGAGAGACCCACGCCTTCACGGTTTACCTGCCTCCTTGTTATTCAGAGTACGGCGACGACGCCTATCCTGTCTTGTATTGGACTGCCGCAGGCGGGCCGGAAATATTCGCTACCTCCGACCGGCTTATCCGCCAGGGGGATATTCCCGCATTCATTATCATTATGGTCGACATCAGCCCTGAGAAAGGCTACGGCGCCGACGCACAGATCGTCGATCGCGTTGTACCCTACATTGATTTCACACTACCGCACGCAGGCGGATCGCCTGCACCGCAGTATCACCGGGATCTCACACGGGGCGGCCATCGCGGTCAGGGCTGCTTTCCGGCCCCCACATGTCTTTGGCCGCGTGGCGGTCCTCAGCGGCGGGATCGCGGACGGCGAGCAGGAGAAGTTCACCGGCTGGATCTCGGCCATGCCCCCCGCTCAACGCCCGGCCGTCCTGGTCGACGTCGGCGACCAGGATGGCATTATTGTTTTGACCCACTACCTCACCGATCTTTTGGATAAATTGAGTTACCCTTATACCTTCACCCATGCGCCCGGCAACCACACTTCAGAATATTGGGGCAGCCATATGGTGGAGTTCTTGAAATGGCTTATTCCGGCGCATTAGGGGGCATTCACGCCTGCTCTACGGATCGCTTAATGAAACCTGCAGAGCGGAGTAGTATACTCCGATAATATGGACACTAAAACGCAACGTGGTTACTTAATCCTCGCCGATATCTCCGGCTTTAGTTCGTTCGTCGCCAGCAGCGAGCTGGAACATGCGCACGATATTTTAAGCGAACTGCTGGAATTGATCCTCAAGCATATTACAACCATTTTCACGCTATCCAAACTTGAAGGCGATGCGGTCTTTGCTTACGCCTCCGAAGAAAAATTGAAGCGCGGCGAAACGCTTTTCGAATTGATCGAATCCACTTATGCGGCTTTCAAAGATCAACAAGAGGCTATTCGACGTCGAACCACCTGTCAATGCAATGCCTGCCGCAACATCCCGTCGCTCGATCTAAAATTCATGCTGCATCTTGGCGATTATATTTTTCAAAACATCGGCGGTCACCGTGAAATGGTCGGCAATGATGTCAACCTGCTTCACCGCCTGCTCAAAAATCACGTCACCGATGGTAGCGGCTGGCGCGGCTATGCACTGTTCACCGATCAAGCCCTGTCGCACATTGGGTTGAAACCGGATGGGCTTCAAGAAATGAGCGAGGTGTACGATATTGGTGAGGTAAAAATATTTGTCACCAATCTCAAGGATCGATATCAAGCCGGGCGCGCTCAGCGCCGCGTGCTCGTAGATCGGACCGGGGCCGATCTTATTTACGAGTTCGATTACCCCGCCCCGCCGGTAATCGTCTGGGATTGGCTCAACGATCCGCAAAAACGTCAGAAATGGGAATTCGCCGATCGACATATGTTCCCCTTCTTCATGCCCAGGGGCCGCACGGATGCCGGCGCAGTCAATCATTGTCTGCACGGCAATAACCTGGCGATGGTTGAAACGGTCTTGGACTGGCGGCCGTTTGATTATTTTACGGTTACTCAAGATGTCCCCAAAGCCGTTATCATGACCATCACTTTCCAATTGGCGCCCACTGCGACCGGCACACACCTGTCTTATATCTGCAGCCTCCAGCCCCAAATTCCATTGCCCCTGCCCGAGGGCCTCAAACTCGCCGCGGTCAAAAGCGAACTGGACAAACTCCAAATCAAAGCCGCTTACGAAAAAATCGCGCAATTGATCATTGAAGAAAATCAAGCTCAATAACACGATCCATCCTCATTACCCGCCTCTGGCGCAGGTGCGCTTATGCATCGACCAGTCTGGCCTGGCGCTGGAGCAGGCAGGCGCCGGCAGCCGGTTCCATCATTTTCTGCTTAAGAAAAAATAACCGGCAGGAATATGGTTTTGGTTTTCCTTATGGCACCGGTGTGCCGCCGTGCGCCAGGCAGATATTTGGTGAAACACCCGGCAGGACCAGGATCCATCCCGGCTGGGTAATATTCGGATAGGCAGCCTTGTAAGTGCAGTCGATATTCGATAGGATCGCTGCGCAGGATATTCCTGAGTAAAAGTCGTTTCGATTTGGAAATTTCTTATTGATACCCCAGTTCCAATAAATTGAATACAGGAAATCATTCAGTCCGGGTTTGAGCGTGTACTGGCATGCATCCAATACCGGCGTGACGTTGGAGGAGTAGGGCGGCGTCGGGGCGGGGGGATAGGCTGGCGGTTCGAACGGTGCCGGTAAATTGGGGTCGGGCGTTTTTGTCGGGGGCCCCTGGTCTGGCGGGGTTGAAGTAAAAGTTGCTACAAGCGCGGAGACCATCCTTCGCGTGGCCGTCACACCGCTCCCAGACGCCAGTGTTGCAGTCGGCGTGGAGGTCGCCGATCCAATCGAAAACGGAAGCAGGCCATTTCTGTATATATACACATACACGGCGACGGTAATTGCCAGGAGCAGGCATAACCCCAGGATCCCGTAAAGGGTGGATTTTCCTGGAGCGGGGTCGCGCGGGCGGGGGCCTGGGTTTTGTTCAGTCATCCTATCTTCCCAACTGGGCGGCTGCTTCCGTGTCGGTGAGCGCTGCGGTGAGGTTTCAGTCTAATTATCGCATAATTTCCAGCGCTGCGCGCAGCCAACCTGCCGGGCAGCCGGTTCTGGATTTCCTCATACATATTTCATCTTCTGTTGATATCATTCGCGGCATCTTTGAATGATGAGGCAGGGTAATGGCTCAATCCTCCAGGTTAAATAAGCCGGAATTATCGAGACGCCTGGTACTACGCTGGCTGCTGGGGCTGGCTGTTATATCCGCTTTGGTCGCCATCTTCACCGACCTGGCAGAAGATGTCTGGTTCCGGGAGGGCTTTGCGTGGGATAAGCCAATCATACTGGCAATCCATCAGCTCAGCAGCCCGGCAATGGATGCGGTCATGCGCATCGTGACGCAGACCGGTGAGGTCGGGGCAATTGCTTTTACAGCCATCCTTGCCATCTGGTTTATCCGGAAGCATAACTATCTTGACGCTGCCTCCATCATTGTCAGCCTGGCTGGAGCCGCCATTCTTAACACGCTAATGAAAATCTTTCTGGGGCGTCCGCGCCCGGGTATATTCCCACCCCTGGTGGTTGAACACAGCTACAGTTTTCCCAGTGGACATGTTGCCGCTTCAGTGGCAGTCTATGGGTTTCTGGCAGTCCTTTTATGGCGGCAACATCAGCGCGGCTGGGCTGTCCTGTCTGCGGCCTGGGTATTGGTTGTGGCATTCAGTCGCATCTACCTGGGTGTTCATTATCCCAGCGATGCGCTTGGAGCCTTAATATTCTCCTCCTTGTGGGTGATGGTCGTGTTCGCGGTTCATGACTGGTTTATACGCCGTAAAAAGCAAATATCCGCCTGATCCGCATCAATCTGCACGCGGAGCCCAATCACTGAAATCCCACTCTTCCAACAGGTTCCGCAGCTCAGCCTTGCTGTGCAACTGGTACTGGATCAATGCCTGCTTCACGTATCCTTGAATTGTATTTACCGAGATTTTCAATCTCGCCGCCATCTGCCGGTTGGTATATCCCAGGCAGGTGAGCGCGGTTACTTCCTTTTGGCGGTCCGGAAGACGATCCCACAGTTTCTTCAACTTGTCCGCGGTTTTAAGCTGCTCCAGCTCCGCCGCCGACAACGGCTCCTGGAGTTCCTGCGCCGGCCGCGCTTCCCGACCGGCGCGCTCCAGCAGCAACGTTTGCAGGCGACCGTTCAGCTCGTAACGCTGCACGAGTACCTGCCCTGTCCCGTCCGGGTCACCTGTACCTGCGGTACTGTCGCTGGCAAGACGGGGTGGCACCAGCGCAGGCAGTCCCGATCTGCGCATGATCCGAAAAAGGGTACGAAAGCGATCCCAGAGTTCCATAAGTACCTGGGATTATATAGAACATGTGTTCTTGAGTCAATCCCCCAATTCAGTCCCAGGCTTTAACACCCCCGGATCGCCGGCTAATTGATTGAACTCGCAGCTCTGTTTTGCGCGATAATCAAGCATATCGAAGAGGAGGTTTTTCAATGTCCGATATTCCTGATACGATCAGCGACACTGTAGCTGCCCTGGCAGTTGCATGGGAAATCGTCAAGATCACATACGATACTTCAAGAGGTAACTTTGTTCATGCAAACGACAAAGGGGCAAAGGAATTAACCAATGCCGTCATAAAGGTTTTCATGGCAATCCGGGAATGTGAACCTATCGAATAAGACGGGCAAAAAAAGCTCCGGTTGGTGAGGACGGAGGGGCTGATCGGTTACGGGTTAATGGTTTAGAAAACACGCCTCTACACTATCTTGATTTGCAAGATATAAAAAGAGAAAGCCATGTTTTTTGGAATACAACCATTCTACCTTGTCTTTATTTGTATCGTCCCTGTAATTCTTCTGGCGATTATTTTTCTAGCTGTTGTTTTAATCATAAGGGTGCTGAAGAGCAAAACGAAGAAATGTCCTTTTTGTGCCTCAACTATCCTTGTAGAAGCGAATGTCTGCCCACACTGTGGACGCGACCTGAACATTTAGTGGACTGTCACCTGCCCTCGCTTCCCCAGTTCCTTTTGGTGGCAGTATCTTTTTCCAGCCGGCAAGTCCTGCACAATCAAAAAATGCCTGGCAACGCGTGCACGCCAACCAGGCACGCAAAACTGTATTGGCACTGCAACGAAAGACATCTGGACGAGTATAAAGCTCGTGCTAAAATAGGCTAACGAACTCATCCTGGCATTTCATCGAGCCTGTCCCCGAACTGAATAAATCCTTATTGAATAAGCAAGCATAACGGTTGGTGTTTGGATTCATTTTGAAACCAGGCAGGCCGGATCATGCAAAACTTATTCGACTTTTCTCCGTCTTGATGGAGAGATTGCTGCATTAGAGATCGATGGCAGAAAAAAAGCAAGATCCAGTACTAAAAAACCATCTGGATCAGAGTGCGCTGGCCGCAATCTTTGATCTCTATTCGCGTTCCATTTTCAAGTATGCTCTGCGTTTATGCGAAGATACCTGTGAAGCCGATCAGATCGTTGGAGATGTTTTAATCAGTTCCTGGAACAGGTTTCCCGGGGCGGCGGTCCAAAAACGAACCTGAGATCCTACCTTTACCAGATCGCCTATCATATTATTATCGATCATGCCCGTGCGAGACAACGCATCGTTCCGCTTGAGAACGCCGATACCAATAGGGAGGATAAATCTCTCGACACACAAATCGAGGAACAGAATCTGCTGAAAGAATTGAGCTCATCCATACAGAATGACCTGACCGTGGAGCAGCAACATGTGATCATCCTGCGCTTCCAGGAAGATCTAAGCTTGCGTGAAACCGCTGACATTATGGGTAAAGAAATCAACGCCATTAAATCCTGCAAAACGCGCCATATTAAAACTACAGAAAAGCCTGGGCAATACGCCATGAAAAATCGCAAAGAACTCAGCGAAAAAGAAATAAAAGAGTTATTGACCAGGCTCAAGGACAGCCAGGCGCAGTATCCTGCTGACCTTTTGGAAAACCGGCGCGCCAGGTTCCTTGTTTCGGTTCCCGCGGCCGGGTTTATCCTTGCGAGTAAGGCAATTTATAAAACGATCCTGCATGGGATCCAATCCACTGCAGCCGGCGTGACAAAAGTGATCCTCCTGTCGGTGATCGGCATGACCGCCGTCGGGACGGTCCTGGTTGGATATAACCAGGGCTGGGCCCGGTTCATTAAGGATGAAATAACCACGATTGAAACCATGGTCGCCCCCGCTAATCCGGTTGGAACGCTGCCCGCCTCCAATTCGGAGAAAACGATCACGGCTGTTCATCTGGATGAAACGATTGTCCCGTCGCAAACGCCAACCATTACGTCCACGGGCACATCTACGCCAACCCCTACGCTCACCGTCACAATTACGCCAACCTATACCCCCGCCAGCACATTTACGTCAACGCCAGCTCCTGATAACAATCCGGTTCCTGGACCCAACATTATACCGACCGATATTCCCAATGATCATCATGATAATGGCAATCACTATGGCCAGAACTCCCCATCCAGTCAAACCCAACCGCCCCCCCGCCTGTACCACGAAGGGCTGTAAGTAAGGCGCCTTTGAATTTGTTTGCCGCGGAGCAGACGCCCATTTTCCGCCAAGGGAAATCCGGGCGTCACTTTTTTTGATATTTCCTGGTTGGCAAACTTTTCAAGCAAAACTTTTTCGGTATTTATTCGTCCTGTATATGATTGCTTTATTATTAATCCCAGGGGGGCAAGCATCGCTGCCCGCGCAATCACTTTATTTCTCGAACGCCACTTCGGTGGCGCCTGCACCACGAAGTGGCGTTCGAAATATATAAGGGGTTCACCTGACAGGCTGTGCAGGGGGCCTTGGAAAACAGGATCTGCGTCATTTTTGGCGCAGGTCTTCTTTTTTTACTGATCGGCAATAAGGGAAACCTATCAATTTTTGTATTTAGGGGTGGGCATTGTTCATCCCCCCATATATGGTGAAGATTAAAACTGGAAAAAAATAAACCTTACAAAAATGTAAGGTATCCTCAGTGACATTTTGCACACCATTTCGTCTGGTAATTACATTGATAAGTTAGTATTTATCAAATTGATCCCTGATCTTATTCACTTGTTATAAAGAAAGGAACATCATTATGTATGACCCAATTGATTCAGTTGTGAGAGACGTAAAGGGAAATCTGGGGTTCATTGAGAAGATATTTTCCAAGGCCACTCTACTGATCGGGACGGTGGGTATTGTTGTAGTTTTGGTATTCGTTGTTTTCTTCCGTTAACAGCTTCTATTTTTCGCAAGCATTAAAATTTCTTATCCAGCCCGGTCCATCTCTCCCTTTTCTTCTGCCCCTCGCGCAGCACGTGTGCTCGTCAGGGTACACGTGCTGCGCGAGGCGATGTGGCCTCCGCCTCGGATGCCACACCGAAAAGTATTGCCCAAAAGCAAAAGAGAAGGGATTTTTGGATCAGCTGTCTTGATTTTCGCGGCCGCTTGAAGATCCCCAAAATAAAACCCCCGCCTGGTTAGATTCGAGGACTCCGGGAGAATTTTTGTTCATGGCATTAGGCAATTTTTCTATATCTTAAGAAACGCAGAATGCCTAGTAATAAAAAATACAACCACACAATTCCTATAAATACACAAGCCATTATAAACAACTTGCCCAGGAACTTTAGGTTTGCCCTTTCCTCTTTCAAAAAAGAATCGTTTGGGTAGAAATCCAGATTCATATTGATGCCCCTTTCCCTATAATAAATTGGTTGAATCCGTATTAAATCTGTTAAATCATTATCGCGCATTTAGCGCGTGTGGGTGATACCCAAATCTGGAAATTGACCGCAAGCCGCCAACCCTGATTTTCGGATAGGCTGCTTAAGATAAATATGCTTTGTTTGGGAGACATGTGCTAAAGAAGGACCGGGTTCTTGTCTGGGACGGTTGTTCCAATGTTCGCGATCTCGGTGGTCTGCGTACCTGTGATGGCCGTATGACGCTTTGGAGAGCAATTGTCCGTTCGGATTCTCCAGCCAGGCTGACCACGGCGGGCTGGTCAGCGCTGTACGGTTACGGCGTCCGAACGATAATTACGCTGCGCACTTGCGGTATGGAGGAAGACGAGCTCAACATTAAGCCGCCTTATCCTGATCTGGAAACGGTCCAAGTGGCAATCGAAGACATTACGGATACCGATTTTGTGCAGCAGTGGGTTGACTCTGACCTTTGGTGTACGCCGCTCTATTACAAGGATGCGCTTCGACGCTGGCCGGAACGTCACGCGGCCGTTATTTCTTCCGTAGCGCGTGCTCGCCCTGGCGGCGTTCTTTTCCATTGCATCCGCGGAAATGATCGTACAGGCATTATCGCTCTGTTACTGCTTGCACTCGTTGGCGTTACGCCGGATGATATTATTGCGGATTATGAGCTAAGTCCCAATCCTGAACGGGATGAGCTGCTTGCGCGTGAGCACTGCTCTGTTCGAGCTGCCATTCTCGGCGCCCTTGCAGGGCTTAATGTTGACAACTATCTTGCCACGGGTGGGGTAAGCCAGGATGATTTGGCCGCCGTTCGTAAGCGGCTTATGGGGTAGGTAGTTCATTGTTGAAATAGCTTGAATTTTCCACATACACTGGCAAACCTACACAATATTGAAATAATTTTGTAATTGATTGTTAACAACTTTATGGTTAATAATATTGCTCTGGATTGGCTGCCCCCCTCAGTCAGTTCGGAGCACTATTTTTTTCTGGACTTTGGTAGTCTGGCAGCCATTGGAAATTCCATGGAAATGACAGGCCGGCCATAAAATCAATCTTCCTCCGGCAACTGCTGGAGGAAGACTATGTAACTCGAGTACCAACAACAAAAACTTCGCCAGGCGGCGGAGTTGAATTTCTTGTGAAGAAGCTACATGGAAGGCATTTGAACGCCCAACTGCATCAGCGCGGCCGGGATGCCACCATCGGAAGGCGAGATGACTTCAAAATGAGAAACTTTATCGCCCATCACAGTGACGATATACGCATCCTTCACGGATACCTTCTTCCCGGTGGCCGGGATGGATGGCATTCCCGGTATTCCCAGGTTCAACGGGCCGGTATTCGTGCCGCCCCACATGACTTTCACCGTGGCTTGATTGCCGTTCAGTGTAACCTCTTGGATATCGATTTTGAAATCGGGAAAAGCAGTCGAAAGCCCGGCCACTACTTTCATGGCATCCATAACCGGGAGGGCCATCGGCAGAACACCACCACTCGCCATGGCATCCGGGGTAACCATTGATTTGACCTTCTCAATATTGGTCATGTTTGTGATAAGATCACGTGCAATACTTTCAGTACTCATCAGCGGCTCCTTTTAAGTTGTAGTAAATCGGATATTAAAGACAATATATCACTAAATATTTATTTTGAAAAGTCCCGGATCAATCGAACTGCACAAATTCTAATGGGAGTGCTATAATTTTGGAGGTTTTTCATCTTTTTATACGTCATCCAGGGTTCGAATGGATTGAACCCAAACCGTGGAGAAGAACATGAATTGAATGCCCCCATTCCAGCCACAATGCACGCTGTACAATTGGATCAGCCCGGCGGGGAATTGGCCTTGCGCGAAATTCCGGTGCCTCGCCCGCAGGCCGGACAGGTGCTCATCCGCATGGCAGCCGCGCCGATCAACCCATCCGATCTCGGAGCGCTCTCGGGGCTGAGTTACCGCGGCGAACGCAAATTCCCTTTCACTCCCGGGTTGGAAGGCAGCGGCACCGTCGTTGCAGCGGGGGATGGCTTCCTGCCGCGCCTGTTGAATGGCCGGCGGGTGGCATGCTCGGTGCTGGCGGGCAATGGAAGTTGGGCAGAATATATGCTCACTTCTGCGCAGTTATGCGTTCCGCTGAATAAGAATGTCAGCCTGGAACAAGGCGCGACCCTGCTGGTAAATCCGTTGACTGCCCTGGCCTTCTTTGAAATTGCGCAGCGCGGCAACCATCCTGCCATGGTCAACACCGCCGCCGCAAGCGCCCTGGGTGGCATGCTCTTGCGTTTGGGGAAACGCCGCAACATTCCTGTCATCCACGTAGTCCGGCGCCAGGCGCAGGTGGATTGGCTGCGCGGGCTGGGCGCCGAATATGTTTTGAACAGCACTGAGACGGGTTTCGTCGAACAACTGCACAGCCTGGCGGATAAATTACATGCCAGCCTGCTGCTGGATGCAATTAGCGGCAGTATGACCCAGCAGCTCGCCCAGGCTGCACCGCACGGCAGTACCATCCTGTTGTATTCGCGCATGTCGGATGAGGAATGCATCATCGATGCGCGCACCGCGCTGGTCAAGGATTTGCATTTCGACGGCTGGTTTCTCGGAAATTGGTTGGGCCGGAAAAATCTGCTGCAAAATCTGCTGCTTTCCCAACAGGCGCAATCCCTTTTGGCTACCGATCTGAAATCCCCATCCACAAACGCTTTCCACTGGCTGCCGCACAACAGGGACTTGCAACCTACCTGACCCAAATGAGCGCCGGGAAAGTACTGCTGGTGGCAGACCCTGCGGCAGTCAAGCTGGATGGTTGAGACTGAATCCGTCTGCGTTCCCGGATGGATTTTGAGCGAAGCGGCCGGTCCATCGGGTTGAGATATAATCCGTTCAGGCTCTAATCGACAACCTGGTCGCTGCTCCCTTAAAAGATTAAGGTCTGGGGGCCAGTATGAACGGATCAAAGCTCCATGGTTTCCAAGAACAACTCCCGGCTTGATTTCCTGCTGATTGTGTTTGCCTCCATGTCCTGGGGAACGGTGGGCGTTGCCAACCGGATCCTTTACAATTATGGCGCTACGAATGCGCTGTCGTTGTCTTTCCTGCGCCTGGCATTTGCAGTTCCCTTCTTTTTCCTGGCAAGCTGGATCACTTTCAAACGCCGCCTGTTTGCCATCCAGCGCCGTGACCTGGGCATCATGATGTTGATGGGCTGCCTGATCGCCGTGTCCCAGGCCCTGTATATTGCGGCAATATCGTACAGCGGGGTAAGCGTGTCAACCTTGATTGCCATCTGCGCCGCCCCGGTGATCATCGCGCTGCTCTCGGCCTTGATCTCACACGAACGCATCACCCTGATGACGGTGATCGCATTTGTGGCTGCGATCGGCGGGATGGTACTGCTCGTAAATACTTCCTCACAAACTTTCGCAGATGGAAACGCCCCCATCCTGGGAGCCCTGCTGGCGTTCCTTTCGGCTTGCGGTTACGCCGGGTTCATCTTCTGCGGGCGGCTGCTGACCGGTAAATATCCTCCACTGCAGATCAGCAGTATCGCATTTGGGACCGGCGCGCTGCTGCTGCTGGTCCTGGCCGGGTCGACCCGCCTGGCGTTGGTCTATCCGCCGGCGGGCTGGCTGATCTTCCTGTACCTCGGAGCGGTCCCCACGGCTTTGGGCTACGGGCTGTTCCAGGCTGGCCTGCGCTCCATCTCCGGGACGCTGGCCAGCATTGTGACCATGTTCGAGCCGCTGACGGCCGCATTGCTGGCCTGGCTGCTCTTTCACGAAGCGTTGGGGCCTACCGGCTGGCTGGGGGCCGGGCTGTTACTGGGCGCCATGGCGATCATTATCCTGGTTCCGCAGAAGTATTTTAAGTAGGACCTAGCCCCATGGTTCTTCGTTACCGTTCCGGCAGCTACATTCTGCCCATCAAAGCCAGCCTCCGTGAAGCAGAAAATCTTGCCGAAGGCGACAACGTGACTGTTCGGCTCGAAGTTCGTTTGTAATCTATAATGGGCAATAAAAAAAATTCTCACCATATATACGAGTAAGGCGGCTTGCTGGAAGGGAAAGGATGCATACCATGAAAAAATATAGTATTTTTGTTTTACCGTTCCTGTTGTGCCTCCTGATTTCATGCGGGGGAAACGACCTTACCGCACCATTATCTCCAAATACCAACGATCATCTCTCGACCGTTGTCGCTGCAACCCTTACTGCAATTTCGCTTGAGCCTCGCAGCGCTGAGTCAACGCCGACCCAATTACCCCGCGCGGCTCTATTTACGCCAACCTCTGCCTCTAAATTATCACTGGATGATTTTCAAAATAGGGAATTCGTGGGTGAGAATGATATTTATTCTATATACCTGATCAATCGTACTGGTGGAACACCGGCCGCCCCAACCGGAGAATTGCTTGTTTTGAATAAAAGCACCAATCAAGTTATCAAGATGAGCGGATTGTTCACTGTGATTATTGAAGGCGGAACGATTGTTTTTGATGACGGAAAGGGTAAATACGTTTTGCTTTCCATTGGTACCTATACATCCCGAAATGCAGTCGTTCTTTCACTGGATGACCAAAAGCAGGCGGTCAATGACTTTTGCATATCATCAGGACAATATGGAGACCATTTATTCTGGAATGACGATATCATTATCAACAATTGCGATACCTTCACAAATCGACCCTGGGGAACCGGAGAGGCGCCAAGCGTTGTCGCAGTAAACCTTAAAACCGGGACGGAAACAGTCATAGCAAAATCAGATTTGACCCATCAATATTCCGTAAAGCAAGTCGAAGGGAATACTTTACAGTACATCGAGACCTACGTTGAAAATGAAGCCGATTGGCTAAATCAAGATAAACAACTAACAGATGAGAAGACTTACGATCTGACTTTGGAACCCACACAAGTCATTGTATTTCATCCCGAGGCGAGTGCCTACTCAAGAACGCACTGGCTCCTGCTGGTCGACCTCAAATGTGCTCAACCGGGATGACGCATGGCGCTGCATGACAGACAACTTCATTTACGACCCTTGCTTTAGTATTCCGGGAAATAGTCAGGCGGTGCTATGCGATACGAGCCCATTGCGGGACAGCGCTGGATTCAAACTAAATCTCACAGAAACATTACCTGCGCGTGGGACTGTATCACCCGTAAAGTCTGCCTGGGCGTTTGAGCTGGCAGATGGCACAAACTGTATCTTCTTGGGTGGTGCGACAGCCGCCTTCGAAGGGAAACGCGTTAACTACAGCTGTTCTGATGGTTGGTACATACTTGGAGAATTACAGGATGGCCAGGTTTGGACAGCTCGGAAAGTGCGTCTATCTTCAGATTTGTCATCCATTGAGGAATCTGTTCAGGTACCCATAAAGATAGTATGGTTATAGCCCGGAAGAAGGTGGTTCCCGCTGGGCCGTTCGATCAATGCGCATGCCGGGGGCATTGAAGGGTTTGCAACGATCATTGCGCGCCCACCAGGCGCGGTTTATTGGAAAATATCCCCGTTTTAATCCAAATCTTAAATTGGTGCGCTATTATATGATTATAAGGACAATATATAGCTGTTAACCCTCATTTATCCGTATCATTTCTCTATTGGTTGAGAGAAAGGCGCCTTACTATGGAAGACCCGATTGATTCGCTCGTGAAAGAGATTGAAGGGAACCTGGGGTTTTTAGAGGATTTGGTTAAAAAGAACAACCTGATCATTGGGACAGTTGGCATCCTGGTAGTTTTAATGGCAGTTGTTTTGTTGGTTAGATAGAACCGCCATATAAAATATTAAAACGAAAAAGGGGGCTATTTATTGTTAATCCACGCTGATCAAAAGGAGATAGCCATGGATCAAAATTACACCACTAATTTTGTGGTGGACCAGACTCCTGAAGAAGTCTTTGCTGCCATCAATAATGTTCGTGGCTGGTGGTCAGGAGAAATTGAAGGCAGCACCGATAATATTGGCTTTCCTCCAATTCCTCCCCGCTTCCCATCACAGCCTTAGAGATGCGATAATATACGCCACCGGGAGTCCGAACGCGTTCATGGCGGCATGCGCGGCCAGGCTGGATGAGATTGTCTTGGAACGCCAGACCAACCCGCCCAGAACCAGGGCGCCGAACGGAACAATTAGCCAAAAAGAAAATGGCAGGCTCGTCAGGTAATAAATATGCCCCAGCATGAACAAGCCTGACTGGAATAACAGGATCCAGATGTTTTTCCAGCCGGCCATCAGCAGATAACCCCACAGAAACGCCCGGAAGAGCGGTTCTTCCGTCACTGCGGCATAACCCAGTTGATAGAGAAAATCACGCGGACCTATCACAAGGATGCTGAATAGATTCGGCAAACCCTGCAGCTGGTTTTTAGGAATCTCGAGCGAGGTTGGATAGGCGGTGATGAGGATGGAAATAAAGCCAACCAGGATGCCCACCCCGAACCATCTCCAACTGGATCTCGACACCTTCGGAATGGGCGCATGACTTAGCCATAACGCCAGGAAAAGGCCGAGTGAAATGATCCAGAGCGCCAGGCTGGGCGGATTGGGAAAAGCCAGCGGCCGTTCGTTGGAGACCATCCAGGCCAGTAAAGGGTTTGAATGGGTTTGAACAGGAGGATGATACCGAGCGCCAGTTTATCGATATGAAAATCCGCCAACCGGTCTCTTTCCCACCAGATCAGGCCGGCTGTTAGCAGGTAAGTCCCTATCTGGAAAGCGGGATCCAGCCATTCCGGCTCGGAAAACAGCGCGATGCCCGCAAGGAAAGGCAATCTCAGCAGCAATAAGCCGGCGAGAAGTATCCAGGCGACGATCTGGTGGGTCTAATTTTGAGGATGTAATGTTTTCCACAACACTCCTCCAAAATAACCATTGCGATTGGGTAAGCTACATCGCACAACGTGCTTGGTCGCGGCTCGTAGCCCGCTGAGCGGGATGCGCTGCCCGGAGCGGGGAGGACAGAGTGGGCCTGTGCGCTTTTATGGGCCAGGATTGAACACGATCACATGATATTGATAATCACTGCACTGGCGGTTATTGAAGTAAGTATAGTGTGTTGTGAGGGGGGCCAATTGCACATGTTAAACCCATTGAGATACAGACCAGAGTGTTCTCCCCATACCCGGTCTCTAATTTGGCGGGAGTCGCTGACAAATTCGAACCGCCGGACGCCATAGTGACATACACGTTTGAAAAATCAGCATTGGCGAGCGCGAAAGACCACCTGGGGTATACCACTTGATAGGGTACGTAACCAGGTGGAGGCCAGGCTACAAAAGTTTCGCGTGTTGCCGGTCTTTGCTCCACATGTGCGACGTCGAATACGACGAGGGAATTGGAGGCGGGATAACCTGCTATTGCAGGGATATCGCCTGTCCCCATAACCTGGGTTTGCGGATACAAGATCCAGCGCCGGTGACCGGCGAAGTAATTAGTCGTTCCAGGATCTTTCATGTAAAGTGTGATAGCATCCCAGCCATCCACGCCCAGGGAAAGATTAGACGAGCCTGCCCCGCTATGCCCATCGCTTGAATAACACAGCCAGCTAACGGGAGGGTCGTGGTTCAATGTATTATTAACGCTCATCATCAGCGCGGCTGCCTGGGCTTTGCGATTGGAGTCGTTGAAAAGGTTACACCGGATGGCACGCCCGCCATTGCGCGGAAATAATTGACACGCCTTGAGACCGCCAGCCGAAAATTCAGGTCGGTGCTGCCTGGGCTGCATGAGCCGAGGTTTCCCGTCCAGTTCATGGGTACGCCTTGAGAAGTCAGGTACTGCTGCTGGTAGAGATCCAATGAGACCTGGCGGTTTTGGAGATTGAGGAAGGCTAAATCCTGGCCGCGCAGGATGAGTGGCAAGTAGATGGAATAATTATCGGCTGCCTGGAGATCATTCTGAGCTTCGGGTTCGATTTTCGAGTGGGAGGTTATTATTGTTTGGAATGGAGGCTGGATCACCCAGTAAAAAATCATCCGCAAGCACCGAGCTTGAGAGCAGCAGGATACACACAGTCAGGATTGTCAGTGTAAATGTTTTCAGGTTTTTCGAGATCGAAAATTGCTTGTGCAACCTGACCTCCTCAAAGGCGCACCACTATAAACAATCATACAGTAAATCCGCCTCCCCGGCAAATGAGATTCTGTAGGCTTCCGGACGCGTGGTTACTTTACCCCTTTCGCCCCTTAAATTGCAACACACGCCATGCCAGGATCGGTGCAGGCAGGTGGAACCTCCCAACCCGTATGCAGCGGAGAGCATCCAACCGGGTATACTTTGCTAAAGCCGGATAGACTACGAAAATAAAAGGAGAGCGTTCATGGATCAAATTACAGAAAAAGATGCAGAAGTGAGTTCATGGGTAAAAGCGATTTTCGCTATTACTTTGTTCGTTGAGGACCTGGAGTCCACCAAGCAGTTCTATCGTGCTGTCTTCGACCTGCCGCTGATATTTGAGGATAACAATTCGGCAGTGTTCAAGTTTGGGAATACCCTCATTAATTTGCTGAAGACCACGGCGGCGGGAGTCCTGATCGAGCCGGCAACAGTGGCGGGTCGCGCGGCCGGATCGCGCTCTGTTTTCACCATCCATGTGGAGGATGTGGATGCGATGTGCGCAAAGCTAACCGCACGCGGAGTGGAGCTCCTGAACGGCCCGCTGGACCGGCCATGGGGCATACGGACCGCCAGTTTTAAAGATCCCGGCGGCCAAATCTGGGAGATTGCGAAGTAGTCCCTGATCAAACCTTTACCCGGGGCTGACCCAAGCCACTGGCTGCGAGGCAAACCAGATTTTAATCCTGCCCCAGCTCCAGCATCAGCAGCATCCATTTCCAGGCCCTGCCTGACCCTTTGCCCGATCGCCTTGTGTGCATATCTTTTAGATAGCACGTCAGAAAATCGCGCTGGTAAAAGTCAGTCTTTATCATATATAAGAAATACCCCGTCGTGTGAGCCACGCTTTTCACAAAGTAGCTTGACAGAATGGGGTTTGGGGTGTGGTTGGGCGGCGTAGCTGCCCAACCACACCCCAAAATCTCTTTTTTCCGCCGCTTGCGGCGGGAGTCAAGCCGAGGCTTTCACAAAGCCAGCGACTTTGTGAAAGCCTTGTGTTTGAGCGCTGGACTAATGACAATAATTCAATGCAATGGTATAGTCTGGCAGTAGCTTTCCATCATTTGCATAGGGCAGGCTAGAGGCGGCAAATTCATGAGCGCAGAGAATAATCCGGCTGAAGATTTTCTCCTGAAGATCGACCAGGAAGCAAAAGACCGCGTGGTTGCGGAACAAGCACTACAAGAAAAACGCAAACAACGTGCTCAAAGTATGTTCGATGAAGTTGCGCAGATCATTGACGATTACCTCAATGCACTCGGGAAAAGGCATTTTGGAACAGGGAACTACGCGATAAACCATACCTTCGATCAGTTTTCTACCGCATTTTGGACCGTTTACACGGTGGAGAATAAGGATTGGAATGCCGAAATGCGATATTCCGGCGAGGACAATGACATTGCCCTGCATGAATATAAGCTAAAGGAAGGATTCAAAGTAGATCTGGTTTACTCAGCGGATGACGAGCAAGGTGCCCTTAACCTTTATTATGACGGAGTATTTACCCCTTTTTCTGAAGGCTCCCTGCAGGATTACATCGCCAGAGTTCACCAGAAGGGTCCGCGCGAGCTTAGGGGATATTTTCAAGTCTAATTTCGCTCATCCATGATCCGATTTCCAGCTTTTATCATCCGGGCTTGCTTGCTGCAGGCGCCGGCGTAAAAACCTTACCGGCTCGCCCCGGAAAAGATACAAAATAAGGTACCGAAAACTCCCTGCCGTATGGACAAAAGTCACATAAAGCTTTAAAACCCCTTAATTCGTTGTAAAATTTTTCTACGGACTCATCCCGGCATTTCATCGAGCCTGTCCCCGAACTGAATAAATTCTTACAGGTTAAAGCAAACATAACAGTTGATGTTTGGATTAGTTTTGTAACCAGTCAAACCAGATGCTGCATAACCTTTTCGCCTTTTCTCCGTCTTGTTTGAAAGATTGATCCGGCAACGATCTATGGCAGAAAAAAAGCAAGCGCCAGGACCAAAAAACCATCTGGATCAGGCTGCGCTGGCCGCAATCTTTGATCTCTATTCACGTTCCATTTTCAGGTATACGCTCCGTTTATGCGAAGATCCGCTGGAAGCTGACCAGATCGTGGGAGATGTTTTAATCAATTCCTGGAACAGGTTTCCCGGGGCGGTGGCCCAAAAACGAACCTGAAATCCTACCTGTATCAGATCGCCTACCATATCGTTATCGATCATGTCCGTGAGAGACAGCGCATCCTTCCAATTGATGTTGTCGATAGCAGCCGCGAGGGAGTTGCCCTGGAATTACAAGTGGAGGAACAAACCCTGCTGAAGGAATTAACCTCAGCCATACAGAATGACCTGACTGAAGAACAGAAACACGTGATCATCCTACGCTTCCAGGAAGATCTAAGTTTGCGCGAGACCGCCGAAATCATGGGTAAAGACATTAACACGATCAAATCCTCACAAAAACGCGCGATCATGAAACTGCAGAAAAGCCTGGGTAATACGCCATGAAGAGCCGCAAAGAATTCAGCGAAAAAGATATAAAGGCTCTATTGACCAGGCTTAAGGACGGTCAGGCGCAGTATCCTGCTGACCTGTTGGAAAACCGGCGCGCCAGGTTCCTTATTTCGGTTCCCCCGGCCGGGTTTATCCTTGCGAGTAAGGCGATTTATAAAACGATCCTGCATGGGATCCAATCCACCGTGGCGGGCGTGACAAAGGTGATCCTCCTGTCAGTGATTGGTATGACCGCCGTCGGGACAGTCCTGGTTGGATATAACCAGGGCTGGGCTCACTTCCTTGATGATGAAGCAAGAGCCATTGTAACAATAGTCGCCCCTGCCAATCAGGTCGGAACGAATCCCGCCTCCGATCTGGAAGAAACGATCGTTGCTTACCATCTGGCTGAAACGACCGGCCCGTCGCAAACACCAACGATTACGCCCACAGATACACCTACACCAACCTCCACGTCCACAGGCACAATTGTGCTGATCTTTACGCCCACCAGCACATTTACGTCAACGGCTGCTCCGGATGACATTCCGGTCCAGCCACCTGATATTAATCCGACCGATACTCCCATAATCGAACCGACCGAAACTCCTAAAGTTGAACCGACTGATACCCCCAAAATCGACCCGACTGATACCCCCAAAATCGAACCAACCGATCCTCCCAAAATCGAACCAACTGATCCTCCTATTAACGAACCTACCCGTACTCCCGAATTTCATCCGACCCGTACTCGCGAATTTCACCCGACCCGCACTCCCGAATTTCACCCGACCCATACTCGCGAAATTCGTCCGAGCCGAACCTCCGCAGATGATCATGATGGTCACGATTGCGACCAAACTCCCCATCCGGCCTATATCTGATCATCCACACCCCGCCTGCACCTTGAAAAGATGTGCCCCGGGTTGCATAACTTTTTCGCTGTTACCTCGTCCTGTATATGATTGCTTTATTATTAATCCCAAGGGGGGCGAGCATCGTTGGCTGTGCAATACCTTTATCCGTATGAACGCCTGAACTGTTAGAGGTGGGAGGAAAACAAGCGGCGTTCACCTGAAAGGGGGAGAAAGGGGGTCCGGGAAAACAAGACCTGCGTCTTATGGCGCAGGTCTTGTATTCTTGATGAAATTTTTGTATATGGGAGCGGGTGGTGATCATACCCCTGCCATCGGAAGACCCGGCAGAAAAAAATAACCTTACAAAATTGTAAGGTGTCACCGGTGACATTTTACAGTCCATTCCGTCTCGTATTTATCAAGACATTATTTATTCAAAGGATCAGTTGACCTTATTCGCTTTATTATTTGAAGGAACGCTATCATGTATGAACCTATTGATGCAGTTGTTAAAGAATTGAAGGGAAATATTGGGTTTTTGGATCGGCTAATTTCCATGAACACGCTACTGATTGGTGCGCTGGGTATTCTTGCGGTTTTGATACTCATCTTTGTTTTCCATAGATAAGAACTTTTGAATGAATCAAAATTCCTTTCTCCGCAGATCCAATACCCCTCCCAGGGCACAAGTCCAGACTGGCCTGCACATAAAGAGGACGTTAGCACAATTAATTTCAGCAGGTTTTCACAGGATGGAGTCAGATATGGTTAATAAAGCGCGCTCTAATCCAGGAAAAACAGGTCAATTAAATAAAGAATTGGCGGCGATGCCCGATATGAAGTTGCGCCAGCAAGAGGAGTCCCTTAAGTTATCAAACTATATCTTTGATACAAATTATGCCGAATTAAGAACGTTGCTGGATTTCTTTGTCGATGATCCGAAATCAGAAACTTTGGCACTCTCAGCTAATCGGGACAGGTTGAATGGTATCCAGCTGGATATACTCAGGCAACTGCATAATTTTGTTGCAGCCTCGCTTACTTTGATTGAGCATACCCGCAATTTGTACCAGGAGCTTTATCGTGATTCGGGTAAATTTTCAGACTATCCAAAAAGAATAAGAGAAGAATTTGAGACAGACCCGCTCTCCCAATTTTTAAAAGGGCTAAGCAAGTACTTACAACATAATTCTTCGCCCGAGATTTTTGTGGAAGAATCCTTCTCTCAAAATGCTTATGAAAAACCGGTTCCCCAAAAGAGAGTTCTAATCTATACCACAGACCTGATCGCATTTGATGGTTGGAACAGGACGGCTAAAAAATACCTGAACAAACCCGCCATCGATTTGCTTGAATTGGCTGATTCTTATCGGACCAAAGTACTGGATTTCCAGCGCTGGTTTACAGATCGCCAAAATGAAATCCAACGCGAGCAACTTGAACGCTAGATCCGCCAACCCTTGTTCGTGCTTCCCCTCGGCTGGTCGGATTTTCAATTCCAGCCTGGCACGCAGACTTCATTCCCGATACTTGTCAGCCTGAAGCTGACATCTTGGTTCTGGAGTGGCTTATGGCAGAAATTCTATCGGTACTTCCAACAGATGCAGCCAGGGCTTACCTGGCTGCCAGATCTCTTATGGAGCAGCACCCGGACCTGGCGGCTGAACGCCTTCGCAAGGCCTTGGATCTGCTCTGTTTGAAGTTCGGAGGCGACAACCTCTCTCTGGCCGACAAGATTCGGGATTTATCTGCCAGGGGTCACCTTCCTGCTCAGCTCTCGGAGGCAGTCGATGCCCTCAAGATTGTAGATAACGTTGGCGCCCGCGAATCTCCATCGAAGGCCGCCTCCGCCGAAGCCTGGATCCTCGATTCCCTGTTCAAACTCCTGGCGGAGTATCTATACGTCCTGCCGGCCAGGACCTTCAAGATGCGCTCCTTCACGAGGGACAGCGGTCGAACGATCTGATTGCCTGACAACTCGAAACAGTTGACCCGGCTGGTTTTTTCCCGATAGGGGTATTCTGCGTGCCTGCCTTCCTCACGCACCTCTTGTTTTCCGATGCCGATTGAGCAGGGGCGGATGGCCATCCGCCCCTGTCACACCCACTAAGCGGGTAATCCAAACTGCCCGGTATTAACCCAATCCATGTTCAGCAGCGACCAGAAATCCGACGCCAATTTATTCTCGACATAAGCATACGGCAGCCATCCGTAGCCGCCATCTCCCCAGCCTGTACCCCATGAGTTGCGAATGATCAACGCGCCTGTCGTGCTTGTGTTGGAACTTGTATTGGTGATTTTCTTGAAGTTATCATAGCCAACTGCAACGATGGCATGCCCCCAGATGGCGCGTTCGCCCGGGCCGGGATAGGGAAAACCACCGAAGACATCGGTTGAATTAAAGGATGGGAACCCATAAAAGCCAAACATGGAAGGTATGCCGGCCAGCAGATAGGTCTTGACGCTGGCCAGAACATTCTCTCCCGTAATGTTGGCTCCCATCGGATCGTGGCTGAAATAACGCACCGCCTGATAGTTCTTAGCAACGGCATACACAAAACTGGGCGGCTCCTGGTCAAAATCGGGCTTGGCGTCCGTGTATGGCCAGTATTTCTCAGGGGCAACCCCGCACAATACCAATGCTCCCATTGCGTTTCTCAACCATGCTCCGCTGTCGCCGGTTACTTGCAATAAATTTCGGGTGGTCTTGTAAACGAACAGGCGGGAACCATTTATGAATGTCTGGTTGGCCCGGTTCTCAAAGTATTCGACGATCCCGACGGCGGCGTTGGCAGAGCAGGAACCAAGATTTCCCTGATCCTCAACCGGTGAAAAGTAATCACGTAAACTCCAAGTATCATATGTTTCCGAATTCACTGAAGCCCTGGCTTGGCCGATACCCAGTTTTGTCGCCATTTCCGCAATTTCCGGCTGTGATTCTGTATAATCCCGCAGATCTGGCAGAGGCGGAAGCCAGCCAGTGCCGTAAATTTTATCAGACCCTGGAATCCTTACTTTTTGAAACATTCGGTACATTTTTATCTCCTTTTAGTTGTTTTTCGAAAAGGGATGTTCATAAAATTAGCAATTCATTTTTGATCCTATTGTCTGGATATTTTTCTCCTTTCCATTTATTCCTGGATCGATATGGAGGAAAAACAAAAAAGCGAAACCAGATCCATACCGGATCGTTTCGCTTCAGGGCTCGAAGGCCTTTTCCCATGTGGGACGAGCATGAATGTTTAAGCCTTGGCTTTAGTTATATTTGGTTAAAACTCACACTTGATCAAAAACATCATAGCACTCCTGATACGCAAATACATTAAGCATTTCTGATAGTCTTGCCGTTTTTTTATTGCAAACCATCCCGGGATGCAGCCTACGAAAAGTCTTTGGGGATGCCGCTGGTCCCCGCTCACCTGGCGGACAAAGCGGTCTACCATTATTACCCCGCTGTGGAGCAGGTGCAGATCTGGATCGAACAGGCCGGCCTGGCGATCGGGATGCAGGCTACTGGGGATGGGTATGAGCACTTTGTGGTGAGGAAGAAATAATACTCAATCCATTGCAGCCGGTTGGGGTTCCGGTACCGCAACCAGCGCCGGGTCGTGGTCGGGCAGGTCCACTTCCACGCGCGTGAGCTGCGGGACACCCAGGGCAATCAGGGTTGTCGCCACGATGATCAAACCAATCAGGCTGATCAGAACCCCGCTGCCCCGTCCGGCGCCCACGCCGATGATAGGGCCCAGGATATGCGCCAGCACACCGCCCGGGGCCATGGCTGGCTTGAATACGTAATCGGCCAGTGGCGCGGCCAGCAGCGGAGCGACGAGGCTGGCAGACATGGCGATCGCACGCCGGAATGCAAACACCCTGCCCTGCAGCTCCGGCGCCACCTTGGCTTGCCAGATCGCCTGGCTGGCGGCAATCGTGATCGGGCCGCAGAACATGGCGCCAAACCCGCACACCGCCAGCAGCGTTACCGAGGCGCGCAGGCACACGGCCGTCAGGAACAGGCCGTCCAACAGGAACGCTCCCAACATGGCGTAGATCTTGCGTTTGCCGCCACCCCAGGCGCTCATCACCAGCGTACCCACCAGCATGCCCACCCCCATCAGGGTGCTGAGAAAACCCAAAGTACTGGCATCCCAGTTATCCAGGATCAGCGGGACGAGCAGCGGCCCGATCACCCCCGAGAGAAAGTTGAAGATCATATAGAAGACCAGCAGCGCACGCAGCCCCTTGCGGGCCATGATGTAGTCCCAACCGAAGCGCATCTCCTTCCACATCGAGCTTTTCCCCTTTGCCTCCCGGACCGTGGGGGCCGGGCTCGGGATGCGCACGAACAGCAGCATCAGCACAACCGCGAAAATGTAAGAAGCAAAGTCCAATAAAGCCATGTTGCCAATCCGGATGGTTACGTACAGCACACCCGCAATGGCCGGCCCGGCGATGGCTGGCAGCGCCTCGCCCAGTTGCGTGAAGCCGCTGGCGCGCCCGTAATGCTGCTTGGGTACCAGCAGTGTGGTGGCGGCGGAAAAAGACGGCCACATCAGGGTTTGGAAAGTGGCCATCCACAGGTTGATGGGGATTACCATCCAGACCTGCAGGTGATGGGTGATGAAGAGAACCGCCACAGCCAGCACGGACAGCCCGGAGCCAAAATCGCTGACGATCATGGCAGTCCGGCGGTTCCACTTGTCGGCAAAGACTCCCGCCAAAGGAGAAAAAACCACGTAGGGGATCTGCATGGCCACCTGCACCAGCGCCAGCATCGTTACGGAGTGGGTCTGGTCGTAGACCCATACGCCCATGGCAAAGCCGGTCAGCTGGCTGCCGAGCAATGAGACCAGCTGCCCGGCCCAGATGGTGAAGAAGGTGCGCATGCCGTGC
Source organism: uncultured Chloroflexia bacterium (assembly GCA_963776475.1). GTDB lineage: Bacteria > Chloroflexota > Anaerolineae > Anaerolineales > Villigracilaceae > UBA877. The sequence continues at coordinate 30,953 of CAVZMZ010000033.1, forward strand.
GCAGGTTTGGATTGGTCGGTTGTTTCCATCAAGGCTTATTCCTTCCAACACTTCCTTCATTATTTTTCTGTGAGCGCGCAGGTTTGGCCCCCTATGTCTGCTCTAATCACCTTTGAGGCGCACTTGACAGAATTACTCCCATTATCGCACGACTTCTGGAAATGCGTGCAGACTTCCAAACCAGGCCTCGGAGTTTTTCAAAAACTCGCAGGTCTGGTCTGACAACCTCGCAGGGACGCAGGCAATTGGGCAGCCATCCAATAAATCCAAATTCTTTCCAATTTCGCCGGGAAATAATTTTTGTAGAATTAGTAGGTAACCTGCACAACATTCCCAAACCAGTCATCCAAATTCCAAATCCACCTTGGATGGTATTGAATTTACCGGCGTAATGTTGGTCAGAACCTTATGATATTATTAACCCAGTATTCCCCGGACATACTTTGTCAGGCCTGCGATTGAAAGGAGGAATCCATGAGCTCTTATTAAGGAAATAATCCATGCTTTGCTGGTCGTCCAGCCCCCGCACCCCATTTTTGTCCATTTCCCAATCGCTCTCATCAGCACGTCGCTCTTCTTCCTGCTCCTGGCGTTCTGGAGGAAAAGCGACCTTTTGGAAAAGATCGCCTTTGCCAACATTTGCGTGGCGTGTGTCAGCATTGTCGTGGCAGGCTCATTTGGCATCCGTGACAACCTGGTGCTGTTTAAAAATGGGGCGCCCAACCACACCGCCAAAATTGTCATCGCCAGCACACTGTTCGTTTTGACCGGTGCGATCGCCCTGCTGCGCTGGCGGATGCCGGATCTGTATCAGGGCCGGTATAAATGGCTCTACCTCCTGGCCCATTTTGTTTGTTTTGCGCTGGTGGCCGTCCAGGGATTTTTGGGCGGAATTATTGTTTACGGATTCTAAGAATCGGGCTGGATGGATAAAGCGGAACTGCTGACCCTTTTTACGCGTGAGCAAAGGATCTATAGCAAAGGATCGATAGGTTGTGACAGTCACCTTCAATTCCAGGTGACTGTCACATTTTTATTTATTGGGATCTGGTTCTTATGCTGGTAGGGCAGACCCCGGTTCCGAGCTCAATCCCTATTTTTGCATTCCTGCCGGAGTGATCACAAACCAGGTACCCTGGACATTTTCACCGGTGGTATCGCCGGCGGCCTTGTCGCTGATGTAGTAGTACAGCGGCCAACCGTTATAAGTAACCTGCATGGTCCCGTCGGTCCGCTTGGTGGTGCCCAGCATGGAGGCGGTCACACCCGTGCCGGCTGCCGGGGCGCCGGTGCTCAGCAGGGGCGGCCAGTAGGAAGCGCAACCCCCGTAGCAGGTGCTCGTATTGGGAGTGTCTTTCGTGTAGATATACAGGGTCATACCTTTCGAATCAACCAGGAAGGAGCCCAGTGTTGCATTCTGACCGAGGTTCACCATGGCTCCACCGCTCGAGCTGGCTGCCGGGGCGGCCGGGGCAGTGGTGATCGGCTTTCCGGTGGCATCCAGTACATACCAGACGCTCTTAACGGCCTGGCCTTTGGTATCGCCGGCGGCCTTATCGGCTGCAAAGTAATACAGCGGCATGCTGTTATAGGTAACCTGGACGCTTCCATCCGCGCGGGTGAGCGTGCCAAGCAGGGAAGCAGTCACCCCGGTTCCGGCAGTCGGCGCTCCGGATGTCAATAAGGGTGGCCAATTATTGGAGCAGGTGCCGGTGCAGGTGCTGGTGTTGGCAGTGTCCTTTGTGAAAATGTACAGAGTCATGCCCTTTGAATCGACCAGGAACGACCCCAACGCGGCAGTCTGTCCGATATTTACGGCAGCCGGCCCGCTCGGCATAGCCACCGCCGGGGTTGCTGTCGTGCCTGTTACGGGTACGACTGGCGCACTAGTGGCTGATGGTACCACGACCGGCGCGCTTGTAGGCGCCGGTGTTGCCGATGCACACGCAGATAGGACTAAAGCAAGAATTGTAAGGCTGTAAAGCATTAGTTTGGTTTTCATTAAGATCCTCCGATCAAATTGACAGGCACGCAAGTGCCAGGTTGAATATATTTACCTTGGGGATATAATAATTGCGAGCGTCGTGCGCTGCCACGGGCGAAGGTCGTCTAAATGTCCCCATCCTTGGTCCATCGCCTTTGGTCGGAGCACATGCGACTTAAGTCGCATTGCCTTTTACAGGTAATCGGATTGAAATAGTGAGGTACGTAACCCGGAAAAGGACTGAACAACCGCTGTCATTGCCAGGAGCGGTCTTTTCGACGAAGCAATCCCTGGGTAGTCATGAGATTGCCTCGCCCAAGGACGGCTCGCAATGACACATGCTAGAGGAACGGCGATGTTATAAAATGAAACGCTTAAGCTTGTTTCAACGCTTTTCGATCATTGGATTTGTCATCATGGTCCTGGGCACGCTTGGGATTGGCTGGTGGCTGGGAGCGCAGATCAAAGCCGGGGTGATCCGCGAAATCTGCCTCCACTTCGGCGCTCTATATGAACAGTTTCATCGCACCCAACCTTCAGGAGCTGAGTGATTCTCCGAGCCTGACACCCTGGCACCTCACGGTCCTGAGTCGTGTGCTGGCCCAGGCCGACCTTGGACGCCAGATCGTTACTTTCAAAGTTTGGAACCATCAGGGGCGCATCCTGTATAGTTCAAACCCTGACCTGATCGGGCGGGTCTTTCCGATCGATGAGGACTGGCTGCTGCCTGGCAGGGGAATGTTGCCGCCAACATCAGCAATTTGCAGGGCGCCGAAAATGTCGAAGAGCGCCAGAAATATTCCCAACTGCTTCAAATCTACTGCCCGGTACGCTTGTACGGCACCAACCAGATCATCGCTGTCGCTGAGTTGTATCAGAAGGTGGACGCCCTGCAAGCTGACATCCTTACTGCCCAATGGCGCACCTGGCTGGCGGTGGGACTGACCATGTTGTTGATCTATCTGGCGCTGGTCGGCTTTGTGCGCTGGACCAGCAATACGATCGAGCGCCAGGGGCATGAATTGACCCGGCAAGTGCAGCGTCTGACCGAGTTATTGGCCCAGAATGGAGAATTGCGGGAACGCGTCCAGCGCGCCGCGGCCAATGCCAGTGCAGGAAACGAACGCTTCCTGCGCCGCATCAGCGCTGAACTGCATGATGGCCCGGTGCAGGAGCTCGGTGCGGCATTGTTGCGGATGGACCGTGTGATCGGACAGGACCAGGCCAGCCTGGCGCTCATTCCCAACAATGTCTACCAGGAACAACTGCCTGCAATCCAAAGCTCCTTGCAGAATGCCATCCAGGAGGTACGCGCGCTGGCAAGCGGCCTGGGACTTCCGCAAATGGAGCGGTTAAGATTGGATGAGGTGCTGGCGCGGGTTGTGAATTCACACGAACGACGGACCGCTACCAAAGTCACACTGACCACTGCCGGTCTGCCGGAACAGACTGACCTGTCCGTGAAGATCACGGTTTACCGGATCGTTCAGGAAGCGCTGAATAACGCTTTCCGGCATGCGGGTGGAGCAGGACAGGCAGTCAGTGCAAAGTGTGAGGCAGGTCGAATTCAAATCGAAATCTCAGATCAAGGCCCCGGTTTTGATGTCAACCAGGACATTGATTGGGAGCAGCATTTGGGCCTGGCCGGGATGCGCGAGCGCGTCGAAAGCCTGGGAGGTGTATTCAGCCTTGAAAGCAGTATCAATCACGGCTCGCGTGTGATCGTCAGCCTGGGCCTCCAACCGATAAAAGATGAAACCCGTGAATAAGGGCCATACTATGGACAAAATCCGTCTCGTGATCGTTGACGACCATTCCATCTTCCGTGAAGGCCTGCTTTCCGTTCTTAAGACCGAACCGGATATTGAGATCGTCGGTCAGGGCGAAAATGCTGAAGATGCTGTGCGTTTGGCGCGTGAGCTTCTGCCGGACATTATCTTCCTGGATATCAGCATGCCGGGCGGCGGATTGAATGCCGCACAGACGATCGTGGAAAATTACCCGGTGGTAAAGATCATTATCCTTACCGGCTCGGAGGGCGAAGCGCATGTGATGACCGCCCTGAAGACCGGGGCGCGCGCCTACGTGCTGAAAGGCGTGGCGGCACGCGAGCTGGTAAATATCCTGCACACCGTCCAGTCCGGCGAGGTCTATGTGACTCCCACGCTGGCGGCCAGCCTGCTTTCGGAGATTACCACAGGCTCCCGTAATGAACCCTCGCAGAGCACTTTCGATAAACTGACCGAGCGCGAACACGAAATCCTGGCGTTGATCGCAGCCGGCACGAGCAATAAAGAGATTGGACTGCAATTGCACCTGACTGAAAAAACGGTGAAACACTACGTGACGAATATTCTCCAAAAGCTGCAGGTGCATAACCGGGTGCAGGCCGCCGTCATGGCGCTCAAGACCCCGCCCGATCGGGCAAGGTAGGAGGCAAGATCCCGGAGGTCTTCAAGACCTCCGGGATCTGGTTCTGGATATCAATGCGGCTGTCTGTGGATCGGATCTTCCCCATATGGGGTGGTGGGATGCCATTCCGCCTTACTAAGGTTCCCCCAAAAGTAATTCTAACAATTTAGCTCTGTTTAGTTATAATAAATTCCATCAAAATCTCATGATCTGTGTATCCCAGATCGGCCTGAAGAAAGGATGGACTCCTATGCTAAATCTAAATTCATTCATGCTCGGAACCAAACAACCCAAAGTGTTGGCTGAGTTTTATGAGAAGGTGTTGGGAAAGCCAGCCGATATGACCGATCCGGAACACGGCTACTGGATGTGGCAAGTGGGAACCGTATACTTTACAGTAGGCGAGCATTCGAAAATGGTCGGTAAGACGAAGGAACCCGGTCGCATGATGTGCAATTTTGAGACCAGCCAAGTCAAAGAGGAGTTTGAACGCATCAAGGCGCTCGGTGCAGTTGTTATTAAGGAACCCTATGAGCTGCAAGGCGGATGGATCGCGACTTTCGCCGATCCGGATGGGAATTACTTTCAGCTAATGTCCCCGTTCGAGTTCGATGGGCTGATCGCGGCCCTGTTCCAGCATCCCTTCCTTCCCCCAGGTAAAAACCAAAAACGGGGGAAAACTCTGGTTTGCGGAATGCCAGCCGCCTCTCCCCCTATTTCTTGGCATGAAATGGGGGAATGTCCGCTTGCACCCAATGTGGCGCGGCACAGGGGGGACTTCTCCATTTGTTGTTAACCTCAGCCGTCAGACTCTATCGTATCAATAAAATATTCTCATATACTCCAGGAGCCTTATGATGGACACATCTCCACATAGTAGTAACATGCTTGAAGTCAACAGCATCCATTTGCATTATCTCGATTGGGGTGGTAGCGGCCCAACCCTGCTCTTCCTGGCGGGCATGGGCTGCAACGCCCATATCTTTGATCGCTTCGCACCGCGTTTCATCGATCAATTCCATGTGCTTGCCCTCACCCGCCGCGGTCACGGTGAATCGGACCATCCCGAAACCGGCTACGATATTGACACCCTTACTGAGGACATCCGGCTCTTCCTTGACAGATTGAAAATCGACCGGGCGATCCTCGCAGGTCATTCGCTGGCGGGGATTGAGATGTCCCACTTTGCAGCTCTCCACCCCGGGCGCATCTTGAAGCTGGTCTACCTGGATGCCGCCTTCTATCGCGACTTGCCAGAATTTTCGATCGTGCAAGAAAAGAATCCCCTGCGACAGATTCAAAACCCCGGCCTGAACGCTGATCACTATTCCGCACAGGATTATTTTGCAGCCCTCATACAAGCCTACCCCTCCTTTGCCGTGATCTGGGGTAGTGTGATGGAAGAGCAGGCTCTGCATGAACTCACTGTCCAACCGGATGGCAAGGTGGTCGATCGGATGTCCACTGCGATCGAAAATGCGTTGGGTGCCACCCTGTCCAGTTACGAGCCGGAAGATGCAAAAATCCGGGTTCCCACGCTTAGTTTCGCCGCCTTCCCGGATGCGACCGACTTTATTTCACGCGAAACCATGACCGAAGCCCTGCGGGCACAGGTGATCGAATTTTATGAGACGACCCACTATGCCTGGCTCCAACAATCCATGCAGCAATTCCATCGCAACGTGCCGCACGCTAGAATTGTGGAGTTACCCCACAGTCACCACTATTGTTTTATTAAAGATGAAGGACTGGTTTTTGATGAGATGAGAAAATTCTTGCTGGAAGATCAATCCACTAAGGGCATCGCCTGAAATCAAAAAGTATCTCGCCTCTGATGTGACAGTCACCTTCAATTCCAGGTGACTGTCACATTCCGTGATAAGTCAATGGCAGGTGTAGGCCGGATAGCTTCATTATTACCTCTCTCCGCTAGCTATTCTCATCGGGTCGCCTGGCAGGCTTTTGCTGGGTTGGCAAACGGTTATTTTCCTCCAACAAATCCACAGCATCCTCCATAATTTGAGTATACAGCGAAATCTCCCAAAAACAATCGCCCCCTGTCGTTAGTTGAGAAAAAAGAACAACGGGCATGCATTTTCGAAGTCAAAAGGATTACAATGGAAGGGGCAGCACCTGCCAGGGCAACGCATGCTGTGATATTCAAATGACCGGTTCGGTTCAGGCGGTGAAGAATGAAATCCCGAAAACTGTTCATTTTAGAGTTGGTATTTCTGAGCCTGTTTTTGTTCTCATGCGGTTTTCCGGGAACGCATGCGATTTTACAGGCCACCGGCACGCCCACATCAACCTTGCCTCCCACCGCTACTCCCATATTAACTCTGCCTCCCACCCGCACGCCCACACTGCCTCCTTCTGCCACACCCACACTTACTGAAACCGATACTGCCCCCATCCTTCCGACACCCCCTGTATTGACGCCCACATTGGCTGGCCCCGCCATGACTCATTTTGTCCTGGGCCAAAAGATTGACATCACGTATATTCATATGGTCGATGTAAATCAGGGCTGGGGCATCGGCGGTTTGGACAAGGCCTCCGATCACGTTTTCCGCACACGGGATGGCGGTGAGACCTGGCGGGAGGTCACCCCGCCTCAACCTGCCCCGGGTGCGGGCGCCTCGATCACCGCCCTGGGTTATTTCTTGGATGCGGATACAGCCTGGGTAACTTATGGCCCGCCTGCCGGGACATATGCTGTCCCGCCGTTCATTCAGGTCTGGAAGACAGAGGATGGCGGCGGTAAATGGAGCTACGGCTCGATCGATACCAGCCTCGTTACTGGAGAAGCATTCAGCCCCTATTATTTGAACTTTGCAGACAAACAGCGCGGCTGGCTGATGGTTTATCTCGGCGCAGGCATGATGCATGCTTACGTGGCGCTCTTCATGACCGTTGACGGAGGTGCTACCTGGACGGATATCCTGGACCCCTACACAACGAACGACATTCAGTCTTTTTCGAAGACCGGGATGGTCTTCGTGGACCCCAAAACGGGCTGGCTGACCCGGGATTCACAGGGCGTCGATCCGAGCCCGCACCTCTTCCGCACCACGGACAGTGGGGTGACCTGGAAGCGCCTGGACCTGCCGGCGCCGGCGGACATACCCTCTCTGTTCAACTCCTATGCGTGCGGCACTACCTCCCCGAACGCATTCTCGGCAGTTTCGGTGATCATCGCCATGACCTGCCGCGATATTGGCACCTTTAAAATTGAAAAGGATTATACCTATTTCACAAGCGACGCCGGCGGTACCTGGCAGACTTATCCGCTGCCGTCAGATTACAGCCTCGGAGAGGGATTGTATTTCTTGTCGCCCCAGAACGGGCTGGCTTTAGGCCGGATGATTTACAAGACCAGCGATGGGGGCAAGACCTGGAATTTCATCCAGCAGGTCAGTTGGGACGGGCAGTTCAGCTTCGTTAGCATGGAACTTGGTTGGGCGCATGTCTTCAACGACCAGGGCGAAACTGCCCTGGTCAAGACCATCAATGGCGGCGAAACCTGGGTGATGCTCTATCCGGTGGTCGGGCCGTAATCGCCAGCCATCAGGCTTCATGTTTCCTGCGGAACAGGAACTCATTTTCCCGGCTGCCGTAAGGCTCCCAACCCTCGGCCAGCAGCAGGCAAATCGTCCATTCCCGGAAGCTGCCGCTGCCAATTTCAACTTTTTGTTTGTGCTTCATATTGAATTCCCGATTGTTTGAAGCCAGGTACTTTTCTGGGGTATAAATCCCAAGACTATCCATCCGGACGATACACATCTCCCATTGGTCAGCCATTTTCGCCTCCTTAATCGATAACTGGAAAACCCCGGCCGTCTATGCGGGCCAGGCAGGATCCAAAACAGTTTTTCAGCCAGGGGAAAAGGGATCACGAACTACCCGGCTTGATGTATGAACGTTGATAGTTCTTTTGCATTTCCAGGCGAAGTCAGGTTATAAAGTTAGCTCTTTCCGGTGCGAGCCCGCATGGACAGGTTGTCAAGCAGCGGGCGCAGGCGATCTGTCATGCTGGTGTCGCTGACCCGCACCATATGCCTTTGTGTTGCTGTTTCGACAGTGATGCTGTAGGTAAATTCGTCAGGCATGGGCCTGGAAATGAGATTCTCCGGTAGATTGAAGAAATCTGCCTGTTGGAGCAGCCGGTTCAGAGTTTCGGCTTGATCGTTGGGAAGTTCATCCAGGTCAACGCTGAAATTGAGTTTGCGTCCCATGAACCCGCCGGAACGTTCATAGCTGACACGCATCGTTGGATCATCCTTTTAACGGGGCGATCAGGCCCAGTTTGCGCAGCGTAGCTTTCAGGCAGCCCTCTTGCGTTTGACCGCCAATTGTGATCCCGACTTCCGCCCAGCCGGACTTGACCGCGTTTTGCTCCAGGCTGTTCGTGCCAAAGAGCTCGCCGGCCGCTGCATAGGTCAGGTCGGCTGCATTCTGGAAATTAGACTGGTTGCTCAGTTTTTCCGTTAGCGTCTTGTACCAGATCAGACCGGCTTTGTCCCAGGCGTAACCGCCGATATTAATGGAAGTGACATAGAAGGCATGGTTGGGAATTCCAGAGTTGATATGCACGCCGCCGTTGTCTTCCACGGTGGTGACATAATCTTTCATGTTGCCCGGTTGCGGGTCCTTACCGAGGACCGGATCATCGTAAGCTGTACCGGGTGCTTTCATCGAACGCAGGGCAACCCCTTTGACATTGGATGTGAATAACCCCTGGCCGATCAGCCAATCTGCCTGTCCGGCTGTCTGTTTGAGCTGGTACTGCTTTACCAGGGAACCGAACACATCCGAGATTGATTCGTTCAATGCCCCGGGCTGCCCCGAATAGTCGAGGTTGGCGGCAAACTGGGTGACGCCGTGGGTAAGCTCATGCCCGATCACATCGATGGCGATGGTGAAACGGTTGAATAAGCGTTCCGGGGCGGGCAGGTTCTCGTCTCCATCACCGTATACCATCTGTTGGCCATCCCAGAAGGCGTTATCATAGTTCTTTTGATAATGGACGGAGGAATCCAGTTTGAGGCCATTATTGTCGAGCGAATTCCTGCCGTAGATATCGTAGTACAAGTCATAGGTTGTTCCGGACCCGTCGTAAGCCTCATTTACAGCCGGATCGCTGACGGCTGGATCGCCTTCCTTGCGCACCAGGATGCCCGGGAGTGCGGAACTCTGTTTGGCATCGTATACATTCCGCTGTTTGCCCGCCGCCGGGACGGCTATGCATGGGCGCACCATGCTGCTTGTATTGTGCGCCGCTGGGTACGGACCTGTTCCGCGGCGGTGATCGCGCGCAGAGCCATGGCGCGCTGGGCGGGACTGCCGTTTTGGGCGATCTCGCGCAAGATATGCGGTGGAAGGATACAATAAACCAAATGCTGGTTATACATGGATCTCCTCTCTTCCGGCCTTCCGGAATTTGACAACCTAAGTATATGCTTTTCCGAATCGATTTTCAATAACGTGTACGCGATTGTTTAATATCATCAGTCAAACCCCTCAGCGAAAAGGCGCCCGGGTCCTTACCCCCGGTTGAATGGTTCAGAATTCATGCGTCTCATATCGATGTTTCAAATGGTGCCAGAAGGCATTGTCGATTGGGCCAGTGCTTGTACAAGTTTCCCACCCAAGCTTGCATAATATTTGAATTATCCACGTACCGATTTGCTTTTCTTTTCCATCCAAATTGTAAATCTGGACAAGTTCTCCCGCTCGCCGCACCATGCAAGCAGGAACTACTTTTCCTATTTCTTCAATGACCCAATCCAAAGTCCCATTATCCAGGGTGCGTACCTGGATCATATTATTCGAATAACTCAGCTTAATATATTTATATCCACTCATGATTCCTCCGCCGAAAAAAAGAATGGGTATGAGTATATTCTTAGTATAGTCCACCCTTCATCCTCTTGCAACATTTTTCCAGGGAAATTTTCGTTATTTTGGTCGGCAGAGCCATCCTTCAGGTCGAATTGGGTTTTGAGGCGGGGATGCTATAATTTAGCAAGAATTTACATTATTATGTGGAAGCCTTGGTCAGATCCATGCAGCGCTTCAAGCCGGGGGCTGAAGTCTTCGGGTTCGCCTGTGCACGTGCAGACCAGCTGGCGCTGAAACCGGTTATGCCCGCGCACAGTCCTTTTAAGGAATACTAATTCATGGTTGACAATATCGACCGTACAGAAAATACACAGACGGAAGTCGAGCGGAATTACCGCTGGAATTTCCTGGTCAACGCGCTGGATGGGGCCAGCTTTTGGTTGGGGATGAGCTTTATCTCCAGCACCGTGATCCTGCCTCTGTACGTCAGCCATTTCACCCGTAATCCCATCCTGATCGGCCTGATCCCGTTCCTCTATACAGCCGGTTACCTTCTGCCGCAGTTGTTTATTGCCAACCGGGTGGAACGCGCCCCCCGGAAAAAGTATTTCCCGGTGACGCTCGGCTTTTTTCTGGAGCGGGTGCCGATTTTCCTGCTCGCTCCGGCTGCCTGGTTCCTCGCCACCCGCCAACCCGGCCTGGCCCTGGTGACGTTTTTTGTGCTGTACACCTGGCACTGCTTTGGGGGCGGCGTCATTATTGTCGGTTGGCAGGATATGATCGCCAAAATCATCCCGGTCAAAAAGCGCGGGCGTTTCTTTGGAATTTCCAATTTTATCGGCAATGGAACGGGCATCCTGGGCGCGCTGGCGGTGCCTTTTTTGCTCGAGCGCTCCGATTTTCCAAGCGGTTATGTGCTGGTCTTTGCAGCCGCCAGTGTCATGATCCTCCTTTCATGGGTGTTCCTTTCCATGGCGCGCGAACCGGCCGTGCCCAGCACCAAGCCCGCCGTCTCGCAGCTGGACTACCTGCGCTCACTACCGCAGGTGCTGCGCAAGGACCGCAACTTCCGCATGTACCTGTTGGCGTCCTCCATCTTTTATTTGAGCGGGATGGCGACCGGGTTCCTGGTGGTTTATACGGTTCAAACCTGGAAGCTGCCGGATGCGCAAGCCAGTGGTTTTACCATTGCGTTGCAGATCGGCTTGGCGCTGGCCAACCTGTTCTTTGGCTTTATCTCTGACCGGAAAGGCCATAAATTAAGCCTGGAGATTTGCATGCTGTTGAGCGTCCTGACGCTTGGGCTGGCGATCCTTGCGCCCAGCCCGCTGTGGTTCTTCCCGATCTTCTTCCTGCGCGGTGCGGTCAACGCCGGATTGAATATCTCGGGCATTTCGATTGTCTATGAGTTTACGGATGCGGAAAACCGGCCCACCTATATCGGCCTGGCCAACACCCTCCCGGGAGTGGCGGGCTCGATTGCGCCTTTGATCGGCGGTTGGCTGGCCGGTGCGATCAGCTACCAGGCAATGTTCATCCTTTCCGCAATCATCGGAGCGATCAGTTGGGCGTTGCTGCGATTTGGTGTGGTTGAACCTCGTAAAATAAAACCTGCCTCCCTGCTGTCCGAATCACTCCCAATCAACGAGATCGCGCCGTTGGAGTAAGGAAAGCAAATTATGGTACAGGCTGCGTGGCTTTGGACAATCTCCAAAGCCGCGCAGCTTGTTTTTATTTACTTATTAGCTGGACAAGTAGATCTCCTGACCCTTATGTCCCATAGGCAACCCCTTTTGTATGGGATATAAAAGACAAACAATATCCCAATAATAGCTATAAAGGACAAATAACATGTCTGTAACAAATGTAGCAGTAGTCCGCAAAATGCTGGATGGTATTCAAAACGGCGGCACGGATGGTCTCGATCAGGTCTTCGCCGCCAATTGGGTCAACCACGACCCTTCCCTGCCACCCATGCAAGGTCTGGAAGGCGCAAAGCAGTTGGTCGCCCTGTGGAGCGCTGGCCTCTCGAACACCAGGGTCGTAATTGAGGACAGCGTCAGCGATGGAGACAAGGTTGCTGTTCGTTTCAAGATCACCGGCACCAATACTGGGGATATGCTGGGCATCCCCGCCACCGGAAGAATGGTCAACGTGACCGCCACCGGCATCTTCCGGATCGTGGACGGAAAAGTCACCGACAACTGGGTGAATTTCGACGCCCTCGGGCTGCTCCAGCAGATCGGGGCAGTGCCGATTCCAATGCCTGGGAAATAAAATTGGCATGAATACCCATTCGGTTGAGCTGATGGCTGGCTTTACCTCCAGCCTGATTTTTGTCAGCGCCAACCTGCCTATGCTGGTCAAGGCTTTCAAGACCAAAGACGTACATTCCTACAGTCTTGGACAAATCATTTTGGGCAATGTTGGCAATTTAGTCTACTGGCTGTACGTCGTCAGCCTGCCCGTTGGGCCGGTCTGGTACCTCCAGGCTTTTTTTAGCACTTCCAGTGCGCTGATGCTTTTCTGCTACCTGCGCTTATGAAAAGAAATGGCGGCGTGCGAAGAAGCAGGATCATCAACCGTTCCCCAATACATGACCGCCGCTTTGTACTTATTAACAAAACAGACCCTAAAGAACTTCGCGATCTTTAGGGTCTGCATTTGTGGTTGGTAGTTAGCTGCAGTTCGCTTCTATCGGCGGGAAACGCCCATCCGGCGAGGCCGGGAAAGCATAGTTGACGCACATGTCGGAATTAATATTCTGTACTTGGATGCCTTCCACAACTTGCCCGGCAGTCACTGTCAAAGCGCCGATCCCGGACCCGGTCGAATATGCGGCGGCGGGGCGGTTGGCCAGATTTTCACTGCCGGTTGGGAAAGCCACCACCTGGTAGGTACCCGGCGCCACCTGTAGTTCGAAACTGGAGGACGGGCTTCCACCTGGCACTTCCAGGGAATACCAATTCCCGCCGCTGATGAAATACAGCATGGAGCTGGGTGTGGGCGGGGCCTGGTAAGTGATCGTCCCGCTCACGGTGGCTGGCGTGGTTTCCGCCGGCAGATTGCTGCAGTTTTCCTCGATTGGCGGGAAGCGTCCATCCGGCGAGGCCGGGAAAGCATAGTTCACGCACCGGTCGGAATTGATGTTCTGTACCCGGATCCCGTTATAAACCTGCCCGGCAGTCACTGTCAAAGCGCCAATCCCGGAGCCGGTGGTATAGGCAGCCGCCGGGCGGTTGGTCAGGTTTTCGCTGCCGGTTGGGAATGCCACCAACTGGTAGGTACCCGGCGCCACCTGCAGTTCGAAACTGGAGGACGGGCTTCCGCCTGGCACTTCCATGGAATACCAGCCAGTGCCGCTGATGAAATACAGCATGGAGCTGGGTGTGGGCGGCGCCTGGTAAGTGATGGTTCCACGCACGGTGGCCATGGCGCGGTTTCCGCCGGCAGTTTGCTGCAGTTCTCTACGATTGGCGGGAAACGCCCATCCGGCGAGGCCGGGAAAGCATAGTTCACACACCGGTCTGAATTGATATTCTGAACCCGGATACCTTCGACAACCTGTCCGGCAGCGACGGTCAGGGTGCCGATCCCGGAGCCGGTCGTATAGGCGGCCGCCGGGCGGTTGGCCAGGTTTTCACTGCCGGCCGGGAATGCCACCAATTGGTAGGTGTCGGGTGCAACCTTCAGTTCGAATGTTGCCGAGGGGCTTCCGGCTGGTACTTCCAGCGGATACATATGCTCCGCGCCAATGAAATATAACCAGGAGGCGGGGGTGGGCGGGGCCTGGTAGGTGATGGTCCCGCTGATGGTTGCCGGGGGTACTTCGGTCGGAAGTTGGCTGCAGTTTTCTGCAAGCGCCGGGAAACGTCCATCCGGGCTGGCGGGGAATGCATACGTGACGCAGTTGTCGGAATTGATATTCTTCACCTGGATGTCTTCCACCACCTGTCCGGCGCTGACGGTCAAGTCGGCGATCCCGGACCCGGTCGAATAAGCCGCCGCGGGACGGGCTGGCTGCGTCTCACTCCCGATCGGGAATGCCACCAGCTGGTAAGTGCCGGGCGCCACCTTCATTTCGAATGTGGAATACGGGCTGGCGCTTGGCACCTCCAGGGAATACCATTGCTCGGGACTGATCAGATACAGCATGGAATTCGGGGTGGGCGGAGCCTGGTAGGTGATCTTCCCGCGAATAGTGGCTGGCGTTTGGGCGGTGGCGGTGGCCGGATCCGGTGCAGTTGTGGCAGCCGGCGTGGGCGTGGTGCAGCCTGCCAGTGCAAGGCTCAGCGCTAGGACAAGTCCCATGGCGGACACCAGCCAGAAGACCAAAGAAATAAAGTTAGTGCGTTTCATTTTGAACTCCTTTGAATAATGTGGAAACTGAATAGGTACGTTTGCATGATAGCCTCTCCACGGGAAAAAAACCCCTCCCGATGGGAGGGTTTTTAGCTGGTCGAGTGGATAGGTTTGGGGTGTGACCGATGTGTGATGGCCTCTCGCGGCACACATGGTTATAATATTTCGATAAAATTAGCCTAATATATCCAGTTCATAAGCTGGCATTATATGGAAGCATCATGAAAATTGAGGCTGCCACCAGATATCGCATTATTCTCATGCCGTCTACCTGTCAAGCGCTGGATGCCGCCAGGCAGGCGGGTACGCTGGACGATGCACTCTACCGCAAACTCTCCCTGGAGTATGGGATTGAATGGCTGGAGTAATTGTTGAAGGAGAGCGGATTGCCATTCCGCCCTGACCCTCCAGCCTCTGGAGGAATTGATCATGAAGAAAAGTCTGATCGGCCGGTTGATCGTAACCATCCTGTTGGCAATGGTAGTGTTCGCGGCGGGCTCACTCGTTGACCGACCCTCCGGAACGCGTGCCGCTTCCCGGCCAGTGCCTTTGATCCACTCTGTCTTTCTGCCTGTGATTTTGAAGAACGCGCCGCTGTACGATTGGTTCCAATTCGATGGCGATGCCTCCCATAGCGGCAGCAACACGCTTGAAGGGACGCTTTCCCCAACCAATGTCAACCAGTTGCATCTGTTGTTTCAGGTTGCGCTGCCCGCCGTCGCGGATGGCGCCCCGGTCTATTTGAGTGATGTCACTACTGCCAGTGGGATCCGTAATCTCGTCTTTGTAACCACCCGCACTGGCGGCGTGGCCGCCTTGGATGCCTCCACGGGTGGGACCGTCTGGTGGAAGCCCAGCCAGGCCGCCAGCTGCCTGATCAATAACAACACCGGACCGGGTGAAGTGGCCTGCTACACCACTTCCTCGCCGGCCATCGATCCCAACCGGCAGTTTGTCTACAGCTACGGACTGGATGGCTATGTCCACAAATTTAAAGTTGGGGATGGGACGGAGATCCTGACGGGCGGCTGGCCGGAGCTGGCCTCCCGTAAAGTCTATGACGAAAAGGGTTCCTCGGCGCTCAGCCTGGCCACTGCCAGGGACGGGATAAGCTATCTCTACGTGACCAATGGCGGCTATCCCGGCGATGCCGGCAATTACCAGGGCCACCTGACGGCCATCAATTTATCGGATGGCAGTCAGAAAGTTTTCAATGCGCTCTGCAGCAACCAGACCGTCCATTTCGTGGACAGCCGCGTTGTTACCAGCGGGATAGACTGTCCCGCGCAAACGCAGTCGGCCATCTGGGCCCGCGCCGGCGTGGTCTACGATCCGCTCGATGACCGCATCTATATGGCGACCGGCAATGGCGACTTCACACCCGGCCAGTTCGATTGGGGCGAAACGGTTTTCAGCCTGCATCCGGATGGCAGCGGAGCCGGCAATGGCAATCCCCTCGACAGTTATACGCCCACCAATTTCCAGAGTTTGACGAATACCGATGCAGACCTGGGCAGCACGGCGCCCGCGCTCCTGCCTGTCAACACCGGTAAATACCCCCACCTGGCTGTCCAGGGCGGCAAGGATGCGCTGCTGCGGCTGATTAATCTCGATGACCTGAGCGGGCAGCACCAAGCGGGCAAGACCGGAGGCGAAGTGTTCTCGATGGATATGCCGGGCGGCGGCGTGATCCTGACCCAGCCGGCCGTTTGGACCAACCCTGCGGATGGCCGCGTCTGGGTTTTCGTCAGCAACGGTTCAGGCCTGGCCGGCCTGGAGTTCGTGTTGGATGGCGTCGGGAATCCGAGCCTGCAGTCACGTTGGACTGCGGGTTCGGGTACATCGCCCATCGTCGCCAATGGCGTCCTGTACTACGCGCGCAGCGGGCTGATCTCGGCCCTCAATCCGACCGGCGGCAGCCTGCTCTGGTCAAGCAGCCAGATCGGAAGCATCCACTGGCAAAGCCCGGTCGTCGCCAACGGCGTGCTGTATATTGAAGATCAGAGTGGCAACCTGACGGCATTTTCATTGCCCTAGGGAAGGTGACAGTTACCTTCACCAACAGGTGATGTCACATTGGGTAGAGTCTATCGATCGCCAACCAAAGACCTATCCTAAATTTATAGAATAACCAAATGTTGAGTGTGTGCGGCGAAGCCGCACACACTCAACATTTGAACTGCCAGCCCGGAGGGCTTCCATGAATTGAGCAGGGGCTTTACCCCGCAAACCTCCGAAAATGTTAAAGCCGTGTAAATGTTTCGGGATAGGATTGTAAAGAATCCCACAAAGGAATATACTTAGTGAGTGATCGAGGCGGGGGATGGCCCCCCGGGATACCGTAAGCTATTCCCGCGTTGGTTTGGTTCAGGGAAGGAGGTATTATGACAGCCGAAATTGCCTTCGTGAAGAAGGAAAGAAGTATTGCCTGGATCAAAGTGTTCTTCGGGGGAGTTGGGCTTTACTTTATCAGCCTGATCGTCATGCTCTTCACCAACAACCCGAACCTGTTCCCGACCGTGGTACTGATCGGGAATTTCCTTGTGCCGGTCACGTACGTGGCTTTTTTCTATGAACGCCGCCATCTGAGCCAGCTCACCTCGCCCATCACCGCCTCGGTGTTTTTTTATGGTGGCTTGTTGGGCGTGCTGGCTTCGGCCGTACTCGAACCCTTCCTGGTGCGCGCCTCCGACCCCTTGTCCGTCCTGATCGTTGGAACCATTGAGGAAGGAGCAAAAATCATAGGCGTGATGCTGATCGCCCGGCGCCGGCGGCCGGTTTCGGAAGTGGATGGCTTGATCATGGGTGCGGCGGTCGGGATGGGGTTCGCGGCTTTGGAGAGCATGGGCTATACCTTTACCGAGTTTCTCACCAGCCAGGGCAGCTTGAGCGCAACCGTCATCACCATGCTGGTGCGGGGCATCATGTCACCCTTCGGGCATGGCACATGGACGGCCATCCTGGCCTCCGTCCTTTTCCAGGAGAGCCTCGGGACGCGTTACCGGGTGACCTGGCGCGTGCTCCTGGCCTTTGTGGGGGTTGTGCTGCTGCATGCCCTCTGGGATGGGCTCACGTCGATCATCGATCAGATTTTTACCTCCACCGTGGCGGTCCTGATCGCCCAGGCAGCGGTGGGCATCCCGGGTTTTGTCATCCTCTGGTTGCGCTGGCGTAGGGCCAGGAAGCAGCAGATCATCAATTCGAACCAGGAAATAATGACCATCCCGGTCGGATAGAAGATTCTTTTGCCGTTTGTTTCTCCTTAATTCGGGAGTTTCGGCAGCCAGATACGCAAACTCCCGATTTCATCAATGCCATCCCCGACGCGCAAATCCGCCAGGACTGCTGGTCCATCGTTCAGATCATGCAGGCCGCAGCGCAAGCCCCTGAACGCATGTGGGGGATTGCGATCGTGGGCTTTGGTGAAATCCGCCCGGGCTTTCAGCGCCTGCGGAAAATGAGCCGGTAGACGACCAGGACGATGATCGCGCCTACCAGTGCCACCAGGATGCTGGTGAGATTAATGCCGGTCATCATATTCCGGCCCAGGACCAGGCCGCTTAGCCAGCCGCCCACGAAACCACCGATAACGCCCAGGATCAGGTCAATGATCAGGCCGCCCCTGGCCTTCATGATCAAGGAAGCCAGGACGCCGGCTATCAAACCGACAACGATCGTTGCAAGAATTCCCATGGTCTTTTCTCCTTTTCCAATTGAATTTGGTTGCCAGTACAGCCTGCCAGCCAGGGTTGTCGGGTTACATTCTCTCCATGAGGCTGGCCGAAAATAAAATAGATGAACATAGGAGACCGGTAACCCTGCTGGTCTGCACTGATCTTCTCGGCATTGTATATCCTATCGGGCGGTCTGTTAATCCTTCTAATGTCTTATTCACCCCTGCAAAGGGAATAATCAATGTGACGTGGAAGCAATTTAGCGAATTATATTTGGAGTTATTTTATCCAAATTGAATTTCTTATCAAGTTTTTTAGAGAGAGAGGCAGCGCCAATCCTAAAGATGATCTTTTATGGCAGTCCCTTGATGCTAAGACTTCCGGAATTATGCTTGGGCGTCTGGATCTCCGGGTTCAAAATCTCGGAGTTCCACGGCTTTAACATTTTCCCTTGACAACTCACGGTGTCATTGCGAGGAGGGTGTTCTTCCCGACGAAGCAATCTTACTCGGCTTGGAAAATGCTTTATACGGGGGAAAGTCCCTGCAAGTTGGGAATTGCTTCATCCGCTACGCTCCTTCGCAATGACATATACCGAGAATGTTAAAGCCCTGCTCGGAGTTCTAGTTTCAAATGGAAAGATTTATAGACGTGCTATAAGATTTTAAGAAGTCATCTTTTTTTGCAGTCGAAACAGGGAGCGGATTGTCTGAGCAGGCGAAACTCGCCAGAGGTGGGATGGATCAATCCTTATTTTTTCCCACCGGACATCTGAATGAATTGCTCTGATCGTTGTGCTTCGCTTGTTGCCCGGAAACTGACGCTATTTGCCAGATTGAACAATAATCAGTGCAGAGTATCCGCCAGCCCTGCTGTTGGTAGTGAGACCACCCGTTAGTGCCGAAATCAATAGTGAAATTAATTACTTATAGGGAGAAAATGCGATGGAAAAAATAAAACCAAAATTATCAATGATCTTGTTGTATGCGATGCTGATCAGCGTGGTATTAATTTTGATTCTATTTTATGCCGAGCGATTTATTATAACCACAGCTGAAAATCCAGAATTGTATATCTTTTTAATCGTGGGATTGTCAATAATCGGGTCAATCAGCTTGAGTTTGCGAACTTTTTTACGATCTTATTTTGTCGTAGAAATTGATGAAAATGATATTGCCGGACCTTCATTGCTTGGCGTCGGATGGAGAAAGGTACAAATCCCTCTTAATGAAATCGGAGAAATATCCAATAATAAGATTCTAGTATTATTGGGAATATATATAATAAAATCAATAAAGGGAGAAAAAATCTGCATCAGTGGATTTGATGAAGAGCAATTCAATAAACTTATGCTAATAATAAATAGCAAACGTCAGATAAAAATTTAGAGGCCAACCACTGCCTCCCGCGAACGGAAAGCGACGCCGCTGGTACTGAGTTCCATCTATTGTTCGCTCCTTCTGGAGACAATCCATGCGATCTGGATTGAAACGACCTGAGATCATCTTCGCGATTTGGAGCATTCTGGCTCTCGCTATCCTGCTGCCAGTTACATTTCTGCTCAAAAGCTCTTTTCCTATTTTCACAGTGCTATGGATCCTTGTTCCCTTGATTGTGGTCTTCATTAAGAAAGATGCCAGCCGGGTCGGTTTCCGTGCTGTTTCGTGGCGGGAACTTGCCCAGGCCACCCTCATCAATCTGGGCGGATTATTGCTGCTCATGCTGGTATTTGAGCCCTGGTCACATACGTATCAAAAGCTTATTAACGCCGCATTATCCAGCCAGGTGCCGGATGCAACCTTCGCCTGGCTGCTCCGGTTTCCCAGAATACCCGCTTTGGCCGGCATGTTCCTTTTCAGCGGATTGGTCACACTCTTTGGGGAGGAACTTTTCTTTCGGGGTTGGCTCTTACAGCTTTTACGCAAACGTTGGGGAAGGACCCCGGCGATCATTATTCAAGCTTTGCTCTTTGTCGTTCCTAATTCACTGGTGGCTTTGGTTCTGCCGCCGTTGCAGGGGGTTCTATATGTGCTGGTTTATACCTGGCTGGCGATCGGGATAATCGGCGGCTGGGCAGCTTCCCGGACTGGAAGCATCTGGCCGAGTCTGATTTCTGCCGCGGTTTGTAATCTTGTGCTGGTGGCGCTGGTTGTATAGGTATTAATCGATACATCAAAACGGCGCCCGACATCCATCCGGCAGGCATCGCCAGCGCCTCCGCTGCCGGGAAACCGGCGGGATGTGCCGGATTGTGCCATAATTGAGAAAAGGCTGGCATGCAAAGAGATGGCATTTTACGACGTTTTATCGTTCATCCAAATATCAGCGACGAACCACGCGATAGTTATTGTTATTCGGCGGTAAAGTGAATTGGGTTGGGTTCGGACTGGTATGTTTCCTGCGTTCTGCTTCGTTGATCTGAGGAAGCTATTCTTTAAGCAAAACTTATGAAACCGCAAATAAAATTAGCAACTGCCCGTACTCCGGATGGCGGAGAGATGGAGCTTTACCAGCATGACCGTGATTTCTTGATCAAGATCAACGGTCAGGAATTAATGAGCAGCCGTCGGCATGCGTCGGAAGGCGAATTGGCGCGCTTGGGTTGCGCACACCTTTCACATCATAAAGCCCCCCAGGTACTGATTGGCGGCCTGGGCATGGGCTATACCTTGCGCCAGGCTCTGGATATGCTTCCTCCCGGCGCGACCGTGGTTGTAAGCGAATTATTGCCGGCGGTTATCGACTGGAACCGTAAGTTTCTGGGAGAACTCAACGGTCACCCCTTGGAGGACAAACGCACGCAGCTCATCACCGGAGATATCTTCCGGCTTATCTCGGATTCAAAGGGAAATTCGATGCGATCCTGCTGGATGTCGATAACGGCCCCCGGGCGATCACCGACTCGGGAAATCAACATCTATACAGTCCGGTAGGAATTCAGGCCCTTCGTTCTGCACTGCGCAAACAGGGCAGTCTGGCGGTTTGGTCGGCTGAACCCAGTAAGCCCTTCGAGCAGCTCTTGTTGAATTACCAGTTCCATGTGCGCCGTTACCGGGCCAACGCCTACCCGGGCAGTAATTCAAAATCGCTCTTTATCTGGGTTGCTGCGCAAGACGAGACCCTCCTGCCTCCGGGTGGCAGTGAGCCGTATAAACCCGGCAGGAGAAATCCGAAGGAAAATCACAGAACTCCATAGATAACACGCTCGATTTATCCCAGAGAACTTCGAGTTCGTCATAAAGAATTTCGAGTTTTTCGCGAAGCGTCCCCGCAGGGGTAAATAACTCGGAGGTCTCACCCCACGCTACCTCCGGTACATCAGATACCTCGGATACCTTCTGATCCATCCGGAACTTCTGGAACTTCTGGTACTTCTGGTACCTCTGTACCTCGAACTTCCTCTACCCGAACTTGACCATCCCCGCCGGCGTGTTCTGCGGCGCGCCCAACTCGCGCGAAATTTCGTTGGTGGCCTCGACCAGTTTCTTCAGCAATATCCCGATCCGCTCGTCCGGCACCCGGTGTGTTGGCGCCACGATGCTTGCGCCCGCCAGGATGGTTCCCTGGTGGTCGAAGATTGGGGTCGCCAGGCCGGTCACGTCCGGGAAGGCCTCGCCTTTCTCGATGGCATAGCCATGCTCCCGCACCCCGTTCAGGCGCCGCCGGTATTCGGTCGGGTCGGTGATCGACCAAACCGTGAAAGCTTCCAATCTGTCACCTGGCAGCACCTCGTCCAGCACTGCCTCGGGCTGGTAGGCCAGCAGGATCAGGCCGGCAGACCCGAAGTAACATGGCCGGCGTGTACCGATGGAGGTCGTCACCCGCACCGGCCGCTCCGGTTCCACCACCAGCGTGCAGACGTGATGGTCGCCGTCCAGGCTCGCCACCGCGACGGTCTCATCGATGTCGTAAACCAGTTCCTTGAAGATCGGCTCGGCCTTGGTCAGGTAGTTTACCTGGCTGCGGGCGATTGCGCCCATCACCATCAGCTTGTAACCCAGCCGGTACTTGCTGGTGGACGGGTCCTGGACGATGAACTTCGCCTGGGCCAGTGTGGTCAGGATGCGGTGCGCGGTGGCCTTTGGGAGTCCCGTCCGGGAACTGAGTTCGACCAGGCTCAACTCCGGGACCAGCAGGGTAAAGCACGCCAACAATTCGATCGCCCGCTCCACTGCTTTTACGCCGGTTGTGATCTCGTTTTCTTCGTCCATCTGACATTCCTCCTGAACAAAGCGCCATAAAGCGCAATAATGAAACGCAATAATGCGATATGGATTAATATACCGGACAATCGTCTGAATGTCCATTGCATTCAGTTATTCGTCTTAATGAGAAGGAAAATAAATTGGCAAAATAAACCGTAGGAAGAACGGCGCTTGGCGCGAGCGAGATATCTCAAGCCTATCCGGCAGGAGTTGGCAGTGTTCGAAGGCGAGCGGATCGCTGCTGCAACTGTTGGGTGACTATCCGCGCTGTGACTGTCACCTTCTTTCCCAGGTGACTGTCACATCCTGACTTAACCTCCAAAAATAATTTCCTCGGTTTCTTCTGGATTTTCCCCAGCCCACACAGCGCAGCGCCGTATTTCTGCAACCAACCTCCAACCCACCCTTGTAGAAAGCGGCGCAGATGGCTTGCTACAGGCGACCTGGTTCCCGTGTGGCGGGAGCGCGGCTGGCAGACTTCTATCCCAATAGTCGCTATCCGTCAGCGGCGTCTGCCCGGATCCATCCAGGTAAGCGCCTCACAGGTCTTGGATTGCCTCGACCACTATAACAAGGCCGTACTGAAATACCTTTCAGCCCGATCCGGCAGCACGGTTACAACATTGTTGCGACCACTATCTAATTCTAGCGCAGCAAAAACATTTGCCCCTGATGAAGTGCCTACCAACAGGCCCTCTTTGAGGGCTAGTCTGCGCGTCGTATCAATCGCTGCTTCGTCCGAAACAGTGATTACCATATCAACCAGGTTAATATCCAAAACATCCGGCACAAATCCATCCCCTATTCCCTGGATCACGTGCAGACCCGGCTCCCTTCCCAGGAGCGCCGCGCTGTTCTTGGGTTCAACTGCGACGATCTTGACCCTTGGATTTTTCTCTTTGAGAAATTTTCCAACCCCCTGCAGGGTACCCCCACTCCCTACGCCGGCCACGAATATTCCAACATCGCCGTTAAGTGCCTCCCAAATTTCAGGGCCGGTTTGGCAATAATGGATTTCAGGATTGAGTGGATTTTTAAATTGGTCGACTACGAAATATTTTGTTGGTTCTTTTTCTATAATTTCCTTCATTTTTTTCAGGCATCCACCCAGGCTCTCAACCGCCGGCGTAAAGATGATCTCGCCTCCGAAGGCTTGAATGATCTTCTTCCGCTCTTCACTCATATTTTCCGGCATCAAACAAACAACTTTATAACCCATCTGCACGCCAACTAATGCCAATCCAATCCCTGTATTTCCGGAAGTGGATTCGATAATCGTCATACCAGGTTTGAGCTGCCCGGATTTTTGTGCGGTGAGAAGTATATGTTTTGCTACCCGATCTTTTATACTACCTCCCGGGTTCAGAAATTCAGCCTTTGCATACACTTTTCCTGAAGAAATTTCTTTTAATTGGACAAGTGGTGTGTTGCCAATGGCATCCAATATTGTATTGATTGATGCAATCTTATTCATGCTATAACTCCCTCTGTAACAATCGAATAATTAATTTGAATGGAATATGGATATTATAGTGTTTGGGGATTATTTGGACATATTAATTGGATATTAAAGAACACCCTCAATCACAGCTTGATTGACTTAGGGTGTTCTTAAAGTCAACGACGCATGTCATTGCGAGGCGTTCTTCACCGTCCCGGTGTCCTTCGGGATGCCGAAGCAATCCCCTTATCTGGAGATGAGATTGCTTCAGGCTGGAAGAACACCGGCCTTCGAACCTGTACCTGCGGTACCCTGGACTGCACGGGACGCAGTCCAGTGCAGGCTGGCGCAGGCAATGACACAACATATGGTGTTTTTGACTTTTAATTTGACAATGTCACGTTAACCCAGGTTGTGGTACAACCGAGCGAATGAGCATGGAGAAAAAAACCTGTTTGATCCCCGTCGATGGGGAATACCGATTGAAAAGATCAAGGGTCTTGGTCCGAAACTGCAAGAGCACTGGCAGCGATTTCAGCAGCGGTTCAAGAGCAAAACGCGTGACACGAGTGAGCATGCGCTGGCATATATGCAAAGGCAAATGACGATGGAAAGTGACCGGAACTTTGCAGGGATAGCGAACAGCATGGAACATGACGACGGTCAAGCGATGCAGCATTTCATGTCGAATTCGCCATGGAGTGGGCAAGGGGTGTTTGAGCAGATTCAAGAAGAGATCAAGGAGAAACCGGAGTTGCATCCGGGCAGTGCGTTGATATTGGACGAATACGCCGATGAGAAGGCGGGCGGGCAGAGTGCAGGAGCACTGCGGCAATACAATGGGCGCATGGGGAAGGTGGATATGTGTCAGGTGGCGGTAGCGTTGGGCTATGCCAACTGGAAATTGGAGCCCTGGCCGCTGTGGACAATGGTGGATGCCGAGATTTTTCTGCCGGAAGTCTGGTTTGGGGCTGAATATGCCCTTTTGCGCCAGAAAGTGGGCGTTCCGCAAGAACGAACCAGCTTTGAAACCAAACCTGAACTGGGGTTGAAGATGATCTGTCGGGCTAAAGCGGCGAAATTGCCCTTTGAGGCTGTGTTGTGTAACTCGTTGTATGGTCGTAGTAGCGAATTCCGGCAAGAATTGCGAAAAGAAGACTTTTTGTATATGGCAGCGATCCCAAACAATCTGCGGGTTTATTTGGAACAGCCCGTTGTCGGGGTTCCAGAACCCAAGCCTGGCAAAAAGGATCCCAAAACGGAGAAGGTCCAGGTGCTGAATGAGGTGCGTTCGTACAGCGTCAAACAAGTTGGGCAACTTGCAGATACACATTGGCAACTTTTGCGTATTCGCACCAACGAACGCGGTGTCTTGGAAGACCGCTTTGCAGCCCGGCAAGTATGGGTATGGGATGAGAAGCAGCCTGACATTGCATTTCATCAAGAATGGCTGGCAATACGGATCGAGGGCAATGGCGACCACACCTATGCTTTCAGCAACGCACAGGCTGAGGCACCATTGCAATTTCTGGCTGAACTGCTGTGTGGTCGCTATTTTGTCGAACGGGTGATCCAGGATAGCAAAGATGAAGTCGGCGCAAATGAGTTTCAGGCCCAAAAATATATCGCCTGGGAGCACCATACCGCTTTGACCGCTTGTGCCCTCTGGTTTATCGCCACCACCAAGCTGGATTGGGCCAAAGATTGCCAGCGTGATCCCGAATTGGCCCAACAACTTGAACTCGAAGCTTTGCCAGCTCTCTCGACAGCTAACGTGCGCGAGATGATGCGGGCGGTCATGCCTCTCCCGTAACTGTCTCTCGAAGATGCCCAGGCTCAAGTCGTTAAACATCTTGTCAATCGTTCCCGTTCAACTGCCGGCCGCTTGCGTAAGCGGCACAAGGCTCCTTGCTATAGTTCGCTGGGTTTTCCTCGATCTATTGCCAAGTCAGCTTGACAATTCAGCATATTGCGCTACAATGTAACTAAATAGTTGCATTATTAACCAAGCAGTTACTCAACAGGTGGTGTAATGGTTGAGACGAGACATACACAAGGACGGGTTCATGATGCCAAGGGAGCGCGGGAAGCGATCCTAGATGCAGCAGAAAAAGTGTTCGCGGAACACGGGTTTGATGGCACGCGCGTGGATGTCATTGCCGCGGCATCTACCTATAATAAAAGCTTGCTTTTTCGCTATTTTGGCAGCAAACTGGATTTGTATGCGGCGGTGATCCGGCGCACGGATGAACAGACCCGCACCCTCCAGGAGCAAAGCATCACTCCCCTGCTTGATCGCGCCGCCGCCCTTGATGCGGACAGCCTGCGGGATTTACTCCAAACCTACCTCAAGGCCTATTTTGATTACTTGCTCGCCCATCCGCTGATTGCGAGGATTTATCTGTGGGAAATGGCGGAAGGTTGGAAAACCTACGCCCAGATCGTGTCCGAGCGTGATTTTGACGAAGTTAATCATCTCAAGCCCTTGTTGAGCAGGCTACAATCCGCAGGGTTGGTGCGGTCGGACCCGGACCCCCTCTTCCAATTGATCACCGCCGAGATGGTTTCCCTGGCGTACCTGGCCTGTCTGCCCCTGGGGCGATTGTTCTCTCCGGGTGAGGATTTCACCTCACCCGAAGCCATGAGGCGCGCCCACGAATACAACGCCAATTTTATCAGCCAGGGATTGATTATCGTCCCAGCGAATGAAGGAGGGGACCAATCGAAAATTAATTTTGGAAACGCGCTGGCGCAAGGCGCTATGTTTTTATTGACGTATGCCGTCCCTTTGTTTATTCCCGGGGGTATTCGAGCCTGGCCGGCCGCATGGATCTTTCTGGTGATCTGGTTCGTGTTCAATCATGGCATATTAGCCTGGTTATATATGCACAACCCCGATTTATTACAGGAACGCTTGCAGGTGCAGACAAAAGAATCGCCCAAACTGGGATAAGATCCTGACCCTCCTGTTGTATTCTGCCATCTTTTTATGGCTGCTTTTCATGGCCTTTGATGTTGTGCGCTTTCATTGGTCACCGGTGAACAGATACTTTCAGGTGGGAGGAACGGCACTCCTGCTGTCTTCCTGCTATCTCCTTTTCATCGTATTTCGAGAAAACACCTACTTATCGATGGCCGTCCGTGTCCAGGCAGAGCGTGGGCAAACTGTCATTTCCACCGGCCCGTACCGGGTTGTTCGCCACCCGATGTACGCTGCAATGATTTTCTTTTTCCTCGGCACTCCCCTTTTACTCGGTTCCTGGTTGGGTATTCCTTTGGGAATCCTGATGATGCTTATCTTGGCATGGCGGGCCGTATTGGAAGAAGGCGCGCTGCGGCAGGAACTGCATGGTTACGCAGAGTATATGGCCCAGGTAAAGTATCGTTTCATTCCCCATGTCTGGTAGCAGGGGAATGACAACACCGGCTTCACCACGCGGACGGATCAGGATTCGCCGTGAAGGTTCTTGCCAGCAGAATTCGTTCATCACTCACCCAAAGTTTTCCCGCCAAAAACGGTAGCGCCAGAAAATCTTTCACCACAAAGGCCACGACACCCGTGAAGAACCGGATGCAGGCGAGGCACAAAGGGGAGCAAAAGCTTTTCCTTCGTGGTTAGAAAATCTTTAATGTGACATTGTCAAATTTAAGAAAGCCGTGTTGATTGACTTGTCAGGAAGCTGCTGCTATGATAAAAAGTAACCCTCCCGGTCAACCTCCAGGAAACTGGAACGCAATTGGTTTCTAGAAATCCACTTCATTCTAAAAAGGAATATTATGAAATCCTCAAATCCTGGCACTGCTGACCGCCATGGCGTGGGGCATCGGCGGCTATTTCGAAAAGAAAGGCCTGCACCTGGGTGGCCTCTCTCCACAAATGGGCATCACCATCCGCACCGCTGTGGCGCTGGTCATCCTGGCGGCCGTCTCCTTCCCGCAGTGGAAAAGCCTCCCGCAGGCCGGGACGAAAGCCATCTTGATGATGGGTATCGGTGGCGGGATCGTGGCCGGCGCGATCGGTATGGTATGCTACTACGCCGCCATAAATGGCGCCCCACTGAGCAAGGTCATGCCGATTGCCTTTACTTCGCCGCTTTTCGGTGTGCTGATGGGGATCATTTTCGGCGGCGAACCGCTGACCTGGAAGGTCGCCTTTGGCACCCTGTTGACGATCGCCGGGATCGTGGTGCTGACCGTCTGATCGGCACAGATTTCGTTTACCCCCGCTTGATAACCCGCTCTTTGGCTGGAAGAAATTTATTTTCCGCCCAATTCCCGCCACCCCCCGGGAGTCTGAATGCTGGCAACCAGGGTTGGCTTTTTATGCTCCGGAAGCGGATTTATCCTAAAATTGCCAATAAATCCGATTGCCTTCAGCATGGCGGCGATCTTCCGGGCTTGAGGATGGAATCCTTCCAGGCTTATGAGCGAACAGCCTGAGTCATCCAGATTGCTGGCGGGATGCGGTCCCGGCTCCCACTGAATCAATGTAGGGACGATGCCCTGCAGAGGCAGGCTGCCATCCTCGGGAATGCTGATGCGCCATTTCAATTGCCCCCGGCTCAGGGCCTCGATCCTGCCCAGCGGGATTGGAGAGGCGGCCAGGGCGTGCCTCGATATCATTCACGCGTACTACCCAGCTGGCCAGGCGCGCCGGTGAACTCTCTTCCAGCGCATCCAACTCGAACCAGCGCGTGCGCTCCGGCCTGGGTGCATCCGGATCGGGGGCGATGGCTTCCAGATAAGTCATTTCTCCCAGCTTGACCAGGCAGTTATGCGTGCTCATGCGCGCGTGCCTGCCGCCGGCTGGGGAATCACTCCCAGTGCCCGCTGGATATACTTCGATCCGGCTTCCAGGGTTGGAGCGGTAACCACCAGGTGATCGAGTTCGCAGTGCAGAATGGGGTCGTTGTCCATAAAAGTGCTGTTCCAAGTATAGCATTCGTGTCAATACATGAGACAATCGGCGGCGGACGGTTATCCTGTTGCAACCCTGCCCCCCAACCCAACGTATATTTGACTGTTCGATCAGTGTCGATCCGCACACCGCTGGTAACGGAAATTGAAAAGAATCTTATGCTATACTTTCTTCCTTGTTCAGGCCTGCTTTCTTGATCGAAATGCAAAGGAAATCATATGGCTTCCACACTAATTTTTGGACTGTTATGCCTGCTTGTTTTGGGCATTATCACGCTCGCCATAATCGTCGCCGTCATCTTCAAAAAAGTCCCGGAAAACGAGAAATGGGTGGTGACCAGGTTGGGTGAGACCACCGTCATGGGCCCGGGCAGGATCCTCCAGATCCCATTGATCGACCAGGTTGTCAGGGTGGATATGGGTGAAAAACCCACCAACATCCAGGACCAGACCTGCATTACCCGCGACCGGGCGCCTGCCATCCTCCATATGCTGGTTTATAGTCGCGTGGTCGAGCCTATTAAATTTGCATCCCAGACCGACCGGCAGCGCCAGGATTTCATGCATCTCGCTTCGAGCACGCTCAAAGAAATGGTCAGTGCACGCCCGCTCGACCAGATCCTATCGGCCCGGGATGAGTTGGGTGTCGGCGGTCTGCGACAAACTGAACGGAGAGATCGATCCAGGCTCTGGGCGTGCGCATCGAAAAGGTAAAGGTCATGGAGATCGTCGTCTCCAAGGAGATATTGGCTGCCATGGCCGCCCCCGCTGAATTCCCTTCCGAATGCCCGGCGTGCGGCGCTCCGGTCAATGTCCAGGGCAGCCAGGGGCAGCGCGCCATCAAATGCGAATACTGCGGCTTTTTAATAAAGCTGTAATGGAAGGGTATTACAATCTACTGGTGAAAGGAAAAAACCTATGGATATTGGCCCGCTTGAATATGTGGTAATCGGCACCCAGGAACAGCACCTCAGCCAGGAGTTGGTTACGGAATTGGACGCGATCCAGAAGTCAGGCCAGATCTACGTGGTCGACCTGATCGCTGTCACGAAGGCCGCGGATGGCGGCCTCTCGATGCGGGAAATGAGCGAGCTGATCGAGGAAGCCCCCGGGAAGTATGGCGACATTGCCGGCCACCTGATGGGCTTGCTTACGAAACAGGATATCGAGCAGGCTGACTGCCCAGATCCCATCCAATACGTCGGCCTTTGTGATCCTGTTCGAGCATGCCTGGGTAACCGGGCTGGCGGAAGCTGTTCGCCAGTCTGGTGGAGTGGTCTTCTCGGGTGGAATGGTTTCCCACGAGATATTGGCGCAGGTCAGCCATGAGCTGGCTGCTGCCGGAAAGGAAGGTCAGAATGCCTAGAGGTTTTGGTTATGGTTTCAGAGGTGGTTGGAGAGGGCGGCGGGTTTGGAATGCGCAGGGTCGGGTTCCCATTGCTTGGGATGGGCATGGGCTATGGGATGGGCCCCTTATTTACCGGCCTGTTGGCGGGCGGGTTGGGCTACCTGTTGGGCAGCAACCAGGGCCAGAACCCGCAGACGGCACAGGGCATGCCTCCCGCCCCGGCGCAGCCCGGGCCAAGCGCGGATGTCCTCGCGCAGCTCAAGCTGCTGGGCGAGCTGCACGACAAAGGCGTCCTGACCGACGACGAGTTCACCCGCGAAAAGAACCGCCTGCTGGGACAGTAGTCAATCAAAAACAGATGCTCGAACCGGGCATCTGCTTTTATTTAAAGGGGAAATATTGTTTTTTTGCCAAAAATCGACCCAAATCGCCTCAATTATCCCCCGATTTTAGATGATCAACACCGCTTAAATGGTTTCGCATAGCAATCGACCATCTAAATAGAAATCCCACTGCACTTGTAATAAAAGCTAAAAAACGGGAAACCATGCCTGAAAAAAATCCCTGTCATGA
Organism: uncultured Chloroflexia bacterium; assembly: GCA_963776475.1. Taxonomy (GTDB): domain Bacteria; phylum Chloroflexota; class Anaerolineae; order Anaerolineales; family Villigracilaceae; genus UBA877. The sequence continues at coordinate 61,710 of CAVZMZ010000033.1, forward strand.
GCCATTCCTCCCACTTTCTATCTCCCCCCCGGGTTGATCCTCATTGTTTCAATCTAAATCGATCGCGCAACCCGAAAATACAGGGCTTTTCCCTCAATCCGGAGCTTTGAAGAGGCCCACCTATTGACTGGGCATTCGAAACCCCGCAAAATATCAAGAAGGTTCTTGATTTCCTGGACCGGCATTTGAAATAACGCTTGCGATAATCCCCTCATCTCTTTGCAATAAATTCCAGCGCCTCCCTCAGGCAGCCCTGGTAATGCGGATCCTCCCGGCTCGCATCGATCCGCAGGATCCGCCTCGGGTCGATCTGTTCCAGCCAATCTTCCAGCAGGGAGGCGCTGGTCTGCAGGTCTTCCCGGGTGGCGATTTCGAGCGGCCGGCCGCGCCGGGTAAAGCGCTCCGCCACCACCTCCAGCGGAGCACTCAGCCACAGGATGCCCTCCGGCGGCGGCTGGGAGGCACGGATCTGGTCCACCAGCCTTGCGCATAAGGTATATTCCTCGGCAGAGAGCAGTCCTTTGCGCTGGAACAGTCGTGTGAAAACGAAAAGGTCCATGTCCAGCCCGCCGTCCTGGATGCCGGTCTTGGGCGCCGCCCGGATTTGGCGTTCCTGCTCGGCGCGTGCCAGCAGGTAATCGATTTGGTTGGCAAGTGCATAACCGGGATTGTTTTTAAAAAGAGCCTGGAAGGGACGCGTGGCATGTCCTTCCAGCCCGGCGGCGAAATCTCCCGCAGCGCATAATGCCTCCGTCAGGCTGGTCTTCCCAACACCGCTGTTGCCAACCACCACGATCAGGTTGCCCATTTTAGCCTTGCCGGTCCCTTTCTGCCTGAACGCCTTTCATAGCGCAGATTTCACAATAAGCTCACTGCAAACCTTGTCCAGCCGAATCCCGGACAGTCGAGATAAATACATCTTCCAAGGTTGGCATGATCCATTCGAGGCTGCCGACCGGGATATTTTCCTTTTCGAGCAGCTTTCGGATCGGCTTGCGGAATTCTTCCGCGTTCGGCACAACCACATGGATCTGCGCTCCATACAAGGCGACTTCTTCGAAGGGCAGACTCCCCTTTGCCTGCGCCTCTTTCAGCAAGCGCACAGCCCGGTCGGGGTCCGGGGTATCGATCTCCAGCACCTGCCCGTGCATATGGGTTTGCTTGAGTTCATCCGGGGTTCCGGCTGCCACCAGGCGTCCCTGGTTGATAAAGCCCACCCGCTGGCACAGCTCCGCTTCATCCATATAATGGGTGGTTACCAGGATCGTGGTGCCTTTATTCGCCATGGCATAGATCAATCCCCAGAACTCACGCCGGCTGATCGCGTCGACGCCGGCGGTGGGTTCATCCAGGAAGATCACCCTTGGGTTATGCACGATGGCGCAGCCCAACGCCAGCCGCTGTTTCCAGCCGCCGGACAGGTTGGCAGTCAACATGTCTTCGCGTCCTTCCAGCCCGGCCATTTGAATAATTTCCTGCTGCCGCTGAGCGAGGGCTTTACGGTTCAGGCCGTAGACCTTGCCGTAGAAGCGGATGTTTTCGCGCGCGGTCAGGTCGTTGTATAAGGTGAAAAGTTGGGACATGTAACCCACATGCGCCTGCATGGTCTTGGTCTGCGTAACAGGATCGAACCCCAGCACGTTCAATTTACCCGCACTTGGCCGGATCAATCCCAACAGCATGCGGATGGTGGTGGTTTTCCCCGCGCCGTTCGGTCCCAACCAGCCGAAAACCTCCCCCGGGTGGATGCGGAAGCTGACCTGGTTGACCGCGGTGAATTCGCCAAAGCGCTTGGTCAAGTCCTCTGCGATGACTGGATCGGCTCCGCTTTCCCCGGCTGCTTGCATGGCTGGAATTTGTTTATCAGCCATTATCGACCGCCTCCTGGCGTTTAACCAGGCTGATGAACGCCTCTTCCATACGTGGCTGGATCACCCGCATCCCGCTCCAGGTGATGCTTTTGGAGCTTAGCGCTTCTTCGACTTCTCTCTGGCGGCGCTTGATTTCATCGACGAAAACATGCAGCATGGCGCCGTACGTCTGTACTTCCAGGATCCCTGGCATGCCTGTCACCAGGTCACGCGCCGCCACGAATTTTGCCGGTTTAAACTCAAGCAGGTATCCCGGGACCATCTTCTTGATTGAGCCCGGTGTACCTTGGGCGATCAGACGGCCCTTGTAGATCAATCCGACCTGGTTGCAGCGTTCGGCTTCATCCATGTAAGGGGTGCAGACAAAAATCGCCAGGCCTTTCTCAGCCCGTAGGTTACCGAGCAGGTTCCAGAACTCACGCCGGCTGACCGGATCCACGCCCAGGGTCGGCTCATCCAGGAGCACCACCTGGGGTTGGTGGATCAAGCTGCAGGCCAGGGCCAATTTCTTCTTCATGCCTCCCGATAGTCTGCCGGCCGGGCGGGAGGTGAACTCGGTCAGCCCGGCGAACTTGAGCAGCTCGGCAATACTTGATTTTTGCAGCTTGCGCGCAATGCCATGCAGGTCCGCAAAGAAACGCATGTTTTCCATCACGGTCATATCCGCCGGCAGTGCGAATTGCTGGGCGATATATCCGCTCCGTTCCCGTATTTGATAAACATCCCGCATTGAGTCGTAGCCGAGCACGCTGCTTGCGCCGCCATCGCGTTTGAGGAGTCCCAGGATGACCCGGGTGGCTGTACTTTTCCCGGCCCCATCCGGACCGATCAGGCCAAAGGTCTCGCCGCGTTTCACTTCCAGGGAGAGCGAATCGACTGCGGTAACGATGCCCCCCAGCCCTTTGAAGTGCTTGGTGAGAGACTGAACTGAAATGGCAACATCCGTGGACATGGCGATCAATCCAATCTTTTCTTTGATACAGCCGCGGCTATGACCAGGGCGATGCAGGCATATACAAGCAGCGTCAGGGAATCCGTCCAGAGGAATGTCAGGCCCACACCTTTGGTCATGATTTCGCGGATGATACGCACAAAATAGGTCATGGGGATTAAGTCACCGATGATCTGTGTCCAGAGTGGCATGGTGGTGCGCGGGTAGATAAAACCGGTCAGCAGCATTGCCAGGAGCTGGATCACACTGGTCAACTGTTGGGCCTGCCGCTGGGTCTTGGCTACCGCCGAGATTACCAGCCCGAGGCCCATCCCGGAGATGATAAACAGGATTGACAGGCCGCCCAGGAGCAGGATATTCCCCGTGAACGGTACCTTGAACCAGAAGACTCCGATGGCCAGGATCACGCTCATATCCAGGATCGCCACCAGCATGCCCGGGATCAGCTTGGCAATCACCATCTCTGCCGGTCGGGCAGGCGTGGCAAGCAGTTGTTCCAGGGTCCCGGCTTCGCGCTCACGCACGATTGCCATGGCCGAGTGAGTGACGACGATGATCTGCATGATCAGCGCGATCAGACCTGGCAGGATGAAGACCAGGTCCTGGATGTCCGGGTTGTACAGTACCCGGGTGCTGGTTGTGATCGGTAATTGGCCCGAGAGGCTGGTCAGGGCTGCCGAAGCGCCTGCGCTCTGCAATTTCTCGATGGTCAGATTCAGCGAATATTTTTGGGCGATGCTCAAGGCCGCGTTATAACCCGATTGGACGCTGAAAGAGTCGGAACCATCCAGCAGCATCAGGACACTGCCTTTGCCGCGCAGTACCTGCATCTCAAAATTTGGTGGGATGACCAGTCCAACCTTGATCTGCCCGGCATCGATTGCATCCATTACTTGCTGCTCATTTTGGAGCGCAAGCGTGATATCGAAGGATCCTGAATTTACCAGGGTCTGCAGGAAATCCCGGCTGCGCGCATCCTGGCTCTGGTCGAATACTCCGGTCGGCAAATGCGTAATGGTCAGCGAAACTGCATAGGCGAACAGTAACAACTCGATCAGCGGCAGCGCAAAGAACAGGATCAGCGTGCGGCGGTCGCGTAAAATCTGCACCGTTTCTTTATATATGAGGGCGCGCAAGCGCTGGAGGGATTTTAGCATGTCAGTCCAGCCGGCTCCGAAAGGAGATTGCCGCAAGGAAAATCACCACCACCAGGTAGATCACCAGGGCCAGCACCTGTCCCGAAAGGATGGAGAAGCCGATTCCCTTGGTGATGATGCCGCGCGAGATGGGCACGAAATAAGTCATCGGGAAGAGGTTCCCGATAACCCGCACCACCGGAGGCATGGTGTAACGCGGGAAAATGAAACCGCCCAGCAAGAGGCTGATCATCATGAACAGCATCATCAACTGCTGCGCCTGGCGCTGGTTTTGAGAGACGGACGAGATGAGCAGACCCAACCCCAACCCGCCGAAAACATACAGGAAGGACAGACTGATGAACAGCCAAAGGCTGCCCTGGAAAGGAACGCCGAACCAATAGACACCGATGGCGATTACGGTGAGCATATTGAGCATTGCAATGATCACGTACGGGACGATCTTGCCGATCATCAGCTCGATCGGGCGGATGGGCGTGACGAGGATCTGCTCGATGGTACCCACCTCACGCTCCCTGACCACGGCCGCGGCTGTCAGCACCAGGGACTGTGTCTGCAGGAGCATGGCCGCCATCCCTGGTATGAGGAACCACAGGTCTTTCATATCCGGGTTGTAGAGCACATGGATGAGCGCGTTCAAGGCCGGCAGGCTGTTCCCGGAGCTCTGCAACCCGGCCTGGGTGATTTCGGCATTGACGATCTTGATCGCATGTTCCTGGCCGATGAGGGTGGCGTAGGCGTTTGCTGATTGGGAAGTGAAGAAATCGGTCCCATCCACCAGGATAAGGACCTGGGCACCCCCATTCAGGACATCCTTATCGAAGTCCGGCGGGATGACGATCCCAACCTGCGCCTGGCCGCCATCGATGGTCTGGACCGCTCCAGCCTGGTCTGTAGTTGTGGCTGCGACGTCGAAGTATCCCGAATTCACCATGTCTGCCAGGTAGGCCCGGCTGGCCGGGCTCATACTCTGGTCGGCGACCACGGTCGGGATGTGGTTCACATTGGTGTTGATCGCATACCCGAATAAGATCAGCTGCAACAGAGGAATGGTGAGCATGATCCCCAACGTGGTCCGGTCACGCCAGGTCTGCGAGAATTCCTTTTGGATGATTGCCAGAATGCGCTGGAACATTGGGTCCCCGAGAACCATCCTTTAGGCTGGCGGGTTCTTGCCGGCTTGGATGCCTTTCAACGCGCCAATCTCCCCCGAATGGATTAAAGCATGGTCGATCACGTGGATCAACATGCTTGCGACGCTGCGCTCCCCGCGCCTGGATTCCACCATACGCTCGAGCTCATCCCGAGTCAGTCTATCCAGGTAAGCCTCCGTGGCAGCCCGCACGACCTGCTGGTAAGCCAACATGGGTTCCAGCGCCAGAGTCATGCTTTTGACCTCTTCCCAGCCGCCGCTGTAACCCGGCGGAACCATCACACCCGTTTTTTCGGCCCACCCGCCTTCGTCCCACAGCTTTGGTTTCCCCTGCATCAGGGTTTGGACGAAAGCATCTTCCGAGTTCAGGAAGTGGACAAAAATGGCGCTGATCGGGTTGGCGCTCCCGGGCGGCGTCCAGTTGAACTGTTCAACCGTCAGGTCTTTCATGGCTTCATCAGTCTGGCGGCGTACGGCCGCGACCATTTGCCGGATAAATTCAATTGTGTCCATGATTTACTCCTTGGGGTCTACACGAGTCAGGATGATCACCGGTATGACACGCGTTGTCCTGCGCCGGTAATCGTCGAAGCCGGGCATCACCTCGACCATCTTGTTATACAGGCGGGTTCGTTCCGGTTCTTCTGCAACGGATGCCCGGGCCTGGAATTCTTCGGTGCCGGTTTCCACGCTGACCAACGGGTTGGCGAGCAGGTTGTAGTACCAATCCGGGTGGGTCGGGGCGCCGCCTTTGGAGGCAATGATCACGAGTCGATCGCCATCCTTGATGCAGGCAACCGGGTTGATACGGGGTTCCCGCTCTTCGCCCCGCAGGTATGCAAGAGCAGCAGCGACCTGCCTGCGAACGGACCGCCGACTTTGCCGGCATTGGCCCGGAACTCGTTTATGATTCCCTGGTTGCGCTCATTTAGATTACTCATCCAATATTGCTCCTTCTGCCTCAGGGTCAAAACCATCCGGCCATTTTGTCTTTTTGTCGTATTTGGCGCCTTTTAGGACAATCCCTTTCAGTTCAGCCCCGGTTAGGTTGGCTTTTCTCAGGTCAGATCTCTCCAGACCAGCCCCGCTTAGATCAGCTTCGCTAAAATTGGTCTCGATCAGGTGAGCACCCCAAAGGAGCGCATTGGTCAGGTTCGCCTTGGACAGATTCGCCCCGCTCAAGTCTGCTCCAATCAGGAAAGCTCCCGGCAGATGTGCCCCACCCAGGTCAGCCCCGCTCAAATCCGCGTTTGCCAGGTTCGCTGGGCTGGGTAGTTGACGTATGGAATTAAGTTGCTCTATCGTGAATTGCATAACTTGCCACCTCCAGGGCCTATATCCTTTAGTACTCCATATCTTATTATTCTACCTCGTATTCATGAATGGCTTCCTGGACTGGAGATAAATTCGGGTTTTCATACGCCTCCCCCAAGTGGGGGAGGCATTCCCCATCCGGTTGACGGATGCGGCTGCGGGGAGTTCGGCTGTATGATAAAGATATGACCCGCGTATATTTGGCCGGTGATAATTGTTGCAGGTTCATTTAAGCCTGTCTAGTGGGGAAAAACCCATGAAACCCTTCCATCTTTCTGTCGTGAAGCCCGGCAATCAAAAACCAAAACGACCCTCTACCTTAGCGGCCTTCCGACAGTCAGGGCATTTCGGCGTTGAAGCCGGGCTCCAACCCGCTTTCGGTCCTTGCGATACATGTTCGCGAGATAAAGTACCCCACAGGAGTATCTCTTGCCTTTACCTTCGATATATATGGGTTATGAACCCTGAGTTCTTAATCTGTCTGACCCCTTCCCGGCCGCATTTTCCTGAACATGTTAATACCGTGACGAACCGCTTCTTCCCTCTTGTGTATACCACTGGAAAGTATATAATAAATTGGGCGAAAGTTGCTACCCGGGGGAGTGATCGACTTGGACTTATTTATTTTTCTTCGACAAAAATGAGAACAACCATCTTTAAGTTACACTGGGGATGGACGAATTAAAAGGTAAGGCCAAATAAGATGAGCATATCAATTCATTTTACGCGGCCAGGGATATTGCCGTAAAAATTATCGGTGCAGGTCGAATGACCCAGGAGATTGCATTCCTGGCCCAATTCGCCTATCGAAAAGATCAACCATATCTAAACGAAAAACGACACAGGAGAAATTGTCATGGCAAAAACTAAATCCACACCAAAAAGTCGCGTTGATGATGAAGGCTTGGGGAGCGATCTTAGTTTCCGCCTGCTGGTACAGAGCGTCAAGGATTACGCCATCATCATGCTCGACCCCCAGGGGCGCGTTGCCAGTTGGAACGAAGGCGCGCAAAACTTCAAAGGCTTTCAGGCCTCTGAAATCATCGGGAAGAATTTTTCGATCTTCTACACTCCGGAGGATATTCAAAGCGGCAAGCCTGAGCAGGAATTGAAAGTCGCCGCCGATCAGGGGCGCTTCGAAGATGACGGCTGGCGCGTGCGCAAGGATGGCTCCAGGTTTTGGGCCAATGTAGTCATTACTGCCCTGCGGGATGCGGATGGAAACCTGCGCGGCTTTGGCAAAGTCACGCGTGATCTGACCGAACGTAAGCTGGCAGAGGAAGCGCTAACTCAAAAGGCGGCCAACGATGCGATGGCGCGCCGTGCCCAGGAGATCCTGGATATTTCCACGCCGGTGGTGCAGGTTTGGGAAGGCGTCATCCTGGCGCCGGTGATTGGCTCGCTGGATAGCGAGCGTACCCAGCAGTTGATGGAAAAATTATTGGAAGGCATCGTCGAAACGCGTTCTTCAGTTGCAATCGTGGATATCACCGGTGTGCCGGCTGTGGATACGCAAACCGGGCGGCACCTGGTGGAGACCATGAGCGCAGTGCGCCTGCTCGGCGCGGATGTGATTCTCACCGGCGTTCGCCCGGCCATTGCCCAGACCCTGGTCCATCTCGGCGTTGACCTGGGCGGCGTCACCACCCGCTCGTCTCTAGCGGCGGGCTTGCGTACGGCGATGGAAATGCTCAACGTGCACTTGACGAGTGACAAGTGACCGGGCCCCGGTCGCCTCTCATCCGTCTCAAGGGAGAATAAAATGGCAGATGAACGCATTGCGGTAATCAAAGTGCGTGATATCCTGATGGTAACTATGCCGCCCGACCCCGACGACCTGACGGTTACTGCCTTGCAGGAACAGGTCTTGCAGGCCATGGGCCAATTTAACGCCAAAGGGCTGGTGCTGGATATTTCGGCGGTCGAGTTCGCTCGATTCCTTTTTTGCCCGTACGGTGGTCGAGACTGCCCGTATGGTGGCGTTGATGGGCGGGCGGACAGTCATTACCGGCATGCATCCGAGCGTGGCCATCACCGCCACCCAACTGGGCTTTACGCTCGGGAATGTGATCACCGCGTTGGATGTCGACCGCGCCCTGGATATCCTGGAAAATGGTTCCAAAAAACAGGCGCGGCGATGAGCGACGAAATGCGCGGAGAAGTGCCAATATTGGATGAAAGCCACATCGTCACCGTGCGCAAAACCGTCCGCGATGTAGCCACCCGCCTGGGCTTTGGCCTCACGGACGTCACACGTATCGTTACAGCCGCCTCTGAACTGGCCAGGAATGTATTTCACTATGCCGGCACCGGCGTGATGCGCTGGCGCATCCTCGATGAAAGCAGCCGCATCGGGCTGGAGTTGGTATTTACAGACCATGGCCCGGGGATTGCCAGTATTGAGCAGGTGATGCAGGAAGGTTTTTCGACCAGCGGCGGATTGGGTATGGGCCTGCCCGGCACCAAGCGCCTGATGGACGAGATGGACATTCATTCCCAGATCGGCCAGGGCACAACCGTGACGGTAAATAAGTGGCACAGGAAGTAATTGCGGTCTTCCAACCCGAGGATGTAGGCCGGGCTCGTGAAGCCGCCAAACGCTTCGCCGCGCAACTTGGCTTTGAGGACACTGCCAGCCAGGAAATTGCGATCGCCGTCAGCGAACTGGCCTCCAATCTGATCAAACATGCCGGCGGCGGCCGCCTGAACCTGGCGTCTTCCGTTGCGGATGAGCGCCCCGGCCTCCGCATAGAAAGCCAGGACAGCGGGCCCGGCATCCCGGACGTGGAACGCGCCGTGACCGATGGCTTCTCGACTACCGGCAGCCTGGGCTATGGCTTGGGCACAGTCAACCGGTTAATGGACGAGTTCCACGTTACTTCGCAACCTGGGCAGGGTACCAGCATCCTTTGCAAACGCTGGTTGCGCAAGGATGCTTTGCCCATGTCACCCTTCCCGCTCGAGTTCGGCGTTGCCACGCGCCCTTATCCCGGCATGGAAGTCAATGGGGATGCCTTCGTCATCAAGCGTTGGGAGACCCATGCGCTGGTGGGGGTGATCGACGGTCTGGGGCACGGACCGCTGGCCTACCGCGCCGCCGAAACCGCCCGCCAATATGTAGAGACGCATTATGACCAGCCCCTGGGTATACTCTTCCAGGGTGTGGCCCAAACCTGTCATTCCACCCGCGGCGTGGTGATGGCTTTGGCGCGCTTCGATTTTGGTTATCCTCTGGCTGATCTTCGATTGCAGAAACCCCCACAGCCCGGATCTATTCCCGAAGACGGGATGTCCGGGTTCAAGCTTTTATTTGCCAGCATCGGTAACATCGAAGTGCGCGTGCTCAGCGCTGCGAAATCCATGAATTTTATGGTCCGGCGGGGTGTGCTGGGCGGCAGCGCACCCAACGTTGTGGTGACAGAACATGCCTGGAATCCGGCCGACTTGCTCGTGCTGCACTCGGATGGTCTGAGAACCCACTGGTCCTGGCAGGATTTCCCGAACCTGAAGATTCATTCCGCTGAGCAAATTGCCCGGCAGTTATTAAATGCGCTCGCCAAGGAAGAAGATGACGCTACCCTGCTGGTGGTGAAAGGACGCTCATGAGCGCCTAGCAACTTGCGCCGGGAATTGGAACAGGCCCGCGGCACGATCCGCCTGATGCAGGATGAGCTGGAAGAAACCAATCGCGGGCTGGTGGCATTGGCCGTGGAGCTGGAAAAACACGTCGAGGCGCGCACAGTCGAATTGCGCCTGACCCAGGAAGAGTTGGAGAAAACCAATTCCGAGCTGCTGCACTTGACGCTTGAATTGGAAGACCGAGTGGCCGAGCGTACGACGCAGTTGCAGTCGAAGAACGAAGAGGTCAAGACCATGTCGCAGCAGCTCTGGCAGGCGGCCAAGCTGGCCACCATGGGCGAACTGGCTGCCAGCATCGCCCACGAGTTGAACAACCCACTCGCCACGGTCAGCCTGCGCATCGAGTCGCTGCTGGAACTTTGCTCCCCGGCTCGATCCCCAGCACCACACCCTGCTGATTATCCAGCAGGAGGTCGAGCGCATGGCCAGCCTGATCGCTAACCTGCTCCAATTCAGCCGGCGCGGCACCAGCCGGGTCTCCACGTTGAACCTGGCCGATGAGATCGAGAAAACCCTTGAGCTCATTCAATACCAGCTGCATAATAATAACATCCAGGTCGTGCAGGAGTTGGCTTCCAATGATCTTGTCATGAGTGCCGACCGGCAGCAGTTGCGCCAACTGTTTTTAAATCTTTTTACCAACGCCAGCGATGCCATGCCGCACGGTGGCACGCTCATCATTCGCGGGAGACTTGAAGAAGCTGCGCCATCCAGCTGCTGCGGGAGATATGCGTGATGGCGTTCTTCAACAGGTGGTCATCGAAATCTCCGACACCGGCATCGGCATTGCTGCGGAGAATTTGCCCAGGCTGGGTGAAGCGTTCTTCACCACGAAACCCGTCGGTAAAGGCACAGGGCTTGGCCTGGCGATCTGCCACCGCATCGTTCAAGAGCATAAGGGCTCTCTGGATATCCTTAGCGAAGTGAACCATGGCACCACCATCCGGGTTGTGCTGCCCGTTAGCTTTGAAGTTGGTGGAGATTTTCTGGATGAAAGTTGATGAGGCAAAATGCAGGAACATCACCTTGGTCACTTATTGATCGTCGATGACGAGCTTGAACTGACCAACGCCTTGTGCGAAATGCTGAACAAGCATGGCTACCTGGCGGTCGGATTCACCTCCGGTCAGGCGGCGCTCAAGGCGTTGGCCGAGAGCGAGTTTGACATCCTGCTGACCGACATGATGATGCCAGAAATGGATGGAATTGCATTGATGCGGGCGGCTCTGCAGGTGGATCAAAACCTGGTCGCCTTCATGATGACCGGCCAGGGTACGGTGCAAACCGCCGTGGAGGCCATGAAGGTCGGCGCCTTCGATTATGTGCTTAAACCGTTCAAGATGAGCGCCTTGCTGCCAGTGCTCGACCGCGCCATGGAAGTGCGCCGGCTGCGGATGGAAAATGTTCAATTGCACGAGACCGTCTCAATCTATGAATTGACCACCACCATTGCCTACTCGCTTGATCTGAACACCATCATGAATAAAACCGTTGAAGCCGCCCGCGAGCAGTTGAACGCCGACGAGGTCTCCCTGATGCGTTCCACCCGCCTCGGGGATGAACTGTATGTGGCGGCCGTATGTGGAAAAGGGCACGAGAAGATCCTGGGGGAGCGCGTGCGCCTGGAGCAGGGTATCGCCGGTTGGGTGGCGCGTTATCGTGAATCGGTCAAACTGTACGGAGATGTCAATGACGCCCGCTTTGCTCCGCTCTTTCCGCGCAGTGATATCGGCCCGGCGCTCTCGATGCCCATGTTGGTGGGGAATAAATTGGTCGGTGTTCTAAACGTAAATGTCAAGGCAGCGCCGGCCTGCTTTCACGCTCGGCCAGGTGAAAGGCTTGATGATCCTGGCGAGTGTCGCCGCCTCCGCCCTGGAAAGTGCCAGCCTGTATGCACAGGTGCATGAGGCCGAAACCAGGTATCACTCCATTTTTGCGAACGCCATTGATGGCATTTTCCAATCCACGCCGGATGGCCGCTTCAAACTGGTAAATCCGGCTCTGGCGCGTATGCTGGGCTACGCCTCTCCAGAAGATATGATTTCCACCGTCAGCGATATCGCCATTCAAATCTATGTGGATCCCGCCCGCCGGAACGAGGTTCGGCGGCTTTTGCAAGAGTTCAGGCAAAGTCGAGGGATTTGAGTTTGAAGCGCTCACCAAGGCTGGCGGTAGTATCTGGATTTCCGAGAATGTTCTTGTTGTTAGTGCTGAAAATGGGGATGCGCTCTATTATGAAGGCACTGCCGAGAATATTACCGCGCGCAAGCGCGCTGAAGAGGAGTTGCGTTTCAGTAACACCATTTTGTCCACAACTCAGGAAACCTCGATGGATGGGCTGCTTGTGGTCGATGAAAACGCCCGTATTGTTACGTATAATCACCATTTTATTGAAATAATGGGTGTCCCACAAGAATTGGTTGATAAGAAAATCGACCAACCGGTTTTGGATTTTGTCGTCAGCCAGGTCATGGATCCTCAGACGTTTCTCGAGCGTGTTCGATATCTCTATGAGCACAAAATCGAGACCAGCCAGGATGAAATCATGCTCAAAAATGGAAAGGTCCTCGAGCGCTACTCGGCCCCGATGAACGGAGCAGATGGCCGCTACTATGGCCGCGTCTGGTATTTCCACGATATCACCGAACGCAAGCAGGCGGAAGAAGCGCTGCGGTCAAGTGAAGAAAAATATCGCAACCTGGTGAACGAGGTCAATGATGGCTTTTACGTATCGGACGCCCGCGGGGTTTTCACTTTCGCCAATCCCGCCCTGGCCCGCATCTATGGTTTTGAGAGCCCGCAGGCCATGCTGGGCCGGAAGTTTATGGATTTCATTGCACCGGAGAGCCTGGCAAACCTTGGTCAGTTGCAGCGCAACAGTATGAATTCCAGCCAGGCGCCGGAAGTTATCAACGGCCAGATCGTCCGGCCGGATGGAACGCACGCTTTTGTCGAGGTCAAGGCTGTCTCGATACTCCAGGATGGTCAAATTGTAGGCTCCCAGGGGGTTGTGCGTGACGTCACCGAGCGCAAGCGCGCTGAAGAAAAGCTGGAGGAAGAGCGCATTCTATTGCGAACCTTGATCGACAACCTGCCCGACCGCATCTATATCATGGATGTCCAGGGCCGGAAAATCATTTCCAATATCGCCGATTGGCAGGTCAACGGGGGGAAAAGCATGGAAGATGTTATCGGAAAAACAGACATGGACACCTTTCCGCCTGAATTGGCAAATGCTTACTGGGCGATGGATAAATCAGTGATCGATTCTGGTACATCCCTCATCAACCGTGAAGAACCCGGGATCGATGCCTGTGGGCGAACCCGTCTGGCTATTATCCTCCAAGGTACCTATTACGCGATGGCCAGGGAAAAGTGGTCGGGTTGGTTGGGATCGGCCGGGATATTTCCGAGCGCAAGGAAAAAGAAGAAGAGATACGTGTTCGAACCGCTGAGCTCACAGCGCTATACCAGTTTTCACGGCGCCTGGCAGAGGCCGATGATCTGGCGGCGGTGATCCAGCAGGTCATCCAAAATGCGGTGGAGAGCATCCATACCACCTTTGCCGGCCTGTTATTGTTGGAAGAGGCTGATTTGGTTCCTTACGCGGTCCATCCGCTCAGTGTCCTGGAACAAGGCTTTATCCTTGGCGAACGCCAGCCGGTCAGTGTCCTGCCAATCTGCCAGAGCGTCCTCGAGAAAAACGAACCGGTCATTCTGCAGGCGGAAGCTTCAGAAGTCGGCTCTGCCGAGCGCAAGGTATTGCTGCTGGATTTTGCCCAATCGGTCTGCCTGGTGCCCTTGCGGGTTGGGGATACCGGTCAGGGTTCGGGAATGGCGCTCGGGCTGCTGATCCTGGGAGAAGCCCGCACGGACGGCCGTGAACCTTTCCCGCCCGGGAAGCTGAGCCTGGCCCGCAGCATCGGCGACCAGGCTGCTGCCGCCATCCGGCGCATGCTGCTCCGTGAACAGGCCGGGCGGCGCTTGCAGCAGTTGGCCAGCCTGAGCGAGATCGACCGCACCATCGCCTCAATAATGGATCTACGCATCAGCCTGCAGATGATCCTCAGGCATGTCTGCGAGCGGTTGGAAGTGGATGCCGCCGGCGTGCTGGTCTTCAACGAAACCCTGCAGAGCCTCGAATATACTGCCGGGCGCGGGCTGCGCTCGCAAGACGTTCTGGGAACCCGCCAGCGGCTGGGCGAGGGCCAGGCCGGCAAGGCCGCCCTCGAGCGCCAGATGGTTCAGATCCCGGACGTAACCGCCAGCCGGACCGTTTTCGGACGCCAGAATTTTATTAAGGCGGAAAAGGTGGCCGCCTATTTTGCCGTACCGTTGATCAACAAGGGCAAGCTAAAGGGAGTGCTGGAGGTCTACCAGCGCACCCCGCTTAATCCCAATGAGGAATGGCTGGATTTCCTCAACACCCTGGCCGGGCAGGCAGCCATCGCCATCGATAATGTTCAAATGTTCGAACATCTGCAACGTTCCACCGACGAACTTGAGCTGGCCTATGATGCCACCATCGAAGGCTGGTCGCACGCCCTCGACCTGCGCGACAAAGAGACCGAAGGCCACACCCAGCGCGTGACCGAGCTGACCGTCAGGCTTGCCCGCCTCTTCGGCATCTCCGAGACGGATCTGGTGCAAGTCCGCTGGGGCGCCCTATTGCACGATATCGGCAAGATGGGTGTTCCGGATGGCATCCTGCTCAAGCCCGGTCCGCTGACCGATGAAGAATGGGTGGTAATGAAAAAACACCCTGGACTGGCTTACGAGTTGCTTACCCCAATTCGCTTTCTGCGCCAGGCGCTGGACATTCCGTATTGTCATCATGAAAAATGGGATGGCAGTGGCTATCCGCGTGGCTTGAAAGGCGATCGGATCCCCCTGGTTGCGCGCATCTTTGCCGTGGTGGACGTCTGGGACGCGGTCACTTCCGATCGTCCCTATCGCCTGGCCTGGTCTCAAGAAAAAGCCCGCCAGCACATCCGGGACGCAGCCGGCACCCATTTTGACCCGCACGTGGTGGAAAAATTCTTTGAGGAGCTCGGTTGATAAAGAGATGGACAATCTCTGAACGTTACGCCGCCGTTTTTATGGCGTGCGTGTGCGTCATCGGCTTGCTGGCGCTGGCGGGCTGGGTCTTCAACATGCCCATCCTGGCCTCCATGCGCCCTGACTATATTCCCATGGCGCCTGCCACCACCCTGCTATTCCTCGGATTGTGCCTGGCCTGGATGATCCGCAGCGTATTTCCGGCCCGGCGTTGGGCGAAAGTTGTTCCCCAGGCTGTACTTCTGGGGCTGTCGCTGATGGTCATCCTGCTCGCCTTAAGATATTTTGCCGAGGCCAAATTCGATCTTGAAAAGTTACTCTACTCCAACCCGTCCTTGCACGATCGAATTTCGACCGCGCGCATGTCTCCATTAACTGCCCTGGGCTTTTTCCTCGCGATCCCGGCCTTCCTGCTTTTGAACGGCGGAACGCCTGGCCCGCGCGCTGTTAAAACTTCTGCAGCCCTATCCCTGGCTTTGTTCCTGCTCAGTGCTTTATTGTGCCTGGGTTATTTATTTGGGGTGCCGCCATTTTACGGAGGCGCGCTCCTCCCGGTCGCAGTCACAACTGCATACTCTTTCTGGTTCCTTAGCCTGGGGTTGCTGATAATGGCTGGGCCAACCTCCTGGCCGCTCAAGGTTTTTGCAGGGCAATCCTTAAGAGCGCGCTTGATGCGCACTTTCCTCCCTGCCACTGTTTTCATTGTCGTGCTTCAGGGCCTGCTCAGTTCGGTTGCCGATCCCCTGACTGTCGGTCCGGCCATCAAGGTGGGCATTGCAGTGTTTGTAGCTTGTTTGGTTGTCATCCTCACCGTTTCTGTGATGGCAAATGCTTTGAGTGTTGATTTTGAGCGCGGCCGGCAGGCTGAACTGGCGCTAAAACAAAGCGAATTAATGTTTCGGGCGCTGTTCGAATCTTCGCCAGATTCTGTCATGCTCATCGACCCGGTTGATTCCAACGTCTCATGGCCGATCATCGATTGTAATATGGCCGGTTGCCTGATGAACGGCTACCATCGGGATGAATTAATCGGGCATTCCATAGACATTTTGAATTTGACCAAAGGCACACCAGCTGAAAGAAGTTCCTATTTGAAAAAGCTGCGCGAGGTGGGTAATTTACAACTGGAAACCTTCCATCGCCATAAAAATGGCACCATATTCCCAATTGAAGTGTCGACCACGCTCATTCAGCTTGGCGGGCGCGAGCTGGTGATCGGCATTGACCGTGACATCACAGCCCGCAAGGAGTACGAGCAAACCCTTATCAAGACCGAGCAGATCTATCGCCAGGCCATTACACGTACCGGGGGTGTGCCTTACCAGAGAGACTACGCTAGCGAGCGCTATGTTTTCCTGGGAGAGGGCTTTGAGAGTCTCACCGGTTTTTCCCCTGCAGAGATGACCGGGGCGCTCTTTGCCACCCGTCTGCGGCAGGTCGAAGCGTTCGAGGAGCATGCTGATATGTCGCATGAACAGTACGTCCAACTGGCTCGCCAGGGTGGAGTGGATGAGTGGCGTGAAGATTACCTGTTCGAGCGCAAGGACGGTACACTGGTCTGGCTGGCCGATCATTCCGTCCAGATCCGGGATGCCGCCGGGAAAGTGACCGGCTCTTTGGGTATCTTGATGGATATCAGCGAGCGCAAGCAAGCGGAGGCAGCCCGTAACCAGTCCGAAGCCGAACTGCGTGCCCTGTTTGCCTCCATGCAGGATGTGGTGCTGGTAATCGACCGCCTGGGTAAGTACCGGGAGATTGCCCCCACCAATCCTGGCCTGCTGGCCGAAGCGCCGAAGGAACTGCTCGGGAAAACCTTGCAGGATATCTTCAGGCCGGAACAAGTCCAGACCTTTCTGGATGTGATCCAGCAGGTCTTGCAAACTGGACAGACCGCCCAGACCGAATATGACCTGCTGATCGGTGGCCAGAGCATGTGGTTCCAGACCTCCATTTCGCCGATGACGGAAGACAGCACACTGTGGGTGGCGCATGACATCACCCGCCGCAAGCACATGGAGCAGGAGATCCGCAGCCTGTCCCTGACCGATGATCTGACCGGCCTGTATAACCGGCGCGGCTTCACCCTGCTGGCCGAACAGGAGTTGAGACTGGCAAGGCGCTTTAAGCGCGGCCTTTTATTACTGTTCGGCGATCTGGACCACCTGAAGGCGATCAACGATACCTGGGGCCATGCCCAGGGAGACCTGGCTCTGGTGGAGATGGCCGCCGTCTTGAAGGAAACCTTCCGCGAGGCGGATATCCCGGCTCGCTTCGGCGGGGATGAGTTTGTGGTCCTGGCTGTGGATGTTGCCATGGAAAGCGCAACTACCCTTACGAACCGCCTTCAGTCCGTCCTGGAGCGGCATAACCAATCTGGCGGCAAGCCCTGGCAGTTGTCCATCAGCCTGGGGATTGTGAGCTACGATTTTGATTCTCCTTGTGCGTTGAGCGATTTGATCTCCCAAGCGGATGCGCTGATGTACGCCCATAAGCAATTACGCCAGGCCCGGTGTTAGAATACCCGGATCCTTGCGAAGGCTCAAGATCATAATCCAATCTCCAGCCACAACCTTCCCAAGGGTGAGTCCCTCTGCCTATTCAGAACCCTCAAGACTCCTCAGATACTTCTGGTCCTCTGGTATCTTCATATAGCTGAAAATCAACCCGATTTCTTGATCGAATGAAAGAAGATGGCTCCCATGTACCGTGACTTGATCTTGAACGCAGCTCTGCTTGTGGCGCTCACCAGCTTTTATACCATGTTGGCCCGGGTGCGCCATACAGGCGGGCTGTGGATAAAAATACTGGCCGGCCTGTTGTTCGGCGGGATGGCTGTGGCTGGCATGGCGATGTCTGTGTCTTATTCCTCGGGCATCGTTTATGACGGCCGCTCGATCGTGATGGTCATGGCGGGACTTTTTGGCGGCGGCTATGTCTCCATCGTCTCGGTCCTGGTAGCCGGCCTCTATCGACTGATGCTGGGCGGGAACGGTGTCTGGGCCGGCACTGCCACCATCCTCAGTTGTGCCATGGTGGGGTTGATCTTACGGCGTCTCTCCGGCAACCGGCCAAGCCGGCTCGGGCTCCCGGCCCTGTACGCAGTTGGCATCGGCGCACACGTTGTCATGCTGGCCTGCCAGTTACTGCTCATTCCCTGGCCGGCCGGGCTGGCTGCCATCGGCCGGCTCTGGCTGCCGATCCTGTTGATCTTTCCAGTTGCGACAGTTCTGATGGGAGTGCTGCTGAGGACCGAGGATCGCCGTGTGGAGACCGTGGAGGCTTTGCGCGAAAGCGAAGATAAATTCAAGCACTTTTTCGAGAATTCGAACGTTGGACAATCCATCACCCAGGGCACCGGCGAGATGCGGGCAAACCGGGCCTTTTGTGAAATGCTGGGTTATTCCCAGGATGAACTCAAGGCCAAAAAATGGCAGGAGATCACCCATCCCGATGATATTGACATTGACCCAACACGAGGTTGACAGCCTGCTTTCCGGCGAAAAAGATGCTACCCGCTTCATCAAGAGATTTCTCAGGAAGGATGGTCAGGTACTCTGGGCGGATCTTAGTTCGTCTGTGAGGCGGGAAGTGGCCGGCAATCCTCAGTACTTGATGTCTGCCGTGGTGGATATCACTGAGCGCAAGCGTGCTGAAGCTGAGATCCACCAGTTGAATGCCACCCTCGAACAACGCGTGGAGACACGCACGCGTGACTTGCAGCTCGCCCAGGAACAACTCGTCCGCCAGGAGAAACTGGCCGTGCTGGGCCAATTGGCGGGTGGCGTGGGTCACGAATTGCGCAACCCACTGGGGGTTATCAGCAACTCGATCTATTACCTGAAATTGGTCCAGCCGGATGCCAACAAAAAGGTCAGGCAGCACCACATCATGATCGAGAACGAAGTCCGTAACGCCACCCGTATCGTCGGCGACCTGTTGGATTATGCGCGCCTCAGCTCTGCGGAGCGCAAACCGCTCTCCGTGGCCGGGTTGGTGAGTCAAACGTTGGATCGTTTTCATTTACAGTCTGGCGTGGAGTTGAGCCTGGACTTGCCGGAAAATCTGCCGCAGGTGTATGCCGATGACCTGCATATCCAGCAAGTGCTCGGCAACCTGATCACGAATGCCTGTCAGGCCATGCCGGAGGGCGGGCGGCTGGCCATCTCGGCCGGTTGGGAGAATGACCAGGTGTGGATTGCGGTGAAAGATTCTGGTATCGGCATCCCGCCGGAAAACATGCCGAGACTTTTCGAGCCGCTCTATACCACCAAAGCCACCGGCATCGGATTGGGTTTGGCCGTCAGTAAAAAACTGGTGGAGGCCAACGGCGGACGGTTCGAAGTGCACAGTGAATCCGGCCAGGGCTCCACTTTTACGCTTTATTTACCTGCCGAATCCGGCCAGGTTGTCTCCCCGCAGGGGGTTTAATAATTACGCAGCGCTCAGGGGTAACCGATGTGTGCAGCTCTTGTCTCCGTTCTGATCGTGGATGATAACGTCGCCATGACCCGCTCCCTGGCGGATATCCTGGAGGTCAAGGGCTTTGTGGTGCATGCCGCCAATAACGGTGCGGACGCCTTGCAAATCCTGCGGGATAACCCGGTGGATATCCTGCTGACGGATGTCAAAATGCCGGATATGAATGGAGTCTCCCTCTACCGTCTTACCCGCACAACTCACCCGAACCTCACCACCATCTTGATGACTGCTTATGCCGCCGATGAGCTGATCCAGCAAGGCTTGTCGGAAGGCATCAAAGCCGTGTTGACCAAGCCTCTGGATGTCGATTTCCTCCTGCAGCTTTTCTCGGCCATCAAACGCAACCTTTCATCGTAATATATGCAACAACCCGATCAACGCCCCGCCGGCGATCAGCCAGGTGGAATTAACCTTGAACCGCAGCAGCAGGACCATGCTCACCAATGCGATCAGGATCGTGATGGGGTCAAGGATGGCTGTGAATCCGAGTTGGATCGTGACCCCCAGCATTAACCCCAGCGAAGCTACGTTCACCCCATCCAGGAATCCAGCCGCCCAGGCAGATTTGCGGATGCGCTCGACCAGGAGACCGGCAATCGCTACAAAGATAAAGGACGGCAGGAAGATCCCCAGGGTGGCCACGAGTGCCCCCGGAACTCCGCCGAGCAGGTAGCCGATAAAGGTGGCAGTGGTGAAGACCGGACCCGGGGTCACCTGGCCGATGGCTATGGCATCGATCAGTTGCTTGTCGGTCAGCCAGCCCAGGCCGCGCACAAAGTCGGCTCGCAGGTAGGCCAGCAGAACGTACCCGCTGCCATACAGTGTCGCCCCGACTTTGAGGAAGTTCAGGAACAGGACCGGCAAACTGAATCCGATCGAACCGGCCAGGAGTCCCGCCCCGGCCAGCGGCAGCCAAAAAACGGCTGCAGGTGGGCGTTTTACCTCGGATAAGTTTTCGCCCAGCATGGCGATCAATCCGGCCGCCAGCAACAGCACCAGGATATTCACCCCCAGAAAATAAAGGCCTATCACCAGCAGTCCAAGCACGCCCGTCAGCCAGGATTTCACGGCTTTTTTGCCCAGGTTCCATAAAGCCTGGGCAACGATGGCGATCACCACCGGCAGGATGCCGTAAAAGAGCCCGCTGGCCAGCGGTGTGCTGCCGAAACGCACGTAAGCCCAGGCCAGCGCCAGCACGATCAGCATGGCCGGCAGGATGAAGCACACCCCCGCCAGCACCAGGCCGGCCCAGCCCACGCGCCGGTATCCCAGGTAGATGGCCAGTTCGGTGGAGGTTGGCCCGGGGATCAGGTTGGCTGCGCCGAGCAGATCCAGGAATTCCTGCTCGCTGACCCATTTACGCCGTCGCACCACTTCATCGTGCATGATGGCAATATGCGCGGCCGGTCCGCCGAAGGCCGTCACCCCCAGCCGCAGGAACAACGTCCCCACCTCTATCAACCGCTGGCGATAGGAGAGGGTGGCTGGTTGATGTTCCATAATGTTGAAAGGTACTTTGCTGCTTGCCAATGACTTGTGAATAGATAAAAGGGTTTTATTTCAACAATTATCAGACCAAATAAGGTATTTTCGCAAGGGCAGCGCAGGATGTGACAGTCCCTTTCACTATCGGGTGACTGTCACATCCTGGCTAATTGCTAACAGCTGACTGGTAACTATTATTATGGAAACCCAACTACGCTCACCGGCGTGCTGGAATTATTCGTCGAGTTATTCCCCAGCTCGCCAAAGCCATTGTCTCCCCAGCAGCGTACTCCGCCGCTCGTCAGCAGGGCGCAGCTGTGAAAATAACCGGCCCGGATGGTGTTGACCGTGCCTGCCGACCAGCCCGCTGACAGTTACCGGGCTGGTCTGTTTGCTGGTCGTGCCATTTCCCAACTCGCCATAAGCGTTGTAGCCAAAACATTTAGCACCCTCCTGCCTGCATCAACACGCAGGTGTGCCTGGCGCCGGCATTGAGGGGCCTACCCCGCTGGTAAGCCCGCTGATGGATACTGGCGTGTTACGGTCGAAGTGGTTGTCCCGTCTCCCAAGCTGGCCAAATGAATTATCACCCCAGCACTTGAGCCCGTGGGAGGCAGAGATCAGGGCGCAGGTATATGCGTCGCCGGAGCTGAGAGCGCTCACCCCGCTTGTCAGGTTGGTATACGTTCACCGCCGTGAGCTGGTCGATGAAAGTCCCATTCCCCACCTGGCCGCTGTCATTTGCGCCCCAGCACTTAACCCCGCCGGCGCTAAGACAAGGCGCAGGTGTGGTAACCCCCCGCCTTGACCACGCTAACCCCGCCTAAGTAATCCGTCCCGGTCCCGCTTTTCACTTTTACCGGCGTGCTGCTCGAAGTGGTTGTTCCATTTCCCAGCTCGCCGTTAGCGTTATATCCCCAACACCAGACCGCTCCGGCATTTGTAACGGCGCAGGTATGGAAGCCGTTGGCGCTGATGTCTACCACATTGGTCAGCCCGCTCACATCCACAGGCGTCAGCGAGTTGGTGGTTTTCCCATTGCCCAGCTCGCCATCGAAATTGTAGCCCCAGCATTTGACCCCGCCCAGGCTGGTGAGCACGCAGGTGTGCTTGTATCCGTTGCTTACCGCCTTCACAACCACGCTGGTCAACCCCTTCACGTCGACCGGCGTATGCCTTTCGCTCGTCGTTCCATCTCCCAATTCCCCATCCGAGTTATTTCCCCAGCACTTGACTCCGTCCGCGTCCGTCACGGCGCAGGTGACGTACTCTCCGGCGCTGATGGATTTGGCGATAACAGGCTTGGTGGTGAAAGTGGCATCGGAACCGTTGCTGGTCCCGCCTGTATTCACGGCCACTACCCGGAAGTGATAGGGAGTGTTTGGGGTCAGACCGCTGATGGCCGCGCTGACAGGAGTATCGGTTGTCCCGCTGACCGGGCTTTGGGTGGCGGTGGCGCTTGAGCCGTAACTGGTGGTGAGACCATACTGGAAGGTTACGGTCGTGCTGCTATTATTGGCATTCACCGTGCCGTTCAGCGTGGCGCTTATGGTGGTGATGCTTGTGGCAGCGGCTGTGGTGGCAGAAGGTGCAGGATTTGATTTAAATATGAGCGGCAGGTAAATGGAGAAAATCACCGGGTCGTGTGGCGGGCTGGCCAGGACGGGCAGCGTACCCCCAACCAGCATGTATGCACATAGGCAGGCATCCACGAGAATGATCAGGAAGCGTTTCATGGATTACTCCAGTGGAAAAAGGACATTAGCACAGAAGATGCAAAGAATACATTGAGACCGACGCAAAAAAGAAGGAAAATGTTCCCCACTTTCCCATCACCCGGCGGGTGGGGAACCTGCAGAATAATTTATCGTTTGGATCCATGGTTGTCCATGTGAAATCCCGAACAAAGCGATAAAAATATTATACACCAGAGAGTCCGACCGGACTGTCAAGGTTGTCTACGGCCTCAGCCGGAGTTTTCACGAGAAAGGACACCTCCTTCCCCTTCTAGCACGGAAGTGCGATGATCGTGTTCTGCCTGCACCGTCTGCAGCCACTGATCTGCCCGCATTGGTATCTATTTACACTTAATCCGATATTGCGTAATAACAACACCCTATAGTAATCACTAACAGCTGCACCGCTGAAAACTGACCGCTAAAGACTACAATAAGCGCTAATTTGTGCTATTATTAATAAATCATCCGGACCTGTTCTCCCAAGGAGTATATATGAAAGAACTGGTAGATCTGATCGTTAAAAAGACCGGCATCCCGGCTGCCACCGCCCAGACCGTTGTCAATATGGTGGTGGATTTCCTCAAGAAGAAACTGCCTGCCCCATTGCGGGACAGATCGATGGTTTGCTGAAAAATGAGGCTGGTATTAAGTCGGCTGAGAACATGCTCGGCAACCTGACCTCCCAGTTTGGAAAAAGAATAATAAAATATTCTCTCAATCCAAATTCGATCTCGATCGATACCACGAAGGCACACAGGCTGGCACACGTGTGACTTCGTGGATAACCTCCCGCCGTAAACGGGACAGACACAAGGAGAAAATAAAGCCATGAAGATCATTGATATCGAAGGAATTGGACCCGCTTATGCCAAGAAATTGGCCAAGGCCGGCCTCCGCACCGTGGAAGGGCTCTTGAAAATGGGCGCCACTGCCAAGGGCCGCAAGCAGATCGCCGAGACCAGCGGCATCGATGCGACGTTGGTGCTGGAATGGGTCAACCGGGCCGACCTGTATCGCATAAAGGGCGTCGGCAAGCAGTATTCCGACCTGCTCGAAAAAGCCGGTGTGGATACCGTAGTGGAACTTGGGAAGCGCGTGCCCGCCAACCTCTACAAGAAGATGGTGGAGGTCAACCAGGCCAAGAACCTCGTCAACGGCATGCCGGGCGCCAAGCAAGTGGAAGGCTGGGTCGAACAGGCCAAGAAAATGCCCCGGGTCGTCAGCTACTAACCTACACATAGACACAGACCTCCGAGCCTGCTAATACTCGGAGGTCCCGCTTTTATCAGTCCAATTTGGCATCCGCATTCAATGCGGATAGCCTTTTTATTTAATTTCTCTCTGCTCGTTGAGACCTGTCAGATTGCACAGACCCTCCGGTTCTCCCGCAGCGCTCCCTTGGCGGTAAGGATTCGGATGCCTGCATCCTTATCAGAGACTTCAAAAACCTCAGATCCGCGGTCCTTTTAGCGGCTCTGGGTTAAAAAATACCCCTGGCTGGCTGAGGGGGGCAGCCAACCAAGGGCAACCATATTATTGCATAGGTTGGAGTGCGAGTCAAGTTAATTTGGAAATTGGATGGCAGGGCTTACACATGGTCGAGTCTTGACCACTGAACATATGTTCTGTATAATGTTTCCATATGGAACTATGGCAGCGCTTGCTGGCCCTTTTGCGCACGATAAAGCCCCGCCCGGAGCGGCGCTATTTCGAGTTGGACGCGCCGCTGCAGGCTGCCCTGAAGGAGCGCGCCAATCGGGAGCAGCGCCCGCTGCAGCAGTTCCAGGCCGAGCTGTTGGCGGCCGGGCTGGCCAACCTGCAGACTTCGGATGAGTTGAAAAGCTGCTGGGAGCGGCTCTCGGGGCGCGAACAGGAAGTCACTGCGCTGGCCTGCCTGGGCTACACCAACCGGCAGATGGCAGCCCGCATGGGGGTTTCGCCGGAGACGATCAAGGGCTACATGCGCCAGGTCTTGGTCAAATTCCACGTACATGGCAAAGACCAATTGCGCCTGCAACTGGCGCAGTGGGATTTCAGCGCCTGGGGGAAGCCGCAGGAGTGACTCTATCAGCGCCGATACCTCCCTGCGGTTGTCACGTTTTTTTTGGGATGTCCGAGAATTTTTGGATGAACCTGCAGGCGCGTTATGATCTGGAAATCCAGAAAGACCAGCTTGGCGGTCGACTGGAGCGGGAGGTGAAAGTGTACGCGGCCACCCATCCGGCGCAGGCAAAAACTGATTTAGTGAAGAAGGGGAAATGAGAACCAATGAGTTTGACCGGGTCAAATTTCGTGTGCACGGAAAGGAGCAACTGCGCCTGTTGCTGGCGTAAGGAGATTTCAGCGTATGGGTTCGCCTCCCTAAATCCAGGCCCCTGATTAGCGTCAACCCCCAAAGGTATCCCCTCCTTGGGACCGGCTTCCCCTCATCCCAGCGGGGGGTGTTTTTTGTTTAGCAGGGATGCTATCCTATTGGCATGTTCACATCCCTGATACCTACAACTTCCCAAGTGCCCAGTATGGCTATCCAACCCAAGACTGGTGGGTGGTTCCTGCTGGTTGGCCCGCACAGCCTGAATGCCACCTTGCTGACCCTCATCTCACGTTTAGGCAAAGCCGCCCCGGTGCGCGTTCTGGATGGCGGCAACCGTTTCAACGCCTACAACGTGGCGCGTCAGGCTGGCGGCCGGCCGGAGGTGCTCAACCGTATCACGGTCTCGCGCGCCTTCACCTGCTACCAGGTGCTCTCGCTGCTGGAGAGCACCTCCGCCAGCGCCTCGCCCTTTGTTGTCCTGGACCTGCTCAACACCTTCTACGACGAGTCGGTCCAGGCCGCGGAGCGCAAGCGCCTGCTGCGCGGCTGCATCGCCAATTTACACCGCCTTGAGCAGAGCTCCGGCGGCGCGGTCAGTGTCCACCCACCCGCCGTTCCCAGCCCGGCGGCCGTGGAAATGCTGGAGATGCTGCAGCAGGCCGCCATGGATACCTTTTTCGTTCAGCCGGTTCCCGCGACCCCCGAACCGATGAGGTTGTTCTAGCCCGCAGGTAATTAATGGGCCGTACCCTTCCCTCCGCCACGCAAGTCTTCCTGGAAGAAGAAGCCGCCTTCGGCCGCTTCCGGCGCGCCCTGCGTCGCTCGGACCAGCTGATCCTGGACGACTTGTTTACCAGCGCCCGCCGGCACCTGGCCGCCGCGCAATACGCCTCGCATGCCCTGCCCTTGGAAGTTTTCCTGCTCGCGATGCTGCTGGAAGAGCACAAGGAAGTCATGCGCTTGCGTGAGCAGATAGATGCCTTACCTTAAAAAGCTGAATGCTGAACGTTAAGGGCTGACAGCTAAACGCTAAAATGACTGAGATAATTTCCGGCTGGCTCCTGGACGTTTACCCCAATGAAACCAACCTGACCGTCTGGCTGATCGGCGAAGACGGCCGGCGCTGGCGCTTCGTCCAGGATTTCACCCCGGCTGTATATGCTGCCGGGCCTTCGGCGCGTCTGCGGGAACTCTGGCGCTGGATCACCGGGCAAGCCTTCGAATGTGCGCCTTTCCCGCACCGAACGCCGGGACGTTTTCCAAGGGGTGGTTTCTGTTTTATCTGTTGAAGTCCTGAAACCCATCCAGTTGGATGTGATCTTTCACAGCCTGGTGGCGGCCTTCCCGGACCTCACCTGGTACGATGCGGATATCTCCGTTCCGCTGCGCTACATGGCGGCTTTTGATCTCTTCCCGCTGGCGCACTGCCGGCTGGAGCTGACCAGTGGCGCAGTCAACGGCGAGAAGATCCTCAACATCACTGCGCTGGATACGCCTTGGGAATTGGATCCCGCACCCGCGCCCCTGCGCATCCTCTCGCTCGAACCCGACTGCGATCCGGCGCATGCGCAACCCAAAGCGCTCATAGTCTCTTACCCACGCAGTGGGTGCCCACGTGAGCGCATCCAGTATTCCATGCCGCTGGACAACCCCATCCCGCTGCTGGTCAGCTTGCGGGCCGACCTGCGCCGTTATGACCCGGACGTGATCCAGACCGCCTGGGGCGATACCTGGCTTCTGCCGCTTTTGACAAAACTCTCCCTCGAAACCGGCCTGTCCCTGCCCTTGAACCGCGACGAAAGCCAGCCGCTGCTGGAACGCAAGGAGCGCACCTATTTTTCGTACGGTCAGATCGTCTACCGCGGCGCCCAGGTGCTGCTGCGCGGGCGCTGGCACCTCGACCAGCACAATGCCATGCTCTGGAATGATTATGCTCTCACCGGCGTGCTGGAGATGGCGCGTGTCTCCCGCCAGCCTGTCCAGGAGGCGGCCCGGCTCTCTCCGGGTACGGGCATTTCATCCATGCAGTTCGTCACGGCCCTGCAGAAAGGCATCCTGATCCCCTGGCACAAGCAGCAGGCCGAGACGCCCAAAACTGCCATGGACTTGCTGCGGGCCGATATGGGCGGGATGGTCTACCAGCCCACGCGTGGGTCTGCACCGGGACGTGGGCGAGATCGACTTTGTCTCGATGTATCCGGGCATCATGGTGCACTTCAACATTTCGCCGGAGGTGCCGCGCGCCGGGACCGACCTGACGCCTGGTCCCGGCGATCCGGGCATTATCCCAATGACCTTGGAACCGCTGCTCGAAAAACGCCTGAGTCTCAAGCGCGCCCTGCTGACCCTCAACAAGTACGACTGCCGCCGGCCGGTCTACCAGGCGCAGGCTTCGGCCCACAAGTGGCTGCTGGTAACCTGCTTCGGCTACCTGGGCTACAAGAACGCCCGTTTTGGCCGCATCGAAGCCCACGAGGCCGTCACCGCCTACGGGCGCGAAGCCCTGCTGCGCGCCAAGGAAGCCGCCGAAGATATGGACTTCGAGATCCTGCACATGTACGTGGATGGGCTGTGGGTGCAGAAGCCCGGCTGCAAGACCCCGGCGGATTTCGAAGCCTTGCTGGCCGAGATCACCGAACGCACCGGCCTGCCCATTTCCATGGACGGGGTCTATCGCTGGGTGGTCTTCCTGCCCAGCCGCGTGAATGCCGGGGTACCGGTGCCCAACCGTTATTTCGGCGTCTTCCAGGATGGCTCGATCAAGGTACGCGGCATTGAGGCCCGCCGGCGTGACACTGCCCCCTTCATTATCGAAACGCAGCTGCGCCTGCTCGATATCCTGTCCCGCGCCGAGGATGCCGACCATTTGAAGGATGTGCTCCCACAGGCGCAGGCCTTCATACGCGGACAGGATAAAGCGCTGCGCTTGGGGCGTGTACCGGCCGAAAAGCTGCTGGTATCCCAGAAGCTCAGTCGGGAACTGACCGAGTACTCCTCGCCTTCTCCGGCAGCGCGCGCCGTCTGGCAGATGCAGGCTGCCGGAAGGGAAGTCCGCCCCGGGCAGCGCGTGCGCTTTCTCTTCACGCTTGGCAAGCCCGGTGTGTGCGCCTGGGATGTGCAGGAACAACCGGATATCCGCACTATCGACCTGCCGCGCTACCGCACCCTGCTCGAACGCGCCGTCGATACCGTCCTGGCGCCCATTGAGCAGAGCGTCACTGGCGGTGCGGAGCGTGAATGCCTGTATCTCTTCCCTTCGTTGGCGGACGGCAGTCAGCCGTTAGCGGCTCGCCATTAGCGCTCGACCGTAAGCGATTAGCTGCTGGCATTTTGTTTTTCGTTTCTATTTTCTTCCTCTTGTCCCCGCTTGCCCCGACCTTATCGGTACATGTCGGATCTCCCGGTTTTGATCTTCGACCTGCAACCTTTGACCTGAAAACATGCCAACGTTCCAACGTTCAGACGAACTAACGCAACAACCTTTACTTTTTTCTCAGCCCCACCAGGGATGGAAATGAATAGCGCGGAATCGAATCCACCGAGTAGTCCGTTCCATTAATGATCGCCTCGGCTGCCAGCTGCCCGCTTTGAATGGCTGGCCCGATCCCCTCGCCCATATCCAGCGTGGCCAACCCAAGCGCATCCCCTACCAGGAAGGCATTCCCATTACGGATCTCGGGCAGGTTCTGGCGCAGGTAATAACTGTGACCGGCCGGCTTGAAAACATGCCCGCGGATCAGGCCGGTTTCCTCCAGCCGGTTAACCAGGAAATTCCAATGGTTCTTAAGCGTGTCGTCACGCCGCTTTAATTCTTCCATCGAGCCGCCAACACCAACATTGACATAACCGTCCTTTTTGGGGACGTACCAGGCGTAACCGGGCAGTTTATTTTCGAAGAACCACAGGCTGCAGCGGGGATCCTGCACATCATATCGAAATTCTTCTTCCTGGGCGACGATTAAAGCACTTTGTTTGCGTGGGCTGGTTTGATTGAAAAAGATACGGGCAACCGGGCAGTGGGTACCTGCCGCGCCAACCAGGTAGTGCGCCGAAAATTCACCGTCAACAATGTACTCCCCTTTTTCCAGGCAGATCTCATGCACCTCATGAACCTGGAATTCAGAGTCGGCCTTCTGCAGGCACCATTGGTCAAATTCAAATCGGCGGATGGCAAATTGGTGTGTCGGTAGTTTGAATTGAACCCCTTTGATGGACACCTCGAAACTTTTGAACTCGGTTAACCCAAGGGGATAACTTTCCTCATCTATTATTCCCACCAGCTTGAGAACTTGCGGGGTTACCCAACCCGCACAGGGTTTAAAACGCGGAAACTGGACTTTATCCAACAGGATCACGCGCATGTGCGCCTGTTTCAGCCGCCTTGCGCAAGCAGACCCGGCCGGGCCTCCGCCAATGATCAACACATCAGTACGTATCATGAGTTCTCTTTATGAACGATATGATCTTGGATCTCTTATGAGCACCGGCAGTCCGGCTGCGGCGTGCCCGATCGTGTGAAAACGATTTGCCAGAGTTGCTGGTTGCGTGCCCGGAATCCGCCTGCGCTGGAGAGCAGGTAATAGCGCCACATGCGGTAAAAACGTTCATCATAATTCTTTTTTAGGTCGGGCCAGGCTTTCTCAAAATTGGCATGCCAGGCCATCAGGGTTGGATCATAATAAGGACCAAAATTCTGCCAATCTTCCATGACAAAATGCGCTTCCATTGCCCGGCCCAATTGGGCAATGGACGGCAGCAAACCGTTCGGGAAGATATATTTATCAGTCCAGGGTTCGCCTGTGGTGAAGCTTTTGTTGCCGCCAATGGTATGAACGAATGCAATTCCGCCTGGTTTTAGACACCGCTCAACCACCTGCATATAATCGGTATAATTTTTATACCCGACATGCTCCATCACCCCGATCGAGATCACAGCATCATAGCTACCGCTCACTTCACGGTAGTCCTGCAATCGCAATTCTACTGGCAGCCCTTTGCACAACTCCATTCCCAGTTCCACCTGTTCTTTTGAAACCGTTACGCCCAGGATGGAAACGCCGTATTTCTCGGCTGCATATTTGGCAAAACTGCCCCAACCGCAGCCCAATTCCAGGATGCGCATGCCTGGCCTGGCGCCGATCTTCCTGCAGACTAATTCCAGCTTGGCCTCCTGAGCTTCATCCAGGTTGTGCGCATCCTTCCAATAAGCGCAGGTGTAGTTTAGACGTTTATCCAGCATCGCCAGGTACAGGTCATTGCCCAGGTCATAATGCTTTTCCCCCACCTCGAAAGCCCTGGCAGAAGATTGCCGGTTGAAAATCCTGGCACGCGCAACCTGGAAAACCAGCCGCAGATTGTTATGCACTTTTTCATCCAGGTGGGCCTTGAGCACCCGGTTAATGAATTCATCGATCGATTCGCAATCCCACCAGCCGTCCATATATCCTTCGCCCAGGCCTAGCGAGCTTTCCTGCAGGACGCGATCGTACAGGCGCTCATCATGCACTTGCAGATCCCAGGGCTGGCTGCCGTTGATCTGGATTTCAGCCAGGTCCAATAATCCACGAACTGCGTTTTCTGATTTTGACATAGTTATCCTCCTGATTCATGATTGTTGGCGATTAGCAATCCGGCTTGATCCGTCTTAGTCTTAACACCCTGTTCTTAATTTTGGTTTGAAATTATTGATCGTTTCTAATTGTTCCTTGTGCAGGATCTCTCCAAACAGATTTTGAACCGCACTCCAAGCGCTCGCTCCTATTGATTCTTCAATTATCAAGATGTTATTTATCGCTTATATCATGATGGATGGCGGCCTGGATATAGGATATAAGGGTCAAAGACCGGCATCTCCTCTAGACAGAAACCTCCGAGTTTTACAAAACTCGCAGGTTTGGTCATGCGGGTATCACTAGGATTATCTCTTCTACCCCCCACTTCCAACCCCTCCCCCAAATTCCGTGTTCGCCTGCCCCGTAGAATTGCGGGTTCGATATTTGAGGAATGCCGTTCTTCTTGTTCACCTTCCTATTTGAGAAGGGGCGGGGGACTGGGTTCTTTTCTTCTTCGGGATCAAAAACAACCCAAACCCCACCAGCCTCAGCCCGGCGCTGATCCACAATGCCCCGCCCAGGCCGATGTAAGCTGACAGGCTGGTGCCGATCAGCGGGGCGGCGATGGCGGCCAGATATTGGATGCTCTGCTCGAGCGACACCAGGATGGCGCTGTACTCATCTGGGATGGTTTTCATGTATTCATCGAAGAATACCAGATCCAGTCCGCCCTGGAATAACCCGGCGATGGCGGTGAAAATGATGATTGGGATTACCTGGCGGGTGGTGGCAGTCAGGAGCGGGTAAAGCACCATGCCCAGCGTGGTGGACAGCAGCACGAAGCGTCCGCCGCGTCGCTTTGAGACGCGCGGCCAGAGCAGGTAGCCGCCCAGTAATAAAAGTGTGAAGGTCATATTGATGATACCGATATCAGCGTCGGAAGCCTTGACCACATGCACGAAGTACAATGGCAGGATTGGCGTGGCCAGGGTCACGGCAGAGAGATAGACGAAGCGTTTGGCTGAGATCGAGACGAAGTCCGGGTACTGGCGCAGCAGTGTCAGTGTGTTGCGGATGGTCTCGCCGGCTGTTTTTCCAGTGGCGAGCGGCGGCGGGGTCTGTTCGGGCAGGCTGATTCGGTTGGAGAAATAGAAGCTGACCAGTCCACCCACCGAAAGTCCCAGGAACATGATCTCGTAATTGAGTGGAAAGACGATCCGGTCGAGGAATTCGGTGACCACGAAGGTGGCGGCAAAACTGGTCAGACCCAGGATGGCCCATCGGCGACTGAGCAAATCATAGCGGCCTTCCCGCCCGGCAACAGCATTCATCACCACGCTGAAGCACACCGAAAGGGCCGTCTGGGGCAGGGTGGCAAAAGCCCAGATCGCCAGGGTGGAAACCACCGCGTAATGGCGCGGGATCAGCAGGGTTACCAGGCCGGTCAGGGCATAGCTCGAAAGCACCATCAGACGTGACAGGCTGAACCACGGAACGATCTTTCGACGGGTTTGCAGGAAGCGGCCGACGAAGAATGCCAGGATCAGGCCGGCCAGCCCGGGCATGGAGGTGAGCAGGCCGACCTGGAAGTTGCTGGCTCCCAGGCGCGCCAGGAAAACTGGCAGGAACGGCCCGGCCGCCGATGCCAGCCCCACGCCCACCGCA
Organism: uncultured Chloroflexia bacterium; assembly: GCA_963776475.1. Classification (GTDB taxonomy): domain Bacteria; phylum Chloroflexota; class Anaerolineae; order Anaerolineales; family Villigracilaceae; genus UBA877. Next base: position 94,088 of record CAVZMZ010000033.1, read on the forward strand.
TCGATCTGCACGTTGCGGAAATTTCGCTTGCGCGTCTCGTATACGTCTTCAGAAAGGGAATCTGTCATGGAGCTTTAGTAAGGAATACGAATAATAACTGTGGAACTCAACCAGCCATCATACACTATTCCCCTTCTCCTGCAAGGGATTAACTGTCCGCCGCTATTCTTCTTCCCTCCCGTCTCCTAATATTTATTACAGGAAAGACGGCTCAGCAGCACTCCTCCCCCTGATTCTGTACTGCCCCCCATTCAGTTATAGGGTGGCATTTGGAAGAGGTCGGGTGGGGGTCTAATTACGCTTGGTTGGGAACCCCTGATCGAATGTATGTGTTGACGAACACTTATCGCAAGGGCACCATCCCAATACTTCCTTTGCTCCTAATATGTGCATCCGGTTGCGCCAGGCCCTCGACATTTCCCGGCTCCCCAACCGCCCGGCTTTGAAATCCCGGGCAATGAACATCAGCGCGCTTTCGTTTCCATCCAGGTGTTCCACGATCAAGATGCTGTATTGGTCCAGACCCCCGGCTTCCAGTCTGGTTCTTGCCAGCGCCAGCAGTTCAGCATCCTGGTTTTGCTTGACCAGCATATCATACAGCACATAATTGAAGGCAAAATCACACAGCGGACCCAGGTAGCCGTGGAAATAAAAATCTTTAAAAATGGCCCGGATTTCCTGCTCCGGGAAAATCTCGATGCGCACTTTCTTATCAGCATAAGCGCACAGGTTTTCCCAGCACTTGTCCGCCAGTTCTTTTGAATGCCGCCGGACAATCTCATGATCGAAGGATATCCGCGTGACGTTCACTTGCCATTGTTGTCCGAACACACTGCCGTGCTGTGGGTTTTCCTCGAATGTCCCCAATAAAGATCCTTGCACCAACACCGGGTTGCCCTGATCGGATAACCATAACTCTGTAAATGATTTATCCGTGGCTACCTCCGGTACTTCACAGACCGGTAGACCTTTTCCAAGCACGTTGCCATAGCCTTTATAGCCCAACCCCATACCACCCTCATACTGCCAGGTGTCATAGATTTTACGGCCAAATTGCGGTATGTACGGTATGGTCAGGGCCGCCAGGGCCAGCTCCGGCTTTTTGCCAGCCACTGTCTGCCCCGGTTTTGTCGGGGTTCCTTGGGGGTTCGCCAACCGCGCCGCGAGACCTTGCCGCAAATCTGCTATGATCCGGCTGTTTTCTGCCTGTGAGATCGACCGCTCGGCGTAGTCGTTCGAGAAGCGGGTCAGGTGCTCGCAGCACGGGCAGGGCGGGACCTCACTCAGGCTCTTTTCGGTGATCACGCGTCCGCAGGAAATACATCTGAAAGCCGGTTTGGCAGATCCAATATTAGATAGGATTCATCTTTTGGTCTCTCAAAGCATCTGACTCTCTGCTCAAGATTGTTTTCGAAATGTGCAGTTGAGCCAGTGGAGTATTATACCGTCTTCCCATAGTGCGACGTTAATTTGACCTTTTATTCAGCCTTGTTCGCCCTCAACCGCAGCCTGGCCGTTTCCCTTGTCCCGGTTGCCTCAACATGTTCCACCGCCGCGCCCAGCCCAAAGGAAGGCATGTTGCCATACACGCACTCGAACTGGTTTGGGTTGATGAGATATGTCTCGTGCCAGATCCCAACCATACCGCTGGAGCCGACCGCCTGGTTGTATTTCTTCCACGGCCCAAGATGCGGTTCCGAGGGCTGGCGGGCAAACCGCTCCAGGTCCTCGAATGAACGCCAGTATTGGATCACCACCGGTCCGCTGAAATTCCAGAAAAATTCGCCGTGCAGGAAACCTTTTTCAGGATGGGTGAATAGGGTTTTCAGCATCGGCAGCATGGCGGATGCGACCGGGATCCACTTGTCGAAACGCCAAAATTTGTTAATGCGCATCCCGATCAGGAATACCACAACCGGTTCATCTGTTTTCGCCGTATAACGGCCGTTGAATATTTTTGACATTTCCTTTCTCCGATAAAAATATTTTCTGCATGCTGATATCTTCACGCAGCCACGTAATCGTTTCATGTATGGCCTGCTGCAGTGAGGTGGCCTGCAGGCCAAAGGTTTTTTCGGCTTTACTCGAATCCACGATGAACGGCTGCCTCCACTCGTACATCATTTCCACCGATTCACGTAGCAGCGGGTTGAAGAGACCGAGGATGCGCAGCATCCCTGTACTGGCTGCCAATACTTTCACCGGGTGTCCTACTTCCGCCTCGATGAGCTTGACCAATTCAGCCTGCGTGACCGAGGCAGGGCTGGGCGTGATCCAGATCTGCCCAAGTGCTTCTTCGCGCGTGCCGAGTGTCGCCAGTAATTTTCCAACATCACCTACATAGGAAAATGTGTGCGGCTGATCCATGCGGCCCAGCAAGTTAATTGTTTTTCCAAGCACAGCCGGGCGGATGGCGTATTCTGTCATGGCCCGCTCATCCGGGCCAAAGAAATTGGCAGCGCGTGCGATGGAGGCTCGAATTTTGCCGGAGCGGTGTGCCTCAAGGATTGCATTGGCCATCTCGCCGCGTAGCGTGCCTTTGCGGGTGTGCGTTTGTATTGGCGACTCTTCGCGGATGGGCTGCCCGTGGGTATTGCCATACATATACAAGTTGTCGGCGACGATCAATTTTGTCCCGTTGGTAGCGGCTGCCTCCAGGATGGCTGTTTGCATGGAAGGGAATTTATCCACCCATTGGTGATAGAGTGGTTGGGCGCATTGATAAATGGCCTGAGCGCCTTTGGTCAGTTGGATGTTCTTTGCAGTATCAAAAGCATCCCCCGCAATCACTTCAACAGTATCCGGCAGCCGGTCAGCTTTTCCCGATCGGTTTATCATCCGTACCCGTTTTCCCATCGTGACCAGTTCGCGGGCGGTCCATTTCCCCAGCGCGCCCGTTCCAAAAATTACGTGAAGTTCAGTCATTTCAATTCTCCTTATTTTGATTTTCAAAAATAAAAAATATCCATTATAAATATTGGATCAGGATATTCCGGATCTCGCGCCGGAATATCTCGCCCGGGTCGCTGATAAAAGCCGGGTTTTGGTGACCGATCTCAATCGAGACCAGGCCGTGGACGCGGCTCCATATGACCAGGGTCAGGTACAGTACTTCGATGTGGACAGCGGGAGCTGACTGGTTGACGAAACCTCTCCACTCCTCCAACATGGATTTCAGGGCGGGAGTTAACTTCGGGAGCTTTTTCACCTGCAATTTGCCCACATCGTAGAGAGCCTGAAGGGTCTCGATCAGCGGGACCAATGCCCAGGCTGCGGCAGGGGTGGTGATATCCTCCGGCCCCACATAACCAGGGATGGGGGTGCCAAAGATCAATTGGTAGCGTTGTTGATATTGAAGAGCCCAATCACGGTATGCCAACCCCAGCGCTGCCAGGCGTGCTTCAGGTTTCGCGGCCGGGATCGAACTCAATGGATTTCTTCTGCGATTCTGCCAACGATGTGAAGGCGTCCAGGATCAAGGCTGTGACCAGGTCATCCCGCCGTGGAAAATAATTGTAGATGGCCGGTGCGGTGATATTTAGCTCGCGTGCGATTGCCCGCAGCGAGAGCTCGGGAGCGCCACACTCGGCAATCTGCTTCCAGGCGGTGTTTTTGATGGCTTCCTGCAAATTGGGAATGCGCTGCTTATGAGTGGGTCTGACCATGGCTTCTCCTTATAAATAAACACTGTATATTTATTAATATACAGTGTATAGTTAATCTTGTCAAGAGGGAAAACCAGAGAAGGTTGGGCTGTAAAAATGTGACTGTCACCTGAAAGGTGACAGTCACTTTACATCTCGGTATTCATGGGAATTTCTTGACTCTTCTTCCCATTTGGGATCGCACAGCACGGGTGCCCGTTTGCGTATACCCGAAGGGTATGAGGCGGGGGAAGCCCCAGGTTGGGGGCAGTTCCGGCTTGCATCCGAACCGCCTAACCTGTCGATCGCCAGGTCTTTGGATTGGCTATTCCACCCACATACCTGTTCATAAAAGCAAACTCGATTGCAAATACGAATAGGATGTAGCTACCCTTCGGGACATAAGCTGCAGCCTGTATTGCCTGTTCCCGTAACTCAGCATCGCTGCTTAAGGTTGCCCTTCCCCTGACGTAAAACTCCCCGCCGCCTCCATCCGAATTTTCAACCGCGCAGTGCAGCGTGTACCGTGCGTCCCTCTTCAGATCCTTGCCTTTGGGCGAGCCGGGCTCCATAAACACGAACAAATGCTTGCCGATGATCGGGGTTACCGGATGCACGCGCGGGCTTCCATCCGCCCTCAGCGTGCCGAGATACGCCACACCGTTTTTAAAGCGAGCCTCGCCAAATTTTGCAAATTCCGGTGCCTGCTGAGCAAATTCCAACCAACTTATCATAGTTTTCGCCTTATTGTGTTCCATCAAAGACAAAATCCGCGCATTGATCCGGTTTCTGCTCGTTCCTGTATTTCTCCTCCAGCGGCATCCAGATATCTTCCCACATTTTGCTGTTATCCACGCCATCCCTGGCAATATCCCGGCCCACCCCTCGTTCCATTCCTACATTTGCCGGGATTTCATATGTGATTTGAGAGTGTCCGGCCTGTTTCTGACCACAGGGAAACCCGGGTGAACATCGACTTTTGGATAAAATCCTCAAAAAAGTCCTTTAGTTTGCTTGAATCTGTATTCAACTGTGGTGGTAATCGTCTTTTTGACTAATACTGCTTACTGAATTGTTATTCAATAATAGGGTAAACGTATGCCAGCCGTCAAGCACAATTTCGAGAAGATGATACGATATAGGGGTAAGGCGATTTCTCTTCTCCTCCTTTCAAGAGAGCCGGGGTCGGCGTCCCCGGCTCTTGCGATTCCATCAAGTACTACTCTTCTTCCCACTTGGTAAAGGGCCGGTGAAAGTCCCCAGCTCGGAGGCTAGGTCCGTCTTCGCCATCCCGTTGGAAAGATCTCCCCACTATAGCGCCGCACGTGTGCTCACCTGTACCAGCAGGATGAAAGGGGATCCCTTAAGGGCGAGTGTGTCATTCATTTCGGGAGGAGCCGGGGGTGAGGCTCGCGCAGTTTCAGGAAATCAAACAGATATGCCAACGTGAGCAGGACTAACAATCCATCCCGTAACAGGATGACTGGCAGGAATCCCGGCACCCGGGCGGGATCATTGATGATTGAAAGGAATCCATAATAGACTGGGTAGATCAGTGAGGTCAGGATGAGAATACCGCCCCAGATCTGCCACAATCTGCGATTATTGGTGGCGCGGTAGGCCAGCAGCGGGATCAACCAGAGTAGATATTGCGGGCTGAAGACTTTGCTGGTGGCGATCATTACCAGCAGGGCCGCGATGCAAGCCTCGACCAGCTTTAATTTTCCCTGCAATTGTCGGATGATGATGATAATATAACCCATCCAGAACATGAACCCAAAAACGAATGCAATCGTGCCTTCAATTGGGCTGAAAGTATTCATCGAACCATAAGTCGTCTTCCAGGTAACCGGTACCCCTGCCAGGGAAGTCAGCCATAGGAGGGAACTTCCGGTTGATCCAACCTCAAACGGACGCTGAAACAGATAGGAAATCCAGTTAAACACTCCTTTTGAGGACAAGGCCCCAAAAAAGATGGTCACTCCAAGCACCAGGCCGCTGAACATCAGCGCGTTCTTCCAGCGCCAATTGCGGATATTTCGGAAAGTCTGCAGAAGAATGCTCCCGGCCGTTTTCAACCGGATGGATTGATAAGGGGAGAAAGATCCAACCTGCTGGCGTTGTTCTGCCAGGAATAAAATTGGAAAGATCACGATCGGATAGATCTTGATCAAGACGCCTGCCGCCAGGACGGCATAAGCCAGGCCCCAGCGCTTGTTTTCTGCCAGGATGATGCACAGCAGGCACAAACCGGCCGGGACCATGTCGAAACGTGACAGTCCGGTGCCCATACAGCCGGCCACCAGACAGACCGCAAACACATTGGCTGCACCACTCACCCCATGCTTTAGCAACAGCCAGTAGATCAGCGCGGTCGTGGCGGCCATGAATAGTGCAAACATGAGCGGGTAACCGACTACCGGCACCAACAAGGGCAGGGAGAAAACGATTAATGCCAGAGGCGGGTATTCGTGTGGCAATGTATGATATTGTGAGATTTGTGGGATGAACTGGCAAGCGGAGACTGAAACAGACTGGGCTGGTTCGGCTCCATACCAAAAAGCCCTTGCGTAGCACTGGTATTCGACCACATCCAGGTTGCCGAAATACGCTTCTGTCATGGCGACTGTCAAAAGCGCACCCAGAGCCAGGATCAAGGGCAGATAGGCTAAAAAACCCTTGCGGGCAGATAGCGCTTGTTGGATAAAATTGTTCCCGCGAGTGTGGCTTGACCTCGAGTATGCTGATGCGGTTGTTCTCACCCGTCACTGCCTCCGGGATCAATTTTACCATCCGTGTCCCAGCTAGCTCCTGGGCTGGAACCCCCTCTTAGGTACTTCTTAAGATAGTAGAGAGGTTTTCATAATCGCTCAATGTTTTGGGGCATATATTGCAATCCCAATATTTTCGTTGATGTAAATAGGAGCATAGTTATCCAGAACAGGAATTGCGACAAAATCCACCCAAACATTGTTTTCATACCAATCCCGTTCAAAAAGATTCGGGCTGTATGATTTTGCCCAAGGCACCAATACTTCGCTTACGATCAAGGAATATTTGTGATTTTCCAAATCGCTTTGAACCTGTCGTTTATATTTTTCGTTCCTTGCCATTGCCATTTCCATAAGTTCGATTTTTTCATAAGGAATGGCACTGTTCTCAACTTTTACCATATTAAAAACCAACAGCTGTCTTTGATCTATAAATAAAATGGGATGCTCTGCGTTACTATTAGATGGTTTCTCAAGAATTTGTTTTATCTCAAGCAGGGCCTGCTGCTCACTTTGTGGGGTTGCAAATTTCTGTTCACTCTGAGCTGTCGGAAGTGATTGCTCACTTTGAGCTGTCGTAGGGGGCGCACTTTTACCGGTTTTCGGTATAACCAGCCAGATTGGGATAAACAATAGAAATATGATCACGGCAGGATAAGTGAGAGGCAGTTTTCCCGGCCCTCCGGACTTATCCAAATATTCAGCACCTACACCCAGGAAGCAAATGGTAATAAAGATAAGCAATAAGAAAGAGTCATAATTGTGCAAATCATATCCGCCCCCAGCACGCAGACTTACCAGCGTGCTTCCAGCAAAGAAAACCCCGAGAATGGAAAGGATTATTAGCAGCCTTATCCAATGCAAATTTTGTCGATATTCCTGTACAACGTATAGCATAATCAACAATGTTGGCAGGGATATCAGAGTTATATCAGGAAGCAAGCCCATAAATCCGGTGTTTGGCCATAATTTATACAGCGCAAAATGGTAATTCATACTTGGATTCAAGAAAGGGATTACAAACCCCATTGCCTTCATATAAATTAAATAAATAGTAAAACTGCTTATGCCACCTGAAAATGCATAAACCAATGGCCACTTTATATAATTCCAAACCTTTTGTGGGCGGAGCGGGAGCGGCGTTCTCAACACATGTAGCAGGATCACCAGGGTGGCTGGCATTAAGAACCAATTCACCCGGCCCAATGCCTCCCACATTGAACAGATAATGATGACGATGAGGTTTCGAACAGGGCGTTTCTCATCGTAAAACCAGAGAATCGGTAATATCCCGGCAAGTAAATGATAGTAAATTGGCCCCTGTAACAGAAAGAGAGTTCCCCAGAAGCTGAGCAATACAACCAGTTCTTTCTTTTGCGAGCCTGGAATCTCAGAAAAACCCAGAGCTTTGCGTACGGTTAGCAGGGCTGCCAGAAAACTAAAAATGAAAAACAGGATATTAATCCATAAACGATAAGTTCCAATAGAGACGTGGGGGATCAGTAAAACCAACCCGTCAAGAATGGATCGACCAGGGTCGAGCCATGGAAGGGATAAATACTTGCCAGCAATGATCGGTGCATAAACCTGATAGGCGGCGAAAATCCGTCCCCCCTCAGACCAGCCCAGGGTAAAAGGATAATTATTGTAAGAAGAAATAATGGATTTAATTTGTAATAAGAGTAAAGTTGCAGACAGAATATATCCCAGGATAAGGAATATCCTATTTTTATATTCGGACATTAGATTTCTACGTTTCAGGTGCGTAACAGTCAATGCTGGTTTCCAGGCCTTTTTGGTTGTTTAATAGCCCATGAATTTCTTTTGGATTATACCAGCGGGCATGGAACAAAATGCCGCGCCGGCGGCTCTCCCGATCCTCTTATAGAATCTACTCAATAGTGTTCCAATTTCAACTCAGCCATACCTTCCACAGCCTAAAACCGGTAAAATAGGAGAGCAAGTTCACTTTGTGACCCAGCCTTGCAAAGGTCACGTTTTTTGGAAGATTGTGGATGATACTCAATATATGTTTCAAAGGTAGACCCAATTACTGCCAAACCTTCGCAAGGGTAATCATTTCCGGATGACTCGCAATCAATGCTTAACCATTACCATAACCATCAAACGAAACGACTATTCGACTCCATAAACAGGTGCCAATATGCCCCCTCAACCCACTCTCCCCTTCCGCGACCCTGCCCTGTCCTTCGATACCCGCGTCGACGACCTGATCGGCCGCCTGAGCCTGGCGGAGAAGGTCAGCCAGATGCTAAATGAATGCCCGGCCATCCCACGCCTGGATATCCCGGCCTACAACTACTGGAGCGAGGGCTTGCACGGCGTGGTGGGGAATGGCCGCGCCACGGTCTTCCCGCAGGCCATCGGGCTGGCTGCCGCCTGGGATACCGGGCTGATGCAGCGGGTGGGGACTGCCATCAGTGATGAGGGTCGTGCCAAATACCAGGCCGCCCTGCAGCGCCAGGGCTACACCATTCAGCTCCAGGGATTAACCTTCTGGGCGCCAAACATCAATATCTTCCGTGACCCGCGCTGGGGGCGCGGCCAGGAAACCTACGGCGAAGACCCCTACCTGACCGGCGAGCTCGGCGTGGCTTTTGTGCGCGGCATGCAGGGCGACGATCCGAAATATCTCAAGACCGCCGCCTGCGCCAAGCATTTCGCCGTCCACAGCGGACCCGAAGGCCAACGGCATTCCTTCGATGCGCACGTTTCCCTGCGCGACCTGAATGACACCTACCTGCCGGCCTTCAAGCGCCTGGTGCAAGGAGCGCAGGTGGAAGCCGTCATGGGTGCTTATAACCGGGTCAATGGCGAGCCGGCCTGCGCCAGCCCGTTCCTGCTGAGGGAGACTCTGCGGGAGAAGTGGGGCTTCCAGGGCCATGTGGTTTCGGATTGCTGGGCTCTGACCGACATCCACGCTGGCCACAAAGTGGCACAAGATGCAGTGGAAGCAGCCGCCATGGCGCTCAATGCCGGCTGCGACATCAGCTGCGGCGTCACCTACGATAAGCTCGAGGAAGCCCTCCAGCGCGGGCTGGTCAGCGAGGCGCAGATCAATTTGGCCCTGCACCGCACCCTGCTGACCCGTTTCAAGCTGGGAGTCTTCGACTCGCTGGAAATGGTTCCATATGCTTCCATTCCGCCCAGTGTGATCTGCAGCCCGAAGCACCGCCGCCTTGCGCGTGAAGCTGCCCGCAAGTCGATCGTGCTGCTTAAAAACCGAGCGAATATCCTGCCCATTCACCCGGACGTGAAACGCATCTCCATCCTGGGGCCGAATGCAACCAGTATTGAAGCCCTGCTGGGTAATTACAATGGGTATAACGAATCACTCAGCACCCTGATGGAAGGCATCATCGGGCGCGCGCCCGAAGGGGTGCGCGTGGGCTACCGCATGGGTGTGCCTCTGAGCCAGGCCGCCCTTAACCCGCTCGACTGGACGACCCGGGATGCCGCCGCCTCCGACCTGACGATCGCCTGCATGGGCTATTCGTCGCTGCTGGAGAGCGAGGAGGGCGATGCGATCCTGTCCGAGCACAAGGGCGACCGGGCCGAGATCACGCTTCCGCCCGTCCAGGTGGATTTTGTTAAGAAACTGGTCTACGCCGGGGCACGCGTGGTGCTGGTGTTATGCGGGGGCAGCCCGATTGCGCTGGGCGACCTGGAAGATATGGTGGAAGCGATTGTTTTCGTCTGGTACCCGGGCGAGGCGGGTGGAAAGGCGCTGGCGGATGTACTCTTTGGGGACGTCTCGCCTTCGGGCAAGCTGCCGTTGACCTTCCCGCGTGCCACCGCCCAGCTGCCGCCTTTCGAAGATTACCGCATGGAAGCACGCACCTATCGCTACAGCCGGCTCGAGCCGCTTTACCCGTTCGGTTTTGGTCTGAGTTATACCCGCTTTGAATTCAGCGGCCTGAAGCTGGCTTCCCAGAAGCTATCGGTCGGCGAGCCGCTTTCCTTCCGCCTGACCGTCAAAAACCTGGGCGGGATGGATGCGGATGAAGTGCTGCAGGTTTACCTGAGCGACCTGGAAGCCTCCGCGCCGGTGCCGCAGCACAAGTTGGTTGGTTTCCAGCGGGTGCGTATCAAGGCCGGCAAACGCAGGACTGTGCGCTTCATGCTCCCATCCGAAGCATTGACCTTCGTGGATGAGAACGGCGATCAGAGGCTCGAGCCGGGGCAGTTCCGCCTGACAGTTGGAAGCTGCAGCCCCGGCCGGCGCGGGGAGGAATTAGGCGCCCCGAGGCCGGTGGAGGCGCTGTTTGAGGTTTTGCCGTAGGTCAACGGTCATAGGAGCGGCCGCTTACCCACGTATTGGGGTATGACTGCTCCCATCGGTACAACGAAGCGGCACATATCTGCCCGCCCGGGCGAAGCTCTAAACTTATTCGTTCGATATTAAGAACAACGTGTGAAATTTGCAAAACCTCTTGAAATTCTCACAAATTGCTGGTATTCTGCTGAAGTAGTAATCAAATCGCAGGGCGACACCATCGTCCTCTTCGTCGTAAACCGCACTCCTGCAACCAGGTAAGGACGCGGTTTTCTTTTTTTGCCCTGCTGGAGCAAGCCACCAGCCGTCGAGATGGCTGAAACTTGCACCGACCTCTTTCCCAGCTGAGATCAAGGAAGAAAGGAGCAAAGCATGCCTGCAAATCCTAAACGTTCAACAGTTCGTGGCAGCGAGCGCAAACCTCTGCACGATGCGCGTGCCGTCGGTCGGATCCCCAAAGATGAGCGCTTTGAAGTGACCGTCCGGGTGCGCCGCAAGGCAGCCCTGCAAAGCTCTGCAGCAGACAATTTCCAAATGGATCAAACCCCTGAAAAGCGGCGCTACCTGACCCAGGATGAATATACCTCCGCGCATGGCGCCGATCCGGCCGATATGGCCAAGGTCGAGGCGTTCGCGCAGGCACATGGCCTGGTGGTGGTCCAAAGCAGCGCAGCCCGGCGCAGCGTTTTCCTGTCGGGTACGGCAGCAGACTTTGAGGCGGCGTTCGGAACGACGATCGAAAACTATGAACACGAGGGCGGCACCTACCGCGGCCGGACGGGTCCATTGACGGTTCCGGCCGACTTGAAAGATATCATCGAAGGGGTGTTCGGGATCGATGACCGCCCGGTAGCCAAGCCGCACTTCCAGCACTATATGCCGGCTCCCAGCATCGGGATTCAGGCTCACGCGGCGGGCAGTTCCTTCACTCCGCCACAACTGGCAAAGCTGTATACGTTCCCGACCGGCTTGAACGGCAGCGGTCAGTGTATTGCCCTGATCGAACTTGGCGGAGGGTATCGCAAAGCCGATATCACGGCCTATTTTAAGAAACTCGGTCTGACAGCGCCGAATGTAAAGACCGTCCGTGTGGACGGCGGGAAGAACCAGCCTTCGACCCCGGATGGCCCGGATGGAGAAGTGATGCTCGACATTGAGGTGGCTGCCGCGATCGCGCCGAAGGCGAAAATTGCCGTCTACTTCGCGCCCAATACTGATAAAGGGTTCCTGGATGCCATCACCATGGCCATCCACGACACAACCAACCAGCCGTCGGTGATCTCGATCAGTTGGGGTGGTCCGGAGGATACGTGGACGCAGCAATCCATGAGCTCCTACGACCAAGCCTTTCAGGCGGCGGCTGCCCTGGGGGTGACGATCTTTTGCGCAGCCGGCGATGCCGGTTCTGGGGATGGAGAGACGGATGGAAAGGCACACGTTGACTTTCCAGCCTCCAGCCCGAATGTAAGCGGTTGCGGGGGCACCAAGCTCATAACCGCCGGGAACGTAATCTCCAGCGAACAGGTTTGGAATGAGAGTACCAGCAGCGCGACGGGCGGCGGGGTGAGTGACTTCTTTCCCAGGCCCGCTTACCAGGGTACGGCAGGCATCCCGCCCTCGGCCAATAAAAATCACTACAAGGGCCGCGGTGTTCCAGACGTTGCAGGAGATGCTGACCCAGCCACGGGTTATTCCGTGCGCGTGGATGGGCAGGAGCTTGTATTTGGCGGTACCAGCGCGGTGGCGCCTTTGTGGGCGGGCCTGATCGCGTTGGTTAACCAAAAGTTGGGGCAGCGGGTTGGATTCCTCAACCCGCTCACCTACGGTTCTCTCGCGAATTCAGGTTCCTTCCAGGACATCACCTCAGGCAATAATGGAGCCTATAAAGCCAAAGCAGGCTGGGATGCCTGCACGGGCTGGGGGTCGCCCAACGGTGCGAAGCTCCTGCATGCGCTCGGAGGTTGACCTGCAGGATGGCATCCACATACATGATGACCTGACCACTTCGACAGCCCGGCTTTTCCGTAGTAGGTCGCGGGCCTCGCAGCCGGATATAGCGCCTGGTCCGAGGCGGCCTCGAGTTTGATGCTCCGGCTCCGCAGTAATCACTGTTTGAGCTGGAGCGAGGTAAACCGTAAAGTGTAAACCGTAAAAGAAGGTGACAGTCACCTGGTGAAGAAGGTGACTGTCACAAGGTACTCAGCCGGGCAATTTCGAGTTGGGAGGGATCGTTTGTTGAAAACAAAGAGGTTTTTGGGGATACTCCAATTTGGGTGTAGTGCGGTGAATTAGAGCTCATTGGCATCCGGGCCGGTTATTGCCAGTTGCGCTCCACTGGGATCTGACCGGAACAACCTAATAACCATTCGTTTTTTTTAGGATAATAAATTGGTTACAAACAAACACGTTATTACGATCAATCGACCCATCCAAGAATTCTTTGCTTACGTCAGCGACTTTCCAGAATACCAATCCTTCCTGCTTAAATCAACGGTGAAGGCCCCGGCTTACCAACTTGTTCGAAATGGAAATGTCCATCCTCTTAGGCCCGGCCAAACCGTTGATCGCCTTGAGCTTGAAGTGCGATATGAGCGCCGATTTTGACACATGAAAGGCCTATGGCATATATATTTTTAGGCGTTTCCCAAAGCACAGAGCGCATGGCACTTCGCCTGTTGCTGATGGATTTGATTATTAAAGTGGCTGGCGAAGCGGCCGACTGGTCTGCTACGCTAGCCCAGGTCCACCTAGGCCGTATCGATATGCTGTTGGTGGATTGGGGACTGCTCTCCAATAAACCGATTGAAGCTCTTCAGGAACTTCGCGAAGTCTGCCCGGCTGCCATAATAATGGTCCTGATCGACCATCCAGACGCCCGCCAGCAAGCCTCGATCAGCGACGGAGGCGGTACGTTTTTATGTAAAGATGAACCGCCCGATCATCTGGTAGAACGCTTGCGTGCGGTAACCGAGCTCCTACCACCGGACTGAACCAGCGGGGGGTGGGCAGCCAGGTAAATATTGTTTTATTTTCCACCGAAAAGAATGAATGTGAATTTGAACATTATCATTTCAAAAAAACAAGGGCGCGTGCTGGTGACCATTCTGCAACTGGATGGAATAATGGATGGTTCCAATCACGCGCAACTTGTCGATGAAGCCAAAAAATCTACATCGATGGCAGGCGTGATCTGTTGATCGACCTGAGCAAACTAATTTTTATGAGCAGCTCTGGCCTGGCGGCAATCCACAAGACAGCGTTGTTGTTCCGCGGCCCACCAAAGGCCGAGGAAGAATCAAGCCGGGCATCCCAGCCTACCATTGACCGGGGTCGTGGCCCCAGGGTCGAGAGCCATGTGAAACTGCTTGCCCCACAACCCAAGGTGGCATACATTCTGTATGTTGCCAGTTTCGACACGTTGTTCGAAATCCACACTGACCTGAATGCAGCGGTGGAATCTTTTTAAGGTTCCTTTTCAGCCATCCCGATACCGCCATCCGTGGGTAGCACATCATCCTGGAAGGTGACCTCCTTCAGTCAGTATTTGTCCTACTTGCAACGAAAGCTCATAATACCGCAAGCTCCCTAAAATCAATTCTTATCATTGCAGAAAAAGATGAATTTAGCAATCGGCATATCACGCTTGCACCCCTAGGAGCGTAGTAACGGAAGGAACCGGTTCTGCAGCTGAAACGGTATCACTCCTGATGGACTGTGCAGCCATAATCCGGCTGCAGCCACTTTAGGACTTTTGGCGGGTTTTGCCCGATGGGACTACGGGCTATACTATATCAACTTTTTTTACCTTATATATCCGTTTAAGGGACTGACCCTATGAAACATAAAATCAGCAAGTTATTTCTGCTGGCCAGTGTTGCGACCGCCGTGTTGCTTGCACAATCGGTTTCCGCCTCTGTTCCGTTCAGCCTCATTCGCCTTGGGACCCTGGGCGGTACCAGCAGCAATGCGCAGGGGATCAACGACCGTGGCCAGGTGGTGGGGAGCAGCGGGCTTGCCTCGGACCCCACCCAAACTTCGCATGCTTTTCTCTGGCAGAAAGGCAGGATGACCGACCTGGGCACGCTGGGCGACAATTATAGTTCTGCCGCTGCCATCAACGAGGGCGGGCAGATCGTGGGAACCAGTCTGAGCAAGAACGGCTACCGCGCCTTCCTGTGGGAGAACGGCAAAATGACTGACCTGGGCACACTGGGCGGTCGATCGAGCGGCGCGAACAATATCAACGCCCGCAGGCAAGTCGTGGGCTCGAGCGAGACTGCCAAAGGTGTGGAGCATGCCTTCTTATGGGAGAACGGCAAGATGACCGACCTGGGTACGCTGGGCGGTCCTTCCAGCATTGCCTTTGGCATCAACGCCCGTGGGCAGGTGGTGGGCATCAGCGACACCGCCTCGGGAGCGCAACATGCCTTCCTTTGGAAGAATGGCAGGCTGACCGACCTGGGCACGCTGGGCGGTCCTTCCAGCGCAGCCCTGGCCATCAACGCACGTGGACAGATCGTGGGGTATAGTGAGACTGCCTCGGGCAATACTCATGCAGCCCTCTGGCAGGATGGCAAAGTGAAAGACTTGGGCACGCTGGGCGGTGCGCTCAGCCAGGCTAAAGGGATCAACGAAAACGGGCAGATCGTGGGCTATAGCGACAATGGCAAGGGTGTGTTCCATGCTTTCCTTTGGCAGAAAGGCGCCCTGACCGACTTGGGCAAGCTGCCAAAAGGTATTTACAGTATGGCGCTTGCCATCAATGCGCGCGGGCAGATCGCCGGCTGGAGTGACGACGCTTCAAGCCTTGAACAGGCAGTTCTCTGGATGAGGTGACATATCCAGGAGGATGCACCAAATCGTTGCAGGCAGTCCATTCGGGCTAGACTGTGATATGGGCCAACAAAGCTTTATCGTTATGAAGGAGAAAGGAGATTTCCAATGCAGTTCCGCATCCATCATTTCGCACGGGCGGCGTTCGTTATACTCTCACTAGTAGTACTCCTGGGGATGACCAGCCTGCCCGCCGCGGCTCATCAGGTGTTTAGCCCCAACCTTGCGATCCAGCTTGTTTCGGCTCCCCCCAGGTATGTCAAGGCTTGCGACACCTTCAGAGTAAGTTATGCCATCCACAACCCTGGCCCGCTCAATGCGGCACACGTGAGCGTCCTTATTAATGTTCCCGACCCGTTTGAAGTGATGCACGTCCAAGGGGTGCCGGTCAATTTGGGGCCGGGAAAGTACGCGACGGTCACCGCGGTCATCAAGGTGGTGGCCTTCGTGCCCGGAGAATCGCGCAATGCGTGGGTCAGGGCCGTCGTGACATCGGACGCGTATCCGAATCTCCGCCGCGATCCCAATCCAGGCAAAAATGAGATTATCACTACCATCAAACTGATATCCAAACCGGTTGACAGCTGCCCATAAAAATAGCATATATTGGCCGCACGAAGCGGGGCAGACCTTGGGACCAATTCTTGTCAGCCAACGCGCCCATCGCCAGGCATTTATTTCACTGTAACCGAGGCCACGACCAGGTCGGCCTGGGCTTCCACGGAAGCGGTCAGGGCTGTGGGATCCGTCCAGTTGCCGAGGTAATCAAGGTCAAAATTGAACTGCAGCTTGCCACGCAGCATGCAGCCAGTGCAACTGTACAGCACGGTCATGTCCTTGCCATCGAACACGAGCACAGTGCGGTTGATTTCCTTGCCGGCCAGCAGCACAATGCCGCGCGGCAACAGCTCTCCACTGCCTACCCCGGTGCGCCCGATCTGAGCGTCCTCGGCGCTGTTCTTGAAGGCCACCACCAGCTGGGCATTGACCTTTTCGGGCTTGAGTAACACAGCATGTCCGGTCAGGGTGCCGTAGCCCGGCTGCAGTTTCCATTCTGGCGGGTACTGGAAAGAAAAGCCGTAATCCGCGTTGGTATAAGTTAGCCAGCCTTTCATGCCGCCGGCAGGGTAAGCCACCGTGGTCGGTGTGGGGCGGGTATCCGGGGTGGAGGTCGGCAGCAGGGCTGGCTGGGGCGTGGACCCCACGATCACGGTCACGTCAAACACTTGAGCCGGCGATACATCCTTCTCCTACGGGCGGTGGTAGATCAGCACCAGCGGCTGATTTCCGTTGGCGTCGGCCCGGAAGGTTAACGTAAGTATGGCTGGGGCGCCCGGCAGATTGGATTTGGGCGTTACCTGCGGATCGCCGACCTGCGAGAGGATGGGCTTATCAACCGGAGACAGCTCCCAAGTATAGCCAGTGGAAGAGTTGCCCTCCAGCGTCACGCTGAAGGTCTGACCTACCTCCAGGTAGATGTTTGAGCCGGAGTCGGCAGCCATAAGGCCAGCAACAGGCTGGCTGACCGGGGTGTTGTCAGCGGACTGCGTCGGAATCTGAGGAAGCGGGGTTGGCGGCAAGACCGGCGATTTGGTGGGATCGGCGTCAGTGTCGCCGGTTGGGGCGCGGCCCGCCAGCAGCATCAACAGCATGACCATTGACAGGCGTTTCCAAAACTGTGATTTCATTTTTGCTCCTTTTCATCGCAAGCCTGCCTCAGCGGGCAGGAAAAAATGGTTGGGCTTGCCCGGCTTCCGACGATGCTGCTGCCTTTGCTGCCTTGCTCCCCATACTGGGTGCAGGCAAAATGCGCAGGACAGGCTGCGCGGCCAACTCCTCCAAATGCCAACCCCGCAAAGTTGGCCCTGATAAAGACATTCGTTTGAATAATGTGAAAGTCACCTTAGAGAGAAGGCGACTGTCACAGACGGGGTGTGGTCTGAAACCCTGAAAATCCTTCAAAAATGGTTATTAAATAAAATCCAACCCCCAAAAGTGTGCGCGCCGCACGGATTTTGCATGAACTTGGATGAAAACGGCCAAATTTCACCTTACAGACTATTAACAAATATGTAGAAAATTGGCACTTCCTGGCTATGGACAGTTCCACCTGAGGGGGTGATATGCTTAGTTACTTTTCATTGAAAAGTACTTCCCCGACTAAGCGAAGGATGCAGTTTAATAAACCAGCAAAATGTTGACCCGGCGGAGGATCATCCCGCCGGGTTGTATCCAATTCGTAGTCACAATCCCCCCTCTTTTCATAAACAAAATATAGAAGGAAAACCTGATGTTTCTGCGTAAACCTTTAGTGGTACGTATTTCTGTTATCCTGTTAGCGGCCGGACTGCTGGCCAGTTTCACTCTCATTTCTACTGCCGGAGCAAGTGTGAGTCTCACTTTTAACCCGGCAGCGGATGCTTATGTAAGATCGGACCTTCCCAGTACCAACTATGGTGCGGGAACCAGCCTGCGCGTGGATTCTTCCCCGGTGGTGAACAGTTACCTGCGCTTCACCGTATCGGGGGTGGGCGGAGCCACCGTCACGCAGGCCAGCCTGCGTATTTATGCCAACAGCGCTTCCACCCAGGGCCTGGTTGCCAAATCCGTCTCCAGTAACTCCTGGTCGGAAACAAGCATAAATTATAGCAATGCTCCGGCCACGGGTAGTACACTTTCCACCTCCAAAGCGGTTGCGACTGGCAGTTGGGTTTCGCTGGATGTGACCAGTTTTGTCAAAGGGGATGGCACTTTCACCTTCGGGGTGTCCACGCCAGGATCAACTGCCATAAGCCTGGCAGCACGTGAATCTGGAGCAAACGCGCCCAAGCTGATTGTCACCGCCGGCAGCTCAACCACACCGACCGCCACAGCCGCTGGCACTCCCAAACCCACAGCTATTGCCTCAGGCACAGCCTCCACCATTAAACATATCTTTGTGGTGGTAATGGAAAACCACAGCTACAACCAGGTTTGGAATACAAGCGCTTCCCCGTATATCACCAGCCTGGGGAATGCTTATGCGCGCGCAACCAACTACACTGCCATCACGCATCCCAGCCTGCCCAATTATCTGGATCTCTACGGCGGCAGCAACTACTCGATTACCACGGATTGCAGCCCATCCAGCTCCTGTCACATCAATGCCAAAAACCTGGCTGATAACCTGAACGCCAAGGGGCTGAGCTGGAAGGGTTATATGGAATCGATGCCTTCGAATTGCGGCCTGACAACCTCCGGTAATTACGCGCCCAAGCATGATCCGTTCGTGTATTTCGATGACATCCGCACGAATACTGCACGCTGTGATGCGGGTGTAGTGCCCTTCACAGCGCTTGCCACCGATCTGAAGTCAGCCTCCACTACCCCGAATTTCGCATTTATCACACCCAACCTGTGTAACGATATGCACAATTGCTCGGTCGCCACAGGGGATGCCTGGCTGAAAAGTCACCTGCCGGCCATCTTAAATTCACCCGCCTGCATAGTCGACAAATGCCTGCTGGCTCTTACCTGGGATGAAGATGATGGCAGCCAGGGCAACAAAGTCCTGACCATCTTCGCCGGTTCAGGAGCCAAGACCGGTGGTGTGGTCTCAGCCAAGACCTACAACCATTTCTCATTGCTCAAGACGGTTGAGACGATCTTCGGACTGCCCACCCAGACAGCCAAGGATGCCGCCGCCAGCTCAATGACCGATATGCTGCGCTGATTTAAGGTCTGGTTGGCGGGGGGAGGAATAGTAATGAGAAACGAGTAAGAAGGTAGATAGCAGAAGGATGAAGAATGTGACAGTCACCTGGAAGTGAAGGTGACTGTCACAACCTATAATGGTGGCTGTCTCATCACATCGTTTTATTGTTCAATTTCCCCAAGCCATCGTAGGCGGCGTACTTGTAAGAGTCCGACAAGGTCGGGTAGTTATAGACGGCGTCGATGAATGCGTCGATGCTGCCCTCGTCAGCCAACACATGCGCGCCCAGATGGATCAGCTCGGAAGCCAGCTCGCCAATGATGTGCACACCCAGCAGCTTCTTGCCGGCCGGTGAGAAGATCAGTTTGAGCATGCCGTTCGTATCGCCGATGATCTGTCCGCGTGGGTTATTGGCATAACAGGCACTGCCCACCATATAGGGGATTTTCTGTTGGCGGCACTCGTCCTCGGTCAGGCCGGCCATTGAAATTTCCGGGATGGTATAGACTGCCAGGGGGATGACCGGCGACAGGCTTACCTTATAATGCAGGTCGAAGGCATGCACCATGGCCACGCGGGCCTGTTCCATGGAGGTGGAGGCCAGGGCAGGGAACCCGATCACATCCCCGGCAGCATAGATATTGGAGACGGAAGTCTGGTACTTTTCATTGACCAGGATCAGGCCGCGCTGCCCGAGGCTTATCCCCAGGGCTTCCAGGCCCAGGCCTTCGATATTGCTCTGGCGTCCGGAGGCGAACAGCGCGGTTTCTGCAAGCAGGCTTTGCCCGTCGTTGAGCGTGAGGCAAACTCCCTGCGGGCCGGGTTCTGTTTTTGCAGACGCGTGTGTTGAAGATGAAGCGCAGCCCAAGCTGTTCGAGATGGGAGCGCAAGTGCCCGGCGATCTCGGAATCTGCGAAAGGCAGCAGGCGGTCACGTCCATCCACCAGCGTCACCTCCACCCCCAGTGCGGTGAAGATGCCGGCGTACTCCGAGCCAATCACCCCCCTCCGATGATCAGCATGCTCCTGGGGATGCGGTCCATCTTAAGGATCGAGTCCGAATCGTAGATGCCGTTGTGGCCGAACGGCACCTCCGGCGGATGGAAAGGGGCTGAGCCGCTGGCGATCAGGATGATATTGGTGCTCAGCGCTCGCTCGCTCCCGTCGGTCATTTTGACTTGCAGCCGGTGGGCATCCTTGAGCGCAGCCTGCCCCCAATAGGTGGTGATATGGTGCCGCTTCAGGTTTTCGAGGACGGTCTTCCACTCGGCCTCCACCACGGCCTGTTCGCGGAACATGAAGCTGCGGATGTTCAGGTCTGCCTTGAGCGAGTAATCGATGCCATACAGGCCGCGCTGACGCAGCCCGGAAAAATACAGGGCGGTCTCGCGCAGAGTTTTGGAGGGGACCGTCCCGGTATTGATGCCTGCTCCACCCACATGCGGGGCGCGTTCCACGACCGCCACCTTCTTGCCAAAGTAGGCCGCCTGCGCAGCGCCTTTTTCCCCGGCCGGGCCGGAGCCAATCACGACCAGGTCATAATCGTAAGCGTCTGTCATTTATACCTGTAAACATAACCATAAATAAACCCCGGAGATCTCCGGTCAGGATCGGGAATTATCCGGGAATTACGATTGTGCCGAACGTGCGGGTAGTTTAGCATGTCCCGAGTTCGAATCCTATAGGAAAGCAGTACGGGCTGGTGAACCCAACATTAAAATTTTCTTAAAGTACTTGACTCACGACCTTATTAATGCTATTATTTTCCTTGTAAACGCTTCCAAAACTGTATAAGTCCAAACGACTCGCAGGTGCGAGTTTGTAATGCGTTTTTGAGCATTAGGCCATGATTTGCCCTGAATTATGCCCTTTTCGTTCATGAATAACCCTTGATCGGGCGAATTCTTGAATCGAAGGGCATAAAAAACAAAAATCCATGTAAACGTTTACATGATTTTGGACCAGCAGATGAACTCAAGAATAACCATTGTGGATGTCGCCAAGCAAGCAGGGGTTTCTTTCGGGACTGTTTCCCGCGTCATCAATAATGATGTCCACGTAAAAAAAGAGACCCGCGAGCGCGTTGTCGAGACGATGGAACGCCTGGGGTTTGTGGCCAACCGACAGGCGCGCAGCCTGGCTGGGGGAAAATCGAACAGCATCGGCGTACTGGTACCCGACTTGGGCACCGGATATATTGGGGAGATCATTCGCGGCATCGATGCCGAACTCAGCCTGACCGACCTTGACCTGATCCTATATACCACTCACCGCACAGCCAGCAAGGAAACCAATTATGTTACCAACCTGGCCACGGGCATGGTGGATGGGCTGCTGCTGGTACTGCCGCGCAGCCCAGCGGATTTTATCAGGCAATCTAACCCAAAGCAAATTTCCCATTTGTATTGATCGATCACCAGGGCGCCGGCCGGGACTGCCCGTCAGTGGGCGCCACCAACTGGCAGGGGGGCTATAGTGCCACGGAATATCTCATCAGACTTGGACATACCCGCATCGGTTTCATTACCGGCTCCATGGACCTGGGCTGCGCGGTCGACCGCCTGGATGGCTACCGCTCCGCCTTGCGTACCTACCACATCCCGGATGCACCCGAGTTGATCTATGAAGGTGATTTCTTCCAGCCGGATGGTTATGCCGGGGCCCAGGCCATGCTGGATCTGCCCGAGCCGCCCACCGCCATCTTTGCCTCCAATGATGTGATGGCCATGGGCGTGATGGATGCAGTCCGAATCCGCGGTTTGCGTGTCCCGGATGACGTTTCGGTGGTCGGCTTCGACGATATCCCGCAGGCTTCGACTCGTCCGCCCGGCATTGACCACCATCAACCAGCCGTTGGAAAAAATGGGCCGCGTTGCCACCCAAATACTGCTCGACCTGCTCAAGAATCCCGAAAAGAAAGCCGACCGGATCGAATTGCCCACCCAACTGGTCGTTCGTGAATTCATGCAGTTCGCCACGGCTACCGGTTAGTGCATCGGTTTCCGGTCTCATAGGATAACTACGAAAATGTCTCAATGCGATAGGAGGTGCCACGAAAAGAAGTGATCATAATCATTTCCGGCTCGAATCAATTCCACTAAATCGATGTATACATATTCACAGAGAAGGAGAATAATCAATGCTTCGCAAAATGTTTGTCCTGGTCAGCTTCGTGCTGATCGCCGCATTGTACGCTGACCGGCTGCGGCCCGGCTGCCACCACTGCAGCCCCCGCTCCCGCTACCCAGTCGCCCCGGTAGCCACGGCTGCTCCTGCCAACTGTAGCCCCTGCCACAGCAGCTCCTGCGACCGCCGCTCCTGCCAAACCGGTCACGATTGAATGGTGGCATATTACCACCATCGACCCGGGCAAAACGCTCTGGCAGGATATGGCCAATGAATATATGGCTGCGCATCCGAATGTGAAGATCAATATCACGATCCTGGAAAATGAAGCCTTCAAGACCAAGCTGACCACCGTCATGCAGGGCGGCACTCCCCCCGATATCTTCCAGAGCTGGGGCGGCGGCGTCATGAATGATCAGATTGCTGCCGGTATGCTGCAGGACATCACCCCTGCACTGGATGCAGATGGCGGCGCCTGGCGCAACAGCTTCGCACCCGGTGCGTTGGCGGTCTATGCCCTGGACGGCAAGAACTACGGCGTGCCGTGGGACATGGGCGAGGTCGCCTGGTGGTACAACAAGGACCTGTTCGCCCAGGCCAAAATTGCCAGCCGTACCCACCACCTGGACGGAACTACTGGCTGATGTCAAGACCCTCAAGGCTGCCGGCATCACCCCCATCTCCCTGGGTGAAAAAGACACCTGGACCGGCATGCACATCTGGTCGTATCTCGCCACCCGTATCTGCGGACAGACAGAGTTTCCTGGCCGCTGCAAACCGCACGGGCGGTCCTTTACCGATCCCTGCTTCGTCGAAGCCGGCAAAGATCTCAAGGAATTGATCGACCTGCAGCCCTTCCAGGCTGGTTTCCTGGGCGCCTCGCATGATGTCATGCAGGGCACCTTCGGCAACGGCAAAGCTGCCATGGAACTCTCCGGACAGTGGGCTCCCGGCTCCGAAGCCGGCCAGGCTGCCGACAAGAAGGGTGTTGCCAATCTGGGCATGTTCAACTTCCCGGCGGTCGAGGGTGGTGCTGGTGACGTGACGGATGTCATGGGCGGCGGCAATGGCTTTGCCATCGGCAAGAATGCCTCGCCGGAAGCCGTTGACTTCGTCAAATACCTGACCGCTCCTGCACAGCAGGCGCGTGTTGCTGCCAGTGGTGGCGGCATCCCGGTCGTCAAGGGCGGCGAAGTCGGCCTGACCGCACCCGAAGCACGGCGAATCCCAACATGGTCGTAGTCCAGAAGAGCTTCGCGGCTGCGAAGTACTTCCAGCTCTACTACGACCAGTATATGCCTTCAGCGATGGGCGGCATCCTCAATGATGCTGTTGCCAAACTGTATGCTGGTACCGAGACACCTGAGCAGGTTGCCGCAGGAGATTGAAGCCGGCGCCAAGCAGACCTTCGGAAAGTAAGCATCAGATTTTTCGTAAGAGTGGGGGTTGGGTCCGGATAGCCCAACCCCCGCCAATACTTCTCATTATGTAACAGTCACCTTTGCATTCCTGCTGCACAGAGTGAGGTGACCTGTTCAGACACTTCAGGTAGATAAATGCCTTGCAAGAATTCCTGACTTCCGCGGTGGCTTCCAGCCGTTGGAAAAGGAAAGGAGATGCTTCATGAATTTATTGCCCCAGGTCAGAAGAGGACTCGATCTCGAGTCTGCACAAGGGACCGCTCTCCTCGCCGGGCTCAAGATTATGTGACCATTGGGCTTGTTCCTGCTGCCGGCTGTTATTCTTTTTGTTCTTTTTCTTATTTATCCCATTTTTCGTTCTGCGTATTACAGCTTGTTCAATTGGAATGGCCTGGGGCCTGCCACCAAATTTATCGGGTTGAATAATTTCAAGACAGATCCTGACCGATCAGGTTTTCCTAAAAGCGATTGAGAACTGCCTCATAATCGTGGTGTTCTCTTTGGCCGTCCAGTTACCCCTGGCCCTGATGCTGGCCATCATGGTGGGACGTGACCTGCCCGGGCGGGCGTTTTTTCGCTCCATCTTTTTCATGCCTTACGTGATTTCCGAAGTCATCACAGGCCATCATCTGGATCAGCATGTTCAGCCCGGACCCGGAGAACGGCTTTCTCAATGCGCTTTTGATCCTTATTCCGGGTGTCCATGCCCAGAATTTCCTGGGGGATATGAACCAGGTCATGGCTCTGTGTTTTTCTCGTTCTCACCTGGAAATATTTCGGGTTGCACATGCTGTTGTTCATGGCCGGCCTGCAAAACATCCCCAGGGAGCTCGAAGAGGCTGCCATGATCGATGGCGCCAACCGCTGGCAGTCGATCTGGTATGTTACCATTCCCCTTGCTTGGTACCACCATCCGTACTACCACCTATCTATCCGTTTTGGGCTCGCTTACGCAATTCAACCTGGTCTGGATCATGACCAGGGGCGGGCCGGTCAATGCCAGCGAAATGATGGCCACTTACATGTACCGCTACGCTTTCATCCGTTTCCAGCTGGGTTACGGCTCGGCCGTGGCGCTGGTCATGCTGGTGTTCTGCCTGATCTTTTCCGTGGCTTACCATGTGGCTTAACCGCCGGCCTGATCCCTTGAGCGGCATTTAGAAAGGAACCTCCATGGCAACCATTGATTATCGTAAAAGTGACGCTTTCAAAAAGAAGCTACCCAGGTTCTTCCAGTACCTCGTCCTTAGTATTGTTACTCTGATCATCGTGGTGCCGCTCGTGATCATGGTCTTTGGCGCCCTCAAGACGCGCGGCGAGATGTTCTTACATCCTTATACCTCGCCCATTCCCCCGCATTGGGAGAACTTTGCCCAGATTTTGTCCACGCCTTCGTTCTGGAACATGCTGCGCAACAGCTTCATTGTTATGGTGTTTTCGACGGCTGGTGTGTTGATCGTTTGCAGCCTGGCGGCCTTTGTCTTTGCCCGCATGGAATTCCGTGGCAAGGACCTGGCTTTCAACTTTCTCACCCTGGGCCTCATGTTCCCGATCACCGTCGCCATCATGCCGGTCTACCTGGTGATTCGCCAGATGAAACTGATCGATTCGCTCCTGGCGGTCATCCTGGTGCAGACCGCTTTCGGGATATCCGGAAACACCCTGATCCTGCGCGGCTTCTTCCTGTCGATCCCGACTGGAACTGCAGGATGCCGCCTCCATCGATGGTTGTTCACTCATTTGGCTTTTTCTGGCGCATCCTGCTCCCGCTGGCGCGCCCGGCTCTGGCCGCGGTGGGCGCCCTGACCATGATCGTCAGCTGGAATGATTTACTCACCCCCCTGGTCCTGCTCAACTGGGATAACCTCTGGACTCTGCCGCTCGGCACCATGCAGTTCCAGGGGCAATACAGTTCCGACCTGGCACTTGACGGCGGCTTTTGTGACCCTATCTGCTTTGCCTGCGATCCTTTTCTACTTGTTTGCCGAACGCCAGATCGTTGCTGGTTTGACGGCGGGTGCGCTCAAGGGATAGTTTTATGGACAATCTTGATCATGCAATTCGCAAGAATAGAACAGCCAGTGCCACCGTCAGTCTTTCTCACGCCGGATCGCCGGTTGTCCGGCAGGATATCCTGGTGCAGCAGAAGAATCATCAATTCCTGTTTGGCACCAATTGGGGGGAAAGCACCCTTGCCCTGGTGAATGATGAATTATCCGGACAGGAAAAGGAACAAGCCGAACTACGGAACCAGCGTTTCTTTAGCCTGTTCAATCAAGTCACCTTGCCGTTTTACTGGGCGCGCTTCGAGCCTCAGCGTGGGCAGCCACAGACCAGCCGTATCCTCAATGTCGCCCGCTGGTATAAGGAGCATGCTTGCACGGTCAAAGGTCACCCATTGTGCTGGCATACCATGACAGCCGATTGGCTGCTGGCGTTGAGTAACCGGGAGATCCTTCAAGCCCAGCTGGAGCGTATCCGGCGGGATGTATCTGATTTTGCGGGCGTGATCGATCAATGGGATGTCGTTAATGAAGCAGTGATCATGCCGGTCTTCGACCGTTATGACAACGGGATTACGCGCCTATGCAAGGAATTGGGGCGGATCGAATTGATCCGCAGGGTGTTTGACATTGCACGGGAAACCAACCCGAAAGCCAGCTTGCTGCTGAACGATTTTGATGTCTCCCCCGCCTATGATATCCTGGTTGAAGGCTGCCTGGCGGCGGGCATTCAAATCGATGTGATAGGCATTCAATCCCACATGCACCAGGGCTATTGGGGCAGTGAGCGTACGCTTGGCATCCTGGAACGCTTCGAGCGCTTCAAACTGCCGATCCACTTTACCGAGAACACGCTGGTCTCGGGCAGCCTCATGCCGCCCGAAATTGTCGACTTGAACGATTACCAGGTGCAGGAGTGGCCAACCACAGCGGAGGGGGAAGAACGCCAGGCACGGGAAGTGGTCTTGCATTACAAGACTTTGTTGGCGCACCCGGCTGTGCAGGGGATTACCTGGTGGGACTTATCCGATGGCGGTTGGCTGAATGCGCCTGCCGGCCTTTTGCGCAGGGATCAATCCTGTAAACCGGCTTATACGGAGTTATTGAAGCTGGTAAAAGGCGAATGGTGGTACCCTTCCACCCGCCTGACAACCGACGCCAATGGACAATTTACTTTTAATGGTTTCCTTGGAGAGTATGAGCTCTCCGTCGGAGACCGGAAAGTTATTTTTCCCTTGAAGGAAAAAGGCGAAACATCGATTTTTCTCGATATTTAAATCCATTATCCACAAACTAATTGTTATTTTCAAGAAGGAGCCAAGATGTCTGACTATTCTCCCAAACCCGAACATAAATTCACCTTTGGCCTGTGGACGGTGGGGAACCTGGGCCGCGACCCGTTTGGAGGCGCGGTGCGCGATCCCAAGACCCCGGCCGAACTGGTGCGCCTGTTGGGCGAAGTGGGCGCCTACGGGGTCAACTTCCACGACAACGACCTGCTCCCGATCGATGCCACGCCAGCCGAGGCGGAGAAGATCAAGCAGGAATTCCGCAAGGCGCTGGACGAGACCGGGCTGAAAGTGCCCATGGCGACCACCAACTTGTTCTACGATCCGATCTTCAAGGATGGCGCATTCACGGCCAACGATCCGAAGGTGCGCGCCTATGCCCTGCAGAAGACGATGCAAGCCATCGACCTGGGGGCGGAGTTTGGGGCGCAGGTGTACGTGTTTTGGGGTGGGCGGGAAGGGGTGGAGACGGATGCGAGCAAGGATCCGGTGGAGGCGATCCGGCGCAACCGGGAGGCGCTGAACTTCCTGTGTGAATATGTGCTGGACAAGAAATATGCGATGAAGCTGGCGCTGGAGGCCAAGCCGAACGAGCCGCGGGGGGATATGTACAACCCGACCACCGGGCACATGCTGGCATTCATTACGACGCTCGACCATCCGGAGATGGTGGGGGTCAACCCGGAAGTGGCGCACGAGCAGATGTCGGGTCTGAACTTTATGCATGGGGTGGCGCAGGCGTGGGAAGCCGGCAAGTTGTTCCACATCGACCTGAACGACCAGTATCCGGGGCGCTACGATCAGGACCTGCGATTTGGGTCGCGCGACCTGAAGGCGGCCTTCTTCCTGGTCAAGTTTCTGGAGGAGGTTGGCTATGCTGGTTCACGGCACTTCGATGCGCACGCCTACCGGACCGAGGATTTCGAAGGGGTGAAAGACTTTGCGCGCTGGCTGCATGCGCACCTACCTGATCCTGAAGGAGAAGGCTGCGCAATGGCATGCGGATATCGAGATCCAGGAATTGCTGAGCGAGATCGATGGC
Source organism: uncultured Chloroflexia bacterium (assembly GCA_963776475.1). GTDB lineage: Bacteria > Chloroflexota > Anaerolineae > Anaerolineales > Villigracilaceae > UBA877. Next base: position 122,207 of record CAVZMZ010000033.1, read on the forward strand.
GACGATGGCAGCATGGCGCCGTTCTTTGGCAAGTACAGGGCTGCCAAAGCGGCAGCGCTCAAGGCGCAAACTTTCGACCGGGCAGCGATAGCCAGGCGCGGCCTTAAATACGAACGACTTGACCAACTTACCATTGAACTACTCCTGGGCGTACATTAATGTCTTCGCGCTCGCTCAATTTGCCTGTTTTCCGCCGTGTCGCCGACATGCTGTGCCGGATGACTCTGGATGAAAAACTGGCCCAACTTTATTCCTATTGGATGCGGGATTTCCTGGACGAAAGCCGCAGCCTGTCTACGCAGAAAATGGCGCAACTGCTGGTGCATGGGATCGGGCAAATCACGCGCGCTGGCGGTTCATCCCTATTCGATCCGGTCTCCAGCGCCCGGGCGGTCAACTCCCTCCAGCACTACTTGGCGAACGAAACCCGCCTGGGCATTCCCGCCATAGTGCATGATGAATGTTGTGCTGGTTATATGGCCCTGGGCGGGACGGTCTTCCCTCAAATGATCGGCCTGGCGGGCACCTTCCAACCTGAGCTGGCTGAGAAGATGACGACTGCCATCCGTACCCAAATGCGAGCTGTCGGAGCCCACCAGGGGCTTGGACCCGTCCTGGATGTGGCGCGTGACCCGCGCTGGGGCCGGGTGGAAGAGACCTTTGGCGAAGACTCCACCCTTGTGAGCCAGTTTGGGGTAGCCTACGTGCGCGGTCTGCAGGGCCAGGGCCTGGATGAAGGCGGGGTGATGGCCACGGGCAAGCATTTTATCGGTTACAGCCTGTCCCAGGGCGGGATGAACTGCGCCCCGGTGCACATGGGGAGACGCGAACTGCTCGAAACGTATGTGGGCCCCTTCCAGGCAGTCATCCGGGATGCCGGGCTGCACACCATGATGAATTCCTACCCCGAACTGGATGGGGAGGTTGTGGCGACTTCCAAGGCCATCCTGACCGACCTGCTGCGCGGCGAACTTGGTTTCAAGGGCCTGTTGGTCTCGGATTACGAAGCGATCAGTATGATCCGGGATTATCACCGGGCGGCCGCAGACGCTTCCGGCGCAGCGGCCATGGCAATGCGGGCCGGGATTGACGTGGAACTGCCCAACCCCGCCTGTTATCATGAAGGCCTCAAGACTGCCATCGAGGACGGCAGGGTATGCATCGATCTGGTGGATGCGGCAGTATCCCGGCATTTACAGAAGAAATTTGAGCTTGGCTTGTTCGAAAACCCGTATGTGGATGAAGGCCACGTCATCGAGGTCTTTGAAACCTCCGCCCAACGCAGCCTTGCCCGCCAAATTGCCCGCCAGAGCATGGTTCTGCTGTCCAATAATGGGCTCCTGCCGCTCAAGCGCGGCCCCGCGACCCTGGCGGTCATCGGGCCGAACGCTGACACTGGCCGCAACCTGGTGGGGGCTTACTCTTATGCCGCCCAGGTGGATTATATGTTGTCCATCGCTCCGCCGGATTCTCCGCTGGCAGGCATCGACCCGGCCTCGCTGGCGGGTGAGTCAGTCGAGGTACCCACGATCCTGGAAGCGATCCGGGCCGCTGCCCCAACTGCCAACGTTCTGTATGCACGGGGTTGTGACAACCTGGACCCGGATACTTCCGGTTTTGAGGAAGCCATCCGGATTGCAGGTTCGGCGGATGTGGTAGTGCTGGTGCTGGGCGACCGTTCGGGCCTGAAGCCGGACTGCACCACCGGCGAGACGCGCGACAGCGTGGACCTGCGCCTGCCCGGGGTCCAGAACGAATTGGCAGAGGCAATCTTTGCTGTCGGGAAACCGGTGGCGGTAGTGCTGGTCAACGGTCACCCGCTGGCCGTCCCGGAACTGGCGGAGAAAGCTTCAGCCATCCTGGAAGCCTGGCTGCCGGGCGAAGAAGGCGCGGGCGCTATCGCGGAAGTGCTATTTGGGGAGGTCAATCCGGGCGGCAGACTGCCGATCACTTTCCCGCGGCATGTCGGGCAGGTGCCGATATTCTATAACCAGAAACCTTCCGGCGGGAAGTCGAACTGGTATTGGGATTATGTGAGCAGTGCACGCGGCCCGCTGTATCCATTCGGGCACGGGCTAAGTTACACCACTTTCGATTACAGCCATTTCAGTCTCTCCGGCGCAAAGGTGGAGGCCAACGGAGTTGTGGACGTAGGCGTGACCATCCAGAATACAGGCGACAGGGCAGGGGATGAAGTGGTACAACTTTATATACGGGACGAATATGGCTGCATCCCGCGCCCGGTAAAGGAGTTGAAGGGCTTCATCCGCATCACGCTCCAACCGCAGGAAATCCGGCGCATCACCTTCCACCTGCCGGTGAACCAATTGGCATTCTTCGACGAGGAGTTGAAGTTGATCGTGGAAGCCGGTACGATCCGGGTGATGGTGGGTGGCTCATCGGAGGATATCCGCTGCGAAGGCCGATTTGAGATCGTTGGGGAGCAAAAATTCCTGGTGAAAGACAGGCTGTTCCATTGTCCGGTTGAGATCGAATAAATACTAGACTGTGACGGTCACCTGGGAAAGAAGGTGACTGTCACGGCAGGGGTAAATTGTGATGATCCTTTGTGTCTCAGTGACTTGGGGGTTTTCTTGGGAATAAGCTCAAAATGTTTATGGAACCGGAAGCTAACGTACGACCTTGTAATTGAGGGTCTTCTTTTTTTCGTAAGATGAGGTTGCATAAGAAACCCATTCAATCAGCTGACCGATCCAACCTTTTTTATCAAACCTGCGGGTGGATGCAAAAACCTTGTTGGTCTTCAGGAAGAAATATTTCGAGCGGGCGATGCACTGGCGCAGCAGAAATGTATCTTCATCGAAAGTCAGGGCCTCGTCAAAGCGTATCTCTTTCAACAGGTCCCTCCTGATGATCTGAATGGAACGGGTGGTGTGGGTTACATGGTTGGCGAAATTATAAAAATTGTACCAGGAACGAGCCCGGCGGGAATCGGGGTATGGAAGCAGCGAAAGCATCCCGCAGCCCAGGTTTTTATCTCTGTTCTTGAGCAAAAAGTCATTTAATTCTTTTAGAAATCCTTTTTCGAACCAGGTGTCTGCATCCAGAAAGATCACCCAGTCTGCATCCCCGGACAGATGTTCAATCCCTTTATTCTTGGCTTTGGAGACGCCCGGTTCCCGGGATGCGAGCACCTGAAACCAATCCGGGGATAATTCATTGATAATTTCATCCGTTTTATCTTCGGAACCGTTCTCAATGATGATCGCTTCGAGTTTTTCCTTCGGGTAATCCACCTGCTTTATCGAAAGAATTGCCTTATCAATATAACCTTGCTCGTTATGGGCCGGGATGACCAATGAGAAAAACAAATAATTGCTTTCAGAACCGGAAATCTTCATGATGAAGGGATGCCTCCGTATTCTTTTGGTGAAACATTGTTGATGATAGAACCCTGGCAAGAACAGGAAGTTCTGGTGTAACACTTAAAGTGATTTTACACCGGGAGCGGGAATCCTGGTGGGCGAAATGCCATTTCGCCCAACGCATTTAGAGCAAGCTTGTATACAAATGTGACAAACGGCAGTGACAAATGTCACTTGAAACGGGTGCCCCAATGTGACAATAATATTATGTTGCATTTATATACAAAAGATGAAAACACAAATTGGTGTCGATCAAAGCCTGGCACGCAAGTACAACAGTGCGACGATTTTGGACCGTATTCGATTGCATGCGCCGCTCTCACGCGCAGGACTGGCAAAATATACCGGGTTGACGCGGAGTTCGGTCTCGCGCATCGTCGACCAGTTGCTTTCTGAAAACCTGATCCACGAAATTGGGGCCCAGCAGGAAAAGATTGGCCGGCCAGGCACCCTGATCGAGCTTAATCCTGCCGGGGGAGCCGCAATCGGGATTGAGATCGGGGTCGATTTCGTCTCAGCCATCCTGACAGATTTCATCGCCCGGATCCAGTGGCGCAAACTTGTCACCTTGCCCGATGAAGCCGATCTGGCGGCCTACCTGGATGTCTCGGAAGAGCTGATCAACCAGGCCTTGTTGGAATCCAAAGCCAGCGGGTTGCAGCCGCTGGGGATCGGGGTGGGGGTGTGGGGCCTGGTGGATATCCTGAAAGGCGAGGTGCGCTATGCGCCAAACCTTAACTGGCATGATGTTCCGCTCAAACGCTTGTGGGAGAACCGTTTTGGGCTGACGGTTTTTGTGGATAACAATGCCAATGCGGCCGCCATGGGGGAATACTATTTGGGTTCGGCGAAAAATGGAAAAGATGTGGACGATTTCATTTTCTTGAGCACCGGCATCGGCCTGGGGGGCGGCGTGATCAACGCCGGGCAAGTCTTCCGGGGCTGGAATGGCTTCGCGGGTGAAGTGGGCCACATGACCATCGATCCGGATGGGGCGGCTTGCATGTGCGGAAAACGGGGCTGCTGGGAGACCGCGGTCGGTTCACGCGTAGGGGTGCAGGATTACCAGCGCCTGACCGGTAAGGAGGTCTCGTTCGAGGAGCTGGTCACGCGGCTGAGAGCGGGCGATCCAGCCAGCCTGGAAGTTTTTACAAAAATGGCCAGGTCCTTGGGGATTGGGATGGGTAACCTGGTGAATGTTTTTAATCCGCGCTGTATCATCATAGGAGGGGCGCTCGAACAGATCTCCGATATTATCCTGCCGATCGCAAGAGAGACATTCCAAAAGAATAGTTTGATCCAATCCCAAAAAGATGTCAGGATCATCCCCTCCACGCTGGGAGCGGATAGCTGTGTACTCGGATGTGTGGCGCTCGTCCTGGACGAGGTGATCCGGCAGCGTACCAAGCTATCCTGATAATTTTGTGTTTTTCTTCATCCTCTTCCTGACGAACCCGTAGTCTGAAAGGAGGTGCACGAAAAGAGTAACTTGATGGGTAAGTTTTTCCAAAACATCCTATTCGATTACCAAATATGTAAAAGGAGCTGAATGATGTCTCGCAAATTCTTGTATATAACACTGCTGATCGTACTGATTTTCAGCCTGGTTGGATGCGCCCCCAAGGCTGCCAATACCACCACGACCGGCAAGATCAAAGTAGGGCTTTCCTTCTCCGACTATGCGACCGAACGCTGGCCGGTCGAAGCTGCCCAGATGACCCAATTGCTGCAAAAGAAGGGCTATGAAGTCATCACGCAGGAAGCCGACCACGACGTGAAGCTGCAGAGCGACCAAATCGACAACATGGTCTCCCAGGGCGTTAAGGGCTTGATCGTCATCGCCGAAGACGGTGATGCTGCTGTCACCCCAGTGAACAAGGCGGTTGCGGCGGGCGTAAAGGTAATCTCGTATGACCGCCTGATCAAGACCGACAAGATCTCCGCCTACCTATCCTTCGATAACACCGAAGTCGGCAGAAACGAAGCGGATGGCGTCGTGAAAGCCCTTGGGCTGGATACGGGCAATCCCACCTGGACCACGGCCAACCCCGTCAAGATGGTCCTCTCGGGTGGCTCCCCGACCGATAACAATGCTGTCCTGGTCCGCAACGGCCAGATGGAAGTTCTCCAGCCCTACATCGACAAGGGCGTTGTTAAGATCGTAGCTGACCAGTGGGTGGAGAACTGGGATGCCGCCAAGGCCGAGGCCATGATGGAGAACATCCTCACTGCCCAGCAGAACAAGATTGACGCAGTGGTTGCCTCCAATGATGGCACGGCGTTGGGCGAACTGCAAGCGCTGGCCGCCCAGGGATTGGCCGGCAAGGTACCGATCTCCGGACAGGATGCCACTGCCGATGGCTGCAACAGCATCGTCAAAGGGCAGCAGACGGTGACCGTCTTCAAGGATACCCGCCTCCTGGCTCCACAGGCTGTGGATATGATCGATGCCCTGATCAAGGGCCAGCAGCCTACCGGGGTAAAGAAATTCACGATGGCTGAGCTGACCAACGACAAGACCAAAACTGGCGACGTCATGGCCAACTTCCTACCGGTGGTCCAGGTTACCAAGGCCAATGTCTATGATGTGGTTGTGAAGAGCGGTTTCCAATCCTATGATGACGTCTATCGCGGCATCCCGGCCGATCAACTGCCGCCGCGACCCTAATCTCTGATCCATTCTCCTTGTTTCCCGGTCCCTGGCTCAACCCGGGGGCCGGGAATCCAGCACTTGATGTATCATTAAGTATATTTTTCAGTTAGCCTGAATTCGAATGGGTCAAGCGGACGCAAGGCATATCCCAAAACCTTGGCGAGCTTGAGCAGGAGGAGTGCGCAGTGGACGAAGAAATTATCCTGGATTTTAAGCATATCACCAAGCAATTTCCTGGCGTGGTGGCGCTGGACGATGATTTTTTCCAGATTTACCGGGGTGAGATCCACGGCATCTGCGGAGAGAACGGCGCCGGCAAATCCACGCTGGTCAAGATACTGTCCGGTGTTTATCCGTATGGGACCTACGAAGGCAGCGTGATCTACGATGGCGAGGAATTGAAACTCGGCCAGAGTTCCATCCATGAAGCGGTTGAGAAAGGCATCGCCATTGTCTACCAGGAACTGACCCTGGTTCCCACCCGGACGGTAGGCGAAAACGTCTACCTGGGCAAGGAGC
>CAVZMZ010000034.1:0-252654 GCA_963776475.1 uncultured Chloroflexia bacterium
CGGTCGACCCCAACAATCCCTGCCGCAAGGTACTGGATGGAGTCAGTTTCAATGTACGCAAAGGGCGAGATCCTCGGGATCGCCGGGTTGATGGGTTCAGGCCGCACCGAGCTGGTGCTGACCCTCTTCGGCGAATATGGGAAGGTCACCAAGGGCACGATCCGCATGGATGGAAAGGAGATCAGGCCAAAAAGCGCCCGCCAGGCGATCGATTCAGGCTTAGCCTGGTCCCGGAAGATCGCAAAAAGATGGGGCTGGTGTTGATCCAATCGATCATCCGGAACATTTCCCTGCCCAACCTGGACCAGTTCTCCAAATTCTTCCGCATCAATGCCAATGAGGAACAGGCAGGCCAGCCTGCAGCAGGCTAAAAGCCTGACGATCAAGGCCTCCAGCCTGGATGTGCAGGCGTTAACCCTGTCGGGCGGCAACCAGCAGAAGGTGGTCATCTCCAAATGGCTGCTCTCCAAGCCCAAGGTCCTGATCATGGATGATCCGACACGTGGCATCGATGTCGGCGCCAAGTTTGAGATTTACAAGCTGATGAATGACCTGGCCGAGAAGGGCGAAGCCATCATCATGATCTCCAGCGAACTGGAAGAAGTGCTGGGAATGAGCGACCGGGTCATGGTGATGTGCCGGGGCCACTCGACAGCCATGTTGCCGGTCGCTGAAGCCAGCCAGGAACGCGTGATGGCATTGGCGACAGGTGTTGCAGTTGCCTGAGAACCATACAGAGAATAAAGCGAGGTGATCTCATGAACGTTTCTACTACTGAAGTGAAAGCAAAATCAAGTTTGGGAAGCCGGTTCATTCTGGGCGTGCGACGCAACATCCAGACCTACACGCTGCTCATTGCCGTGGTCGCCATCTGGGTGATCTTTTACTTTTTGACCGGCGGCAGTTACCTGGATCCTCAAAACATCTCCAACCTTTTCCGCCAGATGACCGTGACCTCCTTCCTGTCGCTCGGGATGGTGCTGGTGATCGTGACCGGCGGCATCGACCTGTCGGTGGGCAAGCTGGCCGGTTTTGTCTCGGTGGTTTGCGCTTATTTGCAATACTATATCTGGTTCAAATATTTCCCGGACCAACCCTTCCTGGCGGCCACGCTTTCGGTAATCTGCGGTCTGCTGGTCGGAACGGTGGCGGGCGCCGTGCAGGGCTATTTCATTGCTTTCCAGGGACTGCCAGCCTTCATCGTGACCCTGGGCGGCATGTGGCTGTTCAACGGGCTGATCCTCTGGCGCACTGCCGGTAAAACCATCGCGGCCCACCAGCCATATTTTTCGGATATCGCCCAGGGATATATCCCGCCGATCTGGGGCTGGGTGATCTTTGTGGTGATCCTGGCGTTGCTGGTATGGAATGTGTTCAGCAGCCGGCGAGGCAAGCAGAAGTATGGTTTTACGCTTCGTCCTCTTTACCTGGATCTGCTCGGTGGCGGCTATCCCGGCGGTGTTGATCCTGGTATATATCGTTAGCGTCAATGCTTACAAAGGCATCCCGGCCCCGGTGCTGCTGCTGGCGGTCGTGGCCATGGTCATGCTATATGTCTCGAACAATACCCGTTTTGGCCGCTATGCGTATGCCATTGGCGGCAACCGGGAAGCCGCCCGGCTCTCCGGCATCAACATCACCAGCGTATTGTTCAGGGTTTTTGTCCTGATGGGCTTCCTGTGCGGCGTGGGCGGCATCGTACTGGCTTCCTATGTCGGTTACGGCACCATCGCGGCCGGGCAGGGCTATGAATTGGATGCCATTGCGGCCTGCATCCTGGGCGGCACCTCACCTCTGGGCGGCGTCGGCACCATCCCGGGCGCCCTGATCGGCGCGCTGATCATTGGCAGCCTGTCAACCGGCCTGCAAATGATGAACGTGGCACCCGCCTGGCAGTATGTTGTAAAAGCCGTCATCCTGGTAGTGGCGGTCCTCGCTGACGTTTATTTCAAGAAAAACGCTAGCTAGACAGTTACCTTCCGAAAGTGGATATTTAGCCCGGCGACTTGCCAGGAAGGTTTTCTCTTTGCAGATTTATAGAAAGGAAAGAAAATGACTCTTACGAACCAAACCCGAACATAAATTCACCTTTGGTCTGTGGACGGTGGGTAACCTCGGCCGCGATCCGTTTGGCGGCCCGGTGCGCGATCCCAAGACCCCGGCCGAACTGGTGCGCCTGTTGGGCGAAGTGGGCGCCTACGGGGTCAACTTCCACGACAACGACCTGCTCCCGATCGATGCCACGCCAGCCGAGGCGGAGAAGATCAAGCAGGAATTCCGCAAGGCGCTGGACGAGACCGGGCTGAAAGTGCCCATGGCGACCACCAACTTGTTCTACGATCCGATCTTCAAGGATGGCGCATTCACGGCCAACGATCCGAAGGTGCGCGCCTATGCCCTGCAGAAGACGATGCAAGCCATCGACCTGGGGGCGGAGTTTGGGGCGCAGGTGTACGTGTTTTGGGGCGGGCGGGAAGGGGTGGAGACGGATGCGAGCAAGGATCCGGTGGAGGCGATCCGGCGCAACCGGGAGGCGCTGAACTTCCTGTGCGAATATGTGCTGGACAAGAAATATGCGATGAAGCTGGCGCTGGAGGCCAAGCCGAACGAGCCGCGCGGGGATATGTACAACCCGACCACCGGGCACATGCTGGCATTCATTACGACGCTCGACCATCCGGAGATGGTGGGGGTCAACCCGGAAATGGCGCACGAGCAGATGTCGGGTCTGAACTTTATGCATGGGGTGGCGCAGGCGTGGGAAGCCGGCAAGTTGTTCCACATCGACCTGAACGACCAGTATCCGGGGCGCTACGACCAGGACCTGCGATTTGGGTCGCGCGACCTGAAGGCGGCCTTCTTCCTGGTCAAGTTTCTGGAGGAGGTTGGCTATGCCGGTTCACGGCACTTCGATGCGCACGCCTACCGGACCGAGGATTTCGAAGGGGTGAAAGACTTTGCGCGCGGCTGCATGCGCACCTACCTGATCCTGAAGGAGAAGGCTGCGCAATGGCATGCGGATATCGAGATCCAGGAATTGCTGGGTGATATCGATACTTTGGACAGCAGCATGGCGCCGTTCTTTGGCAAGTACACGGCTGGGAAAGCGGCAGCGCTCAAGGCGCATACGTTCGACCGGCAGGCGATAGCCAGGCGCGGTCTTAAATACGAGCGTCTCGATCAACTGACCGTTGAATTACTGATGGGAGTAGGTCGAGAATAATCCCGACCTACCAAATGTGCCCGCCACCCTGAAAGTGACGGGCACATATTCTAATGGAGCTGGAAAGTGTTAAAAACCTATTTCCTTGGCATCGATGTTTCCACCACCGGCAGCAAGGCATTGTTGATCGACGATACCGGCGCGGTGATTGCAACCGCAGCCAGTGCGCATACGTTGCAGACTCCCAGGCCGCTCTGGTCGGAACAGGACCCGGCCGAGTGGTGGCAGGCGGTTTCGCTGGCCATCCGGGCGGTGCTGGCACAGGCTGGGCTGAGCGGGGAAAGCGTGCGGGCAGTCGGGCTGACCGGCCAGATGCACGGGTTGGTGCTGCTGGATGGGGAAGGGCAGGTTCTGCGTCCGGCCATCCTGTGGAACGACCAGCGTACCCAGCCGCAATGTGACGAAATCCACCGGCGCATCGGGCGGGCGGAGTTCATCCGCATCACCGGCAATGTGGCCTTGACCGGCTTCACGGCTCCCAAGATCCTGTGGGTGCAGGAGAACGAGCCGGAAGTCTACGCCAGGGCCAGGCATGTTCTGCTCCCCAAGGATTACATCCGCTTCAAGCTGACAGGCGATTACGCCATGGATAAGGCAGACGGGGCCGGTACGGTGCTGTTCGACCTGAAGCAGCGTGGCTGGTCGGCCGAAGTCTTGACGGCGCTGGGCATCCCGCAGGCCTGGATGCCAGCCACCTTCGAAGGTCCGCAGTTTACCGGCAGGATCGGCGCGGAAGCGGAAGCCGCGACCGGATTGAAGGCCGGTACACCTGTGGCGGCCGGAGGCGGTGACCAGGCAGCCCAGGCGGTCGGCGTGGGCGCGGTGGAACCCGGCGTGGTGGCGCTGACGGTGGGCACCAGCGGCGTGGTGTTTGCCACTACCCCTGCGGCGCTGGTGGAGCCGGAAGGGAGGCTGCATGCCTTCTGTCACGCCGTACCGGGCCGGTGGCATTTCATGGGAGTGATGCTTTCGGCGGCCGGCAGCTTGCAGTGGTACCGGGATACGCTGGCTCCGGGGGTCGGATTCGACGATTTGCTGCGGGAGGCCGAACCTGTTCCAGCAGGCAGCGAGGGCCTGCAGTTCCTGCCCTATCTGAGCGGCGAGCGTACTCCTTACCCGGACCCACTGGCACGTGCGGCCTGGGTGGGACTCACCTTGCGCCACGGGCGCGGCCACCTGACGCGCGCCGTTCTGGAAGGGGTTTCGTTTGGCCTGAAGGATATTTTCAACCTGATCCAGAAGGCCGGGCTGGGTGAGATCCGCCAGGTGCGGGCTTCGGGCGGCGGTACGAAGGGGGCACTGTGGCGCCAGATCCTGGCTTCAGTATTGGAGGCAGAGCTGGTGACAGTCAACACCAGTGAGGGGGCGGCCTTTGGCGCCGCGCTGCTGGCGGGGGTGGGGGCAGGTGCCTGGGCGGATGTGCCGGCGGCCTGCAGCGCGACGGTGCGGATCACCGGCAGCACCCATCCCGATCCGGGGCAGGTGGAAGCGTACCGGAAGGCGTATCCATTATATAGGGAACTATATCCGGCGCTGAAGCCTGGTTTTGAGAAGATCTAAAGAAAACTTCCGAGCTCAGCGAGCTCGGAAGTTTGGCATAAGTCTTAGCCTGAGACTTCCGAAGTTATTAAAACTTCGGAAGTCTAATTTTGTTAAAATGAGACGTGGATGACCGCGGAGTTAGGCTACCTTGTCGGGCATTTTCATCCCGCAATTGGCACAATAGTGCGCTTCCGGGAGGTTGGGGGCGCCGCAGTGGATGCAGAAATTCCCGGTTGGCCGGGCGGGTTGAGCGAAGGCTGGGGGAACGGGTTGTGCGGGCGGCGGGGCATAAGGTTGTGCAGTTGACGTGGTGGTTTTATCGGTCTGTCCCATTTCCTGTTTAAAACCATCGGCAGCTTCCTTTGTGCCTTTGCGGAATTCACTGATGGATTTGCCGAGGGCGCGTCCGATTTCCGGCAGACGGCTGGCTCCGAAGATCAGGAAGGCTACCAGGATGATAAGGACAATGTGGATGGGTTGAATTCCAAACATAATAATCTCCTTCTTGATACCAATCTATGGCGCGTCCATTGGCGGGAGGTAACTCCGCAGATGAGTGTTGCTCGCACCTGTACCTGCGCGGCTATGATAATAATCCAATAATATCAGGTAATGATCTCCTGGGAGGATTTTGCAGCTTTCAGCCGGTTGGCCTCGATACGGATGGCGGCCCAGACGCTGCCTTCGTAGAGCAGTATCAGGGGGATCAAAACTACCAGGGGGGCAACGATCGGATCGCTGACGGGGGTGATGATCTCGGCAAAGGCAAACAGGATAAAGTAGGCAATCCGACGCTGCTTCCTGAGTATGCTGGCAGACAGGATGCGCAATTGGACCAGGATGGTTATGACCACAGGCAGCTGGAAGGCGATCCCACACGCCAGCAGGAAGAAAGTAACGAAGGAGATATAGGCGTCGGCTGCCGGCAGGAAGTCCACCTCGGGCGGAAAGAGCGTAATCATCACGTGGATCATCTCGCCCAGCAGGTAGTAACCGAAAACAGCGCCGACTATGAACAGACAGGTTGAAACCAGCAGCCCGGGCAGCAGCGCCTTGCGTTCACGCGCCAACAGACCCGGGACGATGAAGCGGTACAGTTCAAAGCCCCAGATCGGGAAGGCCGCCGCAACACCGATGTAGAGCGCGATGCGGAACTTGATCATGAAGCCATCCATCAAGCCGAAGGCTTTCAGACGCAGGCCTCCAGAGGGCGCCAGCAAAAACTTTAGGATAGTGTCAGAGAAAATGAGCGCGACCGCAGTGACTATAACAATCGCCAGCAGCGAGATCAGGATCCGCGTGCGGAGTTCCTCCAGGTGATCCCAAAAAGACATTTCTTTTTCAGGCATAGCCTTTAATTTGGCTTAAATATTTCTGAACATAAACCGTGAATACTCTCAGCCGGCCTTTTCGGGGAGCTTCGTTCCACATTGGTTGCAGAAACGGGCGGCGGGCAAATTGGCGGAGCCGCATTGGATACAGAAGTTACCGGGCGCAGCCGGTGCGATCGAACCGTTCTGGAGCGGGATCGATGAAGGGGGAGTGGGTCTGATGGTGTTATTCATAACCACATTATTCGTTGCCTGCGGGTCCACTGGTTGGTTGACTTCCTGGCGGATGGAATTGGTCATTTCCCGGGTTCCGTTGCGAAATTCATTGATGGCCTTGCCGATGCTGCGGCCCATTTCGGGCAAGCGTTTTGGTCCAAAAATCAGTAGAGCAACAACGACAATTGCGACGATATGGATGGGTTGGATTCCAAAAGGCATATTCGTCTCCTTTCTAGGGATAAAATGGAATAGAGCCAGGCCAGGGAATGATTAAAATACGTGTTTTCGTCATCCTGCGGGACTGTTTTGAGGCTCTGCTTGGATATTGACAGCTCCTATGGCAGAATATGGAGCCGATGATTTATTTATACCATGTAATGGGGTTTTATACCTTAATTTCTCTGGTGATTTAATTATTTGATAAAATAGACTTATGGAAAAATTTCACGATCTCCCCATTGGCATCCTGGAAAACGAACAAGTCCGCCTGGAATACCTGACCACAGCCGGCCCGCGCATCGTCGGACTCTCGTACCGCGGCTCGCCCAATTTGCTGGCGGATGTGCATGATCTGGCATGGGATACCCCCAACGGGGCTTATCATCCATACGGCGGTCACCGCCTGTGGATTTCGCCCGAAAGCCCTGAAAAAACTTATATTCCGGATGAGTCCGGGCTGCAGTTGCGGCAATTCCCCAACGGGGTGGAATTGACCGGCGTTAAAGAAATAAGCTCAGGGGTTCGGAAGAGCATACGGATCGAACTCGCGACAGGACAGGCGGGTTTCCGGCTGACTTACACCATCCGCAATGAGAATCCCAATCCAATCCGGATCGCGCCGTGGTCCATCACGATGTTCCGACTGGGAGGCTGGGTGATCTTGCCCCAACCGGTCGGGAATAGCGACCCGCATGGTCTCCTGCCAAACCGTCTCCTGGCACTGTGGCCGTATACCCGTCTAAATGACCCACGCCTGATATGGAGGGATGATTTTATTCTGCTGCATGCAACTTCGGACCTGCCGCCCGCGAAACTGGGCTATGCCGGTACGCATGGCTGGCTGGCTTACTGGCTGGATGGCATCCTGTTTCGCAAGAGCTTCGATATCCAGAAAGAGGCGGTCTATCCGGATGGCGGCTGCAACACCGAGTCTTATTGCAATAACCGGGATGTGGAGCTTGAAAGCCTGGGACCATTGGAAACGCTTGCGCCAGGCGCCAGCACTCACCTGAGCGAAACTTGGGAGCTGCAGGAAGGGTTGGATGGGCCGTTCGTCCCGGAGGAGATCAGGGATCTTATTGATAATGGATTAGTGAAATAGGCAAGGGTACTTTTGCATCCGCGCCTAATTTTTTTTTCGTAGTAACGGCTTTATCCGTTGGATTTGAAGTAACGAGCGACTAAAGCCGCTGCTACACAAAAACGAACATCCCAAGGGTTTTCAAAACTTTGGGATGTTCGTTATGTGAAGGTGACGAAAGATAGCTTGAATTAATGAAAGTACTTCAACGCCTCGTAGACCAGCAAGGCCGGCCAGACTAAGGCTTTAAGAAATCCGAGCACGCCAAGCCAGAACGTGGCCGCGTGGCCGATGTAATATACCAACGCTCCAATCAAACCCAGGCCGTAGACAGCTTCCGAAGCGCCGCGTTGGTAAACCACTTTTGACTTGTGCTGCTTTAGTCCTGCTACATTTGGTTCTGATGTCATTTTCTTCTCCTTATCCTGTGATCATCCGTCATGAACATATACGTGATTTAATCCTGCACGGATGCAAACGCGAACTCCGAGTTATACGCGAAAAGCCCCGCCTGCCTTTCTTGCGTACTTCGCAAAGCAGCCTGTAGTGGGGAAGGAAAAAACCGGGGTTCGGAAGCGGAAAAGATGCGGATTTTCTGTTTTGAAAAAAATTAATTTGGACTGCTGGCAGCTGCCACAAGCGGCAGGGTTATGATGAAGCTTGTGCCGGCGCCTAATTTACTTGTCACAGCGATCTTACCGTCCATCAGTTCGGCCAGCTGCTTGACAATCGCCAGACCCAATCCAAATCCGCCGTATTTGCGCGTGGCCAGGTTATCCACCTGCCGGAAGGCTTCGAAGATGGTAGACAATTCGGCCTCGGGGATGCCAATGCCGGTGTCCTGCACTCCCAGAGACCAGGTCTTCTCACCGGAACGGGACAGGCTGATATGGAGCGAACCCTTTTCGGTGAATTTGACAGCATTGTTAATTAAATTTACCAGAACCTGCTGCAATCGGGCAGAATCCCCCTGGATGAATTCCGGAAGTCTGGTGTCAAGCTGGCTGGTGAGAACGAGACCTCTATTGGCGACAAGCTTATCCATGAGACTGCGAACGTTTTCGATCAATTCAGCCGGCCGGAAGGGTTGGATGTGCAGTGCTAACTTGCCGGCTTCCATCTGGGTCTGATCGAGCAGATCGCCAACAATGTCCAGCATGCGGCGGGTGTTGGTCATGATGCGGTCGGAGGCCTGGGACTGTTGCTCATTGACCGGGCCATAGACACCATCTTTCAGCATCTCGGTATACCCAAAGATGGCACTGAGCGGAGTGCGCAACTCATGCGAGACAATCGCCACGAATGAATTCTTCATCCGCTCAACCTCGGCTGCCTGGGTGTAATCACGGAAGACTGCCACCGTACCCAGGGAAGCGCCTGCGTTATCAATAACACAGGCAGATGAAACCGAGAGAGTCCTTTTGGCCCATTCTATGTTGGCACTTGTGATTTGTTCGGCGGGGTTAGCCAGTAGATAGGCCAGAATGGAGCGGCTTTTGGACGGCAGGGATTTGGATTGTACCAAGCCGGCAGTGGTTGAACCGACGATATGTTCGACCGGCATATCCAGCAGGCGTGCACAGGCGGGATTAGCAACGATGGCAGTGCCATTCCGGTCAAAAACGATTACGCCATCGGCGAGACTTTCAAGGATGGCCTGGCTGCGCCCGGTTTCGGCCTGCTCGCGCTCCAGGGAGTTTGCCAATTCGTGCGTGCGCTGGTTCACCAGGCGGTCGAGTTCGGCATGGCTCTTGCGGAGATTTCTGAGGGCGTTATCCAGGCTGCGCGAGGCGATCCAAGAGATGAGCGCGAGCATGAAAAAACCGAGCATGATGATGAAGTTGGGGGTGGAGCCCGGGAAAGCTACTGCGTTTGCCCAGATAATCAAACCGCTGCCGATGGCGGCTACGATGAAGCTGGAGGATGGAAAAATCAATATACTTGAAACCACAATTGGAAGGGCGTAGTAAAAGACAGTACTGCCGTTGGCAAGCTGTGAGGGCGTATCGCTGAAAGCATAGCTGACGATAAAAAATAATAGGAAAAGGTAAATGGCTGGCTTGCCCCAATGGCGGTTGATCAAAAAAATAGCCAGGTTTATTATAAGAAAGGGGACCAGGAATGTAAGCAAAAAAGAGGCCTGCGCAACCGTCCAGCGTTTCGCCAGGATGCCGAATTCCAGTATCAGGATTGAGAGGACTGCCGAAGCAAACGTGCCCGCTACGATAATATTCAGCAGATATCGCCGGCGGGCATCTTCAGGATCGGAGGAGATTACTTGCATGAAGCGTCTAAACTTATCGAGCAAAATTCTCATTTCTGTCCACCTTGAGGTTTGCCAATCCTAAAAACCTGTCAAACCCGTTGTTATTGTACAATAAGTTGAAGATATTCTTATAGATTTTTTTGCAATTATCAAAAGTGTTAAGCAAAAAGACATCCGAGTTTTCCTCGGATGTCTTTTACTTTATTTAGAGGCTGGTGGCGTCTTCCGGTTTCCTGCGGAACCAATTGCGCCATTCCTTGTTCTCCCAGACTACCAGGATTGGGGAGGCATTGAAGATGGAGGAGTAGGTACCGCTGAACACACCCACCAGCAAGATGACAACGAAGTGACGGATGGAAGTGCCGCCGAAAAGTGCCAACGCCAGCAAGGTGATCATAACGGTCAACTGGGTGTTGATGGAACGATCCATGGTCTGTACGACGGAGTGGTTGACCACCGTTTCGAAGTTGACCCGCCGGTAAATGTTGGAGTTTTCACGGATGCGGTCGAAGACTACGATGGTGTCATGCACAGAAAAGCCAATCACAGTCAGCAGGGCGGTCAGGAAGAGCGAGTCCACCGGCCAGCCTAGGAAATGACCAAAGATGGCTCCCATACCCAGAACAACCAGAGCATCATGGAGCGTGGCAATGATGGCTGCCACACCAAAGCGGAAGGGGTGCTGGACCTTGCGGAAAGCAAACCAGATATAGAGCAAAATCGCTGCCGAGGCCGCAATAACTGCGAATGCGGCGGCGCGGGCCACTTCCTGGCCCACCGAAGCAGTCACCTGGGAGAAGTTCTGAATGACCACATCCTGACCGCCGCCAAATTGGTCTTTCATGGCAGTCACGATTTTTGTTTTGGTGGCATCATCCATTTCCCGGGAACGGATGGAAAGCGAATCGGTCCCAAGCGGCTGGATTTCCGGGTTGGATACATCCATGGCAGTAGTGGAAACCGCATTATAGATGGTGGTCACTTGGGCGGATGTAGGTGGTTTGCCGGATTTAAACTGTACATCCAGCAGACTTCCGCCTGTAAAGTCTATTCCCAGTGGTAATTTCCAAAATATCAAGGCCAGTACTCCTGGGACGATCACCAGCAGAGAGATGGCAAAGTAAAGATAGCGATACTTGATGAGATTCATTTCGAACCCTCCGTGATACCGAACCATCGCGGATGTTCGGCGAATTTTACATTGTCCAGCACCACGTGCAGGAAAGTGCGGGTGACGATAACGGCTGTGAACAGACTGACCAGAACTCCCAGTGCAAGCGTAACCGAGAAGCCCTTGACCATGCTGGCTCCATAGGTATTGCCGAAGATGAACAGGATCAGGCAGGTGATGAGGGTCGAGATGTTGGCATCCCGGATGGAAGACCAGGCCCGGCTCCAGCCCAGGTCGATAGCCTGGCGCAGGGTCCGGCCGGCGCGCAACTCCTCCTTCAATCGCTCAAAGATGAGGATGTTGGCATCGACCGCCATACCGATACCGAGTATGAAACCGGCAATACCCGGCAGGGTCAACACGACCGGGATGAGTTTGAATAGCATCAGGGTTAGGACAGTGTAGACAATCAAAGCCAGATCAGCGATGAAACCGGGCAGGCGATAGTAGATGAGCATGAATAGAACGACTGCGATGAGGCCGATGATCCCGGCGATCAGGCTGCGGCGGACCGAATCGGCGCCCAGGGTGGCACCGACGGTCTGGCTCTCAACCACTTTTACCGGTACGGGCAGGGAGCCGTAGCGCAGTTGAATGGCAAGGGAGTTGGCCGAATCGGCGGTGAAGCTGCCCTCGATGTAGCCTGAGCCTTTGTCAATTTTGGCATTGATGGAGGGGGCCGAGATGACTTTTTTATCCAGGACGATGGCCAGGGTTTGGCCGATGTGGCTGCCGGTGTAGTCACCGAAGGCAGTACTGGCATCCGATTTCAGGGTAAAGGCGATCACGTAGCCGGTGGTGCCGACCGTTGAGCCAGCTTCGACATTGACGGAGCTGAGCGAAGTGCCGGCCAGAACGGTATGATAGATGGTGGGGGCGACCGGTGCGGCGGTGGCAGTGGCCTGGGGAGTGGTCTCGGGTGTGGCGGCGGAGGTAGCCGTAGCGGTGGGGGCAGTAGTGGGTGTGGGAACGCCGGTGGGGGTTAATGTCACAATCCCGTTAGGCCCGGCGCCGGCTGACCGGTAGTCAGTCTGTATCTCGGTGCCCACAGCGGGATGCTCGTTGCCCATGTCCACGAATTCAAGCACGCCGGTCTCCTGCAAGGAGGCGACCACCTGGTCTGCGTTTTGCAAGCCGGGGAACTGGGCCACGATGCGGTTGGGCGGGGCGCTCTGCATTACCACTTCGCTGACGCCCAGGGCATTGGCGCGGTTCATCAGGATCTGCTTTGTGGTCGCCAGATCGGTGGAATTCACCGTGCTGTTGGCCGGCAGGTCGGCTTCGAGCAGCACCTGCAAACCGCCGCGCAGGTCGAGGCCAAGGCGTACATCCGAGTTGCGGCTGATCAGGGTGGCGCCGTTAAAAGGGTTGGAAATATTGATTTGCTTGCTCAGGTCGATCCAGGCGGCAAAGGCCACTAAAAGAAGGATGATCACAAGCGTTAAGTAAGGACGTCGGGTCATAGACTGTTTCTCCGCTCATAAAAATGCCAGCCTTTGGCTGGCGGCGGGAGGATTATACTATGATTGAAGAGGATAAGGAAGTAAGAGAGGAAAAAAGGAGGAAGGATATGCCTACAACCCAAACCAAATCCGGCTATGCAGCCATCGACAATGCCCGGATCTATTACGAGACCGCCGGCGAGGGCAGGCCCCTGGTGATGATCCATGCCGGAGTGGCCGATTGCCGCCAGTGGAATAACGAGTTCGATTTTTTTGCCCAAAACTGCCGGGTCCTGCGCTACGATATGCGCGGCTTTGGGAAAAGCGAACCGGTGGAGGGCGAATTTAATCCTTTGGATGATCTGGTCGCGTTACTGGAGACTTTGAAAATCCAGAAACCGCTGGTCCTGATGGGCTGTTCGATGGGTGGCGGCCTGGCGATGGATTTTGCCTTGACCCATCCAACCAGAGCGAGAGCTTTGATCATGGTTGATTCCGGGCCGAGTGGATTGGAATTGGACATTCCGCCACTCCCCAAATATGCCGAGGCAGAGCAGGCTTTCAAAGCGGGCGATTTGGACAGGGTGGCCGAGATCGAAACCCAGATCTGGTTCGATGGCGTGGGCCGGACGCCGGAAGAGGTTAACCAACCCATGCGCAAGCTATTATATGAAATGGATCGCAAGGCGCTGGAGTATGAAGTCAGGCAGCTGGGAAAACGCCTGCCCAACAGCCCCGCGCCGGCTTTCAATCGCCTGGCAGAGCTGAAGATACCGGTGCTGGTGATTGTTGGGGCGCACGACACGCCTTACACGCTGGCTGCAGCGGATTATATGCTGGAGAAGCTTCCGTCTGCCCGAAAAGTAACTATAGAAGATGCCGCCCACTTGCCCAATATGGATCAACCGCAGGAGTTCCAGGGAATAGTAAAAGACTTCCTGGATAGTCTACCGAGCTAACCCGCGGCAGGCCATCCCTCTCCCGCTTACGAAGGGTAAACCCGGCGGAGGCTTTCCCTGGCAGTGATCGGGTTTCCGCTGGTTGGAAGGCGAGAGCGCCAGACCCGGGATCAACCCAAGATTCTAAGGGGTGGCTGGACCGACGGCAGGGCTGGGAGTGTTCGACCTGACTGTCTCCTTGGGCAGGCTCATAATTTCTTTGGATTGCTGAACAACCTTGAAACTCATATCCACGGTTTTTGCCCAGTTATTTTCCGCCGCGTACCCAGGCACTAGCGAAGCCGGGGCTCGACCGGTAAACTGGATATAGGTGGCGGAGGTCCAGGGTGCGGGTATCTGGATCGTGGAGAGTGTGTTCGTCCCGTTCATTACCTGTGTTATGGCCGCCGAATAATCAGCCTCTTTACTAAAATTATCAAAAGGATAAAAGGCAATCATCAGGGGATACCTGGCTGCCCAGGATTGGTTTTGACCGTTGATCGAATGCCAGAAATTATTTCCGGTATATAAAACCGGAATTTGTTGGGTCTCTTGTTCAACAATAGTTAAAATGGTTTTCAGCATTTGGAAGTATAGAACCTGGCCTTGTTGAGCTTGCTGGGAAGCGGTCAGATTAGGAAAGAGGAGTTGCAGGTAATACTGGGAGATCTTGGCTTCAACATCGATCATGGGGGCGGTACCGCCAAAATCCCCCTTCATGGATTCGAGGAAAAGCCAGGCGCAAGCTTCAGCATAATCATTCCAGGATTGGAAGAGCCAGTTCCCATCCGGGTTTGGATTGAAGTAATGATAGCCGCCGTAATACTTGCCGTAAACCGGCCAGGCTTTCCTGGTCATAATCCCAACCGTCATGCCATTGGAGATCTGGTACCATCCGTATGGAAAGGCATGGTACATAGCATCAATATCAGATGGGATGCCATTCAACATGAACTGATCAAGTCCCAATGTTGCTGACATATAAAATCCTTTCCTGGTTTACCGGGCCCAATCACAACCTGAAATGCTATTATAAATAATGGTATTCCAATTTATACATAATTCGTCCCCTTCTATTAGTACTATTATTAAGAAACCCACCACTTTCCCCAACAATGCCGTCTGTGCCACCAATTGGTGAGAGGCAAGTGACCGGCACCAGAAAGGTGACGGTCACTCTGACTGAAAAAGGGGATCAAAGATACTCGTCTAAACACCTTTGAAGCCTCAAGGCTCAGGGTGCCTCTGGAATCTCAGATCTGTCCAAGCCTTTTTTTGATAAACTCAACCACACGCTCCAATACTTGCTCTGCGGTTAGTTTATCCGTATCGAGATACAGGTCAGCGTTGGCCCGGGCATGGCTTAGGCGTTCCTGTTGCTCCTGCCAATCGGCTTCGGTCCAGTCCAGGCTCCGGCGATGACAGGAAGTGGAGTAGGAGACATCCAGAAAAATCAGGATCTGCGGATTGGTCAGACGCTGCCACATATCTTTAACAAAGGAGTGTTCCTGGGCGATGTGGCGGGTGCGGTAACCCAGGCGGGTGAGGCCGGCGATCAGGGTTGATTTTCCGGCGGCATCCGGGCCGACCACTCCGATCAGAGGCTTCGGCGTACCGGGAGGTTTATCTTTTTTCCTGTTCATTCTCAAATATTGAAACGCAACGTCCCGGAGGTTTGAATTAGTTATTCAATCGCTCGAAGAAACCTTCGGGATGATTCTTATCCGTTGTCATGCAGAAGATGGTTGAGCGGCTCTGGTCCGCCCAGCACTGCCAGGGTATCCCCGGCATGCAATTGCGTACTGTCGGTGGGATGCATTTCAGACTGGTGGTCATGGCGGACAAGGATAATGTTCAGGTGGTAATTATCTTCGAGATTGCCGACCGTCTTCCCGGCTAATTCTGAACCAGCGGAGATGGTCAGGCGCGCCAGGCTGAGCTGCTGGCCTTCGACCGAAATGGGATTGGTCACGTCGGCTCCGGCGGCAGCTGCCGCAAAGACCGGGGCGGCCATACCGGTGGCGCTCAGCGCGGTAAACCCGAATTGGCCTTGCAAGGATTGGGCAAAGTCTTCATCGAAGATGCGGATGACGACCTGGATATCCGGGTTATAACTGCGGGCCTTGACGGCGATCTGCAGATTGAGCGAGTCGTTCTGGGTGGCCAGGATGATGGTTTTGGCTTTTTTGATGCCTGCCGCTTCGAGTGTGGCCGGACGGCTGGCATCGTCCTGAATGACGGGTATCTTCATGGCCTGAACGGTCGAAACCATCTGGGCGGTGGGCTTCTGTTCGATCACGACCACGTTTTCCTGCATGGCGTGCAGCAGCTCGACGACCCGGAAGCCGAGATGTCCCAGCCCGACCAGGATGGTATGTTTGCTAAATGTGGAGGCAACGGCCATTTCCCACTCCTTGCTGCGGGCGCGGCGGTTGAAAAGCACCACGCCAAATTCGGCCAGTCCCTGCGCCAGGGTGATGACGCCGATGACCGGCAGTAAAAAATAAAAGGTTTGTAGTATCGGACTATGTGGAAAGCTGCCGCTGGGCTGCAAGAAAGCCAGGGTCAGCATCAGATAAACCGCTTCCGGCAGGCTGCCCAGCGGTTCGCCGGCCTGGCGGGCAATATAATGGTATAAGAGCCCCAATCCCAGGATGGCGATGACAAAGATCAGCACCGGCCGGCGGAATTCTTTGAGCAGGATCATGGTCTCGCGCCAGGCCATCCGCAAGTGCTGCGAGCGCGATGAACTCTGGGCTGGCACGGCTACCTCATCATGTCGATCGGCAGGCGGACGGTCATCCTGCGCACCGCATCGCCGCGCCGTTTGAGCACTTTGAGGGTCACTACGCTGATGTCATCTACCGGGCGGCCATCATCCAGGGTGACCGCTTCCCCCAGCAGGGCATCGGCAATCGCCTGGGGGGCAGGATCCTGCTCATCCAGCATGGCCTTTAATGAAGTGCATACATCCATGACCTTACCAGTGCGGCTACCGGCGTGTACCAAGCCGTCGGTGTAGATCACGATCACCAGCCCGGCTTCGACCGGGATCTCGCTGATGACCGGCCGGGTGTTGAGCCGGACGCCGATCGGGGAGCTTTCGGTGTTAATGCAGTCCACCCGCTCACCGTGCGCCAGGAAAAAGGGAGCCGGGTTGTTACGGGTGAGCACCACCGTGCCGGTATGCAGATCAACCGAGATGATATTAAGCGTGGCAGAGACTTTGCCGCCCTTATCAGTATAGAGCGAATCAGAGGCGGCGCGAGCAGCCGCGCCATCCCGTACGCCTTCGGCCAGTAGTCCGATCACCTTGCGGACCACCAGCATCGAGACTGCCTTGGCGCCGCGGCCGGAAGTCTGACCGTCAGCCAGAACCACCGACAAACCGCCATTGGGTCGTTCGACCACCTCAAGCGTATCCCCGCTTTCGGTGACGGCGTATTTGTTGGTTTTGGCGACGGCGATTTGCACTTCCATGGGTCTGATTTTACTCCATTGTCCATTAGTCTTATAGACTTTAGTCTGATCGTCTTATTAACAGATAACGGATCGGGAGTCAGAGGCTGGAGATGGCTGGTCGGATAGGTGGAATATCTGATCGGCATTATTTCATGCAGAACCCTGGATTATCATGCTGCGCGGGATCGGCATCCCGAAACAATGAGGAACTAAAAGCGAGGGCTACTACATTCGCATAGTCAAGTTAATAAAATGCAGTAGACTCTGCCCAAAGGGGATTAAATGAACGGTTTATAGGTTGTCTTTATTGCAAAATATCGTGGCTTGCGCTTTCATCCTTGATCTGGGCGATGGCAGAGGAGGCCAGGGTTTGTAATTCCTGGCTGCGCTGGGCGAGACTTTGCCACAGTGTTTCCTTTTCTAAGGGTGGAATCTCACCGTTTGGATAGGCAATCTTCATCCGGTTCTTCACGCCCATGTCGAAGAGCAATTCCACTTCCCCGGGTCCAACCCGGGTGAGTTTCTCGAGGGCGGGCACGGCCTTTAGACTGCCCGTTTTTCCAAGGGCAGCACAGGCATGCAGGCGTTCTTTATAATCGCCTGTCAGCAGAATTCCGATTAATCTATCGACCCTGGCGGCGTTTTCCCTGAACTGCTCCAGCTCACGAACCTGGTTGATGATCTTGGCTGCCTCCTGCTTGTCGATCAGGGACAGTAAATTTTCGAACGGCCTTTGTTCGAAACTCACTTCGCAGGACTGGTAGGCTTTTACAAGAATTGACCAGGTTTCGGGCGATCTCAAAGCGCGGGCGAATTCCGGATTGTTTTGGGCTGCGAGTTCGAGCGCGTCGCCAGCCTTAAACCTGTTGAATGAATCGTCTTGTTGGATTGCCTCCAGCAGGCCTGGGATGGCGGCAGGTCCCAGCGCGACCGCTACGATCCCGGGATAATCCTTGGTCGCCAGGTAATCATTCTCCAGCATCCGGATGAGCGCTGGGATGGCTTCCGGACCGAGTTCACCCAGGGCAAAAGCTGCCTGCCTGGCAGCGGCCAGGTTGCCTCGCCGGTGGCAAATTTCGATGGCCCTGACCAACCCTGGCATGTCCCGACGGTTTTTCAGCTTTTTAACATTGGGGATGATTGATTTCCTGAAAGCAACAATAACAGCCTGGATCCAAGCGAGGCGGATCAGTAGAATGATGGCAAAGCCTATTATGAAGAAACCAAGCAAAGCTAGCAGCCAGTTATTAAATATTAGATTCCTCATGCTCTTGGGCAAATGGGCAGTAATTTTGGTAACTTATTTTACATGAGAATTGGCCGGAAGAGCGGCCCAGGTGCAAGCTATCGGCGCTAAACTATGATTGTAAAGAACTTAGCTGTCGGTGTAAGGGCGGGCGATTATAAGCAGGACCCGGCTGCCTTTTAACTCAACCAGCTCGTGCCGCACGCTGAACCCGCCGGAACGAATGCGGGCTTGCATGCCAGGCAGGGTGGCTTCGATGGCTCCAGCCTGCCCGGTGACCGTGAAGAGCCCGGCTGCCAGCCGCTCCAACGGCCCAGTGCCCGTGATCCAGGCGGTGGGCGCAACCACCAGGCTTCCACCGGGGGCGAGCACGCGGCGGATCTCCCGCAGAGCCTGGAGTTGGAAGATGTATTCCGTGGGAAATGTGGCTACTACCGTATCGAAGCTGTTCTTTGGAAAAGGGAGCTGCTGAGCGAAGCCACGCGCCAGGTTGGCGGAATAATGATTCCTGTGCAGGCGGCGGTGTGCCTGTGCGGCCATCTGGCGGCTTTCATCTATCCCATACGCTGCCATGCCGCGTTCGTTCAAGCTTAGCTGCAGGTGCCCGGGGCCAAAACCGATCTCAAGCACGCGCCCATCCAGGAGAGGCAGCACACTGGACACCCAGGATCGCCAGCGTCCAAGCGAGACTAGCGCTGCAACCAGGTCATATGTCCAGGCGAACTGGTGGTACAGCAGGTAGAAGAAGGAGCGAAAGAGGAAGAGGAGGAACATATGGAAAAAAACGAAAAACGTAAAACAAAAAAACGTAAAGGATCAGGTGATTTTCAACCAGTTTTCACCATTCTGAATCGTTCTAAATTCCTGATCCTTATTTTACCCATTAAGACAAATATCCTGTATAAGTCAGGCTTGGGAAGGTTTCGCAACTTGTATAATCATGGAGAACCAAAGAATTCCAATCATAAGGAAAGGTTGATACGGCAAGAACCTTCACAAGAGGCTGGGGGTCCTTATGGGGGATAGGGTTGGGGCCGGTTTCAGAGCAATATTAATCATTATTTTAATAGTATATTTAATCAAATAGAAATAGAATAATTTATCACCAATGTTCTTTTAATGTGAGTCTCCTTTTTTGAAGCAGCCCCTGAAAGGACGCGAGGAATTTTATCCGGCATGATAATTAATCAAGAGGGTTCGAGATAAATCCTGGCGTTGCAGGCTGATTTGTACGTACACGCATCGGAGTGGAACAATCTTATTTACATGATCTACAAAAAAGGTTACTTATTATGAAACAAAGGCACCGGGAAAATAAACGTGAGGAAATAAATGTGGGTCCATACCCACAGAATAAAATGACATCCACGGCCAGCCGCTGGATTGTCAAAGGCAATTGGTGGGTGATCGGTTTGCTGGTAGTGCTGGTGGTTGCTTATGAAACCTATGATTTTACCAACCAGCAAAATCATCTAATCAATATCGTCGAATCAATTTTATTTCTGACCCTGTTACTGATCATCTGGTCGTTGCTTTTCAGCCTGGCACAGGGAATTCGTAACCAGAAGCGCATCATCCGGATCCTGGATGCCAAGCACAAGCTAAGTCTGGAATTATCGGGGTACCACGATTGGGATGAGCTGGTGAACCAGATCGCAAAATTCCCCGCCAGCCTGGCGCCGGTCAGCCAGTCATGTTTGTTTATCTCCAACGAGATTAGCCGCGAATTTGCCCTGGCAGCTCAATGGACCGGCGCTGTGGATACACCTGCGCAGGAGTGTTCCGAAGAAGCCTGCCAGGAATGCATGGGGGATGGGATAGACAAGGAGCCGATTTTTAGGAAGTGTGATCCCGAATCCTCTTCCGGCGAGACAGCTGCCCAAGCTGAAAAATATTGCCTGTTCATAAAAGATGATCAAAAGCTTCTGGGGATTTTGCAATTCACGCTGGAGATCGACAAATCTCTGACGAACAAGCAGGTGGATATTTTCAAGAATATTGGCGATGATCTTGCGGTGGCGCTGAAAGCCGGCCAGGACCGCAAGGTTTTGGCTGACCTGCGCAGTTCAGAAACGGCATTGGCAGAACGGCGATCTGTCTCACATTATTTACACGACCACCTGGGCCAGAACCTGGGTTACCTGCACCTCAAAATGGACCAACTCCTGACCGAAAAAGATAAACTTTCTCTGGAGAAAGTACTTTCAGACTTGGAACTGATGCGCGATGCAGCCTATGAATCATACGGGATCGTGCGCGGGGTGCTGGAAACCATGCACCCTGAAACTACCCAAACGCTGACCAATTTGCTGTTGGAACATGCCAGGAAGATCAGCCAACGTGCAGATATCGATATCGATTTTAAGACCAAGGGGAAACCCTACCTCCTGCCGGAAGAGACCCAAAGTGCAATATTCTATGCATTCGAAGAGTCGCTTAATAATGTAGAGAAGCATGCACAAGCGAACAAAGTGGCCATAATGGCCGAATGGAAAACGGACCTTTTTTCGCTGGTGATCTCGGATAATGGGATCGGATTCAACCCGCGCTTCGTGAACACTCACCAGCACTTTGGATTGGAGATCCTTAATGAGCGCATGGCCAGGGTGAACGGTCGGATTTCCCTGCTTACATTGGAAGACTCGGGTACGGTGGTGAGTATACTGGTTCCAACCACGCCAACCTCCGGCCAATTAGGAGCAGGCGCATGAGCGATTCCAAAGTTGCAGCCAGCATACTCCCAAAAGTATTGGTGATCGACGATCAGATCCTGTTCCGCGAAGGGCTGATGAGCCTGCTGCGGTCGACTCCGGATTTTGAATTGGTCGGATTCGCAGGCAGCGTGAGTGAAGGGCGTGAGCAGGCTGCGTTGTATAAACCGGACATCATCCTGATGGATTTTTCCCTGCCGGACGGCACCGGACTGGATGCGACCCGCGCGATCCTGGCAGAACTGCCGGAAACCAAAATCATTTTCCTGACCGTCCATGAAAGCGATGAAAATCTGTTTGCAGCACTGCGTCTGGGCGCGAAAGGCTATATGCTCAAAGATATCAGCAGTTCCGACCTGTTGGCCAGTCTGCGAGCCCTGGGCCGGGGAGAGAAGGCGGTTTCACGCAAAATGATGAGCAGGGTCATGGATGAGTTCGCGCACACTCCGCTGCCAGAAGCGGGGAATGAAAAGCTGCTGACGCGTCTGAGCCCGCGCGAGCTGGATGTAGTCCGTGAGATCGAAGCCGGGGCGACGAACCTGGAGATCGCGCAGCACCTGTTCCTGTCCATCAACACGGTCAGGCATCATATGCGGAATGTTTTAGGCAAATTAGGTCTAAAGAACCGGCGTGAGCTGGCGGTTTTTGCGCGCAAGAATGGACTGGTAAGCAAGATACCCAGTGTGAATGAAGGCTGAAGGAGCGGGGGAAAGAGTTAATACGAAATTACACGAAGGAGGGAAAAAAGGTTAAACCCGAAAGCGTACGAAGAAAAACCAAGAATAATTACGACAAGATGGTAAGTTTCGTTGAAAAGGGGGCGCCTGGTATAGCTGAACCTTGATAAGGGGGGATATGGAGAAAAAATCAAACACGAATGAGACAACTAACACGAAAAATTTGAGGAAATGATCCTATTTCACTGCAGGGGTTAATCCTTTTCATCAAGGGCCATCCAGAAATGGTCCTTTTTTAACCCCATACTGCCATAAGGGGATAATGGACATTCATCAAGGGAACCTGTATCATCTCAATATGATAAATCAGATAAAAATAGGTGTATTACTATGAACACTCCACGAGTTCTCGTAATGCAAAAGGATTTGTTATTGAATCAAGCGCTGGCCAACCTGCTTAAGAATTCTGAATGTGAAATAAAGGTCATTACCAGCTCAGCCAGTGAAGCGAAAGGCTTGATTGCCGAGACGTCGGAACTCAAGCCGGATATCGTCATCCTGGGAGAATCCACGCCCATGGCTGGTAAAGAAGTTCTGGGCTACCTGCTGATGAGCAATCCCGAAATGCAGGTGGTGGTGGTGAGCGAAGACACTAATTACCTGCACGTTTTTCATAAAAAGGATAAGTTGATCACCCGTCAGACCGACCTGCTGGACGTACTTTGTATAGGTTGAAATCGTCGAATATTTTTCAGGAGCAGCAACACGCTTCAGGCGTATCAAGTGAAGGTGAGTTTTGCTTCTTGAAAAGAATTTACATAAAGGAGAAAGAAATGCTAACCAAAAGTGTGGTTTCCAGTAAAGTTTTTACCCAGGAAACGCGGGCGAATCAAAGCGGCCTGACCATTTCGGTGGTGGTGCCCACCCGGAACGAAGCTGGAAACGTGGAGAAGCTGCTGACCAGCCTCAAGAGCGCCTTCTACGGCACTTTCATCGAAGTGATCTTTGTGGACGATTCCATCGATGATACACCGCAGGTGGTGGTGGAAGCCATCGAGAAATTCCCGGCGCAAAACGTGCGCCTGATCCACCGCAGTCCGGAAGAGCAGGTGGGCGGCCTGGGCGGAGCAGTGGTGGCCGGGCTCAAGGCAGCCCATGCCGACTATGTTTGTGTCATGGATGGTGACTTGCAGCACCCGCCGGAGATGGTGCCGGTGCTGTTGAAAACTGCGATCGAGCAGCAGGCGGACCTGGTGGTGGCAACCCGCCGCAGCGAAGACAGCCGGGTAAGTGGCTTGAGCACGGCGCGCAACCTGATCTCACGCGGGTTGGACATGGCGGCACGCCTCTTTTTCTACCGGCGGTTGCACGGGGTGAGCGACCCGCTGACGGGTTTCTTCGTTGTGCGGGTGAGCGCGTTAAACCTTGAAAGCCTGCATCCCAAGGGCTTTAAGATCCTGCTGGAGATACTTGTCCGTAATCCGAACCTGCACAAGGCAGAGGTGCCCTTCCACTTTGCAGAGCGCTTCAGCGGGCAGAGCAAGGCCTCAGCCAAGGAAGCATTTAAATATCTAAACCTGCTGTGGAGCCTGCGCTTCGGCGAAGGCAGCCTGCGGTTCATCGGGTTTGCGCTGGTGGGGGTGAGTGGATTGCTGGTCAATTCGCTGTTCCTGTTCCTGGCGACCGATAAGCTGCATATTTACTATCTGGTTTCGGCCGGGATTGCCACAGTGGCTTCGACATTGTGGAACTTCGGGCTGACCGAGGCGATCGTCTATCGGGCTGGGAGCATGGCGCAGGGGCGCTTTAAACGGCTGGGGCTGTTCTTCGTGGTGAACGTGATCGCCCTGGGGCTGCGTACTCCAATGATCTACCTGATGACCAGTCTGATGGGCATTTACTACGTGGTATCCAACCTGGTATCGCTGGCGTTATTGACGGTCCTGCGGTTCCTGGTGGCGGACAATGCAATTTGGGGCCGGGCTTCTTCCAGTTCCGGCATTGAAAAATCAACAACAATAAGGAGACGAACTGTGAAAAACACTTATGCGTACAACATCCATGACATCGTCACGGTCGTATCGGAGGGAGAACTTCCTGAACTGGAACCCTTCCGGGTGATGACGGATATAAAAGACCCGACCATCCAGGTAAGGATCGGCATCCCGCGTGCCCTAAAACCCGGCGAAGACAAGTCCCATTACATGCGCTATCGCGAGTTATTTGGGCACCTGGGCTTTGAGGTGGGCATCGAGATCGAGAAAGAAAATGTGAAGGTGGTGGCTGCGCCGATGCTGCGCTACAGCCCGCACGTTCTTTATACGAACGTGGTCGAACCGCTGCTGCGTTGGACCTTTGTCAAACGCGGCTATGCCCTGGTGCACGGCGCCACGATCGCTTTCGGGGATGCGGCCTACATGATCACTGCCCGGACGGACACCGGCAAGACCACCACGCTTTTGAAAATCCTGGCGTACCAGCGCCGCAACAGCGACCAGGCGGCTTTCATTTCAGACGATATGACCATCGTGGCGCCCAACGGCATGGCGCTGACCTACCCCAAACCGCTGACGATCAGCTATCACACCCTGCGGGCGGTGAATACCGACACGCTGACTTTCCGGGAAAGAGTGACTTTGCCGATCCAGAGCCGCATCCATTCCAAATCCGGGCGGCGCTTTGCCTTCCTGATCAGCAAAACGCACCTGCCAGCTGCGACCATCAACATGATTACCCAGATGCTCGTGCCTCCGCCCAAGTATTTTGTGAACAAGCTGGTTACCAAGGTCAAACTCAGCCAGAAGGCCTGCCTGACCGGGATGTTCATCATCGAGCGCGGCAAGAACGAGATCCTGCCGATCGAGAACAGCGAAGCCATGGAAGTGTTATTGAAGAACTGCGAAGATGCCTATGGTTTCCCGCCTTATGACGATGTGAAAGAGTTCCTGTACTGCTACGACGATGCCGACCTGCATGTGCGCGAACAGGCCATCATTCGCCAGGCTATGGATGTCTTACCAGCCAGGGTGATCCGTTCCGACAGCCTGGATTGGTGGTCGCAGATCCCGAGTTTTGTAAACGATGAACGTGTGTCCAGTGACATCAGTCGCGCCCTGCAAGTGGAATTTATCCCTCAGAGTCGGGTTAACGGGCAACCCGAAAGGGTCAGTGTTCGATGAGTGCGATGAATACAAAACCCGAAAGGGCCTTCAAGAATATTACAACCAGCGCAGACCTGGCCGGGGCCGTTACACGGCCCCGCACCAGAGGCGTGGCAAGGGTCATGGTTCACGAAATCGCGATCAGCCGGCTAATGGTGGCGATCGCGATGGTGAGCGGCTCGATCCTGCGCTTGTGGCAGATCAACGCAATGGGCTTTAACACTGACGAGGCTGTTTATGCGGGGCAGGCAGCTGCCATCGCCGGAGTGACCGGCTTGAAGGATATTTTCCCGATCTTCCGTGCCCACCCGCTGTTGATCCAATTCCTGCTCTCGCTGATCTATAAGGTCCATTTCAGTGATGTGGCCGGCCGCTACCTGGCAGTTGCATTCGGCCTGGGAGCAGTCTATCTGACTTATATGGCCGGGAAGACGTTATATGGACGCTTCCCGGGAGCTCTGGCTGCCTTGTTCCTGGCCTTGATGCCTTACCACGTGACAGTTTCCCGTCAGTTCCTGCTGGATGGGCCGATGGTGTTCTTTGCCACCCTGACGCTCTACCTGCTGGCCCGTTTTGGAGAAACCAGGCGGGCGGCATGGTTCTATGCAGCCGGAGCCGCGCTCGGATTAACCTTTCTATCCAAGGAGACCGGCATCATCCTGCTGGGGGCAGTTTTTGTTTTCCTGGCTCTTTCGCCGGAACTCCATTTGCGTTTCAGAGATCTGGTGATCGCGATCGTGCTGATGGTGTTGGCAGTGGCGCCCATGCCGCTCACTTTGTTGTTGGCAGGCAGAAACTCGACCGGCAACAATTACCTGGTCTATCAATTATTGCGACGCCCCAACCATGATGGGCTTTTTTATCTGCAGGTGATACCGCCGGCGCTGGGGATCATGCTCCTGGTGGTGGCAATTTTGAGCGTGGTTTTCCTATGGCGGGAACGCTCCTGGCGTGAAACCCTGCTGGTAGCCTGGGTGCTCGTAACGGCGATCTTTTTCCAGATCTGGCCTGTGAAAGGCTTCCAATACCTGTTGCCCATCGCACCGGCGATCGCATTATTGGCAGGACGATTGCTGGGCAGATTGGCCGGGGGTGGGCAGAAGGATTCGGCTCAGGAGCCAGCACTCAATTATATGGCCGTTCCGCCGGTACTGACCTGGGCGGTGGTGGGGGTGCTGGCCGTTTCGCTTAGCTTCGCCAGCTGGCAGCGCATCCAACCGGAGGCTTCATCTTTATTCCTGGCGGGAACGGGCGGCATCCCGGGCGGCAGGGAAGCCGGCACCTGGATCAACCAGAACGTTCCTTTAAATGCAACCTTTATGACCGTCGGGCCTTCCATGGCAAATATCGTTGAATTCTACGGCGCACGCAAGGCGTTTGGTTTGTCGGTCAACCCCAACCCGCTGCACCGCAACCCGGCCTATGACCCGATCCTCAACCCGGATGCCCAACTGCGCAGCGCCAACCTGAACTACATTGTCTGGGATTCTTATTCGGCGGCACGCACGCCATTCTTCACAGGTAAATTGCTCGCTTATGTAAAGAAATACAACGGCCGGGCAGTCCTAACGGAATCGATCCAAGTACGGGACAGCCAGGGCAACCTGGTCAACCAGCCTGTCATTATTATTTATGAGGTGCATCCATGATCCATCGCAGAATTTTTGCAGTCCTCCTGGCCTTAATGCTGGGAGCCAGCCAAATTGGCCTGGCTCAGGCGGCCGGCCCTCAACAGGCCAATACGCCAATCCAGCACCTGGTTGTGCTGATGCAGGAGAACCATACCTTCGATAATTATTTCGGGACCTATCCCGGCGCAGATGGCTTGCCAGCCGGGACGAAAATGCCGATCAACCCGGCGGATCCGAATGCGGGGTTTGTTACCCCCTGGCATATCGGTACCAGCACGATCACCGACCTTAGCCACAACTCGGCCACTTACATCGAGCAGTATGACCAGGGCAAAATGGATGGTTTCGTTTCCGCTCTGAACGAGCTCAACCAGAATGGAAAGCTGGCCATGGGTTATTACGACGGCACGGATATTCCCTATTACTGGAATTTGGCTCAGAATTATGTGCTTTTTGATCACTTTTTCAGTTCCGCCAAAGACGGCAGTTTTGCAAACCATATGTACTGGGTGGCGGGGACCATGCCGCAGGTTCAAAAAGGTCAACAGCTATCCAGCCTTCTGACGAATGTGCCGACCATCTTCGATAGGCTGCAAGCGGCCGGGGTCTCCTGGAAGTTTTACGTGGAAAACTACGACCCGAGGATAAATTATCGCAACCAGGTAAACCAGGGCAACCGTGAATCACAGGTAATCTGGGTACCTCTGCTCAACTTTGACCGTTTCCTGGACGACCCGGCCCTGTCCAGCCATATCGTGGACCTGAGTCAATACTATGTGGACCTGCAGCAGGGCACCCTGCCGGCGGTGGCCTACATTGTGCCTTCGGGCGCCAGCGAGCACCCACCCAGAGTCGCCCAGTAGCGGCGAGCGCTCGGTAAAAAACATTGTGCAGGAGCTGATGCGTTCCTCTTCCTGGAGCAGTTCTGCTTTCATGCTGCTGTACGACGACTGGGGTGGATGGTACGACCATGTGGCGCCTCCGCAGGTGGACCAGGCCGGTTATGGGGCACGCGTCCCGGGGCTGCTGGTCAGTCCATACGCCCGCAAAGGCTTTATCGACAGCACCCAACTCGATTTCACTTCAGTTTTGAAATTCATCGAAGCCAACTGGAACGTTTCGGCCCTGACCACCCGGGATGCAAACGCCAACAATTTCCTGGAGGCCTTCGATTTCACGCAAACCCCGCGCCAGGCAGCTTTCCTGTCGGCTTCGGTAGGGAGCGCAGTGCTTCCCCAAAAGGCGCCTGCCTACGTGATCTTTTCGACCTACGGGATGGCAGTCTTGTTGACCCTCCTGGCGATCGGGTTTGCAGCCGTACGCATGCGCAGGGCGCGTGTAACGGTCAAGGAGTAAGCCACTCATGAAACCTTCATTCCGCAGCTACCTCTTAGCTGGATTACTGCTGCTCGGCTTGTTGGCTGGCTCCAGCCTGCCCACGATGGCCACGGCTGCAGCACGAATTGCCAAGTATCCGACTTCCTTTACTTTATCTCCCATAACGAGTGTGGAGTTGGGGCAACCTTTCATCTTATCCGGATATCTTACGGCCGCAGGTGGAAGTCCGGTTCCCAACAAGGATATCTCCGTTATGCTCGATGGAAGTAAATTGGGTCAAACTCGCACCAATTCAGCCGGCGCATTCCAGCGCAAGTTCACCGATCTGATTAATGCCGGTACTCATACGATTACGGTCTCCGATGACATAGCTCGTTTTTACTATGGTACTACCGCTTCAACCTCCCTGGTGGTCACCCCGGCTGATGTGCGGATTCAGACAGTTCCAGCAACTCCTGGCCTGGCTTTCGAAATTAACGGGCAAACCATCGTTTCCGGTGCGGATGGAGTTGCGGATGTCAAGATCGGCTACGCCGGTAGATATGAAGTGACCGCCCAGGTGGATAAATACAGCAACCCGGACCAGCGTATTGAATTTTCGCGCTGGGTGGACGAGACATTCCAACCCTTCACATTCATCCAGGTGCCAACCAATCAAACCATCGAAGTGGGACTGAATGTTTATGAGCAAGTTGGTGAGAACTTTGTGGACCTGAATGGATCTCCGGTGGATACTGCTCGAGTCAGCCAATTTACCATCCGGAGCGCTCAGGGAGACACGTTCGTTCTGAAAGACGGCACACCACAATGGATCCCTGCCAGCCGGATTGCCCGACGCCAGGCCGGTCTGGAAGCCACTCCGCTGCAGTATTCGGTGATCAACGTGACGGTGGATGGCTCAAATGTCGTCAATGCCTCCCAGCAGCGCTTCTTTCCGCAGCCAAACGGCACCTGGCAAATTTCCTTGATCCTGTATTCGCTCACCATCCATGCCACGGATGGGTTGTTCGGTTCGACGGTGGGTAAATCGGTCAACCTGGTCTATCCGGATGGAAAAGTGCTGAATTATCCATACGATCTTAGCGGAACGGTAACGATCAACGGCTTGGCACGTGGAAATTATTCGGTCCAGGTGATTGGCGCCAAGGGCTTGAAGCAGGTAATCCCGGTGGCCTTGTCCCGCAGCCAGACGGTGGAAGTAAAGATTCCCACCAGTATCGACCTGATCATTTTATTCAGCCTGGGCTTGTTGGTGATCTTTGGCCTGCTCATCTTTGGACGGCGCCAGCTAGTGATGGCCCGGGTGAGAAGCGTTCGGGCTGCGTACCAGCAAACTCAGGCTGCAAAGTCGAAACTGGATGATGTTCAAACACCGGATGGAAAAACCAGTCTATCCAAACCTGAAGTCATCAAGTGGTCCTGATGGGAATACCCGGAAACGTGTGTAAACCCCAGGAGAAAATGATGTGTATTAAAACGAAGACCTTCTGCAAAGCTCATCAGGATGATCATTTTCCTGGCCTGGCTGACCGGCCTGATATTCGAGGCGGTCACGATCAGCGCGGCCGCGCCTGTTGCGGCGCAAAGCCTTGCACCTGCCACATCGAACAGCCCGGTCTCACTGACAGGCATGGCCTCCAGCCCGATCCCGACCATGGCGTACTACTACATCTGGTTTGACAGCAGTTCGTGGGACCGGGCCAAGATCGACTACCCATTGCTGGGACACTACAGCAGCGACGACCGCGCGGTCATGCTTCAGCACGTCCAGTGGGCAAAAGCGGCCGGGATCACAGGCTTTATTGTCAGCTGGAAAAGCACGGATGTGCTTAACCGCCGCCTGGAGCAATTGGTCGAAGTGGCGGAGCAGGAAAACTTCAAACTGGAGATCATCTATGAAGGACTGGATTTCAACCGGAAGCCACTGCCGGTAACCACCGTGGCCAGCGACCTGGATTATTTCATCCAGCACTTCGCCGGAAGGAAGCCTTTCGACCTATACCCGAAACCAATGGTGATCTGGTCGGGCACCTGGAATTTCAGCCAACAGGAAGTTGACCAGGTGACGCGTGACCGGCGCAAGTCTTTGTTGATCCTGGCCTCCGAGCGCAGCGTGAGCGGCTACCAGCGCCTGGCCGGAATGGTGGATGGCGATGCCTACTACTGGTCATCCGTCAACCCGGATACGTTCTCCGGCTACCAAAGCAAATTGAACCAGATGAGCACAGCCGTCCATAAAAATGGCGGGATCTGGATCCCACCGGCCGCGCCAGGCTTTGACGCCAGGTTGATCGGCGGAACCAGCGTGGTGGACAGGAAGAACGGCGCGACTTTCCGCACCCAGATCAGCACTGCCCTGGCTTCATCGCCCGACGTGCTGGGGATCATCAGTTGGAATGAGTTCAGCGAAAACTCGTACATCGAGCCTTCACAGAAATATGGCTCGACATATTTGAACATTGTCAGTGAAATCGATTCCCTTCCGCCTCCGGCCATCGGTGAGTTCGATTCCAGCGAACCGGCGGCCACCTTTCCAGAGATATTGCCGAATTCCAGGTGGATCGCCCTGGGGGGGCTGGCGGTGTTAATCCTGACCGGCCTGATCGTGATCGCCCGCCGGCATGCCTGAACTGAATTTATGGCGTACCGTCCTGTAATTAAAAAACCAATAATATCGAAAAGAAGCAATAACCATTGCAGAAGTTATACAAGGAACTAAAAAATGAAAAAGCTAATTATTTTTACAATCCTTTCCCTGGTCCTGGCCAGTTGCGCACCAACCGGTCAGCTTACAACGCAAACCGCCTCAACCCCCAACAACGTACCGGTGACCGGTCAGACTGTCACACCTCCTGCCGGTACTGTCGTTCCCAGTGGCTCGACATCCAACAGTCCCAGCGCATCCGGGACTGCACCCTCTGGCGGAACGACGTCTCTGAAAGGCCTGCCCAATTTTCAGCATGTTATCCTGATCATGCTTGAAAACAAAAGCTACTCCAGCGTGATCGGGAACAGCCAGATGCCGAATATCAATGCCCTGGCTACCAATAACGTGCTGCTTTCTAATTATTATGCGGTAGCCCATCCCAGCCTGCCCAACTACATGGCCTTGATGAGCGGCAGCACCCAGGGAATTACGAGTGACTGCACGGATTGCTTTGTGAACCAGCCCAACCTGGCGGATGAGATCAAGGCCAGCGGGCGGACCTGGAAAGCTTACCTGGAGAGCATGCCCTCGCCCTGTTTCATTGGAGATTCGGGCAATTACGCTCAGAAGCATAATCCACTGCTGTACTTCAACTCGATACGATTGAATTCAGCGCTATGCGACAGCAGCATCCTGCCGCTGACCAGCCTGGACAGCGACCTGGCGAACAACTCACTGCCGAACTTCTCTTACATTATGCCGAACCTGTGCAATTCAGGCCATAACTGTTCCGGTAGCGTGGCGGACAAATGGACCGGTGACATGGTTGCCAAGCTGCAGGCTTCCCCGGCGTTGGGCAACAACAGCCTGATCATCATTGCCTTCGATGAGGCCAGCGATAGTGACAAGACGGGCTGCTGCGGTTTGTCAACTCCGGCTGGCGGGAAAGTGCCAGTGGTGCTCGTCTCGCCTACTGCGCTCCCGGACATGACCGATAACACGGCCTATGATCATTACAGCCTGCTCAAGACAATCCTGACGGCCTGGAACCTGCCGCCCCTGGGCGCAACCGCTAATGCAGACACGAAAGCGATCATGGCGCCCTGGGTGGGCCTGGCCAACCAGTCAAATGGCAATAATACCGCCAACGTGCCGGCTCCAACTAAAACCATAAATGATGCAGTGCTCACCGGGGTGCAGTCAGCCGGATGTACCACCAGTTCACCGGTCTCGGCGGCTTACACCGTTAAGCTGTGCTTCACCAGCCCGGAGAGCGGCAGCAGCCTGAGTGGCAATGCCACTGTGACGGCCTCCATCGAAGTAACCGGCAAGAACCCCGGCGTGAAGCGCATGAAATTTAATTTGGGCAGAAGTTACTTGCTGACGGATTTTACCAACCCATACACTTTCAGCCTGCCCACCAACAAATGGGCGGATGGGAGTTATACCCTGTATGCCAGCGCCCTGATGCAGGACGGCTTCACCTCGGCGCAAGCTGAGATCCCGGTCAGCTTTAGCAACGGAAACGTTAAGGCCCCAGTCAATACCGGCAGCTTTTACGCCTTCCACCGGCA
Source organism: uncultured Chloroflexia bacterium (assembly GCA_963776475.1). GTDB lineage: Bacteria > Chloroflexota > Anaerolineae > Anaerolineales > Villigracilaceae > UBA877. The sequence goes on from CAVZMZ010000034.1 coordinate 31,880, forward strand.
CCACTCCCGCCAGTGGCCAACCCTTCGTAGTGGCAGCCGCAGGGGATGGGGCCGGCGGTGAGAATACTGCCACATCTGTGGTGGACCTGGTCAAGAAGTTGAACCCGAACCTGTTCCTGTACTTGGGGGATGTTTATGAAAGCGGCAGCGTGGCCGAGTTCTACAACTGGTATGGGGACGGTTCGAATAACTTTTCAACCCTGCGGGCCATCACCGATCCAACCATCGGGAACCACGAGTACGGCGCGGGCCCAAACGCGCCCGGCTATTTTGATTACTGGAACAATATCCCCAATTATTACAGCTTCAACGCCGGCGGCTGGCATTTTATCAGCTTGAATGCGAACTCTGCAAGAATTGATGTAACACCTTCAGGCGCCGAATACCAATGGTTGCAGCAGGACCTGGCATCCAATACCTCGCCCTGTACGATCGCTTTTTATCACGAGCCATTGTTCAACATCGGCGCGGAGGGACCGGCTCCAGCTCTGGCGAGCATCTGGGCCTTGATGGCGAAATATGGAGTCAGTATAGTGCTCAACGGACATGACCATGATTACCAGCGCTGGGTGCCGCTGGATGGCAACGGGCAACCCAACCCGAACGGGATCACCGAGTTCGTGGCCGGCGGCGGCGGGCACGGTTTGCAGAAGCTCAGCAAATACGACAGCCGGGTGGCTTATTCGAATGCCATGCCCCCAACTGCCTTCGGTGTGCTGCTGCTGCAGCTCGGCCAGAGCAGCGCCAGTTTCACCTACCAGAGTGTTAGTGGTTCCGTGCTCAATTCCGGCTCCATTTCATGCAAAAGTGCACAATGAAAAGTTGTAAAGTCTCGTTTTCTAGCCGATTTCCGGCAGTCTGAATCGAAGATAAGGTAACGAGGAGGCTGGTATGAAAACTATCCGTGTCCGATTAAACATCCTGGTCACCACAATCACCAGCCTGGCGCTGATCACTCTATGCACGCCCGTTCAGGCGGCTTCGGTCGGCTGTTCGTCCAGCACAGCTCCCTCAGGTACTTACCAGGTAACCATTTGCTTTACCAGTCCGGCCAATGGCAGCACTTTGAAAGGCAATTCCACCGTCACGATCTCTGTATCGATCAGCGGTTCGACCTCGGGGGTGCAGCATATGGTGTTCAATTTGAATTCCAGCTACCTGCTGACAGACTACACCAAACCTTATACCTTTACCTTACCCACTGCCAAATGGGCGGACGGCAGTTATACGCTGTCTGCCAGCGCGGTGATGCCAACTTTTACAACAACACCGGCGGATATTATGGTCACATTCAGGAATGGGAATGCCAGCACCCCGGTCAATGGCAATCACTTCACGCCGACCAGCGGAAGTACACCCGCCAGCGGCCAGCCCTTCGTGGTAGCGGCTGCCGGGGATGGCGCCAGCGGCGAAGCCAACGCCGGCAAGGTGGCAAGCCTGGTAGGTTCGCTCGCTCCGAACCTGTTCCTGTACTTGGGGGATGTTTATGAAAGCGGCAGCAAGGCTGAGTTCTATAACTGGTACGGGAACGGTTCGACCTATTTTTCCAGCCTGCGCGCCATTACCGATCCGACCATCGGGAACCACGAATACAACAGCGGGGTGAACGGGACGGGATATTTCGATTACTGGAACAACATCCCCAATTATTACAGCTTTAATGCCGGCGGCTGGCATTTCATCAGCCTGAACTCGAACGGTTCGAAAGTCGGCGGCCTGACGACCAGCTCTCCTGAATATATCTGGCTGCAAAAGGACCTGGCTGCCAACTCCAGCGCCTGCACCATTGTTTATTACCACCATCCATTTTTCAATATCGGTACCGAAGGCTCCTTGACCTCCCTGTCAAGCATCTGGGCCTTGATGGCGCAATACAAGGTAAGCATTGTGCTGAACGGGCACGACCACGATTACCAACGCTGGGTGCCACTCAACGGCAGCGGTAGTCCCAGCCCGAGCGGGATCACCGAGTTCGTGGCCGGCGGCGGCGGGCACGGCTTGCAAAATTTCATCAAGTCCGACAGCCGGGTGGCCTATTCCAATGACCTGAACCCGACCGCCTTCGGGGTGCTGCTCCTGCAACTCGGCTCGAGCGGTGTCAATTTCAGCTATCACAGCACGAACGGATCGGTGCTCGATCAAGGTTTTATATCATGCAAAAATCATTAAAGAAATTTCTGCGCTGTTCATTTTTCAACGTGTTTTCTGGCGGGCATACTCGCGCAAGGCAAGGTAACTCAATTCCGCCAACCTCCATGGAATCCATGGGAGCAGGGCCTGTTGCTGTTCAATAAAGGTTCGAGGGAGTTTGCGATGAAAAAATTTCGGGTGCTTGCCATGATCTTGTTCCTGGGCGGGCTTGTTCTGAATCTGTTCAGTCCATCCATGCACGCTCAAGCCGCAACGACCGGCTGCAATTCGAGTATTCCGCCTGCGGGAAATTATACGGTCACCATCTGCATCACCAGGCCGGCAAATGGCAGCAGCCTGACCGGCAATGCCACCGTCACAGCTACTGCCAGTGTAGTTGGCGCCACGGTGGGCGTGCAGCGCATGATATTCAATTTGGGTACATCTTACCTTCTGACGGATTATTCCAGCCCTTATACGTTTACCCTGCCCAGCAACAAATGGAAGGATGGAAACTATACCCTGTATGCCAGCGCCTTGATGCGGGATGGTTTTATCACTGCGCAATCGCAAATCACGGTCGGTTTCAACAATGGGAATATAACAGCCCCGGTAAACAACGGCCACTTCACACCCTCCACTGGAAGTGTTCCAGCCGGCGGCCAGCCCTTCGTGGTGGCGGCTGCCGGGGATGGTGCCAGCGGCGAGACCAATTCCACAAACGTGGTCAACCTGGTTAACTCGCTCAAGCCGAACCTGTTTCTGTACCTGGGAGATGTCTATGAAAGCGGCAGCATGGCCGAGTTCTATAACTGGTATGGGAACGGCCCGGCCAATTTTTCGAGCCTGCGTGCCATCACCGATCCCACCATCGGGAACCATGAGTACGGAAATGGCATCGGCGGCGCGGGATATTTCGACTACTGGAACAACATCCCCAACTACTATAGCTTCAATGCCGGCGGATGGCATTTCATCAGCTTGAACTCGAACTCTTCTAAAATCAATGTCACATCTTCCGGAGCCGAGTACGCCTGGCTCCAGCAGGATCTGGTCGCCAACACCCAGCCCTGCACGATCGCCTTTTATCACGAGCCATTATTCAATATCGGTCCGGAGGGATCAACCACGGCCATGGCGGGCATCTGGTCATTAATGGCAAAGTACGGCGTGAGTATTGTGCTGAACGGCCACGATCATGACTATCAACGCTGGGTGGCGCTGGATGGCAACGGCAATCCCAACCCGAACGGGATCACCGAATTCGTGGCGGGCGGCGCCGGACACGGCCTGCAGACGATTTCCACCACGGATACGCGTGTAGCCTATTCAAATTATTTAAACCCAACCGCCTTCGGGGTTTTGATCCTGCAGCTTGGTCAGAGCAGCGCCAATTTCAGTTATCACAGCATAAACGGGTCCATTCTCGATTCCGGAACGATCGCGTGTGTTTCAGGCGCTACGGCTACCCCGACCCCCACCCTGGCGGCCAGCAATACGCCCACACCCACCCCGACTGCAACCGCGCTGGCGACCAACACGCCAACTCCCACTCCTACCGTCACGTTGGCAGCAAGCGCTACTCCTACACCCACTCCGACTGCCACACAGGTTGCAACCAGTACCCCTACTCCGACTGCGACGACACTGCCGACCAATACTCCCACGCCCACACCCACTGCTACTGTGCTGGCGACCAGCACCCCCACTCGCACTCCAACTCCGACCGCTACATTATCGGTGACGAACACTCCTACGCCCACCCCCACATTTACACCGACGCCGGCCGCGACCAACACTCCCACATCAACACCCACCGCCACACCCGTCTCGGGCCAGACGTTCACGTTTAATCCAGTTGCAGATACCTATGTTGAACTCGTCCGATCCGACGGTCAACTACGGCACGAAGACCACTTTGCGGGCGGATGCGAGTCCCATCGTGAACAGCTACCTGCGCTTCAGCGTCTCGGGCGTGGCAGGCACGATCACGCGTGTGCGCCTGTTGATTTTCGCCAACAGCAGCCTGAACGTGGGCCTTAAATCCCAGTCGGTCGCGGACAACACCTGGAGTGAAACGACCATGACCTACAACACTGCCCCGGCCATGGGCGGCGTACTGGCGACTTCGAGCAGTATTGCCAGCGGGACATGGATCACATTTGATGTAACCAGCTCCGGTTACATCACCGGAAATGGTACTTACAGTTTTGGCATCATCGACCCCAGCGGCACTGCGATCAGCCTGGCGTCGCGTGAATCGGGTGCAAATGCACCACAGTTGATTATCGATACCCAATAACCTTCGCCACCCAGCGAGAAAGGAAGGTTGATATGAATACCATCCATCGATTTCCCATACGCCTTAAACGATCCTACAAGCCTTTGCTTGTAATCATGGTCGTACTGGCATTGCTGTGGTATCTGCCCGGGCTGCTGGGGGGAATCCCGGCCAGCCGGGAGCTCCATTCAGTGCCGCCGCCGCCGGAGACCCGGTGATCGCCGCGGCGGGGGATATCGCTTGTGACCCGGCTAACAGCGTTTTCAACAAGGGGTTGGGAAATTCCAACTCTTGTCGTCAGCTGTATACTTCCAACCTGCTGGTAAATGCCGGCCTGGCGGCGGTGATTGACCTGGGCGACAACCAGTATTATTGCGGCAGCAACCAGGCCTTCCTGCAATCCTATGACTTGAGTTGGGGCCGGGTGAAATCCATTACTCATCCATCCGCGGGCAACCACGAATACTTGACCAGTGGTGGCACGGGTTGCGATACTTCGAATGCCAATGCAGCCGGTTATTTTCAATACTTTGGTTCGGCAGCCGGCACGCCTGGACAGGGTTGGTATAGCTTTGACGTGGGAACCTGGCACCTGATCGCCTTGAATTCGAACTGCTCAAACGTTGGCGGATGCAGTTCAGGCTCGCCTCAGTATAAATTTTTGCAGGCCGACCTGGCTGCCCACCCGAACCAGTGCACGCTGGCCTTTTGGCATATCCCGCGCTATAGCTCCGGCGGACGGGCAGCTGCCAATTCACAGCCATTCTGGAACTTACTTTACGCTGCCCACGCTGACCTCGTTTTGAACGGTCACGACCATATCTATGAACGCTTTGACCTTCAAAACCCCAGCGGTGTTGCAGATCCGAACGGAATCCGCGAAATCATTGCAGGCACAGGCGGCGCTGACCACACCTCCATCGCGAGCATTGCTGCCAACAGCCAGGTGCGTAACGCTACCACCTATGGCGTGCTCAAGTTAACCTTGCATGCTTCCAGCTATGATTGGCAGTTCGTACCCGAAGCCGGTTTTACCTTCACCGATTCGGGCAGCACCAACTGTCATTCAACTTCAGCCGGTACCTCCACGCCCACCCCAACTGCGACTTTCACAAGCACTCCCACACTCACTCCGACTGCCACACTGGCTGTTACCAATACACCTACACCTACAGCGACAGCTAGCGCAACCCCACTGGTGACGAATACCCCCACCTCTACACCTTTGGCGACGAACACACCCACCGCAACTCCTCTGGCGACGAACACGCCGACACCTACGCCGCTGGCAACCAGTACTCCCACCTCGACACCTCTGGCGACAAACACACCCACCCCGACTCCACTGGCAACCAACACGCCCACATCTACGCCTCTGGCAACAAATACTCCAACGCCAACACCCCTGGCGACGAACACTCCCACACCCACCCCAACTACCACTTCTGGCGGGACGTTCACTTTCGTGCCGGCCGCCGATACCTATGTAGACTCGTCCAATCCTACAGCGAACTTCGGTACGAGTACCCAGATACGCACGGATGGCTCGCCAACTGTGAACAGCTATATGCGTTTTAACGTTTCCAATGTAACCGGAAACATTACCAAGGTGCAGTTGCTGATCTACGCTAACAGCAATCTGAGTGTGGGCATTGATCTCCACTCCGTGGCCGATAATACCTGGAGCGAAACCACCATGACCTGGAATACAGCCCCATCCATGGGCGGTCAGCTGGCGGTTTCGAGTAATCCTGCCAGCGGAACCTGGTTCACGTTTGATTTGACCAGTACAGGTTATATCACCGGAAATGGTACCTATAGTTTTGGCATCACCGATCCAAGCAGCACCGCCCTCAGTATGGCTGCGCGTGAATTCAGGCTCCCATGCGGAGCAATTGGTAATCACCAGCCAGTAAATGAGCGTTGCATAAAGGAACAAATATGAAAAAACTATTGATATTTACCGTGCTCTGCTTGATCCTGGCGGGGTGCGCCCCAGCCGGTTCCATGCAGTATTCCTTGTTGAGCAGGTCTGCACCCCTCTCAGGCATTACAGCTCCCCTGGATGGCAATCCTACCCCTGTTCCGACTGGAACTCTCCCGGCCGCGCCAACGGCTACACCAATTCCGACCACCGCATCGGTAGCTCAATCGGTCATTCCCAATTTCGACCATATCGTGTTGATCATGTTGGAAAACCGTGGTTTTAAAAGTGTATTCGGAGCCGATACAACCCAAATGCCTTTGTTGAATACGCTTGCCACAGATAATGTGGTGCTTACGAACTATTTTGCGGTCGCACATCCCAGCCTGCCCAACTACATCGCCTTAATGAGCGGCAGCACGCAAAAGATCACCCAGGACTGCACAGATTGTTTTGTGAACCAGCCCAACCTGGCGGACGAGATCGAAGCCAGTGGAAGGACCTGGAAAGCCTATTTGGAGGGAATGCCATCCGCCTGCTTCGTTGGAAATGCGGGCGTGTATGCCCAGAAGCACGACCCGCTGCTCTACTTTGACTCGATCCGCCTGAATGCGGCGCGTTGTGACCGCAGTATTGTCCCACTCACGACACTGGATGGCGACCTGGCGAATAATTCCCTGCCGAACTTCTCGCTCATTACGCCAAACCTGTGTGATTCGGGCCATGATTGTTCGGCCGCCACCGCAGACCAATGGACCAACGATATGGTCACAAAGCTGCAGGCTTCTCCGGCGCTGGGAAAAAATTATCTGATCATTATCGCTTTCGATGAAGCTGGCAGTAAGGATATATCCGGCTGCTGCGGGCTTCCCACGCAGGCGGGTGGGCAGGTGGCAGTCGTGCTCATCTCGCCCTCGGCACTCCCGGATATGAGCGACAATACTCCCTATGATCATTACAGCCTGCTGAAGACGATCTTGACGGCCTGGAACCTGCCGTTGCTCGGCCAGACCGCGCTGTCCTCCACGCTAGCCATCACTTCTCCCTGGACAGGCCTGCCCGGCAAGTAGTATTTCACTGGACCGGGAAAGAAAATGAAGATCCAAAGTAGATCACTATGAAGAAGATCGCCTTTCTCGCTACCCTGGCCTTGCTCCTGGCGGCTTGTGCGCCGGCAGGCAACCTGGACACCCTGGCACACAGCGGGTCGAAGCTGCCTTCGAACTCGCTAACGCCCCAGGCAGCCACCCTTACACCCGCTTTGGCCACGCCTCTCCCCAACCGGGTAGCCACTCCCACTCCCCAGGCCGCCACGCCCGCAACCCAGGGAGGCATCCCCGTTTTCGATCACATTGTCCTGATCATGCTGGAAAACCAAAATTACAGCAGCGTGATTGGGAGTAATACGCAAATGCCTCTTTTAAATGCACTTGCCAGCCAGAACGTGGTGCTTTCGAACTATTTCGCAGTCACCCATCCCAGTCTGCCCAACTACATCGCCTTGATGAGCGGCAGTACTCAAAATATTATCAAGGACTGCACGGCTTGTTACGTGAACAAACCCAACCTGGCCGACCTGATCGAGGCCAGTGGGCGGACCTGGAAAGCCTACCTGGAAAGCATGCCGGCGCCCTGCTTCGTTGGCAATTTGGGCCAATATGCCCAGAAACATAACCCGTTGATCTACTTCGCCTCAGTCCGTCTGAATGCGACCCGCTGCAATCGCAGCATCCTGCCACTGACCAGCCTGGATGGCGACCTGACGAACAACAGCTTGCCAAACTTCGCCTACATTATGCCGGACCTGTGCAATTCCGGGTATGACTGCTCGGCCGGTGTGGCTGATAAATGGGTCAGTGACATGGTCGCGAAACTGCAGGATTCCCCGGCGTTGGGGAACAACAGCCTGATCATCGTCGCGTTCGATGAAGCCGACTCAACAGACACCTCCAGTTGCTGCGGGCTCCCAACTCCGGCCGGTGGACAGGTGCCGGTAGTGCTCATTTCACCCTCAGCACTCCCGGGCGTAACCGACAATACGCCCTATTCACATTTCAGCCTGCTGAAGACGATCCTGACTGCCTGGAACCTGCCCTTACTTGGCGCGACGACCTATGCCTCCACGCAGGCGATTACCGCACCCTGGACTGGCAAGCTGACTTCAACGGATAACCTGTCCGGCCAGTCCGCCGGGCAAACCCCGCTTGCCAGCCCGACAGGCACACAGTTGGGCGATTCCGGACTGGCCTTTCCCATCCGGGCAGCTTTCTATTACCCCTGGTACCCTGAATCCTGGAATCAAGGCGGGATTGAGCCATTCTCGCATTACGATCCAACCCTGGGTTATTACAGCCAGGACGATCCGGTTGTTATCCAAAACCAGATCGCGGCCATGCAGTACGGCAAGATCCAACTGGGGATCGCCTCCTGGCGGGGCCAGGGGCAATTTACGGATATCCGCTTCCCCATGCTCTTACGGGCCGCGCAGAAAGTCGGTTTCCACTGGTCGCTTTACATGGAAAGCGAAGGCGAAGGGAATCCTTCGGTGGCTGCCATCCGATCGGACTTGCAGTATATCAAAGACCAGTATGCCAGTTCACCGGCTTACCTGAAGATCCATGGACGCTTTGTCGTATTCGTGTATGGCAGCGCGGATGATAACTGCGGTATGGTCGATCGCTGGACGCAGGCTAATACCGTCGGGGCATATCTGTCGCTGAAAACATTCGTGGGTTACCAGGCCTGCCACAACCAGCCCGATTCCTGGCATCAATATGCCCCGGCTTCTTTTCAAAAGCGCGTGAACGGTCTCAGTTTCACGATCAGCCCGGGCTTTTGGAAGGCAAGCGAGGGTCAGCCGCGTCTGGTACGCGACCTGCAGCAATGGAACACCGCCATCCAGGCCATGGTGGCCTCAAAGGCTGATTTCCAGCTGATCACGAGCTTCAACGAATGGGGCGAAGGCACGGCAGTGGAGAGTGGCTCCGGCTGGGTAAGCCCTTCTGGCTTTGGACTGTACCTGGATGCGCTCCACTATGACGGTAAAGTTCCGGGTTAATTCCCGCTTTCCAAGACTTTCAAAAGTCAATCGAATTCCAATTATTTGTTCTTTAACGATAAGGAAAAGAGGACACCATGAAAAAAATAGTTCTTCCCACGATGGTAGCATTATTAATCCTGGCCGGTTGCGGCCAGCCCGCTTCCGTTAGCAGGGGGGCTTCCCAACCGCCATCCAGCGGTCTGGTGGCAGCCAGCCAACGACCGGTACAGGCAGTTCAACCCACTGCTACTGCGACTGAATTGCCGGTTACAACCTCAACACCGGTGACAGCTACAGCTACCAGCGCAGCCGCTATAATTCCCAATTTCGATCATATTATCCTGATCGTATTGGAAAATGAGTATCTACAAACCGTGATCGGCAGCGCACAAATGCCACACTTGAATGCGCTGGCTCAAAAGTACGTGCTCCTGTCCAATTATTCCGCCGTGACCCATCCCAGCTTGCCCAACTACCTGGCCCTGGTGAGCGGCAGCACCCAGGATGTCACCAGCGACTGCACCGGTTGTTTCTTCAACCAGCCCAACCTGGCGGATGAGATCGAGGCCAGCGGGCGCACCTGGAAATCCTATCAGGAGAGCATGCCCGCGCCGTGTTTCGTTGGCAATATCGGCCAATATGTCCAGATGACCAACCCCTTCATCTATTTTGATTCGATCCGTCTGGATACAACCCGCTGCGACCGCAGCATCGTGCCGCTGACTCAATTGGACCAGGATCTGGCAGCCAATGCCTTGCCCAACTTCGCCTTTATCATGCCGGACAAGTGCGATTCGGGCCATGACTGTTCAGCAGACACTGCCGATACCTGGCTGAATGATATGGTTGCCAAACTGCAGGCTTCCCCGGCGCTCGGGCAGAACAGCCTGATCATTGTCACGTTTGACGAAGGCGTGAAGCGCGATACCTCCATCAAGACACGCGGGCAGGTTGCAACGCTGCTCATCTCCCCCCTGGCGCGCATGGGTTATAACGACTCCAACGCTTACAGCCATTACAGCCTGCTTAAAACCATCCTGGCTGCCTGGAACCTGCCGAACCTGGGCCAGACTCAACTGCCCTCCACACCGCTGATCGAAGCGCCCTGGTCGGCGGCGGTGAATAATAATGCTGAAACCCCCTAGAAACGAATTAAGCGTTTCTGTTCCGGTAGGATGTTTGATTGCAGGGATAGTTTGAAAATCGACTGAAAAAAAAGGAGAGCCATAATGGAAAAATATGCCAAAATCGTAAGTTTTGAGGAGTTCAACCGGATACGCGACCACCTCGGGCGGATCGTATGCACTTCCGGTGGGTTTGACCCAATCCACCCCGGGCATGCCTCGTGCATCGTCGAATCCAAACAATACGGCGATACGCTGGTAGTGGTGGTCAACGGTGACAACTTCCTGATGCGTAAAAAAGGCAAGCCGTTCATGGACCTGGAGACGCGCTGCCACCTGGTGGCATGCCTGCGTGAGGTGGATTACGTGATCCCATTCGAGATCGAAGACGATCCGACCGTCAGCCAGGCGCTGCGGCTGATCCGCCCGCATGTATTTACCAAGGGCGGCGACCGGGTGGATAACACCAACATCCCAGAGTGGAAGGTATGCCAGGAATTGGGGATCGAGCTGGTTTCGGGAGTGGGTCGTCCCAAGCTGTGGAGCAGCTCGGATTTCCTGAAGGATTGGGGCGAATTTTGGCTGGAGCGCTCGGGCATGCCGGAAGCCGGAATGGAAGTGCCGAGGGGACGGTAAAAAATATCAGAAAGGGGGAAAAGAAAGGAACAGCTATCGGAGCCTGGGGGGTGGTCCGGGGATTTTCCTGGACGGAGCTCTATAAATGCACAAATGCCGGTTGATTTCGATCAACCGGCATTTGTGCATTACCACACTTTTTGATCAAATGGGGTATTCCATCCTTACAATTTTGAAAAGTGGTTTTAAGCACAAATGTGATATTTTCGTTTATACTGCGCGTGTTTGAAAATCCCAACCCATCCAACCCATATCCATATAATGATTAATAAGCGAGGTTAAACAGTATAACCCCCCACAGTCGTAAAGTTACGGCTGTGAGAAACCAGGCCTCGAAAACCGCCCGTTCTTAGCCTGGGTCAATCGGGCTGCGATTGCTAGATGGCAGCCTGTAAATATTAAGAGGAGAATACAGGTATGCAACATAAGCTCATTTATCGGTTTGCAAGTCTGTTCATCGCGATTTCACTTTTACTCGGTGCGACCCTGCTGGCAAATGCCACAGCTCAAGCCGCACCGGCCAAGGCAACAGCACTTACGTTCAATCCAGTCGCTGACGCCTACGTGCTCCAAACCTCGGCATCAACAAATTATGGTATGGCCACTAACCTGAGAGTGGACAACAGCCCGGTCACGCGCAGTTACCTGCGATTCGTGGTGACGGGCACGACAATTCAATCTGCAGTGCTGCGCATCTATGCCAACAGCGCCAATCCGACCGGTTTTACTGTTATGGCGGTCGCGAATAACACCTGGTCAGAGACTGGCATTACTTATTCGAATGCACCCGCGCTTGGGTCAAGCATCGCCAGCTCGAAAGCTTTTGGCGCCGGAGTATGGGTCAGCGTGGATGTCAGTAGTTATATCAAGACGGCCGGAACTTACAGCCTGGCGTTGACCAGCACAAATGCCACCAACACCAGCTTTGGCTCTCGTCACGTCAGTGGTGGGACTAATCCACAATTGGTGGTCACTGCTGCCACTTCGGCGACTGCGACAGCGACGATAAAAGCCACCGCCACTTCAACGAAATTACCTACGGCAACCGCTACCATGAAACCTTCTGCGACTCCCACCAAGCCTCCCGTTCCTTCCAGCACGCCCACTGCTACCAGCGGCTACCAGCCCACCTTCCCGATCCGGGCCGCGTTCTATTATCCCTGGTTCGCGGAAGCCTGGACGCAGTTGGGTATTTACCCCTATACCAATTACAACCCCAAGCTGGGTTTCTACAGCAACACCGACCAGAATATCCTCAAGCAGCACATTAACATGATGCAATATGGCAACATCCAGGCTGGGATTGCTTCCTGGTGGGGCCAGGGCAGCCAGACCGACACCAAGATCGCCGGCCTTTTGACTGCGGCCGCCGGCACCAACTTCCGCTGGGCGCTTTACTATGAAAACGAGAGCCAGGGAGATCCTTCCGCCAGCCAGATCCAGAGCGACCTGACCTACATTAAGACCCATTATGCCCAAGATCCGACCTTTTTGAAGGTGAATGGCAAGTTTGTCATCTTCGTATACGCTAATACCAACGATGCCTGTGGCATGGCCGATCGTTGGAAGCAGGGCAACACGGTGGGCGCCTACGTGGTGTTGAAGGTCTTCCCTGGTTATGCCAATTGCGCCAGCCAGCCGGATGCCTGGCACCAATATTCGCCAGCGGTGGCTAACGACCAGCAGGGCAGCATGAGCTTCAGCATCAGCCCGGGTTTCTGGCTGAAGGGCAACGCAGTCCGCCTGGTGCGCGACCTTGCCCGCTGGAAGCAAAGTGTGCAGGCCATGGTGGCCTCCGGAGCCAATTGGCAGCTGGTCACCACCTTTAGTGAGTGGGGGGAAGGTACCTCGGTTGAACCTGCGCTTGAATGGGCCAGCCCCTCGGGTTATGGCACCTATCTGGACGCATTACATACCAACGGACAGTGATCTAAGGGAATAAACGAGGACAAGCTTTGGGCTTTACGACCGGAATGGTCCGGTCGTATAGCCCGGCGTTTGAAAATTTTACTGCGTATTGCCCGGGAAGCTCAGAGCGTTTAATTCAAGCGATCTGAAAAAATAAGAGAATCTTGATGCAAAAGAAAACCATCTATCGGTTGGCGATCCTATTACTCGTAATTTCATTGTTATTCAATACAAACCTGGTGGTGCATGCCAACGGAAACTCTGCACCCGCTAATACTGCGCTGGCGCCCTTCACACTGGTTGCGGACGCTTATATGAACACCGGCACACCCACGAAAATTTTCCTGCCGCTTATCATTTCGACAAGCACAACCTCCTCTCCCAGCGACTACCAGCCCACCTTCCCGATCCGGGCCGCGTTCTATTATCCCTGGTTCGCGGAAGCCTGGACGCAGTTGGGTATTTACCCCTATACCAATTACAACCCCAAGCTGGGTTTCTACAGCAACACCGACCAGAATATCCTCAAGCAGCACATTAACATGATGCAATATGGCAACATCCAGGCCGGGATTGCTTCCTGGTGGGGCCAGGGCAGCCAGACCGACACCAAGATCGCCGGCCTTTTGACTGCGGCCGCCGGCACCAATTTCCGCTGGGCGCTCTATTATGAAAACGAGAGTACAGGGGATCCTTCCGCCAGCCAGATCCAGAGCGACCTGACCTATATCAAGACCCATTATGCCCAAGATCCGACCTTTTTGAAGGTGAATGGCAAGTTTGTTGTCTTCGTTTATGCCGATGTCAACGATGGTTGTGGCATGGCCGATCGTTGGAAGCAGGGCAACACGGTCGGCGCCTACGTGGTGTTAAAGGTATTCACAGGCTTTGCCAATTGCGCCAGCCAGCCGGATTCTTGGCATCAGTATTGTCCGGCAGCGGCAAGCTGACCAGCAAGGAAGCATGAGCTTCACCATCAGTCCGGGCTTCTGGCTGAAGGGCAATCCAGTTCGCCTGGCGCGCGATATCACGCGCTGGAAGCAAAGTGTGCAGGCCATGGTGGCCTCCGCAGCCAATTGGCAGCTGGTCACCACCTTTAGCGAGTGGGGGGAAGGTACCTCGGTTGAACCTGCGCTTGAATGGGCCAGCCTCTCGGGTTATGGCACCTATCTGGACGCATTACATACCAACGGACAGTGATCTATGGCATTCAGACGAGGGCAACACGCCCTATGGCCGGATTGAGCCGGTCATGAAGCCCAGACGTTCGTAAATCTTGACACGAACGCCTGGGATCCTCAGAACGTTCTCTTTTCAAACGATCTGAATTAGAAAAAGGATTTAAATGCAGAAAAAAACCATATACCGGTTAGCCAGCCTGTTACTTGTAATTTCGATGTTATTCAGTGCGAACCTGGTGGTGCGTGCCACCGGGAATTCTGCACCCGCTAATACTGCGCTGGCGCCATTCACCCCGGTGGCGGATGCCTACGTCATCTCGACCTCTGCCACTACCAATTATGGTACGGCAACAAATTTGAGAGTGGACAGCAGTCCAATAACGAATAGCTACCTGCGCTTTACAGTCAGTGGCGTGAACGGCGCGACCGTCCAATCCGCGGTATTGCGCATCTATGCCAACACCGCCAATCCGAGCGGTTTTGCGGTCAAGTCCGTCGCAGACAACAGCTGGTCGGAGAGCGCCATCAATTATTCGAATGCACCTGCGGCTGGAGCCACCCTCAACAGCTCAACGGCAGTTACTGCCGGGGCATGGGTTTCGGTGGATGTCACCAGCTACGTCAAAGCGGACGGTACCTACAGCCTGCAATTAAGCACTGCCAATACAACCAATACCAGCCTGGGCGCGCGTGAATTTGGAGCGAATGCCCCTCAATTGGTTGTTACCACCAGCGCTGGAACTCTTCCAACCGCGACCGCCACCACGAAACCGGCCGCGACCAACACTTCAGTCCCGGGGAACACCCCGACCAAGACCGCCACACCCGCCCCTACCAGTGTTGGGTCCGGTAGTGTTACGGTTACCCCGGTGGCGGATTCCTACGTGATGTCAAGCACTACCACGACCAATTATGGTACGGCCACCAATGTGCGCG
Organism: uncultured Chloroflexia bacterium; assembly: GCA_963776475.1. Taxonomy (GTDB): domain Bacteria; phylum Chloroflexota; class Anaerolineae; order Anaerolineales; family Villigracilaceae; genus UBA877. The sequence goes on from CAVZMZ010000034.1 coordinate 47,040, forward strand.
TGGACAGCAGCCCAATAACCAACAGCTACTTGCGCTTTGTAGTCAGCGGCTTAAGCGGCGCAGCCCAGTCTGCCAGCCTGCGTATCTATGCCAACAGTGCCAATACGAGCGGTTTTTCGGTACTGGCTGTGGCAGATAACACCTGGTCCGAAAGCGCCATCACCTATTCCAACGCACCTGCAGCCGGAGCCAGCATCAACAGCTCAGCGGCCCTCACTGCCGGGACCTGGGTGACAGTCGATGTAAGCAGTTATGTTAAAGGGAATGGCACCTTTAGCTTTGAACTTAACACCACCAATACCACCAATACCAGTTTAGCTTCGCGTGAGTTCGGGGCGAATGCACCCCAACTCGTGGTCAAAACCTCTGGCGGGGTAGTACCCACTTCAACCCCGCTCCCTGGAAACACCCCGACCAAAACTGCCACGCCCTTGCCTACCACCGCAAACACTCCAACCAAGACTGCCACTCCAGGTAGCCCTACCCCTACGGCCAGTGCGAGCTGCACTGCGGTTGTGCTGACCAAGGGCCCGACCCTGATCTATACGGGTGATAACACCAGGATGCGTGTTTTCTGGCAGTGGACGGCTAATGCGACCTTCCAGGTCCAATGGGGTACCGGTACAACTTATACCTCCGGCAACGTGGCGGTCAACCCGACCAATACCACCACCCACCTGTATACCTATGACATTACTGGCCTGACCCCCGGCGCCAAGTATAACTACCGGGTGGTGACTGGTTCCCAATGCTCGAGCGGCACCTTCTACGCCGCCCCGGCTGCCAGCGCCGCCAGCGTCAAATTCGTCTCCTACGGTGATACGCGCACCAACGGCAGCACCCACAACGGTTTGGCCGGGCAGGTGGTTTCGCTCTACAAGGCCGATCCGGCCTTCCAGACGTTCAATATCAACGTGGGCGACTGGGTCAGCGGCGACAGCGACAGCGCCTGGATGAGTGAGTGGTTTGCTCCCAGCTATACCAATATCCGCACGCAGGACGCCAACCTTGCCGACATCGGCATCCGCGGCAACCACGAAGGCAGCGCCACGTTCTGGAAACAGTACTGGCCCGAGCCGTTCCAATCCGGCGGCCTGTACTGGTCGTTTGATTACGGTCCGATCCACGTAGCATTGCTGGACGCTTATACCTCTTACGGGGCCGGTTCAGCGCAGTACAACTGGCTTAAGGCTGACCTGGCAGCTTCGACCAAGACCTGGAAGCTCGTTGCAATCCACGAGCCAGGCTGGTCGGCTGGCGGCGGGCATGCCAATAACACCACCGTGCAGAATGATTTGCAGCCGTTATTGGTGCAGTACGGCGTGTCCATCCTGTTTGCCGGGCACAATCACTACTATGCGCGTGCCAGTGTCAACGGCGTGACACATCTGACCATGGGCGGCGGCGGCGCTCCGCAGTACACGCCGGCTACCGGGCAACCCAATGTTGTGGTCATCAGCAAGTCCTACAGCTTCGGTGAGTTTACAGTTAGCGGTAACACGCTGACCGCCAAGGTCGTTAACAACTCTGGCGCCACGATCGATACGTTTACGATTACCAAGTAAAAGTGTAATTCCCCTGTAAAGGGATAAAGCAGGTCAGGGAAGTCGGGAATCGCCTTCCCTGACCTGCAGGTGTGTTAGAATCCTGCCTGCCGTTGGAAATAAACGGGTGCAGGAAATTTATCGGTATTTACTGTTACTTAGTGGAAAAAATGAATAAGAGTATAAGCGTGAAAATGGCGCCATGGGGCTGGCTGGCGCGTGTGGCCCTGCTGGTTGTATTGATTGCAGGCGGTGAGGGATGTGCAACGGCTGCGCATTCAACCGATGTGCCTTCTCAATTGGCGGCCGTGATGAATTGTGACGCCAGCAAAGTCACGATCACTGGCGTGCACTGGTTCCGGGAAGCTTCCGGAGCCTGGCGTGTGGTGGGGGTGATCAACAACGGCTCTTCCAAAGCGATTGACAAGCTTATGACCGGCGTGGAAACCTACACCAAGACCGATCAACCTGCCGACCAGGGTGAGGATTTCAGCGCCGACCCGCTTAATTTGCTTCCGGGCGCCCAGGCGCCCTTCACGGCCTGGATCGACCGGGAGATCCCCGGCCTGGACCATTTTAAGGTTGAAATTGACGAATGCGTGCTGACCGATCCGGTCGAGCGCGGCCAGGTGGAAGTGCGTAACGGCCGCATGGTAGTGGATGACAACGGCGTTGCGCAGGTCACCGCCGAAGTGTTCAACCCCGGCCCAAAGCCGCTGCTGGTGAACGGCTCGATGGCGGCGGTTTACGACCAGGCCGGCGCGCTGGTGACGGCCGCATACGTGGACGTAGCCACCCGCAATCTTGCGCCCGGCGAAAGCGGTCCAGTGCGGGCTTCGCTGGATCTGCCGCCCGGGGGCGCACAATCGATAAAATCTTACAAGTTCTTCATGGATGCGGTGGTCAACCAACCTGCCGCGCTGCCCCTGGATCTCAAGAAAGATGTTCTGGTCAGCTCCCATTATAGCGATCAAGCCGGGCATTTTCACATCGTGGGCCAGATCACCAACCCGGGCTCGAGGGGCTTAATGGCCTCCATACAGGCGACGGTCTATTCAGACGCCACCCAAAGCACAGTAGTGGATGCGGCTTATTTCAATACCTGGATTCCCATGCAACCGGGCGAAACCCTGCCATTCGACCTGAGCAGTTGGGGCGCGCTGAATAATACAGCCGGCCTGTGGGAGCAGTTGGCCAAACAAAATGCTGCCATTGTCGTGCGGATCGAGCCGTTCCTGACCTGGCCGATCGATGCAACTGTGGGCCAGCTTACATTAGTAGCTGGCAGCCAGAATATTAAGGATGGGCAGGCGCTTTTCAGCGGCAAAGTGCGGAACGATCTGCCAGGCAGTATCAACAACGGTCTGGTGACAGCAGTTGTGCGCCAGAAGGCCGGCGGGCAGATCGTGGCCACCGGCAGTACACACCTGGCGATCAGCGACTCGGCTGCTCCGGGGAAGGTCCTGGAATATTCTCTGGCGGTGCCCTTGCCGTCAAATGTGGACCCGGCCGGATTGGCCACCGAACTGACGGCGATCGGGCAGCAGCCGTAACCGGATAAGCGTGGCAAAGAGGACAGCGAATTGAATCAGAAAACAATTACCAGGCTTATCCATCCTGTTCAGCGGACACACGTTTACCATCACCAAATAAAGATCCCATTTCCGGATGGTTTTTTTCCAAACCATCCGAACCAGATAAGGAGAATGTCATGCAAAAGAAGTTCAGTTTCCGTTTAACGAGCCTGTTTTTTATGGCCAGTCTGTTCATCGGGAATATGGGGGTGCTGGCCACCCGCCTGGTTGCGCCAGCCAGTGCCGCCGCAGGCACCTTTACCCCGGTGGCGGATGCCTATGTGATCTCAACTTCCGCCAGCACCAATTACGGTACGGCCGCCAATCTGCGCGTGGACAGCAGCCCGGTCACCAATAGTTACTTGCGCTTCGTGGTCAGCAGCTTGAACGGCGCCACGGTCAAGGCAGCCAGCCTGCGCATCCATACCAACAGCGCCAATACGACCGGTTTTACAGTCAAGGCGGTTTCGAATAACACCTGGGCCGAAAATACGCTCACGTATTCCAATGCACCCGCGGCTGGGGCCAGTCTTAATAGCTCGACTGCCATTACTGCCGGCTCGTGGGTAACATTGGATGTGACCAGCTACGTCAAGGCGGCTGGCACGTACAGCCTGCAATTGAGCACCACCAACACTACCAATACCAGCCTGGCTTCGCGTGAGGCCGGCGCCAATGCGCCGCAGCTGGTGCTGACTCTCTCTGGAGGGACAGCTCCCACTCCCACGAAGACCCCCACCCCCGCACCATCCGGCAGCGGCAGCATATTGCTGATGGCCGGCGATATCTGCAAGCATGACCTGGGCGCTCCGGACTACACCGCCAACTGTAAGAAGACTGGCGACCTGGTGCGGAGTGTCATCGCTGCCAACCCTGGCACGCAGGTGCAGACGCTCGGCGATAACGTCAATAACGATACCGGTCAATATGCGTACGATACGCAATACTCGGACCTTTACGCACCCAACTGGGGCAGCTTCCTGAACGTTACGCATGCCCTGGAGGGCAACCACGATACCTACCCGCCCAGCGGGACAACCCCTTACTTTGCCTATTTCGGCGCAGCCGCCGGACCCAAGCCAGGTGGTTATTACAGCTACAATATCGGTTCCAGCTGGCATGTGATCGTGTTGAATGCGCAGTGCTCCCAGGCGGGTGGCTGTGGGGCCTCCAGTCCGCAGTATAAATGGCTGCAGAGCGACCTGGCGGCCAATACCAAACAATGCGTAATTGCAGTCTGGCACCAGCCACGCTGGACCAGCGGTCGGCATCCGGATGACGCCACCTATGCTCCCTGGTGGAGCCTGCTTTACCAGTATAAGATCGACATTGTTGCCAACGGCCACAACCACAACTACGAACGTTTCAACCAGATTAATGCCTCCGAGCAGGCTGCTTCGGATGGCATCCGTGAGTTCATTGTGGGCACGGGCGGCGCTCCATCGGACAATATCAGTTATGCCACCAGTCCGCTCGATCCAAACGAGGTTGTCAGGACCCAGGTAGCTTCCTACGGTGTACTCAAGCTGACGCTATTGGCTAATTCCTATAGCTGGAACTTCCTGCCGGCGGCTGGCTACACCTTCACCGATTCGGGCTCGAGCACCTGCCATTAGGCGTCAGACGCCGTTCCCAACGTAGTAATAAATCAGTGCCATCCCCCATAAAGGGGGATGGCACTGGTTTTCACTCACCTCGCCTCCCAACCGTGACCAGTAGAAAATTCGCCAGGACACGCCGCTGTGCCTGGATATCCAATCCGGCCTCGGTGAACATCTCCCGCACGGCAGCCGGCGGAGCTTTCCGTCCATGCCGGAATATCTTCCCCAATCCCAGCGGCAGCCAGATGTCCACCAACACAAAAAAGCCGCCAGGAACCAGAACTCGCCGTCCCTGCTGCAGCCCTTGCAATTGGTTCTGCCAATGGTGGAAAGACATGGTGCTCAACACCAGGTCGACCGATCCGTCCGGGAGTGGCAAGGTTTCCGCCAGGCTGAGCTGGAACTGCGCTTGAGGGGTCAGACGCCGGGCTACCTTCAACATGCCTTCGGATGGGTCTACGCCGGTCAGGTGGGCAGCCGGCCAGCGTTTAGCAGCCTTGCGCAACAACCGGCCCGTCCCGCAGCCGATGTCGAGGATGTTTTCAGGCGTGATTCCTTTCGGGATTGAATCAAGTGCGATGCGCTGGATCCAATCAAAGAAAAAGTTGAACAGGAATGAGTCTTCGTAAGAACTGGAACGGCGTTCGAAACTTTGAACGTCCTCGGATTGAAGTTGGAGTGGCATTTTCATTGTTCATCCCAGTTCATCTCTGGTGAATTTAGTGGTTTCCGTAGCAAGGCTGAGTCTGAGGGTAAATTAAACAAGGGTTCGACCACGACGGTCAAACCCTTGCGTGAGGACAGGATTAAGTTATTCGGTTTCGGTCGGGCGCTTGCGGGGGGCGACAGCCTTTTTGGCCGAACTCGACCAATTCTCCGCCACGCTTGCGGGCTTCGGTGGTGAACTCTCCGGCCTTTTCTGCGATCATGTCGGCCTGCTCCGAGGCCTTCTTGGCAACCATGTCTGCCTGCTGGGCAGCCATGTCACGCAGTTCGATGCTCTTATCCTTGATCAGGTTGCGAGTCTCTTCGCCGGATTGGGGAGCCAACAAAAGGGCAGCCACGGCGCCGGCCACACCACCTACGATAAAGCCAATCAGGAACACTCCAAAATCATCATGGTCAGACATTTTATCTCTCCTTCTTTGGGAATCGATTATTTCCGGATAATGCCGAGTAGGTCGATTACTTTCCGCAGCCCGGCCAGGTAAGAATTCAACTTGATGACCGGCTCCACCAGGTTTTCACTCAGGAATTCGGTAGTGCCGCGCAAGGTATTGACGGTGTCACTGGTCGATTTAAGGATGGGCTTGACTTCATTTTGCAGCAAGTTGATCAGGCTGGCCAGTTGGATGATCAATACCACCAGGGCCGCGCCAATCAGGAGCGACTCGAGCGCCATGAAAATTATAAAAATATCGCGTACGTTGGAAGCTACAGTGGGGTGGCCACTCAGTTCGATGATTGCCCAGACGAGTAAGGCCACCAATATGACGGCTCCGGTGATACTGCCGGCCAAAATCCAGCGCTGTTTGCGCATGCTAGCTGCCCGGCGGGCGGCTTCTTCTTCAGGCGAAGGGGTCTCGGGCAAGTTTTCGGTCATATTTGGCCATTATAGCACAATTTGATTTGGAGACCTTTTTTTGGGCATATAGTTCTTTGGTAATGGCAGGCAGATCTCGGAATTTTCTGGGAATCGTCCCGCATGCCTGCATCCTTTTCGATCGGGCGTTCTGACATTCTTGGCCTTGACGGGCTGCCTGCCCCCGCACTTTTGGGGTGCAGGGCGCCACGTTGTGGCGAAAGGGCAAGAACTCGGATGTCTTACATTATAATAGCCACTCCAATGACCCTGCTACTTTCCGATCAAATGCTCGTGCTATTCATCATTCTCGCCCTGGGCGCGCTGCTGGGGAGGTTGTCGTGGCGCGGCATCTCACTGGGCACCGCCGGGGTTCTGTTCGTGGCGTTGGTTTTCGGCCATTATGGCCTCTCTGTCCCGAAAGTGGTGATGGACTTGGGTCTGTTGCTGTTTGTTTATGCCGTGGGGCTGCAAGCTGGGCCGCGCTTTTTCCGCATGTTTCGTAAACAGGGCTTACGCTACGTTGTCATCGGCGTGGCGGTGGCGCTGACCGGGGCGCTGGCGACGCTCGGACTGGCATTCGCATTGAAGCTGCCGGACGACCTGGCGGCGGGATTGTATGCGGGTGCCTTGACCTGTACCCCGGCGCTGGCGGCCGCGCTGGATGTGTTTACCCGCACTGCTCCTGACCTGAGTGCGGCTGTCTCAGTCGGTTATGGTATCGCTTACCCGTTCAGCATGATCGGGGTGGTGCTCCTGGTGCAGTTCCTGCCGAGATTGCTCAAGCGGAATATCCAGGCGGAAGAGAAGGACTGGCAGGCTGAGCGCCAAAAGGAAATGCCCTCCCTGGTGGTGAAGCAGTTGCGCATAACCAATCAGAATATGGATGGGAAATCGTTGCGTGAGATGGACCCGCACCGCCTGGCGCACGTCAACATCACACGTGTGCGGCGCGGAGACCAGGTCTCTCTGATGAAGCCCGATTTTATTCTGCACATGGGTGACATCCTGATGGTGGTCGGTCCACAAGCAGAGATGGAAAAAATCAAACTGGTGCTGGGCGAAGAGACGGATGTCCCGATGGATTTGAATACCAGCATCACCACCCAGGACCTGGAATTGAATTCATCCGCCTTCATTGGCAAGACCCTGGCGGAATTGCAAGTCTGGGAAAATTATGGTGTGATCATCACCCGCATCCGCCGCCAGGGTATCGAGATCAGTCCGGTTGGCAACATCATGCTGGATATCGGGGACGGCCTGCACGTGGTGGGGGACCGGCTGGAAGTGCAGGAGTTCATCAAGAAGGCTGGTGGGGATACCCGCCGGGCCGAAGAGACCAATATGCTGCCCTACCTGCTCGGGCTGGTGCTGGGGATCGGGGTGGGGTTGATCCCTTTCCACCTGGCGAGCGGGGTGGATGTCAAGCTGGGTACGGCTGGGGGCGCCTTCCTGGTCAGCTTGCTGGTGGGTCATTTCGGGCGTATTGGTCCCCTGCGTTTATATGTGCCGGCCGCCGCGAAAAACCTGACGCGTGAACTGGGTCTGATGTTATTTCTGGCCGGCGCAGGCACCAATGCTGGTGCGCAGCTGGTGCAGGTCATTCAAAAGCAAGGCTGGGATCTGCTCCTGGCTGGTGCGCTGATCACCGTCCTATCCGTGGCGGCGGGCCTGCTGCTGACCCTCAAGGTTTTCAAGCTGGAGACGCTCGGCAGCCTGGGCGCGCTGACGGCTGCCATGACCAATCCACCTGGCCTCTCGGCAGCCAACAACCAGACCGTGACCGACCAGGCCACCCTGGCATATGCCAGTGTTTATCCGGCTGCGCTGATCTTCAAGATCCTGTTTGCGCAGATCCTGGTGACGCTGTTATTGCGATTTTGAAGATTTACCACTAAGTCACACGTGTACCTGCAACAGTACTGGCGCAGGCAGAGCAGGCAAAGACACCAACTTCTTTGGAAGAGTGTATAAAACCTTCGTGCCTTGGCGCCTTTGTGGTAGAGTTCTTGATCGATAAGTAAATTTATACTGTAGAGGAGAATATCAATGCCAGACCCCACAATTTCTGAATTCATGTCCCGCATGGCGATGGCTTTTGTACCGGAAAAAGCGCTCGGGATCGATGCCACCATCCAGCTTAAATTGACCGGCGCACAGGCGGCGGAATGGTACGTGACCATCCAGGATGCCAAATGTGTGTTTGCCCAAGGCACTGCCCCGGCCAAACTGACCGTCACGGCCGCTTCCGAGGATTTCTTCAAGATCTTTACCGGTCAAATGGATGGGATGCAGGCCTTCATGCAGGGCAAAATCAGGATCTCAGGGGATATGAACCTGGCCCTGAAATTAATGAATTTATTCAAGATGCAGTAGGTTACTAAGAATACATTCCCCAATCCAGCGCCCCGGGATCTTCCATCAACGAAAAATCCCACGGCTCTGCGCCCAATTGCAGAGTGACAGGCATATTCAGTCCCTCTGTGGCTTTTTGCTTGATGACATCCAGCATGGCCGGGCCATAGGGGCAGAAGGGCGTGGTCAGCAAAACGTAAAGCGTGGCCTGCTTGTCGGCAATACTTACCTGGCGTATAAGACCCAGCTGGATCACGTTCAGAGCAATTTCCGGGTCAACCACTTCGGCCAGTTTGGTTCGCAGCGGCTCTACCAGCTCGGGATGCGTCTTATGAATTTCCCATTGGATCTGGTTGACAGCAGCTTCGGGGCTCATTTTGCCACGGCCTCCGCCTGGACCACGTAGGTGCAATGGGCATCCCCTTGCAATACACAATGAACCTTTTCAGCCGGGACGGCCAGCATCCTGGAGATGAGCGTCTGGTCCACCGTGCAGACCTCCGGGTGACTCTGGCCGATCTGCAGGTAAGGGCAGGTAATCTCATGGATCTGATACTGCGCGCCGGTTTTTTCCCACTCGATGCTGAAACCTTCCTCAGTCAGCAGGGATTTGGCCAGATCGAGGCGTTCTTCCATGTTCAGGCCCTTCATCTGGTCGATGTATTCTTCAGCCAATCCATCCGCCATCTCGGCAAACAGCTTACTCACCACCGGTGCGGGCATGCTTTCCTTCATCTGTGCCAGCAAGCGGGTGGTGAGGCGCAGATAGCGGGTAGGGAAGCGCTCCACACCCGCCTCGGTCAGGAAGTAGACCAGGCGCGGCCGCCCGACCCCGTGACGTTCTTCATCGGTTGCCACCAGGCCTTCGACCTGTAAATTGGTCAGGTGGTGGCGCACCGAAATTGGATTGATGCCAACTGCCACCGCCAATTCGTTGATGGTGGTGTGCGGCTGGCGCAGCAGGGTTTGCAGGATGCGATCGCGGGTGCTTTTCATAAATCAGAGTATATCAGTCTCATTCTGATTTGTCAATAATATAGATAATTATCATAAATATGTTACCTGCTTGTCAAAATTATGCTTGACGCTTGCTCTACCTTCGCCCAACGATTGCCTGACAACCATATTTATCTTGTCGGGGTGATGCCTTGATGGTTAGTATCGTATCAATGAGCGCAGCGAAGATAGAGCAATAGTGGATTAAATTCCAGGGTAACGCTGTTGGAAGTAGCCTCCAGCCTGGTCGCAATCAAACCCTCATAATCCATTACCCTTCGGCAGGATGTGCTGCCGGTCCTCACGATCCAACCCGGATAATAATTCTGATTGATGATCAGAGTGTCCTCGCTGGCTTGCCGAATATTTGATATTGTATAGACGAGCTTGTTCGGACTCCAGAAAGTGTTCTCGACTTTGACACCTTGAACCGGATTCAATAGATAAAACTCACCTTGATACTTGGGATGCCCTTCTTCCCCTTCGACCCCCGCAGGAAACACGTATTCTGAATATGGTTCATAAAGCGGATCGTAACATTCCAGCTCGCCCTTATTTTGTTTGATTTTAAGATATTCGAATGAATATGGCCTAAACCGCTTGATGGTAAGAAATTCCTCCGGGATCTGGATCGTCCTCTGGATCGGAACTTCAAGACCGCTTACATCGCTTTGGATGAAAGTGGCTTGCCGTGTAAGACTTGCTTCGGGATTTTTTATGATCAAGGATTTTGACAGGAAATTACTGGATGAAAATACGGTCAGGTCAACGTATATGACCAGCAGGCATAAAATTGATAGAGGTCGGGCTAATTTATATCTTTGGAGCTGCCGGAAAGCATTATCAAATCCCAAACCGGCGATAAGCGCGAAGGGGATGATGAAATCGAATCTGAAACGCTGCGCCACCCTGAATGAGGAAATTATTGGTAAGTGTGACATGATTTTATATAGTGAAGGCGAATTCACATTTCCAAGCATCACCCAAAAAACGATGAGCAGGCTGCATATTAGCGCCAGATTATTCCTGATGCCAGCCTTGTTACGAACGAAGAAAAGCAGGAACAAAACCACCGGTAGTAAACCAACATAAAGCGAGTTTTCATTAATATTATAATTCGAGCCATTAACCATATTTTGGCCAAACAGGTTCTGCTTTTGAGACAGAAGGAAATAGAAAAAATTCTGCAGGCTGAAGCCGGATACGTCGTTCGTTGTACGCGGAATTATTCGCATTAATTGGATTGACAGGTAAAGCTTGGGGAGCATAATGAGAGTTGCACAGGCGACCATGATTATGGCGGCTTTAAGAGGACCAGGGTTCGATCGAAAATGCACTTTGCGAGAGTGTAGACAAAAATATAAACCCCCAATACAAGCGGAATTTGATACCCATAATAAAAGGTCAGGGCGAAAAGGGCTCCACTCGCAACCCCCCATTTCCAATTTTGCAGGCTCTTATTGAAAAACAAAAGGATAAACGGAGAATAAGCAAAGGGGGTAAAAACAACCATGCCGGTCGATAAAAACGAACCTGTTATCCCGCTGAATGAAAAAATGATGGCAGCGAGCAGGCTGCCCAGCTTTGACAGCTTGTACTGTTTTGCCAGAAGATAAAAACCAATCAAGCCGAGTGTGCCATGAAAGAAGATACTAAGTTTAATCCCCTTAAGCGTCCCAAAAATAAGCGCGAATACAGTTTGAATCGAAATGACCGCTACTTGCGGATTACCAAACTGTACCACCCCGCCACATTTATATGGATTCCAAACCGGGAATTGATGATACTCCAGCAGTGTAACCCGGGTGGATTCTGTCCATGCAAGATTTTGATCCCAATCCGCTATTCCCAAATTATCCCCCGAATTAATTATGGGAAAATAAAATACATATGATATTAAGACGCTCAACGTAATTACTAACCCAATCTCCCATTTTTTCATAAATAATTTCCTGGAAGTTACTCCTGTAAAAGATGGACCTTTATTTCTGAACCCGAACTTACCTTGACCTAACACGCAACTCTATTGATACCCTTTATGTTATCGAATAAACATCCCAGTGATGATTATCTTATGTCTTGATGCTATTTCCCTTCCCCATCTGAAAGCTTGCGAATTATAACCCGTTTCATTTGTCTACCCTTAAAAATACCGGCCGGATTGATTTGATTGAACCTTAACCCGAAAAGACGGAAGGGGTGATTAATAAACTAGAATAATATGATAAATATTGACATTTTTCCGATTATTTGCTATAATGCCCGTTCGTCAGATAATCTATCTGCTCAATCATTCGGGGAGGGTGGGGGTTGTGCGGGCGGCTGATACCCTTTCGGGTTTCTTATCCTTTGGGTAAGGAACCTGCGGGTATGCACCGCGATCGACCGCATGCCCTCTCTCCCCGGTTTATTGTTACAGATCAAGGCGGTAAAAGGAGTACGTATGTCGGAGTTGGTAGTCAAGAATCTGCACGTCAGCATCGAAGGCAAGGAAATCCTTAAAGGCCTTGATCTCACGGTGAAACAGGGCGAAACCCATGCGCTGATGGGTCCCAATGGAACCGGAAAATCCACGCTGGCTTACACCCTGATGGGCCATCCATCCTATAGCGTTACAGATGGGGAAGTCTGGTTCAAGGATCAGAATATACTTGAAATGCCGGTAGACGCGCGCTCACGCCTGGGCCTGTTCCTGGCGTTCCAATACCCGGTTGCCATCCCGGGTGTGACCGTGGCGAATTTCTTGCGCACCGCCATCAATGCCCGCCGGCGTGCCTTGGACCCGCAAGACAAGGGAATAAATATCCTCGAATTCCGCAATATGCTCAAGGCGCAGATGGAAATGCTCAAAATGGACAGTGCTTTTGCCGGGCGTTATCTGAACGATGGCTTCTCCGGTGGTGAGAAGAAGCGCGCCGAGATCCTGCAGATGGCGGCCCTCAAGCCGGAAATTGCCATTTTAGACGAGACCGATTCAGGCCTGGATATCGACGCATTGCGCATCGTGGCAGATGGCGTGAATGCATTGACTGGCCCGCAACTGGGAGCGTTGGTCATCACGCACTACCAGCGCTTGCTGAATTACATCAAACCGCAGTTTGTCCACATCATGTTGGACGGGCGCGTGGTTGAATCAGGCGGACCCGACCTGGCCCTGCATCTCGAAGAGCAGGGTTACGACTGGGTGCGCGAGAAATACGAGGAAGAAAAAACGTCAGTACGTTGACATATTGACACGTTTGCACGTCTAAACGTGACAAAGAGTTACGTTACAACGTTCTCCATTATTGGTGAAACTATGAGCGATGACGCTAAGATATTAGACAATATCGGACAATATAAATACGGTTTCCACGACAAGGAAGATTACTTTTTCAAGTCCGGGAAGGGCTTGAGCCGTGAAGTGGTGGAAAATATCTCCCGCATGAAGGGTGAGCCGCAGTGGATGCTCGACTTCCGCCTGAAAGCTCTGGCCCATTTCCTGTCACGTCCCATGCCGACCTGGGGTCCGGATATATCCGGGCTGAAGTTGGATGATATCTTCTACTATGTCAAACCAACCGAAGGCTCAACCAAGTCCTGGGATGATGTCCCGGATACAATCAAGAACACCTTTGATAAATTGGGCATCCCGGAGGCCGAAAGGAAGTTCCTGGCAGGGGTGGGCGCCCAGTATGAATCCGAGATGGTTTATCACTCTATCCTGGAACACCTCGAGAAGCAGGGCGTGATATTCCTGTCGATCGAGGACGGCCTGCGCCAGCATCCCGACCTGTTCCGCGAATATTTTGGGACCGTCATCCCGATCGAAGATAACAAGTTTGCTGCATTGAATTCGGCGGTCTGGTCGGGTGGCTCGTTCGTATACGTGCCGAAGGGTGTCAAAGTGGACCTGCCTCTGCAGGCTTACTTCCGCCTGAATACTGCCAATGTAGGCCAGTTCGAGCGTTCCCTCATTATCGTAGATGAGGACGCTTCGGTGCATTATGTGGAGGGTTGTACCGCCCCCATTTACACCAGTAACAGCTTCCACTCCGGCGTGATCGAGATTATCGTCAAGCGCGGCGCTCGTTCACGCTATTCGACCATCCAGAACTGGTCCACCAATGTTTATAACCTGGTGACCCAGCGCGCCAAGGTGTATGGCAATGCCTCGCATGAGTGGGTCGATGCCAACCTGGGCTCGAAACTGACCATGAAGTATCCGTCCTGCTACCTGATGGAACCGGGCGCACATGGTGGAATGCTTTCGATGGCTTTCGCCGGACCGGGCCAGATCCAGGATGCCGGCTCGAAGATGCTCCATTTTGCCCCCAACACCACCAGCAAGGTCACTTCCAAGTCGATCAGCAAGGGCGGCGGACAGGCTTCTTTCCGCGGCATGGTAAAAGTCCATAAGGGTGCCAAGGGTTCCAAGTCCAACGTGGTCTGCGATGCGCTGCTGCTCGACCCGCAGTCCCGCACAGATACTTACCCTACCATTGAGATCGACGAGAACGATGTCAGCATCGGCCACGAGGCCTCGGTTTCGAAGGTGGGCGAAGAGCAGTTGTTTTACCTGATGAGCCGCGGCTTGAGCCAGGAAGCTGCCACCACCATGGTCGTCTCGGGCTTTATCGAGCCGCTCGTCAAGGAACTGCCGATGGAGTATGCCGTCGAGATGAACCGTCTAATTCAACTTCAGATGGAAGGATCGATAGGATAACGTTCACTCGTTGGCATGTTTGCAAGGTAATGTTTTGAACGTGTCAACGTGCAACCGGAAGAGCTATGGAAGAGAAACCTAAAGTTGTCATCACTCGCACACGCCAACCCGAACCGCCTGTCCGGAAATTTGCCTTCACTGCCGATATGCTTCCGGCCGATGGCGCCTTGAAAGAATACCGCCGGCATGCCTGGGAGACTTATTCCCGCCTGGCCATGCCGGCTGTCACCGAGGAAGCCTGGCGGCGTACCGACCTGCGTCTCCTGCCGGCGGATACATTTCGACTACCGGCTAGAGGCGCTTTCCGGGAGTTGGCTGCCGTACCCGAAGAACTGCTCAAACCGCTGACGGCCGACCGTCACGGCGGGCAGGTCATCCTGCTGCCGGGTGGCGCGCGTGCCTCGCTGGACCCCGAGTTGGTCCGCAAGAATGTGGTCTTTACCGACCTGCGTACTGCTGAAGCCGAAAACCCCCAACTGGTTGCCCGCATGGCAGGCGAACTTGTCCGCCCGGAGGAAGGCAAGTTTGCCGCTTTGGCCGGAGCATTTTCGCAGAACGGGGTTGTATTGTATGTCCCCAAGGGTGTGACCATCGAACAGCCGCTCAACAGCCTGCTGTGGGGACCGGGTGTGGGACTGGCGTACGTTTCGCATATCCTTGTCTGGGTGGACGAAGGCGCCTCGGTTACGTATGTGCACGAGTCAGCTTCGCCGGATGAAAGCGGCGCTTCCATGCACGCCGGGATCGTTGAGATCAAGGTCGGCGAGGGTGCCAGCCTGAAATTTGTCGAGCTGCAGTCCTGGGGTCGGCACGTCTGGAATTTCAGCCACGAGCGCGTCAGCGTCGGCAACCAGGCCAATGTCGATTGGATCTTTGGCGCGGTCGGCTCGCACCTGACAAAAAATTTCTCGGAGCTGGATCTGGCCGGAGAAGGCGCGACGGGCCGTATGTCCGGTTTCTATTTTGCGGATGGCGACCAGCACCTCGACCACGATACCCAGCAAAACCACCTGGCGCCGCACACCACCAGCGACCTGCTTTTCAAAGGAGCGCTTAAAGGCCATAGCCGCTCCGTCTGGCAGGGCATGATCTACGTGGCCCCGGCGGCCCAGAAGACGGATGGTTACCAGGCCAACCGCAATCTCATCCTCAGCCCGGATGCACGCGCCGATTCCATCCCGGGCCTGGAAATATTGGCCGATGACGTTCGCTGTACGCACGGCGCGACGGTCGGCAAACTCGAACAGGAGCCTCTGTTCTATCTCAAGTCGCGCGGTATCCCCGATAAGGAAGCCGAGCGGCTGATTGTGGAAGGATTCTTCGATCCCATTATGCAACGCATCCCATTTGAAGGCGTACGCGCCCGCTTCCAGCAGGCGATCCATGAAAAGACGGCCGCGGTATGACTATTAAACCGCTTGCCAATAAGGAAAGTACTCGCTACAATAAACCCAGAAAAACATCTCGGGGAGGTCCAATGGCCCAATTTGCATTCATGCGTTCACCCGGCGCCGAACATGCTTATGAAGTCGGCGACACTGTAGAAGTTTATTGTGACCACGAAAAGAGCAGTGAACGTGTACGCGGCTGGTTGAAAGGCATCGTTGTCCAGGTGGACAGCAAGATGGTGGCCGTCCAGTTCCGTACTAATGTCTACCTGACGGATGGCTGGATGGTTCCGGACCGCATCCTGTGGTATCCGGTCACCTCCGAACATATCCGCCCGCTGGGCACCCAGAAGAAATTGGGCAACAAAGAGATTCTCGAATATTAACGTGTCACGTGTTCCAGTGATCATGGTATCCCGGTTTACGGGCTCACCTGATCACGTGGCACGTGTTACCTGATCACATTCCTATGACCCTTGATGTAAATTTCCTCCGCCAAGATTTTCCCATCCTGAGCCGGGAAGTGCGCCCGGGTATTCCGCTGGTGTACCTCGATTCCACCGCCACCACGCAAAAGCCGCGCTCCGTGCTCGAAGCGATGGAGGCTTTTTACCGCACCAATAATGCCAATATCCATCGCGGTGTGCATACCCTGGCCGAAGAGGCCACGGCCATGTACGAGCAGGCGCGTGAGAAAGTGGCGCAGTTCATTAACGCCCCTTCTGCCGAGCAGATCATATTCACCCGCAATGCAACCGAGTCGATCAACCTGGTGGCTTACACCTGGGCGCGCGCCAATCTGAAGGCCGGCGACCTCATCATCCTGACCGAGATGGAACACCACTCCAATCTGGTGCCCTGGATCATGCTGGCCACCGAACGCGGCGTGGAGCTGGAATTCATCCCGGTCACACCTGATGGTCTGCTGGATCTGGATGTCTACCGCACCTTGCTGGCCCGCAGCCCGAAACTGGTGGCGTTCAGCGGCATGTCCAATGTGCTCGGGACGATCAACCCGATCGCGGAGATCGTCCGTCTGGCGCATGCGGCCGGAGCGATTACGCTGGTGGATGGGGCGCAGTCTGTCCCGCACCTGCCGGTGGATGTGCAGGCCCTGGGTGTGGATTTCCTGGCGTTCTCGGCCCATAAAATGCTGGGTCCCACTGGTATTGGGGCGCTGTACGGTCGCCAGGATTTGCTGGAAGACATGCCGCCATTCCTGGGCGGCGGCGACATGATCAAAACCGTCCACTTGCGCTCATTCGTTCCCAACGATATCCCGCACAAGTTCGAAGCTGGCACGCCTGCCATCGCCGAAGCGGTCGGGTTTGGCGCGGCCGTGGATTACCTGAACAAGCTCGGCATGCAAGCAGTGGCAGCCCATGAGCATGAGATCGTCAGCTATGCGTTGGATCGGCTGGAGGAAATCCCGGGCGTGAAAGTGTTTGGCCCGCCTGCCGATAAGAAGGGCGGGGTGGCATCCTTTACGCTGGAAGGCGTCCACCCGCATGATATCGCCCAGATCCTGGACCGCGACGGCGTGGCCATCCGCGCCGGGCATCACTGCGCCCAGCCACTGCATGAGAAATTTGGCATCACTGCCACCGCGCGTGCCAGTTTCTACGTTTACAGCCTGCCCCAGGAAGTGGATGCGCTGGTGAATGGGATTTATAAGGTTAAAGAAATATTCGGATAATTCATTGACACGTTGACACGCCGGGACGTTATAACGTGCAAACGTGCGAACATGAAAACGTGAATAACATGGACGACCTTTATCGTGAACTGATCATTGACCACTACAAAAACCCGCAATTCCGCGGCCATCTCGACCCGAATGATATCCATTTCGAGGATGATAACCCGCTGTGCGGCGATCACATCGAAGTAACTCTGCGCGTGGATGGGAGCGGCAAGGTGGCAGATGGTCGTTTCGACGGCAAGGGCTGCGCCATTTCGCAGGCCTCCGCCGATCTGCTGATCGAGTCCATCATCGGCAAGCCGGTGGAGGATGTAAAGAAACTCTCCAAGCAGGATGTGCTCGACCTGCTCGGGATCGAGCTTGGCCCGGTGCGCTTGAAGTGCGCCCTGCTTTCCCTGAAGGTGCTCAAGGCTGGCGTCTACGGCTTGGGCGAATCCAACGAAGCCTTGATCGAGTAGGGGCAGACGGCGTCTGCTCTTGATGGTGGAAGATGTCTGCCTTTAACGGCGGACAACATTTGACCTGTTTGTGGGTAAAAAATGTTCAATTACACTACCCTCGACCCAACGCAAGTCGAATATGTCGAAATTGCCCCGCTGGAGCAACTGCCGGACGGGGAACGCATCTTTATTGAAGTGGAAGGCCGGTCGATCGTCATTTTCAACCTGGCCGGAACATTGTTTGCCATTGGGGATGTGTGCACCCACGATTCAGGTCCGGTGGGGGATGGGGACATCGAGAAATTCGAGATCATCTGCCCGCGCCATGGAGCGCATTTTGACATCCGCAACGGCAAAGCCACCGCTCTCCCGGCGGTACAGGACATCCCATCCTATCCGGTGCGGGTGATGAATGGCATGATCGAGATCGGTTTGCCGAAGTCCGCATAACGCGACATTTATGTCGCTCCCTGCTGCTGTGGGGCAAAACCGAAAAGTGAATTCCGAATTCCACGTAATGCTACATTTATCTCGTTTAAAATCCCTACCTTTGGGGGTTTGAAATATAATAAAATCCATCTATGGGTCAACCGAATCGTCCTTTCACGCGGCGCATTGATAAACTGCTTCACACCAAACTCATGCCGCCGCGCCCCCACACTGCGATCATCCCACGCGATGCCTTGCTGAGACGGCTGGATACCGGCCTGACCAGGAAATTGACCCTGGTCAACGCGCCGACCGGATTTGGCAAGACCACCCTGGCTAGCTTGTGGATTGCCAGCCGCCCCTTTCGCTCCGCATGGGTGACGTTGGATAGTAACGACAACGACCCAACCCGTTTTTGGACTTATTTTGTTTCAGCCCTGCACAGCCTGGATCCCACTTTAGGCAAAACCACGCTCTCCTCTTTGGCGGCGCCCCAGCCGGCCTCATCTCAGACCCTGCTTTCCCCACTGCTCAATGATATGTCAGGATCGATAGATAAGACCGTCCTGGTATTGGATGAGTTTCAAAATATCAATTCGCCTGAAATCAACGCCGGCCTTGCATTTTTGATCCGGCAGTTGCCCGAATCTTTCCACCTGGTCCTGCTAAGTCGCAGCGAGCCCGCCTTGCCGTTGGGTCTCATGCGCGCCCGTGCTGAGTTGATGGATATCACCGTCCAGGACTTGCAATTCACTGAATTGGAAACGCAAGCGTTCTTGCACGAAGCGCTCTCTGTTGAATTGCCGCCCGCGCTGGTCAAATTGCTGCAGGAGCGGACCGAAGGTTGGCCGGCTGGTTTACAACTGGCCGCGCTGGCCTTGCAGGAGAAAAATTCCACACAAGCTGAAAAAGTCATCCAGACATTTTCGGGCGGCCATCACTATATCTCGGACTACCTTATCAGGGAAGTTTTTTCCTTCCAGCCTGAGCCCATCCAGGATTTTTTACTCAGGACATGTTTCCTCAACCGCCTGACGGGTTCGTTGTGCGATGCGTTGACTGGGTCAAATTCGAGCTCAGCCACTCTGGCAGAGTTTGAGCGAGGCAACCTGTTTATTGTCCGGCTTGAGCATGCCGGCGATCAGGTCTGGTATCGCTATAATCCCTTGTTTGCAGAGTCCATTCAATTCCTTGCCCGGCAGCGTTTCGATGAAACTGAACTCAAGGCCTTATTTGAGAAAGCCAGCGCCTGGTATGAATACCACGGTCTCTTCGACGATGCAATCGAAAGCGCGCTGGCTGCGAATTTATACGAACGCGCCATGCTGCTGATCGAGAAATTTATCGAGATGCATGACTTGAGTGAAATGCACACACTCAGCCGTTGGCTGGAAAACCTGCCTCAATCCGAGCTCTTGCATCATCCCGCCATCTGCTTCCTTTTTGCACAAATTATCCTGTATTCGAATGACCGCTTTGCACCAGCTACCGCATCCCGGCTGGAGCCATACCTGCAGGCGGCGGAGTCGGTTTGGCGCTCGCAGGAAAATGACCCACGCCTGGGCGAACTGGCCTCCTTCCGTGGCACACTTGCCTGGTGGCAATCTGGTATCGGGAAAGCGCTCGAATATGCCCGGCGCTCGCTGGAATTGTTGCCGGAATCGGATGCACTTTGGCGTGGCAACAGCCTGTTGATCGTCAGCCAGGCAGCCCTGGATGCCGGTCGGGTACTCGAAGCCCAGGATTATGTGCTCGAGGCACGCGCTTTATCAGGTGCAGCCCAAAATATTTATGGGGTTTTGGCAGCCGCGCAAATATTAAGCGAGGTTTTCTACTGGCAGGGGCAAATGGATCAAGCTGAGCTTCTCAACCGCCAGATCCTGGTCGAAGCAGTCGGGGATGAGTTAATGTTGGACGATCAGGGAGTGGCCTCCCTGAACCAGGCGCGCATTGCTTATGAAAGAGACGATCTCGAACAAGCCAGTCAGGATGCAAACCGCGCCCTGGCTTTAGGCAAACAACGTGGCAATGAAGCTCTACATGTGCAAGCTGGTATCCAGCTTGCCTTCATTTACGCCGCCCAAAATAAGCCAGCGCGTGCCCTTGAGCTGCTTAAGGCGCCTCAGGTAAGCCTGCAAAACCCGCTTTTACTGCGCGAATTGCAAGACGCGCAGGCACTGCTTTCCATTCGAGCCAGGGAGACCGCCTCATTAGCCTGGTGGTTGAAAATCAACTCAGCCCAGGATCCGAAACCCTTGCTCATGCAAAAGGAACGTCAGGAATTTATCCTGGCGCGCCTGCTGATCGCCGAAGGCCGGACGGAGGAGGCACGCGCGCTCCTGGTGCCCTGGCAAAAAGATGCCACCGTACACGGACGTCTGCGCAGCCAGGTGGAAGCATTTTGCCTGGAAGCACTGGCCTCGGCAGCCAATCCCGCAAAGGCTGCCGTAGCGCTCAAGCAGGCCCTGGTCATCGGACAGGCGCACGGATTCCGGCGGATATTCCTGGATGAAGGTTCGCGCATGGCCGATCTGCTCCAGGCCAGCCTTTCCATGCCGACCAACCGTACCCTGAGTCTTTATGCCGCCAGCCTGTTGCATTCATTTTTCCCCATGATCCAACCCAATTTATCTGCCGGCTCCACCAGGCTTGGGCCGGAACCCTTGAGCCAACAGGAACTGCGTGTCCTGCGACTATTGGTGGCGGGTCTTTCAAACCCTGCGATCGCTCAGGAGTTGGTGGTCTCCACGAATACTATCAAAACGCAGGTCAAGAGCATTTATCATAAATTGAACGTCAACTCTCGCCTCCAGGCGCGTGAATTGGCGCGTGAGTTGAAATTACTGGACTGAATCACCCACCCAATCACCCCAACTGGGTGAAGCCCCATGAAAGGATAAATACTACAATGCGGTCAATCAAATTACGGTATCTTCCCAACCACAGGAGGAAGTTCCTGGCCCCTGGTTGAGAAATACATATACCGCAACTGCAAGGATTTTTAAAATGACCCAACGATCCATACAAGCAAGCCACGGCCAGACCATTATTATAAAAGTCGGCACCAGCGTGGTTGTTAGAGGGCATGCTAGTGACATGCTTGTGGCAGAAACAACTGGCAAATGGGGTCTGACGGTGGAACGGCGCAGTGAAGATCAGATCGGCCGCGCCCGGGCTGCGATCGGTGAAACCGTGCTCTTCGACGTCCGGATAAAACGGCCTAAATCCTCCCAGGATGAACACGTAGCCCTTGAAGTAATCGAAGTTAAAATGGGTGCAAGTGGTGAAGTGCGCGTGCCGTTTTCATCCAACCTGAAGATCTACGCCGGCAAGGATATCGATGTACAGGGCGTCCGTGGCCTGGTGGATGCTTATTCGGGCTTGAATTTGACTTTGCAGGATGTGACCAGCCTCGGAAACGCCTCCGCAGGCCGGGCGATGAACATCGACTGCCAGAGCATGCCTGGCATGGCTGTCATTTTCAACGCCGGCAGTGATTTACGTTTTCACGTCTCTGATTTGACCAGCGCCCGTTTGCGGGTCAAAGATATCGGCGGGTACTGGGAAGCGCTCATTGGGGCCGGCGAGAAATCGGTCTATCTCAAATCCGGCGGGGACGTCACCTTTAGTCACGGACCAGAAAGTCGAGCCGCAGCCGCCCGATTATATTCTGGGAAAGATCGAGAAACCTGGCAACCTGTAATTTATTCCACCTTTTCTTTAAGCGCCTCACGGATGTGAGGCGCTTCTGTTATTTCAATCACCCTGCTAATCACCCGGCGCGGGGGATGCCGTTTCACCCTCTCCAAAGCTACTATAAAAGGATCAAGAAAGGAGAAACACTTATGAATACACTCGAGGAGCCACTAACCAATTTCAAAAAACAATCAACTGTCAATGAGTTGGAGCATGGCACAACCAATTCCGTAAAATCCAGGGACGGTACCACCATCGGTTACCACCAGCTCGGGCATGGGCCGGGGCTGATCCTGGTGCAAGGCGCAATGGGGACTGCCCAAAATTTCATGGAGCTCGCCGGGGTGTTGGCGAATAATTTTACAGTTTACGTTCCCGACCGGCGCGGCCGCGGGATAAGCCCACTCCCATATTCTAAAGATTACTCCATCCAAAAGGATGTTGAAGATTTGGAGGCGCTGATCGCCAAAACAGGCGCCCATTTCGTGTTCGGACTTAGCTCAGGCGCCCTGATTTCACTCCAGGCAGCCCTCACTCTCCCCGCCATACATAAAACCGCGCTTTATGAACCACCACTGTTTGTCAATGGCCTTCCAACAGCGTTGATGAAACGCTATGAAAAAGAGATGGATGAAGGCAAGTTGGCCGCAGCCCTCATCACAGCCATGCAAGCCACACAGATGGGACCGGCGATCTTCAATCTTATCCCCCGCTGGTTGCTGGAGCGACTCACCCACAGGATGATGGTTCAAGAGGATAAGCAGGCGAACAGCGAAACTGTGACCATGCACAGGCTGGCCTCCACGCTGCACTATGACTTTCACCTGGTTGCCGAAATGAACAGGAAGTTGGAGAGCTTCAAAGCGATCAACTCACCGGTGCTTTTACTGGGTGGCAGCCAGAGTCCTGCTTTCTTGAAATCTGATTTGGATGCCCTTGAGAAAGTTCTGCCGCAAGTCTCCCGGATTGAATTCCAGGGACTCAATCATTCGGCTGCCTGGAATTACGACCGGCAAAGGAATCCCTCTGGCAGGCCTGAACAGGTGGCGCAGGAACTGTGCCGGTTCTTCTCGTAGCACAATTTCGCGAATTGACACCTGGAAAAAACTGCTTCCGGGTCAACCTTCGCCCGGATCAATTACCGCTAAATCTTAAAATGACAAGGAGAACAAAAAATGGAAACAAAGAAAACGAAAAAAGCTTATAAGGGCTTTGCCATGGAAGGCGTAATTGCCTCCTGGTATTCCAAAACAACCCTGAAAGACTTGAATCGCCACAAGCTAATGGCCTCCAAACTCGCCGGTCAAATTCCTGCCGGTGGAAGGGTGCTCGAAATTGCCCCTGGTCCGGGATATTTCTGCATTGAGCTGGCAAAGCTGGGTAACTTCCAGATCACCGGTCTGGACATCAGTAAATCCTTCGTGCAGATTGCTCGCAGGAACGCCCAGGCGGCCGGGCTGCAGATCGATTTCAGGGAGGGGAATGCCTCCGCCTTGCCCTTCGAAGATGCGAGCTTCGATTTCACATTCTGCCAGGCGGCATTTAAGAACTTCAGCCAGCCGGTTATGGCCATAGCCGAAATGTATCGCGTCCTGCGTCCGGGGGGAACAGCCGTCATCGTGGACATGCGTAATGATGCTTCTGCCCAGGATATCGAGCGTGAGCTCAAGGGTATGCACCTGCGCCGTATGGATGAATGGATGACTCGCATCACTTTCAAGCAAATGCTTTTAAAAACCGCCTATGGCATTGCGGAAATGAATTCCATGATCTCGCAAACCCCCTTCGGAACCGGTAGGATCGATGTGGGCGGGATTGGCTTCACGGCCTGGCTAAAGAAGTAAACTGATAACTAAACGTTGGCACGTTGGAACGTTCCAACCTGCCAACGATATCACTTCCCCAACCCCAACACCTCTCCTTTTGGTAATCTTCCGTTTTGGTCCAACACGTACGCCGTGATCGCCCAATAGTCGCTGTCGGGCATAAAGCCCGGGTTCTGGGGCGGGTGGGTGCTTCTTTAAATATTCGAATAGCGCCTGTGCGTTGGGGAAGGGCGGCAGGTCGCCGTTCGAGGAAATAATGGCCGGCACTATATGCGGCACCGGGTAGCCGTTGTCCCCGACCTTGCCGCCATGGCAGCCGCGTGCCCAGCAGTTGGCATCCGAGCCATACAGGCGGCGGAATTCGTCGGTCAGCCCCTGGCCTTTGTCTCCATGGCACGCCATGCAGTTCAGCCAAAATAGATGCCGGCCAAGTTCGAGCTGGGTCGGGTTGGAGGGCAGCGGCGGTTCGGCCAACCGGTTGATGGTCGGCGTGGGTGCCGGGAGCCTGGTTGGAATGGGCAAAGGTAAAAGAGTGGAAATCGGGGTAGAGGGTTGTACAACAACCGCTGCCGGCTGGCAAGCCATCAAAAGGCTGGCGAGCGAAAGTAACGTTAGCCCACAGGTGACCGACAGTCGATGCCATCTACCCCCTGCTGATTTATTGAATTTCATTTGTTTCATTTTTCTGGATTAAGCAGCGCCTGGACCTCTTCCTCGATGCGGCTCGCTGCTGCGCGTAGACTGGTTTGGACTTCAGGGCTCAGTTCCGCACCCATGTCGAACTGGCTCCCGGCGATGCCGATCAATGTAATGCGGCATTGCGTCAGTGCCGGGTAGAGCGAGCGCCCAAGCGAGAGCGTTTCAGCCACACCCCAGCCGTGCGCGGATTGCGAACCAGGTATAAAAGCCGCCAGTTCTTCCGGACCTACCCGCACCAGGTGTCCGGGTGTGAATGGGCCGTGCACAGCATCCACCAGGATGGCTGCATCCAGGCCGTCCAGCAAGTCGAGCAGGGCCAGCCCGGGCAGCTCACACAGCTCGACGGTCACCCGGCTGGCACTGCCTGGATGGAGCGCCTGCCATAGCCGGACAGATTCGAGGCCGGCGGCATCATCGCCGCGCAGCGATTGGCCGATGCCGATTACTGCAATTTCCACTTTTTTGAAACCAATTCTCACTAAGCAGGATACAACAATTGTAGCACATGGTGTAACTTCAAGCCCGCCAACGAAAAAGGAAGCACGGGATCGTTATTTACCTGCGTTCCGCCTTGATTCAAAGCCGCTTTTTATGCCATAATATAGCCATGTTCACCCTGCCCTTGCTCTCCGATACAGCTACTCTGGAAAATGCCGGCGGAAAAGGCGCCAGCCTGGCCCGGCTCACCCGCCTTGGCCTGCCGGTGCCGCCCGGTTTCATCGTAACCACCGCTGCCTATCGCCTCTTCGTCCAGGTGAACGACCTTGGCAAGGCGATTAGCGCCTCTTTAGAAGGTCTGGTCGCTTTGGATGGGGCCGGATTGGATCGCGCCTCGGCTTCGATCCGCCTCGCCTTTTCGGAGGGCAGGCTGCCAAAGGAGGTCGAACAGGAAGTTTTGGCTGGATATCTTGCGTTACAGTCCCAGGCTGCCGGCCTCCCGCGGGAAAATCCTTCCGATGCCCGATCGACCGCTTTCAGCGTTGCCGTGCGCTCTTCCGCCACCACTGAAGACTTGCCTGAATTGTCTTTTGCCGGGCAGCAGGATACTTATCTCAATATCCTGGGGCAGGAGCAATTGTTCAAAGCATTGGTGGATTGCTGGAGTAGCCTTTGGACGGCACGCGCGCTCGGGTACCGGATCCGTAACGAAATTCCACACCAGGATGCCGCGCTGGCCGTCATTGTCCAAACCATGCTGCAAAGCGAACTCTCCGGCGTGTTGTTCACCGCCAACCCGTTGACCGGGCTGCTGAACGAAACGGTTATCGACGCCACATTCGGGCTGGGGGAGGCGCTCGTATCGGGTCAGGTGGAACCCGACCATTTCGTTGTCGACTCATTCAGTGGGACAATCCGCAGCCTCACCCTGGGAGGCAAGCAGACTTCAATCCGTAGTAAAAGCGGAGGGGGTGTGGAAAGCCTGCAAGAAGAAGCCGCCGGGCTGCAAACCCTCACTGGGAACCAGGTGCGCCAGCTCGTGGCTTCCGGCCAGCAGATCCAGAAGGAATACGGTTCGCCTCAGGATATCGAATGGGCTTATTCAGGCGGCGAAATGTACCTGCTGCAGGCCCGCCCGATTACTTCTCTTTTCCCAATTCCACGGGTTTCCTTCGACCCGCTCCTCGTCTGGTTCTCATTTGGAGCCTTCCAGGGTCTGGTAGGCCCCATGACTCCGCTCGGCCAGGAATCCATCCAGCGTGTGGTTTTGGGAGTAAGCACCCGGCTTGGCCTAAAGATCGATTATTCGAAGCAGGCGTTCTTCGATGCTGCAGGCGAACGGATCTGGATACGGATCAATGACCTGATCCGCAACCCGCTAGGAATGCGTTTTTTGGGTGCTTTGAGCTTCGTTGATCCGAGCGTTAGGCAGATCCTTCTTCGACTTATAACCGATCCACGCCTGGGAGCTGGTAAAGGCCGTGTGAAATTCAGCAGCCTGCGGCGTTTGCTGCATTTCTTATCACCGGCCATCCCATTGGCGGTTCAGACCATACTTCAGCCTGAGCAAGCCCGCCGCCGTTTTGACGATTTCCTGGAAGACTACTTGCGAAGCGTACAAATCGCTCCCGGCGTGGACCGTTTCGAGCGTTTGGCAAATTTTGCCGCCTTCATGGGTGCACAAGGCGGGCTGGCAGACGCCCTTCCGAGTGTGTTGCCGCGCTTTCTCCCAATCTTTGCTCCAGCCATGGCCTCACTCGCCCAGATCGGGCACCTGTTGCCCAGGCAGGCGGGAGTAAATCCGACTTTTTCCATGGACTCCATGGAAATAACGCGCGGCTTGCCAAACAATGTCACCACCGGGATGGACCTGGAATTGTGGCAGACTGCCAATTTGATCATGGCTGATACTTCCTCAAAACAGCTTTTCCAGAGTACCACTGCTGCCATCCTGGCCGCCGGTTTTCGGGAAGGCACACTCCCTCCCGTGGCCCAGTCGGCTGTAAAACGTTTTATGGATAAGTACGGCGTGCGTGGGGTGGGTGAGATCGACCTCGGTCAGCCGCGCTGGCGCGAAGATCCGACCCCGGTCATGCACTCCCTGCAGAGTTACCTGCAGATCCAGCCGGAGTTCGCTCCGGATCGGGTCTTTGAGCAGGGTGCGCGTGCTGCCGAAGACGCCATTCAGCGACTGTCTGCCCGGGCACGCCATCAGCCCGGCGGTTGGATCAAGCAGAAACTGCTGCGCGGCGCGGCCCTCCGGGTGCGCTTGTTGATGGGCGCCCGCGAAAGTCCCAAGTTCTTCGCCGTGCGTGCTATGGGTATCGTGCGGAATTATCTACTCGAAGTTGGAGAGCAATTCGCGGCCGCGGGTACCATTGACCGCCCGGAAGACTTGTTCTTCCTGCATGTTTCAGAGCTTGAAGAGTTATCCCGCCAGGAAACCCGGGATTGGAAGACGTTGATTGCCAGCCGGCGCTCGACTTATGCGCGAGAATTGCGTCGCAGGCAGGTGCCGCGTGTGCTCGTCAGCGATGGTCGCGTCTTTTACGAAGGGCTGGGGGCCGCCACTGACGGTGCGCAGCAAATCACCGGCAGTCCGGTTTCAGCAGGTGTGGTGGAAGGGATCGTGCATGTGGTTCTCGACCCACGCGGCGCGCAGTTGGCGCCCGGTGAAATTCTGGTTTGTCCCGGCACCGACCCGGCCTGGACCCCGTTATTCATGGCAGCCGGTGGCCTGGTGATGGAAGTAGGCGGAATGATGACGCATGGCTCGGTCGTGGCACGCGAGTATGGCATCCCGGCCGTCGTGGGCGTTCACCAGGCCACCTTGCGGCTGAAAGATGGTCAGCGCATCCGGCTGGACGGCACCCATGGCCGGATCGCGATTTTGTAGCCCGGAACGCAGATTGTCGGATAATAATAGGGAGAGCGTAGGGCAGCCGTCAAGCTAATTTTCGACAAAGTGATACCATGCTTGTGTAAGGCGATTCTCTTCTCCTCCTTTCAAGAGAGCCGGGGCCGGCGTCCCCGGCTCTTGCGATTCTTTCGAAAATTGCCTATTGACATTTGCTTCAGAATATTGTATTCTATAAATGACAACGTTGTCGACAACGATGTCATCCTTAGACCATAACCCCACACCCAATCTTCCTTAAGAATATTCCCGCAAACATGAGCAGCGTTTCATCCAGAACACAGCTTGTTCATAAATCGAATAATCATCTGCCGGCCACGCTGCGGGATGTGGCCGATCTGGCAGGCGTATCTACCAAGACCGTCTCACGCGTCGTAAACCACCAGAAAGAAATCAGCGAAGCTACCCGCCTGCGTGTCCAGGCTGCCATCGACCAGCTCGATTACCGCCCGAACATCCTGGCACGCAGTCTGATCCACCAGCGTTCGAATACCCTGGCGGTGATTGCCTGGGGCATTGACTATTATGGACCGTCACGCACCATCGTGGGGATCGAGCAGGAAGCCAATGAATTGGGATATTCCCTGTTCCTGAGCCTGGTAAATCATCCAACCGATAACCACGAGCAGATCCTGGACACGTTGATTTCCAGGCGTGTTGAAGGCATTATTTGGGCGATACCCGAAGTGGGCGATAACCGCAAATGGATCCGCAGCAATCACCTTGATCAACTTCCCCCGGTCGTTTTCCTAACCATGGAATCCCGCCGGGGGATTTCTGTAGTCTCGATCGATAACCGCAACGGCGCCAAACAGGCAGTTAAACACTTGTTGCAGCTCGGCCGGCGCAAAATTGGCATCATCACCGGACCAATGTCCTGGTGGGAAGCCAGCGAACGTTTTGCTGGCTGGCAGGAAGCCCTGGCAGAAGCCGGCCTGGAAGCTTCGCCTTCCCTGGTGGCCCAAAGCGACGACTGGTCCTCGGTGTACGGCGAACGCGGTATGTGCGCGCTGCTGGAGCAGTCGCCGGATATCGATGCTGTCTTTGCGAGCAGCGATCAGATCGCCCTGGGCGCCTTGGGGATCGCCCACCAACTGGGGCGCCGTGTGCCTCAGGAGCTGGCCATCGTAGGCTTCGACAACATCCCGGAGTCGGCTTTTTTCTGGCCGCCCCTGACAACCATTTACCAGCAGTTGGTTGATGTGGGCGGCATCGCAGTAAAAACCTTGCATGAGATGATCAGCGCACGCCGGTTGGAAAGGGAGCCATTGCAGCCATTATCCACAACGCTCAAGCCGGAGTTGATCATTCGCGCAAGTTCTTTAGAGCATGACATTGCACCCAACATCCATTCAAAATAAAGGAGGTGATGAGAAACCAACCCAAAGAATATTTGTTTGTCCGTAACTCAAACAACCCATTCTGATTTCAAACCCTGAGAGGAGAGTATTTCGATGAAGATCGCGAAGATTCTGAGTATTGTTCTGGCTGTGGCATTTGCAGTCTCAGCCGTAGGTTGCGGCCCGGCCGCAACCACCGCAGCTCCCGTAACTGCAGCACCCGTTACCGCTGCTCCTGTAACCGCCGCCCCCGCAACTGTAGCGCCCGTAACCCAGGCGCCCGTAGCAACCCAAGGCGCCGCTCCTGCTGCTGGCACCAATTGGTGCTCCGGCACCAAGATCGTGTTCTTCCCCGGTGGAACACCCGGTGGTGGTTTTGAGCAGGTGGTCTACAACGGTGCTCTCCAGGCCGCTGCCGATACCGGCGCAGATGTGCAATATGTCTGGTCCGATTGGGATCCTGCCAAGATGATCACCCAGTTCACGCAAGCTGCAGCCACCAAGCCGAATGGTATTGCCATCATGGGCCATCCGGGCGATACAGCTTTCGATCCGTTGATCGATGACGCCGAGAGCCAGGGAATTATCGTTACCAGCATGAACACCCAACTGCCGCTGGCGCAAGCCAAGTACAGCGCCAAGGGTTTTGGCTATGCTGGCGCCATTCTCTACAGCGCTGGATATTCCCTCGGCCAGGAAGCTATTGCTGAATCCGGTCTGAAGTCGGGAGATACGGCCTTCCTGTGGGGCCTGTTAGCGCAAGCTGGCCGTGGCGAGCGCACCAAGGGCGTCAAGGATGCTCTTGAAAAAGCTGGACTGAAAGTGGTCTATCAGGAAATCGATGATGCCACCAATGCCAACGCATCCGCCGGCGTGCCGGTCTTCACCGGTATCATGTCCGCCCATCCGGAAATTAAGATGGTCATCACCGATCACGGTAACCTGACCGGCACCATTCAGACCTTCCTGGAAGCCGCTGGCAAGAAACCCGGTGATGTCTTTGCTGCCGGTTTCGATGCCTCCGGTAACGCCGTCGAAGCCATCCAGGGCGGCTGGCTCCAGCTGGTCATCGACCAGCAGCAGTACCTGCAAGGTTACTTCGGCGTTCTGCAGATCTGCCTCACCCACGTCTATGGTTTTGCTGGCCTGCAGGAAGACACCGGCGCTGGTTTTGTCAATAAAGCCAATGTTGATGCGCTGGCTGCCTTGGTCAAGAAGGGCATTCGCTAAAGCGGACCCGATCTCACTTTGCTGACGCTTGTGTTTCTATAAGCGGTCAGCAATAGGAAAACATGCAAGGGCTAAGTGGCTCTCAAAGAAATCCTGCCATTTAGCCCTTGTCATTCCTGAAAAATTACGCGATACTGTACGAAATGTTTAATTATTAAACGCTAGAACGGAGAGTATCGAATGGATTACCGCCTCGAACTAAAGCATGTATCCAAATCTTTTGGAGAAGTCCAGGCGCTCGAGGATATCAACTTTCAGTTGGGCCAGAATGAAGTTGTCGGCCTGCTGGGTGATAACGGCGCTGGGAAATCCACTTTGATCAAGATCATGACCGGCTATTATCAGCCTACTTCAGGGGAGATCATATTTAATGGTAAAAAAGTGGACAACCTTACGGTTCCTAAAGCCCGGGAATTGGGCGTGGAAACCGTTTACCAGGAACGTGCGCTGGCTGAATTGCAGACCTTCTGGCGTAATATTTTTCTGGGACGTGAGATCGCCAACTCGCTGGGTTTCCTGGATATTCAAAAGATGAGCGATGAAACCCACCGCCTGATGACCCAATCCATGGGCTTCACCTCCCATGCTGTCAGCCCGGATTCACACGTGGGCCAGTATTCCGGTGGCGAAAAACAGGGCGTTGCCATCGTCCGCGCTCTTTTCTTTGACGCTGAAATCATCATTCTCGACGAGCCAACCATGGGTCTCTCGCTTAAAGAGACCGCCAAGCTGGTCAACTTCGTCAATGGCATCAAGCAGGCCGGAAAATCCGCCATTTTTATCGATCATAATATCGTGCATGTCTACAATGTTGCCGATCGGGTGGTCGTGATCGACCGCGGTAGAGTTGCCGGTGAATTTTTAACCAAGAACATTGGTCTGGATGAGCTGATGGATAAGATGGTCCATGTGGCAGAATCCGGCAAACTCGAATAACGCATGGACAAGGATGGATGTAATGGATTCTCAAACTACTGAAAACGTACCCCAAATCACCCAGCATTACAAAGTGCCTTTCAGTCTACGGAGGTTCGTCCGCACGAATAGCGCCCAACTTGGCATCTTTGGTGTCTTTGTGGCCTTGTGGTTGATCTTTATCGTTTCAGCTCCAAAAACCTTCTTAGCCCCAAATATTTACTCTGCCTTTATGGCTTCCATCCCCTTTTTTGCCATAATGGCCATTCCCCTGACTATAATCGTGGTCGCCGGGGAGATGGACCTGTCATTTCCTTCCATCATGGCCATGGGCATGGTGTCATTTTCCTTCGTATACAATCATACGAACTTTATCGGAAATGCCACCGTCCAGGTCTTCCTGGCCATCATCGCGGCCCTGATTACAGGCGCCCTGATTGGCTGGCTCAATGGCACCATCATCGTCAAGTTTGGCATTCCTTCGCTGGTGGTGACCATCGGTACGCAATTCTTCTGGCGCGGCGCCGTGCTGGTGCTTACCCAGGGCGCGAATTTCACTTTGATTTATATCAAGAAAACCATCTTCTACCCACTGCTTGTTGGCAAGATCGGTATCCTTCCCATGCAAATGGTCTGGTTGGTAGTGGTCACGATCCTCGGTTGGGTGCTGCTGAACCGCCATAAATTTGGTGCTCACATCTACTTGATTGGTGATAATGTGAAAAGCGCTCAACTGATGGGTATCAATACCGGGCGCAGACGCATCCAGGCCTTCATGCTGGTCGGTCTGGTCGCAGCCTTTGCCGGAGTACTCGCCAGTTTCTACGTGGCCTATTTCTGGCCTAGCCTGGGGGATGGTTACTTGCTGAGCACCCTGGCGTCCGTCTTCCTGGGCGGCACCTCCGTCTTTGGCGGCGTCGGTACGATCATTGGAACGTTCCTCGGTGCTTTTATTATTGGTTCGATCGAAGCTGCCACGGTGGCTGTCGGCTTGACGGGCTTCTGGACCCAGTTGATCTATGGTTTTATCATCGTCTTATCGGTGATCATGCACACGTATCTGCGGAAACGTGGAGAGTAGTCTGGCCTCTCTTTCAATAACCCGCCTTCTTCGTAAACTAAACGAAGCTCCCCTCATCATTATTTCTGCCTCGAGTGGACAGCAATAATAAGATGAGGGGAGCTTTTGTCTATTGCCCCGGTGAGCTAACGAGTTCGATCTTCCAATCTCCAGTTACCTGGATCCTGGTGCTGTTCCCCGGCCAGTAAAGATGCGTCCAATAACTGCCGCCTCGCAGCACAGACGGGCTCGCCCCCAGCGTGACGATGATATGGTCGGGAGTATAGTGGCCAAAATAAGTATCGCGGTTGACCTTTACCCGGCCCAGGGTGGGATCTAAGGCCACCCAGCCAACCCCGGGCATGTACGCGTCAGGCCAGGCATGCTCCACTTTTGCAATGGCCTCCGTGCCCTTGTCCAGGTACAATAATCCTTCGAAATAGCGCGCAGGGATGCCTTTCGCCCTGCTGAGCGCTACTAACAGGTCAGTGTATTCTGTGCAATCCGCCCCCATCGGCCCCAGGGCAGCCTGGGCTCCCCAATTCGCTCCATTATCGGTATACACCAGCGTATTTCCGATATACTCATAAAACGCCCGCACCTGTTGGCACACGCTCCCCTTGCCGTGCGACAGTTCACTCGCCAGGGCCACGATTTGTGGGTTGTTGGATTCGATATGCAGCTCGGGTTGGTTAAACTCGTCCGGAAGCTGGCCTTTGCAGTTGGATAGGTTGTAGGCCAATTCGTTAACCTCCACCCGGTAGTCGATCTTGACGGTTTGGGTTGTCCCGGCCGGTTGCCCTGAAAAATCGAACTCGGCATACTGGTTGCCATATTCATCCCGCACCAATGTATACTTTCCGGGCGAAACCTGCATCGAGCGTACCTGTTGGTATGGAGCAAAATCCCGGATTAATGCCACCCAAATATTCTGCTTCTCGGGTTGGCCTGGACCAGCATTCACAAGTGTCAATTGCTGGTGCACAGTGTATTCACGCTGACCCAGTATGGTCACACCCGCACCCGGTGTTGTACTTGCCTGGGTAGGCAAACCCGGCCACGACTGGCATCCCACCAGGAATGCTATCGATAAGCTCAACCAGAACAATCTTCTTGAAATGCTTTTGATACTGCCTCCATTTGGCCCGAAGGAAATCCAATATCCTTCATTATTCATCATGAGCAGGTTGATTTTACCTGTAAATTGGCTTGTCCTGGCGGTTTATGACTTTCGCGTAGCAGTTTGTCATACATAGACGAAGGCGAACCGCCAGCGAATAAGAAGGGCGGTTCACCGCCCTTGAGCCATGAGCCGGGGGCTTTAGCCCCCGGCTTCTTCTGCGAATTGGCAATTTGTTGTTTTTCCTTCGCCGCCTGACCTGACCAGCCTGGTCATTTTTTCATTAACGACTCAAACCCGATAACCTTCAGATTATAATGTCACCGGAATTTAAATTTACCTTTCTGAAATTAAATATAGCGCGGCAACCCTGCTCGCCAGCGCGATAAGGAGTCCATTTGATGAACCATCGTGAGCGCGTCCTGACTGCCCTCAATCACCGGGAGCCCGATCGTGTCCCGATCGATCTGGGTGCGACGATCGTCACTTCCATCGTCAAAAAAACCTATATCGAACTCAAACAGCATCTCGGCCTGCCGCTCGAGCAGATCACGATGCTCGATTACGTGCAGCAGCTGCCCTATGTCGATGATGCCTTGATGGAGCGCTTCGATGTGGACTTCCGCCTGGTGCAGCTTCCGGCTGCCACGTCAGTGGGTGTGGATATATTCGAAGAGGGCGGGTACTATGCCTTTATCGATCGCTGGGGCTCCAAATTGCATATGCCCAAACAGGGCGGATTGTATTTTGATTGGGTCGATTTCCCGATCAAAGAAGCCACCCAATCGGCGCTGGATAATTATCGTTGGCCCAGGCCTGACTCCGATGAGGTCAACGCACAACTTGGAAAACAGGCCAAAGCTCTGTATGAAACTACGGATTATGCCCTGGTGGGCAGCGCGGTGATTGGCGGGGGCATCTTCGAACAGCCCGCCCGGGTGATGGGCCTGCAGAACTTCTTGATGGCGCTGATCAGCGAGCCGGCCTTTGCCGATCGTTTGATGGAGACCATCACCGATATCTATATTGAATCCTGCAACAAATACCTCGACCAGGTTGGCCCTTACATCCAGGTTTTCACTTTTTGGGATGACCTGGCCAGCCAAAATGGTTGGATGATCAATCCCGAGATCTACCGCAAGCGGATCAAGCCCAAACAAAAGCGCCTGGTCGAAGCCATCAAGAAAAAGACGGATGCCAAATTGTTCTATCACAGCTGCGGGGCGACGCGTGGCCTCATCCCGGACTTGATCGAGATCGGCTTTGATATCCTCAACCCGGTACAGGTTTCTGCCAAAGGCATGGATACGCGCGCGCTGAAAAAAGACTTTGGGCGTGACATCGTTTTTTGGGGCGGCGGTGTGGATACCCAGCACGTATTGCCATTCGGTAAGCCGCAGGAAGTCGTCGATGAGGTGAAACAGCGCATTGATGACCTTGCTCCCGGCGGCGGCTTTGTCTTCGCAGCAGTGCATAATATCCAGGCCTTCGTTCCCCCGGAGAATATCGTGGCGGCTTTTGATACCGCCCTGGAATACGGTAAGAGCCCCGCATTTTCCAAATAGAGTCAATCTGGAAATTAACCACGAGTCACAAAGCCACAAAAAAACAATATAGGAGCACTTTGATGAAACATCGTGAACGCGTCTTGACCGCGCTTAGCCACGCTGAACCCGATCGCTGCCCGATGCAGATCAGCTTCACGCCCGAGTTTGCGGTACGCCTGGAAGCCGACTTGCAGTTGAAAGGCCAGGGCCTGCATAACCCGCACGGCGGCGGCAACACCTATGCCCTCGAACGCGCCCTGGATGAGGATATGCTTCTGACCTCGGTCGGCTGGGTCAATGGCTATTACCAGGATGGCTTCCAGAATGTCGACAGCTACCGGGATGAATGGGGCGTGACCTGGAAGACGGTCGAATACACCACCCCGTATGGCAGGGGCAAGTATACCGAACCGTCCGGCCACCCGCTGGCTGAAGACCGGGCGCTGGAGGATTATCGTGCGCCCGATCCCGATCGTCCGGAACTCTATACGGAAGCGGGCCGGGTCCTGGAGCAGTTCAAGGATGAATACTGGATCGTCGGCGTCACCCCGACCACCATCTTCGAGTCGGCCTGGGCCTTGCGCGGTTATGAGCAATTATTGATCGACCTCGCCACCGATCCGGGTAAAGCCAACCGGGTGCTGGATATCCCGTATTGCTATCACAAAGCCGTCACGCAGCGCCTGGTGCGGATGGGCGTGGATATGGTCTGGCTGGGCGATGACGTCGGCGGACAGAACTCCATGCTGATGTCGCCGCGGATGTGGCGTCAATACTTCAAGCCGCGCATGGCTGAACTGATCGCCTCGCTGCGGGCTATCAACCCTCAGGTGAAAATTGCCTACCATACCGATGGGGTGGTTTATCCGATCATTCCGGATCTGATCGAGATCGGCCTGGATGTGTTGAATCCGATCCAGCCCATGGCCATGGATCCGCTTCGATTGAAAAATGAATATGGAAAGGATCTATGCTTTTGGGGCTCCATCGATATCCAGCAGACCCTGCCTTTTGGAACACCGCAGCAGGTCAAGGAAGAAGTGATCACTCGCTTGAAGACCATTGGGCGCGGCGGCGGGCTGCTGATCGGTCCCACGCACAATTTACAGCTTGATACCCCGCTCGAGAATTTCTGGGCGCTGGTCGAGACCATCCGTCAAACGCCCTATCAATCCTTGTCATAATTGCATGAACAAACGCGCAATTATCCAAACCGTACTTGCTGGACAAACACCTCCTTACGTGCCCTGGTCGTGTGGGTTCACAAAGGAAGCCCGCGCCCGGCTGGAAGAGCATTTCAAGCCGTTGGAGTTGGAAGATGCCCTCCAGAACCACCTGCTCAAGCTGGGCAGCGATATCGGTTTCTTCACCGATCTTGGGCATGACCATGTACAGGATGTTTTCGGCGTTGTTTGGGACCGCAGCATCGATAAAGACATCGGCAACGTTGCCGGCTGTGTCCTGCCTGAACCAACCCTTCAGCATTACGTTTTTCCCGATCCACTGGACGCGCGCTTTTTTGCAGACATCCCTGACCGCCTGGCTCATTACGGCGACCGTTTCCGGGTCTTTCAGATCGGTTTTTCTCTGTACGAACGCGCCTGGACTTTGCGCGGCATGCAAAACCTGCTGATGGATTTTTACGACCACCCCGATTTTGTTCACAGCCTGTTGGAAGCCATTGCCGATTACAATATTGCCCAGATCCGGCAGGCGCTCAAATACGATATCGATGCGGTTTATTTCGGGGATGACTGGGGCCAGCAGCGCGGCCTGCAAATGGGCCCCAAACTATGGCGGCAGTTCATTTATCCTGTACTCAAACGCATGTATGCAGAGGTGCATTCCGCCGGCAAGTTTGTTTTCATTCACTCCTGCGGCGATGTGGATGAGCTTTTCGATGATTTGATTGGCATCGGTCTGAATTGCTTCAACCCTTTCCAGCCGGAAGTGATGGATGTCGAAGCGTTGATCGAACGCTATCGCGGCCGTTTGACCTTCCATGGCGGGTTATCCACCCAGCGTACCTTGCCGTTCGGCACGCTCGAAGATGTGCAGTTGGAAACGCAACGCTTGCTGGAGATGGGCAGGCAAGGCGGTTACATCTTTGCACCCGCACACGATGTGGAGGGGGATGTGCCGCTTGAGAATATGCTTGCATTTATCGATAGTATCCAAAACCAACCCGGAACCCGGGATATTTGACAAGAGGAATGTACACATGAGTCTTCTGGATGATTTACGCAAAAGTGTGATCGATGGCGATTTGAATGCCGCCCAGGACCGGGTCAATCAAGCCTTGGCGCAAAAAATTCCTCCCGAGGAAATCCTCCAGGAGGGCCTGATCGCCGCCATGAGCGAGGTCGGGCGCATGTTCGAGAATGGAGATTTTTACGTCCCCGAGATGCTTATCTCGGCTCGGGCGATGAAAGGCGGGCTGGCAATCCTGCGCCCCCAACTGGCGGCAGCCAATATCCAGGCGATCGGCAAGGTTGTGATTGGCACCGTCCAGGGCGATTTGCACGATATCGGGAAGAACCTGGTTGGGATGATGCTGGAAGGCGCCGGGTTCGAGCTGGTCGATCTCGGCACGGACGTTTCGCCCGAAAAATATGTTGCGGCGGTCAGGGAGCACAACCCCGATCTGGTCGGACTATCCGCCCTGCTGACTACCACCATGCCGCGCATGAAAGATATTGTGCAGGCTCTGCAGGCCGCCGGGCTGCGTGAACGTGTCAAAATAATGATTGGCGGCGCACCTGTAACCGAGCAGTATGCCCTGGATATCGGTGCGGATATCTATGCCCCCGATGCGGCCTCCGCCGCTCAGCGTGCCAGCCAATCGCTACATGCATGACAACTGGTATCGTTTTTGACATAAAAGAATTTACCGTCCACGATGGCCCGGGCGTGCGCACCACCGTCTTCCTGAAAGGCTGCCCGCTGGCCTGCATGTGGTGCCACAACCCCGAGAGCCAATCCATGCAGCCGC
This sequence comes from uncultured Chloroflexia bacterium, assembly GCA_963776475.1. Classification (GTDB taxonomy): domain Bacteria; phylum Chloroflexota; class Anaerolineae; order Anaerolineales; family Villigracilaceae; genus UBA877. Next base: position 85,136 of record CAVZMZ010000034.1, read on the forward strand.
AGGTCATTCGCAGCCCGTCCGGCGAACGGCTGGCGGGCCATCAATATTCTGCCGTGGAACTGGCGGCTCTGTTAAACCAGCAGGCCGCGCTCCTGCGCACAAATGAAGGCGGTATCACCTTTTCAGGCGGCGAACCTCTGCTGCAAGCCGATTTTGTGGCCGAAGTGATCGATCTGCTGGATGATCTGCATGTGCTCCTGGATACCTGCGGGCAGGCTCCGCAGCCTGATTTCTTAAGCTGTTATCCAGGTCGGACCTGGTCTACTACGATTTGAAGCTGATCGACAGCCGGTTGCACCGCAGCTATACCGGTCATGCCAACGATCAGATCCTGTCCAACCTGCAATTGTTGAGCGCCTCCGGCAAGCCATTTATTGTCCGGGTGCCGCTTGTGCCGGGCGTGACTGATACGGAAGAAAACTATGCCGGGATCCTCCAAACCGTAATAAATTTGCCAGGTTTGATTGAGGTGGATTTATTGCCGTATAATCGGGCGGCTGGTTCAAAATATGCCTATGCCGGCATGCAGTTCAAGCCGGATTACGATGAGGGACGCCTCTTGAATATCAATACGAAAATCTTCGAGCAAGCCGGGATTAAGGTGAAATGTTTATGAATGAACGTCTGGCCTTACTAAAACAACACATGCGGGCCGGTGATCATAAGTCTCTCCGCCAGGCGCATCCAATCGACCTGCTGCAGGAGTGCGAAGCCGAAAACCTGCCCTGGCCCCGCCGCGTTTCCCGGCTGGTGCACAGGCAGTGCGAGGCTGAACAGGTGGTCATCGAACCGCAGGAACAGATCGTCTTCACGCGCACCCTCCCGGGCGTTCCGGCGCTGTATTCGGTGCAGGATTGGTCACGGCTGACTGCCGGGCGCACCCTGCACGAGCTTGGCCCGGTCAGCAACCTCTGCGCGGATTGGGAGCTGCTGCTCACGCAAGGGCTGTTGGGCCGCCGGGAAGTGGCTTTAGCCACCCGTGCCCGCCTGGCAGAAGATGCGAGCGCTGTAGAGTTCCTCGACAGCGCCATCGAGACGATGGATGCCGTGCTCGCTTTGGCCGCCCGCTATGCCAGCCAGGCCAGGCTGCTCGGGCGCCAGGATCTGGCAGCCGTTCTGGAAGCCGTCCCGGCCCACCCTGCCGCGCACCTTCCGGCAGGCTTTGCAGTCGCTGCGCCTGTGCCAGGCGGTCGTCTGGCTGGGCGGCAATTACCATGTCGGCCTGGGTCGCTTTGACCAGTATATGGAACCTTTCCTGCAGTCTGATCTGCAGACCGGGCGCCTGACTGTCTCACAAGCTGAAGAGCTTTTGGCTGAATTCTTTATCAGCTTGAACAAGGACAGTGATCTCTACCCGGGCGTCCAGCAGGGCGACAACGGCCAATCGCTGACCCTCGGCGGCGTTAACCCGGATGGCTCGCCGGCGGTCAACGAGCTGACCCGCATGGTCCTGCGGGTGGCCTGTGACCTGGAACTGATCGACCCGAAGATCAACTTGCGCATCTCCCCTGAAACTGACCTGGATCTGCTCTCCCTGGCGAGCGAGTTGACCCGCAAAGGGCTGGGCTTTCCCCAGTACAGCAATGACGCGGTCGTCATTCCGGCATTGGTTGCGCATGGCTATGAGCTGCAGGATGCGCGCGATTACGTTGTGGCGGCTTGCTGGGAGTTCATTATCCCCGGGCGCGGGATGGAGATCGTCAATATCGGGGCAGTCTCCTTCCCGGCCGCAGTCGACCAGGCCATCCGCTCCGGTCTGGCAGACTCCGCCTCGTATGACGAAATTCTCAAGCGCACAGCCGGCAACATTCAAGTCCAGGTGCATGCCCTGGCGCACGCCTATTCCCGCTTGTTGCTGCCGCCTGCGCCCTATTATTCTGTTTTCATGCGTGGTTGTTTAGAATCAGGCCGCGATCTCTCGCAGGGCTTGAAATACAACAACCTCGGCCTGCACGGCGCCGGTTCCGCCAATGCTGCGGATGCGCTGGCGGCAGTCAGGCAGTTCGTTTACGAAGAACACAGCCTGAGCGCCGGTGAACTTCTGACGGCCCTGCAAGCCAATTTCGAAGGCTGCGAGCCCTTGCGCCGCAAGCTGAATGAGGCTGCGCCCAAGGTTGGCTCCAATGATGAGCGCGCGGATGCCTTCCTGGTGACTTTATTCGAAGATTTTGCAGCGGCCTGCGAAGGCTACGGCCGGATGCCGAATGGCGGTATCCTGCGACCCGGCACCGGCTCGGCCATGTATTACATCTGGCTGGCGCGCGGCCACTCCGGCATGCGCGAACCGGTGGTGCAGGCGACTGCTGATGGCCGGCTGAGCGGCGAACCCTTTAGCGCCAACCTGGCGCCTTCGCCGGGCGTGCGGGTGCGCGGGCCGATCAGCACCCTGCAATCCTTTGCTAAAATCGACTTCCAGCGTATTTTCAATGGCGGCCCGGTCACCATGGAGCTCTCCGATTCGGTCTTCCGCGATCCCGAATCGATCCGCAAAGTGGCCATGCTGGTGCGCATGTTTGCCCAACTGGGTGGACAGCAGCTGCAGCTCAACAGCCTGAATGTGGCTACTCTATTGGATGCCAGGGCCCATCCCGAACGGCACAAGAACCTGATCGTGCGCGTCTGGGGCTGGAGCGGCTATTTCTGCGAGCTGGCGCCCGAATACCAGGACCACATCATCGCCCGGAGCCTGTACCAGGTGGAGTGAGGGGGAGGAAGAAAAAAACGTAGAACATAATTCGATGTGACAGTCACCTTCACTAAGCACCCGGCTTTTTCGGGTGTCAAGGTGACTGTCACATTCTTTATCTCTTCAAGGTGAGGCGGCAGGCCGAAATTGGCGTTTTTCGGGTTGCGCGGGATCGTTCAAAACAGGAAAGGGGCTCTCCCGGAGTCTCAAAGGTGTAATACTTTACACCGGACTACGTCTAATGAATTAAAGATGGCGACACAATCGAACTTTATTCCCTGGTTCAGTGCGGCAATTAGTGCGGATGATTTCGAATCAATCTATCAGGTTGAAGTGCCTCGAATCTACCGTTTCTTCTGCTACCGCGTTGGAGAAGGCCCGCTGGCGGAGGATCTCACCGCGGCCACGTTTGAAAAGGCCTGGCGCGGGCGGGGACGTTTCCGCCAACAGGCTGCCTTCTCGACCTGGCTATTCGCGATTGCACGGCACGTGGCTGAAGATTACTACCGGAAGTACCGCCATAACGTCGAAGTTCCGCTGGAGGAAGCAGACGATCAACCAGACAGCGCCATCCTGGAGCAGCAGGTCGAAAAACGGGCTGATTTTGCCCAACTCTCGCTGCTCCTGGCCCGGCTTGCAGACCGTGAACGAGAGTTGGTGGCTCTTAAGTACGGCGGCGGTCTCACCAACCGCGCCATTGCACGGCTCACCGGGCTGAGCGAATCGAATGTGGCGGTGATCCTCCACCGCACCCTCCAAACCCTGCGTTCCGCATGGGAGGCACAAAATGAACGATGATTTCATTAACCAGTTCGAACAACCCCAGTCGCCGCGGCCTGAGTTTACGGCGGCCCTCTATGAAAGGATAACCCAACCGATGAAAACTACTACCCGAACCCGTGCCTTGCGCGCCGTCGCGGCGTCTATTGCGATGGTCGCGTTGATTGCCTCCGCCTTGTTCCTCCTGCCCTCCACCCGCGCCTTTGCCAATTCGATCATCCAACAGATTGGAAAAGGGAATGGCAAGGTTCAAACGACGGAGGATGCTGCCGCAGCCAGCCAGCTGGCCGGGTTTACCGTCCTGGCTCCATCCTACCTGCCCGACGGTTATACCGCCGTCACCCAGCCCGGCGAATGGACTGTTAGCGGTAAGGGTGACGTGGTGGTCAGTATTTCCTATGCCAACCAGTCCGCCAATGGCGATCTCTCCATCAGTCAGGCAATGGTCCTGCAAGGAGAGCCCAATCCCGCGACGAGTGGCCCGGACGCCCAGAGCGTGACCGTGCGCGGCCAGCCGGGGATATGGATATCGGGTACCGGCAAGAGCGTCCTGACCTGGGACGAAAACGGTATTGCATACATTATCGGCACCAACACGCTCTCGAAAGACGAGCTGATGAAAGTCGCTGAGTCGCTGGGGAAATAAATCAAGTTTCGCCGTCAGATGATAAAGCGGAGCCCAAGCAAATGGCTCCGCTTTCTTGTTTGTATTGCAAGATTATCTACTGCCGGAATTACTTTCGGCGGTTTTTTTGTTTTCAATACCGGGGGTGCCAATTTCAGGTGTCTGAAAGTCAATAATTCACTTTGACCAGGTATGAAAGACCATGGAAGTCGTCGGAGAAACTTACCTCTCTTGCGCGTGATACCCACACAAAATAAACCGGGGAAGAGATCAATGGAGAAGGAAGTCCGTCATACCTCGCTCAATGGGATAAGCTCACGGGCATACCCGATCCCCCAAAAAATGGGGACAGGCAGAACCCCCACCAGAACCCCGAAAGTACCGGGACAGGCTGGGGCAGGCGGGTGCCATGCACCGGAAGGAGCACAAAATGGGAACTGTAACTTCAAAAGACGGTACAAAAATCGCATATGGCAAAACAGGTAAGGGCCCTGCGTTGATATTGGTTCTTGGAGCTCTGAATTCAAGAAAGTCTGGAGCCAAGTTAGCCAAATTGCTTGCGGCCCGATTCACCGTAATAAGCTATGACAGGCGCGGGCGCGGTGATAGTACAGACACTGCACCATATTCACCTCAATGTGAAGTTGAAGATATTGCAGCGCTGATCGGCGCGGTTGGTGAACCAGTTTGCCTTTATGGCCATTCTTCCGGTGCCGCTCTCGCGCTGGAAGCTGCAATTAAACTGCGCAAAAAGATTGCGAAGCTAGCTATTTATGAAGCGCCATATGCTCTCGACGACAATGCACACAAAGCCGCCAATGAGTATGACAAGGCGCTCAAGAAGTTGCTCGCAGCTGGACGGAAAGACGACGCTGTCGCCTTATTTGTTCGGTCCGTGGGAGTATCTGACAAGCAGATTGAGGCAATGAAGCGCCTGCCGATGTGGAAAGGATTAGAAAAATTAGCTCCAACATTGGCGTATGACAGCGAAGTTCTAGGTAAAGGACATGCTCTGCCGGCCACTCGCTTATCACGTATTACCATTCCGACACTTATTATGCATGGCGGTGCCGGAGCACCGTTGATGCGAGATGCGGCTAGAGCGATCAGCGAAGCTATTCCTGAGGCGCAACTTCGTACTCTTGCTGACCAGACACATGGTGTAAGCCCTAAAGTCCTCGCACCAGTATTGGAAGAGTTCTTCTTATGACCCCAGACCCGCAGGGATTAATGCGCTAAGGCTTGTCCGCCAGCGCCGCTTCCACCTTCGCCTGGTCGAAATTCACCATGACCTGGCCGTGGATCTTGAGGGTGGGCGTTTCCTCCACGCCCCCGGCCCAACTGCGCACACGCGCCGCGGCTGCCCAGTCACGACTGATATCTACCTCGATGTAGGGAATGTTATGTTCTTTGAAGTACTGGCGCGCCTGCGGACAATCCTGGCACCACGGCGTGCAGTAGAGCACCACGTCTGAAACCGGCTCCGGGTGAGACATGGCCTCCGCCTGGATTTTCTCATAGGCGGCAGCCACACCCGGGTCGACCTCAGCCAACACACGCAGCAGCTCGTCGTTGTCCGGCTGGGTGTCGATATCATGGACATCCACGTAACGGATGATGCCCTGCGGGTCGATCACGAAGATGGCCCGTTCGGTCCTGCCATCCGGGCGCAGGACACCGTACATCTCCGCCACCTTGCCGTGCGGGTAGAAATCGCTTAAAGAGGATAGGTGATGCCGCCCAGGCTGTCGGCCCAGGCCTTCAGGGACGGCTCACTATCGACACTAAGACCCAGAACCTGGGTCTGCATCTCTTCGAACCAGTCCAGGATATGCTGGTAGGAAGGGATCTGGGCCGTTCATATCGGTGTCCAGGCCAGCGGGAAAAAAGCCAGCACCACATTGCTGCCCCGGTAATCGCTCAGATTGACCAGGTCACCGGTGTGACAAGGCAGGCAGAAATCAGGTGCGAGTTGCCCAACTTTAAGCGCCATATGCATCTCCTTGTTCAAAGCTGAGGTGTTTCTTCTCTGGCAAATTATAGACTATTTTTGTCTAATTACCAAATCCATTTTCCCCGGCCTGACGGCAATCAGCGTGCCAGCCAGAGTGATGAGCGGAGCGGCGAGGGAAGTGGCTTTTCCAGCCGGGCAAGCTGTGGCAGTGGCGCATGTAGCCGCGCATGAATTGGGTTCAGCTGCCTACGCAATCCGGGGGGCACGCGCAGCGGCCGGTAAAAGTGAGCGTGAGGAGGCAGGCCGCCTGGAATGTCAATGGCAGCCGGCACAACTTCCGAGCGAAATGCGGGAGCTCGTGCTTGACGTCCAATTGTTGTGCAACGGACTCTGCTGGTTCGTATTCGATTTCTGACCGGCTCCGAAATACGAAAGTGATGCCGGTCTGATGGAAAAAAAGTAAATTCTTTGTATCAACCGCTGGCAATTCTGCCGGCGGATTTTTGTTTTCCTAATGGCAGCAGCCATTTTCAGACATCTGAAAGTCAATCCACCTGGCCCAGGGTTGTTCGACCATGGAAGTCGTCGGAGAAACTTACCTCTCTTGCGCGTGATACCCACACAAAATAAACCGGGGAAGAGATCACTGGAGAAGGAAGTCCATAATACCTCGCACAACGGAATATGTTCAAGCCTCCACTAGCTTTACTAATACTACCAATACTATCGCACGCTTTCAAACTTCCATGTTTTTTATTCTTAACTTTCCTATTGACTTATTCCATCGGCGATGGCTGGCTGGGAGAGCCATTATTATTTATACGCTTCCTGGGAAAATGCTATACAATAGGGATATAGATTAGGTGGTGAATCTCCAACCAGGCGCTAATTACAGCAGCTAAAAGATATTTCCTTTACGAGACGCTTGATTTGAGTTGATACAAAAGAGTATAAGATAAATGCCTGCAACCCTCACCCCTGCCCAGTTCGTCAAAAAGTGGAGCAAGATCCAGCTTACCGAAAAAGCCGCTTCCCAGACGCATTTCAATGATATTTGCGCGCTGATCGGGCACAAGACCCCGCTCGATGCCGACCCACATGGGGAGTTCTTCACCTTTGAAGCGGGTGCCGAAAAGCCGGAAGGGGAGTCCGGTTGGGCGGATGCCTGGTACAGGAACCGCTTCATTTGGGAATACAAGGGCCCGCATCGCAACCTGGATGCGGCCTACCAGCAGTTGCTGCTGTATAAAGATTTGCTCGGCAATCCGCCGCTCCTGATCACCTCGGATATGCAGGTGATCCTGATCCACACCAACTTCACCAATACGGTCAAGAAAATCCACCGCATCACTCTGGATGACATCCTGGATGGTCACGGGGTGGAACTGCTGCAGCGGGTGTTCAATGCTCCCGATTCGTTCCGCCCGGCCGAAACGCCCGAGCAGATCACCAAGGCCAGCGCGGACCAATTCGTGAAAGTGGCCAACCAACTGCAGCGCTTTTCAGAAGCCAAACTGGACCCGGAGCGGCTGGCGCATTTCATCGTCCGGCTGCTGTTCTGCCTGTTTGCCGAAGATATCCGTATTCTGCCGGAGATGGTCTTCACGAAACTGCTGCGCAAGAATCTGCCGCCGGACCAATTCCGCACGGAACTCAGGAACCTGTTCGCAATGATGCGCGTCGGCGGGTTCTTCTGGGGCGAGATGATCCCTTACTTCAACGGCGGGTTGTTCGACGACGATTTCGTGCCCGAGTTATTGCCGGATATTGTTCCCAGCCTGCGCGAGGCCAGCCAGTACGACTGGGGCAGCGTGGATCCCTCCATCTTCGGCACGCTGTTCGAGCGCATCATCGATGAAAGCAAGCGCGCACAGTTGGGAGCGCATTACACCAGCAAGGACGACATCCTGTTGGTGATCGAGCCGGTTCTGATGCAGCCGCTGCGGGCCAAATGGCAGGAAGTCTGCATGCAGGCCGAAGCTGCTGCCCGCGAAATGAAGACGGAAGAAGCTTACACGTTGTTAAAAACCTTCTCGGATGAAGTCGCGGCCTTGCGCGTGCTCGATCCGGCCTGCGGTTCGGGCAACTTCCTGTACCTGGCGCTGCGCCAACTGCTCGACTTGCAAAAGCAGGTTATCACGCTGGCAGCCCGCCTAAAGCTTCCGGATATCGAACTGACGGTCGACCCGCACCAGGTTTATGGCATCGAGATCAACCCCTACGCCCACGAGCTGGCCCAGATCACGGTCTGGATCGGTTACTTGCAATGGCGGGTGGAGAACGGCTTTGCCCACATGGATGAACCCATCCTCAAGCCTCTGAAGCAGATCGAGAACAAAGATGCGATTATCAACATTGCGGATGGCACCGAGCCGGATTGGCCCGCGGTGGATGTGGTTATTGGCAATCCGCCGTTTTTAGGTGGAAAGATATTACGAACTGAACTCGGCGATTATTATGTAGAAAGCTTATACAGACTCTACGAAGGTCGCGTAGCCGGCATGAAGCGGATCTTGTCTGCTATTGGTTTGAGAAAGCACGCGCAATGATCGAAGAACGATATATTAAACCGTGCCGGTTTACTCGCAACACAAGGTATTCGCGGAGGAGCAAATCGTAAAGTGTTGGAACGTATTAAGGAGACAGGCGATATTTTTTGGGCTTATTCGGATAGGAACTGGATTTTAGATGGTGCAGCTGTCCATGTTTCGATGATTGGTTTTGATAACGGCGGAGAACACAACCACATTCTGGATGAACATAGTGTAATTGATATAAACCCAGATTTGACGGCCTCCCACGATTTAACTTCTGCGAAGATCTAAAAGAGAACATGCGAAATCTCATTCATGGGCGACACCAAAGTTGGCCCATTCGATATTGATGAGAAAATCGCACGGGAAATGCTCGTCGCAACCAATAACCCAAACAATCGCTCGAATAGCGATGTGATTAAGCCTTGGGTCAATGGTTTGGACATAACCCGCCGGCCAAGAAATATGTGGATTATTGATTTTGGCACTTATATGTCAGAAGAAGAAAGCTCGCAATATAAAATGCCGTTTGAATATATTTTGGAGCACGTGAAACCCTTTAGAGAAACAGGCGAAATCGGGCGATCAAACGGGGGTTGCATGGTGGAAACACCAACGACCTCGTCCAGATATGCGCATAGCACTTGAACCGCTGAGACGCTATATTGCAACTCCAGAGTTGCTAAACATAGGCTATTTGTTTTGCTAGAGCCAATAATGTATTGCCTGATGCATCAATTATTGTTTTCCTCGGGATCAGATGATTATTTCTTTGGAGTTCTTCACTCGACGATACATGAACTCTGGGCGCGTGGCACAGGCGCACAATTACGTGAGGCTGAAAGCGGTTTTCGTTACACTCCCACCACTACCTTTGAAACCTTCCCATTCCCCTGGCCGCCGGGTAAGGAACCTACAGAGGATGCCCGTGTTCAAGCCATCGCAGCTGCAGCCAAACAACTGGATGATTTCCGCACCGAATGGCTCAACCCATCCAGTTCGTTATACAGCGGCTCCATCGGTGAAAAGATCCTGCAAAAACGCACCCTGACCAACCTGTACAACGCGCTCAGTCTATACCGGGCGCAGTTCAAAGGCAGGCAGCGTGACCAGGAAGCCTGGCGTAACACTCCCTCCGGCCCGATTGTCTCTTTGGAAGATGCAGAAATGCTCGACCACCTGCACGTCACCCTCGACCATGCCGTGCTGGATGCCTATGGCTGGCCGCACAATTTGTCCGATGAGCAGATATTGGAGCGGTTGTTGGCGTTGAATTTGGAGCGGGCGAGTAGCCCGGTTGGGTAGAGCACTGCTTTGACTTAGTGGAGCTGAGTTCGAGCCCTATTCTGCCCACACGAACAAGCCTGCAATCCATTTGCTCCAGTTCCCGCTGGTTCGCCTGCCGTTCCCGCATCTGATCCGCTGCCAACTTCCGGGCCCTCTTTGCTTTCCATAACCCTTCCCGATCATAATCTTGGGTACAGTCACTAACGCCCAAAATCCTTGACAGAACATAAGTTCTGGGTTAGGTTTGTAACTACCTCGACAATAATTATGAATTTCCAACGCATTGGAATTGAAAATACATTTGATGAGATTCTTTTCTCTCCCACTGAAAAATAAATTATCGAGCTTCTCACTTGATATATCAAGTTGTTTCTATCGTTTGGGCGCGAAATCGTTCCCTTGTTCTTCCTCGGAACAAAACCTCCCGTCTGCCTCCGCATGGTCCGCAGGTACCCGTCCAGTCGGCCTTATCTGTCACCATATTTTTGGCGGATCGGGCGTCATCGCAATTTGGAGATCCTCAATCCTCAATCTTCAATCAAAAATCTCCACCCCTCTCACTCGTTCCTCGCTCGTTCCTCAGGAACGAGTGCCTTCCAGCTATTTATGTTTCTGTACAGCTCCGGATATCTCGGGCTTTAAAACACAGTACAGTATAATCATTCATGCCATGCTGATCTCATTCCGACGCTTACGCCTGAATTCCTGGCTGTCCCGGAATTAAAATATATGTCGATCACCAGCAGCGTTCCTGATCCCATCAAATCCTCCGGCGAATTTCGGCACAACCGGCCCACATTTGGATTCATCGTCACCTGGGGCCTGTCCAATCCCTATGCCAGCCCGATGTGGTGGGGGGCAGTCGAGGCCGCCGAGGCCCTGGACGTCAACCTGGTTGGGTTTGGCGATATCAATATCTACGATCTCCCGCGCAACCGTTCGCTTTATGCCCAGATCCAACCGTCGGCCCTGGACGGCGTTGTGCTGGTAAATCCGACCCAGCCCCACCTGCACCGGGAAGTCTTTGGACCGCTGCCGGTTGTCAACATCGGCTTATCGACGGAAGAGGTGGTCACCTCGATCCTGATCGACAACCGGGATGGCATGCGCGCCGCCGTGCGGCATTTGATCGAAAACCACGGCCGGCGCCGTCTGGCTTTCATCAAGGGACCGGCCAATAATCCGGACGCGGATGAGCGCTTCCGGGCCTACGTGGAGGAGCTCCAATCCCACGCCCTGAGCGTTGACCCGGACTTGCTCTACCAACCCTATGATTGGTCGCCGCCCGGCGGGCGTGAAGGGGTGCGGGTTTTTCTGGATGAACGCCACGTACAGTTCGATGCACTGGTGGCAGCCAACGACAATTTGGCCATGGCTGCCCAGACCGAATTGCAAATGCGCGGGCTGAGCGTACCCTATGATGTAGCCGTCAGCGGTTTTGATGATGCCATCGAATCATCGACCAGTACGCCGCCATTAACGACTGTCCGACAGCCGCTTCAAAAGATGGGGCGGCTTGCCTTGGAAGCCTTGCTGGCCTATCACCAGGGCAAGAGCGTACCGCCCAAGCTGTTCCTGCCAACCACGCTGCTGACGCGCCGTTCGTGCGGCTGTTTGTCTGAGGCAGTCGTGAATGTTAACCAGGGCCTGCCAATTGCCAGGCTGCCAGTCGCCAGTGTAAATGAAAAAGCCGCCGGCAAGCCTGCCATTGCCCAGGCGGGCGTCCTGCTTGAAGCCCGCCGGGAGCTGTTATTGAGCGAAGTCCAGCGCGCCATGCCGTTGCAGGATGTGCCGGTCTTCGCTCACATGGCCGGGGATTGGCTGGAAGCTCTCACCTTCAGCCTGGAAAAAGGGGATAACGGCGAAGCTTTCCTGACCGCCATCGACCTGACTTCCCGCCGCTTGATGGAGCGCCAGATTTCCATTGCCGAGTTCCAGGATGTGCTTTCAGCGTTGCGGCGTGAAGGCTGCCGGGCGTTGGCCGGGAACCCGGCCCTGCTGGCCCAGGCCGAGAATCTCTGGCACCGGGCGCGCGTCTTTTTGAATGAATTGACTCTCCAGCAACAGAACCAGAAGCGCATCCAACTGAATGACCAGATGGCAGTCTTGCGCGCCATCAGCCAGACCATGGCGGTCACCTTCCATCTGGACAACCTGATGGAGATCCTGGTGCGCGATTTGCAGCAGTTGGGTATCGAAAGTTGTTACCTGGCTTTATATGAGGGCGTGAAACGCCCGGCGGAGCAGGCGCGTGTGATCCTGGCCTGCAATGAAGGCCGCAAGCTGACGCTTAAGAGGCAAAAGCCGATTTACCATTGCCCAACTGCTGCCGGCCAACCTGTGGGGCGACCGGCGCCGTACGATGGTGCTCGAGGCGCTCGAGTTTCAAATGGAGGAGATCGGGTTTGTGCTCTTCGAAATCGGACCGCACGATGGCGCGATTTACGAAGCCTTGCGCAGCCAATTGGGCTCCTCGATAAAAGGCGCGCTGTTGTTTGATGAGCGCGACCACTTGCTGACAAAAACAACCCAGTTGTATCGCCAGGCTGCCTCCGGGCAGCGGCTGGCTGAAGAAGCCAACCGGCTCAAAAGCCGCTTCCTCTCCATGGTCAGTCATGAGTTGCGCGCCCCGCTCAACCTGATCACCGGCCTGAGCGAATTGACGCTCAAGGACTCTGGCAGCCAAAAGCCGCTCAATAGCGAGAACTTAAACCTGATGCACGTCACTGCCCAGCACCTGGATGACCTGGTGCGGGACGTATTGGACTTGGCGCGTGACGAGATGGGCGAGCTCAGGCTGGTATGTGAACCGCTCGACCTGGCCAAAGTGCTGGAAGCGGTGGCGGTTGTTGGCGAGCAGCTGGCGCGCGAGCACGGCCTGGGCTGGCATGCACACATACCAGCCGGCCTTCCGCTGGTTTGGGGCGATCCCACCCGTCTGCGGCAGGTGGCCTTGAACCTGGTCAACAACGCCGTAAAATTTACTGAAAAAGGTGAAATCAGCCTGCTGGTGGAACCCGAGCGGGAACTGATCACCATCTCCGTCACAGATACCGGGCTGGGCATCCCGCTGGCCGAGCAAAGCGTCATCTTCGACGAATTCCGCCAGTCCGACCGTACCACTGCGCGCGGCTTTGGCGGGCTGGGGCTGGGGCTGGCAATCTGCAAACGGCTGGTAAAAATGCACGGCGGCGAAATCGCGGTGCGCTCTTCCGGCGTGGAGGGTGAAGGCGCGGCTTTCTTCTTCACTTTGCCCACGTTGCAGACGGTGTCTTTGTTGGGGGCAGCCACGGATGCCGTTTGGATCATCACCACGCAGCCCGAAAAGGCCCAGCCGCTCAAGTGCTATCTTGATGAGCAGGGCTTTAGGGCTGAGGTCCAATATTGGGATAAGAAAGGCCAGTGGCTGGAGCGCGCCGCCCAGACGCCTCCGTCTGCGTTGGTCCTGGATGTGAACAAAACCAGCCGCCGCAGCTTGGATGCCATGCGTGCCTTGCGGGCTCACCCGGCTACCAGCGAAATTTCTGTCTTGTTTTATACGCTCCAGATGGATCAGGACAGCGGCGCCATGCTGGAATTGGATTACCTGACCAAGCCAATCGGCTCCTCCGATCTGGCGAAGGCGCTGCAGCGCGCCGGCTGTGTCGAGAGCAGCCCGGCTTCCGATGAGATGAGCTCCAGCTGTCAAACGATCCTGATCGTGGACGATGACCCCGGCGTTCTTGAGCTGCATGCCCAAATCGTACGCGCCAAATATCCGCAGCACCAGGTTTTATTGGCTGCCAGCGGCAAGGAAGCGCTGTCTTTGCTGCAGTCCGCTCATCCGGACCTGGTTTTACTGGATTTGATGATGCCAGAGATGGATGGATTTGGCGTGCTGGAAGAAATGCAAAAAATTGATTCAGCGCGCCAGGTACCGGTGATTGTGGTCAGCGCCAAAACTCTGAAGGAAGAAGATCTCGCACGGCTGGACCACAGCGTGGCGGTTGTTTTACGCAAAGGCATGTTTACTTCCTCCGAAACATTGGTGCACATAAAAGACACTCTTATGCACCGCCAGAAACTCAGCAGCGAGGCGCAGCGCATCACCCGCAAAGCCATGGCCTACATCCATGAACATTACAGCGAGCCGCTTGGGCGCGAGGAGGTTGCCCGGCATGTGGGCGTCAGCGAAGGCTATCTCTCGCGCTGTTTCACCCAGGAGACCGGCCTCTCGCTGATCCATTATGTGGCCCGTTATCGCATCCAGGAAGCCAAGCAGCTGCTTAATGCCGGGAATATGTCGATTACCGAGATCGCCCTGGAGGTTGGATTCTCCGACAGCAACTACTTCAGCCGCGCTTTTCGGCGGGAAGTGGGGGTTTCTCCCTTTGCCTTCCGGCGCAGCCACTAACCGGCAGACTTGGTCACCTTCGTGCTAATGCAGGACACAATTTTCCATGCGGGGTTACAGTCCAGGCCTCTATACTATGTAAGGAAAATATTGCCATTTGAGTCCTGCTGATTTTTTTAGGAAGGTACCCTCTTTATGCCTGCCACTATACAAGTCTTCCGAACAGCCAAGAACACCAGCGATCGTCTCACCGAAAAAGCTCCCCTGACTTTTCAAACGTTGGAACCCGACCTGCCTTCCGTGTTGGTGGATGCCGGGCATCGTTTCCAAACCATCGAGGGGTTTGGGGGCTCCTTCACCGAAGCCGCCGCGGATACCTTTTATAAGCTGTCACCGGAGGTGCGTGCCGAGATCCTCAGGGCCTATTTTGACACGCAGTCTGGCAATGGCTACAGCCTGTGCCGGACTCATATCAATAGCTGTGATTTTTCGCTGGGCAATTACGCCTACGCTGAGATGCCGGGCGATGTGGAGCTCAGCGCTTTTTCGATCGAGCACGACCGCCGCCAGTTGATCCCGATGATCAAGGAAACTGCCCGCCTGACCGGGCAGCCTTTAAAGATATTGGCCTCCCCGTGGAGCCCGCCGGCCTGGATGAAGACCAACGGTCAGATGAACCACGGCGGCAAGCTCAAGCCGGAGTACCGGGAAGCCTGGGCGCGCTACTACGCCCGTTATGTGGAAGAATATGAAAAGGAAGGCCTGCCTATTTGGGGCTTGAGTGTTCAGAATGAACCGCAAGCCGTGCAGACCTGGGATTCGTGCATCTATACCGGCGAAGAGGAGCGCGATTTTGTGCGCGACTACCTTGGCCCGGTGCTGGAGAAAGCCGGCCTGCTGGGGCGTGTCAAATTATTGATCTGGGACCACAACCGCGACCTGCTTTACGAACGCGCCAAGGTTGTCTACGACGACCCGCTGGCGGCGCGCTACGTCTGGGGCGCGGCCTTCCATTGGTATGTTGGGGACAATTTCGAAAATGTACGCCTGACGCATGATGCCTATCCCGACAAGCAGTTGTTATTTACCGAAGGCTGCATTGAAGGCGGACCGCACTTCGATGGCTGGGAAGTCGGCGAACGCTATGGGCAGTCGATGCTAAATGATTTGAACAACTGGACCGTCGGCTGGGTGGATTGGAACATGCTGCTGGATCAACGCGGCGGTCCAAACCATAAAGGCAACTATTGCAGCGCCCCGTTGATGGCGGATGTTGGAAAAGGAACGCTTTATTATCACAGTTCTTATTATTACATCGGCCAGGTCAGTCGTTTTGTCCGCCCGGGCGCCCAACGAATTATCAGCGCCTCCACGCTGGATGAACTGGAAAGCACTGCTTTCATAAATGTGGATGGGAGTATCGCGGTGGTAGTCCTGAATCGTACCGATAACCCCTTCTCCTTTGCCCTGCGTTACGATGGCCTGGCCGCACCGGCCGAAAGCCCGGCGCATTCCATCAGCACTTTCCGCTTCCAGGCTGATTAGCTCAAAAACAAACTGGTTCGTTATCTTATGGAGAGTCTTACACGCCCGGCAGCGGGCGTGTTTTGTTGGGTTGGGTGGATGAGTTGGAGATTTTCATTCCTGCCCATAAATTTATTACGAATGTGCTAGTTTTGAGCACAATTCTACAGGCCCATGCCAAAAATAATCAATAGAATGATATTGATGCATATCTGTATTCGTAACTCCCGTTCGAGCCAAAATATTCATATACGAGCACTTCCTGATATGCCATTGGAAATGATAATCCGTCCAATTTGCTCGTTTGCACCGGAAGGAGGTGACTTCCCCAGAGAAGACAACTGCGCAATCTGATCGATCCATTCTATTTGGCCTTCTATCAACCCAAAATTTGAGGAGAAGAATCTAATGAAAAAGCAACTGTACGTTTTGATCGGACTCGTGATGGTGGCCAGCATGATCCTGGCCTCCTGTGCGGCTCCTGCTACACAAGCTCCCGCCCCGGCTGCAACCTCCGCTCCTGCTGCTGCCACTTCAGCTCCTGCGGCGACTGCTGCCCCTGCCACTGCTGCCCCTGCGACTGCAGCACCGGTACCCCCGACTCCGACTCCCTACCCGGTCGCCAACTGCCAGGCTGGCAAGGTCTGCGTACGCCTGTTCGTTGGTCTGGGCGGCGGTACGGATCTCGCCGCGATTGCGGTCGAGGAATCCATTATCAAAGACTTCAACGCTTCCCAGGACAAGGTTCAAGGCATTCTGGAAGTCATCCCGCATACCGCCGGTCGCGATACACTGGCGACCGAAATAGCTGCCGGTAATGGCCCCGATCTGGTTGGTCCTGTCGGTTGGGCCGGTGCGAATGAATTCTATGGCCAATGGCTTGACCTTACTCCCTTTATTGCAGCCAGCAAATTCGATACCTCCATCTGGGATCCGGCGCTGGTCTCCTTTTACCAGACCGAAGAGGGCCAGGTTGGCCTGCCCTTTGGTATTTATCCTGGCGGTATGTTCTTCATTCCCGCCATGTTCGACGAAGTTGGCTTGGCCTACCCGCCTCAGAAATACGGCGATAAGTACAAAATGCCGGACGGCACAATGGTTGATTGGAACTGGGACACCGTCACGAAGATTTCCAAGCTCCTGACCATCGACAAGAGCGGCAAGAACTCCACCGAAACCGGTTTCGATCCCACCCAGATCGTACAGATCGGTTACACCCCGCAGTACCAGAGCGGTCAATCCATCGCCACCTTCTACGGCGGAGCAAGCTCAATCTACGCCGGCGCCAAGGGTAACTGGGTCGCAGCCATCCCCGACAGCTGGAAATCTGCCTGGAAATGGTACTATGACGGCATGTGGGGCCCTCAGCCCTTTACCGCTACCGGCCCGCTGCAAAGCTCCACCGAATTTGGAGCAGGTAACGTCTTCAACAGCGGCAAAGCTGCCATGGGTCTCACCCAGACCTGGTACACCTGCTGCCTGACCGACCTGGATAAGGCTGGCGTTGTCTGGCAGGTTGGTATTCAACCCATGGGCACCGACGATGGCAAGATCCATGGTCGTGTGGATGCCGACACCATCCGCGTTTGGAAGGGCACCAAGCATCCCGCCGAAGCCTTCCAGTTCCTGACCTACCTGATCACCACCGGCGGTGATAAGTTCCTGCCCGCCATGGGTGCCATGCCCGCCATTACCTCCAAGATCGACGCCTTCTTTGCGGCCAAATCGGCGCAGTATCCGAACGTCACGCAGGCCAGTTGGGACGTCTTCAAGGCCGGTGTGGCTTATCCGGACCGCCCGAGTGCTGAAGGCTGGATGCCGGGTAACAACACCGAAGATTCCGCCCGCATTGCAACCTTTATCAACCTGTTGCAGACCACATCTCCCGACAAGCTTGACTTCGAAGCTGAATTCAAGAAGCTTTCGGACGACCTGACGGTAATCTACAACAAGTAATTTGGTACGAGTTTGACCCGGGCGGGTCAGCCATTGGCTGACCCGCCTGATATCCTTATCCTTATAAGGAGTGGCGCATGTTAGAGCAATTATCTCATCTTCCCAAGTTGCCATCAATTGGTTCTTTCCACAAGATGTCGCGGATGGCGCGCCGTGAAATGTGGCTGGGGCTGGCTTTTCTCTCCCCCTGGCTTTTCGGTTTCATGGTATTTACCCTTATTCCGCTCGTTTCCACGATCGTTTTCAGCTTCACCAATCTGAAAATTACTGAAGGCATTTTGAACCCTTTAAAATTTGTGGGACTCAGTAATTACATCCAGTATTTTAAAGATCCTCAGATTTGGAGCAACTCCAAGGGCATTCCGGGTTCCTGGTTGGTCACGCTTAGGTATGGGTTGATTGCCCTGCCGGTTGGTATACTGGTGCCGCTCGGGCTGGCGCTCCTGTTGAATAACAAGGATCTCAAAGGGAAAGTAGCTGCCCGTACTTTATTCTATATGCCCACGATCGTGCCTCTGGTCGCGGGAGTCTTCATTTGGAACGGTATTCTCAATTCCGAAACCGGCTGGATCAACCGTGCACTGATATCTATAGGCGTGCCAAAGGCCATGACACCCGGTTGGATTAATAGCACCTCCTGGGTCTACCCCAGTTATGTCATTATCGGTCTATGGGGTCTCGGCAGCGCCATGTTGATCACGCTGGCCGGCCTGCAGGGAGTGCCAACTGAGCTTTATGACGCCGCCAGGGTGGACGGGGCCAATAATTGGCAATCCTTCTGGAATGTAACCTTCCCAATGATTTCGCCGGTCATTTTTTATAACCTGATCCTTGGCATGGTGGGTTTGTTCCAGTATTACCTGATACCCTTCGTGCTAAATAATGGCAATGGGGCTCCGGGGGGTACCACGATGTTCTACAACGTTTACCTGGTGAGGACCTTTTTAACATTCATGAATATGTCATATGGCGCGACGATGGCAATTGGATTGTTTGTGGCCATATTGGTGACGACCATCATTTTCTTTGCAACCGCTAAATACTGGGTCTATTATGCTGGCGAAGCCCGCTAATTGGGAGACATATTTAAATGGATAACCATAAAGCATTCCAATTCCGCCGGCTATTAAGCGTGGTTTTTACCACGAGCTTTACAGTTTTCCTCCTGGCGCTCTTTCTCGCGCCTTTCGCCTTCATGGTATCCACCTCGCTTAAAACACAAGCACAGCGCACCATCCTGGGTGGGCCGCTCTGGCCGGCTGTGCCGGTAACTACCCAGTACAACGGCAAGTCAGTGGACGTATATAAAGTGCCGGTAAATACGTGTGAGGGCTATAGTCCGAATGATAAATCTGTTGTAGCCATGGCGCTGGTCAAGAAAGGGACCAAACAAAGCGAGTTTGTCAACCCGAAAAATCTCGCCAAAGGCGAATTTACGTGTGTCTTATCCTGGCGTGCCACACCGCGCTACTTTGCATTCTCTCCGGCCTGGTCGAACTTTGTTGCGGTCTGGAATGGGATCAATTACCCGCGCCTGCTGTGGAACACCACCTTCTACGCAGTAACCACCTGGTTCGGTACACTCGTTTCATGCACACTTGTGGCATACGGTTTTGCCCGCTTTAGATTTCCCGGACGCGACCTTCTTTTTGTGGTGTTGATTTCCACCATCTTCCTGCCGGCTGCCGTTACCGTCATTCCACTTTATACCTTCTTCGTGAAGATCCACCTGGTAGGCACCTGGTGGCCGCTCATCCTGCCGCATTTCTTTGCCAATGCATACAACGTGTTCCTGCTGCGACAGTATTTCATGACCCTGCCGCGCGATCTGGATGAAGCTGCCACGGTGGACGGCGCCGGTCCGTTGCGCGTCCTATGGTCGGTCATCCTGCCCCAATCCAAGCCGGTGCTGCTGGCCATAACCGTCTTCCATATTGTTTTTGCATGGAATGACTTCTTCGGGCCTTTGATCTACCTCCAGCCAAACACCCAGCTTTACCCCATTTCTGTGGCGCTACAATTCTTCGTCGGCCTCTACAGCCAACAACCGGAACTGGTCCAGGCTGGCGCACTGATGGCGCTGGCTCTGCCCATGATCCTGTTCATCATTGCTCAACGCTATTTCATCCAGGGCATCGTTATCACCGGCGTGGAAAAATAACAGTTCTTGTCAGGCATTTCCTGAGGCCTGGCTTATTACTCCACTAAATAATTCTTTTCTTCTCTCCTTGGCCGTGCGAAGGATTTCAATCCTTCGCACGGCGTATTTTCTCATCCGGTGGCTTGACAGCCGTCATAAACCTTTCGCAAAATGGTAAAGCAATGTTTCAAAATCAATCGCCAGGATGGTTTAACCCATCCTGGCGATTGTCAGTTCTCACTGCTCACTGTTCTCTACTCTCTATTTTCAATCTTCAACTTCAAAAAATGTGTCGCGCACGAAATACACGGATCGTACGAGCGCACCAGGTGCTCGGCGGTCAGTGTAGCCTGTTCCTGCGGCATGGCAACGATCTGCGGTACCAGAGCCAGTAGATCCTGCTCGATGCGCGGCAGGTTCTGGGCGGTCGGTGGGACGATCTTAGCAAACTGGACCAGGCCCTGTGCATTGATCTTATAGCGGTGGTAGAGCAGGCCGCGGGGCGCCTCGCTGGCGCCCGACCCTTCCCCGGCTTTTAGCTTAAGCTCAAGGTGGGCCGGTCCGCTGGGAGCGTAAGCCTTAACAAGCTGGATGGCTTCTTCGTAAGCCTGGACCAGCTCCACGGCACGCGCGATCAGGCTCTTGTAGGGATTGGTGATCGGCAGCTTGATCTGGTTATCTGCCAGCGCTTTTTGGGCAGCCGGCAGCAACTGGGCATGGTTCAGGGCCAGGCGCGCCAGCGGTCCAACCAGGTAGTGGCCGCCGTCTTTTGTATAACCATGCAGAGCATTGGAGTGCTTGACGTGTTCTTCCAGGTAACGGGTCTCGTACTCACTCACCGATAATTGACTGCCTTTGGAGCTCCAGACCTCGCCGTTCATGACTGCATATTCCTGTGGGTGATGCAGGGCCACGAACTCGTAATCCAGTTCCAGTTCTGGATAAGGCAGAGTCACTGCCCATTTGACGGTAGCCTGGGCGGCCTCCAGGCCCCATTCCAGTTCAGGCAGCAGCGCCTTGAGCGGGGCAGCCTCCGGCCAGCGGTAGAACCCGCCCACGCAGGCATTCACCGGGTGCACCGAGCGCCCGCCGATCCCTTTCAGGATGGCGTTGCCGATCTTTTTCATGCGCAGGGCGTCCTTGACCACTTGCGGGGCGATGGCTGCCAGGTCGAGTGCCGAGGGCTGGCCGAGCAGGTCAGGCGCCTGCAGCAGGTAAATGTGCAGGGCATGGCTCTCGATATACTCGCCGCAATACATCAGGCGGCGCAGGGCGTAGGCCTGCGGGCTGATTTCGACCTCCAGGGCCTTCTCCAGGGCGGCCACCGAACTCATCTGGTAGGCCACCGGGCAGATCCCGCAGATGCGGGCGGTGATGTCCGGCACTTCCTGCAAGTAACGACCCACCAAAAAGCCTTCGAAGAAGCGCGGCGGTTCGTAGATATCCAGGCGGATCTCGACCGCCTTGCCATCCTGCAAGCCGATATACAGGCCGCCTTCGCCTTCAACGCGTGCCAGCGCGGGGACTTCGATGGTGTTCATAGGGTCTCCTTTCCCCCCAGAGCGGAGGCAGGGTTGGCACCCAGCTTATATGCCAGCTCGGCGGCGCTCTTGAATGCCGGGGCGGCGCTGCTGAAGCTGCGTAGGAGCGTGGCGGTCTCATTCGGGTAGCGGTCGCGTGGCAGCATGCCTTGCACCAATGCGTTGAAATTGGCCACACTGGATGGACCAAAGCAACCATAACAGCCGCGTCCGCTGGCGGGACACAAAGCCCCGCAGCCGCCGTGGACCACCGGCCCCAGGCAGGGGATACCCTGGGATACCACTACACAGATGGTTCCATTGCGTTTACATTCCAGGCAGACCGGGCTGGGTGGGAACCTGGGCCGCCGGTTTTGCAACAAAGCTGCGATCGCTTCCAGCGCCATGTTTTTATTAACCGGGCAGCCCCAGATCACCAGGTCTACGGGCACATTCTCGGCGATGGAAGTGGAAGTCTCCAGGTATTCGAGATACTCAGGGTGGGCGTAGACTGTTTTGGCATATTCTCCGGCGCTGGCGAAGTTACGCAGCGCCTGGATGCCGCCGGCCGTGGCGCACGTCCCCAGGGCGATCAGGAATTTACACTGCTGGCGCACTTCCTTGATCCGTTCTGCTTCATGGGGCGTTGTGATGGAACCTTCAACTATGCCAATGTCATATGGTCCAGGCTTGACCGTTCGGGTGGCTTCCAGGAAGTAGGAAATGTCCACCGCGGCGGCCAGATCGAGCAGTTCGTCTTCCAGGTTGAGCAGCGAAAGCTGGCAGCCGTCGCAGGAGGAAAACTTGTAAACAGCCACCTTGGGCTTTTGCTGTGTTTTAGGGGTAAGCGTCATTAATACTCCTCCACATTGAAGAAGGGTCCCAGACGGTTGAACGGGAAGACCGGTCCATCCTTGCAGATGAAGTAGGGGCCCATCTGGCAGTGGCCGCAAAAACCCTGGCCGCAGCGCATGTTGCGCTCGAGCGAAACGTAGATCTGGCTGGCAGGAATGCGGCGCGCCAGGGCTTCGTAGATCACGAAGCGCATCATGATCTCAGGTCCGCAGGTCATTACGGCGGTCTTATGCGGGTCCACGCGGAAGTGGTAGAACAGCATGGGTACGACGCCCACGCGGCCTGTCCAGGATTCATCGCCGCGGTCCACTGTGGCCTGCACTTCGATGCCGGCTTTATTCCAGGTTTCGTACTCGTCCGGGTACATCAGGTCCTTGGGGGTGCGGGCGCCGTACAACAATGTCACCTTTCCATATTTTTCACGCTGACGCATGATCGCATAAAGTGCGCCGCGCAAGGGGGGCAGGCCGATGCCGCCACAGGCGATCACCACATCCATCCCTCGGATGGCTTCCAGCGGCCAGGAACTGCCAAACGGACCGCGCAGCCCCACCACATCCCCGGGTTTGAGCCGGTTGGTGGCTTTGGTTACGCTGGCGGCTTGCCGGATGGTGTGGATGACCAGGCCGTTCGAAGACGACATATCCGAACTCATCGATATGGCGGCTTCACCGTAACCAGGTACATAGAGCATGTTGAACTGGCCGGGTTCCCATCGATAGCGTTTCTGGACCTCCGGGTCGGTGAAACGCAGCGCAAAGGTGGTCACGCCCTCGGCCTCAGGTGTGATCTTAACCACTTCTGCCCAGGCGGGCATCAACAGTTTACTCTCAAGGCCGGCCTGGTGGGAGGCTGTGTCGATCAGGGTGGTGGTCATGCTTTCACCTCCTGGCGGATGGCGGCAACTTCCTCGGTCAGGTCGATCCCCACCGGACACCAGGTGATGCAGCGGCCGCAGCCCACGCAACCCAGCACATCGAACTGGCCTTTCCAGGCGCCCAGCTTGTGGGTCAGCCATTGGCGGTAGCGTGAGCGGATGTTCGGGCGGGTATTCCCGCCGAAAACGTAGGAGAAATTCGGGTTGAAGCACGAGTCCCACACACGCTCGCGGCTGGTTTTATTTCCGAGTACGTCTGTGTTGTCGAAAGCTTCCCAGCAGAAGCAGGTTGGGCAGACCTGGGTGCAGTTTGCGCAGGACAGGCAGCGTTTGGCCACCTGGTTCCAGCGTTCGGCATCCAGATGCCCGGTCAGCACACCCGGCAGGTCGCTCGTGTCCATGCTGCGACCCATCTTGCCGGCGGCCAATTCCGTGGCCCGGTTGGCAGCGGTCTGGACGAAGGCTGATGGTAGTTCGTAGGTGCGGCGGGCCAACAGGCTCAGCCCCAACTCCGAACCGGCCTCCACCAGGAACAGATCATCCATTTCGGTCAGGCATAGGTCGAAACCGGCTTTGTGGCGCGGACCAGTGCCCATCGAAACGCAGAAGCAGGTGGCATTCGGGTGCAAGCAGTTGACTGCCAGGATGAACAGTCCCTCGCGCCGGGCGCGGTAGATCGGGTCAGTAAAGTCCGGACGCATGAAGACCCGGTCCTGGACGGCGATGGCGGCCAGCTCGCAAGCGCGGACACCCACCAGGGCGTAGCGCGGAGTTGGGGCATCCTCCGCCTTGATCTGCCATTTGGCGGTCCTGCCTGGGGCGTGTCCTTCAGAGCTGGTCTTCTGGGCTGTAAACAAATGCTGGCGGGGCGGGAATAGGAATTGTTTCCAGGATTGACCTGCAGGGATAAAGTCGAAGTAACGATCCTGTCCGGTCTGGATCAGGCGGTAAGAGGCCGGTTTTTGTTCGCTCAGCAGACCGCGCGGCAGGTCGTGCAGGCCTTCGATCTCCTTGTAGACGATGCACTCATCCTGAAGGCGCGGGCCCACTGTCTGGTAGCCGTTCGAGCGCAGGTCTGCCAGCAGGTGATCTAATTCCACTTTAGGCAGCGCGACGGTAGTTCCGATGGTCAGGTTCTTTTCATTCATCATTTCATTCATCCGTCTTGGTTTCAGTTGGTTCGGCGAACATATCCAGCAACTGCAGCCGGGTGACCAGCAGCCGGGAGGCAATCACGTTAACCATGCGGCGCATGAACAGATAGCCGATGTCGTGGTCCCGATCGCAAAGTGCCTGCAGCTTGTCCGTGTCGGTTGCGACTACAATTCCATCCACCACGCCCACCGCTCCGGCCGTACGGGTACGCACCACTGGCGTTACGCTCGACCAGCCAAAGTTATCCCACTGCTCACAGGTATAAAATCTGATCTTGCCGCGATGTGGGATGAACATATCCAGCGCTACGCGACCGCTCAGGACGATATAGAAATAATCCTGCTTGTCACCCTCATGGAAGAACACTTCGCCGGCCTTATAATGCCGCAAAAAGGAAATCTCGGCAAATTGGCGCAGGTGTTCTGGCTTGAGTTCCTGGAACCATGGGATCTTCTGTAGTTCTTGGGAAACTTCATCAATAGGATTCATGCGCTCTCTCCTGTTCGATGGGGGTATTTTAGCATATGTTACGAATTTCACAAATGGTTTGAAGGAAAAATATCCTGACGGAATTGTTGGGATGTTTCTGTAATACGATAAATCCCTCCCTCGTGTATAATGAATTGATCCGATTCAGGTAAGTGTTGAGCATTCTGCCTGATATTTTTTCATCGATAAATGGATATGGTCGGCTAAGCGGGTAATATTCCATGAGATCAGCCCAGGTACATTTATTTGGTACCCTGCAATATATTCGCGCGTGTTGTGGCTTCAAAATGAGGCACAACCGTGAATTCTAATAAAAAACCTCTTGGTAAGTCAGTTAACCCAAACCTGAAGAAGAACGTGGAAAAAGCAGACGTTAGTCGTCCCGCTCGTCGGACCGGTATCAGTGGTCACATGCAGATGCAAATGCTCCAGGAGGCAGTCTATCGAATTGCCGCGGCAGCCGAAACGACCCACTCCTTGGATGAGCTGTATCCCCAGATCCACCAGATCATCTCGTCGGTGATGCCGGCCGAGAATTTTTATATCACGCTGTATGATGAAGTTGAAAACCTGCTGCGCTTTCCCTATTTCAAGGATGCTGCCGATGTGCCGTTTATGGGCGGGATCCAACCCGGGAAAGGCCTGAGCTCCTATGTTCTGAGGACCGGCAAATCCCTGTTGTGCACCCAGGCGGTGCATGACGAGTTGGAACGCCAGGGAGAAATAAAGCTGTTGGGAGTGCCATCTGCGATCTGGCTGGGGGTGCCGCTGACCGTCGAAGGCAAGACGATCGGGGTGATGGTGGTCCAGCATTATACCGATCCGAGAGCCTATGGCGAGCGTGAGCAGCACATGCTGGAATTTGTCTCGACACAGGTGGCGATTGCGATCAACCGCAAGCGGTCGGAAGAGAAGCTGGAAGAAGAACGCATCCTGCTGCGGACGCTGATCGACAACCTGCCCGACCGCATCTATGTCATGGATGTCAATGGCCGGAAAATCATGTCCAATATTGCCGACTGGCAGGCCTCGGGGGGTAAGCGGGTGGAAGACGTGATTGGGAAAACCGATCTGGAAACGTATCCGCCTGAGCTGGCAAATGCTTTCTGGGCCAATAACAAGGCAGTGATCGAATCCGGGATATCGATCATCAACCGCGAGGAACCCGGGCTGGATGCCCAGGGTAAACCGGTCTGGATCTTGTCTTCCAAGGTGCCCTTGCGCGATGCCCAGGGAAAAGTGATCGGGCTGGTGGGCACCGGACGCGATATTACCGAGCGCAAACAAACCCAAATTCTACAAGAGGCGGTTTACCGGATCGCCGCCGCCACTGAAACGACCCACTCCTTGGAGGAGCTGTATCCTCAGATCCACCAGATCATCTCGTCGGTGATGCCGGCCGAGAATTTTTATATCACGCTGTATGATGAAGTTGAAAACCTGCTGCGCTTTCCCTATTTCAAGGATGCTGCCGATGTGCCGTTTATAGGCGGGATCCAACCCGGGAAAGGCCTGAGCTCCTATGTTCTGAGGACCGGCAAATCCCTGTTGTGCACCCAGGCGGTGCATGACGAGCTGGAACGCCAGGGAGAAATAAAGCTGTTGGGAGTGCCGTCTGCGATCTGGCTGGGGGTGCCGCTGACCGTCGAAGGCAAGACGATCGGGGTGATGGTGGTCCAGCATTATACCGATCCGAGAGCCTATGGCGAGCGTGAGCAGCACATGCTGGAATTTGTCTCGACACAGGTGGCGATTGCGATCAACCGCAAGCGGTCGGAAGAGAAGCTGGAAGAAGAACGCATCCTGCTGCGGACGCTGATCGACAACCTGCCCGACCGCATCTATGTCATGGATGTTAATGGCCGGAAAATCATGTCCAATATTGCCGACTGGCAGGCCTCAGGGGGTAAGCGGATGGAAGACGTGATTGGGAAAACCGATCTGGAAACGTATCCGCCTGAGCTGGCTAATTCAATCCGGGAACTGAACCAGGCGGTGATCCAATCCGGGATATCGATCATCAACCGCGAGGAACCCGGGCTGGATGCCCAGGGCAAACCGGCCTGGGTCTTGTCTTCCAAGGTGCCCTTGCGCGATGCCCAGGGAAAAGTGATCGGGCTGGTGGGGATTGACCATGATATCAGCGGACGCAAACAGGCTGAGGAAGCTCTGAAAGAAAGCCAGCAATCCTACCAGGCGCTGGTTGAGCAGATTCCCGGCGCCATTTACCGCGACGCGCTGGATGACAAAGCCACATCACTCTACTTTAGTCCGCAGATTAAGGCTATTACCGGTTATTCACCCGAGGAATGGCTGGAAGACCCCGATTTTTGGCTCAAATCCTTGTTTCCTGATGATCGCGCCCGTGTAATGGCAGAAAATAAAAGTCATCTCGAGACTTTTGATAAGTTTAAATCCGACTACCGAATCCTGGCACACGATGGTCGCATTGTATGGGTACACGATGAAGCCATTACCATTCGCGACTCTTCGGGAAACCCGCTTTATGACCTGGGTATCATAACGGATATTACCGAGAGTAAACGCTTTGAATTAGCCCAGAATGCAATTAACCGGATCACCCGGGCTGAGATAACCAGCGAAGGGATCGATGAACTCTACCATTCCATCCATTCCACTCTTGGCGAATTGATCCCGGCAGACAATTTCTACATTGCTTTGATCGAACCGCACAGTGGTTTGATTAGCTTCCCTTATTATGTCGATCATTTTGACGAACCGCCAATCGGGATGACACAAGTCCAGGGACTAACCGGATATGTCCTTCGTAAAGGTCGTCCCTTCCTGGGTACCCGGGAGATCGTTGAACGACTCATCGAACAGGGGGAGGTAGAGGAAGTTGGAACGCCTGGTGAGGATTGGATGGGTGCGCCTTTGAAAGTGGAAGGGCGTATGATCGGAGTCATGGCGATTCAAACATACACGCCGGGTGTGCATTTCAAACAGGAGGACTTGAATTTCCTGGAATTGGTCTCCACCCAGGTGGCTCAGGCGATCGAACGCAAGCGCCTGGAAGAGGAGATAAAGAACCTGTCATTGACCGATGAGCTGACAGGGGTGTACAACCGGAGAGGCTTCACTCTTCTGGCAGAACAGGAGATGAAGCTGGCCCAACGAAATAAGCGTGGCGCGTTGTTGTTCTTCGTTGATGTGGACCAGCTGAAGAAAGTTAATGATACCTGGGGTCATGCCCAAGGGGATCTGGCCTTGATCGAGGTTGCCTCCATCTTGAAGGAGGCCTTTCGTGAAGCGGATATCCTGGCCCGCCTGGGCGGTGATGAGTTCTTGGTTCTTGCTCCGGATCTCTCTGAGGAAAACGCTGCGATCCTGAACAACCGCATCCAGGCCTCGCTTGAGGCGCGCAACCGGCAAGGTCAACGACTTTACCAATTGAACCTGAGCATGGGCATCGCACGTTATGATCCCAAAGTTCCCTGCACTGTAAATGAGTTGATTGCCCAGGCTGATAACCTGATGTACCAACAGAAACACGGGAAGAAAGATATCAAATAGCCGCAATTTCATTCTTCGCATAATAAAAGGCAAGAAAAGCTGATATCCGGCCGCGTAAATGACGCGGCCGGTTGTGATGCCTGAAGGACCTTGCTGCAACTATTAATCGATTCCTCGCATCTATTTAGTAAGATAATATACGGTACCGATGGAAACGATACACACGTCAGAGATCCGACAGGGATTGAAGGTGGAACTCATTACCATTATCTGGATGGTAATCGAGATGGCTGTCTCGGTCGCGGCAGGAATTACAGCCGGAAGCGCGCTCCTGACTGCTTTTGGGGTGGACAGCCTGCTCGAACTGCTGAGCGGGAGCATTCTACTCTGGCGGCTCTCGGTCGAAAACCGGTCCGGAGATTTGGAGAAAGTTGAGCTGGCCGAACGGCGCGCCTCACGGGTGGTTGCAATTAGCCTGAGCCTTTTATGCGCCTATGTGCTGATTTCGTCGGTCTACGGATTGATTAGCCGGTCAAAACCCGAAAGTTCAATCCTGGGTATGGGTGTATCAGGGGCCGCCCTGCTGATCATGCCGTACCTGGCTTTCACCAAGCGTCGCATTTCGAAGCGCATCCATAGCCCGGCGTTAGCCGGCGATGCGGTCAATTCCATCACCTGTGCCGCCATGGCTGCAACTGTGTTGGTGGGACTGGCGTTAAACAGCCTCTTTGGCCTGTGGTGGGCGGAGTATGTCGCCGCGCTTGTGTTCCTTGTCTGGCTTATCCAGGAAACCCGGGAAGCCTTTGAGGAATCACGCCCGGGGGATTAAAGAGAAACAGCTCTCTGCTGCGCGTGAAGAAGAAAGCCCGGAACCTTCGATCATCGCATCAAAATGGGTAAAAAGATCTGATAACCGCCTTCAATAACATCATGGACGGTTGTTTTGCTGGAGGGAGTATAGCTGCTGTTGCCCGAATAAGTGGCAGTCAGGATTTTACTCCCGGTTGTGGTGGATGCCAGGGCACACGCGCCTGCTCCACCAGACAGCGTGGCAGTGCATGCGGAACTGCCATCTGTAATTTCCACGCTGCCGCTGGGGATGCCATAGGATCCACTTACTGATGCTGAAATGAGGTAGCTCTGTTTCACGAAGCTAGGGTCGGGTTTGTCATTCGTGATTGTGGTGGTACTGGTGCTTAGAATGACTGTATGAATACTCGAGCCACTGGATTCGCTGTAGATATTATTTGCAGAATATGTCGCGATCAGGGTCTTGCTCCCGGAGGTTGTGGAGGTCAAGGCGCATGAACCCGCTCCGGAGGTCAATGAGGCGATACAACTGCCTCCAGTACCGTCGCTTATTCCCACCGTACCCGTAGGTGTGCCGTACGAGCTGCTCACCGTCACCGAAACGGTATAACTCTGGTTCGCAAAGCTGGGGTTGGGTGTGTCATTGGTGATGTTGGTGGTACTGGCGGCCTTATTAACCGTGTGTGCGGCCGTATTACTGGAAGGATTGTAAATAGTGCTGCCGGAATACGTGGCGGTCAGGGTCTTGCTCCCGGAAGTTGTGGATGTCAGGGCGCATGAACCCGTTCCAGAAGCCAAGGTAATTGTACAAGTGCCTCCACTTCCGTCACTGACAACCACGGATCCGGTGGGCGAGCCGGATGAGCCGGTAACAGTGACCGAAACGGTATAACTCTGGTTTACAAAACTTGGATCGGGCGAATCGCCGGTTATGCTGGTCAGGCTGGCGGCCCTGGTCAGGTATCCACTGTCTGAAGCGCTGAACCCGCTGCAGCCGGATGGACTGCAGGCTTTCACAAAGTACCAGTAGGTTGTTCCGGCTGTGGCGGATGCATCGTTATATGGCGAAGTCGTCGGTGAACCCAGCAGGCTCGCGCCGCTGCTGGAGTTGGAAGTGTTTCGATAGACTTGATAATAAGTTGC
Organism: uncultured Chloroflexia bacterium; assembly: GCA_963776475.1. Classification (GTDB taxonomy): domain Bacteria; phylum Chloroflexota; class Anaerolineae; order Anaerolineales; family Villigracilaceae; genus UBA877. The sequence goes on from CAVZMZ010000034.1 coordinate 115,278, forward strand.
GCCGGTTGAAGCATTCCACGTAATGCTTACATGGTCCGCGTAGGTTCCATCTGTGGCGCTTACACCTGTCGGCGCGGCTCAGGGCGCGGTAGCCGCTGTCCGAAGCGCTGAACCCGCTGCAGCCGGACGTGTTGCAGGCTTTCACAAAATACCAGTAGGTTGTCCCCGCTATGGCGGATGCATCGTTATATGGCGAAACCGCCGGTGGATTCAAAAGGCTCGCGCCGCTGCTGGAATTGGAAGTGTTGCGGTAAACCTGATAATTAGTTGCGCCGGTTGAAGCATTCCAGGTTATGCTGACATGGTCCGGGTATGCACCGTCGCTGGCGCTGATCCCGGTGGGGGCAGCCGGCGGGCTGTTTGGTGCGAGGTTGACAATGCTGACCGATTGGAGCAGCATGCCCGAATAACTGCCGCCCCAGGTCATGGGATGGGGATCGAAATCCCACGTGTCGTGGATGTAAATCGTATTGCTGGCGCTTTTATAACCTATCCCGACCACGGTATGCCCGGCCAGGTTAAGCATGACCGGCCGACCGGCGTCAATTTCAGCTTTAAACTGGGCAAGTGAAAATCCTCCGGTTGTTACGTTATCTGTCGGTTGGTTGTAACAGTCAGTAACCGTATAACCTCTCGCCTGGTAAAAAAGTTTACGGCCATATGTACCATCCAGGGTGCTTATATATTTTCCATTATCAGAGTCAGTATATATTTCCATCTGGCTGCAGGTCAATTGGGCTGGAGATCCGATGAAATTATAGAAGTTGGTCGATCCATCGTCGTGATAATAATTGGATTGGCTGGTCTTCATGTAGTCCCCGATCGCATCTCCCCAGGGATGCTGCGTCCAGCCGTTGGTTATGTAGGGGTCTTGCACGCCCATCATGTAACCGTACCAGTAGTCATCGATGGAGCCGCGCGTCGTCCGGCCATCCAGCCCATAGCGGGAGGCCGTCAGGGGGCACTGTGCGTAGGTTCCGCTGCGGCCATCGTTCCAAGTACCCCAGGAACTGCTATCCACCGGCATCACGCCACCATTCGTCGGACCGGTGTACATATTCGAGTAGCCATTCTGGTCATAATAGGCTGCGATCATTGCCCCCGAAGTGGCCGAGCAGCCAAACGACCATTCATAGGCGGGAACGCTAAGGGTGACATCCCCCTGCGCCGAAATGCCTTCCGGCACATCCACACTTGGGCGAGCAACCCCGGGTGGTGGCGTAGGCGGGCCGTCGATGATGATCTCTTCGAGCTGACTCCCATCCGCCAGCGTTATCTCATTCTTCGTGAAATAAGGCCGGGTGGGTTGCTGGGTTGCCGTCGAAGCCGCTCCCTGGGCGTGCACAACCGGCGAGTTGCCAATCCCGAGACATAAAGAAACCACCAACCCGACCAGAACAAATCCGAGCACCGTTTTCCGGATTGGTTTATGCGAGTTGATCTTCATGACAAGCTCCTGCAAAGAGGCTTTTGATTAAGAAATCCTATTTAGTATGAGAATTTATATTCGAAAACTGGCAACAAATCTAATCAGTGATTTAAGCTTGAGTTCCACCCCGGTCACTTTGGACAGAGTCAGATGGCGAAGAAAGAAAGTGAAAAGGATTCAGCAGCTCTCTGTACGTTAAAATGACGGGCACTTTCAAATTATCTGCCAAACAGGAATGTGCGTCAATGCAAAACCATTGCACTATCGGTGCATTGTAAAGTGACTAATGTGTCCGTTATTTTCTAAAGAACAGTCATATCTCACTAAATAACATTTTAGGATACTGCCTCTTAGGCAAGAATCCTCTTCCTCCCTACATCTTTTTCAGCAGTTCAGCCTTCTTGATCTGGAACTCAGCCTCGGTCAGCACGCCATGCTGGCGCAGAGTGTCCAGTTGTGCCAGTAAATCTGCCAGGTTGGGCAGTGGGCGCGCCGGTGCGGCTGCCACAGGGGTCTCCAGCTTTTCCTTGGCATTGATCATCGTAGTCTTATACTGGATCGGCCGCCCGATATGGGTTAGCTTGTTCACGCCCAACTCACTGGCGGTCAGGATCTCAATATCGCCGTATCCAAGCATCCGCCCCAGGAAGGACTGGGTCAATTTCACGTCATTGACCTTCTCCAGCGAGGAATCGGTTACGTTCTTGCTGAACACGCCTGCAAGTTGGATCACACGCCGGTTGGTTACCACAAACTTGCGGTTCGACCAGACCAGCACATCCCTGCAAAGGCTGATGAGCGGGAAGATCAGCAGCAGGTACCCAAGCGCTACCAGTGGATTCACAACCCAAAAGGCTAATATCAAAGTCACCAGTACCGCCACTGCCACTGACAAAAGTACCTCACTTATGATTTCGCCCGCCAGCACCAGCCAGTGCTGGTGAGTCTCAAAAAGCACCTGCTCATTTTCGCCTAATAAACTATTCAGATAATTGTCACTCATAAGTGTCTCCTCCGAGGAATGTGTAAATAACTCAAGGTCAGAATGTGGATCCAAACAAAACCAGTATAGCAATCTCGCGGAGTTAATGCAATCCTTTTTCCTCATTTATTATTTTCGATTTGTTCCACGAGAATTTGCTATTTTGCGTTAAGTATTCGCTTTTTGCCTGTCTTCGGCGAAATATGCTAAAATGTTTTTCAAGATACCCTCAAAGCTGGAGCAAGAATGAAAAACATCATTCCCCCCGTAAAAGGGACGCGTGACTTCTACCCTGAACAGATGGCCGTACGGACGTGGCTGTACGCCACCGTCCGGCGAGTTTCGGAATCCTTTGGCTACCAGGAATATGAGGCCCCCATCCTCGAGGCGTTGGCCCTGTACGCTGCCAAATCCGGCGAAGAACTGGTCAAGAAGCAATCCTACGTCTTCACCGACCGGGGTGGGGAAGAGATCACCTTACGCCCTGAGCTGACCCCTTCGCTGGCGCGCATGATCGCCCAGAAACAGGGCGAACTGGCCTTCCCGGTGCGCTGGTGGTCGTTCGGCCCCTTCTGGCGCTATGAGAAGATGCAAAAGGGCCGCTCACGCGAATTCTTCCAGTGGAATATAGATCTACTGGGGGTCAACTCTGCCGAAGCGGACGCCGAAATGGTGGCGGTTGCAGCCAGTTTCCTCAAGGCGGTCGGGCTGACACCCGAAAAAGCCTGCATCCTGGTCAATGACCGGCGTTTCATGGATGCTGAATTTGAGGCGCTGAACATTACACCCGCCATGAAGATTGAGGTTTCCGGGCTGGTAGACCGCCGGGAAAAGATGGAACCGGCTGCCTGGGAGGCCTATGCCCTCGAAGTCGGACTTACCCCAGCTCAGTTGGATGGTCTGAAAAAGCTGCTTGCGGATAAGGAAGCCTGGCGACGTTCTGCCGACCTGGTGCGCTTGTTTGCGGCGCTTAAGGCGCTGGGGGCAGATGAGTACGTGCGCTTCGACCCAAACATTGTGCGCGGCCTGCTCTATTACACCGGCACGGTCTTCGAGGCCTTCGATGTTAGCGGCAGCGTCCGGCGAGCCATCCTGGGCGGCGGTCGCTATGACAACTTGCTCAAAGATGTGGGCGGCGAACCTCTTCCGGCCGTGGGTTTTGCGATGGGCGATGTGGTGATCGGGATTATCCTGCAGGAACTGGGGCTAATCCCCGCACTGGTCGCCTCCCCGGCATCTGTGCTGGTGACCGTTTTCTCTGCCGGGTTGCAGCCCGAGTCGCTTGCTTTGGCAGCTGAACTGCGCCGGGCTGGGCTCAACGTTAATTGTTACCCCGAACCTGTCAAGTTGCCGCGGCAGTTCAAGTTTGCCGACCGGATGGGTATGCGGGTTGTGCTGGTGCTCGGCCCGGACGAGGCTGCAAATGGGAACGTTACGGTTAAAGACCTGTCCAGCGGCACCCAGGAAGTGCTGAAACGTACTGTTGTTTTGGAGGCGGTCAAGCGCATCCTGGAAAGGAGTTAATCCCGCTGGTTTTACTGTATTTTCTGATATCGTTTGTTTGAAATTAAGAGTTACGATGTATAATTAAGTAAATAATCATTTAGGCTGGTATTTAGTTAATTGGTATAGATATTCCTTGGAAAGAACTAAATATCAGATGGGTGTGGAAATGGCTAAGTTGCCGGACGGCATAAAAAAAACGCGGGAAAAGAAACTTGAAATTGCCAACCGATGTCCTTATATTGGTTTGGCGTATGACCCTTATACTGTGTTTTCGAATCCAACCCAGTGGAATCGATGTTTCCATGTCAAACGCGCCTCACAGGTAGCGCTGGCACATCAAACATCGCATTGTCTAACTCCCGGTTATCTTGAATGTGAAGTTTATATAAGAAACCTGACCAATTCTCTTCCGAAGGCTATCAGACTTAATCAATATGATGCTATTAAAAAGGAGTATTTTCTTAATCAGTTTAGGACTGATCCTGAGCTTGCTTTTTTTGGTGGGGTTACGTTTTTGGTTGGGTTCTTTGAATGGTTTTTTAGGGTCTCTCGAGGGCGGATTTTCAAATCAGGCACCGATTTTTGGGTTTATATCCAAGGCGACTCCTACTTCCACCGTTTATTCCACTCAAGTAAAACCTGCACTCTCTCCCACGGTAACTTTTATGGCTTTTTCGCCATCTCCGACTCCCACCCTGACACCGACAGCCTCACTCACTAAAACTCCCACTCGTTCACCAACCGCCTCACCTACTTTTAGTCCAACAATTACATCAACTCCATCACCCACGCGTACGATATTTGTGCCGACGCTTACTTTTACAGCCACAGACCGCCCCCTTCCCCGGCCGAAGCCTACCCATGTCCCGCCTACCGCTGTCCCGCCTACCGATGTTCCCACCCTCCGCCGACAGCTGCTCCGCCTCCAACAGAAGGACCAACGCCCTAGACCGGCCTGATGCCGTAGCCCGCCATTGAGGCTGACTGCTCCCTGATAAATTAACGCACCGAAACAGCCAGAAAACCGGAAAATGATGTGGAGGTGGGGATAGGCAAACCAAGCATTGAAATGGCTTGTCCAGTAGTCTACAACGCTATTGGTCGGATGATATGCTGGACTAAATTTATTATCATTTTTCGAACTAGATCTAATAGGGTTGTCATATGAAAAAATTACGTAGATCTACCTCTCTACTCATGGCAATCGTTCTCATGCTCACTAATATATCGCCGGCGTTGGCAGTTGATTTTTCGTTGTCGATTAACATAAATGGCAGCGGCTCAGTGAACATTAATCCGCCTGATATTAACTGCAGCTCGACCTGTACCAACATCTTGTCTGATCCTGAAGTCACGCTGACAGCCAACGCCACCACAGGCTCTTTTTTTGCAGGCTGGTCCGACGGAGTTTGTTCAGGGATTAACCTTTGCGTCGTCACAATGAATGCGGATCAAACGGTCACGGCCACCTTCACGTTGGATGGCACTGCGCCGACGGTGGATACCTTTACGGTCACCACGCCCTCCACCAGTCTCAATATCCCCATCACGGCTTTTACCGCCACGGATAATGAAGCCGTGATCGGTTACCTGGTCACCGCATCTGCCACGCCGCCTCTGGCGGGTAACTCGGGTTGGACAGCCACGGCTCCGGCGAGCTATACGGTTGCCGCAGATGGCAGCTACACCCTGTACCCGTGGGCCAGGGATGCTGCTGGCAATGTTTCCAGCACATTCGCTTCCCCGCGCCCGGTTTCCGTTGATACCACTGCGCCGACGATCACGATCACCAATCCGAGCACCAGCCCGGCGCAGAGCAAGACCATTACAGCCATCACTTCGGAAGGCAACTTGGAGATGAGCAATACCAGACTCTCAGCCTGTGATGGCAGCTTGACTTTTGGAGCGTACGCCAGCCAGACTTTCACAACGGAATCGGACAACGGGCAAAAGGTATGTTACAAAGCCACGGATACTGCCGGTAATATTGCCTATAGTATGTCCGATGCCATTGCGGGGATTGATACTACCAAGCCGACGATCACGATCACCAATCCGAGCACCAGCCCGGCGCAGAGCAAGACCATCACAGCCATCACTTCGGAAGGCAACTTGGAGATGAGCAATACCAAACTCTCAGCCTGTGATGCCAGCTTGACCTTTGGAGCGTACGCCAGCCAGACTTTCACAACGGAATCGGACAACGGGCAAAAGGTATGTTACAAAGCCACGGATACTGCCGGTAATATTGCCTATAGTATGTCCGATGCCATTGCGGGGATTGATACTACCAAGCCGACGATCACGATCACCAATCCGAGCACCAGCCCGGCGCAGAGCAAAACCATCACAGCCATCACTTCGGAAGGCAACTTGGAGATGAGCAATACCAGACTCTCAGCCTGTGATGCCAGCTTGACCTTTGGAGCGTACGCCAGCCAGACTTTCACAACGGAATCGGACAACGGGCAAAAGGTATGTTACAAAGCCACGGACACTGCCGGTAATATTGCCTATAATATGTCCGATGCCATTGCGGGGATTGATACTACCAAGCCGACGATCACGATCACCAATCCGAGCACCAGCCCGGCGCAGAGCAAAACCATCACAGCCATCACTTCGGAAGGCAGCTTGGAGATGAGCAATACCAGACTCTCAGCCTGTGATGCCAGCTTGACCTTTGGAGCGTACGCCAGCCAGACTTTCACAACGGAATCGGACAACGGGCAAAAGGTATGTTACAAAGCCACGGACACTGCCGGTAATATTGCCTATAGTATGTCCGATGCCATTGCGGGGATTGATACTACCAAGCCGACGATCACGATCACCAATCCGAGCTCTAGCCCGGCGCAGAGCAAAACCATCACAGCCATCACTTCGGAAGGCAGCTTGGAGATGAGCAATACCAGACTCTCAGCCTGTGATGCCAGCTTGACCTTTGGAGCGTACGCCAGCCAGACTTTCACAACGGAATCGGACAACGGGCAAAAGGTATGTTACAAAGCCACAGACAGTGCCGGTAATATTGCCTATAATATGTCCGATGCCATTGCGGGGATTGATACTACCAAGCCGACGATCACGATCACCAATCCGAGCACCAGCCCGGCGCAGAGCAAAACCATCACAGCCATCACTTCGGAAGGCAACTTGGAGATGAGCAATACCAGACTCTCAGCCTGTGATGGCAGTTTGACCTTTGGAGCGTACGCCAGCCAGACTTTCACAACGGAATCGGACAACGGGCAAAAGGTATGTTACAAAGCCACGGACACTGCCGGTAATATTGCCTATAAAATGTCCAATGCCATTGCGGGGATTGATACTACCAAGCCGACGATCACGATCACCAATCCGAGCACCAGCCCGGCGCAGAGCAAAACCATCACAGCCATCACTTCGGAAGGCAACTTGGAGATGAGCAATACCAGACTCTCAGCCTGTGATGCCAGCTTGACCTTTGGAGCGTACGCCAGCCAGACTTTCACAACGGAATCGGACAACGGGCAAAAGGTATGTTACAAAGCCACAGACACTGCCGGTAATATTGCCTATAGTATGTCCGATGCCATTGCGGGGATTGATACTACCAAGCCGACGATCACGATCACCAATCCGAGCACCAGCCCGGCGCAGAGCAAAACCATCACAGCCATCACTTCGGAAGGCAACTTGGAGATGAGCAATACCAGACTCTCAGCCTGTGATGGCAGTTTGACCTTTGGAGCGTACGCCAGCCAGACTTTCACAACGGAATCGGACAACGGGCAAAAGGTATGTTACAAAGCCACGGACACTGCCGGTAATATTGCCTATAAAATGTCCAATGCCATTGCGGGGATTGATACTACCAAGCCGACGATCACGATCACCAATCCGAGCACCAGCCCGGCGCAGAGCAAGACCATCACAGCCATCACTTCGGAAGGCAGCTTGGAGATGAGCAATACCAGACTCTCAGCCTGTGATGGCAGCTTGACCTTTGGAGCGTACGCCAGCCAGACTTTCACAACGGAATCGGACAACGGGCAAAAGGTATGTTACAAAGCCACGGATACTGCCGGTAATATTGCCTATAAAATGTCCAATGCCATTGCGGGGATTGATACTACCAAGCCGACGATCACGATCACCAATCCGAGCACCAGCCCGGCGCAGAGCAAAACCATTACAGCCATCACTTCGGAAGGCAGCTTGGAGATGAGCAATACCAAACTCTCAGCCTGTGATGCCAGTTTGACCTTTGGAGCGTACGCCAGCCAGACTTTCACAACGGAATCGGACAACGGGCAAAAGGTATGTTACAAAGCCACGGATACTGCCGGTAATATTGCCTATAATATGTCCGATGCCATTGCGGGCATCGATACCACCCCCCCGACCATCACTATCGGACCGCCGAGTGTTTCGAGCACGAATAGTGGACCGGTTTCATACACTATTACTTATGCTGATGCTCATTTCGGCACAAGCACGCTTGTCCCGGATGACATAACTTTGGATAGCACCGGTGATATAACCGTCGGTTCTAAAATTCTCACAGGATCCGGCCTCACCTACACCGTGACCATCGGCAGCATCACCGGCAATGGCACATTGCGCATCAAAATAGCAGCCAGCACGGCCAGCGACAAAGCCGGCAATCTTGTCCCTGCGGGCACGAGCGCAACCTTCACCGTCGATAAAATTTCGCCAAGTTTCTCCTGGATCTCGCCGCCACCTTGTGGCACCACCCCCCATGCCATTATGCAGTAAACAATCAAACCATCCAGCTTGCAGTCAATGCCGGTGATAATGTAGGGATATCAAGGGTTGTTTTCACACGCTTGAACTATCGTACTGGAATATGGATTACTATAGGGACGCTAACCAGTCCGCCTTTCAGTCTTAAATTTTAATACCAGCGTATTACTTCCAGAAGATAACCAGATTGATGCAATTGCGTACGATGCGGCTGAACAATTCTACTGCACACAATTCAAAGTTTATCTTTCTTGATCACACAAACATCTGGAAAAATTATCTACCTGTAATAAAACGATAATCGTACAAATTATCAATCACCCCGGATGGTGACGCGCATTTTCCGCTGCATCCAGAAAGTGCATAAGGGCATTTATGTTTTGGATACAGTCACGCCTATCCTTGAAAGGCGTTAATCCCGGTGGTATAATCGCCCCCGCTCATGGTGCCTGTAGCTCAATGGCAGAGTCCCTGACTGTGGATCAGGTTGTTGTGGGTTCGACCCCCATCAGGCACCCCTCTCTTTTGAAAAAGACTCCCGGAAAGGGAGTCTTTTTTGTTGGTGCTAGGCACCGCCACTCCGGCGACGGTCCCTTGCGCTGTGCCTGGCTGTTTCACGGTGCGTGCCGTCACAAAGAGGTTTGTTGCCGGATTTTCCGCAATTGCACAGCGTGACGCGGTTGCGTGTTTCGAAGGTCTTGCCGTCCGAACGCTCGATTGGGATCCCGCCTGTCACCCACAGCGGACCATTGATTGGGCCATCCGATGTGATTTCGGTGACTGCTGCAATTTGTTGTGGCAGGTCCGGTTCAATGATTTTCTGATCGGGTTCGAGACGGTAGGTCAGCGCACCGGACGGGCAGCGTTCCACCATGGCAATAACAAGCGAACGGATCTGGGTATCGTCGGCGCGTACCAACAGCTCAGACAGACTGGCATTTGCAAAGCCACAAAACCCTGAACTCATACACAGCGAGGCATCCTTCTCGACGATGATTTTTCGACCTGCAGAAAATTCGGTCTGCCCGGGCTCCCGGGCACTGGTATCAGCCCACTCACTTCCATCAAAGGCAATCCGTCGATGCGTGCCATCGCAGAATGGCTTGTTGGCAGACTGGCCGCAGCGGCAGAGCGCGTAATCTTCCCTGCATTCAGTCGTCTCATCTTTTTTCCACGTTAGCGGTTCCCCAAACTCTGAAACAACCTGTGTCTTGTGCGCCAGTGGCACACCGCAGCTCACGATATAGGGTCCGTTCTTGCGGATCACGATTTTCTTTTCAACAGGGGCTTTGGTCTCGTCGATTTGGGCCATTTATTCTCCAGTTTCCCATTACCACAGAAATGCCACACTGCGCTTGCCCAGGATCTGGTCGTCAAAAACCAGTTTGGCCGGTTTATCTGCCAACCCCTGACACACATGCAGCGGCAACAAATGCTCTTCGCGCGGGTGGCAGTAGCGCGCGGAAGGGGCTTTTTCCCATTCGATCAGGCGTTGTTCACGCTCGGACTGGGGTATTGGACCGCTACAAGTCTCGATCAGCCAATCCTGAAAGGCATCATTGGCCGGATCAGGTCTGCCATTCCCTTCCCAGGCAAAAGCTCGCATATTATGAAACGAGAACCCGGATCCGATCACCAGGATATTTTCAGTCATTAAGTCCCGCAATGCTTTGCCAAGCCCTATATGTGCCATGGGGTTCAGACCACGCAAGAGCGAGAGTTGAAGAGATGGAATATCTGCCTGCGGGTACATCATCTTGAGTGGGATGAACAGGCCGTGGTCAAATCCACGCTGAGGATCGATGCGGGCAGGAATATTGTTTTTCTTCAATATTCCTGCGATCCGGTTGGCAAGCTCAGGGCTTCCGGGGGCGGGGTATTTGATCTCATAAGCTTCCTGCGGGAAACCATAATAATCATAGAACATTGCCGGGGCTTTGGCTCCCAACAGGGTTGCCGCGTTCTCTTCCCAATGTGCGCTGACCACCAGGATGGCGTCCGGCTTTTTAAGCTGGTCAGGAAGCTGTTTCATGAAATCCAGCATGGCTTGGTGGCTGGCGTCTCCTAGAATTGGGAGGGGACCTCCGCCGTGGCTGAAATAAACAATTTGGACTTTGTTTTCGGAACTGTTTTGACCCATAGATAAATTCCTCCTCAATAATAGGTTACATCACTGTACGGCTGATCCAACAATTCCCGTTTGCCGGAAACCATTATTACTTTTTGATGAACGTGCCCTGTTCCAGTTCTTCGAATGCCTGGCGTAGTTCTTGCTCTGTATTCATAACGATCGGGCCGTACCAGGCGACCGGCTCGCGGATCGGGCGGCCGGAAATAAGCAGGAACCGCACCGGGAAATCTTCGGTAGTTACCGGGATTTGTTCGCCATCTTCAAATACGATCAGGGTGCGGTTACCCAACCAGCGGTCGTGTTGCGTATCGAAATAATTGCTGCCTTCACGGTCGTAAGCGAATGGATCCTGCTCGTCACAGAAAGTAGCCTTGCCATCGATAACGTAGGCGAAAACGGTATACCCGGCTGGGGTGGGGAAGATAAAGCGTGTCTTGGCTGGAACGGTAATATCCAGGTACTGCGGATCGATGACGACGTTCTGCACCGGTCCGCGCACCCCTGCCACCTCGCCGCAGATGACGCGCACGCTGACGCCGCCTTCCAGGGTCACCACCGGGATCTGGTCACTTTTTACGTCCTGGTAGCGTGGGTCCATCATTTTCTTCGTTTTTGGGAGGTTGGCCCACAATTGAAAACCATACATCCGGCCATCCGGGTCGCCCTCGGGCATCTCCTGGTGGAGGATTCCGCTTCCGGCGGTCATCCACTGCACGTCGCCGGCTGTAATCACCCCCTGGTTGCCCATGCTGTCGCCGTGCTCCACTTTACCGCGCAGTACATAAGTGATCGTCTCGATGCCGCGATGAGGGTGCCATGGAAACCCGGGGGCATATTGATCGGGGTTATCATTCCGAAAATCGTCCAGCAGCAGGAATGGGTCAAAGGTGTGGGTATCCCCAAATCCAAAGGCCCGGTGCAAATGAACGCCCGCGCCTTCAATCGTGGGTTTGCTTCTGATTGTCTTGTGGATTTTACGATTTTTGGCCATTCTTCACCTCGCTCAAAATATAGCACGATAGTGCCTGGCAGACAATATTTGCGCGGTTGGGCAATCAAGGGAAAGCCCACGGCTAAGTGGGTAAACCATTATGGATGATTTATTATGACAAATTTTTGAGAACAAGTCAATTGTTGAAATTACCTTCAAAGGGTTTTCCTAAACTACATTTTTCAACGCGAATTACACGAATGGGCCAATTACGCGAATAAATACTTATTAATATTTGCGGCACATCGTGCCCGCCTGTTCCCGCAGGGAGATAGGGTATAAGCTTTTGCGCGTCATTCGAGTTGCGTCTTTCGATGCAAATTGGCATAAAGTTATTGTGGAGATTTCCCTTATATCGCTCAGTTAATCATAATTTCTTCGGTGGATAAATCTGAGTTGGTTATCTTGTAAATATTCAAATGCTCTTCAATCCCTCTTAGTTGAACACGGACCGATTCGATTTCGCAATGCTGCTCCTGGAGTAATTCCTGCACTCCCGCAGAACAGTAGATTTCCTCGGTAAGGTAAATCTCTTCCCCTCCTGCGCTGCTTTGGACACGTGAAGCGATATTCACGGTCTGACCGAAATAATCAATGCGCTCGTTGAGTGTTACCGATATGGCTGCGCCACGGTGGATACCAATTTTTAGGATCAAGTTCTCCTGTTGTGAAGCCTTGTTCAACTGCCGGAGTTCCTTCAGCATCTCAATCCCGGCCCCAACCGCTTCCACCGGCTGATTGAAGGTCGCCATGATCGCATCGCCAATCGTTTTGACAACCACCCCGTGCTGGTTTACGATGGCCTTGTTCAAGACGCCATAATGTTCCCTGACCAGCGCAAACGCATTCAAATCGCCAATCTGCTGGTAGAGTTGGGTGGAGCTTTTTAGATCGGTGAATAAAATGGTCACATCCTTCACGCCAAAGCCTTCCGATTCATGAAAGACTTCTGAACGGAATAAATCGTGGAAGGTCTGGCAGGTGAAGAGCCGCTTGGCGGTCAGGCTGGGGACAAACCCGACATCCGGGGTTTCTTGAACCTGGTCGAAAGAAGCGCCCCAGACTATCAGCGCTGCTTTTGAAGTTGATACTTGTTCGAATTCCAACACGATCTTGCCCGGATGCAGCGGGTAAAAGATTCCCTTAATAAATTTGTGGGCAATGCGGAATTCGCCCGGCTGAATTTCCGGTAAGGGCACTTCGAATTTATCCTCATTCAGCTTGATCGCTATCGTTTGATTCTCGATTGTAGGGGAGTCGTCTATCAGGAAGGCAAAACTTTTCTGGCTAAACAGGTCATTACAAAATAAGATCCCATGCCCGACTTCCGTTTCGACGGTTATTTTTTCGCCGGGTGAAAACGTTGAAAAATGTTTGGTTAGCATCGAAAAAAAATCTTCTAATCCTAAATTTTCTCCTTCTCCTAATCTTACCCCCCGTTCGAAAAGGTATTTAAAACAATAATCCTCCAATGACAGAGATTCAGGGTGGTGAAAACGAAGGTCGCGAATGACAGGCGAGAGCGTGAATGAGATTTGCACATAGTCATCCAAAGTCGCCTGGTCTTTTCGAAAGCAAACACTACAGTTGATCTGCGACTTCACACTGTGTAGATCTCGCAAGCTTTGCGTGATTTTGCCGCAACACGGGCAGATGACATTCCACTCCATATTGAACAGGCCGAGCTTTGCCCCATGCAGAAACAGATCTATGGCTTCATGGCTGTCGACATTTTTTTCCTGAGCCCACTGCAGCGGGTTGACTCGAAAGAGATCTTCATCGTTAGCCGTACGGATGGAATTTTCCAGCTTGGAAATCACTCTGGGACTCCAGGCCCTTACTCGTTCTATCTTCGCCAAACTATCTTCCAGAGCATCGTCGTTGACCTTAAAATCCATTTCTGCCTCCAAAAGATTGTTAGTATCTAAAAGTCAGCGGCCCAACTCGCATTTATCAGATCAGGTACCTCACTTGCCTTATTCCTTTTTTGCCTCACCCTTGAATAACGCCAGAAACTGGCCGTAGCCTTCCTTTTCCAGATCCTCAACCGGGATAAAGCGCAGCGCGGCTGAATTCATGCAATAGCGCAGGCCGGTGGGCGCCGGGCCGTCCTCGAATACATGCCCAAGGTGCGAACCGGCTTGCTTGGAGCGCACTTCGGTGCGGGACATGAAGAGTTTATGGTCGGTATGGGTAAGGATGTTTTCCGGTTCGAGCGGCTGCGTGAAGCTCGGCCAGCCCGTGCCTGAATCATATTTGTCCAGGGAACTGAACAAGGGCTCGCCTGAAACCACATCCACGTAGATGCCGGGCTTTTTGTTATTCCAATATTCATTATTGAATGCCGGCTCGGTGCCTTCGTGCTGGGTGACTTCAAACTGGACAGGCGTCAAACGTTGCCGTAATTCGGTTTCTGCTGGTTTCGTATGGGTTATCATGCTACCTCCAATGGATAAATCGGACAGTATTAGTATTATATCCGATTAATATTAAGATTTCATTATCCCGCCAAGAACGCAAACTTCCGAAGTTTCTAAAACTTCGGAAGTTTTGGAAGATCCGTAAAAAAATGTATCCTTACAAATCGAGCACCGTATCCAGCCCACGCCTTAGCCCCACGAAGGTGTTTACCTTTCGGATAGCCAACAGCGCCCCATCCACATACGGTTGCGCGCTGGTGCCGGAGTCATGCCGGATGGTAAGTTTTTGGTCCGGCATCCCAAAGATGATTTCGGCTGAGATTGTATATCCGGGCAAGCGGATGGAATGCACCTGCGAACCTGTCAGACGCGCACCGCGTGTCTCAACGGAGCCCTGGGTCTGTTCCAGTGGGACGGTCAGCTCAGACGGGCGGATGGCTGACAGCCGGTACGCCAGTTCACGTGCAGTCCCGCTGGGCGCGTCAACTTTGGAATCACTTGCATAGTCGATGATTTCCCACTGCGGGATGTACCTGGCTGCAATTTCCGAAAATTTCTGCAATAAGACGACCGTGAGCGCAAAATTACCAACTGCCAATACCCCCAACTGGCGTTGGTCAGCGACCGAAGCGATCTCGGAATAATCTGCGTCCGTCAGTCCCGAAGTACCGATCACAATCTGGGCGCCCTGCTGCAAGGCTGCCAGTACGTTGGATTTTGCGACCTCCGGTTTGGAAAATTCAAAAAATACATCACATGGCTGCCCCAGCGCTTCCCCGGCTGTCGCATATATGCGGCAATTGAGCAGTGGTTCGCCCAGCACCTCTCCCAAAACATGCCCGGCATGTTTGCGGCTGACTGCCGATACCAGCCTCATATCCTCGGATTTGGCGATCGCCCGCGCCAGGGCAGACCCCGCCCATCCGGTTGCGCCTGCGAGACAGATTCGAATAGTCATATTTCCTCTTTTTGGTTTGATTGGTAAATCTGTGCCTAGTATAATTAAAAATTGTCGGGTTACTTCCTGACCCCGAATATCCGCAATGCCAACACAACTGCTCCACCTGCCGCCATCAACCAAACCGCGACGACGATGATCGCCGCGATCCAGTTAACTGGTTTGCCTGTGTTCATTTCCGAACGGGCCTTTTCCCTGCATTCCGACAAAACGTCCGGCGGGATCATCTTTATTACAACTGCAATCCCCAAAGGTATCAGGACCAGGTCATCCAGGTAGCCCAGAACAGGGATGAAGTCTGGGATCAGGTCGATTGGGCTAAAGGCATACGCTACCACACAGGCAGCCAATACTTTTGCATACCAGGCCACCCGGGGATCCTTGTAGGCCAGGTAGATGGCGTAGGTTTCAGTCCTAAGTTCGCTTGCTCGTTGACGCCAGTGGTGAAAAATTCGTTTTATCAAGGCTGATCCAGTGAATTGGATGCGAGAGTTTCTTAAGTATAGTTTTTTCGACGAGCAAGGTCAATCGATTTGATATGCAGCCAATTGCGCAAAGATGTCTTCATCCTGACCGATCCGCCTTCCTTAATAACAATGTGCCTGTCACCATCTGGATGACAGGCCCATTCCCTTATATACAATGTTTCCTGTTCTTTATGGTTTTCCCCAAACAACCTCGCTCCAATGCACGGCGTGATCGGTGGCCGAAGCAGGCGGCAGCAGGTAAACCGGATTGCGCGCCGACAGGCTCGGAGATAGGAAGATGTGGTCGATGCGGTTTTCGCCAGACATATCCACTCCGTCCGGGCTGATCTTGGATGGATAGACACTGGTCCACGCATTGGTGTAAACGCTGTTGATAAGCTGGTAGGCTTCTTGATAATCCCGCAGATTGTAGTCGCCCAGGGAGATCACGTAGGGATTGGCCTGGGAGCGTTTCAGCAGTGCCCGGGCGAATGCCAGCATGGCGGTATCCGAGCCATCCGGGTGAACATCGTAAACGCTGAATGATCGCCCGGCCACTTCGACCTCCGCTTCGGCCACGCCGATCTCATCTTTATCACTGTAAGTGAAAACGGTGCGTGTATTCATTAATGGATACTTCGAGAGGATCGAGGTACCGTACGTTCCGGTAACCGTCGTTGGCCCATAATAGGAATAATAGCCCAGGCTCTCGGCGTAAAAACGCACATAGTCGCTGTTGTTGAGCGAGATGCGGGTCGAAATCGGTCTCCTGCAGCGAGAGGATGTCGGGCGAGACCTTTTTGATGAGCGCCAGCTGCCTCTCGAAGGATTTTTCCCCGGTGACGTCATTCGCCTCCTGGATATTGTAAGTCATAACCAATAGAGAGGACTTGTTCGCTGCATCTACCTGGACGTGTTTCGCCGGCAAAGCACGCACCAGTGTAATGATAAATATGCCGCCCAGGAGCAGCGCCCAGGCCCAGTGTAACCTGCCAGGGCTGGCATTCTCGGAGTCGAAAGTCGCTTTTCGCGCCTGCCAGGCCAGCAGGCACAGCGCCGCCGCTGGCAGGAGGAATGCCAGCCAGTATTTGCCGCGGAAGAACAGGCTGACCGGTTTTACGTAGCCCCATACATTGCTAAAGATGTTGGCGAAAACCAACAGGACCAGAGCCAGGCTGCCCAGCAGAATCCCCGCGACCAGTTGGCGCGGTGCTGGATCCGCTTGCCGCATCTTCTCGAGCAAGAGACCCATGTCAAAAAAGAGCACCGGGAAGAGCACCAGCATCAGCACCAACGGAATAGCCTGCCACCAGGTTGGAGCGCCGACCAGCACGCCAGGGGAATCCGGCGTGGGTGGGAAAGCGACCCCGTGCGCCAGAATGGTTGCGGTCAGACAGATCGTGAAGGCCAGGTTCCAGGCCAGCAGGATGGGCGGGCTGACCCGCTGCAGGAATTGTGGCCGGAGCAGCAGCAGGATCACCCAGGCGCATGCCAGCAGGCTGATGGCCAGCACGATCAGGGTGTAATTGCCTTCGGTCCAGCGGGCAATCACGGCCGGAGCTGAAAAAGCGAAGTAAATAAGCGTCAAAACCATGAAAAGACCCAGGATGGGAGCCGTTACTCCACCTGCTTTCTTTTCTGTGCGAGTCTGTCCACCAGGATCAAGCTGGGTCAACAATCCCGCCAGCAGGAGTCCCAGGAGAATCCCGCTCCAACCGCCGGCGGCTGTCAGGGAATAATCCAGGCCGAAATAGACTGTGCGCAACAGCACTGACAGGCTGACCGCCAGGGCCAGTCCGGCGGAACCCCACAAGCCGGGTCGGGACTGCGTTTCTCCCCTGGGTTTGGCTGGCAGCAGCAGGAAGAAGAGGCTTAGGACTGCACCGGTAGCGACTCCGGCTGCCAGCATCCGGTTGGCAGTATTCACATAGGGCAGCAGGCTGCGCGCAACCAGCAACAGTCCGCAAGTGATCCAGATCAATTGCAGCCGGAATTTTTTATACAGGGGGATCAAGAGCAGCGGGGAAAAGAAAAACAACACCCCCAGTACTTTGGCATCCAGGTTCGAGTGCATCAGATCCAGGATATAGATGGACTCCACTAAAGTGCCGGCGGCTTGTATGAATAACAGGAAGATGATCGCAAACGAGATAATGATGGGCCAGGTTTTCTTCATTGCCACTCTCCTTCCACGAATTCAAGATCTAGGCCAGACCGGTGAATGCACAGCCGCTGCCTCTTTCCACAAAAACACCGGCTACCCGCCTGGGATGCGCATTGGAAAATTGATCTCCTAAACCCTCTCCTGACGGACCGCCAGGCTGAAAAAAAGTATGAAAAAAGCACTAGGAAGAAGTGTACTTCCGACTGGCTTTATCAAGCCTCTGGTGGATCACGATGAATGCGATCAGCGTTATAACGACCCCCGTGATGAAAATATAAGTCATGGGTTTGGTGTGATCCAGGTCGTTCCAAATCCGCGGCAAACTCAACAGAGTCAGGCCAAGTGCAACCAGGGCGCTCTCGAGCAGGATCCGGGTTGCGCTCCAGCGCCCATCCAGGGCGATCGTCACGATGGTCCCCAGGGTCAGGATGCTCCAGCCGGTGAAAACGCGTGCAGTCAGTTCGGTCAACTTCCAGGGCGCGCTGGACATCAGCAGGGCCGGCCAAATGAATAATACCAGAAAGGCCAGGATGCCAATAGCCGCACCAATCCCCAATCCCCAGCGGGTGGACAGCGAGAAGCGCAGATCGTGTTCTTCAAGCTCGACCGACTCCGTCACATGGTTTCGCCACCAGATGATTGGGACCAGGAATGGCGTCATGATATAGATGGCAGTCCAGAGATAAAAGGCGAATGTCCCATGATGGAATCGCCCCCAGTGCAGCAGGGTTGCGGCAAGCATAAAGATGGTGAAAGCGGTGATGGGCAGGAACCCGGCCTGCACGCGGTGCCACTTCTTCTGACCGAGCAGGCGGGCAAAGAAGAATGCGCCCGCGCTATAGCCTGCGCCGATCAGGATGGCAGAGCTGGGTGGCTGGATCGTCCAGGCAAAATGCAGGTCGGTGTGGCTGGTCTCAACGTAAAGCACCAGGATTGCCAGCAAGAGCACCACAATGATGCTGGCAGAAACGATGCGGGTGAAGGTATGGATCCGGTCGTCTTTAATGGTTCCCATCTGATAACACCTATACCCTTTCTTCGTGGAAATCCTGAATCCACGCTGGTAAGGAGAATGATAAAAAGAGTATTATGGTAATATTGTATTTATTTTTAACCGTTGGTGAAGAGGTGATTCCATGGCCCAAAGGTATGATGTGATCATTTCCGGCGGTGGCCCTGCGGGGGCCACGGCCGCTTTTTTTCTCGCCCAGGCCGGCAGGAAGGTGCTGGTGCTCGAGAAGGAACTCCTGCCGCGCTATAAAACCTGCGGCGGCGCCGTTTCCAGCCGCGTGCTGGCACAATTTCCTTTTTCGTTTGATCCGGTGATCCAGACCAGGGTAAACGCAGTCTCCTACACGCTCGGGGATCAGGTCATGACCGTCCCGGTTCGGGAAGCTTCGTTGTGCATGGTCATGCGCAGTGAGTTCGACGCCTTTTTGTTGGAACACGCCCGGGCCGAAATCCGTCCGGGGACGCAGGTTCGAGCCGTGCAGGAGACTGCCGGAGCGGTGGCGGTTGAAACGGTCGCGGGCGAGCGCATCGAAGCGGATTATCTGGTGGCAGCAGACGGGGCTAACTCCATGGTGGCGCGTTCACTGGGGTTGCGGCGCAAGAAAGTCCTGGCCGGGGCGATCGAGATCGAAGCCGCCGTACCGGAAGTAACCTTGAGACGCTTTATGAACAACGTGGTGTTGATTTTCGGGGATATCGGGGTGGGCTATGCGTGGATCTTTCCGAAGGCGGATCATTTATCGATTGGGATCGGCGCATTAAATCCAAGGCCGGGAGATTTACAGGTCGTACTCGATCGTGTGATGAAGCGCTACGGGATTTCCATCCAATCACAGGAACGCCATGGGCACACGCTCCCGGTTTACAACCGGCCCGAGCTGCTCGGCACGCATAGATGTTTATTGGCAGGGGATGCGGCCGGACTGGTGGACCCGTTCACGGGCGAGGGTATCCGCTTCGCGATCAAAAGTGGACGTCAGGCAGCCGAGGCCATCCTGGCCGGCCGGCCCGAAAGTTATACTGCCCGGGTGGACCGTTCGATCGGCCGCAACCACCGGCTGGGGAATGGCATGAATAAAGTCTTTTACCGGTTTACCCGGCCATCCTTTAATTTGGCCTTGCGGAATCCCGTGGTCAGCCACGCGCTGATGGGCTTGTTCGGCGACCGGATCGGTTATGCAAGCTTGTTATTGACCATCGCAAGCACATTCCCCCTGGCAACCTTGACAAGGAAGACCACACTTGAGGAATTCCTGAACCACTAAATGTGACTATGTCCCTTTTATTTCCAGGTTAACCTCAAGATTTCAATGTAATATCTCCTGGTTGGCCCGGTCAGCTTCCTCCAGGATCTGGCTGACTTCCTGCTTGATCTCGGCGGTTGCGCTGGGGGTTTTCGGGATGTACTTGACCAGGTCGCGCGCATCCTGTAGGAATGCTTTCACCTGCGCAACGTAAGAGAAATTATATTTACCGGCCTCAGCCTGATCCGGGACCGGCAGGTCACGCGCTTTTTGGATCAACTGGCGTGCACGCCTTACGCGCTCGGCAGCTAGAATTAGTTTCGACATGCTTGGGCCTTTTTGAACACTCGACGTAATGAGATTATAGCGCAAACGAGAAAAACAAACCGCCTTAACCCTTGACACAGAACGTATGTTCGAGTATATTATCGCCTATAGCACAAATGAGCGATTATCAGAAAGGAAGGTGCTTATGGTACGAACAAGCAAAGGATTGACTCAACGGCATCAAAAAATCCTCGAATATCTCGGCGAACGGCAATCCAAGGGCTATCCGCCTTCCATCCGTGAGATCGGCGAGGCGACCGATATTTCTTCCACGTCGGTTGTCACTTATTATCTTAAGCAATTGGAAGAATGGGGCTACATCGAACGGGATGCCAAATTTTCCCGGGCATTGCGTCTGAGCGGCTCCACCTCTCACAACCTTTTCAAAGTCCCCATCCTGGGTCCGATCGCAGCCGGTGTGCCCATCCAGGTGCCTGCACCGGGTGAGACTTATATCGGCGATGAGATCGACGGGGTGGATGTGGCTCGCAGCCTGCTGCCTCTGGGCGAGAAGGGCACCGATTTGTTTGCGCTCAAAGTCCAGGGCGAATCGATGATCGACGCCATGGTCAATGACGGCGATATTGTCATCATGAAGCGGACCGAGCAAGCCAGCAATGGCGAGATGGTGGCCGTCTGGCTGCCGGCTCGGGACGAGACCACGCTCAAGTATTTCTACAAGGAAAAGGATCGCTATCGCCTCCAGCCTGCCAATCCGACCATGGGCCCGATCTTTGTCAACAAAACCGAGCCCCTGGAGATCAAGGGCAAAGTGGTGATGGTCATCCGCAGTGTTGTGACCTCGGTGGCTCTGAGCCTCAACCCATTCCTGATATAGTAAAAGCTGACCTCTGCAGGCTTCTGCGGAGGTCAGCTTTTTTTTCATCCTTGCGAAGGATCAAAACCTTTGTAAGGTTTTTTTATCATAATTGCGGTTTGGGCTCTTCCACGGGAGGATGTTTCTGTTCGAGCAGCTGGATCCCGTTACGCACCTGCGTTAGCAACTGTTCCATGGCGTGTTCCAGGTTCAGGAGCGATTCCTGGGCATAGTTGTCGGCCCCCGCCTTGATGTTCTCCGCCTCCACCCGCGCCTGCTCAATGATCTGTTCGGCGCGCCGCTTGGCATCCGAAACCAGCGCTTCCTTATCGATCAGGTCGTCGGCTTTGTCACGCGCCAGCGCCAGGGTGCGGTTGGCCTCTTCCTGGGCCTGGGCCATCACGCGGTCTTTTTTGGTGAAGACCTCCTGCGCCTTTTTTACTTCCTCCGGGACGGAGATGCGCATCTGGTCAATGATGTCGAGGAACTTGTCCTCGTCCACAATGACGTTATGCGTCAATGGGATGGCGTGGCTCTTATTGAAGAGTTCTTCGAGGCGGTCGACTAGATGAAGAATGTCCATGGTTTCCTCCGCATAATCAGGCGGTACACTGATTAATTATATATCCATCCCGAAAAGGATAGTAGTAGCATTTTCATCCGTTTTTGAGACATATTATGGTAGTAACGACTTCTAAGTCCCTGCAAGGGGAAGTCGTAACTACACCTCAATAATTATACTTTAATACCGAAAGGACGTATCTGTTGATCGCCCAGGCCTTTCACTTTATTCTTGAGGGCGGCATGGACATGCGCCGGGACCATGCTCGAGACATCCCCGCCCAGCGAGGCGATCTCGCGCACGGTGCTGGAGGAGAGAAAGGTATGCTCCTCGTCGGTGATCAACGCGACGCTTTCGATATCCGGGGCCAGGCGGTGGTTGGCAAGCGCCATGCGGAATTCGAACTCGAAATCCGAGAAGACCCGCAGGCCGCGCACGATCACCTGTGCGCCGATCTTGCGGCAGAAATCCACCGTCATGCCGCTGTAACTCACCACGCGGATGCTGGGGCAGGTCTTTCAAAGTCTCGGTGACCAGGGCAATGCGTTCTTCGGGCAGTAAACAACAGGGACTTGAGCGGCCGGTCGTAGACGGCCACCACCACCTCGTCAAACAGACGGGCGGCACGCGTGGCGATGTCAATGTGGCCGTAGTGAATGGGATCGAAGGTCCCGGGGAACACGGCGCGCACCATCTAGCTTACATCTCCTTTTCCATTACCCCAGAAGCGACCGAGCGCCTCGGCCAGCAGGCTGTTCTCGGGGTTTTTCAGATCCGGGTCACGGGCGAAGAGCGCCTGGGCCTGGTTCGCGGGCTTTTTCGATCAGCTGCAGGTCGCCCAGGCTGGCCATCTTGAGGGTGGTGGCGTAACCGGCCTGGCGGGTGCCCAGGAATTCGCCGGGACCGCGCTGCTGCAGGTCGCGTTCGGCCAGGATGAAGCCGTCATTGGTCTCGACCATGGCTTGCAGGCGTTCGTTCTCGGCGGCATCTTCGTGGTCGGGGATCAGCAGGCAGTAGGACTGGGCCCCGGCGCGCCCGACCCGTCCGCGCAACTGGTGCAGCTGGGCCAGGCCGAAGTGGTTGGCGCCCTCCACCAGCATGACCGTCGCATTGGGCACATCCACTCCCACCTCGACGACCGTGGTCGAAACCAGGATGTCGTACTGGCGGTCGCGGAAGGCCAGCATAACGGCGTCCTTCTCGTCCGGCTTCATGCGTCCATGCAGGAGACCCAGTTTCAGCTTGTGGAAGACTTCCTTCTGCAGGCGGGCATGTTCCTGCGTGGCGGCCAATAACTCGCTCTTTTCGCTCTCTTCCACCAGCGGATAGATAATGAAGGCCTGGTGTCCGCTCTTGACCTGGCCCTCCACCAGGGTGTAGGCGCGCTCGCGTTCGGTCGGAGACAGGACGTGGGTTTCGATCGGCTGGCGCCCGGGCGGCAGCTCGTCCATCACGGACAGGTCCAGGTCGCCGTAAACGGTGAGAGCCAGGGAGCGCGGGATGGGCGTGGCGGTCATGACCAGCAGGTGCGGGTTGGTGCCCTTGGAGCGCAGCAGGGCGCGCTGTTCGACCCCGAAGCGGTGCTGCTCGTCGATGGTAATGAACTGCAGGTCCGAGAAAGTGACCGGCTCTTCGAGCAGGGCATGCGTGCCGATCACGATGCGGATGGCGCCGGCTGGCCAGCCCGCTGCGGATCTCTTCCTTCTCAGCTGGCGGAGGTATCGCCCACCAGCAGGCGGACCTGGGCGGGTTCGAGCAGGCCGTTCTCACCGGTCAGGAGGTTCAGGAAGCTGCGGTAATGCTGGTCGGCCAGGATGGCGGTGGGCGCCAGGATGGCGGCCTGGGCTCCGGACTGGTTGACCATGGCAGCCGCCAAAGCGGCCACGACGGTCTTCCCGGAGCCGACGTCCCCCTGCAGCAGGCGGTTCATCGGCTTGCCGGATTTCAGGTCGGTGCGGATTTCGTCGATGGCCTTCTTTCTGGGCAGCCGTCAGGGCGAAGGGCAGGGCGGCCAGGCGCGCTTCCAGCCAGGCATCCTCCACGGAGAAGACCCGCCCGGGGGCGGACTGCCAGTCACGGCGCTGGCGCAGGACACCCGTCTGCAGGAAGAAGATCTCGTCGAAGGCCAGGCGCTGGCGGGCGGCCTGCAATTTTTCGTTCGAATCGGGGAAATGCGCCTGGAGCAGGGCCGTGCCCAGGTCAGGCAACCCGGCCGCCTGGCGAACGGTCTCGGGCAGGTGGTCGGTCAGCTTGGGCGCCCAATAGGTGACGACCGTGATGCATCAGCCGGCGCATCCACTGCTGGTTGACGTTGGCGGTCAGCGGGTAGACCGGGACGATGCGGTTGGTGTGCAGGTTCTCCACCTCGACCGGTTCCCAGTCCGGGCTGTTCATGACCAGCCGGCCCAGGTACTGCTCGACCTTGCCGGAGACGGAGATGGCATCGCCGACCTTCATGCGGTTGGCCACCCAGGGCTGGTTGAACCAGCTCAGGCGCAGACCGGCGGTGCCGTCGTTGATCACCACTTCGGTGATGGTCATCTTTCCGCCGCGCAGCGGGCGCGAGCTGACCATGGTGACCTCGCCGATGACGGTGACTTGCTGGCTGTAGAAGACGTCCCGGATGGGCTTGAGCTGGCTGTAATCGTCGTAACGGCGCGGGAAGTTGTAGAGCATGTCGCCCAGGGTGTTGAGACCCAGGCGGGAGAGCATGACGGCGTGCTTGGGACCCACGCCTGCCAGGACGGTCAGCGAGGCGTTCAGGGCGATCGGGCGCTTGCTGGTGACGCCGCCGGGCCGGCTGTCGGCGCGGCCGGGCATCGGCCGGGGCTGCGTGTGAACGGGCTGCGCGGCCGGGGTGGGGGCAGCCGGAGGCGGAGCTGCGGGTCGGGGAGAACTAAAAGGAACGGTAACCGGCTGTGTTTCCGCCGGATCTTTGGAGCGGGTTTCATCCTGCACGCTGGCAGGCTGCGGCTCCGGCGGCTGGGGCGACGCGGCTTCCGGCTGCACGGGCGGCAGAGCGGCGGGCGGCTCCGGCTCGGGCGGGGCCTCCGCCGGAAGGGTCTCGAGCGGGGCGGAGGGAGCTTCGGCCGGCAGGCTTTGGGTTATGGGTTCGGCAACCGCCATGGGAGGTTCGGGAGGCGGTTGCTGCGCAAGCGGTTCAGGGGCCGGCCGGGGAGCCGGAGGGGGAGGAACGGGCCGGCGGGCAGGGATGGCTTCGGGGTAGACCTCCTGGATCCGCCGCCAGAGCGCCTTGAGCGATTCGATGCGGACTTCGGGTACCTGAGCGCTGTAGCCGTTGAGCGTGGCTGCCACGGCCTGGATGAGCGGTTCGGGGACGTGTTCGTTGCGGGCGTCGCCTTCCCAGTAGCTGAGGATGTTGGCGAGCCCGCCGATGACGGCGGTGTTGTTGTAGTGGTTGGCGTGCTCGAGCCGGAAGAGTTTGCGAAGATATTCGAGGGAAGATTGCATGCGAGTATTTTACCCCATAAGAAAGAGATTATCCACGAAGGCAATCAGGAGCCTTAATCCCGATTTCCGGTAACCTTCAATTCGCCCAGCAGGCGTTCAAAGGCTTTCTGGTAACTATCCTTATGCTTCCACTGCGAGAAATCACAGATATGGCGGGTGTCGCGCAGATTGGCGGCCCAGGCCTGGCCGGTATCCATCACCGCCTCATCCAGGCGGATGAGAAATAGAACGACAGCCTCGCCCAGGCGCTCTTTTTCCAAGGCAGTTTCAAGCTCTTTTTCCACCCAGGCACTCCGGACGGAGTTCTTCGAGAGAACAATCAGGAGTTTATCGTGGATGCGAAGCGCATCATCAATCCGCCCGCGGAATTTGTCGCCGACCTTTAGATCTTCAGGGGCGAACCAGCAGCGTACGCCGTTATTTTGCAGGTCATCATGCAGGCTCCTGGCAAACTCATCGTCTTCGCAGCTGTAACTGATGAAACATGAAAAATCCTGGTTGCCGCTGACCAGGAACAGGCTACGGATCCGCTCCGTAATGACGGCTGACCTGCGCGGGGTCGAGGCCGGGGGCGGCCAATTTCGCAAATTCGATATCCAAATCGCTGAGACCGCAGCCGCGCAGGAAGATCTCCGGGATCCGGCCCCGCGAGCGTTTAATGGTATCCGTGCCAACCGTCGACATGGATTCATGCTGAACTTCCACCAGCCCTTTGGCTGCGCTCAGATCGATATCCCCCAAAACCGTCCTGCCAAACCTGGCCCGGCTGAGATCGGCGGCGGTGAGATCGGCGCCGTTGAGATCTGCTTCCCTGAGATCGGCTTCGATGAGGTTGGTATCCCTCAGAATGGCGCCCCGCAGACTGATCCGGTAGAGGTTGGCACGCGTGAGGTTGGCGCCGCTGAGATCGGCATCCGTGAGATCGGCCAGCAGCAGCTCGGCTTCCTCGAGATCCGCACCCTTCAGATCGGCCTCACAAAGGTAGGCGGCATCGAAATCGGCTTTGCCGAGCCGGGCGCCAGCCAGATTGGCTTTGATGAAATTGACATTCGCCAGGAAGGCGCCGCGCAGATCAGCGCACTCCAGGTCGGCGCCCTCGAGGTCAATTTCCATGAGCGGATTTGCCGGCGCCACTCATTCCAGGTTTCCGGTCCGTGCTTCAACAGCCTGACCTGCTCTTCAATTGCCATTTTCCAGCCTTTCCCGGGGACCTGCTGAGGATCTCCGGACTGACCTGATGTGATTATCGCGCATTTTTGGGCTGGTGGGTGAGTTTTTCGCAACTCCTCCAGGTTGGTTTTATGGCACCCGTAGAAAAAAATAAACGCGAATGACGACGAAGGCTTTTTAGTTTTTTCTTCGTGCTCTTCGTTGCTTTCGCGGTTAAGTTTTCCCGATCCGGAAATCCGGTTTTGGTGATTGTATCTCTACCGTATCTGCTGTACAATCTGAACAGGGATAATGGCCCGATTAACCGATGAAGCATTAAAGGGAGATGCGTCATGGATATCATCCGAGTTTCTGCGACCTCACGTACGTCGGCAGTGGCGGGAGCGATTGCGGGAGTGGTCCGGGATCACAAGCGGGCTGAAGTGCAGGCGATCGGGGCCGGGGCGGTCAACCAGGCGATGAAGGCGCTGATCCTGGCGACCGGCTACTTGAAGGGCGATGGGATCGATGTGTGCGCCGTACCGGAGTTCGTGGACGTCGAGATCGAGGGCAATGTCCGCACGGCGATCAAATTGGTGATCGAACCGCGCCACCCTTCTGTAGGGGAAACGCAGGCGGACAGCGGAAAGCAAGTAGCTGAAAGCGGGGAGAAGATAGCTGAAAGCGAGAAGCTGAAGGCTGAAAGCGAGAAGCTGGAAGCTGAAAGCGAGAAAGCTGGAAGCGGAAAGTGAAAAGCTGAAGGCTGAAAGCGAAAAGCTGGAAGCGGATAGTGGAAAGCTGATAACTGATAACTGATAACTGATAACTGATAACTGTATCCGTTTTTGGTCAGGCGGCAGGCGGGCGGCGGGGCGCTGCATGCCGCGGCAAAAGAGGCGATGCGGGGACAGCCGATGATGACAACCAACGCGGGGGATGAATCCCCCGGCTCAGTAGCGAAAGCCGCCTGAAGGCGGCTCTACTGCTGGAAATATCCTGTTAAGGCAGAGGGGATCTTTCGCAGAGTTCTAAACTGTTCTGGAAAGCACACCCTTACTATAGCTTATCAATCGTTCGCCCAATCCTTGGCGATCAATTCGGCCTGCTCCAGAACGGTCTGGGTGGCTTTTTCCTGCTTGTCGGGCGGATAGCCGTATTTGCGTAAGGTCCTTCTGACCATCACGCGCAACTTGGCGCGCACATTCTCTTTGACGGTCCAGTCAATGGTGACATTTTCGTGGACTTTTCGACCAGCTCGCGCGCAATATCTTTCAGGTTGTCATCCCCCAGCACCTTGCACGGCGCTGTCGTTGACTTCGAGCGCATCATAAAAAGCCAGTTCGTCTTCGATGAGTTTCAGGGCTTCGCCGCGCTGGTTGGCCTCCCGCATTTCTTTGGCGAGCTCGATCAACTCGGCCACCACTTCGGCCACTTCGATGGCGCGGTTTTGATAGGAGCGGATGGTGCGTTCCAGCATCTCGGCAAACGAACGCGATTGCACCAGGTTCTTGCGCGAGCGCAGCTTGATCTCATCATTGAGCAATTTCCGCAACAACTCAATCGCCACGTTGTGCTGCGGCATGTTCTGGACATCGGCCAGGAATTCATCCGAGAGGATGGAGATATCCGGTTTCTTCAAGCCGGCGCGATTTGAAGATATCGATGACTTCATCCGAAGCCACCGCGCGTGAGATGATCTGGCGGATGGCCTGCTCGACTTCTTCCGCCTGGAGTTCATGCTCCGGCGAGGACTTGACGATGCGGGCGCGTACCGCCTGGAAGAAACCCACATCCTCCCGGATGGCCAGCACTTTCTCGTGGGGCACGGCCAGCGCAAAGGCCTGTGACAGGCGCGTGACGGTTTGCAGTACGCTGCTTGCCATTTTCCAGCCCAAGGATATGATCCTGCGCCCAGTTCATCAAGATCAAGCTGCTCGTCGCATTGCCGTTCTTCCATTTGGAATAATCGAAGCCGTGGAACATATCCCGGCAGATCTCGTATTCCCGCAACGTCAGGGCAACGGCTTCGTCCTGGTCGATGGCGGTATTGCCCTTGCCGCCGCTCTCGGTGTAGACCGCCAGGGCCTGCTGCAGGTGATAGGCCAGGCCGAGATAATCCACGATCAGGCCGCCGGGTTTGTCGCCATACACCCGGTTGACGCGCGCAATGGCCTGCATGAGACCATGCCCCTGCATGGGCTTGTCGATGTACATGGTATGCAGCGGCGGCACGTCAAAGCCGGTCAGCCACATATCGCGCACGATGGCGACCTTGAACGGGTCGTGCGGATCCTTGAAACGGTTGGCAAGTTTCTCGCGGCGTTCCTTGTTGCGGATATGCTCCTGCCAGGCGAGCGGATCGCTGGCGTTGCCGGTCATGACGATCTTGATGGCGCCCTGCTGGTCGTCGTCGGAGTGCCATTCGGGGCGCAGCTTGATGATGGCGTTGTAGAGCTCCACGCAGATGCGGCGGGACATGCACACGATCATGGCCTTGCCCTCGATGACTTCCAGGCGCTGGTCGTAATGCTGTCAACAAATCCTGCGCAATCAGGGTCACGCGTTCATCCGAGCCGACCACTTTTTCGAGGGCGGCCCATTTGGTCTTGAGTTTTTCCTTCTGTTCGGCTTCCTCGCCTTCGGTCAGCTTCTTCGAACTCGGGGTCGATCTTGGGCTTTTCGGATTCCTTCAATTCCAGTTTGGCCAGCCGGCCTTCGTAGTAGATCGGGACGGTTGCGCCGTCTTCCACGGCCTGCTGGATGTCGTAGATGCTGATGTAATCGCCGAACACGGCGCGGGTGTTGGCATCCTTGAGTTCCATCGGGGTGCCGGTAAAGCCGATGAAGGAAGCGTTCGGCAGGGCATGGTGCATGGCGCTGGCGTAGCCGTCGATAAAATCATATTGGCTGCGGTGGGCTTCATCCGCAATGACCACGATGTTGTGCCGGTCGGACAAGTGGCGTCGGCACGTACATCGCGCTGGATCGCCCTTGCCGGATAAGAATTTTTGGATGGTCGTAAAGATACACCCCGCCCGAAGCGGATGTCCGCAGCAATTTCGCCAGGTCTTCCCGGCTCTCGGCCTGGACGGGCGTTTGTCGCAGCAGGTCATTGCAGCGCGCGAAGGTGCCGAAGAGCTGGTCGTCCAGATCGTTGCGGTCGGTGATGACCACAATGGTGGGGTTTTCCATGGCGGGATGCAGGACCATGCGCCCGGCGTAGAAGGCCATGGTCAGGCTCTTGCCGGAGCCCTGGGTGTGCCAGACCACGCCGATGCGATGGTCGCCCGGCTTTGGCATCCCTCGGCTGGATGGGTGAAGTAATGCCCGCGCGCTTCGGCAATCGTCCCGCCTTTTTCCAGCGAAGCCCGCAGGGTTTCTTCAATGGCCATATTGACGGCATGGAACTGGTGATAGCCGGCCATTTTCTTGACCGGCTGGCCGCTGGCCGTCATCTTCGAAGACAATAAAATAACGCACGAAATCCAGGAAGCGCCGTTTCTCGAAGACGCCCCGCAGCAGCACTTCCAGCTCGATGGCGTGGCATCGGCGCAGTGGTATCGCCGGCGATGGTCTTCCAGGGCATGAACCGTTCCTTGTCGGCGGTCAGCGAGCCGATGCGGGCATGCAGTGCCATCCGAAATGATCAGGGCTTCGTTGTAGACAAACAGGGAGGGGATTTCGTTCTTGTAGGTCTGCAGCTGGTGGAAAGCCGACCAGATGGTGGCGTTCTCATCGGCGGCGTTCTTGAGCTCGATCACCGCCAGCGGCAGGCCATTGACGAAGATGACCACATCCGGGCGGCGGTTGACGTAGTGGTTCTGGTCGCAGCTTCACACCGTAAATTGGTTGACCGCCAGCCAGTCGTTATTATCCGGGATTCTCAAAATCGACCAGCCGGACCTTATCGCCTTTGATGCGGCCATCGGCTGTGCGGTATTCGACTTCGATACCTTCCGCCAGCATTTTATGGAAAGCGCGGTTGTTGTCGACCAGCGAAGGCGAAGCCGGGCGGGTGACTTTGCGGAAGGCTTCTTCCAGGGCCTCGGCAGGAACGCTGGGATTGATGCGTTCCAGCGCGGCGATCAATCGCCCCGATAAAACGACCTCGCCATAATCCATCGCGTTCGGCTTTGGCTTCTTCGGGCGCGATGTCGCCGCCAAAGAGGATGGTATAGCCCAGGTCTTTGAACCAATCCAGGGCGGCTTGTTCGATAGTGGATTTGGTGAAATGGGTCATGGCTTCTTCCCGGGGTTTTCGTTATCTTCCACCCAATTGACAGGGTTGGATTCGATATAATATTGGATGCGGTTGTAATCGTCCTCGTTACGGATGATGTGTTCATAATAATTGCGCTGCCAGACGGGAATGCCCTGTATTTTTCGCAATGCGTTGATCCGTCTTGCCGAAAACGATTTGAATGCGCGCACGATTTCGGATAATGGATGGCGTTGATGCCATGTGTGGGGCGGGTCTTACGCAGGCGGCGGGTTGCCGTTGTAGGGGCGGGTCTGTGTATCGGCCGGCAAAGGTGCATTGCTGGAAAAGTCTTGTCGGGCACAGGCATCTTGCCGATAGACCCGCCCCTACCATCATCAATCAACAAAATCACCCCATGGACATGATTTGGCATGATGCAAAATTCGCCCAATTCAACGTGCGGATAATGATTGGGCAGATCAAACCATGCCTTTTGAACGATCTGACCAAATTGATTCAAATGCATTTCGTAATGATCAACCTGACCGAACAAACACTCACGCCCATGGGTCACAATGGTGATGTAATACGCGCCCGATCGGGAATAATCATATCCCTGCAATCGGATCGAATGGCGGTTGTGAATTTTGGGATCGAATTTCATGGTTTTACCGACCGGTTGGGCGGATAATAATATCTTCATCGGGCGAGGTCTTCTTCGCTGCCAGCGAAGGCGAATTGCAGAATTAATTCGGTGAAGGTAAGCTCACTGATTATATGACAGATTTAAAGTGTATTCAAATGCCTACCCTGGATAACTTTAGCAATTCGCTGGCGCCGCTCCGCCAGGAATTCAAGGTAATCCATATCCTGCCAATTTTCAGGAAGCCCATGCCAGAAATACATATCCTTTAGCTCTTCATCGAGAGAAGCGTTTTTCATATTTGGATACATATTCTTTCGGCGCCTTATCGGAAATATCGATGTTATCACTCCACTCGACAAGGGCAAAATTCGCGACCTGGTTTGTGATACGCTTTTCAGAAATATCCAGTTTAGCCAGATAACCTTTCGGGAAAAAGATGATGACGTTCCAGTGCCGATTTATGAGCTTTCAGAGCCGGATCAAGTAAATCCGATACATGAATTTTGGAATAAAGCCCGTAGGCATTGAGAAGGTTCAAGGCAGCATAATGAGCGAACAAGGGAGGAGTGCGAGCCGATGAAGTTTCGAGTAAGTTTGGCAATGTGATCTTCCAGAAATCCTCTGTCAGGGTTTCAGAGACAGTGCGGTTCAAATGTGCAACATAAGCAGTGCCAACTGGAACATCCCTTAATCGACTAAGGTCTTGTTCCATGTTGGTCTGCGAAACTGCCTGAATAATGGCTGGTGAGAGAAGTCATGAAGTACCAGCGTGAGATGACGTCACGCAGCGTGTGTTCATCCAGATCATAATCATGTTTACCGATCAGATAGAAGACATATGCATAAAGTAAACTGATTTGCGAAGTAATCATATCCAGCGCTTCGATATCCGGCTCTGTAACAGGCATTTTTGGAAATCGTGCCAGCTTTGAAGATTTAGGACACGATCCTGGGCATTTTGCAATATCCCAAATTGTTCTTCACGCCGGTCATCTGAGAATTCTTCCGTTTCCAGATCCTTGCCTCGTAGAATATTATAGACATGCTGCAGACGTGCCCGCCGAAAGCCAAGTCCAATATCCACACGGAGAAGCTGGTCAGGATCAGGCTGGATGAAGTGGTTAAAGGGTGATAGGGCCGGAAATGGCTGGTTGGCGAGAATTCTTGCAGAATTGTTCCAATTCTGACCGGCCGGCATCCCAAAAAACAGACATAAGCGTAAGGATGAAATCGGCTTGATTAAGGATGGTTCCTTTGCTATTTACCCGCACAAAAACGTCTGATACATCTTCTTCACTGACAGTGGACGACAATTCCAACGCTGTGAAAGGGTAATTATGTAGATCGTGAAGCCGGTCTATGGACTCAGCAAGTTCGTTTTCCTTCATCTTCACTTACCTCGCGTGATATCCGCAAACCAGCAAGAAATTCTTTCACAAATTTATGAGGAAAGACCTGCATTTGACCAAAGGACGCTGATATCCGCAATATATTCCGGGTCACGGACAATGGCAGCATCTGCCACTTCAAACTTATGGTCGCGCGGACGAAAAGCAATATTGATCCGTTCTGATTTATAATTTTCACGCAATACAGGAAGCCCCTTAAGAACCGCATATAAGGAAGTAAATTTTTGATGGCCCATCAACAATCAGGGAGACGCGGTACTTTTTTGTTTCGCGTCTATGCCGATCTGGTGATGTCCGTTACTAGCGCCATTTGCCCAAAAAAGGAAATATCCGACAGGGAATCCTTTATACATTGAATCAAACAAGATCGCGTACTTTGGCATTTGGCCAGACGAATGGTCGTTGAAGTTCTGGTAAACCAATCTCGCCCATATCGATATCGGCAATTAATTTCGAGAAGGAATAATTAACCTCTTTAAACAATGTAGCACTCATTTATTTCTTCTCTCCATCACTTTTTTTCTTATTGTCAAGTCTTGTCTTATCTCAGCAGCAGACAGTACGTCGTATCTACCAGGCTGCGAAAAAGTACCCTTAGAAGCTAATAGAACTATGGGAATTTTATATTTGAAGCGACAGTTATTTATTAGTTGGTAAAGCATTTACTAATTGGTAAAGAATACCTAGGAATGGGATTACACCGGACCACCATATATATTTACGCAACTTCACCAAAAATACTCCGAAAGAAAGCAGAGCTAATAAGGTGTCAAATGTTAGCTGAAGGCCTAAAGAATTCGGATGCATTATCAACCAGCCCCAAGGTAACAAATTGATAATCAGTTCAAAGGTTGCTATTGAAGTTATGCTAATTTCCAATGACTGCTTTTACAATATTCTCGAATTGATACCTTCTAGCCTTTTCATTCGCAAAAGCTGTCTCAGCATCAGATGCCCTTTTTTCAGCAACTTGCCTTGCAGCTTTTTCCGCATCAAAATCTTCCGTCTTTTGATGAATTACTGCATTGATATCTTGCATTTCAAGAGTGTGTGCATTATGTAAGTTTTTTTCTACTTCTAGCTCTTTTTATCTTCTTAACTTTTTCGGCCTTTTCTCTTCTTGCCAGTCGGCCTTCTAGGCAGAGTCTTTTCTCCCTTAGCAATTTATTTTCGACGACTATTTCAGCCTCTACATATTCTTGGAATGCTTGATCATTATCTATTGTCTGCAACGTCTCTATAAGTAAATCATTTGAAAGCATCTTAATTGCCTTTTCTTCAGGGAAATCTTTATAGCCGGCAAGAATATTTAACATCTTTGAACAAGCTTCGGCTGCATGACTTCCAAAATTCGGAATTCAGGAATAGCAAATGTCTGTGCGAAGGATCGATCAAATTCATCATTAGATGGAATAAAAGGCCTAACCACTTGCCAAAATATATTAGGTAAGACTGTACAGGCAGCAGATC
Organism: uncultured Chloroflexia bacterium; assembly: GCA_963776475.1. Taxonomy (GTDB): domain Bacteria; phylum Chloroflexota; class Anaerolineae; order Anaerolineales; family Villigracilaceae; genus UBA877. The sequence continues at coordinate 149,382 of CAVZMZ010000034.1, forward strand.
CTAATTGTTTGCTTGTTTCCCAATCAAATTTATAAAGCGTGTAATCGCACGTAATAAACAACGCTTTAGCTTCAAGCGTGGAGGTAGTTTCTGAACGTAGCGTCTGAACTTATCCAAAACAGTCATATCATGATCTATCTTTTTATAAGATTTTTCTTGCTTCCTATTATTAAGAAACGTCTTATATTCTCCTATGAGATTCGCTCTCTCAGTAAGGCGTTCTTCCTGCGGATGAAAAACATTAATATTCCTTTGGCTTAGAATTACATCTGCATGTTTGTAAGGTTTGAAGAATGAATTTGACATCAATACCTTCATCAAGATATCGGTGATAGTATCGTAATTCAACGCCAGATAAGAATTTAGTTGTTATTGCAGCTCTAGCAATTGAACGAGACCATTGGCGAGAATTCAATTTACCTGCATAATTATTGATGCTAACAAGTAACTCTTTTATAGTTTCTTCATGACTTGTTAGCTCGAAAGGTAGATTATATTTTTGGATCGCCTCTAAAAGTTCACTTGCTATCGCAACCCGTGGATTGACATCGAGGTCTAGAACTCCAAAAAGGAAATTCGTATCCATAAATAGAACCAATGGATTCAAATTTTTCAGAAGTTGTTTTGCAGAAGAAGGCGCGATAGCAAGTGCAAAGTAATTGAATGCACCGTCCGCTAACTCAGCAATGAATTTTGTTCTTTCGGGGTAATTTCCTGATGTAGCCATAAAATCAGATATTATCTGCTTCGCAATTGGAATATGCTCTGGCGGGATTTCAGATGCAAGTACTCCATCAAGTATTGATGACAGGCTTTCGGAATATTCTTGTGGTATATCGATAGACGAATTCTAATAATGAGACAGTTTGGATACCATGGCGTTGGAAAGCGTTAGAGAGATATCTTTCAAGGCCGCCCACATTTGTTGTAAATCTAAATCCGTTGATACGTTAGCGATTTCAGATTGCCAACTTACACGGATTTTATTCTCAAGTGCATATGAAGCGTCTATGTTATCTCTTATTGATTTTTGAACGGTTTCTGGAAGAACCAGCTGCCCTACCTCTGTTTTTATGAGTATTCCATTGATTAATAATCGTTCTATTGCAAAATCAACATCAGGAATAGCAATTTCTAATCCAAATAACCCTTTAATAGTATAGGTAAAATCATTAGATTTTATAAATTTATTGTCTGGTAAGTAAACAATGCAATGAAGCATCAATTCTTTGAGAGTCTCCTCAACCCCTTTTGTTTTGCCTATTGCAACAATACTGCACATCCGTTCAAACGCAGTACTAAAACCGTGATCTTTATAAGTTCGATCTTTATCACTCATCATATTTTCCTTTTCTAGATTAAATAATTATAGTTCGTTTGTCAGATCTTTAATACGGACCTCGCCTCTCATCAACTTCGGCAGCAGACTATCTCGCAGACTCGCCAGCGTGCGGGATTTTTCTCGTTATTCTCTATCATTTGATCTATCGGGTAACAGATATCCTCAAATTTCTTTACAATTGACGAAGGTGGAATTTCAATCTTTAAATTTTCAAAATCGTTTTTATTAATTGATCCAAAAACTGTACCCTCTGCTTCAAACTGTTTAAAATTTTCTTCTAATGATTGCATTGCGTAATAAGTGTAAGAACGGCTTCCTGTTTTATGTCGAATTGCTGCAACTCCGCGCCCTATGGAGCATTTTTCGCAGGCCATGTTTAAATCACCGACAGGGGCGCGGACGCAAACCAAAGTATCGCCCTGGTTTGCAAAGCGTGTTGGTGCTGTACAAAAAACACGATTTCTCGGAAAGCGAATTCCAAAATCTGCTCTTCCTTGAAAAAATGGTACACCCAAACCATCTTCGTTATAGGTTTCTCCAGGAGGGGACTGACCCATTGTCAAATTGAAATCTTGAATTACAGTTCCGATTTCCCGATTCTCAACATCTTCCCCCTCCACAAACCACTGACGAAATAACGCCCTCGCCATGGACTCAAGCGTGGCATTCATGCGGCGGTTGAGTTCGATCTTTTCGTCCAGCGATCCGAGAATCTCTGCAATGGCATGTTGCTCAGGAAGAGAAGGAACAATAACTGGGATATTACTTAACAACTCGGTGTTTAGTGAAGGCATCGTCGCACCAACTGCAATGCGACGAATATAATCCTTGAATATTTCAAGTCCAAAAAACCATGATAGGAAATCAGGATCAATTTTTGATTTATCAGGTCTAACGGCAAGCAACGACCTGAGAATAGCCAACCATTTTCTTTTTCTCGGACCAATGCACGCCGGTCTACAGAACCGACACGGCTGAAAATAATATCCCCTTCATACATCTTGTAACGTGATAACCGTTCTGCGTCATCATCTGAAATACGCGGTAAATCTTGGTGCAAAATACGATTTTCCCCTAAATGTTCAACGGTAATAATTGGTGTACCAATTGGCAAATAATCCTTTTGATGCAATTGGCTACCGAAAGGACCGGTTTGGATACCACTCGAAACACATAAGTCTTTTAGTGTTTCAATTTCCCAATCATCTTTTATCGGCCCGTAAACAGTAGCTTTCATTTGGCTTCGATTTGCCTTAAATTTTGACGAATAAGATTTCTCTAGTTTTCCGCCTTCTATAAACTGCTCTTCCAATTCCTTTGTCAACCGTGCAATCTTTTGCTCAAAAGGTTCATCATCTTCTTCGAGTTCCGCCGCTCCCACGTAACGACCAGGGGTGAGCACATAGCCCTGGGCCTGGATTTCTTGCAAGGTGGCGGATTTGCAGAAACCTGCCACATCCATCATATATCCTTCCCCATCTTTCCACGCATGGTAGGTATCGGCAATCTTCGCAATATCTTCTTCGTTCAAATCGCGGTGGACGCGGTCGATCAAGGTGCCCATTTTGCGGGCGTCGATGAAGAGGGTTTCGCCGCGGCGGTCACGTTCCTGTAAGTTCAGCCATATTCGTGCCCCTGATTTATTTCGGGATAAGAACCACAAACAGACGGGGATCTGGGTCGAGAAAAACAACTGCCCCGGCATAGCCACCATGCAATCCACCAGGTCGGCTTCGATGATCGCCTTGCGGATCTCGCCTTCGCCGGAGGTATTGGAAGACATGCTGCCATTCGCCAGCACGAATCCGGCCGTGCCATCCGGGGCAAGATGATGGATGAAATGCTGCACCCAGGCGTAGTTGGCATTGCCGGCCGGCGGCACGCCGTATACCCAGCGTTTATCCTTGCGCAAGCGCTCCCCGCCCCAATCGCTCATGTTGAAGGGCGGGTTGGCCAGGATGAAATCGGCTTTTAAATCCGGGATGAAGGTCCTTGTGGAACGAATCGGCGTTTTCGCGGCCCAGGTCGCTGGTGATGCCGCGGATCGCCAGGTTCATCTTGGCCAGTTTCCAGGTGGTCGGGTTGCTCTCCTGTCCATACACGGCGATGTCATCCAGGTTGCCGCCGTGCGCCTGGACGAACTTTTCGCTCTGCACGAACATGCCGCCCGAGCCGCAGCAGGGATCAAAGATGCGGCCCTTATAGGGAGCCAGCATGGCGACCAGCACGCGCACCACGGATTGCGGGGTGTAGAACTCGCCGCCTTTCTTGCCCTCGGCGCTGGCAAACTGCGACAGGAAATATTCATAGACGCGCCCGAGCACATCCTTGGATTTCTGCTCCTGGCTGCCCAGGCCGATGCCGCTGATCAAATCGATCAATTCGCCCAGGCGGGTTTTGTCCAGGGTCGGGCGGGCATATTCTTTTGGAAGGATGTTCTTTAATACGGGGTTGTCGCGCTCGATGGCGCTCATGCCGTCATCCAGGAATTTCCCGATCTCGGGCTGTTTGGCTTTGCCGCGCAGGAACGACCAGCGCGCTTCCTGCGGCACCCAGAAGACATTTTTCGCCAGGTATTCGTCGCGGTCTTCGGGGTCGGCGTCGGTTTCCTGGAGCAATTGGGAATGGACTTCTTCGAAGGAATCGGAAATATATTTCAGGAAGATCAGCCCGAGCACCACGTGCTTGTATTCGGAAGCATCCATGTGGCCGCGCAGCTTGTCCGCGGCTGCCCAGAGTTGGGATTGAAAATCGAGTGTTGCGCCGTTGCTTTTTGTCTTGCCTGGCATGTAAGCCCTCCAAGTTCTGTACCATAATTGTACAACGAAAAGCGGCTTGCGACACAACCTTGACGGGAATGTAATGCAGCTCCCACCGCCCTGGCGGGTACCCCCCAAATGCCGAAGTACGGAATTTGGGGGACACGGCTTTAACATTTTCCCTTGACAACTCACGGTGTCATTGCGAGGAGGGTGTTCTTCCCGACGAAGCAATCTTACTCGGCTTGGAAAATGCTTTATACGGGGGAAAGTCCCCGCAAGTTGGGGATTGCTTCAGTCGCTGCGCTCCTTCGCAATGACATTTTCCGAAAATGTTAAAGCCCTGATTTGGGGGAGAAAAACCTTGACAAATTAGAAAATGTGTTCTATGTTTAAGGCTCTCTCGAAAAGTTTTCTTGTCTATCCGAGTGATCCTATAACTCAGGAACCCTTGCCATGTTGTCCCAGTCCCGATCCATTCTTTCGTCAACAGTCAGCAGTCAGCCATCAGCGGTCAGCGATCTACCGTCCATCGTCCACCGTCAGTCGTCGCACCACAATCCTCTCAGTCTGCCTGCCCTGTCTGTCCTGCCTGCACTGTGCCGCACCTGTACCTGCGGTACTGGCGCAGGCAGGCACACGTGGCTGTTCTTGTCAGGGCTTTCTATGCAGGGTTCCTCTTTCGTTCATCAGGAACGGGTGCTCAACTTACCAATCAGCAATCATCAATCAAAAATCAAAAATCAAAAATCCTCCACCCTATTCGACTTCGGAAAACGAATACCCTCTTTTCCCCCCACATGCATCCAATATTCGGGATCGGGATCAAAAACCACCAGATATGGCGGTGGAAAGTATTCGAATTTTTTTCGATACGAGGAACGAATAACGCCTTCAGCCTTCAGCTCATTCCTTTCCTCCCATCGTTTCTATCGTTTGGGTCAGGGCATCGTTTGAAAGAGGGAACGTTGAACGTGTGAACGTGTAAACGTTTGAACGTTAGTTCGTTGGAACCTTAACAATTGAGAACGATTTGCGGTGGATCTCGCACAGGCCCAATTCCTGGATGGCTTGCTGGTGCAGGCGGGTGCCGTAGCCTTTGTGGCGGGCGAAGCCGTAACCGGGGTAGCCGGCCTCCTGCTCACGCATGACGGCATCCCGGGCGGTTTTGGCCAGCACGGAGGCGCACGCGACGCTCAGCGCAAGCTGGTCGCCTTTGACCAGCGCGGTCTGGGGCAGGTCGAGCGACGGGAAGATCAGGTAATCGGTGAGTAAGTAATCCGGCGAGGATGATAAGCAGGCCAGGGCGCGCAGGGCGGCCAGCTTGGTGGAGGGCAGGATCCCGAGGCTGTCGATCTCCTGCGGCGAGGCGAAGCCCACGCCCCAGGCCCGGGCCGCCTGGCGGATGCGCGGCGCCCAGGTTTCACGCGCCAGTGGAGTCATCAGCTTGGAATCGCGCACTTTGTCCAGGCGTCGGATCAGGCTTGGGTCGGGCGGCAGGCTGACCGCCGCCGCGCAGACCGGTCCGGCCCACGCCCCGCGCCCGGCTTCGTCGATCCCGGCGATGCAGGTGTAGCCGGCCTCCCAGAGGATCAGTTCGAAATCGAGAGTAGGATATTTAGATTGCATAGGAAGAACTTTAAACACAAAGGGCACAAAGTCAACAAAGGTTAAAGATAGATGGCTTTTTTCCGTCGTATCCGCCTGCCCCGAGTCATGGGGTCGCGTTTAAATCTTTCCTTCGTGTTCATTGTAATAAATTAAATGCTTTTCGTTCTTATCTTTTCCGTTGTGTCCTTCGTGTCCGTCGTGGTTAAATCTTTTCTTTGCGTTCTTCGTTCTTAATCTTTTCCGTCGTGTCCTTTGCTTGCACTGTGCCGTAGGCACACGTGTGTCCGCCTGACCTCTGTTCTCTTTGCACTTCGTTCTTAATCTTTTCCGTTGTGTCCTTCGTGTCCGTCGTGTTAAATTCTCTTGCGCTTCGTTCTTAATCTTTTCCGTCGTGTCCTTTGCTTGCACTGTCCGTAGGCACACGTGTGTCCGCCTGACCCAGCCATGGGGGTTGTGTTTAAATCTTTTCTTTGCTCTTCGTTCTTAATCTTTTCCGTTGTGTCCTTCGTGTCCGTCGTGTTTAATTCTTTTCTTCTTAAATCCCTGTTTATCTGCGTTTATCTCCGGTAGATATCCCTCTCTTACGGGCACGGGTCATAAGCACGCCGGCGCAGGTTGCGGCGGATCTGCAGCAGGTCCAGGAACATGCGCCAGGAGTTTTGCAGGACGTTGAGCTTGCTGCCGGGGTTGTAATACCAGGGGATGCCGATCTCGACGATCTTGAAGCCGCGCCGGCGGGCGATTGCCAGCAGCTCCACGTCAAACGACCAGCCGCTCAGGGTCAGGTGCGGGAAGATATCTGCGGCCACGCCGGAACGGAAGCATTTGAAGCCGCACTGGGTATCCTGCAAGCCGGGCAGCACCAGCCAGCGGATGAAAAAATTATAGACACGCCCGGTCAGATGCCGGAATTCAGGCTCGCCGTAGCGCACCGCGCCGGCCGCCTCGCGGCTGGCGATGGCGATGTCACAGATGCAGGCCGGCGGCAGGAAGCGGTTGATCTGCTCCACCGGCATGGAGAAATCCGCATCCGTGAAGAAACGGTAATCCCCCAGCGCCGCCTGCATGCCGCGCTGCACGGCGCGGCCTTTGCCGGGCGTATCTTCGTGCAGCAGGCGCAGCCCCGGGTGGGATTGGGAAAATTCGCGTGCCACCTCCAGGGTGCGGTCGGTGCTGCCGTTCTCCACCACCAGCACCTCGGATGTGTAGGCTTGCTTTTCCAGGAATCCAAAGACCTGCCCCAGGGCGAGGGGCAGGCGGCTCTCTTCATTATGAGCGGGGATGACAATGGAGAGGAATGGCGGCATGGAGGGTATTAAAGGAAAGAGTTTAAACACGACGGACACAAAGGACACGACGGAAAAGATTAAGAAGGAAGTGAATAAGACTTAAACACGACGGAAGAAATTAAGGAATGAAGTACAAAACATTAGTTAGGTAGCTCAAAGACATATTCTTTAAAACCGTTGTGTACTTGGTGTCCGCTTGCCCCCAGCCATGGGGGTTGTGTTTAAAGCTTTTTTCTCTGGAGTGCCGGATTTACATTGCGAAGTCACGCAAAATCAGGAAACCGAACACGAGAATGATGATGATCCAGACCACCGCCATGATAATGATGAACGTCCACTGCTTGCGGGTGATCCCCAGCGGACGACGGGCCGGCGGGGTTGGCTGCGGGATTTCATCGGATGTCCCGCTCAGCGTCCCGCCGGCTGGCTCGGCCGGCATCCCGCTGGGAGTGGATTCGCCGGGTGCATTCGACCAGTCCGGCTCGCCCGGTTCGGCCATGGCAACCGGCGCGGGTCCGCTGCCTCCCAGGGCGAAGGCCGGCACGTAGGGGTCTTGGTCCTGTTCGGCAGCCTGCGTGGCAGCCGTGGCCGCGGCGGTCTCCACCAATTTGGTTGGGGCGGGAGCCGGTGCGGTCAGAAGGCGGTTAACAACATCGAAACAGGATTCCGGGTTCAACACCAGCCGCCCCTGGGAAATCGTAACGGCAAAGCGCTCGACGGCATCCCGCATAACCACCCGGATGATCGGCCTGACGCTGTCCACGTTGGTGGCTGGATCGGCGCACAGCAGGATGGCTTCGACACTGTTCAAGTCCGCGTAGCCCTGGCGCTGCAGGAAAACCTGGATGGCGCGCGCCATCCTTTCGCTGCGGGTCAACAGGTTGGGTTTTTGGGGTACAAAAGAGCCGCTATCGACAGAGCCCCACTGGTCGCCCCGGGCGCTGAACATGCCTTTGACCGAAGCCACGCACATCACATACACGCCGGTCGGACCCACCAGGATGAGCGGGATGCTGGCGTTCATTCCGGGTGGAGTGACGTTGCGCAGCAGGGTGTATTTCTTATCCAGGTTTTTTTCGAGTACGGAAACGACCGCTTTTTGCGCCTCCATCTCCCGGATCCACCCGGCGCCGTACTGCAGCATGGCCTTGGTGCGGTCCACAAAGCTTATTTCGCCTTTTTCATTATAAAATGGAGTCTGGTCAATTATTTTCATGGGAAGCCTCCATGGCAAAAGAGTACAGGCTAAAAATAACGGACGGTACTAGAAGACCGGCACGCCTGCCAGCAGGTCGCGCAGCGCCGGTTGCCCGCCGCTGACGATATGCCTGTCAACGAAACGAACCTCAGAGCGGGTTTCGAAAACACTGCCAAGGGACATTTTGCGCACACCGGTTACGTAATGTTTCCCCAACTGCAATTGATTGACGAGTTCTGTACGCCCGAGAATTACATGATCAGACCAGACTGCGCCGCGCCGCTGGTAGGCCCGGACCACGCTGATCTCGCCGCCCGGAGTGTAGCGGACGGCCTCGATGACTCCGTCATTTTTTATGTGCGCCATGTTATACCCTTTCTTCTTTATTGTAGCATAGGATGCCTGCCCATGATATGGAGGAATGCAAAAAAATAAGGATTTGCCGGGCGAAACTCGGCAAATCCTTATTTCTTCAGCTGAAAGTGTCGGGGTGGGCGGATTCGAACCGCCGACCACCGCGTCCCAAACGCGGTGCGCTACCAGCTGCGCTACACCCCGGAGCAGGGTGAGTATAATGCGTAACGGGTGTGCCCGTCAAGCGGGAGAGTAAGATATAATTTTATGATTATCTTTTCGTGGAGGATTCATGAATGTTTTTGTGACTGGTGGAGCGGGCTATATCGGGTCGGCGACGGCGGAAGCCCTGCTCAAGGCCGGGCATTCCGTGACGGTCTACGATTCGCTCGTGAGCGGTTACCGGGCGGCCGTACCGGAAGGCGCGCGCTTCATCCAGGCCGATCTGGGGGATGCCTCCGCCCTCCGCTCTGCGCTCGGAGTCCGAAAAATTCACGGCAGTCATGCACTTCGCAGCTTCCATCGAAGCCGGTGAGAGCATGCAAGACCCCGGTAAATTCTTCAAGAACAACCTGGCAAATTCGCTGCAATTGATCGAAGCCGCCCACGCCGCCGGAGTGCAGCGGTTTGTGCTTTCGTCCACGGCGGCAGTCTACGCCTCCAGCGCCGCCTCGCTGGACGAACAGTCGCCGATCGACCCGGCCAATGCCTACGGGTTCACCAAGCTGGCCATCGAACAGGCGCTCGAGTGGTACCGCCGCATCCATGGCTCTGCACTTTGCCGCCCTGCGCTATTTCAACGCCTGCGGGGCCCTGCCCGGGCGCGGCGAAGCCCACCAGCCGGAAAGTCACCTCATCCCGCTGGTGCTGAAAGTGGCGCTCGGTCAAAAGGGAGCCGCTAATATCTACGGCACGGATTACCCCACACCCGACGGCACCTGCATCCGGGATTATATCCACCTGGCCGACCTGGTCTCGGCCCACCTGCTGGCGCTGGAAGCGTTGGGCGAGCGTGACCGGCTGGTCTACAACCTCGGCAACGGCAAGGGTTTCTCGGTGCGGGAGGTGATCGAGACCGCCCGGCAGGTGACCGGGGCGCAGATACCGGTAAATGAAACCGCACCCCGCCCGGGCGATGCGCCGCGGCTGGTGGCTTCCTCCGATAAGATCCGGCAGGAGCTGGGCTGGACTCCGCTGCATCCTGAGCTGCTGGATATCGTCCAAAGCGCCTGGGACTGGCACCGCAGCCATCCGCATGGCTATGAAAGGTAACTTATGGCAACTGTCGTGACCTTCCTGGTGGTGATCGTGGGCTGGATCTTCAGCCTGTGCCTGCACGAGTTCTCGCACGCCCTGGTGGCGTATTATGGCGGGGATACCAGCGTGCGCGACAAGGGCTACCTGACCTTCAATCCGCTCAAGTATACCCACCCGGTCTATTCCATCCTGCTGCCGATGATCTTCCTGCTGTTGGGCGGGATCGGCCTGCCGGGCGGGGCGGTCTATATCGAGACCTGGCGGCTGCGCAGCAAACGTTGGGAGAGCGCCGTCTCGTTGGCCGGCCCGCTCGCCAACCTGGTGCTGGCAGTGCTGCTGTCGATCGTTTTGCACTTTGCACCCGCCGCGGGCGGCGGCATTTGGCCCGGACTGGGCTTCCTGGCGCTGCTGCAGATCATGGCAGCCGTGCTGAACCTGATCCCGGTGCCGCCCTTCGACGGGTACCGGGTGGTGGCGCCTTTCCTGGAGTCCGACCTGCGCATGCGCATCGACCAGGCGAGTGCCATCATCATGTTGGTGGTGTTCTTCCTGTTATGGTACGTGCCCTTTGTGAATAATATCTTCTGGACGGCGGTGAGCTGGATCGCAGTCCAATTCCAGATCCCGCTGCAGTTGGCGAACCTGGGCTTGACCCAGTTCCAGTTCTGGAGACGGTAGTCCCCACCCGGCCCCTACCCGACCTCCCCCAAATGCCGACCCCGTAAAGTGCACGGGGCAGGGAGCACGGAATTTGGGGGAGGAGTAGTGAGCGGTAGAAATCAGCCTTGCAAAGGGTAGGGAGATGGCAGAACCGCAGGCTGAGAAAAGAATATCGAAGGTATGCTTTGCCTGGTTGGCATAACCTTTGCAAGGGTAATGCTATGAGGAGAAGCGGACAAATGAAACGTGCATTGAGCATTGCTGCAATTGTGCTGGTGCTGCTGGTGGGCTGCGTACCGGCTGCCCCGGAGACGCCTGCGCCTTTGGCTGCGACCGCGCAGCCGGGCACGCTGGTGGTGGACCCGGGCCGGCAGCTCGGTCCGATCAGCCCGTATGTGTACGGCTCGAACTATGGCCCATGGACGGCTGTCCCTGCGAATATGCTGCAGGCGGCGTATGATTCCCACATCACAGCTTTGCGCTGGCCGGGCGGGGCCTGGGGTGATGTAAATGATATTCAAACCTACCAGTTGGATTCCTTCATTGCTTTCTGCAGGCAAATCGGCGCCATGCCGACCATCAGCGTGCGCCTCCTGGATGGCACACCTGAAGCCGCGGCGGCGCTCGTGCATTATGCAAATATCGAGATGAAATACGGCATCCAATACTGGAGTATCGGCAATGAACCCACGCTTTTCGAAGCCCAAATCAAGCAGTCCTATGACACCGTGCGGTTCAACCGGGAATGGCGCGCAATTGCGGTAGCCATGAAGGCGGTCGACCCCACGATCAAGTTGATGGGACCGGAACTGCACCAGTGGGGCACCAGCCTGGCAACGACCCTGAAGGATTTCCTCCGGGCGGGATTGGATGACCGAGTTCCTGAAGTCCAACGGCGACCTGGTGGATGTTGTCACGGTGCACCGCTACCCGCTGTACAGCACGACCGGCCAGGCATTCACGGTGGCTGACCTGCGAAAAGATACCCTGGAATGGACCGATATGGCGAAATACCTGAGCGGCTTGATCAAGACAACCACCGGCCGCGACCTTCCGATCGCTTTCACGGAAGTCAATTCCAATCCCAGCCCCGTCCTAAAGGGGCAAGCCACCCCCAATTCATTCTACAATGCCATCTGGTATGCGGATGTGCTTGGACGGCTTATCCAGCAGAACGTGTTCATGGTCAACCAGTTCGTCCTGGCCAACCGCAATGGCGGCCTGGGTTTGATCTATAACAGCGAAATCCGGCCGATGTATTATGTTTTTCAGATGTACGCACACTTTGGAGATAAGTTAATCTACGCCAGCTCGGGCACGGCGGATGTCACGATTTACGCGGCCAGGCGGACGGATGGCAGCCTGACCATCCTGGTGATCAACCTGGCAGACGGCGACGCAGAAAGTTACTCTGCAGGTGAAGGGGATGACCCTCAGGCAGGCGCAGGTGTGGCGCCTGGATGCCACCCACAATGCTGCCGATCTGGGCAAGCAAAACATTCCGGCGGATGGCGTGTTGGATCTGCCGGCGCAGTCGATCACGCTGTATGGGATATGAGTAGCCGGGTGTTGAGCGCCAATCGCCTGAAAGAGAAATTCTGGCCGCTGATCAAAAGCCGCCAGACTTTCCTGCTGACTTTAACTGGAATTGCCGGATATCTCTGCCAGCGGCCGGTACCGCTGGATTGGCCGCGCCTGGTAGGGCTGGTAGGCAGCATGTTGTTCTCGATCGGCGGCTGCACCGTGCTCAATATGGTTTTCGACCGCGATATCGACTGCAAAATGATACGGACCAATCGCCGCCCCATGGCTGCGGGTCAGGTCAACGTGGGGGCCGCCTCGACTCTGGGAGGCGGTTTGATTGCCCTGGGCTTGCTGTGGTCACTCAAACTCTCCCTGTTGTACTTTATCCTGGCCCTGGCAGGCGTTTTCCTGGACGTACTGGTCTATACGCTGTGGCTCAAGCGCCGGACAGCCTGGTCCATCTTCTGGGGCGGGCTCTCGGGCGGAATCCCGATCCTGGCCGGCTTCAGTCTGGTCACCGGCCGGCTGGATGTGGGGGGATTACTCCTGGCGTTTGCCATTGTTTGCTGGATCCCCAGCCACAACCTGACCCTCAGCATACTCTATTCGGACGATTTTCTTAATGCCGGGATCCCCACCTTTCTGAACGTATACGGACTGCCCGCTGCCCTGGCCGCAGTTATGCTTTCCAGCCTGTTGACGGTTGTACTGATGGCGGCCGCGTTTGGTTGGCTGCATCTTTCCCTGGCGTTACTGGCCATTTCAGGCGCCAGCGGCCTCGGATTGGTGGGAATGGCGTTTTATATCTGGCGACGCTCGGCAAGCCAGACTGTGCGTGTGTTGTATAAATACAGTTCTTTTTATATGCTGGTTGCGATGCTCCTGCTTTTGATTGGCACGCTACTATAATTCTCCCGGGAAGGGGAAGCCTATGACACAAAACTTGACTGAACATTTTGACAATCCCGAAGTACAACTGGATGCGTGGCACCGCAACCTGTTGGCGGCCGCGGCAATCTTCTCCATCCTGTTGATCGCGATGGGGGGCGTGTTGTGCGTCACCCAATCCATCCGCAGTTGCCCGGATTGGCCGGGCTGCTTTGGCAAGCTGCTCCCGCCGCTGGAAACCAGCCCCATCCTGGAATTCACCCACCGTGTGCTGGCCGCCAGCACCGGTTTACTGATCCTGGCTTCGGCAATCGCGGGGCTGGTGCGGGCGCGCAAGCTGGGATGGATCCTGGTGCCCCCGCTGGCAGCCTGTGTCCTGGTGGTGGTAGTCAGTTACTTCGGGGCCCGGGTGGTGCTGGGCGGCATCGCCCCCGGATGGGCGGCGGTTGACCTGGGGTCGGCGCTGCTGGTGGTGGCGCTGATGGTAACTTCGGCTGTGTATGCGCAGGCGCTTAAATCGCATCCGGGCTGGTCCGACCGGATCACATTCCGCAGCCCTTTGGCGAGGATCGCTCTCTACACCAATGCAGTTGTATACAGCCTGCTGGTGAGCGCCGTGTTGATCGCCGGCAAGAATTCCATCAGCGCCTGCCTGGGCTGGCCGATCTACAGTCCGCAACTGGTTCAACTGGACGCGCACGGGATTTGGAATATTCTCCGCCTGGCTTTATCTGTGCTTGGCCTTGTGCTGATCGTCACGCTTATTATTCAGGTTTTGGACAGACGGCAGGAAAACCCGGCGGTCTTCCGAATTGCCGGTTGGATGTTGGCTGCCTTCCTGCTCGAGGCCCTGCTGCAAGGGCTGCTGCTGGTCTATGGATTCAAGGTGGCCCTGCTGGTGCCCTACACCATAACTGCAGCCGTTTTTTGGGGAGCATTGGTTGCAACCGGGGTCCGGGCTGGGCTGGATCCGCGCTGAGCTGGATTGTACTGGACAAGGGCGCCTCTTTGATATAATCCAATGCCTGAACACAATTGCCATCGCAGACTATATATGGTCACCCACTCGAGACCAATTTCATAATAGAGGAGAATAAATTTGGCAACCTACTCTGATTTAAACACTCCTGAGAGGGTCTTGTTGGGACCCGGTCCAAGCATGGTGCCCCCACAGGTTCTGAGGGCGATGGCGCATCCGGTTATGGGGCATCTTGATCCACAATTCCTGACCGTGATGAATGAAGTTCAGGATTTACTGCGTTATGTTTTCCAGACAAAAAATCCCCTGACTTTGCCCATTTCCGGAACCGGCAGCGCGGCCATGGAAGCCAGCATAGCCAATTTCATCGAGCCCGGAGATTCCATCCTGATTGGAGTCAACGGTTACTTTGGCGAGAGGTTGTGCGATATGGCGAGTCGTTATGGGGCTGTTGTTCACCGCCTGGATAAGCCTTGGGGAGAAGCTTTCGATCCGCAAGAAATCGAGGCTGCCTTACAGAAACAGCCGGCCAAGCTCGTAGCGATTGTGCATGCCGAGACCTCGACCGGCGCGCTGACTCCGGTTGAAGGCATGGCTGAAGTCGCCCACAAACACGGTGCCTTACTCCTGGTCGATTGTGTCACATCCTTGGGGGGTATCCCTTTGAAGATCGATGAATGGGACATCGATATTGCCTACAGTTGTTCCCAGAAGTGCCTGAGCTGTCCACCCGGCCTGGGGCCATTGACTGTGGGGGCACGCGCGCGTGAGGTGCTTCATAAAAGAAAAAACAAGGTCCCGAATTTTTATCTTGACCTGAGCATGATCGAACGCTATTGGGGTGAGGAACATGCGTACCACCATACCGCGCCAATCAGCATGAATTTCGCACTGCGGGAGGCATTACGGCTTGTTCAGGAGGAAGGCCTCGAAAATCGATATAAAAGGCATCAACAAAACGCCAATTCCCTCTGGAAGGGATTGGAAGATATTGGGTTAAAGATGCTGGTGCCGCTCCAGCATCGTTTGCCTACACTAACGGTAGTCGTGATCCCCGAAGGCGTTAATGAAGCGGATGTTCGCAAGCGTTTGTTGGATGAAGATAATATTGAGATCGCAAGCGGTTTCGGAATGTTAAAGGGCAAGGTCTGGCGAATTGGATTGATGGGTTACTCTTCGCGACAGGAAAACATTGATCTATTGGTTTCAGCTCTAGCCCGGATACTCGCTAAATGATCATGGAATAATATTGGATTGGAGGCGAATGATGCACTCACTCGCAGGTGTTTATGCGGCTGCGGTTACCCCGTTGAAGGCGGATTTTTCTCCTGACCTGGAAGCCATCCCGCCTTTGTTGAATTTCTTCGCCGGGCGCGGCTGCCATGGGGCTTTAATGTTGGGGACGACTGGAGAAGGCCCGTCCTTTGCGCCGGATGAACGCCTCCAGATTTTGCGCGCCGCCCTGGATATCCGCGCAACGCATCCAGCTTTTCGCCTTCTCGCCGGGACTGGAACGCCCAGCCTGACCGAAACCATAAACTTGACCCGCGCTGCCTTCGACCTGGGATATGAGGCTGTAGTCGTCCTGCCGCCATACTATTTCCGCAACGTGACCGAGGACGGACTATTTGCTTACTTTTCAGAGCTGATCCAGCGTTCCGTGCCAGGAGACGGCCGGCTTTTTATCTATCACATCCCTTCCCTGACGGGCGTAATGCTCCCTCTGGCCTTATTGAAACGCTTAAAGGAAGCCTTTCCGCGCCAGTTTGTAGGCCTCAAGGATTCCTCCCATCAGGAGGACTTTGCCCGGGAGCTGGGGAATAGTTTCGGGGAGGATCTGGCGGTATTGACCGGCACTGACTCGTTTTTGCAGCTGGCTTTGGAGTCACGCGCCATCGGCTGCATCACGGCGCCCGCGAACCTGATCTCTCCCGAGTTGCGGCGTGTATGGGACGATTGCCAGGCGGGAGTAGATGCCACCCGTTCCCAGGAGCTCGTAACTGCCATCCGGCACACCCTTGAGAAATATTCACCCTTCCCGCCAATTCTGAAGGCCTTGCTCGCCCGTCAGCATGGATTTCCGCTTTGGCCTGTTCGACCGCCGCTGGTCGAAATGCGCGCGGAAAAGATTGAGCAGGCGTTGGCTGAAATGAAAGCCGAAGGCATCTGAGCATATCCATTTCAGGAAGCGCAACCGCAGGTAGAGGATTTCACAGGCTGGATCACTTTGATCTTTTGCAACTATCTGATCCGGATCAAGGACCTATCGGGAAATTAACCACGATGTCACGAAAACACCAAAGGTGGCTAAAAAGATCTCTTCCCGCTGCGGCGTCACTTCGATGTATTTCCAGGGGGAGTCCACAGCAGGTAGGCTTCACGAGGGTTGCGCCTCATAATCCCTGGATGGATGTTAATAAATAGTGGAAGAGTCCAAAATCCCCAGATTTTGGACTCCGTTGCAGCCAATGACATGTGTTCAGGGGATTTAAGAATATTTTAAGGTTTGCCTACTTGACTATTGTGAATT
Source organism: uncultured Chloroflexia bacterium (assembly GCA_963776475.1). Taxonomy (GTDB): domain Bacteria; phylum Chloroflexota; class Anaerolineae; order Anaerolineales; family Villigracilaceae; genus UBA877. The sequence continues at coordinate 165,773 of CAVZMZ010000034.1, forward strand.
ATCGTGCAATAATGTAACCGGTTACTGTAACCGGTTCACTTGTTCAAGAAACTAAACAATACCAGATGACCAAACGGTCTCATTCCATCACAATTCGAGATGTTGCCAAACAAGCGGGGGTATCTGTGGCAACCGTCAGTCGTTATATTAACCATAGAGAAACCGTCTCAGAAGAAATTATCAATCGTATTCGCCCGGTCATGCAGGAGTTAAATTACGTGCCGCTGGTGGCTGCCCGCAACCTGGCCTCACGCAAGACTGGAATTATCGGCTTGCTGTCTTTTACGGTCGAGTACGGTTTTTTTGGCCCCCTGGTGACCGGCCTCGAGAAAACGCTGAAAGAGAACGGATACAATTTGCTGGTTGCCACCTACCCACCTGATCATAATGATGAAATTGCACCACCCATTGGGCCGCATAATGCGGACGGGGTGGTGGTTTTTTCAAATACTTTGAGTGAAGAGCGACTGGCGGAATGGTATGGGATGCAATTCCCAATCGTTCTTGTCCACCGAACAGCACCGCATTCCCTGCCAATCCCTTGCGTGAACGTTGAGAATAAGATCGCATCCTTTAAATTAGTTGAACACTTGATTGAAAAGCATGGGAAGAAGCAGATCATTTTTCTGCGCCCTTCGGGTTACCAGGAGGACGCCCACTCGCGTGAGCTGGCATACAAAGCTGCATTGAAGGCCCATTCAATCGTTTTCGATCCCAACCTGATCATCGGCGGCAACTACGACCAGGGCGCCGGACGCCAGGCCATGGAGGAATTCCTTGCGAATAATCCGCCCAGTTTCGACGCAGTCTTTGCCGGGGACGATGATCTGGCGGTGAGCGTAATCAGTGCACTTCAAAATGCCGGGTTGAAGGTACCTGAGGATGTGGCTGTGGTTGGATTTGACGATCAGCGCTTTGCCAGACTGTTTGTGCCTGCGCTAACCACTGTGCATGCCCCGACCGAAGAGGTGGGGCGGGTGGCCGGACAACTAATGCTCAATGTGCTAAGCGGCGAACCGTTTGATTGCATGACAGTATTGCCAACTGAGGTTGTTATCCGCCAATCCTGCGGATGCTGCTAGTAAGAATTGTTAGAGTTCCTTTGCCCTTTGAAAGATTAAGATATAATTAAGAGCAAGGGTGATTAAGCTGAATAATACAGAAAGGAGGTGACTGGTCCGAAGAAATTTAAATGTCCCCAATTGTTCCACCCCGTATATTATCAACCCTTCTACTAACCAAATACACAAAATTTGAGGAGAAGAATTAAATGAAAAAGCAACTGTACGTTCTGGTAGCCCTGCTTGTAGCCGCTACCATGGTCCTGACAGCCTGCGGAACTGCAACTGTAGCCCCTACGGCTGCCGCCGCGACCGCTGCTCCCGCCGCCACCGGCCCAGTCTTGATCCGCTGGAGCATTGGTGTTGGTACCGGCGCTGACCCGGCCCAGGTTACCATCGAAAACGAAGTGGCCGCTGATTTCAATGCTGCCCAGGATAAAATCCACCTGATCATCGAAGTCATCCCGAACGCCTCCGCTCGCGATACCATCTCCACCGAAATCGCCGCTGGCGCTGGTCCTGACATCGTCGGACCTGTAGGCTGGATTGGCTCGAACGCGTTCGGTGGCCAATGGTTGGACATTGCTCCTTATCTGAAATCCACCAACTATGACACCAGCAAGTTCGAACCCGCTTTGACCGCAATGTACCAGACCGATCAAGGCACAGTTGGTCTGCCCTTCGCAGTCTATCCCTCTGCCATCTTCTACAACACCGGCCTCTTCACCGAAGCCGGCCTGAATCCACTGCCCGCCAAGTACGGCGACCAGTATAAGATGCCCGATGGCACGATGGTTGACTGGACTTGGGCCAACCTGACCGCGGTTGCCAAGCTGCTCACGATCGACTCCGCTGGCAAGCACTCCGGCGAAGCCGGTTTTGATGCGACCAAGGTTGTGCAGTACGGTTTCTCATTCGCTTGGGAAGGTCACCCGAACTATTGGGGCGCTTTCCAATCCAACGGCGGCGCTATGCTCGTCCCCGGTGGCTCCAAGGGCAGCTACAAGGCCCAGATCCCCGCTGGCTGGAAGACCGCCTGGCAGTGGGTCTATGATGGCATTTGGGGCGCTGAGCCCTACATCCCGAACGGTGCCGTTGCGGGTGGCGCCGATTTCGATGCTGGCAACGTCTTTGCTTCCGGCAAAGTTGCCATGGTCGATAATCCTTCCTGGTACACCTGCTGCGTCGGCGACCTGACCAAGGCTGGTGGCAAGTTCGACTTCGGCACCATGCCGATGGGCGCGGATGGCAAAGTTGCTGGCCGTGTCGACGCCGATACCTTCCGCATTTGGAAAGGCACCAAGCACCCGGCGGAAGCCTTCACCGTTTTGACCTACCTCATCGATACCGGCATTCAGAAGCTGGTTGTTGGTAGCCCGACCCGCGCTCCCGCTTACGGCGCCGTTCCCAGCCAGACCGCTCTGCGCGGACCCTGGCTCACCGCCCAGAAAGCCGCCTTCCCGTTCGTTCAGAACTGGGATACGCTTGTCGCTGGCTTGAACTATCCGGATGTTCCGAGCGCTGAAGGCTTCATGCCCAACATTAACGAAGCCTGGGCTCGCATCCAGACCTTTGGCGACCTGCTCGTCAACACCAAGGGTGTTGACGTGGCCGCCCAGGAAGCCACGCTGGAATCCGACCTAACCACCATCTTCAACAAGTAATTAGTTCAGCAATACAGGCGGGCCGGCCATGTGCCGGCCCGCCTAAATCTACACCAAGGAGTGCTAGATGGAGAATCTAACCCACCTCCCCAAATTACCATCCTTTGGGAATGTCAAGAAGATGTCGCCGATCGCCCGGCGGGAATACCGCAATGGCATCCTCTTCCTGCTGCCATGGTTCATCGGCTTCATTGCCTTCGTGCTCCTGCCCATGCTGGCGACCCTGTTCTTCACCTTCATCGACATGAAGATCACGACCGGCGTATTGACCACGCCCAAGTGGGTAGGCCTGGCGAACTATGTCACCCTGTTCAAAGATAACCAGGTCTGGAATGCGGCGCCCAAGAGCTCACCGGGATCCTTATGGATCACCTTCCGGTTCGGCATCATTGCCCTGCCGGTCAGCATCCTTCTACCGATGGGCATAGCGCTCCTGATGAATAATAAGTGGTTGAAGGGCCAAAACTTTTTCCGCTCGCTGTTCTACATGCCTGCCATTATTCCTTTCGTAGCCAGCATCTTCCTGTGGGGCGGTATGCTCAACCCCGAAAGCGGCTGGATCAACAAAGCCTTGTTGAGCTTTGGTATTCCAAAAGATCATTTACCCGGTTGGGCAAATGACATCAACTGGGTCTATCCGACGTACGTAATCATGGGTATCTGGGGGATCGGGAACGCCATGCTGACCATGCTGGCGGGTATCCAGGGAGTTCCAACGGATCTGTACGATGCATCCAAGGTGGATGGAGCGGGTACTTTCGCAACATTCTGGAATGTGACCTTCCCAATGATCTCGCCAGTGATCTTCTATAACTTGATATTAAGCGTTGTGGGCCTGTTCCAGTACTTCCTGGTGCCCCTGGTATTGAACCAGGGTACCGGAGCTCCGGGTGGGGCTTCAATGTTCTATAACCTATATTTGTACAAGACATTTTTTGTAAACCAGAACATGTCCTATGGATCCACGCTGGCCTGGGCCCTGTTCGTAGTGATCCTGATCACAACGATCGTCCTGTTTTCGACGGCGCGCTACTGGGTCTATTATGCCAGCGAGAATCCGTAAAGAGGTGCTACGATGAATACTGCAGCCAGAATTCGCAATTCCAACCGCAGGAAGAACCTGAACTACACGTTTGTGACGGCGGTTGCCGCCGCCTGTCTGGGAATCTTCCTGATCCCCTTTGGGTATATGATCCTGACCTCTTTGAAGACGCATGTGCAGATGGTGGCTATAAATGCGCCATTGTGGCCTTCCGCAACCCCAACCTATACCTACGCCGGCCAAAACACCAATTCGTATGATCTGCAAGTTGTCAAGGATGGCGTTGCCAGCACTCTGACCATCGATATGAACACTTACAAGGGCCAAACGCTGGTGGTCTACACCGTCCCGCTGCCAAATGGGACCAAGAAGAACATGGCCATGCTCCAGGGGTTCACACAATACGCAATTTTTATGGACCCGCAGAATCCAACGGCCGCTCCGATCGTCTGATAATGGCTATTTCAAGTCACTGGCACGCCCGTGGGTCTTCGCACCAACCTGGTCCAATTTCCCGCATGTCTGGAACCTGGAAGCCCCGGGACCGAACGGTACGTTTAAGCTCTTCCCGGTTGCCTTCTGGAACACCTTTTTCTATGCATTCTCAACGACCGTGGGTGTGTTGCTCTCGTGTATCCTGGTGGCTTTTGGCTTCTCACGTTTCCGCTTCCCTGGGCGCGATTTCTGGTTCGTCGTGCTGATCTCGACCATCTTCCTGCCCGGTGCAGTCACCATCATCCCGACCTTTACCTTTTTCTATAAAATTGGCTGGATAAACACCTGGCTGCCGCTGATCGTCCCGTCCTTCTTTGCCAATGCTTATGATACTTTCCTGCTGCGCCAGTTCTTCATGACGCTGCCACGCGAGCTGGATGAAGCCGCCATGATCGATGGCGCCAGCCCATTCCGCGTGCTGTGGTCGGTTATCATTCCGCAGTCTTATGCGGCCATCGTGGCTGTGACGATTTTCCACGTAGTTTGGGCCTGGAATGATTACTTCAACCCATTGCTCTATCTTTCCGGCCGACAGGATATGCAGCCGATCTCGGTGGCACTGGCCCGCTTCAATTACATGTATGGAAGCGATCCACAGTACATCCAGGCGGGTGCGCTAATGACTCTGGCCCTGCCACTGATCATCTTCGTGGTAGCCCAGCGCTTCTTCGTACAGGGCATTGTCATCACCGGTGTGGAGAAGTAATCACCACGGATACCGGATCAGTATTTTTCAAGATTAATAGTGACGGCGCAAGTCGTCACTATTTCATATAGTTGGCAGAGGTCCATCGAATGTCACGATCCACCTCCAATAAACTGATCATTTCAATCCTTCTGCTTTGCCTTTTGAATGGATGTGTAATGACCAAACCAAACAGTCCAACCCCTGAAAAATCCCAGACGCCAGAGCCTGCCGCGTTCCGCGTGGTCGCTTATGTGACGGATGCAGCAGTTCCGGCAGTGATCCCTTACAACGAATTGACTCACATCAATTATGCTTTCCTCATCCCGAACGAGGATGGCACTTTTGCACAGATGAATACCTGGATGCCTGGGGAACTGGTCAGGTTGGCGCACCAGCAAAATGTGAAAGTATTAATCTCGGTGGGAGGCTGGGGGTGGGATAAACAGTTCACGAGCCTGGCTGCCAAGCCTGTCACACGCACGGCCTTCGTCCAGAACCTGGTCAAGATCGTCGAGCAGTATGGGTTCGATGGGGCGGATATCGATTGGGAGTTCCCGGATCCCGATCCATCCTCACAGAATTTCCTGGCGCTCATGCAGGAGCTGAGGGCAGACCTGCCAAAGGATAAACTTCTGACCGCGGCGGTGGCAGCTGTGGGACAGAATGCCGCGGTCATCCCGTCCGAAAGTTTCGCCCTAATGGACTTTGTCAATATCATGGCCTACGATAATTCCGGGCCACAACATTCTTCAATGGATTTTGCCCAATCCGCCCTGGACTTCTGGCTGGGGCGCGGCCTGCCGCCTTCAAAGGCAGTCCTGGGGGTGCCGTTCTATGCCCAGCCGGCGGATGTCTCATATGGGAAGATAATCAAGGCTGACCCGGCAGCAGCCCAGGTAGACGAAATCACGTATGCCGGAATGTTGGTCAACTACAACGGCATCCCCACGATCCAGGCCAAGACCCGCCTGGCACTGCAGCGCGCCTCAGGGATCATGTTCTGGACGCTGGAAATGGATGCCAGCGGCAATCTGAGTCTGCTCAAAGCCATCAACCAGGTTGTAAGAGAGCCGGGAGTGAAGTAAAACGGGCATCAAAAATAGTAAAAAGTAACAAGTAAAAAGTAATGCGTAAAACGGAATGCATAACAAATCATCCCGCAGGGTTGAGACATTACTCGTGGTGAGTAATGGAACCTGCGGGAGGTTGGTTTTTATGCAAAAGGTATTAATTCGTTTCGGTGATCTTGCCGATGGTGCGGGGTTTTTCGGGATCGAAACCTTTGGCGCGTGTCAGATGGCCGGCGAACAATTGGGCCGGAACGATGCTGACGATGGGGGTGAGCCATTCGGGGATGCCAACCGGCAGCGGGATAGGGGATTGAGCCAGGGACAGGGCGCGCTTCTCGTCCGAAATGACGACCAGCTCGGCGGCCTGCTCGTGGCGGAGTTTCCCGATCATTTCCAGCAGCGTATCGAAAACCATGCCATTCGGTAATACGGCCATTACCGGGAAGCCACCTTCGATCATGGCAATTGGTCCGTGGCGGAAATCGGCCGAGGAATAAGGCTCGGCGACCACGTAGGTCAACTCTTTAAGTTTCAAAGCCCATTCGAAGGCGGTGCAATAATTGAACCCCCGGCCAAGGACGACGCACTGGCGCATGTAGCGATAGCGTTCGGCCATGCGGGCGATCGGGGCATCCTGTTTGAGGACTGTTTCGATCCATCCGGGGATTTTTCCGAGCTGCTTCCAGAAGAGTTTGTTCTCGGACAAGGCAGCCGAAAGCATGGCGACTGCCATCAATTCGGTGGTGTAGGTCTTGGTGGCGGCGACGGCTTTTTCGATGCCTGCCTGGATATCCAGCACAAGGTCAGCCGCGCCGGCCAGGGGCGACCCGGTTTCGTTGGTGATAGCCAGGGTCAGGCAACCCTGCCGGCGACCTTCTGCCAGTACACTGACGATATCGGGGGATTGGCCGGATTGCGAGATGCCTACCACCAGGGCATCCTTCAATTGAGGCGGCTGGTTGTAATAGGTAAACAAAGACGGAGTGGCCAACGCCAGCGGCAGGCGGTTTAGGGCACCCCACAGGTAGTTGGCATACCGTCCGGCATTATCGGATGTGCCGCGGGCAGCCAGAAAAACCCAGCGAATATCGTGCTGGCGGATGGTTTGGGCGATTTTTTCGGCTGTAAGTCGCTGGTTGCGCAGCAAGTCGGACAGGCGCGCGGGTTGTTCGAAAATCTCGGATTGCAAGGTCATATGGCTGTTCTCCGGGTTCGGATTATATCAGAAGCCCGGGAGAGGGTATAAACCTGATAACCCCTGGATATTACGAGTAAGACCCGAACATTGGAAGTTTGGCTCCATTGATCGCAGCAGCTTCGTCAGTCAGCAGGAACAGGATTGCGGCGGTCATTTCTTCCGGGGTGGTCCAGGCGGAATTATCCGGCGAGGGAGCCGAGACTTTTTCGCGCTTCACGTCGATCGTCCTGACTTGCAGCAGGTTGGCGGTGACGCCGGTATTTTTCAACTCCTGCGAAAGGGTCAGCATCAAGGCTTCCTGCCCGGCCTTGCCGGCTGCGTAAAGCCCGCTTTTGGCGCTCGGACGGACTCCAGATGGAGAAGTGATCATGATGACGCGGCCCCACTGGTTCTTAACCATATGAGGAACGAATGCCTGGATCACATGAAAACTGGTCCAGACGTGCTGGTTGAGCATAAAGGCCAGGTCATCGGTGGGGGCTTCGAACAGGGTCTTGCCGCCCGTCCAGCCTCCGACAACGTGCAACAGGATGTCGATATGGCCGAATTTGGCGAGGATGGCCTCAGCCGCGGATTTGGTCTCTGGCAGGTCGAGCAGGTTGACCGTATGTGTGAAGAGTCGGGACTCGGGCAGGGAGAGGGATTTGGCCAGCGTTTCCAGCCTGGCAGTATTATTACCCAGCAGGGCCAGATGTAGACCGTGGGCGGCTAATTCACGCGTCAATGTGGAACCCAGCCCACCCGTGGCACCGGTGATGACGGCAACGCGATTCTTTAAGTCCATATTCAACTCCATTTTGTAAAAATGACAGTCACTTTTGAAGTGACTGCCACATTTTGCGGCTTTCTAATCCTGGTAATGCTCCTGAACCCATTCAACCTGTTCGTCATCCATCCCTTCGACCACAGGATGATCGGCCTGTTCGGGGAGGCGTAATTTGCCGGAGAAATCCATCAAGTGTCCGGATTTATTGGCTTTGGTTTCGAGATAAAAACGGTTGTACTGGTTGGGCTGCATGATATGCGGGATGCGACCTGTAACGAAGACACCATTCTTTTTCAATTCTTCTATCTTCTTGGGGTTATTGGTGATCAGGCGGATGGATTTGACCTTGAGGCTTTCGAGCATGTGGGCTGCCACGCTGTAATCACGTTCGTCGTCCCGGAAGCCCAAAGCCAGGTTGGCTTCAACGGTATCGTAGCCATGCTCCTGCAAGCCATACGCGCGGATCTTGTTGATCAAGCCTATGCCACGGCCTTCCTGACGCATGTACAGCAGGATACCTTGATCCATTTTTCCGATCATTCGCAGAGCCGACTCGAGCTGGTCGCGGCAATCGCAGCGCAACGAGCCGATCACATCGCCGGTGAGACATTCCGAATGGACGCGTACCGGCACGTTTTCGGCGTTGGTCACATCGCCGCGTACGATGGCAACGTGTTCTTTATCGTCATGGTTGTTGTAAAAAGCGACAATGTGGAATTGCCCGAAACGGCTGGGCAGCTCGGCAATCGCGGCAATCTTTACACAGACGTGGTCGGGTCCTACACCGTCACAGGCGTGGGCGCGGCTTTCGTCGAGAAGTTCTTTAATGTGCATTTGGGTTAGACCCATGATTTACTCCTTAATTTCTTTGATCATGTAGATAATTACCTGCCGTCGAAAAATAACCGCAGCCGTGATGGCTGACTCTACAAGAGCAAGCTTCAAGGCCCCTGGTTATAAGCGACAGAGATTGTTTCCAGTAAAAAAGGAACGGTTTTAGCGGAGAGGCCCCAGCCAGGTTCTATCGAACGATGAACCGTTGAAGAAATTCGGTATGCGATCTATCAGGGAAGCAACTTCCCTGAAATTACCAGGTACGGATTATGGTAGCGTTCCAGGGGAGAGGATTATATTTTTGATATATCAACACTGTCCTGAGCAGCATATTTTTCGGATATGCGTTTCAGGATGGCTGCATCCGATTCAGCAATGTCGACAATACTAAACCCTACATCATATAAATATATGTCAACCGGGTCGGGTAGGCACCATATTGTACGGGCGATAAAGGTAATAAAAATTTTATCAGCCACATCCTCGCTTGTATCCAGGCGAAGAGTGTATTCCTTTTCCAAGGGGAGTGAATCCCGGCTGTCCATCATTATCCCGTTGGGAGTTAAATCAACCAGGTGCCCAATAGTTTTTTCGGCAAGAGCATCCAGAACCACGATATAGTAAGCCAGTTTACGGCGTTTTAGCCGCCGTCTTTCCTGTTTACTGGGTGGATGACTCACGACCGCATGTTTTTTTAATCGAAAAATATTTTTACTCATGGGACCAAGTATAGAACAAAACCAGAACCTAGGCAACTCCCAATCCGCAAGCTTGATCGACAAATCATAATGTGGATATGTCAAATCCGTCCTGGACCGCATATTTTTCCGAAATGCGTTTCAGGATGGCGGCATCTGAAGCCCCGATCGTGACGATACTAAACCCGATATCGTATAACAAAATGTCAGTTGGGTCGCGGTGACACCATTTGGTGCGGGCGATAAAAGCGATATAACTCTTATCACCCACCTCCGGGGTGGTATCCAGGCGCAGACGATAATCCTTTTCCAATGGGAATGGATCCCGGCTGTCCATCAATAACCCGGCAGGAGTGACATCAAGTAAATTTCCGATGGCCTTTTGGGTGTTGGCGTCCCGGACCAACAAATAGTAAGTCAGTTTGCGCCGTTTTAATTGCCGTCTTTCCCGCTTCCTGGATGGGCTCATACCCGCTTCTCTCTTAATCAAATAATATATCTGTTCGTTTGCCAAGTATAGGACAAAATCCGAACCTGAGCAACTGCCAATTTACAAGGTAAATAAAGCATTTTCTCTTCTGTACAATTTCATGAGAGCCTTATTCCTTGCGTATAACCATGTAGTGGATGAATACGCCGCCATCGTCATCAAATTCATCGACCGCTTCCAAGCGCAAGAGAGGAGCCTGCTCGGGGAAAAAACCCGGGCCATCTGCCAGCGTGGGCGCTGAGTCGCCGCCAAAAATAAAAGGCGCAATATATATGGTTAGTTCATCCACCAGGTTGAGGCGAAAGAATTCCGCAATGAGAGTACCGCCGCCTTCTACCATCAATTTGCGTATGCCCAAATCGTAGAGGGATTCCAGCACGGCGGTTACATCCACCTGCTCTTCGCCCAGTACGAATACCTGTGCTCCGGCATTTTCCAGGCGGGCAATTTGATCCGGCGGGGTGCGGTGGGTGGTATAGACCAGCCGCCGTGCCGGGCCGACCGTCAGGAAATTGCCATCCGGTTTCAGGTCGGCCTGGCTGACAATGCCCACTTTGACCGGGTTCTCTTCCATGCCATTTGCCTGGCGTTCCTCCCTGAGTGCCTTGGATTTGACCGTCAGCTTCGGATCCTCATCCAGAAGCGTCCGCCCACCGACGAGAACGGCATCCATGCTCGCACGCAGACGGTCAACCCGGGCTTTATCAAAGGTGGAGGAAATGGTTGAGCCTTTACGGGCCACGCTATCCAGTTTTCCATCGGCGCTCATGGCCACATTGACGAGGGTGTATGGCCGGTTCATAGGCTATATTCTAACTAAATTTACCCTTTTTAATAGTATGAGGTTCATCAGAAATTCCGGTTATTTAATTTGGAGTTCGAACGTATAGAGTTCGCGGTCGGGGAGGCAGAGTATGTAACTGGTATAATTTTGGCATTCATTTCCTAGGAGGAAGTATCAGTGAAACCATCCAGCCTGCCAAGTACTTTGCCCAATATTCCCTGGGAAGACCGTCCAGCCGGAAATGCCAACGTTGTCTGGCGCTACAGCCATAACCCAATCATCCCACGCGATCTCATCCCATCCTCCAACAGTATCTTTAACAGCGCCGTTGTGCCTTTCAATGGTACATTTGCAGGCGTTTTCCGTTGTGATGATAAGCAGCGCAACATGAATGTACACCGTGGTTTCAGCCAGGATGGGATCAATTGGAAATTGGACGACAATACAATCGAGTGGATCTACGAAAACTCCGATTGCGCTTATTCGCAGTACAAGTATGATCCGCGTGTATGCTGGATCGAAGACCGCTATTACATCATGTGGTGTAATGGTTACCATGGCCCGACCATCGGGATCGGTTACACTTTTGATTTCGTACAATTCCACTTCCTGGAGAATGCGCTGCTGCCGTATAACCGCAACGGCGTGCCCTTCCCGCGCAAAATCAACGATAAATACGTGATGTTCAGCCGTCCAAGTGATAACGGGCATACCCCTTTTGGGGATATTTACCTGAGTATGAGTCCGGATATGGTGTATTGGGGTGAACACCGCTACGTGATGGGCACCAAGGGCGGCTGGCAAAGCACCAAGGTGGGGGCTGGCCCGGTTCCAATTGAAACACCTGAAGGCTGGCTGCTGTTCTATCACGGCGTATTGACTTCCTGCAATGGTTTCGTTTACTCGTTCGGTGCAGCCTTGCTTGACCTCGACAAGCCCTGGAAGGTTATTTATCGAGGCGCTTCCTACCTGCTTTCGCCACAAACGTATTATGAATGTGTCGGGGATGTACCGAATGTGGCCTTCCCATGTGCAACGCTGTACGACCAGCCAACAGGCCGCATCGCCATCTATTATGGCGGCGCGGATACCGTCACTGGGTTGGCGTTTTGCAAGATCGATGAAGTAATGGAATTCCTAAAGCATAATTCGGAAGCCTAAGAAGGGCTGGGAGATCGTAAAGGCCTCATAAGTCTTGCAAGTCTTATAAGTCAAAGGTTGAAGGTTGACGGTCGGGGATTCGGCGGGTGAAAAAGGGGAATGCGGAAATATCCACATACCTGAAAGTATCAGGTACACCTAATTGTCGGCTTACGGATTTAGGGTAGATGCAGTGCGGGTCTTCAGCAAGGCCTGTTTTTCTTCACCGGTCAGGAAGGCTACTTCCAACGCATTCCGCTGGGCTTGGCGGATCTGAGTGTCGGTTAGACCGGCTTTTGGGGCGGCGACATTGTATTCGTAGGGCAGGTCGATGGCGCTGATACCGGGATCGTCGGTGTTGAGCGTGGCGGGCAGGCCGGCTTTGAGAAATTTACGCAGCGGGTGGGCGGGATAATCAGACACACAACTGGTCTGCACATTGCTGGTGAGACAGGATTCCACCCCAATCCCGTGTTCAGCCAGATATTCCATCAGGATTGGATCCTCGACTGCTGACAGGGCGTGCCCGATGCGTTCGGCACCCAGCCCACGCACGGCCTCCCAGATAGAGGCTGGCCCGGCGATTTCCCCGGCGTGGACGGTAATGTGCCAGCCAGCCGAACGGGCGCGCCGGAAGTGTTCACGGAACAAATGCGCCGGGAAATTAGCTTCATCCCCGGCCAGGTCCAGGGCGGTGATCCGTGCCCGCTGGCTCAGCAGGGCTTCCAGCTCCTTAGAGGCGATCTCCGGACCGTAGGTCCGGCTCAGGATTCCAATCAAGTTGACTTTAACCCCAAAATTCAATTGACCGGCGGCAATCCCCGCCAGCACGGCTTCGACCACCCCGGCCGGATCGAGTTTATGCGGCTCGGCCATGAACCAGGGACTGAAGCGTAATTCGATATAATCAATCCCATCCCGACGAGCATCCTCCACGTTTTCGTAAGCGATACGCCGGACGGCCTCGTAATCCACCATTACCCCAACCTGCCATTGGAATTTGGCGATGAATGCCATTACCCCCGGCTGCGGCCCAGTAACCTGGACGTGCGGCCGCAATCCTTCGATATCCCTGGCGGGCAGCGGCAGGTTGTGCTCGCGGCCCAAGTCAAGGATGGTTTCCAGCCGGACATTCCCATCCAGATGGCGATGGAGTTCGATCAGGGGAATCGTAGGATCGATCAATGGTTTCTTTACCTAAGAGAGGAATATAAGAACTAAAAATAATAAACGGAGACACGTAGAGATAAACGATTCTGGATTGATAAATACTTCAAAACTGCCTATCCAGGGAGTAAATTATGTCGACCCGCTTTGATAACCCGTCAACATAAAAAGGGGAAAGTTTCATGCGCTTGCGTATTTTTCTCCAATCCGCTTGATGACCGCAATGCTATCCCCGGCGATATCGGTAATCTCAAAACCAGCGTTGTACAGGAAGGGCGTAATTGAATTCTGGCTGCACCACTTGTTGCGGGCTTTGAATTCAAGCGAGGATCGCCCGGCAATCGCCTCCATGAATTCCATCCTTAGATCGTATTCCATTCGGATCTGGACGGGCAGCTTGGCATCAATCATGAAACCGGCCGGGCTTATATCGACAAGATGCCCGATGATCTGTTGAGTTTTGTTATCCAATACCGGCAAATAATACGCCAGCATCTTACGCCTAAACCTTCTTCGTTCTTGAGTGTTCGGATTTTTCATGGAAACTCCTTTCATTCAGCTGGATGAACTGGGTGTTTTTCAAGAATGTTATCTCGGAATCCAAACCCTTCGTTGATCCGCTGGATGATTTCTACATCCTCGGGCGCCAGGTTTTGGATCTCGAATCCGGTATTAAAGTGATCCGGGGTTACATCCGGTTCGCACCATTTGCTGATGGCAGAGATCTCCATATAAGGTTTTTCAGATACTTCGTTGGTCAGCTCCATCCGCAGGAGGGCGATTTGGCCTTCAGGGATCGGGTGGTCGCCCACGATCATTATCCCCTTTGTGGTAATGTCCACCAGGTTGCCAATTTGTTGGCGCGAAACACCATCATAGATGCGCATGTAGTACAGTAAATAGCGTCTCTTAAGCTTGCGCTTGTCCTGCATATTACCGCTCCTGCAATCAATTAATGCCAAACATACCAATATAAGTATACAACTTTTCATACGTTTTGAAACAAGTTTTGTTCCAGAATGAATCTGATCCCACCTTCCTGGCTAATTTTGAGAAAACGCCATCGCCAGTCACCTTCCCCGGAACGGTGTGTTGTATACTACAACCAATACCGGTTAATCAAAGGAGAAGCGATGTGTGAATTTTGCACCCAGCATGGGGAAGGCAAGAAATGGTACCTGAACATGGAAAATTATTCCAAGGAATTGATCGAGCAGGAAGGGCGGCGGGCATATATGACGGAATTCCTGAATACGTTCGAACAGCGCACGCCGGGAGAGATGGCGCAGGTGGAGGCGCTTTCGCACACGCCGATCGCCCGGCCGCTGGACTGGTACCTGACCCGTACGCAGAAGAAGAACCACTTCGGGCAGGTGGTACCGATCGAAGATGTTGAGCAGATCTTCAAACTGGCCGAAGGGGTCATCCGCCTGCCGTGCGTCTGCCGTAAAGTGACGACGGGGCAGAAGAATGCGCGCTACTGCTACGGCCTGACACTGGACCAGCGCCTGCACGATAGCCTGGACAATTCCTTTAGCCTGGAAATCCTTGCGCCGCAACAGGCGCTGGAGGCGGTGCGCAAGCTGGACAAGGAAGGCCTGGTGCATTCCGTGTGGACTTTCAAGACCCCTTATATCGGTGGATTGTGTAACTGCGATCAGGACTGTATGGCTTATCGGGTTACCTACGAGCGGCGTTATTTCCAGAATATGTTTCGCGGCGAACAGGTGGCCAGGGTGAACCTGGAAGCATGCAACGGCTGCAAGGTTTGCATCCGCCAATGCCAGTTCGGGGCAATGCGCTTTTCGGCGGCGAATAAGAAAGTTATGGTTGACGCGCGTGCGTGCTATGGCTGTGGGGTCTGCCGGACTGCCTGCAACCGGGATGCGATCGGCTTGTTCGCGCGGGCGGAAGACCCGGTTGCGGCCAGGATCTGGTAAAAGGCCATAAATTCCCCTTGATTCTCCTCCTGCTGGAGGTTGTATAACAATGTGTGGAGGCTTCCAGATGATCCGGATCGGAGACTTTTCCAAACTCAGCCGTGTGTCCGTCAAAACCCTGCGTTTCTACGACGAAATGGGGTTGTTCAAACCTGTCTATGTGGACCGCGCCACCAGCTACCGTTTGTATGAATTCGACCAGTTGCCGCGCCTGCACCGCATCCTGGCGCTCAAGGACCTGGGTTTTTCATTGGAGGAGATCGGCCAACTCCTCGCCGGGAACCTTTCTGCTGAGCAAATGCGCGGGATGTTGAAGCTACGCCAGGCAGAGATAAGGCAAAGGGTCCAGGAAGAAGCGCAACGCCTGGAACGGGTGGAGGCCCGGCTGAGACAAATCGAACAGGAGGAACATATGTCAAAGTACGATGTGGTTCTCAAGCCGATTGAGTCCCTAAGAGTGGCATCCACGCGCGGGGTTGTCGCGACTCCGCCCAACCAGGGGGCTCTGTGGAAGGAACTGGAACGTTATCTAGAAGACCAGGGCGTTCAACCAAGCGGCGCCTGCCTGAGCCTATACCATGACGAAGATACGCACGAGCATGATTGGGATATCGAGGTATGCGAACCATTCGAAGGCGAGTTGCCTGAGACGGATAAGATAAAGGTCCGCAGCCTACCGGAAGTGGCAACCGCCGCTTGTGTCATCCACGCCGGACCGTTCGTTACCATTGGCGAGGCATATGAGGCGATCATGAAGTGGATCGATGCGAATGGGTACCGGATCAATGGTCCCGGGCGCGAGGTGTACGTGCGAGCCTCCATTCCAAATGTAAATGATGATAAAACGGGAGTCAGCCAATATGACCCGGGGACGGTCACCGAGATCCAGTTCCCGGTTGAGAAAGCCTGATTTGGAAATTGCGGGTACGCCCAGCGTACCCGCAATTTTCTATTTTGGATTTTAGGTAGGTTGGATCGACCAATTTTGGGTCGGATTGACCAATTTATTGTACAATAGCATGGATGCGAACGACATTAAAAATCCTTTTCCTGGCAGCGGAGGCGGAGCCTTTTGTTAAGGTTGGCGGACTGGCGGATGTGGCCGGCTCGCTGCCTGTAGCGCTGCGCAACCTGCCGGAGAGGTTCACGCAAGGGGTAAGACTGGATGTGCGGCTGGTGCTGCCGCTTCACCGCAACATCCGTTCAGAAGCAAATACGCTGCGCCCGTTGATGGAATTTGACGTCGCTCGTCGCGGCGGGAACCTCCAGGCGCAAGTATTTGAAACGAACCTGGCTGGAGTGCCGGTGTATTTGATCGGTGGCGAACCAATCTTGAGCGCCAGCTCGGTCTATTCAATGGATCCAGCTCCGGACCGGGAAAAGTTTACCTTCTTCTCCCTGGCAGCCCTGGAAATGGTACGCCGGATGGAGTGGAAACCGGATATTCTGCACGCCAACGATTGGCATACTGCTCCGGCAATTTATGCCTTGCGTTCACACAGGGATGATCCTATTCTGGGACACCTGCGCTCCGTCCTAACCCTGCATAATTTGCCTTATATGGGCGGCGAAGGTACGGATGCGCTGGAGGCGTACGGCTTAAACCCGGCCAACGATGATGCGCTGCCCGGATGGGCGCGCAGCCAACCTCTGCCGTTGGGATTGTGGGCGGCAGATGCGATCGTGCCAGTCTCGCCTACCTATGCGCGTGAGATCCTGACCCCTGAATTCGGCTGTGGACTGGATGGTTTCCTGCGCAGCCGTTCGAACAGCATTACCGGCATCCTTAATGGCTTGGATGTGATTGCCTGGAATCCTGGAACCGATCCGGATCTGCCGGAAAAATTCAGCGTTGTAAATCCATCCGGTCGCATCGCCAATAAGAAAGCCCTGCAACACCACCTGGTCCTGCCTGAAGATGGCCGGGTACCCATCCTGGCAATGATCGGAAGGGTTGATCCGCAGAAGGGTGTGGATATTGCGCTGCAGGCGCTGCGCCAGATGCTCGACCAGCACTGGCAATTCATCCTGCTGGGTTCCAGCGATCCGGCGCTTGAAGAAGCAGCACGCCGACTGCAGGTGGATTATCCGGAACGCGTCCGGGCGCTTATCAGTTTTGACGCAAAGTTGAGCCGCCTTATTTATGGCGGTTCGGATATGTTCCTGATGCCTTCGCGCTATGAGCCGTGCGGCCTGGCGCAGATGATCGCCATGCGTTACGGCTGCGTACCGGTGGTACATGCGACCGGAGGGTTGAAGGATACTGTGCAGGAAGGTAAAACCGGCTTCCTGTTCCAGACGGCTGAGGTCGACTCCCTGATTGAAACACTCAGGCGGGCGTTCCCGGTTTACGCCAGCCCGGAAAGGTGGGCACATTTCCAACGCAGCGGGATGCAAACAGATTTTTCCTGGCCGCGCTCGGCAGCCCAATATGCAATCATCTACAGGTCATTGACATCGGATAAAAACTTTGAATAATATCGTAACTGAGTTTTAACCACCAAGGCGCCAAGGCAGGAATTAATAAGAAAAAAAACATCAGTTTTATGGCCCGGCGACTTCGTGGTAGATCTTCCCTGTAATCTAGGAATTACGAAAGGCGAAAGCTGTTTAAGACAGCTATTAAGCTAGTATATGAGGTGAAGCATGAGGACACGTGCCATTATCCTGGCCGGCGGTGAAGGCGCCCGGTTGAGCTGCCTGACCGCCAAGCGTACCAAGCCGGCTGTTCCATTTGCCGGGAAATACCGCATCATTGATTTCGCACTTTCCAACTGCGTGAACTCCAATATTTTCGATGTAATGGTGCTGGCACAGTACCGGCCCCAGTCGCTGATCGAACACATTGGGTCCGGCGGTCCCTGGGATCTGAACCGCGATTTCACCGGCGGCGTGCGAGTCATGACACCCTTCAAAGCCCGCTATGAGGCGGACTGGTTCGGAGGCACCGCGGATGCAGTCCAACGGAATTTCACCTTCGTTAAACAAGGTTCGCCCAATCACATCTTGATCCTCTCCGGCGATCACATCTACACGATGGATTATGACCAGATGATCCAGTATCATGACGCCAACCAGGCTGAACTGACGATGGCGGTCATCCGTGTGCCGATCGAAGAAGCCTCGCGGTTCGGCATCCTGACCGTGGATAAAGATTACCACGTGAAATCTTTCATCGAAAAACCAAAAGACCCGCCCTCTGATCTGATCAATATGGGCGTTTACCTGTTTAACCGCGATTTGCTCGACCGCGCCCTGTGGGAAGACCACCATATAAAAAAGTCCTCCCACGATTTCGGCAAGGATATCCTGCCACGCCTCATAAAGAGTGAAGCACGCATCTTTGCCTTTCCCTACACCGGTTATTGGATGGATGTGGGAACCATCAACTCCTACTGGCAGGCGCACATGGACCTGCTCAGCCCAAACCCGCCGCTAAAACTCTACGACCGCAGTTGGATCATCCATACCCGTACCGAGGAGCGCCCGCCTTCACGTGTGCCGGTGAGGGCAAGTATTTACGCCAGCATGCTTTCAGACGGTTGTTACGTTCAGGAAGGCGCCCGTGTCGAGAGCAGTGTGCTTTCGCCGGGTGTGATCATCGGCCCGGGTGCGGTAGTGCGCGAGTCGATTATCATGACCGATACCATCATCGAGAGTGGGGCGGTGATAGAGCGTGCCATCATCGATAAGCATGTCCACGTCGGCGAGAATGCTCGTATCGGTGGAGGCATCGCAAACCCCGTCATCCTGCTGGCTGTCATTGGAAAGAACAGCGATGTACCGGCGGGGATGGTGGTGGAACCGGGCGCGGAGATCGGCACGGATGTAATCGCCAGCGACTACCCTGACCCGGAGGTAAAATCGGGTGAATCCATACAAACCAACAGGAAGCCTTATGAAATTTAACCGTAGCGCCGGAATTCTTTTACATCCAACCAGCCTGGCCGGGCCTTATGGGATTGGCGACCTCGGCCCGGCTGCCTTCGAATGGCTGGACTGGCTGGCCGACAGTGGCTGCAAGCTCTGGCAGGTACTGCCATTAGGCCCCACCAGTTACGGCGATTCACCCTACCAGTGTTTTTCGGCCTTTGCAGGTAATCCTTACCTGATCAGCCCGGATATCCTGCTCGAACAGGGCCTGCTTATGCAGGAGGACCTGGCTGATATGCCGGCGTGGGATGACCAGCGCGTGGATTTCGGCAGGCTGTATCTATGGAAACCGGCTTTGCTTGAAAGGGCTTTTCAGCATTTCTCTTCGGCAACCGGGCCAGTGAAGGCTGAATTTGACTCTTTCTGCGCAGAGAATGCCGGCTGGCTGGATGACTACGCCCTGTTCATGGCGATCAAAGAAACGTATGACGGAGGCGCCTGGGACCTCTGGCCAAAGACGCTGCGCCTGCGCGAAGCAGCTGCCATGCAGGAGGCGCGCAGAACACTTGCCGGCCTGGTTGTCCGTTTCTCGTTCTACCAGTTCCTCTTCTTCCGCCAGTGGAAGAATGTTCATGAATACGCCCATGAAAAGGGCGTGCAGATCATTGGCGATATCCCGATCTTCGTAGCCTTCGATTCCTCGGATGTTTGGGCCCATCCGGACCTCTTTTACCTGGACAAAGATGGAAACCCAACCGTAGTGGCAGGCGTACCGCCCGATTATTTCTCCCCAACCGGCCAGTTGTGGGGCAACCCGCTTTACAAATGGGAAGTCCACAAAGCCAGCGGCTATGCCTGGTGGCTGGATCGCATCCGCGCCACCTTGAAGCTGGTGGACATCCTGCGAATCGACCATTTCCGAGGCTTTGCCGGGTATTGGGAAATCCCAGCCGGGAAACCAACCGCCGAGATCGGCTGCTGGGTACCCGGTCCGGCTGCCGACTTTTTCGAAGCTGTCCAGGCTAATTTGGGCAGCCTGCCGATCCTGGCCGAAGACCTGGGCGTCATTACGCCGGATGTGGTGGCTTTGCGGGAGCAATTCGATCTTCCTGGGATGAAGATCCTGCAGTTTGCATTCTCCGGCCCGGATAATCCTTTCCTGCCGCATTCCTATCCCAAAAATTGTGCGGTCTATACCGGCACGCACGATAATGACACCACGCGCGGCTGGTATGAGCGCGCTCCCGAAGCTGAGAAGGATTTCGCCCGCCGGTATTTACAGATGGATGGCAGCCAGATCGCCTGGGACTTGATCCGGCATGCCTGGAATTCGGTGGCGGTCTTTTCCCTGGCTCCCTTGCAGGATTTCCTGGAGTTGGGCACGGCTGCGCGCATGAATTATCCGTCCAAGCTGGGCGGCAACTGGGAATGGCGTATGAATGGGCAGGCGCTCAGCATCGGCTTGCAGAAGAGAATCAAGGAAATGAACTGGTTGTACCAGCGGTAAATAAAAAAATGAAACGTTCTGAAATCAATGCCACGGTTGATGAACACCCCGATCAGAAGAACCCGGTGACTGGTCTCGGTTGACGGCCTGCGGCGGACGCTCGAACCAGGCGGCACGCTGCGGCTGGCACCGGGGAAAGTATCTGCCTGGAACAGCGCTGCTATCACCAGTTTTGGGGTGATGGACGCGTCTTGATCGGCGAGGTGTCATTGGTCAACGACGATGCCCGATACTATCGAATGAAGCAAGCTGCTGATGATATCTCCATCCAGAGTTGACTTTAGTACTTCAACCGGCTTGCCGGTCTTTTTCAAGGGTCTCCGGGAAGACCAGTTGCTGCCTTTTTTCCAATCGCAACTCCCCGGGCATGCCCAGGGTTGTGGGCCCTTTTCCATTGCGATGGCGGCCAATCTCTGTAATCATTTTTCCAAAGAGTCCAATTATAAGGGTGAGGCGGTCGAGGCATTGCTCGAACGCAAAGGATTAAAAATCCATGGTTTTGGAATGCCCACCTGGCTGGGATATGGCAAGGCGCTGCGTGAATTTGCGCCTGGAAAAGTGGAGTATAAAAGCCATGCTTCCATCCAGGACCTGGAACTGGCCATATCCGACAATAAATTACCGATCGTGGCAATTGCATGGCAGACCACCTGGGAAATCCTGCGTGACCTGCGGCATGCCAGCGTGGGACATTACATGGTGGCGGTGGGCTACGAACTTCAAAGTGAAAAAATCTACTTCCTTAACCCGGCCTTGAACTCAAAAGAGGGCATCGAGCACTTATTTTTCTGGAAGTATCCGGAATTTGATAAGGCCTGGAATGGAACCAGGAATATATTCATTCGACCGGGTTCCATGTGGACAATCAGGATTTGAATTTCAACGCGTTCAAGGCACGCAAGGTAACATATTTATTGGGGGCTTTCTTCGGTCCAAAATCGACCCAGGTTTTACCGGCGTAATCATATTCCAGCACCCAGCGCCCATGAGCATCCTGCTTGTCACGGATCAGCTGCAAGGCATTCGCAAGGCGAGGATCATGTGCGTATCCCAACGCCACCAGAGCCTCCACGATCTGCAGAAGGTCGGTGACGTAGAAGACCGGGAAGCCGAACAGCCACCAGTTCCGGCTGGGCCTGGGAGTGTTGCCACAGGGATAATCCGCCCGGGCGGGGTCGGTGCTGAACAGGAAATCCACACCTTGCTGGATGGCGCGCTGGATCAGCGGCGTGCGGCGCTCAGCCGGCAAGCGGGAAAACGCCAGCATGACCTTGGCGGCGCCCCAGGCAGCACGGAAGCGCCTTATTGGCTCCGCAGGCGAACAAGGGTCCACATTTGTAAGCATAATAACGTAGTGGAGCATCTTTTTCGGTATTAGGTGCGAGCCCTTCAGAGGTGACCGTGCGCGCCA
Organism: uncultured Chloroflexia bacterium; assembly: GCA_963776475.1. Taxonomy (GTDB): domain Bacteria; phylum Chloroflexota; class Anaerolineae; order Anaerolineales; family Villigracilaceae; genus UBA877. The sequence goes on from CAVZMZ010000034.1 coordinate 187,601, forward strand.
TCCATTCATATGCCGCATCCAGGCGTGGATCGACACATCCCAGCGTCACCAGGGCCGCACACAGGTTGCCCTGCAGGCAATCAACGGTGCCGGCGGGTGTGCCGTTTATGGAGAAATGACCCTGTGGCGTCAGCGCCTTATCGAGGATGTATTCGCAAGCGCGTAGGATGCGCTCATCCATTGTGGCCGAAGCGCCGAGTTGTGCAAGCGTGACCAATGACCAGACCGCAGAAAAATACTTGGGGTTGTAACCGGCGCCGGGCTTTGACCAGTAGCCCTTCGGATGCATGTTATCCAGAATGGTCTTGATCGGTCCCTGGCTGTGGGCGGCTTTTTGGGCGGCCAGCAGTTCGGGGTCATCCGCAGCCAGCCCGGAAAGGTCGCGCAGGGCCAGGAAACGCGCGGCGGGGTCTTCGGGTTCGAGCAGCCAGGACAGGGGTAGAGTCATTTTTCACCTCCAGGAAGGTAGCGCCGGGCGCTTTTCGGTCGCCCGGCGGGCTATTATGACAACTTTACAATCTCATCAATCCAGTTTGCAACCTGCAAGGCGGTTTGTTTTGAAGCCACACCGGTTGTATCGATCAACCGGATGGCAGGTTGATCATTGTATGATTTGAACCAGCGATTGAAGCGGACCTGCTCATCAATGAAGGCGGACTCACGCGTACCACGCCAGACCGGCAGCTTGCGCAGCCGTTCGGAGAGGCCTTCGTCAGAACAGACCAGCGCCAAATAGTGAACTTTTGAGAAATATCTTCGCTCGATATAGCCTTCAATATTCCCAGGTACGCCCACACCGGCTCCAAAAAGAACTACCGGACGGCCCGACTGGGAAATATTCTTGCAAACTCGCAGCCAGGTCTCAAAAAATTCCCGATAATTCGTGTCAGGGATGTTGAACTCTGACCGCCATAGGATATCACTATCCAGCAATACCGACTGATTTACCTGGCCTAATAAGGATTGGCAAACAGTGGTTTTGCCCGATCCGCTGGCCCCTGAAACGACCAGCAGAGGCAACTGCCTGAATGGATGTTTATAGCCGCATTCCGGACAAATCGCAAAAGGACCGGAAGGATCAATCTGCTTGTCGGCATGGTACATGCCACACTGGAAGCAAATATTCAGCATACGAACCAGGCCTCCTTAATCGACCAGAGCCTCCCAGGCGGACTGCTCCTGATCTGCTATGGCAAGTAGCCTGGGAGTGCATTCTGCCAGACGAGGGGCAGGGTTGGAAAGTTCGGAGACCTCCCTGGCCCAGGTGGAAATGGATTCCCAGGCATCCCCAACCTGCTGGAATGTCCCGGCGCAGCGATCCAGGCGTTCATCGCCGGTGAAGGTGGCGGCCTGTTTGAGAAACCGGCTGAACATGTAACGGAAGAGGCCACCGCCGGTGCCCCCAACCGGGCTGATGAAGATATAGGCATTGAATAATGCCTGGCGAACTTCCTCAGCACTCATGAGCCTGGGCCACTCGGGGATGCGTTTTGCCGCCAGCCGGATGCCCTGAATGCCGAAGTTGTGGATTGGCGGTGCGAGCATCCCGGCTGCCTGGGCAGTAATCGCCCGGTGAATATCTGCAAGAACGGGTGAGTGATAATCGCTAAAGTCGAAGCTCCACCAGGCATTGCGAGGCGGAAAAGGTTTGAAGGTGGAACTGCGCGCCTGGTCCAGGTCCGCGAAAGATACCGGGTGCAGCCCGTCCCGATCGGCGAGCAGGATCTCAGCCTTATCCTGATCATAACCACAGGCGACGAGGACATGCCCGCCGAAATGATAATCCTGCCCATGGAAGTCGAAATAGGGCAGGAAGCCCATATCCACCTGGAGCATGACCGGCTGGGCGCGGCCCAGCAGTTCAAGCAAATCCTGACGGGCTTTGCGAGAGCTAAGGGTGGTATGGGGATGGATGTGCACACCGGTGCGCTGCCCGGCGAGTTCTTCCATGCCAGGCTTGGGGGTTGCCCGCCCGCCGAGGAAAGGCGCCTGCCCACGCGCATGCCAGTACATGAAGCCGACACCTTCGCCCAAGCCGAGCAGCAGCTCTTCGCTTAAGTCATGCTGGTTGAAAGCATAAATATGGCGCATCGAGCCTGTGACGCAGTGGTGCGTTTGGAGAGGAACGAATCCAACGAATGGTTCGAGCGACATTGTTATTCCTCCAATTCGTAAAATCGTTTCAGCACCCGGCAGACCGCCAGCCCAACCCATTGGCGCATCGAGGCGGCTCCGCTCCCGGAACCGTAGCCGGTCTCCCACAAGCCGTCGGCGGATTGGTGGGCGATGAACCAGTCCACGGCAAAGGCGATCTGGCTATCCTGCAGGTTGAAGCCCAGCCAGGAGAGCGTATCCAGGGCAGTAAGCAGGTTGGGCCACCAGAAGGGGAACTGGAACTTAAGCCAGTAGGAGGGCGCCCTGCGGTCATTGTACTTGTCGGGCTGGAACAAACGCTCTTTCAGGCTATTCCCGGCGGCGATTACTTCGGAACGCTGACGATAATCCGGATGAGCAGCAAAAGCCCGCAGAACCATGCCCGTGGCAAGCTGCGAGTGCGGCCGGGAACGATCGGGAAGGATGGGCGCGCTCTGCCAGAATTGGTCTGTTTTCAATTTGGCAGGCACGAGTTGAGCAGGGATAAGCCAGCCGCCATCCGCCTGGCGCATCGAGAGCAGCCATTGCAGTCCTTTTTCTACCCGAGTATCTTTCGTATAGTCAGATTTAATCAACAGCTCGAGAATGGCAGCGTGGTAATAGGGCATATACTGATTTCCGAGTATGCCGCGGATGTCGCCCTCGTCCGTTTGACAGGAAAAAACGTATTCTGCGGCCCGGGCGAGGGCAATCTGGTTCTTCTGAAAGCCATACATTTCCACCAGGACACGCAGGGAGCGGTAGGTCTCGAGCAGATCATAATTGGCATTTGGCGCCGGGTGGTTGGGACGCTCAGGGTAATGCCAGGAACCATTCGACTGTTGTTTGCCGGTCAGCCGGAACGGCTCGGGCAGCTCCCAGAGTGTCTCCTGCGCCCTAACCGGCTGTCCCAGAAGGTCGTGTTGGACGTGATAGGTCAGGGCCGGGTCCTGCCTGGCAAGCAGGGCCGGCAGTGGATCGATGGGGAGAGGAGATTTCCAGGAAGTAATCATTTTGAGTCGATTTGAAATCGCCTTCAAGGTGACTGTCGCATTCTCTTAACTGGATGCCTCAAAACTGTCTTGAGTTTGGCCGGGTCGGCCCGGCGGGGGTCGCCCATATAGATTTCGTGGTGCTTTCCGCCCAGTCCAACCAGATCCTGGCAGCCATTTTCATGCATGAAGGCTTGCATCCTGTCAACGGTGGCAGGTTCACTGGCGTAAGGGCCGATATGCATGGTCTGTACCGACAGTCCTTCGCAAAAGCGCTCCAACCGCAGTCTTCCAAAAGATGGCTGGTCGCCTCGCTTTTTTCGAAGTTGGACCAGTGCTTCCGCGAACATTTCTGGCGTAACCAGGTCCGGCTGCATGACCATGACAGTGTACTTCCAATTGCCGGCCTTGCGGATGTCGAATGTGCCATCCTCCACCCACCACAGGCCTTCGAGCGCCATCACCGGGAAATCGACCGGATCCTGCTTACGTAATTTGGCTGCGAACTTTACCGTATATGAGGCGCCATAGAGCGCCTGCATGTTTTCCGAGAAGAGCGGCGATGTACCGGGGGTCTGGTCCGGTTCGATGGCGCCGTCGATCATGACGAAACTCATAGCCGGTACATCCACAACTTCGATCTTTTTGGCAGATGGCGCATACAGGTATTTCAGGTCGTGCTTGAGATCCAGTTTTTCCATAATCATCCTCCTTTTGAATATATCTCCACCAACGCCAGCGCCCAATCCCGCAGGAGACTACGTAATTCGGGTGGATCGAGCACTTCCACCAGCGGCCCATACGCAAGGCTGGTGCTTGCGGCCCAATTCAAATCCGGGGCAGCGCTGGTCACCACCACAGAGCCATCCGGCTGTTCCTCGAATGATTCCCAATTGAGACGGTTGAGGCGAGCAATGGAGGCAGCTTGTTTGGAGAACTTGAGCCTGGCGCGCACCTGTGGCTGGCCAACCGGCTCTCGCGCCATGAAGGCGCGTGCATCGAAATCCAGCGGCGGCTCAAAGGTCTCCTGCAACACAGTCAAATCCTGAATGCGGTCGATCCGAAAGGTACGCAGCTCCCGCCGATTATGGCAGAAGCCGACCACGTACCACCAGCCCCAACGGAAGACCAGCGCATACGGGTCCAGGCGGCGTTTGGAGGGTGCGGCGGCAGCCGTAGCTGAGCTGTACACCATTTCCACCTGCCGGGAGGCGTGCATGGCGGAACGGAGCTGCTCCAGGATGGCAGCCTGGGCATCCAGCCCGGGAGGATACAACCCGCTGCTTACCAGGCTGCGACGGGCCCAACTGACTTCCTCGCGCTGCGTCTCGGGCAGCAGGTTTTCCAGTTTAGCAAGGGCAGAGTGGGCTGCTGCCCGATACAGGTTCCCCCACATCTCCTCGACCAGACTGGCCCCGAGCGATATTGCGGTGGCTTCCTCCGGGCTGAAGACGAGCGGCGGCAGCTTGTAGCCGCGCACCAGCGAGAATCCGCCATAGGGTCCGCGCTCGGCATAGATTGGGATGCCCATTTCATCCAGCTGGGTGAAGTAGCGGTGCAGGGTGCGAACTGAGACTCCCAGACCGGCTGCCAAATCACCGGCTTTCTGGTTGGGTTGGAGCTGAAGCAACATGATCAGGGAAATCAGGCGGGAGGCAGGTGAACTCATCGTATCCTTTGTTCTTATTATAAGTATTATATATGTCAGTTTACGTCATAATTATATTGCGTTTGATGTGAATTCTCCTCGATTGAGCAGTGTTTTACATGAATTGTATACAGTGTCCGGTATGTGTTTTAGGAGATCTGTTTTAATTTTCTCTTTATGCATTTATGCTAAAATTTTTATCTGTTTATCTCAAATACTTCCGAATCAATACGGAGCATTCCTAAATATGGCCGAACCAATTATCGTTCCAGGTCTCCAAATGCAGGCAGATGGCCGGCAGAAGCTGGCTGCAACCGGCCAATCCTTTGAAATTTACGAATGGAGTGGAAGTGGCCCGGATTACCTGCATGTCCATCTTTCCGACGATGAGGCCTGGTACGTTCTTGAAGGGACGCTAACATTCAGGTTTGTTGACAGGCAAGTTAATGCTCCGGCGGGTACGACTGTATTCGTACCTGCCGGAGTGCCTCATTCATATTTTGAGGCTAACGGGCCTACGCGTTACCTGATCATTATGACCCCGAGGCTGCGGACCCTTATTTCCGAATTGCATGCTGCGCCACGCGGACAGCATGCTGCAATCATGCGTAAATACGAGTCCCAAATATTGGAGTAATAAGGACGGACTTCCCGGAAGGGATATCGCAATGTATCTTATAAGAAAAAACCTGCCCGAAGGCAGGTTTTTTATGAAGATATATTCTCAATTATTTATTGCCCAGCCCATTGACACTGCCCAGGCCGCTGACGTTACGCGTCACGCTCGGTGAACCGTAATATTTGACCGAGCCGGTGCCGCTGATATCTACGTTCAAATCGCTTTTTGCCCAGACGGTGGCGTTACCGGCGCCGCTGATGGTGACGCGTGCGCTCTGGCTGGCCAGGTCACCGCCCTGGAAACTGCCAAAGCCGCTGATATCCATGTTCAGGCTGTCCACCTTGCCGCCGGCGTTGATGTTCCCAGCCCCGCTCAAGTTCACGCTCAAGTTCTGGGCGGTCAGGTTAGCTACGTTGACGCTCCCGGCGCCGCTGATGGAGAGATCCAGTTGATTGGTCTGGAAAGTCCCGATCTGCAGGCTACCTGCACTCGGGAAATCCACCCGCTGCAGGTCTTTGACGGTCATTTGGATCCTGACCGGTCGGGTGGAGTTGACACGCTTGGTCCAATCCGGCTGGTTGTTTTCGATATACAGGGTACTACCGGAAACGCGTGTGGCGAGCTGCGGGAGTAAATTATCCTCGGCTTCGACAGTCATGGAAGGGATATTACCTTGCTGGATGGTGAGCTCGACCGGGTAATTGATCTCCACGGAAGTGAAGTCGGCCACTTTGCGAGTCTCAGAGACAACCACCCCGGAACCGCGCACGGAGCCGTTGAAATTCGTCCAGGTGAAGAAATTCCAGGCGGGGACCTTGTTCCACCCAAACTGGGGGGCAAAGACAACTGCGCCCACCATTCCCAGAACGAGTACGCCGGATACGAACATGCGGGCCACCGGCCAACGTGAGCGCAGGATCAGCCCGACTCCCGCGGCCATCAGGAAGAATGGCCAGATATACATCAGGGCCCACAGGTTTTCAACCGGAATGCTGCGGATCTCAATCAACAGCCAAACCAGGCCGGCGGCAATCAGAAAGAACGGCCAGAATAAAGAACGGTTTCTCATGATAATACTCCTACTTTTTCTCTTCAGAAATGTTGATGGATGATCCATTCGTATCCGAATGCTTGGAAGTCAGCAAGCCCGAACGAATGACCACCAGGTAGATCCCCAACAGTACCAGCAGGACCGGGAAGATATATTGCTGCAGTCCGTAAGGCCGGAAAGCCGAGAAGAGCAATTCGAAAAAGCCGCCGAAGATGATGAACAGGATCGCTCCCACTTTCATCACGCTCAGCCCGGACTGGCGGCGGTGTTCGTCGGCTGTATAAAGGCCCATGATGAAGATGCCCAGGCCGACCAGGATCAGGATGACCGTCCAACTGTATGCCCAACTCTCCCAGCCATGAGTGATGTTTTGGAGGAACAACATTATGCCGATGCCGCCGATCACGCTGCCCGGAATGGCCAGCCCGGCCATTGATTTGCCGCCTGCGAACATCCCGATGAAGAACAGCCCGCCGATGCCGATGACAATGAAGGGCCAAAGATAGCTCCAGAATTGAAAGCCCCGGAATAGCTGTCCGACCAGGGCCAGCAAGCCGAAGGCGATCAGGATCGATCCGGCCACGAGCGCCCCAGAATTACGTTTGATATTCATATTCTCTTCTCCTTTTTGAATTGTATACACATTCTAATGTTGCTCTTATATATACGCATCCTCCGGCAGGATGGTTTCGTACTGTCCGAATGGACAGGTTCGTGCTTCCCTGGAGGATGACAAGAGTATAAAGCCAGGCATGAAAAGCTGCCTAACCGGCAGCTAACATGTGGCTATTGGAGTGCGATGAATTAGTGGGATTTACCTGAAGAAGGTTGTGGTAACTTCCTGAAGGCTTTATCAGGTAATTGCCACACCGCAACAAACCTTCGGGACGATCTTAGTTGTTTGTCCTGGCTGCCAGCCAGATCCCTGCCAGTATCAACACCGCCCCGATGATCTTGATCCAGCCAGGTTGTTCCTGCAAAATGAAGTAGGCCAGGACCGTTGAACCGACCGGCTCGCCCAGGAGGGTCACCGAGACCAGCGAGACCGGGATGTATTTTAGAGACCAATTAAAAATGGAGTGTCCCAGCAACTGCGGCACCAACCCCAGCAGCACCAGCCACAGGTAGGTGATGGGCGAAAATCCGAGTGGGCTTTCTCCGAACCCGAAGCATAATCGCAATCAGCAGGATGGCCGCCATCCCATAAACGATGAAGATATATGGGATCAGGTCGATCTTGGCGCGCAGCTTGCGCCCGACCAACAAGTAACCGGCCCCCATCCAGGCGCCCGCCAGTGCCAGGAAATCCCCGAGGAAGGCCGTCCCGCCGAAGAACACCGCCGCCGAAGGACAGGTGAGCGAACCGGAGTGCAGGCTGCAGGCATCGCTCAGGCTGACCACCGTCCCGCCCACCAGGGCCAACGCCAGCCCGATATAAGTGGCTGTCCCAACGCGCTCGTGCAGCACCAGTGGGGAGGCCAGCGCCACCCACAGCGGGATGGTGGACACCAATACAACCGAACTGGCAACGCTGGCATACTGCAGCGATGTGATCCATAAGCCAAAATGGAGTGCCAGGAAAACCCCCGAAAGCAGCGCCAGCAGCCATTCACTCCTGGTCAACCGGAGCAGTTCGGAGCGGTAGCGAGTCAGTGCCAGCGGGGCCAGCCCGAGTGCTGCCAGCGTCAAACGGAAGGCCGCGATAACAATAGATGGCGCCCCTTCGTGCTGGGCAAATTTGATCATGATCGAGGCAGTCGAAACAGCCAGGATCCCGCCCAGAAGGATGAAGGTCAGAGTGGAACGACGCGGGGGATTATTCAAGCTGACGACTCCATGTGTCATCGTTTAACGTTTATACGTTCCTACTTGCCAGCGCGTAAACGTTCAAACTCACGAACGATATTGTAAACGAAATGTTAGAAATCCGGCCTCCAATATTGACTTTAGAAATATGAAGAATATAATATAGGTAATATTTATCATATATATATTGTGGGTCGAACCAGGAGAAAAATTATGGCTTTCCAACTTATGCCTCTTCCATATGCGTATGACGCGCTGGAACCTTTCATTGACACCATGACCATGCAGGTGCACCACGACAAACATCATGCCGCCTACGTCAGCAACCTGAATGCGGCCATCGAGAAACACCCCGAGCTGGGCAGCAAAACTGTTGAAGCTTTGCTCTCAGACCTGAATGCCGTTCCGGATGACATCCGCATGGCAGTCCGCAATCATGGCGGCGGCACGGTGAACCACAACTTGTTCTGGGAGATCATGGCTCCCAAGGCGGGCGGGGAGCCGGAAGGCCAATTGGCCAAAGCTATTGAAGCAGAGTTCGGTTCTTTTGTCGATTTCAAAGCCCAATTAGAGAAAGCCGCCATGGGAAGGTTCGGCTCCGGTTGGGCCTGGCTGGTGAAGAAAGGTGGAAAATTGAGCGTGGTTTCCACCGCCAACCAGGATAGCCCGCTTTCGGAAGGCATGACCCCATTATTGGGATTGGATGTTTGGGAACATGCCTATTACCTGAAATACCAGAACCGCCGCGCTGAGTACGTCACCAACTGGTGGAACGTGGTCAACTGGAAGGCTGTCGCCAGCCGCTACACTGCAAAATAGATTCCATACTTAAGAAAAATTACTCGTAGAACCTTTACCCCCATATCTGGGGGCAGGTGAACGCAAAGAGAACCAAATATCTCTTTGCGTTTTTCTTTTTTTCGCGGTTATATTTCGGGTTTGATCGGGTCGTTTTGGGATTTAATTGCGCAATTCACCCAACACGGATATAATATGTCGACCATGTTCTTAATCACACCAAGGAGGTACGAGATGACTCATATTATCACCAGCCTGTGCGTGCGCGACCGTGGTTGCATTGAAGTCTGCCCGGTGGAGTGTATGGTTCCCGGCGAGCCGGTGGCCAAATGGCCCTGGATATATATTGACCCCGATACCTGCATCGACTGCGGTGCTTGCATCCCGGAATGTCCGTACCTGGCCATCTTCCCAGAGGACGAAGTCCCGGCCGCCTATACCGCCAAGGGCGGAGAATTTATCAGCAAGGTCGGGCTGACCGGCCATTTTGAAGGAACCAACCACCACGGCACCAAGATAGTATTGGATACCGTCAAGCAATTGGCCGCTGGTGAAGTAGTCAACCTGCGGGATGACATAAAACCTAATTATGATTTCTTCAAATCCGGTCCAGGCTACGCAGCCAAAGACCAGGATGATGGAATGTAAAGGTATAAAAATAAAAAAACGGCGTCTTTCATAGACGCCGTTTTTTTATTATAATCCTGAATTGATTTCTAGTTTTATTCGCCCACAATTTGAACCCGGACGATGCGTTCACGGGCGCGTACCTGGTCAAAATCGGCAAAATAGATACAACCAAACTCGCCCAGTTCCATTTGTCCATCCAGGATGGGGATCGATGCTGAACGCCCCATCAGGACTGATCTGAGATGTGCATCCGTGTTCAGTGACCAGGACGGTAGTTCATCCCGGCCGGCAGCGGCTTCAATATGTTTAGGGCCCGGATGATGATACTGCCCTTCGGTGCGGCAGGTTGGGATAACCCTTTCGAGCACGTCCACCAGGTCCTGCATCAGGAGTTCGGTGCCCCAGTAATTCGTATCATCGGAAGCTTCCTGGATCAGTACGCTGCAGGTTGTGTGCTGGGAATAGACCAGCAGGATCCCGGTCTTGAGCCCGGAGTTTTTCAACACCGCCTTCACCCGCCCGGTCACATCCTCGAAAGTGGGCCGCCGGTCCGACTGAACCTTGAATGTCTCATGATAAACTGCCATTACAAAACCTCCAAATAATTAATGAATGTTGTCCCAGGCTGTGCTTACCGAGCGGATCATTTCCTCGAGCATCTCAAAAGGATGCTCGGCTTTGAGGATACCGCTGGTGGAACCGGCGGCCTGGGCGCCGGCCGAGATGATATCGTAGACATCCTGACCGCAACTGATCCCGGCCCCATGCAGAACCCGGATCTCGGGGTCGATCGCCCAGACGGTTGCATTGATCTCGGCAATGATCTGGCGATCGTTGGCAGCCCGTTTCCCTACACCGATCTGGTCGGGAGATTCGGCGATAATGATGTTGGGATGCATGTGGGCGATCAGCGCAGCCTGTTCAAGATTGTCGGCGCAGGCCATGGAGGCCAGGCCTACCTGGTCGGCGCGCTGGATGGTACGCTCCAACTCTGCCAGGGACAGTTTCTTCTCGGCATGATTTAGCAGGACACCGGTTGCTCCGGCTGCCCGCACGGCCTCCGGCAGAACGGAACCGACGCCGCGACCCACGGGCAGTGAGTCCATGTGCTGGGCAAAGACCAACAGGTTCCGGGTGCCGCGTGCCAGCAGCGGGATGTCAACATACTGCGGAGTGAAAATGATCTGGACTCCGTATTTCACACTCATCCGGTCGGCAAACCTGGCCAATTTAAGGCATTCTTCGCCATACAAATAAGCCTTGGGTCCGATCTCAAAAAATGGCGGGGTGATCTGGATGCCCCTGAACATATTCCCTGAACTCCTTTCAAATGCCTGCCATCCGGTAGAGACTAACCTGAGGAGAAAGCCGGCCGGCTGCCTACTCAGGCATGCGGCTTTGATAAACAGGCCGCTTGTCTTGCAAACGGTCCAGGCCACTGGCCCGACCGCAACTTTGTTAGACCAGGATTACTTCCACTCCCATGTCACGGATCGCCTGGACGATATCAGGCGGGGCCTCCGTGTCGGTGATGAGCACATGGAACGCATTCACGGGTTTGACCGGTACGAAACCGACCCGGCCGATCTTGCTGCTGTCGGTCACCAGGATTACCTGGCGGGAGCGCTCCACCATCATGCGGTCCACTTCTGCCATCAGGATATTGGCTGTGGTTGCACCGCTGAGCAATGTCAGGCCATCCGTGCCCAGGAAGACCTTGTCGGCAGTTAATTCCTGCAGCTGGGCCAGCGTCTGGGGGCCAACGGTAGCCTGATAATCCGGCAGGTATAACCCGCCCAGGATGGTCAGGTTGGGAGATGGCCAGGTGAGCACTTCCTGCGCAATCGGCTGTGAGTTCGTAACCAGGGTAATGATGTTGCTGCTGCGCAGCGCAGAAGGCACGTGCCGGATGACCTGTAAGGTGGTTGTGCCTGAATCCAGCAGGAGAATATCCTTGGGCCGGATCATCTCTGCCGCCAATTTTCCGATCCGTTCCTTGGCTTTAATGTGCAGTTCCTTCTTTTCCGCAAATGAATCGGTACGGGAGCTGCCGGGGATGGGGATGGCTCCGCCGTGCACACGCTTCAGCCGGCCGCTGGTTTCCAGCAGAGTAAGATCACGGCGGATGGAGGTTTCGGTCACCTGAAACTGGTCCACCAGACTGGCTACCAGGACTTTCCCATCCTCCAGGACCATCTGACCGATCTTTGACCTACGTTCGGCGGCACTTATATCTTCCATGGCTGACCTCACCAAAACCAGAGTTTTTTCTTCGCTTTCATTTTACACGACATGCTTCGTTCCTGTTGCCCGGATTAGATCTCGATTGCTTCCAATCCCTGCATTTCGGCATAGAGCTTGATTCGTTTGGCAAGATGCCCATAGGCCAGCGCCATGTGGTGCGGCGAGCCGGCCTTACACCAGGCATCACACCAATCCTGGATGCCCAGATGACTGGGTTTGAACAACATCTGCGGCGCAGCCACAGGTCGAGGCGTGATCGGCAGGCTCTCGCCTTCCGAAATGTTCAGGCGCCAGTGCCCGCCCACATTGACCAGCGACATATTGGTTACCGGTCCGGGGGCGTAAGCGTACTCGAAGCTGGCCCCAAAGCCGTTCACACCCTGGTAATAAATGCTGTGTTTGAGGGTCACATCCGCCGGGCGGGCGGCCAATGCCGGGTTGCCATGCCCATCGTGCGACAGGATCATCGCATCCCGCTTGAAATCGATCACGTAGTTCTCCAGGAAGGTGGACTTGCCGGCTAATTCCTGCAGGATCAGCATGGCGGTAACGGTGGTCAGGTCCGCTTCGGTGGAAGTGGGAATGCCAAGCTCGCACAGTCGACCGGTGGCATAGGCCGGGATGATCCCAACGCGCGCATCTGTCAGCCAGACCTGGTCAAAGGAAGCCACTGCATCGAACTTGCCTTCACGCGTGACTTTCTCCAGCGCCAGCGCCAGGCGGCAGGAACGTTCCAATTGCATCGCGTCCATGTCGATTTTATAACGGCCAGATTCTTTGGAAACCAATGCTGTGACCTGTTCATCGGAAATCTGGCCCATGGCGATCGAAACCTTTTCGGGTTCCACCGGCCAGCAGACCGGTCCAACGAACTGGCGCAAGCTGAGCTGGTCGACCATTAAGTCGGTCATGCCTTCGAAGGCGTGACCGAATACGGCGATGCGCGCCTGCTTAAGCCTCCGGATGGCCCCGGCCGCAGCAATATACCCGGCCAATTTCTGCTGGCCTTCCGGATCATCCATCCTGGATGTGACCATCCAGAACGGCCGTTTCATCCGCAGCAAGGCGGAGGTCATCTCCGGAACGCCGGCCATGCCCGAGTTGAGCATGATCAGGTCGAAATCGGCATCCTCCGGCAGGAATTCGATCTGCTGGGTATTCCAAACCAAAACCGGGGCGGTTGTGTCCAGGAAGCAGCGCGTGGGCACCACACCCTTGGTATATGCCACTTCGACGGCCACGATCAAGTCGACACCGGCGGAATTGAACATCCGGGCAGCCGCCTCAGCCTGGTGTTCTTCCTCCACCAGCGGCGGGCAGACCACCTCGGCATATTGTTTGATGATCGTTCCAATTTTATCGGCTACTTTTTGCGCCATCGGCCGGACGTGGGCGGTCTTGTTGTAATCATCTTCCAGTAAAGCCGTTACGAGCACACCTACTATTGGTTTATTTGTCATTGCGGTTATCCTTTCGAAGAAAATAAAAAAAATAAATGGCTTTCCTTACTTGCCTTTTCCAAAGCTTGCCCGGTAATAACCCGAGAGCTGCCGGTCAAGCTCGCAATACAACTTGTAAGAGCCCGAATAAGCGCCGGCATCTTTGCCCGGTAGGAAGCTTTCCTTGACGGCCACCATCGCCTGGCAGCCTTCTTCGATCGACTGGAAGACGCCGGACGAGACACCCGCCAGGATGGCATCGCCGAGCAAACCGGTCTCCTCGTTGGCCAGAGTGACCACGGGCAGGTTGCAGACGTCCGCCTTGATCTGGTTCCAAAGACGGCTGCGCGCCCCGCCACCGGTGGAACGGATTTCCTTGATCTCCATCCCGGTACGCTCGATGAATTCCAGGTTTTGTCTGAGCATGAAGGCCACACCTTCAAGCAAAGCGCGCACGAAATGGCCGCGTGTATGGCTGAGTGTGAATCCGGTGAACGAGCCGCGGGCAGCCAGGTTTGTCTCCGGGCTGAAGGCGCCCATCAGGTGCGGCAGCATAACCAGACCATCCGAGCCAGCCGGAATTGCACCGGCCAGGTTGGTCAGGCGATCGTAGGTATCCATCCCGACTTGACCGGCCTGTTTTATCTCATCCTGGAAGAAGGCATCCCGCAGCCATTTGAACGCCATGCCTGCAGTTGGGCAGACCGGGACGAACAGGTATTGCCCGGGTGCGCTGTGGTAGTACACCGGAACGACTTGCGACTTGTCGATCAGCGGATCCGATATGGTAGCCTGGATTGCCAGCGCCGCTCCGGTCGATTCCGAGACGATCCCGGGTCGGAAATTGCCAGCGCCGATCGCACCGACTGCCTGGTCCATCCCGCCGGTAATAACGAAGGTATCTGTCGTCAGCCCGAGTGCCTGCGCGGCGCTGGAGGACAGAGCGCCGACGCGGCTGCCGGGGGGAACGATCTCGGGGAGTTGCTCGGCCCGGATCCCAATGACATCCTGGATAGCATTCCACCAGGTGTTCTTCTGAATATCATAATTCAGGGTCGTGCAGGAAATCGAACCATCCGTCACGATCCGGCCTGTCAGGCGATAAATCAAATAATCCTGTACAAGAACGAACCTGGCTGCCCGGGCAAAGATTTCCGGCTCGTTTTGACGCAGCCACAAGATTTTGCAGGCTGGCCAGGTGGCGACGATCTCGGGGATGCCGGTGCGCGGGTAAACTTCCGCTGCGAAACGGCTGGCCAGGAAGGCAGCTTGTTCGGTGGCACGGTTATCCAGCCAGACCATGGCCGGGTAGATTGCCTGGCCAGCGCGGTCCAATGTTATGGTGGTCTCTCCCTGGCTGGAGACAGCCAAAGCCTTGACCTGCCCAGGCTGTTGGCCGGATTGTTCCAGGGCGGCCCGCACCGTTTTCAGGCAAGCCTGCCAGTAGATCTCCGGGTCAAGCTGGGCGCGTTCGGCGGAGGGCGTTTCAAGCTGGTACTCCTGGCGGCTCACGCCCAGGCAGCGTCCATCCGGTGCGAATAACCCGGCTTTAACGGAAGTAGTACCGGCATCAATGGCGAGCAGGCTTTCCATATTTTTCGGCTAATCCAGTCTGTACTTGGCTGCAACCTTATCCGGCGCCTGGAACTCTTTGACAACTTCCTTGAGGGCTTCCAACAAGCGGTCCGGATGCTCGGATTGGATCACGTTGCGACCATAGACGATCCCACGCGCTCCGGCCTCAACAGAAACCGCTGCCAGGTTGAGTACATCGCATTCCCTGGGAAGTTTCTTGGCGCCCAGGGCCAGCACGGGCACCGGCGTGGCGGCGATGATTTCATTAAAGCGTTTGCCCGTGTAGAAAGTCTTGACCAGATCTGCACCCAGTTCGGCGATGATGCGGCAGCCGACGAAGATCTCGTCCTGCAAATCCTCCGGTTGTTGATCGTCGCCTCCGGTCGGGTAGACTTCGCCAATCAGTGGTATGCCCAGCGCGCGCGCCTGGGCCACGCAATTGGCGAAAACTTCCACATTGTGGGCATCCTCCATCTCGTCCGGGTTCTTCAGGCTCAAGCTGCTGATAACCAGGTCGGCGCCCTGCGCCACTGCTTCCGCCACTGAGATCATCGGGACGCTGTGGGAGTGCTTGTAGTTCCACATGGCGGCATAATTTGAACCCCAATTAAGGCGAACGATGCAGGGCCGGGGCGCCACGTTTCGAAAAGACATCCTGGCAATGAGCGGGCATTCCAGGAGCCATCAGAATGGCATCCGCTCCGCAGGCTTTGTGGATCACTTCCGGCAGGTTGATCATGCCTTGCAAAGGTCCAAAATACAGACCGTGATCGACTGCCACTACGACTGCATTCTTCCCTTCTGAGAAAAGTCTAGATAAACGAATGGCTTCACCGGTGACTGGCATGGTTTACTCCTCTATGCTTAATGTTGATATTCATCGCAAGAATAAAAAATGATGACGTTTTAGTAAGTGATACAGGTGATCGATATGATTGATCTGAATCCTTTGGGATGGAGCAGGTGCAACCTGCTCCATCCGTGAGGAGAGGAACGAGAAAAGTTATTTGGCGATCAAAGCCCAGCCATCTGCAATCGCAGTGCCAGCTTTATCCAGGGCAACATAATCCTTGGGGAACTTGACCGGCTTGTAGGCGTCGGTAGGCGGGAACTTAGCCAACAGGTCGGCGGGGAGCACAACACTGGTGCGGATGGGGTGAACGAAACCCTGGGCATAGGCCAGTTGGCCGGCGTCAGAGAATTCGTATTCCACCAGCAGCTTGGCAGCATTGGCATGCGGTGCGCCAGCGGTGATGAACTGGATGTACATGCCAGCAACCGTGCCGTCAGAGGGGATGACCACCTGCAGGTTCATGTTCGGGTTGGCATACTTATTGCTGAGGGCATCGAAATCCCACTGGATCGTGATTGGGCACTCACCCTTCTGGATGGTGGCGGAGGAGGGGGAGACACCATTGAGCACGCCGCCGTCGATCAATTTTTTAAAGAAGTCCAGGCCGGGCTGTACATTGTTCTCATCGCCGCCGTTGGCGAACGCGGAGCCCATGACGATCATTTGAGCGGTAGCGGAAGAACGCGGATCCTTCATGCAGACCGTGTTCTTGTAGTCGGTTTTGAGCAGGTCGGCCCAGGTCTGTGGAACGGCAGTGACTTTGTCGGCATTGACCAGGAAGGCCATGGCGCCCCAATAAGCAGCAGCCCAGCGGCCATCTGCATCCTTGGCGTAATCGGGGATCTCGGCCCAATTGGCGTTCTTGTAGGCCTGGGAGAGGCTCTCATCCTGGATAATCTTGGCAAAAGCCAGGCCGAGGTCGGTGGTGTCGGCGACGGGGGAGGATTTCTCGGCTTCCAGGGTGGAAATGATCGTACCGCTGTCCATATCCGTATCCTGGTGGGTGATGCCGTATTCGGCAGTAAAGCCCTTATACAGGCCGCCGTAGTTTACCCAGTCATCCGGCTCGCCATATGAAACGATCGAGCCTTCAGTCTTGGCTGCGGCAATCAACTGCGCCATGGCGTCCACTGTGGCAGTCGGGACAACCGGAGCTTCGGTTGCAGGCGCCTGGGTGGCGGGTGCGGCTGTAGCAGGTGCGGCAGTGGCAGGTGCAGGGGTGGGGGTTGCAGCTGGTGCACAGGCGGTTACGCCTAGAACCAATGCCATGAACAGACCAACAAACATTGCGATTTTTCTTGACATTCTAGATCTCCTTTTTGAAAGTTTTGGTCAACCATCGAACGGTTGTTCCCATCGACCCAAATGAAAGGTGTTTTGCGTTTAATGAATGTTGCACCTCCTTGCTCTGCTTATTGTTCCAACAGGCATCCATTCGAAGTAACAATAAGTGCTTTTTCGATCTGCCTACCGACCTTGAACCAGCACCTGGCGCGCACCCGGCTTGATCGTCAGGAGGCGCAACACCGGATCAAAGACCCAACCTGGCGCGTCCTGCAGAACTTCCTGGCGCGCCAGGGATTGGCTGCCTGCCAGGATTTGAACAGGTTCGAAGGTCAGCCGTAACTTTTGGGTGCCGCCGGCATCAAAGGTGCGATAAGAGACCTGGCCGGGCTGGTAGGAAACCTCCTGCACGACCGAGCTGGAGCGCAGCAAGTGGTCGCTATCGGCGGGCGCCAGCTCAGGCAGGGCGGCCATTCCATCCAGGAAATGCGGCACATAATCGAAATAACCATCCGTAAACCAGCATTGGTTGTAGTAATCCGGACGGTCTACCCCCACTGTAACGGTGCCGTCCTCGCAAGCCATATAGCTGGCCCAGTTGAAGGAGCGTAGCGCTTGCTCCTTATAGGCGGTTTCATCCGTCAATTCAGAGTACAGGGCCGAGAGGCCGGCAAAACGGGCTGTGTGGCTGCCCATCGGGTAGTAGCAATATTTCTGTTCGTGGATCGGCAGGGCGGTAAAAAAAGGTTGACCGCCCAGAGTTTCCCGGACCCAGTCGATCAATTTTGCGACGTTTTTCTTCCAGTTCGGGTGTTGCTCCCGGTTTTCCAAAAGGTAGCGGGCAGTCTCCAGCGGAGAGACCTGGTCGCGGTTTTCATTTCCCGGGTCCAGGCGGATGTCTTCGAAATGACCTTTCCAAAGGTTGTTTTTTAATGGGTAGGTCTCGATCCAATCCCAAGCCTGGTCACGTACCGTCTGGAAATCACCCTGACCCAACCGGATCAGTTCATCAAATAACCTGACCGCCGGAAGCATGTGGGCGCTGTATTCTTCGATTACGGTCCCGCTGCGCACATCCACCCGGAAGGGCCATGGGGAATGAGTCTCGTCGCCTGGGCGCATTCTGGCTGCCAGCACTTCGGCGATCCGCTGGCCAATCTCCAGGTACTTTGTCTCGCTGGTCAGCTCGTAGAAATCAACATACGCCCGCCCGGCCTGGGCTACCTTGTCGGCCTCGGTGGCATATTCTCCGTCGGCGCGCGCACCGAAATAGATGCCCGTGCCAGGATGGGCGGAGGCATACGGCACGTCCGGCCAGGCAAAGTTTCCCGGGGTACGGTATTCCCACAGCCGGTCGAGCATCTTCCGGACGATCCCAATGTGAGCGGACTCACCCGAATAGGGATAGTACTTCAGTAAAGTGGTCGTGGCCCAGGCGAATTTTCCGGCGGGGTTATCCGGCCAGAGCGTCGGGCGCAAGGGATCGGTCCAGAAACAGGAATACTGCAAGTACCATGGCAGTCCATTGACCGGGTCGACCGGGCAATTCTTTATGAAATCCATTGCCAGGCGGACCAGCCGGCCATAGGAGCTCCAGGGCTCCAGCCGTTCCTGTTTATCCAGAACGATCTCGTGCGTATTGATATAGATCATTCGTCCGCAACCATCACCTGGCACATGTCTGGAGTGAATTGGAGCCAGATTTTCTGGTTCAAAGCGACGGGTTTAGTGTTTGAAACCGTTATATCGGCCACTACGCGCTGCCCGCCGGCGTTTACGCCCAGGCGGGTAACGGCGCCGTGGAAGGTGATCGTCTCAACCACGCCCGGGATGGCATTCCAACGACCCTCCCCAGTTTGTTCCATCTGCACCTGGATATTCTCGGGACGCACCAGCACAACCACAGACTGCCCGTCCGTAAATTCCTTCAAGGTTTCTGTCTGCAGCCGGACAATGCCGCAATCCACGCTCTCCTTGCCGTCAACCTTGCCGTGGAACTGGTTGGCAGTGCCAATAAAGGTGGCGACAAAACGCGTTTGTGGAGCGCGGTAGATCTCTTCCGGGGCGCCGACCTGTTCGATGATGCCCTTATTCATCACCACCACCTTGTCCGAGATGGAGAGGGCCTCCTCCTGGTCATGCGTGACATACACTGTGGTGATAGCAAGCTCGGATTGGATGCGGCGGATCTCCCCGCGCAACACCACCCGTACTTCGGCATCCAGGGCAGAAAGCGGCTCGTCCAGCAGCAGGACGCGCGGTTGCACGGCCAGGGCACGTGCCAGGGCGATACGCTGCTGCTGCCCGCCGGAGAGTTGGTGAGGAAAGCGTTTGGCGGTCTCCTGCAAACGCACCATATCCAGAACCTGGTTCACCCTTTTCTCCGCATCCTTTTTCGGGGTTTTCTTCATTTCGAGACCGAAGGCAATATTTTCACGTACCGTCAGGTTAGGAAAGAGCGCATAAGACTGAAAAACCATGCCAATATCGCGCCGGTTCGGAGGCACGGAGCTGATATCGGAATTGTCCAGAAGGATCGTGCCGCTATCCAACTGCTCAAAACCGGCGATCATGCGCAGGGTGGTCGTTTTTCCGCAGCCGGATGGTCCCAGGAAAGCGACCAGGGTCCCTTTCTCGATTTCCAGGTTAAAATCTTTCACTGCCAGGGTGCCTGCAAAAGATTTTGAAACGTTTTTTAGATCCAGGTAGGCCATGGTTTTATCCTTGTTTAGTGAGCTCGAATACCTTCAGTCGTTGCCTTCTGACCTTTGCTTCCAACCCATAAGATCAGCATGGAGACCAGCCAGGCGATGGTGAAAGAGATCACCGAAAAGGCTGCGGCAATATTCCCATTGATACGCGTAAATTCAACCAAGAGCAGGGGGAAGGTTTTGAACCTGGCCCCCACGATCAATGAGGTCAGGGTATATTCGGCAAATACCGTGGAGAAGACCAGCAAGCTGCCGCTTAGCAGGCCTGTCATGATATTTGGAATTACGATCCGGTATAAAACCTGGAAAATGTTGGCGCCCAGGCTCTGACCGGCTTCCGTCAGCGTCTGCACATCCAGCGCTTGCAAAGCATTCGAGACCGGCCGGTACATGAATGGCATGGAAAAGACCACCACCGCGCCGATCAGCAGCACCGGGGAGCGTGCCAGCGGCGGGTAATGGTAGACCTGGATCAGGGCCAATGCCAGCACCACGGTCGGGATGCCGAAGGGCAGGATCATCAAAACATCCAACAAGGGCTTAGCTTTGATTAAGCGGGTATGCACCCAGTAAACCGTCGGGACAATGATCAGCAGGCTCACCAGTACGGTCGAAACGGAGAGGATGAATGAATTCCGCAGCGTAATGGTGAAATAAGAGGCCTGGATGGCTTTTAAATAAAATTCGAGCGTGTAACCTTCCGGAAGGATGGTGCGGTCCCAACGTGTGGCTATCGAAAAGACGTAGGTGGATATGATCGGCAGGAGCATATAGAACAGAAAAATAGCCACCAGGGCGACCTGCCAGCCGGCTGGGCGGAGTTTCTTTTGGGTTGTGTTCACGGGCGTTGACAAGGATTCCATTGTTTCTCGCTGGTTCATTTTTCGGATGCCGGCTCAGGATTTGGACCAGCGCCGGGCGCGCAGGGTGGATAGCTGGTAAATGGCGATGCTCAACCCCATGATAAGCAGGGAAAGGACTGCCATCGCCATACCAATCGCCTGGTCCTGGCGTACTTCTCCGGCGATCATGTAACCGATCTGCAGGGTTACCAGGGAAAGCTTGGCCTGCACCAGGGTGTAGGCCGTCGCATACGCTCCGAAAGCATTGGCGAATAGCAGCGTCAGTCCGGCAATCAGCGAGGGCATCAACACAGGCACCCCGATCCGCCACCAGAACTGGAACGTGTTGGCGCCCAGGCTTTGGGCCGATTCCTGCCAATCTTTCTTAATCCCGGCAAAAGCCGGCAGGACCAGCAGCACCATCAGCGGCAATTGGAAATACACGTAGGCCAGGATCAACCCGGAGAACGAATAAATACTGAAACCGGGGTATAGTTCGTAGTGCATGTACTGCATCAGGAACTGGGTGATCACGCCGTTCAAGCCCAGGATCACGACAAACGCAAAGGCCAGCGGGGCGCCTGCAAAATTCGTGGTTACATCCGAAAGGGTGATCAGGGTTTCGCGCATCCCTTTACTTGGCCAGCGGTAAATGGCGTAACCGATGAAGGTGCCGAAAACGACACCAATCAAGGCCGTTAACCCCGATAGTTTGATGCTGTTCATAAAGGAATTAATGTAAAGCGGATGGTTCAGAGCCTGGTAGTGTTCAAGTGTGAGCGCGCCGGTCGCCTTTTCAATAAAACTGCCGCGCAGCAGGAAGATGATCGGCACGATCTCGAATGCCAGGCAAAAGAGCAGGAATGGCAGCAACCCGAGCCAGTTGGATCTTCCGTGAGCTTTTATTTTTGATTTTTGCGTCATTGGAGGTCTCGCAATTATTATACACCGCATGTTATGTTTGTCAACCTTTTATGTTTCGTTTTATACCGTTTGACGATTTGTTTGATGAATGTTAGAATGACATTCATCACATTTTAGGCGATATTTATCGTCGTTATCCAAACGCCAATCCAACCCCGGAGAAAACCAACCATGCTGGACACACTGAAACAAATGACCGTTCGTTACCCCGACCTGGCCCACTTTGAAAAAGGCATTCAACAATTGGTCGAAAAAGGTTATTTCCAGAAAAATGTCGAGATCCTGGTCAACCGCACTCCAGGGCGCCTGGATTTGATGGGCGGTAATGACGATTACACCGGCGGCCTGGTATTCGAGACCACCATCCGGGAAGCCACCCTGGTTGCCATCCAGGCCCGTTCTGACCGGCGGGTCTGCTTCTACAATCCGGCTGTAAAAGCCCTGGGGTGGAGCGAGACAGTGGAATTCTCACTGGAGGATCTGGCGGGAAATGGCCAGGTGAAACCCTTGGAAACCGTGCGAGCCTGGATCAACTCCGAACCGGCGCGGGCCTGGTGTGCCTATATCCTGGGCAACTTGTACTACCTCATCAAGCAGTTCCCCGAGCGGGTCAGCCACGGGCTTTCCCTGTACCTTGAATCCGACGTACCGCTTGGCAAGGGTGTCAGTTCTTCTGCAGCCCTGGAGGTTGCCCCAATGAAAACCATGGCAGAACTATACGGAGTCCCTTTGCAGGGCGTGGCACTCGCAGCCGCCACGCAATGGGTGGAGATCGCCCTGACGCAATCCGCCGCCGGGATCATGGACCAGCTGGCGGTAGTAATGGGGGATGAGGATTTCTTCGTGCCCATGCTCTGCCAGCCCTGCGACCCGCGGCCATTGGTCAGGTTGCCTGCCAGTCTGCGCCTGTGGGGCATCAATTCGGGCGTGCGCCACTCGGTGGCCGGCATCGAATACGAAACTGCACGCGCTGCCACCTTCATGGGTTACCGCTACCTGTGCGAGTGGGAAAAACTCAGCCCCCACCTGGACGAGTCTGGCAGTCTGCCACGTTGGGTGGAACCAAAATGGAACGGCTACCTGGCCAACCTGACCCCCTCCTTGTTTCGAGTGAACTATGAGAACCGCCTCCCGGAACAGGTCCGCGGTGACGAATTCCTTGCCCAGTCTCCGCTGCATCTGGACCCCTTTACCCCTGTTCGGCCGGAAGTCACTTATCCGGTGCGCGCCGCCACGCGTTACGCCGTGGAAGAGAATTGGCGCGTACAAAGTTTCTTCAGTTTGCTCTCCAGACCTGCGGAAAATATTGACGATACCTGCGGCAGCCTGCTGGGTGAGCTGATGTACCTTGCCCACCTTGGATACAGCCAGTGCGGGCTGGGCTCCAGCGCCACGGATAAGCTCGTAGAACTGGTGCGGGCAGAAAAAGGACACGGCTTGCTCGGAGCCAAAATAACCGGAGGCGGCGCAGGCGGCACCGTTGCCATCCTGGGCTGGAACCTCCCCGAGGCGGAAGATGCCTTTCGGAGGGTTGTCGAACAATACGCCGACTGGAGCAAATCCGAGCCTTACGTTTTTACTGGCTCTTCGGCTGGCTGCGATAAATTCGGTGTCCTGCACATGACCTATCCCGGATAGATTGGGGCCCCGTTCACAAAACAAACATAAATATGTTCGTTATTGTTTTGATTTATATTGTGTTTAATCGTTATTATAAAGAGATAAGCAATGATTATCATTGACTTTTGTGTCCCTTATTGTTATAATTTTAATAACATTCAATACATGCCGGGGATAGATTAACTCTCTTGACCTTCGACGAGTTAATCCATCCTGACCGCCACTCTCCAGCCTACAAACCTGCAATACCCCAGAGAACGCCCCGCTCAGCATGGATATCTTTCTTCTCGGAACCGGCACAGCAGTCCCTGTCAAGAACCATTCCCCAGCGGGAGTGCTGGTACCGCGCGGGAGGTCAAAACCTGCTGATGGATATCGGCCCTGGAACGCTGGCCCGTCTGGAGCTCTCCGGCACGACTTACGACCAGTTGGACGCGCTCCTACTAACCCACCTCCATCCCGACCATAGTCTCGACCTCGCCACCCTTTTACAAGTCTTCAATTATGCCCCGGAAGCCGAGCGCGAGCGGCCTTTCGCGATCACGGCTTGCCAGGGCAGCCAGGATTTCCTCCAGCGTTTGTTTGCCTTATATCCCGAATTGAAACCCGAAAAATACCAGCTGCATGTACGGCAGGTTTACCGTGATGAGTTTTTCATAGGGAATCTCAAGATCCTGGCAGCCCCGACCGGTCATACCTCGCACAGCGTGGCTTACCGCTTGGAAGATGGCGTACACAGCATGGTTTATTCCGGGGATGCTTCCCGGCACGGCGAGTTGGCGGGTCTGGCGCAGGCTGCGGACGTGTTGGTTTGCGAATGCTCTTTCCCGGAGGGCTGGGAGACGCAGGATCACCTGACCGCCGAAGATGCGGGGATCATCGCCGCCCAGGCAGGTGTGAAGGCGCTGGTCCTGACCCATCTCTACCCCCAGGCGCTGGCCTCCGACGTTCTGGCACAAGTCCGCAAGTATTATCATGGCGAACTGCAGGTAGCCGTGGATGGCCTGCACCTGGTTCTATAAAAATGTCTTTCACTCCCGCCTCCATCCGCTCTGTTAAGAAACATGCCTCCGCCTGGATTGCCTGGCTGGGTCTGCTGCCCTTCTTCTTCTTTGGGCTGGCTTTTGAATTCTTACCGCTGCTCACCACCATCCGTTCCAGCCTGACCAGTAAGGGTATCCTGACTCTCGAGTTCTACCGCCAGGCCATGCAACCGATTTTCCTGCGCTCTTTCGGGAACACCTTCAAGATTTCCACTACCACGGCTCTGCTCGGAATGGTGCTCGGCACCCTGGTAGCCTATGCCATCATAACCACGAAAAATAAATTCGTTCAAAATGCCCTGACCGCCCTCTCGGACGTGACCACCAATTTTGGCGGTGCACCGCTAGCATTCGCCTTTATCGTCATCCTGGGATCAACCGGCATTATCACACTACTCTTGAAGCAGGTGGGTATCCACCTATATCCAAGTTTCCGCATCTATTCGATCTCCGGCTTGACCATAGCTTACTTATATTTCCAGCTGCCTCTTATGATCCTGCTGATCATTCCTTCCCTGCACGGATTGAAACGTGAATGGCGCGAAGCCGCCCTGAACCTGGGCGCCTCCACCTACCAATACTGGGTCAGGGTGGCCTTACCTATCCTTTTCCCGTCGTTGGCGAGTGGTTTCCTGCTGCTCTTTGCCAACTCGTTTGGCGCCTACGCGACTGCCTGGACCCTGACGGGTTCCGATGTGGACCTGATCACCATCCGCATTGCTGCCTTGATCCGAGGTGAAGTCCAGCTGGCTCCAGAATTGGCGGATGCCTTGTCGATCATTTCCTTGCTGATCATGTCAGCCTGCGTGATCGGGTATATGCTGCTTTCGAACCGCGCCAGGAGGGCCAGGGCATGAAATCCAGGGAAGTTTGGCGACCGGTGGTGATCATCCTGTTCCTGTTGTTCATGATCGTGCCGGTTATTGCTACTTTCATTTTCTCAATCTCCACACGCTGGGACCGCACGATCTGGCCGGAAGGCTTGACTCTGGCCTGGTGGGTTGCCGTCACATCCCATCCGGCTTTCCTCATGACCCTCAAGAATTCCTTTATCGCCTCGTTCGCGACCATGTTTTGCCTGCTTGTGCTGGTAACCCCCACTACTTACTGGATGAAACTGCGTGTACCGCAGGGCAAGCCGATCCTGGAATTGATCACGAGCTTTTCATTCGGGGTGCCGGGGGTGGTCCTGGCCCTGGCTCTGATCCGCTTCTATTCGAAGGTACCGCTCCCGATCATCAACCACCCTGCCATCTTGGTCGCAGCCTGCATGGTGCTATCGCTGCCGTTCATGTACCGCCCAATTTTGAACGCCCTGGAGGCGATCGACTTCCGGGTGTTGACCGAGGCCGCCCAGAGCCTGGGCGCGGGTGGATGGGTCATCCTGGTGCGGGTCATCATTCCCAACATCCTGCCTGGTATCATCAGCGGCTGCCTGCTGGTCTTTTCGACCGTCTTTGCAGAATATACTCTCACCAACCTACTGGTTGGGACACGCTTTAAGACCTTTCCAATTTACCTGGTCGAATTCACCCGCCAGGATGGACGCCAGGCAAGCGCACTGGCTGTCATCAGCTTTGTCGTTGCATGGGTGACCTCGCTCCTGATCATATGGGTCACCAGCAAGGGCGGCAGTGAGTCCACCCACGTTATCGGCCGTTAGGCCGGAAGCCAGTTAGCTGTGAAAAACCACCCGCCCGGGTGGAATTTATCAAAAGAAAAAGGAGAATGAAATGAAAAAAGCTGTTACGATCGTTGCTTTGATCGCCATGCTGGCGATCCCGCTGGCCGCCTGCGCCCCGGCAGCCACGCCCACCCAAGCGCCGGTCGCGCCGGTGGCAACCACAGTTGCCACGGCTGCGCCGGTTGCAACCGTCGCGCCCACCGCCGTCCCGACCGAGGATCCGCAGGCGCTCAAGATCGCCGGCGCCAAGACCGAAGGTCAGATTGTCAGCTACGGTATGACGGATGACTGGGTCAACCTGGGCAATATTTGGAAGACCATCCAGGAACGCTATAGCGTGGTGCATACCGATACCGATATGACCAGCGCCGAGCAGGTCACCCGCTTGCTGGCCGAGAAGGACGCTCCTGTGATGGACGTTGCTGACATCGGCTTCGACTTCGTTGGCCAACTGATCCAGAATAATTTGGCCTTGTCGTATAAAAATACCTCCTGGGACAAGATCCCGGCCAACTTCAAGGATGCCGATGGCCGCTGGGCAGTCGCCTACTGGGGCGCCATCAGTTTCCTGGTTAATTCCGACCTGGTTAAGAATGCCCCCAAGACCTGGGACGACCTGCTGAAACCCGAATACAAGGATATGGTTTGCAGCCGTGATCCGAGCAAGTCTTCTTATGCCACCGGATCTGTGTTGGCGGCCGCCTATGCTCATGGCGGTGACGAGACAAACGTCCAGCCCGGTCTGGATTTCTTCAAGACGCTGCGCGATAACGGCAACTGGCGCCAGGGCGTTGTCCTGAACGTCGCCGCCGTCCAGAAGGGCGAGTGCCCCATTTCGATTGTCTACGACTTCGACGGGTTCGCCAAGCGGGATGCCACCGGCCTGCCGCTGCAAGTGATTATTCCTCAGGACGCAACCGTCGGCATGCTCTTCGCCGAGTACATCAGCGCCGTTGCTCCCCACCCGAACGCAGCCAAACTCGAACAGGATTTCCTGTTGTCGGATGAGGGTCAGGTCATGTTGGCGCAGGGCTATGCCCATCCTGCCCGCAGCGATGTTGTGCTGCCCGCAGATGTGGCTGCCAAACTGCTGCCCGAGAGTGCTTACGGCAACTTGCACTTCCCGACCGGCTTTGATTCCTTCACCAAGGCCATGCAAGCCGTTGTGACCGGTTGGACCGCCATCGCAGCCGGAGGCTAGTATCCCGGATTGCGAATTTAAATGATTATCGCCCATCATTTTGAGGGGATCAGGCGGTAAAACAGCTCAATAATAATTAGATCACCCGGCGTCTGTTTAAGTCGCCGGGTTTTCTATTTTTCAGCAGTTTGATTTGCGCCAAGCCCGCTGGCTTTGACACCGGTGTTGCCCTAAATCTATTTCAAAATCTGGAGACTTTGAACTCCGGATGGAATTCAATAGAATTCGATACCAACCATAAAACTATAAAAAGCTGTACAATGAGATGAATCCATTTCATATAAAGGGTGATATCGGGAGGTGGGTGCGCCTTCCGGGAGATTCGCGATGACTCAAAAGAAGAAAACAACTCCACAGCCAAAGATTCGCGCACCTGCCAGTTCCTCAAGTGGAACCCGCCAGGTTAATGGAAACAAGGGAACTGCGGTAGAACCAGCGAAAGTCAATGATCCCAATCGGTTGACCCTGCAACAGGAGGTTTTGTTTCAGGTCCTGCGTGCGCTAAGTGGCCAACTGGATACTGATCGTGTAGTGCAATCTGCCGTAGAAACCATCGTCAGGCTGACCAACTACCCGCATGTTTGTATTGCCTTGCCGGACAAATCCGAAACGCACTGGGTTGTGTGCGCCGCTGCCGGCATTCTCGCGGCTGAAATGGGCGCCACGTACCCGGTCCATCAAGGCATAATCGGACGAGTTTTTCAAACCGGACAAGTTCAATGGGTACGGGATGTCTTACTGGACCCCGATTACGTACGAGATGTTCGCACGACCGGAGCGCCAGCGCTGCGGAGTGAATTTGTTGCTCCCATCCGCAGTGGTGAAATCCTGCTTGGCGCCCTTAATGTCGAAAGCGATCACGTCGACGCCTTTGATGCATCCGATACACGGATGATCCAATCCGTTGCCGATATCATTTCGCTTGGTTTGGAAACGGCGCGCTTGTACCGTGAGGCCCAGCAGGAAATAGCCGAGCGCCGGCTGGCCGAGCAGGGGCTGCTGGAGAGCGAAACCAGTTACCGCGGGCTTTTCAATAGCGTAACAGAGGGGATCTTAATACAGAACCAACAGGGCCGATTCCTGGATGTTAACCCGGGTGCGCTCAGGATGTACGGTTATCACAGGGAATTCTTCATCGGCAAGCTTGCAGCCAGCCTCGGTGCACCCGGAAAAAATGATATGGTGAACTTCGACCGGGCCTTTCAAAAGGCATTGGGAGGCGAGCCTCAGCAATTCGAATTCTGGGGCCTGCGCAGCAACGGGGAAATCTTCCCAGAGGAGCTCCTTTTGTCGAAAGGGATCTATTTTGGCCAGGAGATTGTGATTGCCCTGGCTCATGACATCACCGAACGCAAGCAAGTGGAGGAGACTTTACGCCTGAACGAGAGAAAGTATCGTAATCTTTTCAACAATTCTGAAGTAGGCATGTTCCGGACACGCCTGGACGGTTCTGAAACTCTGGATTTTAATGAGAAGTATCTTGAGATTCTTGGCTACACTTATGACGAGGCAAAAGGCAGGCCTTCGGTCGATTTGTGGGCGGATAAACTGGAACGTGACAGGATGGTTCAACTGCTGAAGACTCAGGGTCACGTGACCGATTTTGAGTTTGTGCTTGTCACCAAACAAGGCGAACAGCGCACCTGTATCACTTCTCTACATTTGTATCCCGATCAGGACATCCTTGAGGGCTCAATCCAGGATATCACCGAGCGCAAGCAAACCCAAATGCTTCAGAAGGCCGTCTATCAGATTGCATCAGCTGCCGAAACGACCCGCTCCCTGGATGAACTTTATCCCCAAATCCACCAAATCATTTCATCCGTGATGCCAGCTGAAAATTTCTATATCACCTTGTTTGATGAAGCCGAAAACTTGCTGCGATTTCCGTACTTCAAGGATGCCGCCGATGAGCCTTTAGTGGCTGGTCTCCAACCCGGGAAAGGCCTGACAGCCTACGTTTTGAGGACGGGTAAATCCCTGTTATGCACCCAGGCGGTCCATGACGAGCTGGAACGCCAGGGTGAAGTGAAATTGCTGGGGGTGGCGTCTGCGATCTGGCTGGGCGTGCCATTGACTGTAGAAGGCAAAACGATCGGTGTCATGGTGGTACAGCATTATACCGACCCGAACGCCTACGGGGAGCGCGAGCAGCACATGTTGGAGTATGTATCCACACAGGTGGCTATCGCAATTGACCGTAAACGCGCCGAGCAGAAGGTAAAAGAATATTCTGAACGGCTCGAAGAGATGGTGGAAGAACGCACGCGTGAACTGCGACAGGCACAGGAGAAACTCCTGCTTCAGGAGAAACTGGCAGTGTTGGGACAACTGGCAGGCGGGGTGGGACACGAACTGCGCAACCCATTGGGGGTGATCAATACCTCCATCTATTACTTGAAAATGGTCCAACCGGATGCCAGTGAAAAGGTCCGGCAGCATCTGGATATGATCGAACATGAAGTGCAAAATGCCGATAAGATCATCAGCGACCTGTTGGATTTCGCCCGTGTGGTTTCATCTGACCGGCAGCCGGTATCTGTGAGTGAATTAGTTAAGCACACGCTGGAGCGCTTCCCATTGCCGGGGACGGTGAAAGGCATGTTGGATATCCCCGTGGAACTACCACTGGTTTTTGCAGACCCGCGCCAGCTCGAGCAGGTGTTGGGCAATCTCACCGTCAACGCTTGCCAGGCTATGCCAGGAGGCGGGAAGTTGACCATTTCGGCCGTAAAAATGGATAAGTTGGTGGCGATCACTCTCAAAGATACCGGTACCGGCATCACCCCCGAAAACCTGTCCAAAATCTTCGAGCCGCTTTTCACCACCAAAGTGAAAGGTATCGGGTTGGGACTGCCTGTCAGCAGAAAACTGGTGGAGGCCAACGGTGGGCGGATCGAAGTAAACAGCCAGGTTGGTCTGGGCAGTACCTTTACGGTTTATTTACCCGCTCAGGATAAATGAGGCATGCTCGCTTCCCTGTCGGTACTGATCGTGGACGATAACGCATCCATGGCCAGCGCGCTGGCGGATGTGCTGGATGCCAAGGGCTATCTGGTCTATACGGCGAATTCCGGAGCCGCCGCCCTGGCTATCCTGCGCGACCATCCGGTGCACGTCCTGCTGACGGATGTGATCATGCCGGATATGAATGGGGTGGAACTGTACCGCGCCACCCGCCAGACCAACCCCGGCCTGGTCACGATATTCATGACGGCTTATGCGGCTGACGACTTGATCCAGCAGGGTTTGCGCGAGGGCATAAAAACGGTCCTGACCAAGCCGGTCGATATGGATTTCTTGTTGTATCTGTTATCGGCAACTCGCAGTATTATTCGATCGGAGTGAGTTTGTTTTTTGATTTTCCTTCCCGGTGTATAATCACTTGGAGGAAACCCGTAAACATGCCAAAAACCACTCGTACCGAACGTGACAGCCTTGGAGAATTACAGGTACCGGCTGAGGCGTTGTACGGTGTTCAGACACAGCGGGCCGTGGAGAACTTCCCGATTTCAGGCCTGAAACCCTGGCGGGCGTTCATCTGGTCCATGGCGGTGATCAAGCGCGCTGCTGCACAGGTCAACCTGGACCTGGGCTTGCTGGATGTAGAACGCGCCGACGCCATCCTGAAAGCTTCCCAGGAAGTGATCGATGGCAAATGGGATGATCAGTTTGTCGTGGATCCCTTCCAGGCGGGCGCCGGCACCAGTCACAATATGAATGTCAACGAAGTCATCGCCAACCGGGCCACTCAGATCCTGGGTGGGGAGCTGGGCGAGTACCGAATCCATCCCAATGACCACGTCAACATGGCGCAGTCCACCAACGATGTGATTCCCACCGCACTGCGGTTGGGCTGCCTTTGGCGGCTGGATGAATTGCTGGCTGTGCTGGAGGATTTGCGCGCTGCCCTGCAAGCCAAAGCCGTCGAGTTTGATGATGTGGTTAAATCCGGCCGCACCCATTTGCAGGATGCCGTACCGGTGCGCCTGGGTCAGGAGTTTGGCGCCTATTCCAAAGCCATTGAGCGCGATGCGATGCAGGATCAAGCGCTCGGCCGATGGTTTGCGCCGGTTGGGGATCGGCGGAACCGCCGTCGGGTCTGGGTTGAATGCTCACCCCGAATACCACGCCCGCATGGTCAAGAAATTGTGCGAATTGACCGGCCTGCAATTATACGAATCCGACAACCTGTTCGAATCGATGCAGTCCATGGCGGATGCAGTCGATTTTTCGGCCTCCCTGCGCACCCTGGCGCTGACCTTGATCCGCATAGCCAACGATTTCCGCCTGCTGGCCTCCGGCCCCTCCACCGGGTTGGATGAGATCCGTTTGCCGGCCGTCCAACCTGGTTCGAGCATCATGCCGGGCAAGGTTAACCCGGTCATGGCCGAAATGCTGGACATGAGCATGTTCCACGTGATCGGCTGCGATACCACTGTTGGTCTGGCTGCCCAGGCCGGACAGCTGGAACTGAACGTGATGATGCCGATCATTGCCCATAACCTGTTCGAAGCCATGCAGGTAACGATTGGCGCAGTGCAGGCCTTCAGCCTGCGGGCCGTGCAAGGTGTGGCTGCCAACAAGGAAAAGGCCACCGGCTGGCTGGCAAAGAATGCCATTGTTGTCACCGCTCTCAACCCGCTCATCGGGTATAGCCAGGGTGCTGCTCTGGTCAAGGAAGCCCTCAAGCGCAACCTGGCCATCCGCGAAGTGGCGCTGGAAAAAGCCCGCCTCGGCGTACTGAAACACCGTGACCAGGATCGCCCGGTGACTCCTGAAGAAATCGAAGCCGCCTTGGCCGACCTGCGAAAGTTGACCGAAGGTGGCATCGCCGGCGGCGGTGGTAGCGGATAAATTGGAGAGATTTTATGACTTTGGACCCGACTTTTCTTAGCAGCCTCACACTTGTCCTGACCGGCCTGGCCGGAGCCTTCCTGGTGGCGTTGTGGGTTGCACTGGTGGTATGGACCTATCGCGACATGCGTTCCCGGCATCGCGACCGGTTGGTACATATCCTGGCCGCGCTCATGGTGGCATTGTTGTACCTGCCGGGTGTGCTGGTCTACCTGGTCCTGCGCCCGGCGCGCACGCTGGAGGAGGAATACCAGCAAACCCTGGAAGAGGAGGCGCTATTACAATCGATAGAGGACCAGTCTGTCTGTCCAGGCTGTGAGCGACATATCAAGGACGATTGGCAGGTTTGCCCAACCTGCCAGACCAAACTGCGCAAACCCTGCCATTCCTGCGGCAGGTTGATGGAATTGCCTTGGAATATTTGTCCGTATTGTGGTACCCCAGCCCCGGGGATGCGTAAGGAAGGCACGACCATGGAAGATGTGCTCAGAAGTCTACCCCAGGAAGAAAAACTGGAACCGGAAAATTTGCCCGAAGAAGATCTACCTGCCATGCAAGATCAACCGGAGGAAGAGCAACCGGCTGCGGAAAGTCTGCTGGAAGAAGACCGACCCACACAGGAGAGCTTGCCAGAAGAAGAACCAGAGTAATTCGACGATTATGCCCTCTACTGCTACTCCCAGGCGTTCCGCCAGATAAGCCATCCGGCCAAGACGAGACTGGTTTCCTATAAGAAATATGTTGGTCTTATTTCAGGCAATGGCAATCACTGTAATTATTTCGTAGGGGAGTTGCGCCGCTATTTCGGTGACCGGCAGGCTATCAGCTCTTTTTATGCCGATCAGAACTACACCGGTCTGGGAGATGGGTTGATGTTTATCGAAAATGGCGAATTCCCCGCGGCCGGCCGCAACTGGCTGCCACCTGATTTGGCTGTGCTTTCGGCCTGGCTGGATTCTCCTGACCAGCCGCGCGATCAGCTCTACCTGGTCTATACCTTTCACGTGGACCTGGATTCCGGTTTGGACCTGCGTTGTCCCTGACCTTTTCAACTATTCGAACCCTCAAACATCCTATGAAACTGGACTCGCTTACCCTTCATCACATTTCCATGCCGCTCGTCTCACCGTTCGAGACCTCCTTTGGGGTCACGCATACTCGTGAATGTATCCTCGTCTCCATCCAATCGGAAGGTCTGACCGGTTGGGGTGAATGTGCTGTGGACCGTGAACCCGGCTACAACTATGAGACCACTGGCACTGCCTGGCATATCCTTAAAGATTTTGTCGCCCCCAGGCTGCTCGACCAGCCCGTAACGGATGCAGACGACTTCCAAATGCGCGTGAAAAACATCCGCGGCCACAATCTGGCCAAGGCCGGAGTGGAAATGGCGCTCTGGGACCTGCATGGCAAACGCCTTGGCAAAAGCCTAAAGGATCTATTGGGCGGTCTGCGGGCGCGTGTGGAGGTGGGAGTCTCGGTCGGTCTGCAGGAAAGCCCCGAGGCGCTGGTCAAAAGGGTTGAGAAATACCTGGCTGACGGCTACGGGCGCATCAAGATCAAGATCAAGCCCGGTCGGGATGTCGGCGACGCCGAAGCCGTCCGCACGGCTTTCCCGCATATCCCTTTGCAAGTGGATGCCAACTCGGCTTATACACTCGAGACCTGCCAGGTTTTACGTCCATTGGACCGTTTGAAATTACTGTTGATCGAGCAGCCGCTGGATGAGGATGATCTCTGGAATCATCACAAGCTCCAGAAACAATTCCACACACCCATCTGCCTGGATGAAAGCATCCTCAGCTTGCAGCATGCCCGCTCAGCCCTCGAAATGGATGCCTGCAAGATCATCAATATCAAACCCGGAAGGGTGGGCGGGTTGAGCCAGGCTGTCCTCATCCACGACCTGTGCCGGGCGCAAGGCATCCCGGTCTGGTGCGGTGGGATGCTCGAGACCGGTGTCGGCCGGGCCGCCAACCTGGCGTTG
Organism: uncultured Chloroflexia bacterium; assembly: GCA_963776475.1. Lineage (GTDB taxonomy): Bacteria > Chloroflexota > Anaerolineae > Anaerolineales > Villigracilaceae > UBA877. Next base: position 221,542 of record CAVZMZ010000034.1, read on the forward strand.
GCTTCCCTGCCAGGTTTCAGCCTCCCGGGGGATATATCCGCCTCCGATCGCTACTATACCAGGGACATCACGCATGAACGCTTCAAGCTGGACCCCGGCAGTACGATCGATGTGCCCTCCGGTCCCGGCCTGGGTGTGACAGTGGATAAAGCTGCGCTTAAAAAGGCCTGTCTGGCCGAATTACGCCTGGCCGAAAGGTAAATTCGGGGAACCCAATGCGGAAAAGCCGCTTTCTTATTTGCCAGTGCGCCTTGGTATGCAGCCTTTTACTGGCCGCCTGTGGAAACCTGTGGGGTAACTCCCCGCTCTTTGCCGCCTCTCCTACAAAAATTCTTTTATCGCCTTCGCTCACGCCTTTTCAGCCGGAAGGTTTCACCCCGGCCCCTGCGGACACTCCGGTTCCGAACCCCGGCCAGGACCAGCCAACTCAACCGCCTCAACCGACCCTCACCCCAGTTCCAGCCTCGCTATGGATCTCTCCTGCCGTCCCGGAAAACCTGCGTCAATTTGCCCTGGCCTCCGGCCTGCCATCTGTGGAAACACCGGATGCGGCCACGGAGCGCCTGGAAATCAGCAACCAACAATCTCCAGCTCGACAATCAGCCTGCCTCCGTCTGGATCTATGCGCTCGTGGCGCCTTTCCCGACCCTGACCGACGGTGTTTCATTGGCTGATATCCAAAGTGCCTGGGCCGGGACGCCTTCGGGACCCTTTGCCGGCCGCTATTTATGGATCGATAAACCCACCCTGGCCGCATTCAGCGCCCTGTGGGGCGCGCCAGCTTCCGGGGCCGTACGCGTGGCCGCTGCCGAGCAGTTGGTCAATTCAGTCTGGGCAGACCGTCCGGCCTGGGCAATCATTCCGTTCGAGGCGCTCGATCCGCGCTGGAAAGTCCTCAGTGTGGATGGTCAATCTCCGATCCACAACGATTTCGACGCGGCGGCCTATCCACTCAAAATCATTTTTTCTCTTCAACCTTCGTCGTTCAGCCTTCCGGCGACAAATCGTGATCCGAACAAGTTGACTGTACTGGCAATGACGGGCGTCACGGCGCTGGTACGTGCCACTGCCGACCGCATGGAGAGCCATGGCATACTTTATCCGGGCGAGGAAATCCGCAGCGTGCTGCGTGCCGCCGATCTGACGCATGTCAGCAATGAAATTTCGTTCGATGCGAATTGTCCCAAACCTGAACCATGGACTGAAAGCCTTAGGTTTTGCAGCGACCCGCGTTACATCGCATTGCTGCAGGATATTGGCGTTGACATTGTCGAACTATCCGGCAATCACCTGCTGGATTACGGTCCGGCGGATTTGTTGAATACCCTGGACATGTATGACCAGCTCGGCTGGAAATATTTTGCCGGAGGCCGGGATTTGCAGTCTTCGCTCCAACCGGCCCTGGTGGAGAATCACGGCAACCGGCTGGCTTTCATCGGTTGCAACTATGCCGGGCCGGCTGACGACTGGGCCACGGACAGCCGTCCCGGATCCGCGCCCTGCAACCTGGATGACATGGCTGCCGAGATCACCCGCCTGCGCTCGCAAGGCTATCTCCCGATCATGACCTTTCAATATAGCGAATATTACCAGCCCAACCCAACCCCTGAAGAACAGGCCGATTTTCGCCGCATGGCGGAAGCCGGTGCGGTCATCGTCAGCGGCAGCCAGGCGCATGAACCGGCTTCAATGGAGTTGGACAACGGTTCGTTTATTCATTATGGTCCGGGGAATCTGTTCTTTGACCAAATGTTCAGTCTGGAGACAACCCAGAGTTTCGTTGACCGGCATATTTTTTACGACGGAAAGTATATTGGAACCGAATTGCTGACCTACATTATCGAAGATTACGCCCGCCCACGCCCGATGACCCCTGCGGAGCGCACCCAGTTCTTGCAGCGCATATTCACTGTCGCAGGTTGGTAGAGATAAAAGGTGAACCATGAAAATCTATGATATCTCCCTCCCGATTTCCCCCGAACTGCCGGTCTGGCCCGGCGACCCGCAGGTGGTACTGGAGCAAGGTCTCTTCCATGGATGCCGGGGCGCATGACAACGTCTCACGCCTGGCCTGCGGAGTCCACGTCGGCACGCATGTGGACGCGCCGCACCATTTCCTGAACGACCACCGTACGGTTGAGTCGCTTTCGCTGGATATCCTGGTTGGCCCGGCCTGCGTGGTTCAAATTCCGGAAGATGTGGCGGTGATCGACGCACAGGTCTTGGATAACGCCGCCATCCCACCCGGTACGGAACGCTTGCTCCTGAAGACCCGCAATTCAAATCTCTGGAAACGTGGGGAAAATGTATTTGATACTGGCTTTGTCGGCGTTTCGGCTGATGGAGCGGAATGGCTGGTTCAGCACAACCTGAAATTGGTTGGCATCGATTATCTCTCGGTGGCGCCTTACCACCAAAGCATCCCAACTCACCGGGCTCTGCTGACCGCCGGGATCGTAATTATAGAAGGGCTGGATTTGAGCGCCGTTGCCCCCGGGAATTACAGCCTGTATTGCCTGCCGCTCAAGCTGGTCGGATCGGATGGCGCACCCGCCCGAACCATCCTGGTGGGATAAACTGTTTAACAGTTTCAGCTATAATTAGGAAAAAGGGAGACAGCCCATGCAGAATAAACGCCAAAGATATCTTGGAATGACTGTTACACAATTGATCGTCCTTGCCTGTCTGGGATTGACCACGATTGGGATTATGGGTTTTGCAGCAAGAACGATCCTGGGAAAGTTGACGTCCTTGAATGACATAACGAATCCACCCACCCAGGACAACCAAGCGGCTTCCAGCCCTTTGCCAACCCGTACACCATTTTCATCTCCTACTCCAATCCTTCCCAGTCTCACGTTTACAGCAACCACTTATAAATCTCTTATCCCGGGAGATTGGAAACAGGCTAAATATGAAAAGGTGGAGTTGTGGATGCCGGCCGACTTTGTCCAAAAGACTGACGGTGATTACCTTATATATGCTGAAAAAGGTAATACAGCTGGCAATGGATTTAATGTCAACATAAATTTAACCAATGAGAAAACTACCTTATCCAATCTGGATGATTTTGTTCAAGAAGGTCTCACACAGTTCACTCCTCAGATGACTTTTTTGGAAAAGAAGAATTTCGAAATTGGATCCTACGCGGCACTACGATTAAAGCTGCAAATGATTTTTAATAATGTGCCAATGGGATCAGCGATTTATTTCATCAAGGATGGTGATACCGTTTGGATCCTTTCAGGCGTTTCTTATTACGATGAATTTCACGATTGGATCCTGATTTTTGATAAGATTGCCCGTACCTTTCGAATTAACCAATGATGGAAAGCCGAGATCCACTTCAGTCTCGGCATCTTATTTTATGGATTTTCTGGTTGAAAAAAACTTCAAATGAATAATGCTGCGATTAGAGGGCTGACGAAGATGGAAATATAAATGAGGCTTATCCAGGGCTGATAATCCACGTACATTTCCCGAAAAGTCATTCTCCAGGGATGTTTTATGATTACCCATCCGAACAAATCGAAAACAATCGTAATGAGTGTCCAACTCCCGCCCAAAACCAGTGCAGCTTTCCAAACATTCGCCGGGGTTGTCTGTAAGAGATAAATGTAGGCGAAGATCGGCCAAATAATGATGTTATAAAGTGGGTGATATGGTACAGTTTTTGCGTAAGGGACAACCTCATACATGCTGGTGACTTTTTCTACCTTGATTTCCATTTTTAATATTTTCCAATTAAAGATCGTATGCCCTATTCCCGCCAGAGTAACAACAATATACGCACTCCAGTACCACAGCATGAATAATCCAATATTCACGTTATTCACCTTTTCCCTCTTTTCAATATAAAGCAAACTCCCGCAAGTCTGACTTGCGGGAGTTTGTTATTATTTTAATATCTGCGCTGGCCGCCACGAGCCTTGCCACCAGGGCCGCCCGGGCCACCGCGATTACCGCCGCCGGGGCCGCCGCGCCGGTCACCATAACCGCCGCCGCCACCCCCACCGCCCCCACCACCGCGATTGTAACCGCCACCGCCGCCACCGCCGAAGCTGCGTTCTTCCCGCGGGCGGGCCAAGTTGACCTTCAAAGGCCGGTTGGAAAGGGTGTAACCGTTGAAGGTCTGGATGGCCTTCTCGGCTTCACTCTGGTTGCTCATTTCCACAAACGCGAAGCCCTTGGATTGTCCCGTGTCGCGGTCTTTGATCAGAGCCACCGATGCGACCGTCCCTGCCTGGGCAAAGAGCGTGCGCAAATCGTCCTCGGTGGTATCGTAGGACAGGTTGCCTACATAAATCTTTGTTTCCATTTCTACATTCTCTCCTTTTGAGTGGGGCAGCGGGCTTGCAAAAATCCGCCAGCCTTGTACAGGGCTGGCGGCATAAATGCACACAATTCCTACTGCAAGTGTGCTTATTCTAACACAAAAGTCAATCGCAGAGAACGAATATTCGGACAATTTTACTGACGAATGGATAAAAGATGCTTGTCAGATGTGGCCTGTGGCAGGTGATTCCTGCATCAATTTCGTCTCAAGGTAATTTTTAGGCCATGTCTCCCTTGGGAAGGTTCCTTTTTGGGCAAAAAATGAATTCGGGAATTTCTTCCAGAAGCCTTGCCTGGAACCTCAGGCTATCGCAAGGGTCATAATAAAGAGATAGCGTTGTTGTCTTAATTTACCACAGTAATTGTTGCTTTCATCTCGGTATGAATACCACAATGATAGGGAAATGTCCCGACCTTGGTAAAGGTGTAGCGGTAGGATTGCCCCGTTTTCAAGAGGTTGGAGGAACCCCAGGAGTTATCGTTTGCGATTACATTATGCCCGGCCGCATCCTTATTAGTCCATGTTACAGTTGTGCCTACCTTGACTGTCAAGTCCGCCGGACTGAAGGCATAATTGTCGATGGTTACGTTTTTTCCGCCTGTGACCGGGATCAAGGGTTGATTCCCGGCCCCTGTTGGGCTGGTCTTCATACTGCAAGCAGTTAACAGAATAATGGAGACTATCGTGAGAATGGCTTTGGGTTTCATGTGCGTTCTCCGGGTAAAAATTGGTTGCATGCTACCAATTTTTTGATTAATAAATTTAATTATTTTATATAATTTATAAATTAATCTGCCGTGACAACATATCCCCCATCCATCCCATTGATCTCTTAATTTGCCGGGAGTGTGTAACCCCCATCCACCACGATCACCTGTCCGCGGATCATGCAAGCTGCCGGTGTGCACAGGAATCCGACCACCTCTGCCACTTCCTGCGGCGTGACCAACCTCCCGGCCGGTGTGGCTGCCACGGCTTTCTGGATCAGGCCTGCCTGTCGCAGGAGATCGAAGTGTTTCAGTGCATCGGTTTCCACGATGCCAGGCGAGACCGCGTTGACAATGATGTTCCTGGGGCTGAGTTCCACTGCCAGATAACGCGTAAGCGCTTCGAGTGCGGCCTTGCTGGCGCCTACCACCACGTAATCCGGCAGCACCCGCCCCGAACCGGGGCTGGAAATGCTGACGATGCTCCCGCCGCCGCGTTTTTCCATCAGGCCTGCCGCGCGCTGGGCTGCGAATAACAAGGCGCGTGCATTAATATTCATGGTCCAGTCCCAGCCTTTAGGTTTTTGCTCCAACGCCGGATGGTTATATCCCGATGCTGCGTTGTGGACAAAAATATCCAGCCCTCCGAAGGCCAGTTCGGTTTCGTCAAAGAGCCGCTTCAGATCCTCAAGATCGCCTACGTCGGCCTTGACCAGCAGCACACGCCGTCCCAATTTCTCGATTTCGGCGGCGGTCGCTTCAGCTGGCGCCCGGTTGCGAAAGAAATTGACAACCACATCCGCCCCGTTGCGGGCGAAATAAAGCGCGATTGCCCGCCCGATCCCACGCCCCGAGCCTGTCACCAGGGCAACTTTACCGGAAAATAAAAGGGAATTGGTCATTGGATTTCGCTTATGGAATACAAGACCGGTTTTAGCAGGGACGCATCAAATTCGATGATATGTTCCGGACCCAGCTTTTTGACTGCAGTGATGGCCGCCTCCAGGTCCCTCCTCAGCTGGCCCACTGCCACGCCCCTGCAGGTATCCGGCCAAAGCCGCAGCCATTTAAGACTGCGCTGGTAAACCTTGATCGCCCCATCGTAGTTGCGCCGCCGTATGTGCAGGTAAGTCACCCCAACCTGCAGGATGCCGCGGTACAGGTCCCGCACTGGCCCGGTCTCATCCCGCCAGGCTGCCTCCAGCGCTTCGTGCGCCTCGAAGTAATGCCCGGCGTTGAATAGTTCCATCCCCTCGATGGCTTTTGGATGGAGCGCTCCGCGGCAGTTGGAATCAGCGGGTGTGGTCAAATCGGACATGGCAGGTGAAATTATATCATTCACTTTTGATTCTCCTTTATTAAAATACTATAAGGCTGAAAAACTTGATTTTGAGAAAACCCTGAGTGGATGCACCGGGGGCTTGACTTCTTCCTGATTTATCCCTAAGGATTCTGGTACAATTTCTGCGCCATGCAAAAGAGATTTTTTGCCCACAAGAATTGGGTAATCTTTCTGTCGGTCTTCGCCGTGCTGATGGTGATAATCCTGGCGATGGGGCTGGGGCAAATCCATTTCCGGCCTGGCCGCCCGCTCGCACACGGGGAATCCGTCATCATCCAGGTCTCTGTCGAGAAGATTGCCGCCCAGATCGCCGATATTCCTTTCTGGAAGCAGCTGATATTCTGGGGCCTGGTTTTTATTTTGATCGTCATCGTGGCCTCCTTCTTTTCGCCTGAATTACGCAAACGCATTATCCTGTACTTCCTGCGCTTTGCCTTGTTCGTTCTGGCCCTTTTTTATATATTGAACAATTTTCCCAATTTATTTGCAAGGCTCAATCTGATCGGGTCGGCCGCGTCCAGGGCAAATACCCCGCCTGGGGCGGGATCTGCGCCCGTGGTCTTTACTCCGCCGCATATCCCCAACTCGCTGCTCTACCTGGTCAGCCTGGGGGTGGTGCTTCTGCTGGCAGCCGTTCTTTTCCTGACCGGGCGCTGGTGGCTGCGCAGGCAGCGCTTGAACCGGGACTCCCAGCCTTTGGAGAACCTGGCGGAGATCGCCCGCAGCAGCCTGGCGGATATCTCCTCCGGTCAGGATTGGGAGAACGCCATCATAAAAGCCTATGTGCGCATGAGCGAAGTGGTTAGTTACCGGCACGGCCTGCAGCGCCGCATGGATTTAACTGCCAGCGAATTCGCTTCCCGTCTGGAAACCGCCGGTTTACCGGCTGAGGCCGTCCGCAGGCTGACGCGGCTGTTCGAAGCCGCCCGCTATGGGACCGTGCAGGCCAGTCTCGAGGAGACGGCGGAAGCGGTTGCCTGCCTGACAACGGTCCTGCAGGCCTGTGGGGTGGATGGATGAAACGCCGCCTGCTGCTCGTTGCAGCCGGGCTGGTGGTTGCGGTTATCCTGGCTTTCTTCCTGCAGGATGTCATCCGCCGGATTGTCATCACCCCGCTGGCTTACCTGTGGTGGGTATTGAATCTTTTTTATGCCGCAATTCCACAATTGCTCTTGTGGATCGTGCTCCTGGCAGGCCTGGTTCTGATCGCCAGCACCAGCCTGTTGAACTGGTATTCCGGCAGCCGGAGATATGCCGAACCGCCAAAACCCGCTCTGGGTCCGGTGGAGAGCCTGTCCGGGTGGATCTCGAAGACCGGCGAGGGGAATTACTATAAATGGATGATCGCCAATCGCCTGGCCAAGCTCAAGCGTGAAATGGATCTTCGCCTGGGAAATCGCAGCCGGGTCCCGCCGGAAGAGCTTCAGACCTATTTGCAGGCCGGCCTGGAAAAGTCGTTCGTTGATTTCCCGCTGCCGGCGCTGCCATTTATGCGCCGGCAACCCACTCCTTTTGACCTGGATGTGAACGAAGCCGTCGAATTCCTTAAATCTGAGTTGAAGGATCGTCCGGAATAACCGTGAACCAGTGAAGATTTCCTTTTCGTCACGGCGATTTCCAACCAACCTTATGGAGGCACGCAGTGGATAAAACCAAGCTTGAGCTGTCCGAAACAGTTGGCCAGGTGATTGCTGAAGTGGAACGGGCTGTGGTCGGGAAGCGCAGCCTGCTGGAAAGCATCATGGCTGCCGCATTGACGGGCGGGCATGTCCTGCTGGAGGATTATCCCGGCCTCGGCAAAACCTTGATCGCCCGCAGTTTTGCCACTGCGCTTGGGCTGGAATTCAAACGGATCCAATTCACCCCGGACCTGCTGCCTGGGGATATCACGGGTGGCTATATCTTCAACCGGGACAATAATCGCTTCGAGCTCCGCAAAGGGCCGGTCTTTGCCAATATCCTGCTGGCGGATGAGATCAACCGCGCTTCTCCCAAGACTCAGTCGGCCCTGCTGGAGGCGATGCAGGAAGGCCAGGTAACCCTGGATGGCGAGACCGAGCGGCTGCCCGAACCTTTCCTGGTGCTGGCAACCCAGAATCCGATCGAGTACGAAGGCACCTTTCCGTTGCCCGAGGCGCAACTGGACCGTTTCATGCTAAAACTGAAGGTCGGCTATCCGAGCGTGCAGGAGGAGACCGAGATTCTGCGCAGGCGGCACGAACGCCAGCAGGAGGTTGTCCAATTGCAGCAGTTGATGGACGCCCAGCGGTTCCTGGAAATGTGCCGGCAGGTTGAAACTGTACACATCGATCCTGATCTGGAGCAGTACATCGCCAGCCTTGTCTCTGAAACCCGCCAGGACCGGCGCGTAGCGGTGGGTGCCAGCCCACGCGGTTCGCTGGCTTTTCTCAAGATGGCCAGAGCTTTCGCCGCCCTTCAAGGCCGCCCCTACGTCCTCCCGGATGACATCAAGCGTTTCGCGGTACCAGTGTTGAGCCACCGCCTGATCCTGCAGCCTGAATACTGGATGTCACACCAGGTCGGCGAAGATGTGATTGCGGATGTATTCGCCAGGGTGCCGGTACCGGTGCTACCCAGCCGCGCTAATTCGAATGGGACCGGCGCATAAATCCTGATTTTATCTGCCTGCCATGGTAAGACGCATATTTCTCCTGATCTCCCTGACCTATATACTGGTCATCGCCGGACTGGCGACCTTGCGTGGCGAACTGCTTGCGCTGGTTGTGCCGGTGGTCTTATATTTGCTGGTCGGCCTGGCGCGCGCGCCTGAGACAATCCAATTGCAGATCCAGCGCAGCCTGGGCAGTGAACGCGCCGCACCGGATGCACCTGTACGGGTGACACTGGCTGTCTCCAACATCGGCCCCTCCCTGGAAGAAGTGTTCATGGAAGATATCCTGCCGCCTGGTCTGCAGGTACAGGCTGGTTCGAACCACCATCTGCTCTCCCTGGCATCCGGTAAAACCTTTTCCTGGTCGTATGATATCCGCGGCCCACGCGGCTATTACGCTTTCACAGAAGTGAAGGTCGAGGCTAGCGATCTATTCGGTCTGCTTCATCGCAAGAAAAGTTATCCAATCCATGACCAGCTGTTCGTTCTGCCGCCTGTGATGCGTATGCAACGGGTGGCCATCCGCCCTCGCCGGACGAATGTGTATTCCGGGACGATCCCGGCGCGCCTGGGGGGGCCGGGGGTGGAATTCTTCGGAGTGCGGGACTACGCGCCTGGCGATCCGCCCGGCTGGATCAATTGGAACATCAGCGCCCGTCACCCTGAGAACCTGTATTCGAATGAATTCGAGCAGGAGCGTGTAGCCGATGTTGGGATTGTGCTGGATGGCCGCCTGCGGACCAACTTATTGCGGGCAGGTCATTCGCTTTTTGAGTATTCGGTGCAGGCCGCGGCCGCACTGGCGGATGCGTTCCTGGCCCAGGGGAACCGGGTCGGGATGCTGCTGTACGGGCATTACCTGCATTGGACTTTCCCGGGTTACGGTAAGATCCAGCGGGAACGGATCCTGCAATCCCTGGCGCGCGCTGAACCGGGCGAAAGCCTGGTCTTTGCCGATCTTGCTCATATCCCCACCCAACTATTCCCGGCGCATTCACAGATCGTACTGGTTTCCCCATTGGTACCGGCGGATTATGACGTGTTGCTGCAATTGCGCGCCCGCGGCTACCAGGTCATGGTCATCAGCCCCGACCCGGTCCGGTTCGAACTGGCTTATTTGCCGAAACTCCCGGAGAGCGCTCTGGCCGGGCGCATTGTCCGCATGGAACGCGCCATGATGTTAAACAAACTCCGGCATGCCGGACTGCAGGTATTGGATTGGGATGTGGCCCGGCCGTTTGACCAGGTCGGCATGTCCGGACTTGGTCGGCCGGCTGCCTGGATCAGGGCCATCGGGAGATAGCCGGTGATAATTATTGCTGAAACCATTTGCATTCTGGCAGGCATGCTTCCGCTGGCGGCCGGCTATTTCCAATTCGGGTTGCCCTTCGCAGGTATCGGTTGTCTCGTTATTGGCTTGCTCTGGCTGTTGTCGCAGTGGCGTCATTTGGACTGGGCGGCTTCTATGGGCATGCTTGTCTTTACTTGTGCGTCTGCGCTGGGGGTGTGGGTTGGCTTGAGCCCCTTCCTTCCGGCGATCAGTGTTTTGGGGAGCCTGCTGGCCTGGGACCTGGCGGATTTTTCCCGGCGCTTGCGGCGGGCAGCCCCCGAAGATGACCTGCATCTTTTGGAAAAGCAGCATCTCATGCGCCTGGCCGGATTGGGGGGTCTCAGCCTGGCTTTGACCCTGGCGGCGCTGATTATTCGTTTGCAGATTTCCTTCGGTTGGCTGTTCCTGCTTGCGATCGTGGCAATCCTTGGGCTGCTGCAGCTGGTGAAACGACTTCGGCAAAGCGTTTAGAATGTATTGATATTCTGGGTTACAACAGGAAAATCTACCAGAGGTAAACGGGGAAAATTTGGATTGAATACACTGATGGGCTATTTGACCTTGTTCATCAGACTTATAAACGTTTATCTCTGTTTACAGCGTACCCGTAGGGTATTTCCGGTTTGGTAGTAATTGAATGCAGCCATTCTTCCATCTCCCCAGGCGTTTTGAATCGAAGAATTTTCAGGTGGGCGTAGTCCGGGCTGGCAAATAATTGTGGATACAAACGCTTATGCCGTCTGTAACTCAAAACCTGCCAATGAAACAGGCTTTCCTTTGACCAGATTTTGAACTGCGGCCATAAGCGCTCGTAGTTGCTGCCCCATAGTGTTTCTTTTTTCCACCAGCGCTGCCAGGTGCGGTTCCACAAGCGCCGGAATACCAGTTGGAACTTGTAATCCAGCCAGATTACCGCCTCGGCACGCGGCCAAACCAGCTCACGCACCTGGCTGTAATTTCCAGCCAGCGCCCAGGCCGGGGCGCTTATCGCCGTCCTGACTTTTTCACGGAATTCATCCAGGTTGGATTCAACCCAACCTGGTTTCCAGTATAAAGCATCCAGTTCGATGAATTCCAGGCCAAGCCGGTCCGCCAATCTCTCCGCCAGCATGGATTTGCCGCAGCCAGTCACACCGACCACGACGATACGTTTATAAGGGAAGCCGGCTGCAGGTCTGGTGTCCATTGGGTGAACTGATTTGATGGTCATCTCCACGCAGCACGCCCGAAAGGAGAACTGTCACTCGCGTATCAAATAACGATCCCGTCCATGTAGACGGTTATGATTTGTTGAATAACATCCTCCGGCAGGCCGCCATCCCCTGTGTTTGCTGGATAAAAGTATGGATACATGATCCCCAACAATGTCCAGGTGGCCACCTCGGGTCTGACCAAGATGAACTCACCATGTTCCATCCCGGAGATGAGCATCGCTTCGATTTTTCCGATGAATTTATCTTGGTAGATCGTTTCAAAGGATTTACGTGCCGGGTCGGACAATTGGCCCATCTCCTGGCTGGCAAGCCGGATGATGGCGCGCTGTTCGGGCGGCTGGGCCAGAACGTATTTCATAAAGTCCCGGATTTTTTCCCGGCTGGTCACGGGTTGGGCTGTGATCCGGTCGATGGCTGTTTCCATTTCATCCAGATAAAGTCTCAGGATGGCCAGGAAAAGTTGCTCCTTGTCCTTGAAGTGGTAATACAGCGCTGGTTTGGAGACATCCAGGGCTTCGGCGATCTGGCGCATAGCCAAACCATGATAACCGTGTTGGATGAACAGGCTTTTGGCTGTGGCCAGGATCTTTTCGCGTAATCCATACTCGGGAGTGGTCATATTGAGAATATTATATCCCCGCCTGGTTCAGCGGGAGAGGGGCGGATGATTTATTATGCATTGCTCTTGCTTGGGTATAGAGCTCAGACATTCATTTCTATCTTTCCTCCTTAAACATTAGGCGCGCAAATGCATTCTCTAGTTGGCAGCGGCCTGCACCTGCTGGACCGTAGCCAGTTCATCCTTGCGATCTTTCAGGCCGATCGTTAGCAACACCAATACCACGGCGATGCCCCCGATGACCAGATAGGCCGAGCCGTAGCCTTTCACGCCACCGCCTTGGGAAGCCGCCACTGCTCCGACCAGCGCGCTGCTGGTCAATTGCCCGATGCTGGTAAAGAGCGTGATGGCGCCCTGCGCCGCAGTCCGGTCGCAGGCGGGCGCCTCGTTCAGCATGATATAACGCACCGGTGCGCCCAGCAAGGCCGAAAGGCCCAGCCCGATCACGATGCCGGCGATGATGAAGAGCGCCAGCACCGAGGTGACGGCCGGAATGCCCAGCATGATCATCCCAATGGCTGCCAGGAGGCTGCCAGCCAGTACCACCAGCTTGGAGCCGGCTTTGTCCAGGATCCGGCCGACCAATGGGCTGCCAACTGCCATTGCCAGCACAACCGGCATAAGCAGGTAACTGGCGGTATGCTTGTTGATGATGGCTGGCATGGCTGCCAGGGCCAGGGACGGGATAAAAACCATGCCAACTTCACCCAGTCCGGCTCCGGCTGCCAGGGCGCTGGCCAGTACGGATTGTCGGCTGGAAAAGAGCTGGATGCGCAGGACCGGGTCTTCGGCACGCCGCTCGATGAACAGAAATACAAACACCAGCGACGATCGCCAGCACCAGGAAGGGCCATACATTCAGAGAGATCAGGCTGGCAAAGAAATTCTGCGTATCGATCTGGTTGAGAGCGTATGCCAGGGCGGCCAGCAGCACACCCAGCACAAGCATGCCAGCCCAGTCGAAGGCGCGCCGGGATTCGGGGTGGGTGGCAGGCAGAAAGCGTAATCCCAGTACGATGACGATGACCGCAATCGGCAGGTTGATGATGAAGAGCCACTGCCAGACAGTAAAGGACATGATGACCCCGCCCAGGATCGGGCCGACCAGGAAAGCCAGTCCAAAGACCGCCCCGATCAGCCCGAGCGCGCCGCCGCGTTTTTCGGGCGGGAACGAGTCACCGATCACCGCGCTGGCCACCGGGAAGACCCCACCTGCTCCGAAGCCCTGCAGTGCGCGCCCGACCAGCAGCACCGAAAATAAGCCATGCGGAGCAAGCGCCACCACCAGCGAGCCCACGGCAAACATGCTGATATCCAGGATGTAGATCGACCGCCGCCCGAATATGTCCGAGAGTTTCGCCATCAAGGGCGTGCCGATCAGGTTGAACAATACGTAGATGGTAAATATCCAGGATTTGGCGCGCTCGTTCACGCCAAAATAGGCCTGAATGGGGGTCAGTGCCGGTGAGACGATGGCAATATCCAGCGCGCCCATCAGTACGCCCAGGAAGAGCACAATCAGTACACGGTTGCGGGTTTTATCGTTCATAGCCTTGGTGAGATCCTTTTCGATTTGGGCCTATTACTTACTTACCGGTCGGTAAGAATAGATCATACCAAACCTGTTAACCCGTGTCAATCCCTCGAACGAAAATACCTTTATAATAGCTTGAGAATTCTCTCTCGTATCAATCTTTTAGCTCATGAAGAATAACAATTTATACGTTTCTTTCTTTCCCTTCGTGTTCCTTTGTGTTTTTCGTGGTGAATTCCTTAAGTTTGTCTATACTATTCATTCAAAATTGATTTGCATAAAACGAGGCAGCCATGTTTGATCTTCCCGACGATGAAATCCTCCCGCTTTCCAAAGAACACGTTTTCTGGACCTGGTCGGCACAGGCAAAAGTGACCCCCATCCCGATAAAATCTGCCAAAGGCGTCTTCTTCTGGGATACTTCCGGCAAACGTTACCTGGATTTCAACTCGATGACCATGTGTGTCAATATCGGGCATGGCGATGAACGCGTCATCGAAGCCATGGTAGCGCAGGCGCGTGAACTGCCTTATGCCGCTCCCGGCATGGCCACCAAAATCCGGGCGGTTGCGAGCCAACTGGTGGCCCAGGTTTCGCCTGGCGGAAAATTGACCAAGGTACTGTTCACACTGGGCGGGGCGGATGCCAACGAGAATGCCATCAAACTGGCACGTGGCTACACCGGCCGTTTCAAGGTGCTCAGCCGTTACCGCTCCTACCATGGCGCCAGCGCCGGGGCCATGGCGCTGACTGGTGATCCGCGCCGGGTGGCCTGGGAGCCGGGATTGATGCCGGGCGTTGTGCACTTCCTGGACCCATACCGCTATCGTTCCACTTTCCACCGCACCACCCCGGATATCTCCGAAGCGGACTTCTGCCAGGATTATCTCAACCACCTCGAAGAGATCATCCGCTTCGAGGGCCCGGAGACGATCGCGGCCATACTGATCGAATCGGTCACCGGCACTAATGGGATCATTGTTCCACCGGAGGGGTACCTGCAGGGCGTACGCAAGCTCTGTGACCGCTACGGGATCGTGATGGTTGCCGATGAGGTGATGAGCGGCTTTGGCCGGACGGGCAAGTGGTTTGCTGTCGATAACTGGGGCGTCATCCCGGACATCATGACCATGGCGAAAGGCCTAACCTCGGCTTATGCTCCGCTGGGGGCCGTGGCAATGAAGCCCGAGATCGCGGCGGCCTTCGACCAGCGTACCTTCGAGTTCGGGCTTAACTTACACCTCCCACCCGGTCTCGCTGGCAGCCGCTGTTGCGAATATAAATGTCATGCGTGCAGATAAACTGGTCGAGCATGCCGCCGAGCTGGGACCGGTGCTGAACCGCCTCCTGAAAGACCTGGGCGAAACGCACCCCTCCGTTGGCGATGTGCGCTCGATCGGCTTGTTTGGGATCCTTGAGCTGGTCAGGGACAGGCAGACAAAAGAGCCGTTGGCGCCCTGGAACGGTTCCAGCCCGGAGATGGCGGCTTTTCGCAAGACCTGCCTGGAGCACGGTTTATACGTTTATACTCACTGGCACACTGTGCTGATCATCCCGCCGCTGCCTATCACCGCAGAGCAGTTGCAGGAAGGTTTTGCAGTGCTCGACCAGGCCCTGGAAGAGACCGACAAAGCAGTGAAATAAGCAGAGCTCCATCAAGGGAGAAGGAACAAATCATGAAACTTAATAAGCTCTCCACATTATCCTTCATCGTTTTCCTCCTTCTTTTCGGCTGCACGATACCAGGCAACCTTGCCACTCAAGCGCCGCCAACTGTCAACAACGCGCTTCCCCCAACCCCTGTTCCACCGTCAACCGTCGCCCCGTCCACCCCCGCGCCGGTTTCATCCACACCCGCTAAGCCGCTCCAGGTCTTGCACACCAGCGGCCCCTACCTGGCGTACCAGGACCAGTCTGGCAGCCGCTCCGTCCTCAAGCTCCTGGATGCAGACGGACAGGGGCAGTCCAGCACCTTCTTCCCTGCCAATTATGACGCTTCTGCCAATTCCCTGCCGTTATCCAATACCCTCTCGCCCGACGGAAAATGGCTGGCCTATTACACCGGATCCGCCGGAACTGCTTTTGGGGCAGCCGGGCCGGATGGCGGCGATCTGGCCCTCAACCTGATGAGCGTGCTGGATGGTACAGTGCAGGTGATCACGCCGTTATTGTCAAAGGATTATCCGGACATTTTTACCAAGGCCGCCGGTCAGTTGAGCCAGCCGGATTTGACTGCGGACACTTTAAGGAATGCCTTCATCCTCGGTATTACCCAATCTCTGGACTGGTCCCCAGATGGTCGTTATCTGGCTTTCGCCGGGCAAATGGACGGGCTTTCATCCGACCTCTACCTTTACGATTCTGAAACCGCCTCAATCAAGCGCCTGAGCTCGGGTCTCGAGGAAGTCCAATGGATTTCATGGTCCCCGGATGGGAAGTGGATCCTGGATGGCAGTTCTTATTCGGTCGGCGAGGGCATGCAATACAACATATACGCCACTTCGGTGGACGGAGCCACGATAAACCAGCTCTCAAAAGGCACCCCTCAGATTGTCACCTCCAGCGATTGGCTGGATGATCACACGTACTTTGATTCCAATGGAGCCAATGGCCCGGGATCCTACGACTTGAAACTGGTCGATGTAAATACAGGCAGCACTTCAGAAGATCTGGCAGGGTTCGTATACTGAGTATGCCTTCGTCCCATACGGTAATTGGGTTGTGTTGAATGGAAACACGCCAACCTGGCCATGGTCGTATACCAACACCGACTTCCAGACTGGGATTTTTCTGGTAAATTCCCCCAGCTTGAAGCAGATCCGGGTGAACTCCCTCGGTCCCTGGGGCTGCTGCAATCCTTCCCAGTTTTTCCCCCTTGGTCACAGCCCTGAGCATTTGTTTCTCGTCAAGGAGCATGACAGCCAGGCGATCCAGTATTTATCATCGGACGAGAAACTTATCCCTACCGGAGTCCAGGCAGACGGTATTTCTGTCTCCCCCGACCGTCTTGAATGGATCGCAATCAGCCGCCAACCTGCAGGTTTACTCTGACGACGGCTCCCTGATCCGCACGGTGGACCTTCCCTCCGGCCTGGATCCTAAAGGCCTCGGCTCGATCATCTGGCGCCAGGATTTCCTCCGGCCTGTTCTTCACTTACCATGATCTTATTGATCAAAGCACCACCCTTCAGCTGTATTTCCTGGAGCTGGCCAAAGGCAACCCCGTCCTTGTTGGAACGCTTTCATCATCTGTCCCCGGCAATTTCTTTTGGGTGACCGGTTCCTGATAAACGTTTTTACGATCTTCAGGTTTCTGCTTCTCAGTAAATCCTATTCGGTCATACCATTCGAACCGCCCTGCTATTGGCCTTCAGGGCGGTTCAGGCATCACAAGCCTTAAGCAGGCAGGATCAGACTCTGATGAATTGGGTATGCTGTTTACGCCATAACGTGCGAAATCAAGTACTCCAGGTAGCGCGATTTCACCTGCTGGCTGGCCAAAACTTGTTTGATGGGCGGAAGACTTAAGATAACCCCAAAAACTGCTGCCAATGCCCGATGATTCCAGAGGACATGGTTATCGAAGATCAGGTTCTGCAAGTTACCACGCTCGATCGCCATCATTACGGTCCTGTGGACCGAGTTGAGCGGAGTGATGACCCGTAATGGTCGCGAGCATAAGGACATACTTGCATGAGTGCAGGTGCGTACGCAAACGCCACAACCCAGGCATACATCTTCATCCACTTTGGCTTTCTTCATCTTCGGGTGATGGGGATCGTTGCTGGAAACGAGGCTCATGGCTTCCACGGGGCACGCGTTCACGCATTTCCCGCAACCGTTGCAGGTAGCCTCATTAACTACAGGCAGGAAGTTGGTTGTATGTACAGGGTTGAGCATGCCAAACTTCCGGGCCGCAATCATGGCTTCGCAGCAGCAGCCACAGCAGTTGCAAATAAAGCTAACGCCTTCCCTTACGTTTTCTCCGAACTGCACCAGACCCTGGTCGTAGGCCTGTTGAAGCAGGTCCAGCCCTTCGCTCACGTCCACAGGCCGGGCATAACCGTGTCTGGTCAGGGACTGAGCCGTGCCGTTGAAAGTCATGCAGATATCCAGGGTTGCATTGCATACTTGACCCACATGCATCATTTTATGACGACAGTAACACACCCCAACGCCGCGCGCCGTGGCCGTCCGGATAACCTCACTCGCGCGTTCGTAATCCAGTACATGCAGGGCATTTTCGTTTGAAAGCACTGGCTCGTGGACGTACACGCGACCCAATTGTGTCTCCCCCCGGATGAACAGATTCCGGATGAAATCTTCTTCAACGTTCATATATTGGAAGAACAGTTCTGCAAGCAATTTTTGGTCGATGTCGCCGCGAAGTCGCATCATTGAGAATTCAAAGAAACCCGCCATGGGCGGAGGCAGTGTATAGGTGGTCTGGCCTTTGTGCTCAGTATCCACCAATATGGCGCGACCCGACAGTTCATCCAGAACCTGGCGAGTTTCGGTCAAGTCCATTTTCAAGATAGTGCTGGCTTGTTCGGCTGTAAAAGGCTTGATCGGCAACTGAGCTACCAACCCAGCTTCCCGCTCACTGAATAGAATTTTGAGAATCTGGTAAAGCGTCTTCGAGGGTGGTGCGCCTTGCGGAAAGCGATTCAAGCGATCGACCAGGTCGGTGTAACCAGATTTCAGAGTTACATGCGACATTCATCTCTCCATTTACCGGAATTTTGATCTATGCTTTGCAACCGATCCTACATTTAATATCGGAATATGTAAAATAAAATCAAGGGCAACCTCTTGGTTGCCCTTTGACTTTTATCTTAGAAATAAACCTACTGCATTGAAATCGTCACCGAATACTGTACGATCTGCCCGCCTCTTGGAATGACCTCGACAATAACCTGCTCCGTTTGCGGCAGTACGCCTTTCCACGAGCTGGCTTTCTCCGTGTAGCTCAACAGCCCACCGGATTCAATTCCATAGACATCCAGGTAGGCTACATCGGACGAGACGTTCAGGCTCACATTCATGGTCTGGCCGAAATTGCCGTACAGAGCGTAGGAAACCACAAAACCTTGCTCCGTTGCACTCTTGATTGTGATCGAGCTGGTGCCTTCGGCAAAATACACAATCTTGGGCAGTTTGACCGTCAGTTCATAACTCTCGGTCGTGGCACCGCCGAATACCTGGATCGTGTACATTCCGGTCACGGGCAGCCGCCATTGAAAGTTCAAATATTTTTTGGAGGGGCTTACAAAAGTGCTCCCATCCGGATAGAGCACTCCCAGATAAACGTCATTCTTGCTGGAACCAACGGTCCCGATGTTCAGGACCAGCGGCTGGTACTGGTTGCCCTGCAGGGTGTAGGTCACCACCTGCCCGGGTGCAACTGTGCCATGCCTGACCGCCGCAGTCGATCCGGGTGCGATGGTAATGCTGCCCACCGTCGAGCTTGAGGTTGAATTATTTACCGGCGTTCCCGTGCAGGAAAGCGTCAGGCTGTAATTGATCACCATGCCATTGATCGGAACGACCTCCACCACGTATTGCTGGGTTTGTGGCAGAACGCCAGTCCAGTTATTGGCGCGGGCCGCATCAGCCAAAAGCGTCCCTGAAACGATCCCGAAGATATCCAGGTAAGCCGTTGTGGCGGGCACGTTCAAACTGGCGGTCATGGTTTGGCCGCCGGCACAGGTTAGCGCATAGTCAAACAGGTATCCTAGAACCGTTGTACCGTTCAGGGTGCTCGAGCTGGTACCGGTGGCGAAATTAACCACCTGTGCGATCTTTACGGTCAGGTTGAAGTTCTCTACCGTCGCGCCGCCCGTCACCTGGATGGTATAGCGTTCGGTTGCAGGCAATATACCCTGCCAGTTCGTCCAGCGGTTGGCCGGGTTGAGGATAACGTTGCCGTTCGGTTCGAAGACCCCCAGGGTTACGTCATTATTCGGGGCATCCATGATCAGGATCATGGGTTGGCCTTGGGCTGCGTCCAGGGTATAGGTCAAAACCTGTCCCGGCTGCGTCGTACCCAGCACCACCGCCGCGGTTGTCCCGGGAGTGAAGACAATGCTTGCGCCCGGCAGCGTATTGACCACCGCCGGCTGGAGCGTTGGATTGACGATGACAGGTGTTAGTGTAGGCAGGACTGCCTGAGCCGTAGCAACAACAGCTGTAGGGGGAACGGCAGTCGCGGGAGCTGCCGGTACCTGGGTAGCGGCGGGGCCGCCGGGACTGTGCCGCGGTGTATCCAGCACGACCTGGGGTGTGGGGCTCGGGACGGAGACGATGGACAGATCAGGCGTGAGGAGCCGCGGTAGGAACCAGGCCGCAGCCAGCCATAAGCAGGCTGGAAATGACCAAAGCAATGATTATTGAATAGGATTTCGATTGAATGAATGAATGTTTGGGTGTCATAAAATTTTCCTCCTTCAGGATCCATCAAACTCGAAGAAACGTGCGGGCAGACTTATCATAAAGACCAGTACAGAATTTTTCATCTGATTCTTATTTTCGAGCTGTGGATGCCAACTTTCCATCCATACAAATTATATCCTGATTTCGTGTATTACAGCATGTTTTATCCGATATCCCTTTTTCAACGCTTCTTACCCGACCCGTCTCCACACCAGGGTACGGATGATCGGTTCATCTTGAAAAGAGCTGGTCCGAAGCTCAAATCGTGAGGGTATCACCCTCGACTGTCATGGTTCTGGTTAGCACGTCTCCGACGTTTTCTTGAGAAAGGGCTCCAACGAGGTGCTGTGTGACTGTTCCCTGCGTATCGTCGACGGAGTATGTTCCGAAGTAGGCATCGTAGCCACCTTGCGCCCGGCTATTGTTGTTTGCCGAGGCGGGTGCGTCAGGAATGGCAGTGGAACGATCGCGCTTCATGAACTGTGCAGCAAAGTGCCCGGTTCGATCATAGACCAGGAGTGCTATCGGATCGTCGCCCAGTGAAGGATCCACTCGCTGTTCGCCGGAATCGGTCACATCGACCCTAGAAAGAAGTTCCCATGTACCGGGTAGGGCAGCAGAGAGTAATTTAGAACTGGATTCGATAAGTGTGGTCATGATATTTCTCTTTACGGCAAAAGTGTGACTTTTGGCAGATTATTGTTGGACTTTATAGCGTGCTCAGCAATGCAAACAAACCAAACCCCGTGATGATTACACCTGAAATTCGGTTAACCCATTGCAAGCTGTTGGAATTGAATTTTTTACGGAATATGCCAACCCCACTGCTCAGAACGAGCCACCATAGTGCTGAACCAATGAAGACTCCCAGCACCAGGATTTCCGGCTGATCCGTAGTTCCCACGTATACTTGCCAACCCCAACCCGGCAAAGATCGCTGCAAACGAAAGTATCGTCATGGGATTTGTGAGCGTAAGAAAAAATTGGCTAGTTAAACAAGCGTTTTCCCAGTGACAGCTGCATAAGTTGCATTTTCCCAGCAAGGTCTATGATCCCAATAACATTGCCATGGGCTTTGTGAGCATAATTGAAGCATAGTCGCCTAACAAGCCGTTTTCCCGGACTACGGCTGCCTGATTTGCAGGTTTCGCCAGCAGGGTCTTGATCCCCAGATAGCACAGGAATGCGCCGCCGATGAGATGCAGCCATATTTGCTGCTTGACCAGGAAGTTCGAGATAAAAGCCAGACCGAAGCCTGCAACGCAGCCATAGATCGAATCCGCTGTGGCTGCCCCCAGCCCTGATACCAGGCCGGAAATGCGTCCTCCGTTTATCGTGCGGCGGATGCACAAGATGCCGATTGGCCCGACCGGAGCGGCAATCGAAAAGCCGATGACCAGGCCCCTAAGCAGGAAATTAATATTCATCCGGATGTTCCTGCCTGAGATTGGATCACTTTGCTTTCCGTGCGCTGAAAATTGCATGGCCGGCCAGCACTACTATATTCTGTTTCATGGTTTCATCGTTTCACTAATAGCGCCGCCTCGGTCACCTCCAGGCTGCCCGCGTCTCCATCCAGCGTGGCAATAACGCCCAACGGAAGCGTTGCAAAATGGCTGCCATGCCCAAATGGGAACCCATATACGACCGGAACACCCAGGCCGCCAAGTCGCGCCTGCAGAACTTCTTCCAGGTTTTTCGTTCTTGGAAATGGCGAACCGCCGCCCTCGTCAAATTCGCAGCCTGTCAGGTCTCCGATTGCAACGCCGCACACATTCTTTAGTTTCCCGGCCTGCGTCAGATGTAACAGTGCCCGGTCGATTCCGTGCGGACTTGAGCCGATTTCCTCGAATACAAAGATCGCTCCTTCCAGATCGAACTCCCAGGGCGTTCCCAGGGTGTGTATCAGATCGGACAGGCAGCCTCCCACCAGGCGACCGCTGGCCTTCCCAGGCGCCAATTTCTCGATGAAAGGATCCTGCGGGTTGTGTGGAAAGGTTCCGATTGTCTCTCCGCCCAGGACTGCCAGCATCCGGCTGGAGCTGAATTCCGGAAACCCGGAGTCTCCGACCGAAGTCAGCGAAGGACCGTAAAACGTCGCCAACCCGCTAAAACGCTGTAGCGCACAGTGCAGGGCGGTGATATCCGAAAAACCTATGAAGGCTTTGGGATTCTTCGCGATCCTGTCGAAATCCAGAAATGGGATGATTTCGGCTGATCCGAATCCTCCGCGCATACATTGGATGGCATCCACTTGCGGATCTTCGAATAACGTTACCAGGTCTTTGGCGCGCCCCTCCGGGCTGCCTGCGAAATAATCCGATCTTTCGAGTGCGCCTTCAGCCAGTTTGACCTGGTAGCCATGCGCTTCCCACCAGGCGATGCCCCTCAATACATCCGAGTAGCGTGAAGCCGGGCTGGCGGGAGAGGCAATCCCGATGGTGCCTCCCGCTGGTAAGGCTCTTCCGATCAATGGTCTCATTCTTCGTGCCATTCGGGTCAGAAAATATTTTTGGATAATTACAGCCTTATCACGAACCCGCAGTACTCACAGTTGATGCTGTCCATACCGCGCAGTACTACTGTCGTAATATTGCCTCCGCAGGCTGGGCACTGCGCCGGGGCAGCCTTGACCTTGTCCAGCGCCGCCTGGTCGAGCGCCACCGCGCGCCCTTTATCGAAATCCTTGCTCTTGGCGCGGTTGATCAGAGCCTGCCAGGCCACGTTCTCCTGCCAGATATGGAAGTGCATCACCTGCATCGGCGCGCCGCTCAGGAAGCCCAATTCGATGTGGTCTTCATTCTTGAGCATGCCTAGTTTGCTGGTATCCACTTTGTCCACCAGTGCCACTGGTGCTTCCAGCACCAATCCCTGGACCTTTTTCTTTTCGGTCACCACGAACAACACCTTTTTGGTGGCAACCTCTTCTTTTTGTTCGAAAAGCAAGCGCTGGTCGGTCAGGTAGAGTACGCCTTCCGGGTCTTCCTTCTGTTCCTTGCCGGTCTTGCACCAGACCGCCTTGACCGCTGCAATGCCCGCTTCGGTGGGCAGCAGTTGGAAAGAGGCTTCGGCCAGTTGCGTGAGCACATATTCGATATCGTTCAGGTGCTTTGTAGCCGCGTAGACCTGGTTGTTGAACTGGTCGTACATCCCCTCGATCGCCCGTTCGGATGCGCTGACTTTGCTCTCCACCCCCTCCACGGCTGATTGCAGGCTGGCGAGCAGACTGCGACCCATTGCCGGGTTGCCGGCCATCGACGCCAGTTGCGGCATCTGCATTTCAACCGGGCGCAGCGCGTTCACCAGCGCGTTGGATTGCAGGTTGATCTGCGCTTGCAGGTTGGGGTATAACAGCGCCCAGGATGCGACGAACGCCTGTGCCTGTGACTCCAGGTCCTTCTCGAAAACGTAACCGCGCGTCCGCAGACCCAGGATGCGTTGCGTCATCCCGTTGACGTTGGTTTGAACATCCTCAACGCTGTCACGCGTCTTGGTCAGCTGCACGCTTTGTTGTAATGAGCTGATCTTGTTCTGCAGTGCACGCACATCCTCTGAAAATTGCTCGACGGGATTGGGGGTTGCCATATTTATTGCTCCTCTAGGGGATTGGATAATGCCGGCTTTATTATTGCACACAAGCTATGAGTTGACAACCGGTTTTGTTTATCGTGTATAGGGTTTGGAAGGAAGTTGGCAGGTCGGCACAAGGCCGCGCAGACCGTCGGATTTGCTAATCAGCAATCGATGACGGCAATTCGCCGGAGTTAAATCACTTTAAATAATTAGCGTGCTTGTCAGGACGGTTGCCGTGTTTTTCTTTGATTCCCCCGGCATATGTCGCTTGCTGGCTTTTTTTGAATCCGCCTGCGGTCCTTATATTATTACGCCGGCAGCTTGTGCGAACGATCCATAAGATCCGCCCCGCACGGCAGGTTTTCCGCCCAATCGATAAAAGCCGCCACGTGCGCTTTCTTGACAATCATTGCGCCATGCTGTGGGGCGATCATGTCAATCTCCAATTGCCTGGCCATTTTTGCCCACAGCTTGAGGTTCATGTTCGAATCAAAAAAATACTGATGGAAACCCAGCATATACTGGATGTGGTCATCGAAATCCTCGACGATTGAATAGCTGTTTCCCATTGAGTTCCCCAGTTTGCCCGAATAAAGAATTTTTGAGAGGGGGTCATAGATCTGGAAATTGATGTATGAATGCAGAAAATGTGTTGGGATGACCAGCAGTGGAGCGCCTCCGAGGCGCAGCGTCATACCTGCCTTGGGGATGGAGAAGATGCGGTCCGAGCTCCCATCCTCCACACCGAAATGTACAATGAAATCTAAAGCAGAATTCAGGAGGAAGGGCTGGACTTCGCTGATCATTAACCAGCCATTCGCTGAAACCATCAGATCCGGATCTTGGTGTGAAAGGAAGAGATATTCGATTTTATGCGCTGGCACGCCTGCTAAATATCCCTCTTTCACGTTCGAATAATCATTGCGGCCATCCGGGTTTAGCAATATCCCCCGTCCATTATGGATGATCAAATACTGGTTGGAATATCCAAACTTTCCATGAGTGGAATCCTCGAGAAGATAATTGGCATGCTCTTCGTCCTTGAATAACACCTGCGTTGGCATGACTGTCGCCTCTCTCTTTCGTGCTGCCCTCAGTTTTTTGCCGTTCGCTATGCCGGACACATCCTTGCCGGCTTTCCCTTTTTTGTTATTTAAATTGAATACGTATGGTGTACTGATCATAAGACCTCGTTAAATCCCATTATGGCATGGAATGGAAGTGGATTTATTGGAGAAAATTGGGATTTATTTGGGCTTGCCTATACAAGAATCTGTGATTGTTTTTGGATGCCTATGATCCAGTGCTTGCATAAACAGTACATTTGTTCTATAATCAGATTATACATGAGCGCAGCAGTCTCGCAAAGGTTGCTTTACTGGCAAATCTTTAATTCTTTTCTCCCACTTCCTATTATTCGTTCCGCGGAAAGGGCAAATTAATGGACTTTAATTCCGCCCGGTCATTGATGCACTTCCTGAAGGTCCTATTCATCTTCATGAAAAAATCCATAATTGTTCCTCTTTGAACCTCAAAAACAATTCCCGCCAGACCCCATTCTCCATTTTCCATGATTTTCATCCTCGACATGGTAGAATCAGGCGGATTTTAGCTGGCAGGAGTGATGATCATGAAGATTGCAGTTGCCTGTGACCACGCCGGTTTCCCGCTCAAGGGAATGGTATTGGAAGCCATACGGCGCCTCGGACATACCCCGCTCGATCTGGGTGCGGACCATCTCGATCCGCTCGATGACTATCCCGATTTCTCGCTGAAGGTAGGTCAGGCTATCCAGGCCGGTCAGGCCGAACGCGGCATTTTATTGTGCGGTTCTGGCGTTGGCGCCTGCATAGCAGCCAATAAGTTAAAAGGGATTTACGCAGGGGTCTGTCATGATACGTATTCCGGTCACCAGGGGGTCGAGCATGATGACATGAACGTTCTTTGCCTGGGACCGCGTGTGATCGGACCCGGGCCGGCTGGGGAAATTATCGCAGCTTTTTTGTCAGCACGTTTCATCGGTAATGATCCCGGGCAGGAACGCCATGCCCGTCGGGTTGCCAAGGTCAAGAAATTGGAAGGTTGATGGATGAAGAACATGACAATTCAAAAATTGAATTCCCTCGGTCAGTCACTGTGGTATGACAACATCCAGCGTCGTTTGCTTGAAAACGGGCAAATGGCTGCCATGATCGCGCGTGGCGATATCCGCGGGGTCACCTCCAACCCGTCCATTTTCCTGAATGCGATTGCGAAAACCAACGACTACGACCCGGCGCTTGTCCCAATGGCCTGGTCTGGCTGGGAGGCCGAGCCGATCTTCTGGCAGCTTGCCATTGAAGACATCCGGGAAGCCTGTGATCTTTTCTCGACGCTCTACCGCGAAAGCGAAGGTGCGGATGGTTACGTTTCACTGGAAGTAAACCCAACCCTGGCGCACAATACCTCCGGCACCCTTGCCCAGGCCAAACAACTCTGGGATTGGGTCGATCGTCCGAACCTGATGGTAAAAATCCCAGCCACTCTGGAAGGCATTCCGGCTGTCCGTGCTGCCATTGCTGCCGGAATCAATGTGAACATCACCCTGATCTTCTCCCTGGAACGTTACCGGAAGGTGATGGATGCTTACCTTTCCGGTCTCGAAGATCGTCTCAGCGCCGGATTGGATGTTCGCCGGATTGCTTCGGTGGCCTCCTTCTTCGTCTCGCGCATGGATGTGAAAGTGGATGCCCTGCTTGAGTCGCTTGCCACCCCTGCGGCCTTAGCGCTGCGCGGGAAGACCGCCATCGCTTATACCAAGCTGGCTTATGCTGAATTCCTCAAGGTTTTCCGTGGCGAACGTTTTGCACGCTACAAGGCGGCTGGTTGCTCCGTCCAACGCCCGCTGTGGGCTTCCACCAGCACCAAGAACCCCGCCTATCCCGACACGCTCTATGTGAATTCCTTGATCGGTCCGGGCACTGTCAACACTGTTCCGCCTCAAACCCTGGATGCATTCCGTGATCACGGCAAGGCTGAACTCACCATCTCAGATGATCTTGGTGGGGCGCGCCAGGCTCTCTCTGACCTGGAAGCTTTGGGCATCTCAATGGATAGAGTGACTGCCGAATTGGAAGCTGAGGGCGTGAAATCCTTCTCGGATGCCTTCGCCTCCATGCTTCTTGCTATCGAGCAACGCCGTTCTGCTGCCGTGAGTGCACTCGGACCTTTGGCTGCCCCGCTCAAACGCCGGGTCGCCAGCTTGATTGCGGATGCCGGTCCTGCCCGTTTATGGTCGCATGATCCAACCTTCTGGACCGCTGACCCGGCCGGGCAGGCAGAGGCTCGCAAGCGCATGGGCTGGTTGGACCTGCCGCACAGTTCGCGCACAGCCGTCAAAGAGATCAACGATTTTGTCCGCAGCGTGCGCTCCGATGGGCTGACGCATGCTCTTCTGCTTGGCATGGGTGGCTCCTCGCTTGCACCTGAAGTTCTCTCGCTGGTATTCTCTCCCCCCGTTCAGGGGGGAGGCGGGCTAAAATTCTCCATCCTCGATTCCACCGATCCCGCCCAGGTAATGGAAATCGCCAGCCGGTTTCCACCCTCGCAGACCCTTTACATCGTTTCTTCCAAATCCGGGGGCACGGCGGAAGTCAACGCCTTGTTCAATTATTTTTGGGAGCAGACCGGCGGCGATGGCCGGCACTTTATTGCCATTACCGATCCCGGCACTTCCCTGGAAGCCCTGGCGAATGCACGCGGCTTCCGCAAAACCTTCCTGGCTGATCCGACCGTCGGCGGACGTTTTTCGGCCTTGAGCGCCTTCGGGTTGGTTCCGGCGGCTTTACTTGGTCTGGATATGGAGCATATGCTCCTGCGTGCCAGTTGGATGATGCGCCAGTGTGCGGCTGACGTCAGTGGAGCGCGTAACCCGGGCCTTGTGCTTGGAGCGCTGCTGGGCCAGGCGGCCGTGGATGGCCGCGACAAACTGACCTTTCTGGCCGATGAAGCCGTTGCACCACTCGGTGCCTGGTTGGAGCAGCTCATCGATGAATTGAGCGGCAAGCAGGGCAAAGGCATCCTCGTCGTGGACGGTGAACCCTTGGCTGCACCCGAAAGTTACCGCTCCGACCGGCTGTTCGTTTATCTCAGGCATATTGGCAGCCTGGATGCGCAGGTGGAAAAACTCCAACAAGCCGGACATCCGGTGCTGGTCTTCGGGCTCACTGACATTTACGATTTGGGAGTCGAATTCTATCGTTGGGAAGTCGCTGCGGCTTTCGCCTGCGCAGTTTTGGGGATCAACGCCTTCGATCAGCCGGATGTGCAGGATAGCAAGACTCGTACCGTCAACAAGATCAACGCCTATGCCCAGTCCGGGAAACTGGATGAAGGTCAACCCATCTGGGAAAAGTCGGGCATGTGCGCCTTTTCGACCATGCAACCTGCCGGATCCAGCCTGCAAGAGAGTTTGCAAGTCTTCCTGGCTGCGGCCGGGAAGGGTGCAGGACGGAGCTATGTGGCCATCAATGCTTATCTGCCGCGCAATGCTGCCAACGCCGCCACACTGACCGGACTGCGCCGGGCTATCCAGCAGCAGACGGGTTGTGCCACCACCCTGGGGTTTGGTCCGCGCTTCCTGCATTCCACCGGACAGTTGCACAAAGGCGGGCCTGACTCGGGTATGTTCCTGCAAATCACCTCCGACCCTGCCACGGACCTGGAAATCCCCGGGCAGAAGTTGAGTTTTGGCGTTCTGGAACGCTGCCAGGCGCTTGGCGATTACGAAGCGCTGGCAGCTCGCAAGCGATCCATCCTGCGCCTGCACCTGTCATCGCCAGAAATGCTGTCGGAGCTGGTTAAAGCGCTGAATTGACACTCTGAGCCGATTCCAACTGCCTATTGTTACCGGAGTCTAACGTCTCCTTATGTTCGATTTTCCGAAGTAAGGATCCATTCTCATTTTCCGAATTCTGATTTCAGTTCTGGCCATCCTTTTCCTGGCAGCCTGCCAATCCGCGGCTGCCAGTCCTACCTTCCCGGCAGTCAGCCCTACTCCTTCAGCTAGCGCCTCGCCAACTGCCACCAGCCTGCCAACCCTTACACCTTCCCCAACTTTCTTGCCGACACCCATCCCAACTTTGTTTCCTCTGCCCACACAGGATCCGGCTGCCACTCTCATTTCCTGTGATCAACGTCGGCCCGCTGCGGACGATTTTTTGATTGAAGTGAATGCCAGTTACGGGCTCGATCCCAACTATGTCCCGGGTGATCTGGTCAGGCTGGGGGATTACCTGCCGGGCACGGTGACTCTGCCGGATATGCTCCTGCGACAGCCAGCCGCCCGGGCGCTGGGCCAAATGGTCAAGGCGATGCTGGCGGATGGCCTGGCGCCGACAGTCCTTTCCTCCTACCGGAGTTATTTCGAGCAAGCCGTGGCTCACCAGCGCTGGGTGGTGGATGATCCTGCCAACGCCGATCAGATCAGCGCCCTTCCGGGTCACAGTGAACACCAGCTTGGCACAGTAGTGGATTTTGGTTCCCCTGAAATGCCCGCCCTGACAGGCAGCAACATTGACAAGTTCTCCCCGCTTTTCGACCAGACCAGCGAAGGTCTATGGCTGACCGGACATGCCTTTGAATACGGTTTCAGCATGAGTTCCCCGCCCGGATCCGAGAATTTGACCGGGTTGGCCTATGAGCCCTGGCATTATCGCTATGTTGGTGTGGATATGGCCAGCTATCTGCATGCCAGTGGCTATTTCCTGGATGAATACTTGCTCAAAGCGCGGCCTGTGATGCCCTGCATTCCTTGAGGAAGCCTCACTTGCCCTGAAAGACTTACGACCCCGGCTGCATCGTCAGTGTCGAATTATTTTTTCAATGAGCTGATTACACCGGATTCTTTTTCAGACCCTGGCGCAATAGCTGGTGGTTAACTGCATCAAAGGTCTGTATGACTGCCGGAATATCTGCCAACCCGCCTAAGACGGCACCCAGCAAATTAGTTAGCGGATCTGGCACAGGCGGCAATTTGATGGCGGCGCTATAATCGACGCGCCGTCCATCAATCTCATAAATTGCCCGACCCATTCTTTCCACCTTCGGGGTCTGCTCTAAAAACACCCGCAAGGCAGCCAGCTCGGATTCAGTCAGCCAGGCGGGCACCTCCGATGTCGCTTTGAAGCCTGCGATATGGGCCAAGTCTTGAAGTATGGTTACCTGCACGGAGGTCAATTTATCCTGGCGTGCGTGGAAAAAAACCACATCCGGGTCGGTATGCACCAGGGGTTGAAGCCAAAGTCGGTTTACCGTATTGCGTATAGCATTACGGACGCCTGGGGCGCCGAAATTGACCAGGAAATCATCAAACAGACGCGCATCCCAATATTCGCCCACATCCTGGCCGATCCGCATGCCGTCGCAAAGACCCAGGGAGGGCAGGATGGGGCTGCCGCATGCCAGCAGGTAAGCGTCTCCCAGCGCCGAGCGTATGGCTTTTAGTCCTTCACGATAAGCGTTTTCACGCGGTAGATCAAGAAAACGTTTACCTGGTAATGCACCGGCATATAGGAAGTCCAGCTTGAAGTAATCATAGCCCCAGGCACGCACTTTTTGCATCAAAGCAGTCAGCCATTCAAGTGCACCGGGATGCGTGGTATCCAGGGCATAGACCATACCACCCCAGTTGTAGCCGCCATTTACAAGCTGACCGTTCTCTTTATGCAGTAACCAGTCGCGATGTTCTTTGAAGAGTTCCGAGGAAGGGGAAATGAGCAACGGCGCCATCCATATCCCCGCCTTGCGTCCGCTAGCATGGATTTGGTCAGCCATTTTTTGCATCCCCTCTGGAAATTTGGCATTTGGTTCCCAATTTCCAACCCCCTTCTGCCAGCCATCGTCGATTTGGAAAACATCGAAAGGCAGGTCACCCAGATCGGCCAGGATTTTTGATAATTTATCCGAGTCTATCTCATCATAAAGACTGTACCAGGAACACCAGACCCTGTAAGCAGTCTCGATCCGATATTTACCATACAGGTTCTCCAAAATTTGGGCATAATGGGAAAAAATATCCGTTTCCTCACCAGATGTAAGCAGCCATTCACCTTCACCGGTTTCGTACCAACCGGTCAGGATATTGTCGTCAATCAAAACATGTAATTCCAGGCCGAGCGCACCCAGAAAAATTATCTTGCCATCCGCCAGTTCTACGGCCCCATACCATGAGCCGTTTGGTCTTTTTTCCTTGACATAAACAGGATCGGTTTCACGCGCCCACATAATGCTGGGTCGCAGCGCTTTGACCGGGCGGTCCATCTCCACCCAGGCGGTCAGCGACCAGGATTGCCAACCCGAGTAGAGATAAAGCTTGGTCGCGGCAGGCAGCTCCACAGTCACACGTGCACCGGATA
>CAVZMZ010000035.1:0-143366 GCA_963776475.1 uncultured Chloroflexia bacterium
GAAAATCCTGAAACGTGCCAAGGAACTGGAGGCAGAATGAGCGATTATCTCTTTTACCCCGGCTGCTCCATGGAATCCAGCGCCAAAGCCTATGAAGCTTCCGTTGATGCCGTCTGCAGACCGCTCGGCATCAACCTGAAAGAGATCGAAGACTGGAACTGCTGCGGGGCGACCGAATATCTTTCCCTTGATCACTATACCGGCTAATTGACTGATCGCCCGCAACCTGGCGTTGGCCGAAGAACAGGCCAATGGCACCAATACGCTCCTGGCCGCCTGCAGCGCCTGTTACCTGAACCTCTCCAAGGCCGACCACTACATGCACGAAGACAAGGCCTTTGGCAAGAAGATCAATAAAGCCCTGGCCGCCGGTGGCCTGCATTATGATCCCGGTTAACTAAAATGATCCGCCACCTGCTGGATGTAATGTTCAATGATGTGGGCTAACAAATCAAGGAGAAAGTCGTCAAGCCGCTGACCGGGCTGCGCGTGGCCTCCTACATCGGCTGCATGGTGCCCCGCCCGATTACAACAAGCATGTCTCCGACACAGAATATCCCTACGAGTTGGACGACCTGCTCAAGGCGCTGGGCGCTGAAGTGATCGACTTCCCGCTCAAGACCGCCTGCTGCGGCGGCCACATGACCCAGATCGGCCCGAACCGCCTTCGAACTGATCCGCCGCCTGATCTCCGCCGCCGACGAATACAAAGCGGATGCGCTGGTGGCGCTGTGCCCGATGTGCCAGATGAACCTGGATGCCTTCCAGGGCCAGATGAACGGATATTTCCACACGAATTACCACATGCCGATCCTGTTCTTCACACAGTTGATGGGAATTGCTTTCGGCAAAAACCCGGAAGATCTGGGCTTCGGCTCGGAACTGGTCAGCGCCCATGCAGCCATGAAGCGCATCGGCATCCAGACCCCCGAACCGGTCCCCGCCAAACCCGTTGCAAAGAAACCAGCCGGCCTGCCCATGCCACCCCCCGCGTGCGCGCCGGTCAACAAACTACTGGTAACGAGGAGGCGAGTTAATGAGCGCCGAAGAGAAGAAACCAAGGAACGCGTTGGCGTGTATGTCTGCCACTGCGGCACCAATATCGCCGGCGTGGTCAACGTTGGCGAGGTCAGCAAGTGGGCCGGCGACAACCTGGCTGACGAAGGCGTGGTGGTTGCACGTGATTACAAGTTCATGTGCTCCAGCCTGGGCCAGGAACTGATCCAGAAGGATATCAAGGAGCAAAAGCTGACCGCGTGTGGTCGTGGCAGCCTGCTCCCCGCACCTGCACGAAAAGACCTTCCGCACTGCCTGCAAAGGCGCGGGTCTGAACCCATACCTGTGCGAACTGGTCTCCATCCGCGAGCAGGACTCGTGGGTGCATACCGATAAGACGCCGCCACCGAGAAGGCCAAGGCCATCATCTCGGGCGGCGTGGCGCGTGTGATTCATCACGAACCGCTCGAACCGCTGCATGTCCCCATCCACCCGGCCACCCTGGTCGTAGGCGGCGGCATTGCCGGCATCCAGGCCGCCCTCGAGATCGCCGATGCGGGTTTCCCGGTCTACCTGGTGGAACGCGAACCCTCCATCGGCGGGCACATGGCCCAGTTCGATAAGACCTTCCCGACCCTGGACTGCTCGGCCTGCATCCTGACCCCCAAAATGGTGGCTGGCGGCAACAACCCCAACATCACCCTGCTGACCTATTCCGAGGTCCAGAAAGTGGATGGCTACGTCGGCAACTTCGCCGTCACCATCAAGAAGCGCGCCCGCTACATCAAGACCGAGGATTGCACCGGCTGCGGCATCTGCTGGGAAAAATGCCCCAAGAAAGTCATCGACGACAAGTTCGAAGCCGGGCTGGGCTACCGCAAGGCCGTCTACACGCCCTTCCCGCAAGCCGTGCCAAAGTACCCGGTCATCGACGATATCAACTGCACCTACTTCATCAAGGGCACCTGCAAGGCCTGCGAGAAATTCTGCCCGACCAACGCCATCGATTTCAACCAGAAGGACGAGATCATCACGGTCGAAGTCGGTAACATCATCCTGGCCACCGGCTGGGACCTGTTCGATGCCCGCCGCATCCCCAATTACGGCTACGGCCGCCTGGCGAACGTCTTCACCAACATGGAGTTCGAACGCCTGAGCAACTCGGCCGGCCCGACCGGCGGCAACATCGTCCTGCGGGATGGCAAGACCACGCCCAAGTCGGTCGGCATCATCCACTGCGTCGGCTCGCGTGACAAGAACTACAACAACTACTGCTCGGCCATCTGCTGCATGCAGAGCCTGAAGTTCGCCCACCTCGTGCACGAGAAGACCGGTGCGACCGTCTACAACTTCTACATCGACATCCGCACGCCCGCCAAGGCCTACGACGAGTTCTACCAGCGCATCATCGAGGAAGGCACCCTGTTCGTACGCGGCAAGGTGGCCGAAATCACCGACGCCGCCCGCAACCCGGGCGAAGAGGGCAAGCTGATCGTCCAGGTGGAAGATACCCTGGTCGGCAAACAGCGCCGCATCCCGGTGGATATGGTCATCCTGTCGGCCGGTCTCGAACCCCGGCACGACTCGAAGGCGCTCGCCAAGACCTTCGGCATTTCCTGCTCGGCGGATGGCTGGTTCATCGAGCGCCACCCCAAGCTGGACCCGGTGGCCACCATGACCGAAGGCGTTTACATCGCCGGTTGCGTCCAGGGCCCCAAGGATATCCCGGCCAGCGTGGTACAGGGCGCGGCCGCGGCCGCCCGCATCCTGGGCAAGATCCAGCAAAAGGAAATCGCCCTCGAACCGGTGCGCGCCACCATCAACGAAGAGCAATGCTCCGGCTGCCGCATCTGCAACACCCTGTGCCCGTTCAACGCCATCCTGTTCCACGAAG
Source organism: uncultured Chloroflexia bacterium (assembly GCA_963776475.1). Taxonomy (GTDB): domain Bacteria; phylum Chloroflexota; class Anaerolineae; order Anaerolineales; family Villigracilaceae; genus UBA877. The sequence continues at coordinate 2,891 of CAVZMZ010000035.1, forward strand.
ACCGGATGGTCTCCGAAGTCAACCCGGCGCTCTGCCAGGGCTGCGGCACCTGTGTGGCCGCCTGCCCGGCCGGCGCCATCAGCGGGACCGGCTTCTCCAACGAGCAGATCCTGTCGCAGATCGACGGCTTGCTGCTCTTAAATCTGGATAAGAAGGAGGCCGTACTGCGGTACGTTCCGCAGGCAGGAGAATCACCATGACCGATACACCTGAAACCAAGGAAGAGGGAAAACCCTTTGAACCCGTCATCATCGGCTTCACCTGCAACTGGTGCTCCTACCGGGCTGCCGATATGGCCGGCATTTCCCGCATGAAATACGCCCCGAATGTGCGCCTGATCCGCCTGATGTGCTCCGGCCGCCTGGACCCGACCTTCGTGTTCAAGGCCTTCGCCGGCGGCGCGGATGCGGTGCTCGTCTCGGGCTGCCATCCGGGCGATTGTCACTATGCCACCCAGAACTACAAGGCCATGCGCCGCTTCCACCTGATGCAGCGCGTCCTGACCCAGATGGGCATCGAACCCGGGCGCATCAAACTGCTGTGGGCCAGCGCTGCCGAAGGCCAGATCTTTGCCAACGAAATCACCAAGTTCGTCGAGGAAGTGCGTGCACTGGGTCCATTGAATTGGAAACAAATGCAAAAGCTGCTGAAATTCCGGCGGAATATCCGTTGAGGAGGTGAAGGCATGAGCAAACCGAAATTTGCCATGTATTGGGCCGCCTCCTGCGGCGGCTGTGAGATCGCCGTCCTGAACATCCACGAGAAGATCCTGGATGTGGACGCGGCCTTCGATGTGGTCTTCTGGCCGGTCGCCATGGATGCCAAGTACGACGATGTGGAAGACATGGAAGACGGCGAGATCACCCTGTGCCTGTTCAACGGCGGCATGCGCAACGACGAGAACGAACACATTGCCCAACTGCTGCGCAAGAAATCCAAGATCCTGGTCTCGTTCGGTTCATGCGCCTGCGAAGGCTGCATCCCCGGCCTGGCCAATTTCAGTTCCATCAAGGATATGGTCGATACGGCCTTCTCGACCATCACCACCGACAACCCGGATAACATCCGCCCGCAGACCAGTTACGCCATGCCCGAAGGCATCATCACCATCCCGACCCTCAACCCGATCCTGAAGACGCTCGACCAGGTGGTGGATGTGGATTACTACATGCCCGGCTGCCCGCCCGAATCACACCAGATCGCGGCGGTGATCGACCTGGTGATCGCCGCCCTGAACGGCAAGGCCGAACTGCCTCCCAAGGGCGCCACCATCGGCGCCGGCAATTCCACCGTCTGCGATGAATGCCCGCGCAAGCGCAATGTCAAGGCTATCAAGGAATTCAACCGCATCCAGCTCATGCATGCCGATCCCGAACTGTGCCTGCTCGAGCAGGGCATCCCCTGCAACGGCCCGGCCACCCGCAGCGGCTGCAACGCCCGCTGCCCATCGGCCGGCGCCCAGTGCATCGGCTGTTACGGTCCCGCCGAGGGCGTGGTGGATTACGGCGCCCGCTTGATCTCGGCCTTCGCCTCGGTCATCGACAGCGACAAACCCGAAGAAATCGACCAGATCCTGGATGGTCTGGTGGACCCTGCCGGACAGTTCTACCGCTTCAACCTGGCAGGCTCCCTCCTGCGTGCCAGCAAAGCCGCGCAGACACCCAAAAACGGGTGAAGGAAGGATAAAGAACCATGCAAAGAATCACCATTGATCCCATCACCCGGCTGGAAGGCCATGGCAAGATCGAGATCTTCCTGAACGAGGAAGGTAATGTCGCCAATACCTACTTCCAGATCCCGGAACTGCGCGGCTTCGAACGTTTCTGCGTCGGTCGCCCGGTGGAGGAAATGCCCCTGCTGACCAACCGCATCTGCGGCGTATGCCCGGAAGCCCACCACATGGCGGCTGCGAAGGCCGTCGACGCGGTCTATCACGTCGATATCCCCTCCACCGCCAAAAAACTGCGCGAACTGCTCTACATGGCCTTTTACTGCACCGACCATACCACCCACTTCTATGCCCTGGGCGGCCCGGACTTCATCATGGGCCCGGATGCCCCGGTTGCCGAACGCAACATCCTGGGCGTCATCCACAAAGTTGGGCTGGAAATTGGCGGCAAGGTCATCCAGATGCGCAAGTACGGCCATAACGTGGTCGAAATCATCGGCGGACGCAAGGTGCATCCGTGCACATCCATCCCCGGCGGCATGACCAAAGGTATCACCGAAGAACAGCGCAAGGAAATCGAGATGATGGGCCGCTGGGCGGTCGAGTTCGCCCAGTTCAGCCTGAAGGTCTTCAATGACATCGTCCTGGGGAACAAGGCCTACGTCGATCTGATCCTGGGCGATATTTACACCCACCAGACCTATTACATGGGCCTCGTGGATGCCAATAACAAGGTCAACTTCTACGACGGTAAAGTGCGCGTGGTGGCCCCGGATGGCAAGGAATACGTCAAGTACGAAGCCAAGGACTATGCCGCCCACATCGCCGAACACGTCGAACCCTGGACCTACCTGAAGTTCCCCTACCTGAAGAATGTCGGCTGGAAGGGTCTGGTGGACGGGCCCGAATCGGGCATCTACATGGCCACCCCGCTCTCCCGCTTGAACGCCGCGGATGGCATGGCCACCCCGCTGGCCCAGGCCGAATATGAGAAATTCTACGCCACTTTGCAGGGCAAACCGGTGCACCAGCGCCTGGCCATCCATTGGGCGCGCCTGATCGAGCTGCTCTACGCTGCCGAACACTGGGTGGAACTCGCCACCGACCCGGAGATCACCTCGCCGAATTTCCACACCATCCCGACCGAGAAACCGACCGAGGGAATTGGCATCGTCGAAGCGCCGCGCGGCACCCTGACCCATCATTATTGGACCGACGAGCGCGGCGTGGTGACCAAGGTCAACCTGGTTGTCGGCACCACCAACAACAATGCCCCCATCACCATGTCCATCAAAAAGGCTGCCAGCAGCCTGATCAAAAATGGCATTGTCAACGATGGCTTGCTTAATATGGTCGAAATGGCCTTCCGTGCCTACGATCCCTGCTTTGGCTGCGCCACCCACTCCCTGCCCGGCCAGATGCCGCTCCAGGTCACGATCCATGACGCGGATGGCAACCCGGTCAACGTTTTGAAGCAGTTTGTTGATTAGTCTGACACGTACAACAGGTCTATCAGGTCACGTGGCCTGGTAGACCTGTTGACTTTTTAGACCTGTCAGACATCTACGACGTGCAAGACTTTTTCGTTATGAAGACTTTAATCCTCGGCCTCGGCAATCCCATTCTCGGCGACGACGGCGTCGGTTGGGTGGTTGCCGATAAGATTCGGGCAGTCCTTTCCGACCCCAAGTCGGGCATCGCCGATCCTCAAGCGGTGGAAGTTGACACTGCCTCGCTGGGCGGTTTAAGCCTGATGGAACGACTGACCGATGCGGAGCGCGTCATCCTGGTGGATGCCATCTTCACCTCCAAGAAACCGGTCGGTACCGTCAGCAAGTTTACACTGAGCGAGCTGCCAGACCTGAGCGCCGGTCATTCCGCCTCGGCGCATGACACCTCCCTGCGCAATGCGCTCAATGTCGGTCGCAGCATGGATATTCCTCTGCCAGAGGATGAGAACGTGTTTATTGTTGCCATAGAGGCCAAAAACGTGTATGATTTCAGCCAGGAATTATCCCCGGCGGTTGCCGAGGCAGTACCGCAAGCCGTCAAGGCCGTAATTGATTTGATTAACTAGTTGCAAAAGGAGAAAGATATGGTTTCCCCCGAACTTTTACGCCGTTATCCCTATTTTGGACAATTGAACGACGATCAACTCAAAGCGATCGCCATGATCGCAGAAGAAAAGACCTATCCCAAAGGTGTGCTGCTGGTCAAGGAGAACTGTTCGGCCAGCAAGCTGATCCTGCTGGTGGAAGGCGATGTGGACCTGATCTACAGCGGGGGCGGCGAAGGCGCCATTACCAATGCCCTGGTCGGCTCGATCGCCCCGGGCGAGGTCCTGGGCGTCAGCTCCCTGATCGAACCGTATACCTTCATCTCTTCTGCACGCGCCACCATGCCGGTCAAGGTGGTCGAGATCGACGCACTGGCCCTGCGCGCCCTGATGGTAGCAGACCAGAAACTGGGCTTCGCTTTGATGTGCAACACCGCCCAGGCCGTCCTGGAGCGTCTGAAATATACCCAGGTTGAACTGGCGGCCGCCAGAGCATAGTCTCCTGTACTCGAATCATTATTACATCAGAAAGGCACCCGGTTCATGAAACCGGGTGCCTTTTTATTTGTGCAACATCATTGGTTATTTTGAACGATGGGTCAGTTAGTGAACACAGGTACTATGAATATAGGGAATTGCTGGCTGGAGATCTGTAAATGATTTCAAGTTCCCGGTATACCAACCCTCATCCCAGGTGTAGAAACCAAATCCATCCAGGCTACCGGAATTTATAAAATCACAACTATAATTTTCCAATTCACTCAGCGTGAATTTTCCTGCATAAGCTCCGGAAGAACCCTGTTTGAAGGTTTGCATGATAAACACCTCTTCAACCTTGCCTTCCAAGCCATTGGGAACGATCATCGTATTGCGATCATAGTTGATGCCACCCAGGGCAGTGTAATGTCCTGTACCTTCACAAGCTGAACCATCTCCAGCATAGGTTGGATAACCGGCGCAATGTTGCCAAATGACAGCAACGTCCATAATTCCCTCAATTTGCGCGGCTTTGTTAGTCGCATTGTAATCAGAGAGGTTGGATATGTTATAGATGTTGTCGATATAGTTCCACACTTTGAAGGGGGCATAGCTGGCGTTCCGGTGAACCGTATTGTTTATATAATCGTGAATTTGTGTCTTTATGATGGTCATACCGGCAATATTTTCATTGCAGGCTGCTTCAGTAGTTGCGTTTTGTATCCAGACAGGCTCATGAGCAGTAACAATCCCAATCACATTTGGGTTATTGCCAAAATGATCCAGGATCGGTTTGACATTGATTATGTAATCAGTTCCGTTGCCAATATCAGTTTTGTCGAAAGGGGTTTCCCATCGACAACCAGATACATCGCTTCCTTGATGACCATCCGGCCAGATGACGATTTTTATTCCAGCGGCAGCGGCGGCATTGACTACACTATCCCATTGGGCAATCGTACCACTTTGAGGTGCTACTTTGAAATCAACTATGGCAGTATTGATACCCCAGCTGGCTAATAGAGCAAAGTCAGTATTACTTCTAACTCGATCTACAACATAATAAGTTGTAGCTCTATTCTGTGTTGGTGTTCGTACGATGGTTGGTGTGGAGGTACGTGTTACCGTTGGTGCTGAAGGAGTATTGGTTCTTGTAGGAGTTGGAGATACTGTAGGGGTATTGGTAGGTACTACAGGACCTTTAGTAAAGGTCTTTGACCAAACCGCCCCCGTGCCAACTTTATACAGAGTGACGGTAAAAGAGTTACCGTTTACTGATACTCCAGCATAAGAAGCGTTATTGCTGGTACTATAGTAATCTACTCTATTAGGATATATATAAGAATTATATGTAATATCTGCAGCAGATGGAGATGTAAAAAATTCTTCATAGCTTTTGGTAAGACTTGGTACTCTTGAACTATCCATATGAATCCACCCTAGAATATGTTCATGTCCATGAAATGTTGCTGAGACTACTGGATGTTTATTAATCAGATTTACAAAAGCGGTTGGAGTACAGCTTCCATCCAATTTTGATGCACAACCACAATGGGTACTTTCTACGCAGTATTCCCCACCATGAAACCAGATAAAAGCATGAGTTAGTCCAATACTTTCAGCATAGGTAAGTCTTTGATCTAAGAACGTATATTGTGCTGATGTGATTAAATCTGCATCACCTGGGACGTCTACTCCGAGAAACATGGAATTTTGATATATAAATGAATAGGTTAGATAGGTAGAATTACTATCTATCGCAACGTAATTTGTAACACCATTCGGCAGAAATTTAACATTTGGATATGTCGAGAAAAAGGTTTCCCACAAATTGGCACTTCCGGTAATATCATTGTCGTGATTACCACGAACAAAGAAGGTTTTGTCAAACAACCCTGTAGTTTTATATACGCCTGTCTTAGAGGTCATTTCTGAAGTTGTTACGCCACTTGAGTTAGCCAGATCTCCATTGAAAAGTACCAGGTTCGGATTTAGTGCAGCAATAGCGTTATCAACAGACAATAATTGTGATGTTCCATTTTGAGAATCCCCTAAAGAGGCGAAAGTAAATCCGTTTGGATTAACTGTATTAGTTTGTGTGGGGGTGCTAGTTCTTGTGAAAGTATTAGTAGGTACAAGAGTTACAGTTTGCGTGGGTGTATTAGCTGTAGTAACTGTTGGAGTAAATGTAGCTGTAAAAGCTGTAGTCGGAGATAATGTATTGGTGGCACTGGCTGCTGGTGTACTTGTCACAGTCGGTGCGGAGGTTACGGTCGCTGTAGGCCTGCCCGTATTCGTCGCCACAGGAACTGAAGTATTGGTGGCGGCCGGCGTATTTCCTACAATCGGTGCGGAGGTTACGGTCGCCGTAGGCTTGGCTGTATTTGTCGCTACAGGAACCGAAGTATTGGTGGCAGCCGGCGTACTTCCTACAGTCGGTGCGGAGGTTACGGTCGCCGTAGGCCTGGCTGTATTTGTCGCTACAGGAACCGAAGTATTGGTGGCAGCCGGCGTACTTCCTACAGTCGGTGCTGAGGTTTTGGTCGCCGTAGGCCCGGGAGTATTGCTAGCAGCCGCAGTCCTGGTGGCAGTCGGGTTGGGCGCGGGTGTTCGTGTCCCGGAGGTCACTATCGTACCGCCTCCAAAGTTGTCATAAACAGGATTGGAACTACCCCATGACAACAGACCCACATACCCGCCTTTTGCGTAATCTGGCCAGGAAGTTATATTGAAGCCTGCAAGAGAGACACCGTTTTTGTAAACATAAACATGTCCGTCAGCGGTAGCCCGCGCACCCAGCACATCTCCATCAACAAAAGTAACCGGGATGTTGGCTCCGTGCTGGACAAATCCTTTGGCCTTAGTGTACGATTTGACTTGGATGACTTTCAAGGCCGGCTTATAGATTACTTCCAACAAACTTGTCCTGGATTCCGAGCTCTGGGATTTTAACAACAAATCCATATCGGTGGCTTTCGCATCAATATGGACAAAGGTTATATAAGCCTCCTGGTCCGGCCCAAACGAAGTCGGCTTCCAAAGGATCATCCCCTGCTTTACAACACGCAGTCGGTTGCTGCTGATCTTGAATTCTGATCTATCTATCGACCACTTGGTGCCGATCGTTCCGTCCTTACGGTTAAACGAATTCAGGACGCCCGTGGTTGGGAAACTGGAAGAGTTGGCGATCGCAAACGATCCTGCAGATGCCGAAGGATTGGTCACTGCGACGTTGCCGTTGCCCGGAACCGATGGATCTGATGAGGCTGGTGGTTTCGTCGACCAGGATTGAGTGGTCATAATAATTGCCAGAGCAAAGGTTAAAATATTATTCATTAAATACTCCTATTTAGGTAATGCCTTATGAGAATTTTTCTCACTGGCTGGCTTAATTCAAACGAAGGGAGCAGGGGTTAAAAAACCATGGTGTCAATTACCATGGCTTAGCAATCTTTATACACTTTTTTTAGCCCGTTTCGGCTGACAGAAATGTGTACTTACATAATAGTAAGGCAAGATTAAATATCTTAACAAAATTGTAAGGTTTTCCCCGGCAAGGAGAGCAGAACATTGGATTTCCTGCAGGGGTTTTCCCTGTCTGATTCACCCCGATTTGACGAATGGGCTAATTCCGGGCGGGAGCGCAATCGCCTGCTGGCCATGCGGGGTTATGCAACCCTGGCGCACCATTTTCGCTGGAAAATAGCCGGCAAGCCAAAAGAGGCAACCAGCCAAGGCAAAACGGCCGAAATGGCACTTCCGAGGGATCGTTTGTACCAAACAACGAGGAACAATTCTGAAGGGGTGGAAGAAAGTGGGTGGAAAGGAGTAATATTAGTTGTTTTCAAACTTGCCATCCCGTTTAATTCAAACCAGGGAGGGGAAAGTGGGATACCATCGAGATATATAAGACTATGCGAATGGTTTACACGGAATTGACCCTCTCAAAACAGGGGTAAAAACGAGGTAAATCACCGCTTTTAAGCCAAAATAACATAAAATATTTTATGCCAAGCGGAGTCGGGTTTTGTGATAATATCGAACGGTTCCAAATCCCTATTCCATTGAGAGAGTATGAGCCTACCAACCGTCCGACAACCCCGCTTTGCCGCCCTGCAACACCGCAATTTCACCCTGCTGTGGAGCGGGCTGATCGTCTCGAACGTCGGGACGTGGATGCAGAACGTTGCCCAGGGCTGGCTGGTGCTGCAGCTAACCAACAGCCCGGTCTGGCTGGGCTGGCTGGGGCTGAGTTTCGCCCTGCCGATGATCGTGCTGCCACTGGTGGGCGGCGTAGTGGCCGATCACGTCGACCGGATCAAGCTGCTGTACGTGACCCAGAGCGGCCAACTTCTGATCGCCCTGGCGCTGGCAATCCTGGCCTGGACCGGACAGATCAACATCTGGTACATCCTGGTGACATCCTTCCTCAATTCCGCCCTGCTGGCCTTTGACAACCCGTCCCGCCAGGCCCTGATCCCCGACCTGGTGCCGCATGAGCACCTGATGAACGCCCTATCGCTAAACTCCGCCTCTTATAATGGGGCGGCGCTATTTGGTCCGGCCCTGGCGGGGGTACTGCTGGCTCCGCTGGGCGCGGGGTGGCTGTTCTTCATTAACGCCGTCAGCTACCTGGCAGTGATCATCGCACTGACGGGGGTAAAGAATGTGAAGCGGCACAGCGGCGTGACCGAGCGCGCCCGGCTGGGCCCGGCGATGCTGAGCGGCCTGTCGTATGCCTGGCAGGTGCGCTTCATCCTGGCGCTGCTGGGGCTCTCGGCGCTGGCAGCGGTCTTTGGGCGTTCCTACCAGAACCTGCTGCCGGTCTTTGCGCGTGACATCTGGAAAGGCGGGGAAGTCGGCTACGGGATCCTGCTCTCGGCAGCCGGGGGCGGGGCGCTGATCGGAGCGTTCTGGCTGGCCTCCTTCCGGCACTTGAAACGCCAGGGGGCAGTGCATGATCGTCAGCGGGCTGGTCTTCAGCCTGTGCCTGGTGCTGTTCGCCATCAGCCCGTCGCTGGTGTTGGGCGCAATCCTGCTGTTCATCGGCGGGGTCGCCTCGACCGTCTACGCCACCATGATCGCCACATTCATCCAGGTGGCGGTGCCCAACCAAATGCGCGGGCGGCTGATGAGCCTGTACGCCATCACCTTCATTGGTTTACCCTCGCTGGGAGCGCTGGGCAGCGGTTACCTGGCGCAGCTGCTGGGAGGCCTGCAGGGCGCACCGCGGGCGGTGCTGATCGGCGGGGCGCTGGTGGGGGTCGTGCTGCTGGCGGTGGCTTCGCTGTTCTGGAAGCGGGAGATCGCACCGCTACAGCCGGCGAAGATGGTCGTGGAGTCGAGCGCAGAGTAGGGGCTAGCCCGATATCAGCCAGGTTGATACACTTCAGCGAGCCGCCAGTCCCACCACCAGCCTGCCAGGATATGTGACATCACCTGGAAGTGAAGGTGACAGTCACATTCGTAAACCGCCCAGTCTCCAAAGAAGACACCCGGCTTTTTCAACCGGGTGTCTATTATTTCCTTATACTTCGCTGGTCATGATGAACATCGGCTTCATTTCGAAGCTTTCGTACTTTGGGCGGTAGCGGTCCGTGTTGTAATACTGGTCGACGTTGACCATCTTCTTCGAGCCGGTGACCACGTCCAGCGGGACGTTGTCGTAGCGGCCGTTCTTGAGCACCACCAGCCGTCCGTGGATGCCCTTCAAGAGCAGGTCGAGCGCCAGGTTGCCAAAAGCCATGGGCACGATCGAATCGACCGCGTCCGGATCGCCGCCGCGCACCATGTAGCCCAGGTTCTGGTTGATGAGGTTGATGGTGACGCCATTATTGTACTGGGCCGTCCGTTAAGAATTTCCCCGGCGACCGCATCGCCGATGCCGCCCAGCTTGGCGTGCCCGAAGGCATCCGTGGCGCCTTCCTTGAAGATCATTTCACCGCCCTCGAACCGGGCGCCTTCCGAAACCAGCGCGATCGAATACTTGCTGGGGTTGAGCTTGCGGTCCGAAACCAGCAGCTCGGTCAGTCGGTCGATGTTGAACTTCCATTCCGGGATCACGCAGCGGTGCGCCGCGCCAGCCATGGTCGGCAGCATGGCTGTGAAGCCGGCATAGCGGCCGAAGACTTCCAGGATCATGATGCGTTCGTGCGAACCGGCAATCGTGCGCAGGTTGTTGATCAGGGAGATGGTGCGGGTGACGCAGGTGCTGAAACCGATGCAGTAATCCGTTCCGGGAACATCATTGTCCATCGTCTTCGGGATGGCGATGACCTTGAAACCTTCCTGGTAGAGCCGGACGCCGTAACTGAGGGTATCGTCGCCGCCGATCGGGATGAGAGTATCGATCCCAAGAAAATCAAGGTTCTTGAGGATTTCCGGGGTCAGGTCGTTGCGCTCATCCTTGTACTTATCCTTCAAATGCGCCGGGACATTTTCGAGCTTGACCCGGGCGGCATTGGTGCGGGAGGTGTGCAGGAACGTACCGCCGGTGCGCCCGGCCCGGTTCACCACTTCCTCGGTCAGCACCTGGAAGTTCTCGCTGTTGTCAGCGTCCTTCTCGCGCACGATATCCACCAACCCACCCCAGCCGCGCTTCAGGCCGATCACCTGGTAGCCTTCACGGATGGCACGCACGGTTACGGCACGAATGGCCGGATTCAGGCCCGGCACATCCCCGCCACCGGTCAGGATGCCGATGACTCCGGGTTTCTTCTTTGACATATTTCTGCCTCCTTGAATGAAAATTTTTTCGTTGGGATTCGCCGTGAGAGGCTGGTAGTGATGGGGGTGTTGGGCGGGCAGAGCCCGCCCAACACCCCCATTATTTCCTCCGCATGACAATCCAAAAAGCCAAAATAATTATGGCAATCAGGCGGCAATTATACTGCTACTTGGTTGAGTCACTCGATCTTTTAATCCGAGAACATGGTTTCCTAAAAGTGGTTTGTCATCGGGCCAAGAACCTACCCCCATATTGGGGGCTTACCACCCAGCCCCTTCCCAAATGGGAAGGGGAGCAGAGGAGGGGAGCAGAGGAACGATTCTTGCGCAGCACTCTGGAATTCTCGCGAGTATAATAACCAGAAGATAATAGAAAGAATGTGAGGGAGCCATGCCCCTGGATAACGCCGGTCCATTTCTAACCGATCCGAGCGGCCACGAACACCGTCTGACAGCGCAGACTGCCACCATTGGCCGGGCGGTCGAGTGTGACATCGTCATCGCCAGCAAAAGCGTTTCGCGCGAGCACACCCGCATCCGCAAGGATGGGCGGCGCTGGTTCGCGGACGACCTGGGCTCGACGAACGGGACCTATCTCAACGGTGAGCGCGTGATCGGCAGCCTGGCTTTAATGGATGGAGATTCGCTCAAGGTCGGAGACGTGGCGTTCATCTTTCACGATCCGGACACCACCACACGTGAAAACCCGATCCCCGACCTGGAGGTGGATACCAGCGCCGGAGTGGTGCGTGTAAACCGCAAGGCAGTCTCGCTGTCGCCCAAAGAATACCAACTGATGGCCTATCTGTACGAACGGCGCGGCCAGGTCTGTTCGAAAGACGACATCGGTCACGCGGTCTGGCCGGAATACGAAGCCGGCGGCATCTTCGACTACCAGATCGAAAACCTGGTGCGGCGGTTGAGGACGCGCATCGAATTGGATCCGGCCACCCCGCAGCTACTTTTCACGGTGCGCGGCCTGGGCTATAAATTGATGACGGCCTGAGCTCTCCCCGGCATTGTCCTTTCGGCGAACCCTCGCCGAAAGTTTATTGTTAAACATGATGTGAAATGATACGCAGCTCATCGTAAGCCAATAGCCGGATGTTAGCCGGCCGATAGGTTGATTTCGGACCTCTTCGGGTATTATCTGGTCCGGATGAAACCTATGGTTGCAATCGCTGCTACGAACTCCAGGAAAAAGGCCGAAATGGCACCGCTCTCCCTCGAAGGACAAACCCTCGGAAAATACCGCATCCTTGAACCACTCGGACGAGGCGGAATGGCGCAGGTCTTCAAAGCCTACCACCCGCAGCTCGACCGCTACGTGGCAGTCAAGATCCTGCGCTCCGACCTGGTGGAGGAAGAGGAATTCCTGGCCCGCTTCCGCCGGGAGGCGCGTGCGGTCGCAGCCCTGCGGCATCCCAACATTGTCCAAATCTTCGACTTCGACGTGCAGAATGACCTGTATTACATGGTCATGGAACTGCTCGAAGGCGATACGCTCAAAGCTTATTTGAACAGCCTGCGCGTGCGCGGCGAGCGTTTGCCACTCGGCGAGACGGTGCGGATCTTCAACGATGTGCTGGCCGGGCTGGCGTATGCGCACGGCGAAGGCATCGTCCACCGGGACCTGAAGCCGGCCAATATCATGCTCACCCGGCGCGGCCAGGCCGTCCTGACCGATTTCGGCATCGCCCAGATCGTCGGGGGCACACAATACACTATGAGCGGCGCGTTGATGGGCACCCTGAGCTACATGGCTCCCGAACAAGGCCTGGATGGGCACACGGACGTCCGCAGCGACATTTACTCGCTCGGGATCGCCTACTACGAGGCCCTGACCGGCACGGTGCCGTTTGACGCGGATACACCCCTGGCCATCCTGATGAAACATATCAACGATCCGCTGCCGCTGCCGCGCAAGCTGGACCCCTCCATCCCGGAAAGTTTCGAGCGGGTGGCGCTCAAGGCCCTGGCCAAGCGCCCGGATGACCGTTTCCAGAGCGCCAATGAAATGGCCGGGATGCTGTCTGCGGCTGCCAAAGAGGTCGGGCTGGAGGTGCCGGAAGTCGTCCACGTCCCGCCGATGGTTTCCAATCCAGCCTCCCCCCGGACCGGACCGGTGGCCGTTTTCTCCGGCCCGGCGCGTGAGCAGATCACGGATGCGGGTTTTGCCTCCGGGGATACCGATATCACTTTTGGGAAAAAGACCACCACCGGGCTGACCAGGATAACCGAGCAGGTCAAAGATTTGTTCACCCCGCCGGCACGTTATGAGCGGGTGATCCCCAAACATGTCAACGCGGCAGTCCTTTACTCAGTCGGCGGGATCATCTTCGTCAACATGGTGCTGTTATGGCTGAGCGGGATCTTCGGCTGGAAAGTCTTTGTGCACGCCTGGCCGATGGAAATTACCGCCGTGGGTGTGCTGCTTTCGGCGTTGATGGCAGCCCTGGCGATCCCCTGGTTGTTGATCCCGGCCGGGATCTTGATGGGCAATGGGCTCCTGTTTTCTTATTTCACCCTGACCGGCTTCTGGAGTCACTGGACCTTCCTGTGGCCGTTGGAGCCGATACTGGTGGGTTTCTCGATCATTGCACCCTTCCTGTTGGTCCGGCGCGGGCCGCGTGGAAATTGGCTGACCCGGCGCATCGGCATCGTTTTGATCGGTTCGGCAGGCATCCTTTTTATCCTTGCAGTACTCTTCGGGATCATCATTCCGTAACCTGTAACCGGTAACAACCCAGGCTTTATCGCTGCACTGGCTTCAGTTTTATTCAATGGCCGCCAGGTTTGTTCAACGCGGCCAAAAAATGAGTATCTTAGCAATCGTTGGGGAAGAAGCTCCCCGGATTATTGAAAAGATACCAAATTCAGAACTCGAACCAAAGGAGGTTCAAATGCAAAAGAAAGCTTCTCTACTCATCGGTGTGACCCTGATCGCGTTGGGGATCCTGGCCCTGGCCGCCAACCTGCTGATCCGGGCGGCCGGCACCGGCGCCTTGCTCGGTTTCCGTGCCTGGCCGGTGCTGGTGGTGGGCGCCGGAATATTGTTCTGCCTGCCGCCCTTCCTGTTTCCCCGCCAGCGCGGCCTGAGCGGATTGTTCGTGCCGGGCATCCCGACCTTGATCACGGGTGTCATCCTGTTCATCGCCAGTATCAGCGGGAATTGGTCGATCTGGGCAACGCTCTGGCCATTGGAAGTACTCAGCGTGGCAGTCGCGCTGGCCTTGATGGCCGCCTTCCTGCGGGTGCCGTGGTTGATGATCCCGGCCTCGGTGGTTGGGTTCACCGGCCTGGTGCTGCAGTTCTGCGCCGTTACCGGCTGGTGGAGCTCGTGGGCGGTGCTTTGGACGGTGGAACCGTTCGCCGTGGGCCTGCCGCTGCTCGTGATCGGAATCTCGAAGAGGATTGAGGGCGTCAAACTGGCCGGCATCATCCTGTGCGGCCTGGCCGGGCTGGCCTTCGCGGGCATGTCCTCCTTCCTGGTGACCTCGCTATGGATCACGCGCCTGATCGGACCGGCGCTGGTGCTGGGACTGGGCATCATCCTGGTCGTCACGGCGCTGGGGAAGCGGCCGGCTGATAACGGGCAAACCCCGCTGGAACATTCGGAAGAACCGCATGCCGAAGAACCAGCGGCCTGAACCCATGAAATTTATGTCATTGCGAGAGCCGGTGTTCTCCCGGCTCGAAGCAATCCTCGCAGTAATCGGAGATGCCACTTCGTGGTACAGGTTGCTTCGTCGCAAAGGGACGCTCCTCGCAATGACAAATAAATAGAAATGACAAATCAGAAAGGAATACTCTAATGAACAAGCGAATTGTTATCCCCACTTTGCTCTTACTGGTCGCCCTGCTCGTCTCCGGGTGCGGCTTCCAGGTGGTGACCGGCTCCGGCAAGGTTGCCACGGAAAACCGCAGCGCCAGCGGATTCACCAGCGTGACCCTGGCCGGGATCGGCAACGTTTACCTGACACAGGGCGCGACCGAAGCGGTGCGCATCGAAGCCGAAGACAACCTGATCCCTTACTTCGAGACGGTCGTCGAAGGTACAACTTTGAAGATCGGCATCAAAAGCCAATACATGGGCGTCAGCCTGCGCCCCACGCAACCGATCAAGTTCTACGTGACCCTGCCCAAGATCGAGGCCGTCACCCTGGCCGGCTCGGGCAACATCTTCGGCGGCACGCTCAAGACCAGCGCCTTCAAGATCGCCCTGCTCGGCTCGGGCAACATCTCGGCCGATACGCTGACCGGCACAACCGTGGACATCAACCTGAGCGGCTCGGGCAATATCAGCCTGGGCTCGATCGCGGCCACCGAAGTCACCCAGACGATTGCCGGGTCAGGCAATATCCAGGTGGACAGCCTGACGGCGGATAAGGTCACTTCAAAAACTTCCGGCTCCGGCAACATCCTGCTCGGCGGCAAGGTGAGCGGACAGTCCGCCGAAATCCTGGGCTCCGGCGATTACCGGGCCAGCGGATTGAAAAGCGATAGCGCCAGCCTACGCGTCACCGGCTCAGGCAGCAGCCAGGTGTCGGCCAGCGGGAGCCTGGATGTGACCATCCTCGGCAGCGGCGACGTAACCTATTCCGGAACGCCAAAAGTGAACGCCAGCATCTCCGGCTCCGGTAAAATCCACCAGGCCAGCCAATAATGGCATTTACAAGAAAAATCTCCGGGTTAAAAAATCTCCGAGTTCTTTCGAGAACTAAGAAAAATCTCCGAGTT
Organism: uncultured Chloroflexia bacterium; assembly: GCA_963776475.1. Lineage (GTDB taxonomy): Bacteria > Chloroflexota > Anaerolineae > Anaerolineales > Villigracilaceae > UBA877. Next base: position 18,559 of record CAVZMZ010000035.1, read on the forward strand.
CTTGAAGAACTCGGAGATTTGATTTAGTCAGCCAGCTCGACCACCGGCCTGAGCCTGCGGCTTGCCAAAAAGCCTTCCCCCCAGAAAATGAGCAGCGCCAGCCAGACGATACAGAAACCGATCAAGTGGCTACTGGTTGAACGGTTCATGATATACCAATACACCCAGGATAAATTGCATGGTCGGGGTAATATATTGCAGGACGCCCACCATGGAAAGCGGGATGCGCTGCGCGGCCGAGGCGAACATCAGCAGCGGGATGGTGGTCACCACCCCGGCGCCGGCCATCAACAGGTCTTTCACGGATCCGCTGTGCAGGAATGCGCCCTGCCCCTGGCCTTCCATGATGAGCAGGAACGCAACCGCCGGAATGAACAACAGCCCCGTCTCGAGCGTCAACCCGTACAGCGAGCCCAGCGGCGCGGTCTTTTTGATCAAGCCATAAATGGCAAAGGAACAGGCCAGCGTCAGCGCGATCCAGGGGAACTGGCCATACGAAATCGCCACGTAGGTCACGCCAACGGCTGCCAGGCCGATCGGCACCCACTGCCATGGGCGCAGTTTCTCACGCAGGAAAAGTACGCCCAGCAGTACGCTTAGCAGGGGGTTGATGAAATAGCCCAGGCTGCTTTCGACCACGTAGCCCGAGTTAATCGCCCAGACATACGTCAGCCAGTTGATGCTCAGGAAGATGGCTGAAGCCAGATAGATGAGGATCACCTTTGGGCTGAGAACGGCGGAACGGAAGGCCTTCCACTGTTGGGTGACAAAAACGATAATCGCCAGCAGGACGAAAGACCAGATGATGCGGTGCGAGATCAGTTGGATGGCCGGGACAGACCCCAGCCATTTCCAATAGATCGGGAATAATCCCCATAAAAGGTAAGCCCCAATGCCGTACAAGACGCCCTTTTTCATGCCCAAGTACCTTTATTCATTCGATGAAATCTCCTTTGCGAGATGGAAGTATACACCGCCTGGTCTGGAGATGGTTAACAAATTTTTCGGGTCAATCAGAAAGTGCTCTTAACCGCGAAGAAACGACCCTCATATCTGGGGGCAGGCGAGCGCGAAGAAAACTTTTTACTGTTCATCGCTTTCTTCGCGTCCTTCGCGGCTTCGCGGTAAAAATCTTTAAATGCTTTATGAGGAGGTTGCCGGCGTCAACTTGGTCTCGGGCTTGTGCCCGTTATGGCTCTGCTCCAGCGCTTCGATGAACTGCGGGTCACGTTTGAACTGGCTCATGTACAGGTTGTAATAGAAACCTTTCTTCTCGAGCAGTTCGGTGTGCCGGCCGCGTTCGATGATCTCGCCATCGTTGATGACCAGCACCAGATCGGCATTGCGGATGGTGCTCAAGCGGTGGGCGATCACGAAACTGGTGCGGCCTTTCAGCAGCGTGTTCAAGGCTTCCTGGATCAGCCGCTCGGTGCGTGTGTCCACGCTGGAAGTGGCTTCGTCCAGGATCAGGATGCGCGGGTCAGCCAGGGCGGCACGCGCAATCGCCAGCAGTTGGCGCTGTCCCTGGCTGAGGCCCGAGCCGCGCTCGCCCAGGATGGTCTCATACTTCTGCGGCAGGCGCTCGATGAAAATATCGGCGTGCGCCAGTTTCGCGGCGGCAAATACTTCTTCATCCGCAGCCGTTGGCCGGCCGAAGCGGATATTTTCCATCACGGTGGTGCTGAACAGGAAGGTATCCTGCAGCACGATGCCTTCCTGGCGGCGCAGGGATTCGGCGGTCACCGAGCGGATGTCGATCCCGTCGATCAGGACCTTACCGCCGGTGACATCGTAGAAGCGGGATAGAAGGTTGACGATGGTGGTCTTCCCGGCGCCGGTCGGCCCGACGATGGCGATGGTCTGCCCGGGCGTGACCTTGAAATTGACGTTCTTCAGGACCGGCTGGCCTTTTTCGTATTCGGCGGTGACGTCCACGAACTCCACTTCGCCGCGGATGGGCGGCAGGGCTTTGGCGCCCGGCGCATCCTGGATGGCAGGCGTCTCATCCAACAGCCCAAAGATGCGTTCCGCGCCGGCAATCGCGCTCTGGATATTGGTCCACAGGACTGCGATCTGCTGGATGGGCTGGTTGAAGCGCTGCACGTAGCCCAGGAAGGTGATCACCAGGCCCAGCGAAACGGCCGTGCCAAAAAGCGTGCCGTTGCCGAGCAAAGCCAGCCCGCCGGCGCAGGTCACGATCGCCAGGGCCAGGTAGCCCAGGGCCTGGAGCGTGGGCGCCAGAGCGGCCGAAAAAGCCACCGCAGCCACATTCGAATCGCGATAATCCGCGCTGGTTACCCGGAACTGTTCGATATTCTCCTCGGCGCGGTTGAAGGCCTGCACTTCGCGCACGGCGGAAATATTTTCCTGCAGCTCGGAGTTGACGCTGCCCATCGATTTACGGGATTTACGGAACAGCTTGCGGGCCTCGGCCGAGAAATAAAAAGTAGCCAAAAGCATGATCGGTGCGACTGCCACGCTCAACAAGGCGAACGGAACATTGGTGGTCAGCATGTTATAGGCGATCCAGCCCAACAGCAGCACGCCGCCCACCACGTTGACCAGGGCGAAGTTGATGGCCTGTTCGATCGCAACCGCGTCGTTGGTGATGCGGCTCATCAAATCCCCGGCTTCATGCTCGGCATAATAGCCCATCGGCAGCCGGTGCAGGTGCTCGAAGACGGAATTCCGTAGCGAACGCAGCACGTGCTGCCCGGCCCAGGTCATGCTGTAGAAGGTCATGCCGGTCAGGGCGCTGCTGATGACGAACAATACGACCAACACCAGGATCATCCTCAGCAAGCCGGCGATGCGGCCGTTGGTATCCATGTTGCTGCCGTCGGTTTTCGGACCGGCGAAGCCGCCGATCGAAAAGGCATTTTTGATCAAAGTCTGCGTCAACCCGGCCGGTTTGCTGCCCTGCGCCAGCCAACAACTGGACTGGGAAGTGCTTACCAAAGTCGAGATGCCGGGAAAGTTCCCGAAGGCGCTGCCCGCCGAAGGGGTCAGGTAACAATCCACCAGTTGGCCGGTCAGCTCGGGCGTCGTAACCTGCGCCCAGGTTGAAACGACGATACAAATTACTGCAAACAGCACCATCGGCCACCATGGACCAAAACGCTTTCCCAGGCGGGCCAGCGTCCGGCTTGTGTTTTGCGGCTTGTGGGCTTCAGCCGAAAAGAATTCTCTAGGGGGACCACCACCAAACATAATTTATCTCCTAATAATATTGTTGTCATTGCGAGGAGGGCGTACTTATGCCCGACGAAGCAATCTCCTGGTTAAGTCGGGGATTGCTTCGCCAAAGAACGGCTCGCAATGACATTAGAGCTGAGCCACTTCTTCGATATCCGAAGTGACATCCCCAACCAGTTGAGAGTTGTAGATCTCAGCGTAGATCTCGCTCTCTTCCATCAGGTCTTTGTGCTTGCCCCGGGCGACAACCTCGCCCTTGTCCAATACCAGGATCAAGTCGGCGCTCATCACCGTGCTGATGCGCTGGGCGATCACGAACGAAGTCCGGCCCTTCATCAGCCGGTCCAACGCCTCCTGGATTTGGGCTTCCGTCGAGAGGTCCACGGAACTGGTCAAGTCATCCAGGATCAGGATGTGCGGGCTGAGCAGCAGGGCGCGGGCGATGGCGATGCGCTGCTTCTGTCCACCGCTCAAAGTCGTGCCGCGCTCACCCACGCGCGTATCGTAGCCATCCGGGAACTCCATGATGAAGTCGTGGGCTGCGGCGGCCCTGGCGGCCGCGATGATATCTGCATCGGTGGCATCCGTCTTGCCGAAGGCGATATTGTCACGGATGGTGCCGAGGAAGAGCGTCGTCTCCTGCAGCACGATCCCGATCTGGGCGCGCAGCGATTGGAGCGACAGGTCGCGCAGGTCATGACCGTCGATGGTGATGCAGCCTTCGGTCGGGTCATAGAAGCGCGGCAGCAGGTTGATGATGGTCGTCTTGCCCGATCCGGTGGCGCCCAGCAGGGCCACCACCTGTCCCGGTTCGGTTTCAAAACTCACGTTCTTCAGGACCGGGTCTCCACCGCCGAAATAACGGAAAGTGACATTCTCGAACTTGATGCGTCCCTCCACGATTGGCAGGGAGGCGGCATCCGGTTTATCGGTCACGTCGCTTTTCGCATCCAGGATCTCGAAGATGCGGGTGGCCGAAGCGGAGGCCTGGCTGAACTGGGTAATGATGAATCCGAACTGGGCAATCGGCAGGAACATGAAGATCAGATACAGGCTGAACTCCTGCCAGTCACCCACCGTCAGCGTGCCGTGGATGATCTGGATACCCCCGGCGTACAGGGTGGTGGCCTGTCCCAGGTTGGCGACCAGGAAGATGACCGGGATCAGGAAGGCGAAAACCCTGGAGACCGTGATCTGCTGGCGCATGAGCTGGTCAGCCTGCTGCTTGAATTTGGCCTGCTCGCTTTTTTCACGGGTAAAGGCCTTGATGACCTTTATGCCGGCCATGTTTTCCTGCAGGGTGGTATTCAAGATCGAAAGTTTTTGCTGGACCCTGGTGAAGAGCGGCCTGGACAGGGAACCGAAAACGAAAAACAGGACCAGCGCCACCGGCAGGATCCAGATCGTCACCAGCGCCAGTTGGACATTGGTCGAGAAGATGATGATCAGCGTGCCCGCCAGCAGGATGAACGCGCCTGCCAGCTGGATCAAGCCCTGGCCAAGGAACAGGCGGACTTTTTCCACATCGTCCGTGGCCCGGATCATCAGTTGGCCGGTCTGGTTGCGGTCGTGGTACGAGAACGACAGCCGCTGGATCTTGGCAAACAGATCGTTGCGCAAGTCATAGGCAACTGCCTGCGAATTCTTTTCCGCCCAATAGGCCTGCAGGAAGGCGAACGCGCCATACACGATCCCAAAAACCACCAGGAAGATCCCGGCTACGATCAGATCGTGAGGCGCGTTGGTCCGGGTTGTGGTTAATTGGTCGGTCAACTGCGCCTGGGTCCAGGTAAGCGGGTAATTAAGGAATCCCAAAATTTTAGGCAGGGCCTGGGAGATGAAAGCCGAAGGGATCTTCGGCAGGGCCTCCAGGATGGTCCTGGCAACCACCCCGTTCGTAACGGCATTGATCACATTGGCCACCAGCTTGGGTACTGCCAGTTGTGCCAGTGTGGCGATTAGCAGGAAAAGGTAAGGCAGCGCCGCCTGTCCCTTGTAACGTAACAGGTATTGGGCGGACCGTCCGATGCTGCCCCGTTGAGCCGGCTGTCCCGCTTGGCGCGGGAGACGGCTTATTCTTTGATGGACGTCGATTGTTCAATGTGTAAATCCTTTCTTATACCTGAGGAGACTGTTAAAAACAATTTTTTATCCATTAAAATCCCATTTATCCGCGTTCATCTGTGGTGAATTCCGACTTGCTAAACAGTCTCTGAGGAGTGTTATCTTCCATTTTTTGCGCGGCTTCCGTCATCATTTGCAGCGCCTGGGAAATGGACTCGCGCTGCTGGGAGCTCAGGGAGTTGGTGAAGTTCTCCATCCACTTGCGGCGGGTGTCGACCAGTTCTTCTGCCAATGCATGCCCGGCGGGCGTCAGGGTCAGGCGTTTGATGCGCCGGTCGATCAGATCTTCCGTGCGAACGATCAGGCCCATCCGCACCAGGCGTTCCACCAACTGGCTGGCAGCCGCATTGGTGACTCCCATTTGCGCCGCGATGTCGGAAATGTCGGCCTGCCCGGTGAAATGCAGGCGCATCAATGTATTCACCTGCGAGAACGACAGGCCGGAGTCGTCCATGAAACGTTTATATTCCTGCCCGGTGCGGCGCATAAAAACCTTGACCCATTCGTGCAGGATTTCCGAGAATTGTTCATTGGACGACATAATTTATCTCCGTATTTAGTTAAACGGGCTTATATATAATAAATTTTATCTGAATTGTCAAGATATACCCTGGAAATCAAATGAAACATTTATGTTTGGGGAAGGGAACTAGCCCCACGGGTGCGCATTGTTGGCAAAACTGAACCCCACCCCTCCTTTTCACTTTTCGTCTCCGAAGGTTTTATACCTTTGAATATGAAATAGTCTGTTGACCACAATTTTATTTCGTTGTAATATGATAGATAGATGTTGTAGAATGGTACGTCATTCGTGATCAAGATTTTGCCGTATAAACACCTAAAGGTTTGGGATTTTATACCCTAACGGGTACGCCCGACAGAACCGGGTGCGGGCCAGTGCGGTTCGTCTATAAGCTGTTACCTGTGCTGCGCAGCAGTATACGATCCCCTTATACGCAAGTTAGGCACCTAAACGGGACTCAGATGACATCTACAAGGATCAGGGACAATCCTATGACAGATTCTGTGAAGTTACTTGCGGATGGACTCGCTCTTGTCTATCATGAGGCAAGAAATGCTCGCCACTTAGTCAAAGCAGGGTTCCTGGTACCTACTGGTTGGGAGCTTCTATTAAGTCTTCCTGCCAACAAAGTCGAGGCATGGCGGGCTGTTCAAGTTGTTCGGGCGAATGCAGCGAACGCGCTTACGGCTGATAAAGCGATCAGTTGTTTTGAGCAACGCTTTGGTAAAAGCCTTGCGAGTCTCAGCGATCTCTACGCAAACGAACATTGGAAACACGCGTCTGCGTTTGGTGGGCACGCATGGCGCAGTGTTACGACTGCCGTTGGCGCTCTGGCAGTAGCAATCGAGCGAGGCAATATCAGTGAGATTGAGGGAGCAGCTCATTCCTTGTTGATAGCGCGCCATAATAACGGTGCGATCCGCGACAAAATAGCTGAACTCGATACCACAGTCGGTATTCAAACCGGACCGTGGTGGCAATACAATATGGGTGCCTAACACAGCGTGCATCCGACGGGTGGGACTCTGCGGTTTTCAGGCAATATACTTGGTTTGAGATTGGTTCCGCCAAAGTGGCGTTGTCTCGTCCCGCTCACCGCGGTAACGCAAGCCGTTGGAGCGGCCATCCGTAAACGCGAAGTGATGAAGACCGAAAAATCAGGTTGCCAAGGAGCGTAATCACTATGGGAAAGAACTACTATATTATTGGCTCAAAGTATGGCCGACACGATGATAAATATCCAGAGATGCTTGATATTGATGCAGTAAGTATTGGTTTCTCTCGCCAGTTTGACATGAGTGATTGGTACGGAGCAAGCGAAATGAGTATTATTGAGTATCTAAGATCGTTGGAGCAGGACAAGACTGCGTATTACAATTTGAAACTGTTTCTGAATATCAGGCCGGGCGACCTGATTGCCATTAAAGTAGCGGCTCACCGCTCGGCTACATGGCACGATTAGTTATCGCAGGTTATGCTGTTGCTCAAGAAAAGGCTGGAAAACTGTACAGACATGACCCCAAAGGCTTGGGGCATTTGATATTCGTCAAATTCCTTGAGAGGCATAGCGACAAAGAATTCAACTTGGGATATGGTCAAACCGTCCACAAACTGTCTAATCGATCCCACATTCGGCAAATATTCTCCGATTACTCCATAAACTAACAATATTGAATACTATCATCATTCGTGGTTTAATATTTTGCCGTATAAACACCTAAAGATTTGGGATTTTATGCGGATCGTCTATAAAGCTATACTGGTCAGCCTATACGCAAGTTAGACCAGCCAGAGAAGGAGGTAGACAATGGGGAACAAAGACACGCTCTTGACTCCCAGTAGTCTCATTGAGCGCTGAATACCTTGCCATTGGTTATCTAATGCGAAGGAACATTCTTGCGTATAAGGCACCCCCGAACAGCGAAGGCTATGATCTATTAATCTGCATCCACCAAATCCAAGGCTATCCGGAAAAGTGGTTCGAGTTCAAGTGAAGAGCCGTTATCAAACAGAACTCTGATCGCTCGTTTCCCCTCAAGGAGAAATCAATCGGCACGTTTGATTACCTGATTGTTGTCTATCTGAATATAGGCTACTTCTTTGGAAAGTCGGGAAAGGAGGGTGGCAAAGAGCCTCCCAGAGTCTCACTCTTCCTCGCACTTTCATCGAGGCTCACCATTATCGGCCTCAGTCAGGTTTTCAGAAAGTCCGGGTCCATCAGCTCGAACTGGTGCCATTCAAGGACGATCTTGGCTTCCAGCAGATTGCAGATGACCTTGATATCCCTTACCCAAGTCGGCTGGCCTAACATCGGCACCACCTGACCGACTTCGATATACTAAAGTGACGTCGGCCTGATAAAAAAAAGAATTTCTTATATATCAACCGCTGGCACATCTGCCGGCGGTTTTTTGTCTTCAATATCAGCAGCGCCATTTTCAGACGCCTAAAAATCAAAAAACCGCCTGGCCAGGAGGCATAAGAACACAAAGGAAATCCGTCAAACCATCCTTCTCATGCTTAGGGATAAGATCGACGAGACATTCAACTCACTAGGGCGATAGTTTGTTGACCACATTTTTATTTTGTTGTAATATGATGGGTAGAGGAAGTTGTTGAATGGTAGCATCATTCGTGGTTTTACATTTTGCCACATGAACAACTAATGGGTTGGGTTTTAATTCGGCTCGTCGATAAGGTGCTATAAGATCCGCGCATACACACGAGTTAGCCCGCCGTAATTAATTTGAGGTATTAGCACATGAACAGCTCAGATATTATTGCCATCATAGCCATAGGGGCTACAGTTCTAACGACTATCATTAGTGCATTAGTTATTATTAATACTACTCGTTCAACCATTCAAGCAAAAAGATCAGAAATTGCCTTTTCTGAGAGACTGAAAGCGTTTCAGAAGACTTTTGAACTAATTAGTGACGTAAATTCCCGTCTTAATCTATTTCAAGACATTTTCCACTATGAAGATTTTGCTGAATACCTAGACTACAATAAAATCCTGAATAACAAATATGAGACTATGCCTAGAAAAGTACGCGCGGAGACGATGCGGAGACTTGCTACAATCGACACAGATTTTATGGCAACCTATAACATACAACGCGTGTATATTCCCCCACATATCGATCGAGAAATACTGAATTACTATAAGGATGTTTTAGAACCGGTCCGTTCTATAACATTAGACCAGCTTGCGCGAAACGTAGTTCAAATGAAATCCTTTCAAGAGAGCTATTCGGCCAAAATCCTATCTGAGTTTCATAAGTTCATAGGATTAAATTGGATATTGCTTGTGTAGGATAGAAAGCGGATTAGCACCGTCTCCCCCTGACCGCCTTCAGCCACGTCGGCCATTTGGTAGAGAAAATGATTTTGAGTTGGGTTATCTTGTTCAAACCGGCAGCAGGTGATCCAAACCGTTAGGCAGTTCCTTGCACAATAAGGCGTGAATGAAAATCAAGACGCTTGCCGTCATGGGTGTCATCCTTATCGTGGTTTCCATGAACAGCTGCGGAACCAGATCCCTAACCGTGGCGATAACCCCATCTTTACGACCAACGCAGACCATAGCCCCAGCAGCGTTAACTTGTTTAAACAATTCCCTGGACCTTATCCAAGAATATTCATATTACCGAAAAACCGCAGATTGGAATGCGATACGGATGGCATCCTATCATCTTGCATCGGGAGCTTATACGCCTGCACAGACTTATGCTGCAATCAATCTTGTTTTTTATACCCTGGGAGATACTCATGGGGGAATAAACAAGCCATATATTCCAATAACCACTGATGTGTCTACACCAATTCCAGTTTTCCTGCCATCGGTCGGTAAATTATTGGACAATCGTTTGGGTTATATTCTTGTGCCGAGTTCAGGTTTTAGCGATATAACTGTAGCCAATGGATACATTGCCAGTATGCAAGGAGAGATTCAGGAGGATTGATCAATTTCATCCTTGCGGCTGGATCGTAGATTTGCGCGGGAACGCAGGTGGATGGTTTAGCGCGATGGAGGCTGGCATTGGGCCAATCTTAGGGGAAGGGCGGCTCGGTGGAACTGTCGATGCAGACGGGAATGTAACCTACACGACATATCAAAATGGGATTGTGCAATGGGGTAACTATATATCATTTGAATTCAGCACACCTTACCATTTACTCAAATCCGACCCTCCAGCTGTAGTATTGACGGATGGCGGTACTTCCAGCGCTGCCGAGGACCTTACGATTGCATTCCATGACCGCCCAGATACGCGAAGTTTCGGTCAACCTACTGGTGGACAGAACCCAGGAGTAGGAAAAATATTTACTTTAGAAGATGGTGGTATTCTCTGGATTACGAATTCGCTAGAGGTAGACCGCACCGGCAAAATATATCCTATGAAACCCATTCAACCAGATGAAATTGTAACCCTGCCTGTTGACGGAAGCGTCCCCCAAACTGCGGAAGATTGGCTCCTGAATCAACCTGCGTGTACACAGACACACGTTATCACTCCATCACCGTAGGCTAATTTTTCTTCCATTTCCTGACCTGCCCCCCGAAAAGGGATAAAATCGACGAAACACTCAACTCACGAGGGCGATAGTTTGTTAACCACATTTTTATTTTGTTGTAATATGATGATTAGTAGAAGTAGTTGAATGCTGGCATCATTCGTGATCTAAGATTTTGCCGGATAAACACCTAAAGGTTTGGGATTTTATCCCCTACGGGGACGAGTTACCCTAACGGGCACACCCGACAGAACCGGGTGCAGGCCAGGTGCGGATCGTCTCTAAGCTGTTACCTGTGCTGCGCAGCAGTAAAGTGCCACGAAGTGGTATATGATCCGCTTATACACGCGTTAGCCCGTTCTTTGCACAACAAGGAATCAATGAACGCAAATTTTCCAACGTCAAATCCCGAATTGAACGCCATATTACGTGAGTTTGTAAAAAGTGTTCAAGAAATATTGAAAGATAATTTTGTCTCTGCATACTTGCAGGGTTCTTTTGCCATTGGTGATTGGGACAATGACAGTGATGTTGATTTTACAATTGTCATTGAAAACGATATCTCCGACACAGATTTACAAGCACTGCAAATCATGCACGCACAGAATCTACAGCTTGGAATCTGAATGGACTAAACATCTTGAAGGCTCTTATTTTCCAAAAAATATTATAAAAAGTGGTAACAGTGCCAACAAGGGGCTTTGGTATCTTGATACCACCTTCAAAGGACTTTGGTATCTTAATAACACCTTCGATAAATTAGTCTTATCAAACCATGATAATACCCTGGTCGTTCGATGGATTGTGCGTGAACACGGAATAACTTTAGCAGGAATCCCTGCGAAAGAGTTAATAGATTTCGTACCTGCTGATGATTTGCGTAAAGAAATATTATCCACAATGCAAGCATGGGGTGGCGAAATTGTTTCTGGTCAATGGAAAATGGAAAACAAGTGGGCGCAACCTTTTGTGGTGTTAATGTACTGCCGTATGTTACATTCGCTCAATACGGGTAGGATCGCCTCAAAACTATCTGGGGCACAGTGGGCTAAAAACACTTTAGATAATCGCTGGACTGGTCTTATTCAGCGAGCATGGGACGAACGTCCTAATCCATCTTTAAAGGTTCGTCAGCCTGTTGAAGCAAGTGCAGTGAAAGATACAATAGAGTTTGTTCGTTTTGCTCTTGAATTAGGTCAGTCCTATGAGTTTGGCAAGTGACAACAGAGTTTGGTGTTTTCTCAATCATGCACGGGCTAACAAAGCGTGCGGGCGACTCGGCTACGCCTTCCCAATTCATGGGTGGCTGCCGCAATCCGCCGAGCGACTAACGCAAACCGTTGGGCCGCTCAGGAAAACATTGGTTTAGGATTTCGTCTTGATGAATAATCTTTCTGAAGCTTTACTCTTGATAGGAGGCATCTATAACTTGGGTTTCGTTATCTTTCATCTCCTATTTTGGCGCCTCTTCAGGTGGAAAGAAGACTTAGCCTCACTCACTGCTATCAATCGATCCATCATACAAATTTTGAATCTATGTCTGACTTTCATGTTTCTATTGATGGCTTATATTTCAATTTTTCATTCATCGGAAATGGCCGGGACCTCTCTTGGCAAGACTTTCTCGGTGGCTTTCGCATTGTTCTGGTTTTTACGGATGGTTGAGCAAGTCGTATTCTTCGGTATAAAAATTGAGTTTCACTCCTGCTCACCGTTGCCTTTCTGTTGGGTTCCATCATCTACCTTTTATCTGTACTGGTCATTACCTAATGCGAGAGATAGTTTTATCCAAAATCGAAGAGCGGCCTAACACCGGCTCCTCCTGACCGCCACAGGAAGACATAGACGCAATGCATCGTAATCGATGCAACACAGCGGCTTGTCAACGTCATGGACGAAATCCTTAACCAGATGTGCACGCTCCATACACAACCAGGTAAAATTCTAGGAGCAATGAGAAATTCAAGCAACACAGTGTAGCGTTTAATCGAAAACAGTAGAGAGCGAAGACGCATGAATCGGATTGACACAAAAATGCCCTTGGGCATTCACCGTGACTTAGCGATTGTTGCCATCTCCACATTCATTTGGGGTTTGGGTGAAGGTTTGTTTATCTTCTTCCTACCATTGGCTCTCCAAAGGTGGAACACGGATGCAGTGCAAATCGGAGCTGTACTCAGTATGATCGGGGTAACGATGGCAGTCGTACAGGTACCAGCCGGGTATTTTTCTGACCGTTTTGGCACACGACCATTGATTTTTGCATCCCTGCTATTAGGGATCGCCTCTGCAATCGTTATGGCTGCGGCTCGTAGCCTGCCTTTTTTTGTCGCCGGGTTATTGGCATATGGTTGTACTTCGTTTATTAGCGCTCCCATGAACAGCTATGTCACAAGTTTACGTGGTAGTTGGACTGTACAACGCGCGGTTACGTTCCGCGCTGCCGCATTCCAGGTGGGTGCGATTGTCGGACCGATACTGGGCGGTTGGATCGCAAACACAGCCGGACTATCCATCGTCTTTCGGTACTCCGCTGGACTTTTCCTGGCATCTACGCTCGTAATGTCCCTTGCCAGACGTCCATTAGTGTTGGAGCATCAAGAGGCATCCATCCATCTCGTCAGCCCAATCGCGAACCCCCGGTTCCTTGGATTACTGGCAGTCGTTTTCTTCACGATCATCGCCATCAGTGTCCCACAACAACTTACCTCCCTTTATCTCCAGAACGTTCATCACATTTCGATCCAACAAATCGGAACAATGGGAACGATTGCAAGCATTGGCACAGCCATCATTATGTTCTCCCTTGGGAATCTACGTGTATCCACTGGGATGTTGATTGGGCAGTTACTTCTCGCTGGCTTTGCTCTTTTGATGTGGCAGGGGCAAAGCGAGATCGCCTATTTCGTGGGATACTTTTTCATTGGTGGGTACCAACTGTACCGTTCAATGGCAATGGCTTTTTCGCGCTCGTTGGTCAAAGTCGGGGATACCGGGTTGGCATATGGACTGGTTGAGACGGGGAACGCTCTGGCAGTTGTTGTTGCTCCACTTGCGGCGGGATTCCTGTACAATTACCGACCGGAAGCAGTGTATATCGCCAGCTTAGGCGCTCTCGCCATCACCATAGGTTTGAACATGTTGCTCTTTCATGAAAAGCGCAATGAAATTCTTCCCACATGACCACTATTGTGGCTGAAACAGGACACAATCCAGTAAAAACAGGTAAATCACTATGACTGAATTCGAATGCTGTGTGGGCGGGCGAAGCCAGCCGGTATGACCGGACACGCCCCACGCCGCCATCGGTGCTCATCGATATTCTGACACAATTGATCCATACACCCCGCCCGGCACTGGTGGTCGACCTGGGTTCTGGAACGGGTCTCTCGACTATCATTTGGGGGGAGCGAGCAGAGCACGTGGTTGGGATCGAACCAAGCGATGAAATGCGCAGCCAGGCCAGAATTCAGCTCAAAACTCATCCTGATGCGACACGCATCACAGTATCAAACGGGAATTGCTCACCAAACAGATTTGCCTGGCGGCAGTGTTGATATTGTGACCTGCGCGCAAGCGTTCCACTGGATGGAACCGTCTGCAACACTGGCCGAGATTGCACGCATTTTGCGCCCGGGGGGTATCTACGCGGCATATGACTATGACTGGCCACCCACCATCAGTTGGGAACTGGAACAGGTATACCAGGAAGTGGATGAACGCTTTGAACATTTGACACAGGAGCGCGGGGCGGGTGAGCAAGGTCCCGGCTGGTCGAAGGAGCAGCATCTCGAGCGGATGCACGCAAGCGGCCATTTTCGCTTCACACGTGAGCTTATACTACACCATTGCGAGCAGGGGGATGCCACACGCTTCATCGGATTGATACTGAGCAGCGGTTACAACTACGAGCTCAAGCGAGGCACTGTGACCGAGCAGGAGATAGGACTGGATCGGCTCAAGCAGGCTGCACTTGACTATATTGGCACGGAACCGATACCGTGGTATTTCGGCTATCGAGTGAGACTGGGTATTCGATAAAGTAATTCTTCACATCGATCGCTGGCAATTCTGCCGGCGGTTTTTTGTTTTCCTATTACCAGTACCATTTTCTGACCTCTGAAATTCAATAATTCCCCTGGCCCAGGGTTGTTCCACCATGGAAGCCGTCGGAGAAACTTAACTCTCTTGCTCGTGATACCGGCACAAATTAAACCGGGCAAGAGATCAAATGAGCAGGAAGTCTGTCACACCTCGCTCAACGGGATAAGCTCGACGAAACACTCAACTCACTTGGGCAATAGTCTGTTAACCAAAATTTTATTTTGTTGTAATATGATGAGTAGTAGAAGTAGTCGAATGCTGGCAGCATTCGTGATCCAAGATTTTGCCGCATAAACACCTGAAAGTTGAGATTTTATGCGTATCATCTATAAGCTGGTATACGATACGCTTATACGCGAGTTATGCGGCCTTATCAGCATAGGAGGCTTTACGCAATGCGACCCCTTCGGTATTCCATCAACGTCACATTGGACGGGTGCGTCGATCATCGTGCAATATCCCCGGACGAAGACTTGCATCGTCACGCAGTCGAAAACCTCGCCCAGGCAGATGCCCTGCTCTTTGGCCGGGTGACATACGAAATGATGGAGGCAGCCTGGCGGCTGCCGGCGCAGCAGGGAGCGTGGCCGGATTGGATGGAATCCTTCGCCCGGACGATCGACGCGGCTAAGAAGTACGTCGTGTCGAGCACCCTGGAGCGGGTCGATTGGAACGCGGAGCTCGTGCGCGGGGATCTGGGGCAGGCTGTTCAGCAGCTCAAGCGGGAGTCGGGTAAGGGATTGTTGGTGGGAGGCGTGAAGCTCCCGCTGGCGTTGGCAGAGCTGGGATTGATCGATGAGTACGAGTTCGTGGTGCACCCCAGGCTGGCAGGTCATGGGCCGACGTTGTTCGCGGGGCTATCGAAATCATATCGACTTGAAGCTCGTGAGCCGCCTCGAGTTCGGCTCGGGGGCACTGGCGATGCGCTATGAGCCGGGCAGGTAGCAGAGAGCCCTCGCGGCGACCAAGCTGGGGGCCACCTGACATGCGCGTGCAGCCAACTCGCTGCTGACGCGCCGCCTGTTAGGCAGCTTGAATGTCTCAATCCACGAATTCCAATACGAATATAATAAGAGCATGGCTAAGAAAATAAGAAGTATCCAACCTGTTGTCAAAATCTCCTTATTACAGGATCAAAAGAGCGATTTTGATTATTGGCAATCCCAATCCTTTAGTAATCGTCTCTCTGCTCTGGAAGAGATTCGGGCGGAATATAACCGGTGGAGGAGTAATGCTCAATCAAGACTTCAAAGAGTTTATTCAATTATTAAACGATAATCAGGTTCATTACTTGGTGGTTGGGGGATATGCTGTCGCTCTGCTGGAAATCGGCTTCAATCAAAAGCGGTTAAACACCGGCCCCACCTGACCGCCTTTGGCGCGGTCCACGGCGGCCAATTGGCAGGAAAAGTGGTTTTACGCAGCCTTGTCTTCTTTAAATCAGCGGCAGGTGAGCTAAACCGTTGGGCAACCCGTCTTTATAAATTGAATTACCTTGATGAAAAATAGATCTAGATAACCCCGTCATAAAACTTTGTATTGAAGGCACGCAAGCCGAGTTTCAAGGCCAGATTGAAAAAGCCCGATCGTTATATCAAAAAGCATGGGAAGCGGTTCAAGATGACTATGACGCTTGTGTTGCCGCTCATTATATAGCACGTCATCAAGAAAATCACAAAGAAAGACTTTACTGGAATCAAATTGCGCTAGATAAGGCAAATGCGGTTACGAATAACAGTGTTCAGGAATTTTACCCATCGCTTTTCTTGAATATGGGTCAATCTCATGAATTGCTTGGAAACTTGAACGAAGCAAAACGATATTACGCTTTGGCTGCTGAATTAGGCGTTATTCACCAAGTTTAATGATATCCAAAGGAGATTTTAGGAATATGAATAATAGATTTATATCCGAGGCAAGCACTACGATAAACGCACCTGTATCAAAGGTGTGGGACGCACTTACAAAGCCAGACCTGATAAAACAATATCTATTTGGTACTGAAGTGATAACCGATTGGAAAGTAGGAAGCCCCATCACTTATAAAGGCGTATGGCAGGGAAAATCGTATGAAGATAAAGGTAAGATTTTGGAAATTGAGCCGAGAAGAAATTTAGTATCCACTTTTTGGAGTTCTTTGTCAGGTTTACCCGACATTCCCGAAAATTACAAAACTGTTCGGTATGAATTATCCGCCACAGGCGATATAACAAGCCTGACAATTACTCAAGATAATAACGCTTCCCAAGATGAAGCAAACCACTCCGAGCAAAATTGGAAAATGGTACTTACCGGAATAAAAAAACTACTTGAAGACTGAAAAAATTGGATTGCGGTGGTGCTTTTTTCTGCCAATGTTTTGGTAAGAAGGCAGGTTGCCCAACAAAGCCTGCGCTGGACGCTGGGGATTCTGCGGCATTTTCGTCTGTGCCTGCCTGCGCCAGTACCGCAGGTACAGGTGCGGCACGGTGCAGGCGAGCATTTTTCCCTGGACTGTCCGTTCGGGTCAGGCTGGCGCAGGCAGGCAGTCTTCCTGGCTCAAGCTGGTTCCGTTAAAATGGCGTGATCTCGTCCCGCCCACCAGCTTCTTGGGTTAAGTGGTATTTAGGTTGATCTCGATCACAGCCCTGGTGCAGCTCCCGCCATGGGCAGTCATCCTTGCACGTTGGGGGATACTCCCTGGAATAAGAAGAGCGGTAAGCCGCCCTTGGGCTTTGAGCCGGGAGCTTTGGGTCCCCGACGGATCGCCGGATGGAATAACATTTATAGATTGTGACAGTCACCTTTAAGGTATCTGACCCTTTCGGATACCATTAAGGTGACTGTCACATTTTCCACCACCAGGTATTCCCTTGCCAAATCAGAACAATAGTTCTATAATAAGGTTGTTGGAAATGGGCATCCCATCCTTTTATTGTCGGGACCCGCCTTTTCCACCTCCCGTTCTTTACCATTGCGATCGTCAATAGGTTCAGGTTGCAGCCGGAGGCTTGCCCTTGCGGATTATTCATTCTTCCCCACCCCCACTTAATCGTTCCGCGGAAAGCTCAAATTAAGGCACTTTCATTCCATCTGCGCTTTACCGGCAGGTATTCGTTTTTTTTTCGATACGAGGAACGAATACTGTCCCCGCCAGGGGATCCCTCCCAGTCTGCCAACCGGAATGCCAGGAACCTCGCCCGGAAATCTACAATCAACCTGTCCCTGGTTCTTCACAGGGAAAATCAGCAATCTAAAATCTCCTCTGGTACAATCACCCCATGACCGACCTGTTTGAACATGCCTTGCAAGAACGGATGAATGCCGAAGCCCCGCTGGCAGCCCGCATGCGGCCGCGCACGCTGGATGAGTTCGTCGGACAGGAGCAGATCGTCGGCCCCGGCAAGCTCCTGCGGCGCGCCATCCAGGCCGACCGCTTATTCTCCTCCATCCTGCTGTGGGGGCCGCCCGGCACCGGCAAGACCACCCTGGCCCAGGTGATCGCCAACCAGACCAAGGCGCATTTCGAAACCCTCTCGGCCGTCCTGGCCGGAAAAGCCGATCTCAAGGATGTGATCGACGCCGCCCTCGAGCGCCGGCGTTTATACCAGAAGAAAACGATCCTGTTCGTGGATGAAGTCCACCGCTGGAACAAGGCCCAGCAGGATGCGCTCCTGCCGCACGTCGAAAACGGCACCTTCGTATTGATCGGCGCCACCACCGAGAACCCCTATTTCGAAGTGATTGGCGCCCTGGTCTCCCGCAGCCGTGTCTTCCAGCTCCTGCCACTGACCCAGGCACAGACCGGAAAAATCCTGGATATGGCCCTGGCGGACAAGGAACGCGGCTACGGCGCACGCCAGGTGCTCCTGGACCCGGATGCCCGCCTGCACCTGATCGATGTGTCCAACGGCGACGCCCGCAATGCGCTCAATGCCCTGGAGCTGGCGGTGGAATCCACTCCCGCGGATGCGGATGGCGTGATCCACATCACGATGGAGGTTGCCCAGGAATCGATCCAGCGCCGGGCGGTGTTATATGACAAGGACGGTGACGCCCATTACGACACGATCAGCGCATTCATCAAGTCGGTGCGCGGCTCGGACCCGGACGCGGCCCTGTACTGGCTGGCAAAAATGCTCTACGCCGGGGAGGATCCGCGCTTCATCCTGCGCCGTCTGATCATCCTGGCCGGGGAAGACATCGGCCTGGCCGACCCAATGGGATTGGTGGTCGTGTCATCGGCCCTGCAAGCCTTTACTTTTATCGGACTGCCGGAGGGCGTCTATCCGATCGTGGAAGCCACGCTCTACCTGGCAACCGCCCCCAAATCCAATACCGCCACCTCTTACTTCAAGGCTTTCGAGCGCATCGAGCAGGCAGGCCTGGGCGATGTGCCCGACCACTTGAAGGATAACAACCGGGATGCGGCCGCCCTCGGGCATGGCAAGGGCTATGTCTACCCGCACATGTACGAGGAACACTTTTTTGCGCAGCAATATCTCCCCAAGGAACTGCTGGGCACGTACTTCTACAAACCTTCCAGTGTGGGCTATGAAGTGGAAGTCGCCGAGCGCCTGGAGCGCTGGCGCGAGGCCCAACGCAAGGCGCTGGGCATCACCCGTCTCGAAGAGATCCCCGATCTGACGCAGGAACAGATCGACGAGATGAAAAGGCACATCAAATAATATGCCCACCCTGCTGCTCATCCGTCACGGCGAGAACGATTTTCTCAAGCAAGGCCGCCTGCCCGGGCATCTGCCGGACATCCACCTGAACAAACGCGGGCGCGAACAGGCTGCGCTCCTGGCTGAATCCTTGAAGGCGTTACCCATTCGGGCCATCTATGCCAGCCCGCTGGAGCGCGCCGTCGAGACCGCCGAGCCGCTGGCCCAGGCGCTCGGGCTGGACATCCAACTGCGCACAGGCCTCAAGGATACGGATGTAGGCAAGTGGCAGGGAGTGAAGCTCAGGAAATTGCGCAGGTTGGCCCTGTGGAAGCAGGTCCAGGAGCAGCCGTCCCTGGTGCGCTTTCCGGGCGGGGAATCGTTCCTGGAACTGCAGACGCGGCTGGTCAATGAAATCGATGGCATCCGTGAGGCGCACAAACCCAGGGACATCCTGGCGGTGGTCTTCCACTCCGACCCGATCAAGCTGGTACTGGCGCATTTCATCGGGCTGCCGCTGGATAACTTCCAGAAATTTGGCGTGGCGGCCGGCTCGGTTTCGGTGTTGATGGTCGGTAAATCCGGCGGGTTCCTGGCCGCGCTAAATCTCAGACCCCCGTTTGTGTTGGGTAAGTAAGCGGCTTTCCGATCAACCCCCCTTGCAAATCTGTTTTAAGACAACCTGAAGTACTTCCACCGCCCGGGCATACTCGTCCAGGGAAAGATGCTCGTCCGGCGTATGGTCCAGCGCGGAATCACCCGGGCCGTAGGCCAGGGCCGGGCAGCCCCAGGCCGGCGCCAGGAAATTCATGTCGGAGGTGCCGGTCTTGAACACGAACCCCGGTTGTCCGCCAGTGGCCCGGATGCCGTGCAGGAAAGCCCGCACCAGCCGGGTATTCTTTTCCGCGACGTAAGCCGGGACGGGGAACCCGACCGGCTCCATGGATATACCCGGGATGGCCGAGAGCTGCGGGTCAGCCGCCAACTGCTCATACCAGCCCTCAGGCAGCAGGTCGGGTGGCAGGCGGGTTGCCACCTGCAGTCTGGCCCATTCTTCAAAGCCGTCCCCGCCCGAATCCATGCCATGCAACGATACCAGCAGCCGGTCAAAGATGCGCTCCCGGTCCAGGTTGAATGCCGCGGCTTTGGCCTTGATCGTCTCCCAGGCGCGCACTGCCGCTTCGCTGGCGGTTTCATCCTGCCTGGCGCTGTGCGCCATCGAGCGGCGTACGCTTAGCCTGACCCGGGCGCTGCCCTTGTAACCCAGGGTAACCCGCTCCCAACAGCTGGGCTCGCCGATGATGGCATATTCCGGGTGATAGCGGGGAGCCGCATAACGGGCGCCGGGTAAATCCGCTTCCTCGCCGACCGCGCCGATGACGACCATCTGCCAGCCGGGGAGCGGACCGCAGGCTGCAACTGCATCGACATACGCGGCAAGCGGACCTTTGGCATCCACCGAGCCGCGGCCGTATAAGACCCTCACCTCCGGCTCCTCCCCCGAGGGGGGAGGGGTCGAGGCTGAGGGGTCCGGCTCCACCCGTACCGGTATCTCGCCCGGAACGGTATCGATGTGGCCCAGCAGAACGAGCTGGCGCGGGCCGTTGCCCATCACTCCCACCGCATTCCCGGCCTCGTCGGCAAAGGCCTGCGTAAAATGCAATGCCTGCATGCGCCCGACCAGATAATCCACCGCGGCGTGTTCGCTCCCGGAGGGGCTGTAGATCTTGACCAGGTTGAGCAGGGTTTCAGGGATGGTATTCATTTCTAAATAATGATAGGAAGTTCTTGATTTCCGGATACCCTTATTGCAGGACTTCCTTCAAGGCTGACACGACGCGCTCCAACTGCTCGCGGGTGATGACCAGCGGCGGCAGCAGGCGGATGGTGGTCAGCCCGGCATTGAGCGCCAGGATGCGACGTTCCTGCAAGGCCTGCAGGTAGGGAGCCACCTTCTGCTTGAGCTCGATCCCGACCATCAAGCCCAACCCGCGTACTTCGCGGATCAGGGGACTGTTAATGGATTTCAGCTCCTCCATCAGAAAGGCGCCCTTGGCGGCTGCCTGGCCGGGAAGGTCTTCTTCCTCGATGACGCTCAAGGCTGCCAGTGCGGCCGCACAGGCCAGCGGGTTGCCGCCGAATGTCGATCCGTGCAGGCCGGGTGCCAGGTTCTTGACCGACGCGCCGAACAGCACGGCTCCCATCGGCAGACCACCCGCCAGCGATTTCGCCACACAGACGATATCGGGCGTGATGCCGGAATGTTGGAAGGCGAACAGCTTACCGGTGCGACCCAGCCCGGCCTGGATCTCATCCAGGATCAACAGCGCGCCGCGTTCCGTGCAAATGCGCCGGGCAGCCTGCAGGTATTCGGGGGTAGCCAGGTACACGCCGCCTTCGCCCTGTACGGCTTCCAGGATGACGGCTGCCACCTCGCCGGTCACCGCCGCATCCAGGGCTTCCACGTTGTTGTAGACCACGTGGCTGAACCCGGGCACGAGCGGCTCGAAAGCCTCCTTGTAAGCCTTGTTATAGGTGGCCGAAAGCGCACCCATCGTCCGCCCGTGGAAGGCGCGCATGGCCGCGATCACAGCTTTGCGCCCGGTGGACAGGCGTGCGAACTTGAGCGCGGCTTCAACCGCCTCGGTGCCGGAGTTGCAGAAGAATACCCGATCCAGGCCCGGTACCAGGGAAGTGATCTTGTCCATTAAGGCAGCGCGCTTGTCGTTGTAATAGGTCTCGAAGAGCGTCACCAATTGCGTGGCTTGATCTGCCAGTGCGGCGGCGACTTTGGGATGCGCATGACCCAGGCTGGCGACACCGTGACCGGACGAGCAGTCGATATACTCATTCCCGTTGATATCCCACAGCGAGGCGCCCTGTCCGCGCACGATGATGAGCGGCTGCTTGGTATACAGGCCGGAGGTATGCTTGTTTTCAGTGGCTATAATATCCATAAAATTTCCTTTGAAGCGTAAATGATGCGTAAATTGGCTGCGGCCTTTATTCAATAACCGTCCCCTTACCGGATAAGGCCTCCGAGATAGGGCTTTGAACTCTTCCATCTGCAATGATCACGCGGCCCACGCCGCCCTGCAGCGCCTCCCGGGCGCCCAGCACTTTCTTCTTCATGCGCCCTTCGGCAAAGGTCAGGGCTTCTTCGAGCTTTTGCTGGGAAAGGTTGCGGATGAGCGTGCTTTCGTCGGGGAAACTGCGCAACAGGCCGGGAACAGCAGTCAACAGCAACAAGGTTTCAGCTTGCAGGGCCGCGGCAAGCATGGCAGCCGCCCGGTCGCCATCCACGTTGAGGGCGTCACCGTCCATACTGACCGCCAGTGGGGCAATGACAGGCAGGTAACCTGCATCCAGCAAGCTCTGCAAGAGCCGGGTGTTGATCGTCTCGATCTTGCCGGTGAAATCATCCCGGATGATCCTGCGCTTGCCGTTCTCAATGCTCTGGACGGTATCCTTGCGGGTGGCGGCCATCAAGCGGCCATCCAGGCCACTCAGCCCGAGCGCATTGACCCCCAGCCTCTGGAGCTGCTCGACCAGCAGGGTATTGACTTTGCCGTTGGCTGCCATGATATAGATCTCCAGCGTGCGGCGGTCGGTGTAGCGGGAGCTGAACCCGGACGGGGAGGTGATAAAACGCGCCGGATATCCGAGCGCTTCGCCCAACTGGTTGGCTTCTGACGATCCGCCGTGCACCAGCACCAGGCACTGGCCCCGCGAGATCAAAGTCGCGGCATCCTGGCAGATGGCCAAGAAATCCACGCCTGCGGTCCCACCGAGTTTTACGACAATAACAGGATTGCTCACAACGATGCCTCAAATAATATTTTAGATCGGGTGCAGGCCGGGGAATTCCAACCCCAGCCTTTCGTCGAAGCCCAGCATCAGGTTCATGCACTGGACGGCTGTGCCGGAAGCGCCCTTCATCAGGTTGTCGATGGCGCAGATCGAGACAACCTGCCCGTTGGCCTCATCCAACTCGAAACCCAGGTCGGCATAATTGGAACCCGCCAGGACTTTCGGTTCCGGGACCCGGTAAATGCCGCGCTGTTCCTTAACGATGCGCACGAAAGGGTTATCGGCTGCAGCGCTGCGGTAAGCCTTCCAAAGATCTTTGGAGGTCACACCGGCCTTGAGCGTGGCATGCGCGGTTGCCAGCACGCCCCGCACCAGGTCCACGGAGGTCATGGTCAGGGTAACTTTCGACAGACCAAGTTCCTGGATGACCTCCGCAGTGTGGCGGTGACCGAAAGCAGAGAACGTGCGGACCACCCCGGACCTTTCAGGGTGGTGTGAGCCCGGGTTGCCTTCCGCCCCGCCCTCCGAAGAGCCCACCTTGAGCTCGACGATGACCGGCTGCCCGCCGTCCAGCAGACCGGCCCTGACGAGCGGCAGCAGGGCCAGGTTGCAGGCGGTCGCGTTACAGCCCACTCCGCTGGCGTAGTGCGCGTTACGCAAATCGTCCCGGTGCAGTTCGGGCAGGCCGTAAATGAATTTCGGCAACCAGCCGGGGGCCGCGTGCGGCGAACCATACCATTTTTGGTAATCTTTGGGATCGTGCAGGCGGAAATCCGCCGACAGGTCTATGATCCGGGAGGCCAGGCCGGCGAACTGGTCGATCTTGTGCTGCGTTGTGCCGTGCGGCAGCGCCAGGAACAGCAGGTCGACCGGCTGCATGGCATCCGGGTCGCTGAACTTAAGTTGAGTCTGCTTGCGCAAATTGGGATGCACCTGATAGACATATTCTCCCAGGTGGCTGCGAGAGCTGACCTGGACTACTTCGATTTCCGGGTGGGCGATCAGCAGGCGCAGGAGTTCGCCGCCGCTGTAACCGGACCCGCCCATGATGCTGGCTCGGATCATGCGCCTGCCTCCACTCCCATTTTTACGGCCGTCTCGAGTGTGTATCCGACGATGGCATCCCCAATATCGATCCCGCTCAGCGGCTGGAGGGTATGAAATTCCATGGTGTGGTTGACTTCATTGACCAACAAGCCGCGCTTTGGGTCTTCGATCACATCCACCGCCAGCACGCCCCCGCCGACCGCCTGGGCGGCCTTGAGGGAAAGCTCTTCCAACTCCGGCGTCACCGGGCATAGTTCGCCTTCTCCGCCGCGGGCCGTATTGGTGATCCAGTGTGGGGATTTGCGGTAAAGGGCCGTGATGACTTTGTCACCCACCACCACCGAGCGGATATCCCGCCCGGGTTTTTCGATATATTCCTGGATATAGAAGACCGAATGCTGGACCGAGCCAAGCACGGACTTATGCTCCAAAATTGCCTCGGCGCTGTCCCGGTCATTGACTTTGGCCAGCAACCGGCCCCACGAGCCGACAACAGGCTTGAGCACCACCGGGTAGCCCATGGTTTCGATGGTTTCCAGAGCCAACTCGGGTGTGAAAGCCACACGGCTGTTGGGCTGGGGCACGTTGGCCTGCGCCAGCAGGGCGGTCGTAATCAGCTTGTCCCCGCAGGCCTCGGCTACCGCGGCGGTATTGACGGTCGGGATGCCCCAGATATTGAATATCCGGCAGGCATACAAACCGTTGGTGTAGCTGATGCTGCGTTCCAGGACGGCATCATACTGCCGCCAGGGCTCGGGATTGTCCAGGTCGAAATGGACCAGCCGGTCATCCAGGCGTTCATAGTCGATGCCGCGCCGGTCGAGGGCGGCGAAGATCCATTTCTCTTCCACGCGGACGCGTGAATAGAGCACGCCAATTCGCGGTCTTTTTGACATCGGTTACTCGCCCCAATCTTCCTGTTCCTTGGGCGCCAGCTCAACCTTGACCGGGTCGAGTGCGATCACTTCCAGGTCCACGCCGCAATCCGGGCAGACCAGGATTTCACCGGTCTCCACAGATGGATCCAAACCGATATTGGCTTCACATTCAGGACAAGTTACAGCATTCATGATGATTTTCTCCTTTTCCTATTTGGATAACTTGGATTTTGCGCTTTGCAGTTGAATCCGGATAGCTTCCGGGGCTGTACCCCCAATAACGTTTCGCCGTGCAATACTCTGCAGCGGGTCGAAAACCATGTACACATTCGAGTCGATCAATGGATCGAGGGTTTGGAATTCCTGCAGGGAAAGTGCATCCAACGGTTTGCCCAGTTTGGCCGCCAATTGAACGGCCTGACCAGCCACGTTGTGCGCCTGACGGAAGGGCAGACCTTTTTGGACCAGGCTGTCGGCCAGGTCAGTAGCCAGCATGCCGGGATCGATGGCCGCCCGCATCCGTTCGGGGTGCAGGCTCAAGCTGCGTACGGCACCCGCCAGGACCGGCAGAAGCCCCATCAGCGTATCGCAGGCGTTGAAGACTGGCAGCTTATCTTCCTGCAAGTCCTTATCGTAGCTGGAGGGCAGACCCTTGAGCGTCACCATCAGCCCGGTGAGATAGCCCAACAGGCTGCCGGCCTTGCCGCGCGCCAGTTCGAATACATCCGGGTTCTTCTTTTGCGGCATCAGGCTGGAGCCGGTGGAGAAAGCATCGGAGAGTTCGAAAAAACCGAACTCGGCACTCGAAAACAGGATGACATCCTCGGCCAGTTTGCTCAAGTGGATCCCGGTCAGGGCGGCCCAGAAGAGGAACTCGGCCACGAAGTCCCGGTCGGAGACGGCATCCAGGCTGTTGGGAGAAGGCTCCGAGAAGCCCAAATTGGCCGTCAAGGCCTGCCGGTCGACCGGGAAAGCTGTGCCCGCCAGTGCGCCCGATCCGAGCGGCAGGCTGGCCGCATGTGCGCCCACCTGATGAAGGCGCTCACGATCGCGCTGGAGCGGCCAAAAGTGTGACAACCACCAATGGCCAAGCAGGATCGGCTGGGCACGTTGCAAATGGGTGTAACCAGGCATCAGGACGTTCAGGTCGGATTCGGCGCGTGCCACCAATGCGCTTTGCAGCTCAATCACGGCGGCGTCCAGGCCCTGGACGGCTTCCAGGAGCCACAGGCGCAGATCGGTGGCCACCTGGTCGTTGCGGCTGCGCCCGGTATGGAGTTTGCCGGCGGCTGGCCCGATGAGTTCCCCGAGGCGGCGTTCGACCGCAGTGTGGATATCCTCATCGCTTTCCTGGAAGGTAAAAGCCTGGCTTTCGAATTCTGCCCGGATCAGGTTCAACCCAGTGCAGATCTGCGCGCATTCGGCAGAGCTTAGCACGCCCGCTTTTTCAAGCGCCTGCGCCCAGGCGATACTGCCGCGCACATCCTGCAAGCTCAGGCGTTGGTCAAAGCCAAGTGAAGCGTTCAAGGCCCAGGCTTGCGGGTCAAGTTTTCCGCTGAAGCGTCCGCCCCAAAGAGTCATCCTGAATTCTCCATTCTCTGCCTGCCATTCTCTACGTATCGATCCGAAAATTGCGGTTTCTTAATATTTTTCGGACAGGACCTAATCCCGCTTAAATCTCGAGTAATCCGGCTTTGGCATATTCAGCCCGGAGATCGGCAGGCCGTTGAGGGCGCGCACTTTCAACGGCAATCCATATAGGTGTATGAAGCCTTCGGCGTCGGACTGGTCGTAAACATTTTCCTGGCCAAACGTGGCGAAGTCCTCGCGGTACAAGCTGAAGGGACTCTTGCGCCCAACCGGGATGACGTTGCCTTTATACAATTTCAAGCGCACGGAGCCTGTGACGGGCCCCTGGGTGCTGTCCATGAAAGCGTCCAGGGCTTCACGCAGAGGCGAGTACCACATGCCGTTGTAGACCAGCTCGGCATATTTGAGCGCCAGGGTGTCCTTGTAGTGCATCGTATCCTTGTCAAGCACCAACGATTCGATCTCACGGTGGGCGGCCATCAGGATCGTTCCACCAGGGGTTTCGTACACGCCGTGGGATTTCATTCCCACCAGCCGGCCCTCGACCATGTCTGCCCGGCCGATGCCGTGCGTGCCCCCCAAGACATTCAAGCGGGCGATCAGGCTGGCCGGGGAGAGTTTTTCCCCATTGATTGATAAGGGCGTGCCGGACTTGAATTCGATTTCGATATAGGCAGGTTCGTCCGGGGCGTTTTCGGGCGCGCAGGAGATTTGGAACATGGCCTCCTCCGGCTCCTGCCAGGGGTCTTCGAGCAGCCCGCCTTCATGCGAAAGATGCCACAGGTTGCCGTCCCGGCTGTAGATGGATTTGAGGGTGGCCTTGACCGGCACTTTATGCGCCTTGGCATAGGCAATCGCATCTTCGCGCGAGCGGATCTCCCACTCGCGCCAGGGAGCGATCACGCGCAGGCGCGGATCGAGCGCGGCATAGGTCAGCTCAAATCGAACCTGGTCGTTGCCCTTACCGGTGGCGCCATGCGAGACTGCGTCCGCGCCCACCTCGTGGGCCACCTCCACCTGGTGTTTGGCGATGAGCGGACGGGCGATGGAGGTGCCTAGCAGGTATTTACGCTCATAGATCGCGCCAGCGCGCAGCATCCGGAAGATGTGGTCTTCGGCAAGCTCTTCGCGCAGATCGTGTACCACCAACTGGCTGGCACCGCTGGCTTTGGCTTTGGCTTCCAAACCATCCAGCTCATCACCCTGGCCCACATTAGCAGCGAAGCAGACCACTTCGCAGCCGTAATTCTCCTTCAACCAGGGCACGATGACGGAAGTATCCAGACCCCCCGAATAGGCGAGAACGACTTTCTTGACATTTTGTTTTGACATGCGCTTCTCCTTGAAAAATAAGATTGAAATTGGTTATGAGAACGATGGACAAAAAAACAGCCCTCCTGGGGAGGAGGGCCTGGGTTACTTTACTTGCGCGTGCTCGGCTAGATTGGTATCAGGTAAGCACAAAAAAACCATCCTTCCCGCTTGGGTGGATAGTACGTACGACGAGCGCGCGGTGACTTCAAAATCAAACTTAGCGTTGACATATTGGGCCGGTTTATATCACTCCTGGAAGCGTCTGTCAAGGAATCTGCCTGTTTTTATAATCCAATTATCAGCGACCTTATTTGATCACGAGCGGTAAATAGAATTTCTGGCCCACAACCAGGTTGAAGCTGCGCCAGGCGCTATATTCGCTGAAATCGCTGTAAGCACCCGGCGTACCTGAGCGGGCTGAAACTTTGAACTCGTAATTGCCAGCCGGCAATTCCTCGGCAACCTGGTACGTGCAAACTCCACTGGTGCAGGCAGGAGAATCTATATCATCTTCAAACGCATTACTCGAAGTATCCAGTGAATAAACGATCAGGTGATAGGAAGTGGCTCCGGGAGGTGCGTTCCAGACGAATGGCGGCTGGCTGCCAATAAAATTCACTCCATTGGGGGAGACCGTGACCGGGATGACCGGTACCCCGCTTCGGGTGAAGCTCCACCAATGTGCGCCCGTGTTGGCATCCGTAGTATCAACCTGGTTCCTGGAGCGCACCTGCCAATAGTAAGACACAGAAGGAAGCAAGTTATTCAACGAGACATTGAGATTGGAGCCAGTGGTGATCCAGTTTCCGGAATCGCATGTATCGTTATTGGTTCTATCCAGACAATATTCATAACTTGTCGCGCCGACGCTGGCTTCCCAACTCAAGTTGGGGTTGGCAGGCTGGTTGGGTGCAGCATTGGCTGGAAGAAGCTTATTAAAAAAGCCTGGGGAATGCATAAAGTTGGCTGTTACAGATCTGTCACCGGTCATACTCACACTTACCGGGTTAGCGGACCCCGTTATATTCCCACTCCAATTGAGCCACCAGTAATCCAGGTCCTTACGAGGAACAGCCGTAAGCTGTACAGTCGTAGCATTGATGTATTTCCCGCCGGGACAATTAGTGGCAGGGCTGGCAGTCACGCTGCCAGCCACGGCCGGATTTGCCACAATGGATAAGGTGTAGCAGGGCTCGATATGGTTGAGCAGGCGGGCAAGATGGCCCGTGAAATTGCCACCAATAATGATCTTATTATCCGGCTGCAGAACCATCGCATCCACTTCGCCATCCGGCCGGGGATAAAAGGTTGTCTCCAGCGAGCCATCATAATTCAGCCGCCCAAGGTGGTTAAGGGGTGTACCGTTGTAGATAGAGATCTCTCCACCGATCAATATCCTGCCGTCTGGCTGGGTCGCGATAGTTTGCACAAGATCGGAAGTCCCCGACAGACCTGTGCCAGGGTTGAACGTGCCATCCAGGGAGCCGTTGCCGTTCAACCGGGCGATCTTGGCACGCGACGTACCGTCGTATTGGCTAAAATTACCACCAATGAGGATCTTATCCTCTTGTAAAGCCAACGCACGTACGGCGCCCAGTGTCCCGGCGCCGCCGGGGTCAAAGGTTGGATCCAGCGAACCGGTGCTGGTCAGGCGGGCAATGCCGGAACGTGCTGTACCATTTACCTTCGAGAATGCACCACCGATAATGATTTTCCCATCCGTTTGGACGGCGATGGCATAGACAATGCCATCCGTGACTCCGGTAAATGAGGTATCCAAACTGCCATTGCTATTCAAGCGGGCCAGGTAACTCTTTGGAGTCCCATTGAATCTGTCAAAATCCCCCGCAATCAACAGCTTGCCATCCATGATTTGGATTGCCATTGCATAAACAGAAGATGGGTTACCATCTGCCCGCGTGATGCCCGTGCCGGGATCGAAAGCGCCATCCAAGGCGCCGGTATTATCCAGGCGCGCGATGTTATTACGCGCCGAAGCTTGGTAATGATCGAAATGTCCACCGATCAGGACTTTGCCATCTGCAGACTGGATTTGAAGCGCATACACATGCGGAGTATTGTCCAGGCTGGTCACACCTGCACCGGGGTCGAAGCTGGTATCCAGCGAGCCGCTGCCATCCAGACGCGCCACCCGGGCACGCGCGATTCCGTTGAACTTGGCGAATTCGCCACCGATCAGGATTTTATTATCCGACTGTAAGCTAATCGCGCTGACCCTGCCATCCGGTCCGCTGCCGGGCGTAAAGGCTGGATCAGCGTCGCCATTCGGCTGGTTGGCCTTGACATGCAGCCAGCCCTGAACGGAGTATCCGGTCCATGCATCCTTTTTGGCCGACCAATTTTCTACTGATAATGGCCTCAAGCCACCTGAGGAGGAATTCTGTTCAAGAATATTTATGGTTCCGGTCCCATTTCCATCCAGGGCGACGCTGGTAACCACGACTGCATGACCGCCGCAACCCGGGCACGCATCGAGCTGTTCGGTCACGATATCGCCGGGAACGATCGCATGCGAACCGTTCGGGTAAAAAACCATTGAACCCGCCGGATAATGGTCTTTGATTGTGTCTCCATTGCCACTAAAAGGCGCTATCCCCCATTCCTGGTAAAGGAAACGCATTACCAGCTCCACGCATTGGAATTCAAATTCCCCCCAGGCCCCAGTAAAGAAATGTACAAGATGACTTGGATAAGGAGGCTGATAAGTAACCGGTCCACAGGCTGGCACGCCATGCCAGGATGCGCCAAGCGGTGCGGAGTGTATACCATGAGGATTATAAATCGTGTCAGTGGAATAGTTATTGTCATCACACACCCCACTCCACCAGGAGGGTGTCCCTACGTCGACCGGGCCTCCCTGACTGGTGACTTCGCTTGAGACCATCAATTTCTGGAAAGCAGCACCGAGATCGGTGGCTGTGTCGGCAAGGTTTTTGTAACCGGATTTCTGGGCCGAAAAATCAGTAGAAGCTGCTCTCCCACTCGCTTGAGTTCTTGTTTAGTCGATATCCCAGCGGATGATGAAACTCCACAGACGGTCGGCATGCTCAACGTACCATTCGATGGAGCGGAAATGCAAACTACCTGAAGAAGTTGGAATAGTGAAATCCACTTGCATGCCGGGCACGGTCTCATCCCAGAAGACAGCCGATGGGCCGTTGGACACGAGCCGGTCGGTCTTGGCAGATTCGCTATCCCATACATCCTGGCGATACTTGACAACCTCACCTGCATTGTAAACAGGCATATCTATTCCCGGTGCATACCCAGGAGATGTGGCCTTGATACCGATAAACCCATAACCATCCAATTGATCGAGGCCTGCGTAACTAACATTAGGGACAGAAATATTATCCTCAACCACATTAATGGGCAGGCTGGTCGGCGCGCAAAATTCGATCTGCTCGGAGGCCAGAGTGATCCGGACGGTTTGTGTTGCACACGTATCTGTCGATGCAGGGATGACTTCTGCCGGGGAGGGCCGAACAGCCGCGGGGCTAGAGGCTCCCAGCGTGGAGAATACCATTCCCACCAGCAATATTCCATGTAGGGCATTTCGAATCGCTTGATTGAAAATGGCGTAAATAGGAATCCCTCCGCAAGTCCAATTAATACGTGATGATGAATAAGGTTTGTTTCTCGATATTATATAGTTACATCAAGCAAAATGGGGAATGGTAAGGGTATTGGTTATCGGCAAATTGCCGTGCCAGGATAGGCCGGTTACCTGATTATCACCGGCAGGTAAATCCGGAATGGATCGACGATAACGTTGGTGTTGACGGTAAAGGTGCTGGTGCCAGTCTTGCCAGACCCGGTAACAATAAACGTCCTGCCGGTACCAGCCAATGTTGGCGTGATGCTCACACCCGTTAACTGTCCGGTGCTGAAAGCGGGGAGAGCTACCGGTTACCCCGGCTGTGCCGCTGTACGTAACCGAACTGGTGAAACTCGTGATGGTGTTATTGTAGAGATCCTTGGCCGTCAGCGTGATGCCCGTGATGGCTGTCCCCACCACTTGCGGAGAAAGTATCGTCGAGATATCAAAGTGGTTCAGAGCCCCGGGATTGACGTCGAAGGTGCGGGTGGTGGTTTTACCGAACCCGCTGATCGTGAACGTCTTGCCGCTGCCGGCTACGGTAGGGGTCACACTCACGCCGGTCAACTGTCCAGCAGTGAAGGCCGGGGAACGTGCCGGTCACGCCAGCCGTGCCGCCGTAAGTTACCGTGCCGGTGAAACTCGTTACCGGGTTGTTGTTGACATCCTGGGCAGCCAGCGAGATACCGGTGATGGCTGTCCCGGCCGTCTGCGGCGAAGCAATCACCGAGATGGCAAAGTGATCCATGGCTGGATTGACATCAAAGGTACTGGTGGCGGTCAGGCCGGAGCCGGTAATAATGAAGGTCTTCCCGGTGCCCACCACGGTGGGTGTCACACTCACCCCGGTCAACTGGCCAGCAATGAAGCCTGCAGATTTGCCGGTTATCCCGGCCGTGCCGCTGTAAGTTACCGTACCGCTGAACCCGGTTACCGTGTTGTTGTAGATATCCTGCGCCTTCAGGGTGATGCCTGTGATGGCAACCCCGACCGTTTGGGGCGATGCGATCGGCGAGATGTCAAAATGGTTCAGCGGTGCAGGATTGACTTGGAAGCTGCTGGTACCGGTCTTGCCGGAGGCGGTGACAATGAATGTTCTGCCGGTTCCCGCCAGTATCGGTGTCACGCTCACGCCGGTCAGCCGGCCAGCAGTGAAGGCTGAGGAGCTACCGGTCACCCCGGCCGTACCGCTGTAAGTTACGGTGCCGGTGAAATTTGTGACCGTGCTGTTGTTGATATCCTGTGCTGTCAGGGTGATGCCCGTAATGGCTGTTCCGGCAGTTTGCACGGATGGAATCCCCGTGATGGCAAAGTGGTCAAGCGTGGTGGAAATGACATCGAAGGTACTGGTGCCAGTCTTGCCAGAGCCGGTAACAATAAACGTTCTGGCGCTGCCCACCAGGGTAGGCGTGACACTTACACCCGTCAACGTCCCAGCGCTGAAAGCGGGCGAGCTACCGGTCACCCCGGCCGTTCCGCTGTAAGTAACCGAACTGGTGAAACCCGTAACCGTATTGTTGTAGAGATCCTTGGCCGTCAGGGTGATGCCTGTGATGGCTGCCCCCACCAATTGCGGAGAAGGTATCGTCGAGATCGTAAAGTGGTCCAGCGCCCCGGGATTGACGTCGAAGGTGCGGGTGGCGGTTTTGCCGAACCCGCTGATGATAAACGTTTTGCCGCTGCCGGCTACGGTAGGGATCACACTCACGCCGGTCAACTGTCCAGCGCTGAAAGCCGGGGAAGTGCCGGTCACACCCGCCGTACCGCTGTAGGTCACCGTGCCGGTAAAGCCGGTTAACGTGTTGTTGTTAATATCCTGAGCGGTCAGGATGATGCCGGTAATGGCTGTCCCGGCCGTTTGGGGCGAAGCAATCACGGAGATGACAAAGTGATCCAACGCCGGACTGACATCGAAGGTACTGGTGCCGGTCTTGCCGGAGCCGGTGACAATGAGCGTTTTCCCAGTGCCCGCAACTGTGGGCGTAACACTCACATTCGCCAGCCGGCCAGCGCTGAAAGCCGGGGAGCTGCCGGTCACGCCCGCCGTGCCGCTGTAAACAACCGTTCCAGTATAACTCGTGACTGTGTTGTTGAAACGATCCTGGGCTGTCAGGGTGATGCCCGTGATGGCTGTCCCCACCATTTGAGGCGACGAAATCGGCGAGATGGCGAAGTGATCCAGCGCCCCGGGATTGACATTGAAGGTGCCGGTGCCGGTCTTGCCGGAGCCGGTCACGATGAACGTCATGCCGCTGCCGGCTGCGGTGGGCGTGACACTTAAGCCCTGTCAACAGACCGGCAGTGAAGGCTGGAGATGTACCGGTCACCCCGGCCGTGCCGCTGTAAGACCACCGTGCCGGTGAAACCTGTAACCGTATTATTGTAGAGATCCTTGGCCGTCAGCGTGATACCCGAGATGGCTGTCCCGGCAGTCTGCGGCGAAGCGATCGTGGAGATGATAAAGTGATCCAACGCTCCGGGGTTGACAGTGAAGGTGCTGGTGCCGGTCTTGCCGGAGCCGGTGACAATGAATGTTTTCCCGCTGCCGGCTGAAGTGGGCGTAACACTCACACTCGCCAATTGACCTGCACTGAAGGCAGCGGAGCTGCCAGTCACCCCGGCCGTTCCGCTATAAGCCACCGTACCTGTGAAACTCGTGACTATGTTGTTGTAGAGATCCTGGGCCGTCAGGGTAATGCCCGTGATGGCTGTCCCGGCCGTTTGCGGCGAAGCAATCGTCGAAATGCCGAAATAGTTCAGTGCCCCGGGATTGACGGTGAAAGTACTGGTGCCGGTCTTGCCGGAGCCGGTGACAATGAAAGTTTTTCCGCTGCCGGCTAAGGTAGGCGTAACGCTTACACTCGCCAGCCGGCCCGCGCTGAAGGCTGCGGAGTTGCCGGTCACCCCGGCCGTGCCGCTGTACGTGACTGTACTGGTGTAACTCGTGACGGTGTTGTTGTTGAGATCCTGAGCGGTCAGGGTGATGCCCGTTATGGCTGTGCCGGCCGTCTGAGGCGAAGGTATTGCGGAGATGAGAAAGTGATCCAGCGCTCCGGGATTGACGGTGAAGGTACTGGTGCCGGTCTTGCCGGACCCGGTAACAATGAACGTCTTGCCAGTGCCCGCTACAGTGGGGGTCACACTAACAGCCGGTCAGCTGGCCAGCAGTGAAGGCGGTGGAGCTGCCAGTCACGCCCGCCGTCCCGCTATAAGTCACCGTACTGATGTAGCTCGTGACTGTATTATTGTAGACGTCCCGGGCGGTTAGGGTGATACCCGGGATGGCTGTCCCGGCCGTCTGCGGCGAAGCAATCGCCGAGATATCAAAGTGGTCCAGCGCCGCAGGGTTAACGGTGAAAGAACTGCTGCCGGTCTTGCCAGACCCGCTAACAATGAGCGTCCTGGCGCTGCCCGCCAGAGTGGGAGTGACACTCACATTCGTCAACTGGCCAGCGCTGAAGCCAGCCGAGCTGCCGGTCACCCCGGCCGTACCGCTATAAGTTACCGTTCCGGTGTAATCCGTTTTCGTATTGTTGTAGATATCCTGGGCCGTCAGGGTGATGCCCGGGATGGCAGTCCCGGCGGTCTGCGGTGAAGCAATCGTTGAGATGATAAAGTGATCCAGCGCCCCCGGGTTAACGTTGAAGGTGCTGATGCCGGTCTTGCCGGAGCCGGTGATTATGATTGTCTTGTTACTGCCCGCGACCGTGGGCGTGACACTTACGCCGGTCAACTGGCCAGCAGTGAAGGCCGCGGAACTGCCGGTCACTCCGGCCGTGCCGCTGTAAGCCACAGTACCGGTGAACCCCGTTAGCGTGTTGTTGTAGGCATCCTTCGCTGTAAGCGTGATGCCCGTGATGGCTATCCCGGCAGTTTGCGGCGAAGCGATCGTTGAGATGTTAAAATGGTCCAGCGCCCCCGGGTTGACGGTGAAAGTGCTGGTACCGGTCTTGCCGAACGCGGTAACAATGAAGGTTTTGCTGCTGCCTGCCAGCGTAGGCGTCACGCTCACGCCGGTCAGCCGGCCGGCGGTGAAGGCCGGGGAACTGCCGGTCACACCAGCCGTACCGCTGTAGGTTACCGTGCCGGTGAACCCGGTGACTGTGTTGTTATTGACATCCTGCGCCGTCAGCGTGATACCCGTGATGGCTGTCCCGGCCGTTTGCGGCGAAGCAATCGCCGAGATGGCAAAATGATCGATTGTGGTATTGACCGTAATGTAAGTGCTGATCGTCAGGCTGTCCCCTGTCCCCCAGGCACTGCTTACCGTCAAGCTGACCGTGTATGTGCCCGGGTTGGTATAGGTATGGGTATGGCTGGAGGCGCACGAATTGCCCGTCTGCCCATCGCCATAAACCCAGCTGCAGCTTGATATAAAGGCAGTATTGAGTATGTTAAACGTAACCGTCAAGGGAGCCGAGCCGCTCAGGGGGCTGGCGTTAAATTGCGCCGAGGGGGTGCCAAAATACGGGGCGGCCACCGGCCCATCCAAAACATCACTATCGATACCCCCGATAGTTGTTGCTCCCCAGGTCTCGGGATGGTCGCCGGCATATTGGCGGATACGCTGGTGGTTGCTCCAGGCAGTGCTGGGGATACAGGTCCCAATATCCCAGACACTCGCATTGGGATCGTACGTACCATCCGGCGCATTATGATACCAACGGGCAGGCCAGATGGCATCCGGCACATTGGGGATGGCCATGTAATCACTCAAGCCGGTATTACACAACGTAGATCCATACACTCCCGCCAAATTCCCCAGGTCGTGCGAATGGGTTACCCAGCCGTCCACAAAGTCTTTGACCGCATCGCGACAGGACTGATCGGTACTGCTGTAAGCCTCCATATCATAATACACCACCGAGCCGCCCAAATCAGTACTGGAATTGGTCAGGCCAAGCGCAGCCATCTGCGAGGCGGCCAAGAAGGCCTGGTCGCGACCTTCGGCGTAAGAATTATCATAGCTGAAATGACTGATAAAGCTCGTACAGGGCGGCTGCGGACCCACCCAGGTGGGGATAAAGGTCCAGCCCTGTGCGCGCATCTGGGCGATGTAGGCGGCGGTCAGGGTGGGGTTGGCGCAGGCACGCGCCGACCCTCCGATATATAAATTCACACTTTTATAAGGGCCGCTGTTCCACCAGGCTTGAAGTTGGGCCAGGGTCGGGATGGTACATACATCGAAGCCCTGCCCCACCTGTAACAAAGTCTTTCCCTGTCCGGCCGTTAGCACCTGCGCAAACGCCGCTGGAAGCACTTTGGAGACTGGGTGTGAGCAGCCCCGGAAGGCCTGCAGGCAATCCCAGGGCTTGCCAGGTAATCCCCCCATTATGCGTTTCGATTAATTGGGTGGTCGAGGAACAGGCAACGTTGGATAAATTCCCGGCTACAGCCTGGGTCGTGCAATCGGCCGTGTTCCATCTCGCCCAACCGAAATCAGACGAGAGCATCTTCAGGTCTACAATACCGGCGGACATTCCATCCTGATTGATGGCGGTGCTTACTACGCCATTGACCATCCGGATAATCCGGTCGCTATCAGGCACCGAACCGACCAAATCCCGGCCATCCAAAAGGCTCAGCGGCGGCCGGCTTACCAGAGCACCTAGCGGGAGGCTGGAAACCATGCTCCAGTTTTGGCCCCCATCCACGGTCGAATTAATTTCGAGCTGGAAATCCTGCCCATTGAGCGTGACAACTGCCAGTAATCCATTCTCCGGAGAATCAAAAACCGGCTGGCTAATGGAAATTCTTTGAACCCCGTATTGAAGCGCGGGCAGGGTTTGCGCCTGCCACGAGCTCCCGGCGTCGATCGTTTTGAATAATTGATCTCCGGCCGGACCGCCTGCCATCCACCCCAGCGTGCTGTTCACAAAATAAACCGGCCCTCCAATCGGCAATTCCAGGCGCTGCCACGTCAGGCCGCCATCCCCGGTCCTGAATAATGTCCCGGAGCTAAAATTCGACCCGGTACTACGCTTTATTGAAACCCACCCGCTGTTCTCATCCAGCCAGAGCATACTGGCACTTTCCATATCCGCATCGGGATCGTCCGGTGACAATGTTTGGATCAGAGAATTATTCCAACTCTTGCCCTGGTCGGAGGTATGCGCGACCTGGAGCAGCAGGCTGCCGTCCGCCAGGCTATCCGACCAGAGTACCCACCCCGTCTGGTTGTCCAGAAATTGTACCGCCTGGATATTTGCAGAAGGTGTCATTGCGGGGGTTATGTCGCTCCAGCCCGCCCCGCTGCTGGTCGTCAGGTTGAGCTGATTACCCACCAACACCCAACCATCTGTAGAGGTGATCAGGCCAAAGTCCCGGAAATCCCCCGCCGGTTGGGTCTGAGCCTGTGGACCGGTTGGCATCAGAACCCCGGCCGCCTGGTCGCCTGAGGCGGAGGCGCGTCCCGCTGGCGGGCTGTCTGCTGCGATTATGCAGAGCGCCAATCCAAAAGCCAGCAACCCGTAGAGGGCTTTTCGAATGTGAATCAAAAATTTCGCGCGAATGGGCCAGTCCTCAAAAATATAAATTAATTATATGATATCTACATCTAAAAAGGAACCACCCATGGATATTATAAAGTCACCCTCTCCGGTGATAGTAGTGTCATTTGACATGTTTCAGGATTGTCAAATTAGTGCTGCCCTGCCTGTCTCAGGGTTGCCCCAGGCAGAGGTTTGGGATGGTGGCCTGCCTGGTTTGGAAAGTGATGGGATCCAATTATCCTGACTAAATTTGTTTACACTAGATTTTTTTACCTACATGGGTTCCGGCCGTGAATGTTTCGGCTGATAAATCCCCAGGTCTCCGCCGCCCGGCAATTTTATCTTCGTCAACAACCCCCAACTTAGCTCCTGGATTTGAGTGCATTCCACCTTCAAACTTTTCATCGTGCTAACCAGTTCATCGATATCATCGCACATCAAGTAGAACTCCTGTTTATTATTCACATGTGCGGGATGGACTGCCAATTCTGCCGGCGGTAATCCGAAGATCAGCCAGCCTTCGCCTGCGTCAATGGCTGGAAATTTCAGAACATCCCGGATAAAAGCGCGATCCAGTTCCGGTTTGGTGCTGTAGATAATCATGTGAGCCCCGGTGATCATGCTCGATTCTCCTTAAGATTTCATGTTCCTTTTTTTAGAAGACGATACCATTCCAAAGTACGAGAGTTGAAAGGACAAAGAAAACAAATAAAATCAGATTATCGTATGAGTCAGTAACCAGCTCTTGCAGATGCCCCTTCAATAATCGAGTAATCGGGGTCTTGAGCAGAAAGATGAGGATCGGAAGGAACACGACCGCCCATTTTGGGTAGAGGGAGCGTCCGGTCACAATTCCATACAACATCATCAAATTTGCGATCACGACCGGGATATAGGTGATGTTCACCAGCCTTTGGAAGAAAGCATTCCCCAACTTTCCGCCTGATTTGCTCCGGAGCCAAGCCTGACAGATGCCTGCGCGCCGGCCGCGATGGCGAAGTAGGCCGTATGCGATATCCCAAAGCAGACCATAATAGCGGCAAACGCCAGGGAAAGGATAAATGCAAAAATATCACCGGCCGGCCGGAAAGCGATATACAAATGCAGGCTCGCCAGGGTATAAAACCAGCAGCCGATCAAGCCCAGAGTACCGGCAGCCAGCAAACGTGCTTCCGGCAGCTTGCTCATCCTTACGGTCGGGGTATCTTTGGATCCCGGGATATGGCTGTATAGCAGGTCCCCGGTGATGAAAAGTATGGAACCAAGGATGCCGGATATACCCAGCAATCGTAAACCCCAGGTTGTGAAGATGGTCATTTGCATTCTCCTTGAGCGGTCTGACCAATCCTGATGGTGTGCAGCGGCGCGGCCTGAACGCTGCTCGTTTTCAAGCTCTAAAATTATAGCTCAGCATAACCTTCCCGTTGCCAAAGGCACGCGTGTCGGTCAATTCCAGGGCCAATTTCTCCTTGAGGCCTTCGAACATTGTCCGGCCTTTTCCTAGCACGACGGGATTCACAATGATCTGGTATTCATCGATCAAACAGTGCTGTGTCAATTGGGAGACGATGCTGCCGCTTCCGAAGATTAGCATATCGCCTCCGTCCGCTTTCTTCATCCTTTGCACCTCACCCAGCATGTCTTCCTTCACCAGCCGGGTATTGTTCCAGGCAGCTTTCTGCATGGTCCTCGAAAAGACAATTTTCGAGGCGGAATTCATCCGCTCCGCCACCACCGGCATGCTCTTGGCCGCGATCGGCGTTGGCCAGAAACTTGCCATGAGATCATAGGTGATCCTGCCGAAGATCAAGGTGCCTCCGCTGCCGCTGGCGTTGCCGGTAACGAATGCATCCCATTCAGCATCCGGATTGAGATTGTTGGCAAAGCTCATGTCGCCGTGTGCATCTACAAAGTAACCATCCAATGACATATGATTGAAAACGATCAATTTTCCCATATAGTTCCTCACGCGCAATTACGGGTTCTGCAAAAGCGCAATAGCGTTCCCATCTATATCTCTTACAGATGCGATCAACTTGCCTCCACCAACATCGGTCACATCCTGCTGGACTTGTGCGCCCGCCTCCAGAAGGGTTTTCAGGCTTTCCTGAATATCCTCAACTTGATAATAGCCAAGCGGCCCGCACATTCCTTTTTTGTAGCCATTCGGATCCAGCCCAATTTCCTGGTCACCGACCCTGAAACCAACATAATACGCTTCATCCGCATAGGGTTCAACATCCAAAAGCTTTTTGTAAAGCAGCTTTGCTTTGGCCACATCCTGAACCGGGTAAACCAACAATCTGATACCGCTAATCATAGTAGTCTCCTTTCCAGATTGGCGGAAAATTTACTTCTTTCCTTTTCCACAGTCAAGGAGTACTTTCGGATAACCTATCTGTACTATTCCCAAATCGTCAAATGAGATTTTATCTCTTCCGGGATTTCATCTCAGCCTTTTTCAGGTTTTCAGCGACCCTGAATTTAACAATCCTGCTGATCAGATCCAGTGGCATGGGTTGGTCGAGTGGAAATTGAACTGAACCCTTGGCGCTCTCGAAGTTTGATAACTCACGCTCGAAGGCCTGAATTCCGCTGGGCGTCGGGTAAAAACCGATATGGCTTTTATGCGCGGCAAAATGAACCAAATTTCCTTTTAGAAAAAAAGTGGGCATTTGGTAGCTGATCTTCTCTTCAGCTTGCGGAGCGGCAGCTTTTATGGTTGCCCGCAGCTCTTGCAGAATTTTTTGTATTCCTTCCGGGAAAGTCGCAATATACTCATCCATCGAGCTAAAACCAACTTGATTGCTTTCCATAAATGCTCCTTATTCAGCGTCGTAAAATATATTCCTGAAAACCTACGGTGAAACCCATACTACGAAACTCAATTCGTGGTCTTTATAGTGACCGGTGATCTGCCAGCAACCCGGGGTTGGAATATCAACGCCAACCAGCATCGCCGACCCAAAGTCTGCCTCGGCATTGGTTGCCTTGGAAGCCACCAGTGCCGGTGCGGAGGCATCCAACCTTTTGCCGGTGACCGTCAGTTCTGGCGCCGGTTCCGTGCTCGCATCATAACCCTGCCGCCACCAGAAGATTTTCTGGGTATAACCCGAGTTACTTTTCGGCAGGTCAGCCCACAGGCCGTCAGTTCCCAGCATGGTCCATAGATCCGCCGTCCCATACCAAAACTGACCCGTGTAAGCTGGCGGAGGTGTCGGCGGATAGGGTGCGGGCGGTATAAAAACCTTAGCGGGCTGACTGGTGATCGAACAGGTGGCAGGTGGGTGACCGGGCAGTGCTGTGGCATTGGTTGTTACCCCCGCTTGAGCGCTTGTCGGAGATTGACCTGAACCGCTTGGTGAGGTGCAGGCTGTCAATATCATTATACAATTACACACCAGATACCAATAAGGTTTTTTTATCATCGATCCTCCGTAAATATACCGGCAAAGAGTGGGGATCCTGTACCCCCGTCTGGTTCAGGCAGCTTAAGTTCCCGAGAACTGCATTTAAAATTATCGCGCAATTCTGGAAAAGATGGATATGTCTTTGTTCATGGGCACCCTTTTCTGGTTACATACTTCGTGAACAAATAACTTCTCGATTGCCCAACGTGTCCGGGATTGATTGTCTTTCACCGTCCAAACAAAGTCTGCACCTGCCTCCACCACCTGGTTGGAAAACGCTTTTTGCGTGTGCATGGCATCTGCAACGATAATCGTCTCATCTAAATCTAACTGGGATATGATTTTAGGAGCTACCACATCTCGTTTTCCTTCTTGTCCACTTCCGCTTGCGCTAAAACCAGGTCTTGCCCAGGTACATAGGCCGCTAACAAATGCACCCCTCGTTGCTCTCCATATGGGATCGTTCCACGTATGCTTTTCCCATCTATGCTGATCACCATATCCTGCTCGTTCTTCAATCTGTGTTGATGATAGGCCTGCTCTAATTTCTCAAACTCTTCCGGGCAGATTATCTTTCCCAATATCCGTCGATAGGTCATGTGACTGGCCGTCTCGGCTCGCAGAATTTTTACTATGCCCCCATTCAAACTTTACGACAAACCAGCTCTCCTTTCCCGATGGGAACGATCAGCGCGTCCACCCGTTCATCGGCTAACGCCCGCTCCAACACCGGCTTCAAAGTCTCCCGGTGGTTGATGGCATTATCAGCCACCAGCCAGCCACCTGCTGCCAGCCTGGGGATAAGCGCTTCGTAACACTCTCCGTACACTTCCTTCTCGGCATCCAGGAAACAGAAGGCGATATTGATATAGTGAGGAAGGTGATCCCGGGCGTCGCCTTCCACTAATCTTACGATGCCTTCTACCTGAGCAAGCTTGAAAGTCTCACGCGCCATCCTGGCTTTTTCCGGATCCACTTCAAATGTGGTCAGGGTCCGTCCCAGCATTTCACAGGCGATCGCCAACCACAAGGTCGAATATCCGGCGCTTGTGCCAATTTCAAGATACACGCCTTCAGGAGCATTGGCAGCCAGCAAGGCTAAAAACCTGCCGGTCTCAGGTGGAATTTGCCGCAAACGCTGAAAACGAGGCGTGCCATCTTCACGGTCCCTGGCATCCAATTGCTCCAGGGTTCGCATCCGCTCCAAAATGGGTGGGCGAATCGAATTGAACATGGGTCGCATCAGTCAACGATGAAGAGCTTGACTCCATTTGGCGTATAAGAACGATGCGGTTCGGCATCATCAGCCACCTGGTAGCTCACTCCGGGAGTCAGCGTAAACTTCCTGCCATCCGCCAGCTCGGTCTGCAGCTCCCCTTCCAGGCACAGCAGGATATGGCCTTTTTTGCACCAATGATCGGCCAGGTAGCCGGCGCTGTATTCGACCATGCGCACCCGGATATTATCGAATTGCTGCGTGCGCCATAAGGCCATGCCTGTCTCGCCTTTATGCTCGGTCGGGACAATCTCTGACCAGGTGGTGGTGCCAAAAGGTATATTCTTCATTTCCATAAGTAGCCTCCTTAATCAAATTCAGATTCACTTATCTTTTTGAGCCAGGCGTTTTTCGATCTCCTTCGAAGTCCTGGTGATGGACAGGCCGCCATAGGCCGTGCAGCGTAAAGCTGCCGGGAGCAGCTTCCCGACTGCATCCATACTCTGGATGACTTCATCCAGCGGAATGACGGGATCATAATTGGCGAGGGCCATGTTGGCGGACGCCAGAGCATTGCTGGCTGCCAGCACATTTTTACCCAGGCAGGGCACTTCCACCCGGTTGGCAACCGGGTCACAGATCATGCCCAGGATGTTCTGAAGCGCCATGGAGGCCGCATTTACTGCCTGCTGCGCTGACCCGCCTGCCAGTGTAACCAGCGCGGCGGCCGCCATCCCAGAACCGGCCCCACATTCTGCCTGGCATCCGCCCACCTCCGCCGCAAAAGTCGCATGGGCAGCAATAAAGACGCCGATCATGCCTCCGGCCAGCATGGCGCGTGTCTGCTCCAGCCTTGATAGGCCCATCGCCTTGGCCGCTCCGATGCAGGCGCCTGGCAAACCGCCGCAGGAGCCGGCGGTTGGAGCCGCAACGATCAAGCCCATGGCGCTCTTCGATTCCATTATGGCGGTGGTATATAGGATGATCTGGTTCAACACCCCGCCATCGATCAGGCGCCGGTTTTCCATTTCAGCCTGAAAATTCCCGGATTGATATCCAAGGATCCGGTCGGCATATACAGTGCCGGCCAGGCCGGTCTGGATGGCATTCTGCATGACATCCAGGATACCTGTCATCTTTTCCAACACCTGTTCAGCGTCTAGGGCGCCCCGGGCGCGCTCATAATGGATGGCCAGTTCGCCCAGGTCCAGGTTTTTCTCCCGGTTATATTCGAGCATCTCAGCGCAGGTGATGAACGGTACATTGACTATTTTGTGGGATAGGACCGGCAGCACCGGCTGCGATCCGTTTGATGGATTGGATGTTGAATTTGGAACGCAAATCGAAGGCTGTTTTCTGATCCAGGAATGCCTGGGATTTGACCTCGACAAACCGGATATTCTCACTTCCCAACAGGAGAACTTCGTCTTCCGGGATAATCTCTTTCAAATACGAAAGGAGGGTTTCTGCGGCTGATCCTACATAAAGCAGGGTTTCGTAATAGTCGCCCTCTATGGAAACATTGACCCCATCGATCTCGGTTACTTCGATGATCCCACCGCCGGTGGAGATGGCGGTCAGGCTGTGCTGCTCTTTGGAATTGCTGACGGTCATCTTGTAAGTGTTGGGGTGCTGCGCCTGGATGGGGGTGATATTGATCGTGACGGCAATCCCGGCTTCCCGCAGCGCTTCCGGCGA
Source organism: uncultured Chloroflexia bacterium (assembly GCA_963776475.1). GTDB lineage: Bacteria > Chloroflexota > Anaerolineae > Anaerolineales > Villigracilaceae > UBA877. Next base: position 62,742 of record CAVZMZ010000035.1, read on the forward strand.
GCCGGGCAGCCGGTCATCAGTGGGCTCCCAGCCCAGGAGACCAGCGAACAAGCCCATATCCGAGCCCTGGCTGGTATGCGTGCTCGCCAGTGAGCCCTCCGGATCGAATTCGATCAGCAACTTCTGGATCTCGCCATCCATCAAATCTCTTACAATCCTACCGATCCGCACCGCGGCTGCACAATGTGAGCTGGAAGGCCCGCGGATGACCGGACCGATCACGTCGTTGAAAATACTGGGAGGTAAAGTATTCATTTTTCTCTTTTCCGGAACAAAAAGGAACCGTTACATTAAAAGTGAAAATATTTGGCCGGGCAGGCTAGGGATGCAGTTTTTCATGCTTTTCCAACATCTGGATGAACTGGGCGATCCGCTTCTGGCGCGTCTCAGCCTTTTTGACGATTTGAATTCTATGAAGTATTGCGTAGCGGTTTTGGCTGTTCAAGGTTGCAAAGAAAGCCGCCGCTGTCGGGTTTTTATCGAGCGCCGCCTGGAGATCACCCGGCATTGTCGCGCTACGATTCGAATCGTAGGCTGCTTCCCAACGCCCGCTCTCCTTGGCGGCATCGATGGCCGCCAGGCCGGCGACTTGCATGCGGCCGCTCTCGATCAGTTCCAGGGCTTTGGCGCGATTGATTTTGGACCAGATGCTTTTCGGCCCGCGCCGCGTGAATTTCTGCAAGTGGGACTCTTCATCGTAACCTTTCGCCTGGCTGTCGATCCAGCCATAACACAGGGCCACTTCCACTGCTTCCTGGTAGGTCACGGTTTGGAATTTCGCAGATTTATTGGCCAACCTCAGCCAAAGTCCCGCCGGTGAAGCGAAATTCCTGGCCAGCCACTCCTCCCAGGCTTTTTGGTCTTCGAACAGGATGACCGGCAACTCTGGATCGGGTTTATTTTTCTGCGCCACGGAATTATTCTCCGCCTTGAATTATCGCACAATTCTGTTAAAGGAGTGCAGCCTCTCACCCACCCCAAAGGGGCCGGGGAAAGCCCTCAGCTATGGGGATGAGCTCAGGTCTGAGCGGTTGCCATGGCCTGTTTTACCTGCTTGATCAACTCTTTGACTGCTGCCAGCTCATTTTCGGCAACCCAGAGAGAAACATCCCTGCGTAAGAAATGGATGGTCAACGAATATTTGCCATTATTATCGGTTAAATCAATTCCCTTGAGGTGAATCACGTGCACCCGCGTGCTGCCATCCTGGAAGAAACATTCCAATACGTCATTATCCAAAGCGAGCACGGTCGGCGGTGTTCCGGAAAGCGTAACACTAAATATTGGGTCTGCCATCTTGTGGTCTCCTTGTACTTATAAACTTCTTGAACAGTATGTGTACGCCGGTCGAACGGATCCCCTAACAATCGGACTGGTTACTACTTGGATTGCGCACAAGCTCCAATTTCTATTATTGGAAAGATGATTTATGGATCTTTCGTGTTCCTTTGTGAAACTTCGTGACCTTGGTGGTGAGATCCTTTTCTTCTGTCCGTAAAGTATAAAGCCAAACCCATTATTTAGCCGGCATGAGGCTATCCATAGGAACTGTGAGCATTTCATTCCCGAATTGATCCAGGCAGCCGCACATCCTGTTTCCGAGGTTCTGCGGGGATTCACTGCTGGCCGAATATCCTTTTTGGCTGCAGGTATCACTGCACAGCAGACCCTCCGGCCTGGGTCCAATATTCCCGATCCTCAACTGAAAGAAGGCAAAAGCCAGCAGGAATGCGACGATCACGCCGATTGACACCAGGATATGGCCCTTATTAAGGGCTGGATCGCGTTCAAGCCGTTTCCCGATCAAAAATCCTGCCGCCAGGATTGCAGTCCAAATAACCAGAAAGACCGCCAGGATCATAACGGGAAGGATCGTTTCGACGGATACCGGCCATGGATTATCCCCAAAAAACAAAGAGCCAAAGAGCTCCGGCCGCAGTTCCCGCAACAATCAGGGAGAGCATCCCAGCGATTAATAAACCGGGTACTCCGAACAGGATCGTATAAATATATCTTTTCTTCATCGGCCTCCGCCTTTTTTGTTTGGTCACTTAAAGTTACACCGGCTGTTTAGTTACGCGTTACATCCTGTAAGCAGGTTGCCTATCGACGCGCATAGCAGGAGATATTCACAATTATGCACCATTACATGGCAACATGCGCCCGATTGCAAGCGTCGAAGCCGCTTCCCTTTTATCACTTCTTGGGTTTTACGAGTAGGCAAGCTGGACGATCGCCAGGTCTAAATGTGAACGTCTGGGACCCAAATATACCCGTCCTTGTCCCGGATGAAAGCCTCTCGTAACCCATGACCCTTGTTTGTGGCTGGAGAGAGCAATTCGGACCCAAGTCGTTGGGCGGCTTCCACGGCCTGGTCCGGATTGCAGCCGTGCAGGCGCAGCTCAATCCCGGCGCCGCGCAGCTTGACAGAGGTGACTGTATTACCCATTGGGTGTTTATCGTAGGTATGATCGGCATGCAGCATCCACTCCGAACCATACCCGGAGCAGACTGCGAAATCAGGATCGGAATAAATGATGCTGACCCCCAGTACATCGCGTTGAAAAGCCAGGGCAGCCTCAATGTTACTTACCAGAAGATTCACCGTAAGCCCCTTCAGCGATTGCCCATATTGCTTGGCGGACATCCATGGTTCGCCTGTACGAAGTTTCATAGTTGCCTCTCGTTAATTTTCCCCCAATTTTATTGCACGGTTCTGGTGAAGCAGTATATGCTTTAAGTCCTATTGGGAGTGTCCGCTTAATCTCGCTGACCCGGCCGCGACGACCTTGACATATTAGAACATTTGTTTTATTATAACTGTACCCCCAAAGTGTTTCTCCCGGGATCCTCGCCGCGCTGCCAGGGTACCTTAACATTTGAAATTTAAATAACCGGTCGCTGCCTTGTGCCGATTTTATAGGGAAGAATATTCGTTCCTCGTTTGTCCCTCAGGAACGAATAGGCGTCTTATTCCGTAGACCATCGAACTTTGACTTTCGACAATTCACTTTATACTCGGAAGATTGTTTCCATTGTTTGGGCCAGGCGATTTGGTGCACCCCGGCCTGAATTCAGACTCTTTCTTTCAGACTGCGCGAATTCCGCATTTCAATGGTTTCATAGGCCCTGCTGCGCTGCTCTTTGTGCTGAGATGGGTTGTCATGATTATCAATCCCTGGTGATATGATTGAGCTTGCCTGCTATCATCATATGTCATATCAGGGATAGCTGCCTCGCAAAAAGGAGCATTCAGATGGATTTTCAACTAACTGAAGAGCACAAAATGGTTGAGCAAATGGTGGCTGACTTTGGGCAAAAGGAAATTGTTCCTGTTATCAAGGAACATGACCGGAATGGTACTTATCCTTTCGAACTGCTTCCTAAAATGTCCCAGTTGGGATTCATGGGGATCTGTTTGCCCATGAAATATGGTGGGGCGGGTATGGATTATATATCCCTGGGTATTTTAGCCGAAGGATTGGAATATGTAAACTCGTCTGTAAGAGAGACAATCGCGGTTCATTTAGCCTTGCATGCCTTACCCATCTTCCAGTGGGGAACTGAGCTTCAAAAACAGACATTTCTCCCAACCCTTGCAAAAGGGGAAAAATTGGCCTGTTTTGGCTTAACCGAACCCAATGCCGGATCGGATGTATCTGGGATACGATCCACTGCCCGAAAGGATCAAAACGACTACATTCTCAACGGTGAAAAGACCTGGATCACTTTGGCCGACGTTGCAGATCGTTTTTTGGTTTTTGCGAAAACCAGCCCTGAAAAGGGAACGGAAAATATCACGGCATTTATTCTGGAACGAGGTTGGAAGGGTCTGACCACCGGGACCATCAAAGGCAAAATGGGTGTACGCGCCAGTAATACCGGCTGGATAAACATGGCGGATGTGCATGTTCCCGCCAGCCATCGCCTGGGGGAGGAAGGGGAAGGCTTTAAAATTGCCATGAGTGCCCTTGATAATGCCCGTTTTGCTGTGGCAGCTGGCGCCGTTGGAGTCATGAAAGCCTGTATGGCAGAATCAATTCGTTATGCCAGGGATCGCCAGACGTTCGGCAAGCCCATAGCAGATTATCAGCTTATCCAACAAATGATTGCTTCCATGCAGCAAAGCAGTGATGTGGGTCAGCTTTTGGTGTGGAAAGTGGGTTGGATGAAGAACCAGGGCATCCGTAATACCCGTGAAACCAGCATGGCAAAATGGTACTGTACCGAAGCCGCTCGTCGCGCGGCAGATGATGCTGTTCAAATTCATGGGGCATATGGGTATTCCGACGATTTCAACCTGGAACGCTATTTACGAAATACAAAGAGTGCCGTTATTTACGAAGGTACTTCTCAAATTCATACCCTGATGCAGGCAGCCTATGCGCTGGGCGACCGCTACGATAAACCCATGCGCTGCGAACTACCTGCCTACGACCCGCAGCAATGGGGATAAATATTTTTCGGGGTTTTGAGACGGTTATTAGCTGTTTTTTTAATAAGGAAGTGCCCTCCTTTTTGGAGGGCACTGCTCATAATCTTTTTGTCCTAGGCCTGTAGCACCGGTCGAAACTTATACCCGTAAATTAACATCCCGCGCTCATCCCCATCCTGGCGCAAACGGCGGGTTACCATCTCGACCGGCATGCCGATCTCCACCGGTTGGCTGCCCAGGTCGGTCAGTTGGGCAGTTACCAGCGGGCCCTCTTCCAGTTTGACCAGCGCCACCGTATAGGGTGCGTTTTCATCGAAACCGGTCGGGGCTTCATAGATCGTGGTGTACGAAAATACTTCTCCCTTGCCGCTGAAAGCGAAGGTTGTTTTGGCCTCGCCTCCGCAGTTCGGGCATACGTCCCTGGGCGGGAAAATCTTGGCGTCGCAGTGCGGGCAGACTTCTCCTACCAATCCATAACGTTGTTGTTTCAATCGCCAGTGGCGTGGAATTTCCATGATATCTCTCCTTATAAGCTTCGGGCCTAATTCTAAGCTGGAGGACTATCAGGAACTATCAGACTGAAGAATTGGCAATAAATAAGCAAATTGTTAAGCCAAATCTCAGCTAAACCGGTAATTTGTTGTCTGAACACCTGCACCCCTACTCCCCCAGCCTCTCCAGTATATGGGTAACCGCGGTGGAGGCCGGCCCACCCAGGCATTGGATCATGGCCACTTTTGCGCCTGCGACCTGGTTCGTCCCCGCCCGGCCCTGCAATTGCAGCGCCGCTTCGACCGCCTGGTACACACCTGTAGCCCCGCCCGGGTTGCCGCGTGCCTTCGAGCCGCCCAACGTAGCGCACGGGATCTGCCCGGTCAGGCTGATCGAGCCATCTGCAGCCAGTTTCCAGCCCTGACCGGCCGGAGCAAATCCGGCAGCTTCCAATCCCAGCGCAGCGTAGATCGAATAAACGTCATCATATTCGAACAGGTCCACCTGCTCACGGCTCATCCCGGCCTTCCTGAGTGCCTGTTCCACTGAGACCTGTGCCGCCGCAAACCATAACGGGTTGGGGCGGTTGTGCAGCCCCAGCGTATCCGATGAGCTGGCCGAGGCCGCGATCCGCACCAGTGGTTGCGAAAAATCTTTTGGCAGCAGTTCGCTGCGCGTCAGGATAAGCGCTGCCGCGCCGTCCGCATTCGGCGCCACATCGAACATGTTGAGCGGGTCGCTGACCGGTTCGGCTTTCAGGTACGACTCCAGGCTGATGGCTTTGCGGAACATGGCATTCTTGTTGCCGGCTCCGTTGGCATGCGCGGTCAGAGGAAAGCCTGCCAGTCCGTCCGCCGGCATTTTAAAATCATGTCGATAGCGGCGCGCCAGCATGGCCGCCTGGGCGGTTGGCGTCAGGCCCTGGATGGATTCGAAATCGCTGTCCGTCACCGTGGCTATCGCGGCCTCGATTTCCGGGCCGACCATGTCGGTGAACTTCTCCACGCCCACCACCAGCGCCACATCCACAAAGCCGCTTGCAACCGCCATGTACCCCTGGCGCAATGCCGCGCCTCCCGAAGCTCCACCTGCCTCCAGCGTCGCAGCCTCGATCCCGGCTTGATGCCCGGCCTCCTCGAAGCGCAGCTCGGCGAAATCGGCCAGCAGGGTGCCCAGGTGTGCCTGTCGCGACAGGTTGCCGGCCAGCATGTTGCCCACGTAAAGCGCCTGAGGACGCATTCCTCCGGCATCTTTGATGGTCGCCAATATGACTTTCCCAGCCAATGAGCGCAACGACTGGTCCCAGTGCTCGCCGACGGGAGTTTGTCCGATCCCAGCAATAACAACCTCAGTCATGGAACTGCCTTTCTCTTGCTAAAATCCTGTTTCGCAATGCATCGACCACTATTTCATCGTAATTTTTCCGCGCATGCGGGCATACGTGGCGTAATCGATCTCTGTACGGCGGGCGATGTAATCCTGCGTTTTAGGTGCTTTGTCGCGCCGCTCGAGCAGTTTGTCCGTAACCGAGAGATCGAAAGCATCCGACCCGGCTCCTGAGCCGAACGAAACCATCAGGATGTGGTCGCCGGGTTTGGCCACATCCAGTATGGCAGTCAGACCGATGATGGCCGCTCCGGCATAGGTATTGCCGATAACCGGCGAGAGCAACCCGGGTGCAATCTGCTCGGGGCTGAATCCCAGCTCCGCGGCCGCCCGCTTCGGGAACTTGGCATTGGGCTGGTGGAAGACGGCCCACTGGTAGTCTTTGGCAGTCGTCCCGCTGGCTTCCATCATGGCCTTTCCGGCTTCGTGAATATGCTTGAAATAAGCCGGCTCGCCGGTGAAGCGTACGCCGTGTTCGGGGTATTTCTGGTATTCACGCCGCCAGAAATCAGGTGTGTCGGTGACGAACGAGTAGGAGGAATTGATAACCGCCAGGCTCTCTTCCGCCGGCCCGATCACGAAGGCTGCCCCGCCGGCTGCCGCGGTATATTCCAGGGCATCGCCGGGTTTGCCCTGGGCGGTGTCCAGGCCGGCTGCTATGGCGTAACGTGCCATGCCCGAGCCGACCATGCCCATCGCCATGACCATCGCCTCAGTACCAGCCTTGCAGGCGAACTCCATGTCTGCTGCCTGGACGTTTGGAGTGGCTCCAATGGCTTCGGCGACGATCGTCGAGGTGGGTTTAACGGCATACGGGTGCGATTCAGATCCGATCCATACCGCCCGGATCTCAGCCGGGTCAATCCCGGCGCGCTTGAGTGCGTTCCGCACCGCTTCGAGTGACATGCTGACGACATCCTCGTCCAACCCGGGGACGGCCTTCTCCTTGATGGGCAGGCCGGAGGTCTTGCCGCCGGTCCAGATGCGAGCCACTTCTTTGGCTGGCAGGCGGTAACGCGGTACATACGCCCCATAGCCGATGATGCCGACCGGGCGGGATGGTTTTAGTAGTGTGGTGGATTCAGTCATAATGGTTCTCCTGAGTGAATGGCAGGTTTTACAAATCTGACAAGTGTGGCGACCGGACTTTTAAAGCCCGAGAGACTTCGGAAGTCTCGGCCTAATGGAGTGGCAATTGCGACATCGGTAAATTGTTGTCGATAATAATTGAAAGTGAAAAATCCTTGATTTTTAACAATCCTTTGCCTTCGTGGACCGCTTCAAAATAGACCGGATAGCATTGGGGTCCCCTGATCATACCATTTGAGACAATCCCAAGCAGCCCATCCGGGATGGCGTTTAGGAGATCCCGCAGCGGATAGACCCGATCGTCCAAATAGATCCAAAAGCGTGAGGTGACATGCGTAACGAATGTCTTTCCATTATCATCAACCGTAATTGAATTATTGATGAAATCGCTCAATATGCCGGGTTCCGGTGTTGGACACGGCCCTGACAAAGGCGTAAAAGTTGGGATGGCTTGAAGCGTTTGCATTTCGCGAGTCTGTTCCGCTGCTAATGTTTCCGAAATTACTGGAGTGATCGAATTAGTCGCCGTTTGCGAGGCAGGTGCGATGGGTTGGGAAGAGTTACAGGCAGTAAGCGCAATGGTCAGAATGGATAGAAGAAAACCTGCACGTCTCATGATTCCGTTTTCTTCAAGATTTCTTCGGCTCTATCGATTCTAATTGTTTTTTCCGCCACCATCTGAGCGGCAACCATCTCGATCTGCTCACCCACCGCCCCGGCGGCAATCGCCACCTGCCGGGCATGCAGGGACATGTGCCCACGCTGGATGCCCTCGGTAGCCAGGGCACGCAGGGCTGCCAGGTTTTGCGCCAGCCCGACCGAAACGATCACCTCGGCCAGTTCGGCGGCTGTCCTGACGCCCATCAATTTTAGTGCGGCTTTGGCCGTGGGATGCACTTTGGTGGCACCGCCGACAATGCCAACCGCCATTGGCATTTCGAGTTCGCCAGTAAGGTTCCCATCCGCATCCTTGCCCCAGCTGCTCAGGCTGGTATAACGTCCCTCCCGGGCGGCATAGGCGTGCGCTCCGGCTTCGATGGCGCGCCAGTCGTTGCCAGTCGCAATGACCACCGCGTCCACTCCGTTCATGATCCCCTTGTTGTGAGTCGCAGCCCGGTAAGGATCAGCCGCGGCGAAGGCCCAGGCTGCGATGATCCCGTCCCGCACCTGTTCGCCTGTGTAGGATGAGGGGTTATCTTGGCCTTGTGATTGAAACGCCAATTCCTTCAGAGGGATGGTGCAAGCGGCCTTTGCCAGCCGCCGGTCTGCCAGGTTGGAAAGGATCTTCAGGTGCACGTGCCCGCCGGTGATCTCTTCCAGGCGTGGGGCCAGCTTTTCACAGGCGGTATTGACGGCATTGGCGCCCATGGCATCCCGCACATCGTAGATGATGTGGACCACCAGGAATGCGCCGATCGGTGAATCTTCGATGATGCGAACTTCCAAATCACGTGCCCCGCCACCAAATTTCTTCAATAACGGATCGACCTGATCGGCTTCGGCGAGCAATTCGGCTTTGTGCTCATATAACTTCATGCTTGCCGCGACTAAATCCTTAACCTCCAGCACTTGCATCTGCCCGATCATTTCCGGGGCAGAGCTGGTAACTGTGAACCCCCCACCGGCGCGCGCCAGCTTCGCCATGAACGATGCGCCCGCCACTACCGAGGGTTCCTCGATTACCATCGGCACGAGCACTTCGCGACCGTTAACGACAAAGTTCAGCCCAATGCCCAACGGCAGACTGAAGGTTCCAACCACATTTTCAACCATATGGTCAGCCTGTTCATCCATCAACCCATTCGGGCTTTTCAATGCCGAAAGATCATCAAGAGAGAGGCCGGCCGCTTTGGCCAGCTGCTCCAACCTTTCATCCAACGGCAGGTTATAAAATCCAGGTATGCGCGCAGTTGGCATATCATCAAATCCCTTTTATGTGTATGGCAGGTTGTATTTTATCGTACCACTCTGGCAAAAGCTATCAGACTCGCCGGCCGTTTGGAAATGAGACTGAATTTGGGCAATTATGGCAGTGGATGGCTCTGGAAATTATCCCTTATGCTAAATTATTAGCCTGCCATCCCAATTTTCGGAAGCTGCTTGTCATATTAATAACATCTGGAGTAAAATTGTCTGGATTGTCGAGGTGACTTAATGCTCCTGACCCGTGAAGAGCTACAAGATAGACTAATTGCATTGCATCAAGCGAGCCTGGAACTGGTAAAAAATGTCTCGCTCGAAACATTATTGGAACGGATTGTCTCGATGGCCTGCGAGCAATCCGGAGCGAAATACGGGGCGCTGGGCGTGCTGGGGCCGGGGGGTGATCTTAAACAGTTTATCACCGTCGGCATGAGCGCCGACGAAATCAAGCGTATTCCACACCCACCGCGCGGGCTCGGTTTGATTGGCGCAATGATGCGTGGGGATTCCGGCAACATCCGCATCCCGGAGATAGGCGACGATCCGCGTTCGGTGGGTTTTCCAACCGGCCACACCGAGATGCATTCGTTGTTGGGTGTACCCATCCGCCAGGGGGACCGGCAGTTGGGCCAGATCTACCTTACCGAAAAGATCAGCGCCCCCGAATTTACCGATGATGATGAAACCATCATCGAAATGCTGGCAGCCTATGCCGCGGTTGCGATCGAGAATGCCCGCCTTTACGAGAATCTGCAAAGCCGCGACCAGATTCTCACCCGCCGCAACGATGAACTGGCCCTACTGAATCAAATTGGCACGGCCCTGTCTTCTTCACTTGAGCTGGATGAAATCATGAATAAGACCCTGGCCCTGCTGATGGCGCATTTCAAAGTGGAAGCCGGGGAAATCTTCCTGCGCGAAGAAGACGGTGAAACCCTGCGCCTGGTGCTGCATCGCGGCGAGGCTGCAGAAGCGTTCTGGACCCGCAACCGTTACAAAATGGGTGAGGGTATGGTAGGCCAGGCTGCGCAGACAAAAAAGCCGGTCGTCAGCAACCATTTGGAAAAAGATGAACGTGTTACCCGTCAAGCGGTGGTCAAGGCCGGGTTCAAGCAGATCGCCTGCATCCCATTGACAGCCCTCGGCGAATTGGTGGGTGTGCTGACCATCGCCACTCGCAGCAGGAAGCCCATTACCAAGGACGAACTCGCCGTGCTTGTCTCGGTAGCAGCCGGTGCCGGAACAGCCATTGAAAATGCCCGCTTGCACTCCAATGTTCGCCGGGTAACGATCCTCGAAGAACGTGAGCGCATCGGAATGGATTTGCATGATGGCATCATCCAGTCCATTTATGGCGTCGGCCTGTCCCTTGAGAATGCCCGGGCCGTGCTGCATGAGGATCCTGAATCTGCCGACAAACGCCTGCAGAAAGCCATGGATGACTTGAACCGCACCATCCGCGACATCCGCAACTACATACTTGATTTACGCCCGCGCCAGTTACGCGGTGAAAGTCTGATCGAAGGTCTCGGCAGGTTGGTTTCCGAGTTCCGCCAGAATACAAAGATCGAAGTCAGCCTGGCCGGACCGAAAGATCCGCTTTCAGATTTGAAACCGGTTAATGCCATGGCTTTGTTCCATATTTGCCAGGAAGCCCTGGCCAATATTGCCAAGCACGCCAATGCCAGCAAAGTCTCAATTGATCTGTGGAGTACGTCTGACCGTGCCCTGCTCGAGATCCATGACGATGGCGCCGGTTTCGACCTGGAAAAAGCTAGTAAGACAGTCGGTCACGGCCTGGCCAACATGCAGACGCGTGTCGCTAATGTGGGTGGCGACCTGGATATCATCACCTCTCCTGGGGAAGGAACAACCATTCTCGCATGGGCGCCGCGCTCTCCAAGCCGTGAAGGTGAATAAGCAATCTCCTTCAAAGGGCGAAGCCCAGTTTTGTGCGTTTCACGCAATCTCTGCCCTGGCATTGTTCCAAAAAGGATTTTTTAAGGTTCGACAGGGGTATTCCCAGTATACGTAATAGTGTATCCCATCCTCCCCAAGATGTGGCGGCAAATTTCGGTGAACCCGAGGCAGTGGGGGCGTCGGTCTGGCAGCCTCCCGATTATCTGGCAGGGTTTCCGGCGGTGTATTTCTTAAGGATTTACATGTCTTAAAGATTCCCAAGTTTTAAGGTAGCGTAGGTTGTACGTATGGAACAAACCACATTTTTCTGCTAGAATGTGGCTAAGGTAATGGATAGCGGGTACTATCCTCCCCAATCATGTAGGACTAGAAGAATATAAATTTTATGGAACTAAGGGACTTCCCACTGTGCAAGCGGTGGGCTTCTATCCCTGTACTTAAACGCCGACTTATTTATTCTGGAGGAGGAAAAGATGGACGCCGAGCAGGCCTGGCAGTCAGCATTGGGGCAACTCCAGATGGAGATGCCGAAAGCATCCTTTGATACCTGGGTACGGGATACCCGTGTTGCATCCTACGAAGATGGGCTGTTCACCGTTTCCGTACGCAATGCTTATGCCCGTGACTGGTTGGAAAGCCGACTTTCCAGCACCGTAACCCGCCTTCTGATGGGTATCATGAACCGCTCTGTGGAGGTGGACTTTGTTGTCTATTCCAGTGAGAGTGGTGGAAATGTTTCGGGCAATCCGGCAACCGTACCCGCATCTGCAGCCTCTCACCCAGGTCCGGATGGGTCAGCCATTGCGCAAGCAGCGCAACACTCTTCGAACAACCTCCCGGAAGATGCCAGCTCAGTCGCAGAAGAGATGCCAACTTCCTATCCTAAGAGCTCTTCGCTAAATCCCCGCTACACCTTTGAAAATTTTGTTGTCGGTCCAAATAACCGGCTGGCGCATGCTGCTTCGCAGGCCGTTGCTGAAAACCCGGCCACAGCCTATAACCCACTGTTCCTTTACGGAGGAGTAGGGTTGGGCAAGACGCATTTATTGCATGCCATTGGAAATTATTGTCAGGAACACGGACAGAATGTGCTTTACGTTTCTTCCGAAGAATTCACCAACGATATGATCGGTGCCATCCGATCGCATACCACCCAGGCTTTCAGGGAAAAATATCGCTCGGCAGATGTACTGTTGGTGGATGATATCCAGTTCATTGCTGGCAAGGAATCGACGCAGGAGGAATTCTTCCACACTTTCAATACCCTGCATGGGCAGAATAAGCAGATCATCGTTTCATCGGATCGCCCGCCCAAGAGCCTGGTGACACTGGAAGAGCGTTTGCGCTCACGCTTCGAGTGGGGGCTTACGGCTGACATCCAGTTGCCTGACCTGGAAACCCGACTGGCAATCCTGGGTTCCAAGGCCGAGCGTCTGGGACGAACGGTGCCTGCCGAGATCATGGAACTTATCGCCCGCCGGGTACAGTCGAATATCCGCGAGCTGGAAGGTGCCTTGAATCGCATTGTGGCCTTTGGCGATCTAAGCGGAATGGCTTTGACTCCGCAATTGGCGGAAGTAGCCCTGGCTGACCTGCTCCCCCAGCGTGGGGATGTGAAACCTGCGGCAGTAGTGGACATGGTTGCCAAGACTTTCAACCTGTCGGTTGAGCGTTTACTTTCTCCCGATCGCTCGCATGATGTAGCCCTGCCGCGTCAAATTGCCATGTACTTGATGCGTGAAACAAATGTATCCTTGCCTCAAATCGGTCAAGCTCTGGGAGGACGGGACCACACCACGGTCATGTACGCCTGCGATAAGGTAGCCGACCTCTTGGAACGGGATGACCGATTGCGTACCCAGGTCGGGCAGATCCGGCGGCAACTGTACGCATAGGTACCGGGATTAGAATTTATTAGTTCACCCCTCCAGATTTCTGTGGAGGGGTGATGCTATAAGTAGACGGTTACCTATGCCAGAAGGTGGGAGAGCAAGATCCGGACGCCAATCAATAGCAGGATAATTCCCCCGATAATTTCCATCCGCTTCCCAAATTTCTGTCCAAGCCGATTCCCCAGGTAGATCCCCAGCCAGGAGATCAGTCCGGTGACCAGGCCAATGACAACCGCCGGGTACCAGATGGTCACACCCACAACACCCAGGCTGAAACCAACTGCCAGGGCGTCAATACTGGTGGCAAAGGCCAGCAGAACCAGCGTCCAGCCACGTGAAGGGTCATTCTTCTGTTCCGCATTGGTCGGATCAAATCCGGAACGTACCATGCGGATGCCTACAAAAGCCAGCAGGCCGAAAGCCACCCAGTGATCATAGGCGGAGATATAACGTACTATGGTTGTACCGGCAAACCAGCCGATAACCGGCATAAAGAACTGGAACAACCCAAAATGGAACGCCAACCGGAAAACAGGACGCGGACCAGTGGTACGTGGCTGTGTTCCTGCGCCGAGGCAAACGGCAAATGCATCCATGGACATACTTAATGCGATCAGGAGGATCTCGTAGAAATTCATTTAACCTCGGGCAGGGGTAAGCTCTACGAGAATAGGGCGATAGCGAAACTCTCGAAAGGCCACCCCTACCGAATTATGCTTTCCAAATGGTGAAGTCTTTCAAAATGGATCCCCCCACGAACTCCCGCAAAATGGAATTATCCGGGATCAAATCCATCTCCACCGGCAGGAACCATTCCAGGAAGGCCAGCAGGCGCTTGGCTTCGATGTATTCCGGGGTGCCGTGGGGCACCTGGCGCAAGATGGGTTCGGCCAGCGGTTTTAGGCTGGAAAGCTCGTAAACCAACGCCGAGTTAAACATCGCATCGGCGTTTTCCTGGTAGGGAAAAATATATTTCTTCTCGCCCCGGCGGACCGATTCCCAGCGACTGATGGTCTGGACAGCCGTATAGCCACGCTCGCGAAAATCCCGGACGATACGCCGGATCAAGCGGGTATCGGTAGTGGAAACGCGGTTATGGCGGTCCAGGTTGAGTTGCGTTAAGGCAGAAACATAGATCCGGTAGGCACGTTCAGCCACTTGTCCGGGCACAAGACGGGGATCCAGGCCGTGGATGCCTTCCAGTATGATGATATGCTCCGGTCCCAACTGGACGGTTTCACCGATCTCACGTTTCCCAGCTTTAAAATTGTATTTAGGCAATTGGACAGATTCCCCGGCGATCAAGCTGGATAAATCTTCTCCCAGCAAGCCCAGATCGAGGGTTTCCAGGGCTTCAAAATCGAACTGGCCATCCTCACCGAGCGGTGTTTTCTCCCGATCTACAAAGAAATTATCGAGCTCCAGGGCAAAAGGCGAGAGACCCAGGGCGAGTAATTGAACAGCCAGACGGCGGGAAAAGGTGGTTTTTCCGGAAGAGGAAGGCCCGGCAATCAAAACAACGCGGGCATTTTCACGACGCCCGGCAATCTGTCGGGCGATCTCGGCAATATTCTGCTCATGCAAGGCTTCCGAAACGAGGATGACGGCGCGGCTGCGTCCATCCTGAATAGCGTCATTCAACTCGCCTACTGATCCAATCCCCAGGCGCGCCAACCACTGGCTATATTGGCGAAAAGCAGCCAGCAGCTTGGGGTACTCGGGCATCGGGGAAATGCTGGTGGGCGAACGGCGCTGAGGGTAATGCAGGATAAAACCATCTCCGGCCGGAACCAGGTCAAACCACTTCAGATAGCCGGTGGAAGGGACCATGTACCCCTGGTGATAATCCCGATAGTCGTCCAGTTTATAAAGGGTGACGTAAGGTTTCTGTCGATAGGACAGCAACTGTACTTTGTCGTGATAACCTTTATTTTCGAAGTATGCAGTGGCTTCCGCCAGTGAGACTTCCTTGCGGCAGAAAGGTTCATCCTTCGCAACCCAATCACGCATATACTTGTCCAGCGAGGCCAGCTCAGTTTGACTAAGAGGCGGCCGGTCGGTGATCTGGCAGAAATAGCCGCCAGAAGAGACCGAGTGGTCAATGGTCAAATGGCTTGTAGGAAAAAGATTGGAGAAAGCCGCGCTGAGCAGGAAGGTTAAGGAACGCCGGTAAATACGCGCCCCATCCGCGTCGGCCATTGTTACCGGCGCGAGCCGGGTTTCCATCTGGATTTGGTAGGTAAGCTCACGCAAATCAGTATTGACAACCGAGGCTACCAGCGGAGCGGCATCAGGAGGATAGTTCGTTCCTAAAAACTCACCGGCGGTCGTTCCACGGGGCCCGGAGAGCACGCTTCCATCCGGCAGGTGGACTTCCACTAAATCGCGAGCGGTAATGGTTTGGATTTTATCGTTCATAATAATTAACCGACCTCGATAATGGACGGGGGGGTATCCTTTTCAATTCTGGACTTTTACTACATCCAATAATCTTTCAGGCTGGCCGCTGTATTGTGCCAGCGGGATTTCTTTGTGCGTTAGGGCCAATAATATCCCGGTCAACTGTTTGTTGACAGGTGTAGGAACGCGGAATTTCTCACCATAGCGGACTACGGCACCATTGAGCCAATCCACCTCGGATTTACCACGGCCAGCATGCAGATCAATATGGAAGGAGGGCATCTTCGCACCCCGGCCCCCACCGACGAACCTGACCATCAATGGACGCGAAATAAAAGCCGGCAGATAGGCGGCCAGCACCAGCAGACGAACCGGTGTTTTGGGTGTATCCACCACGCGGATGCCCTGGGCTTTCATTACTGCCAGCGCTTCGCGCAGCACGGCAACCTCGAGCCGGAATAACCCTGGATGCGCCAGCACGGCACTCGCTGGCATATCCAGGATGGCTACAGTGGCATTAACCATCAGGTTTGTCAGCATTTTCGACCATTTCATATCGGCAGAGCGTGGGTAAAGGTTCGCGTTCAAAAAAGCGCCATTCAGTGCCTCCCAGAGGCACAGCGAGAGCGGATGCCCATCTGCCACGCCAACGCCACGCAGCTTTTCAAGCACGATATCCCCAACAGCACGGCGGGCCACAGAAGAGGTCACCGTCCCGGCAATAACCTTATCGAGTCCAAGTACGTCAGCCAGGGCCGGTTCATTGTCCACTCCGTTGGAGAGACAGAGTACCGGCGGCATTTGCGCCGCGAAGGGTTTTATTCCCTCAAGGGCAGAAGCTGTGTCAAAGGATTTAAGGGCATAAATGGCAACGTCGAAAGGGCCTTGCCGGATGGCTTCTGAGAGAGACTCTGCGACTATAAATTGGTCCGGCGGAATGGTAAGAGGGGAATCCTTGATGGCCTTTAATTCAAGCCGCAAACCGCGTCCTTGCAATTCTTCAGCCACCCCGGGTTGCTCCAGGAATACCACATGGTGCCCGGTCAACGCCAGGCTGCCGCCAATATAAGTGCCAATGGCACCCGCGCCGAATACCAGGAAGTTTAATTTTTCCACCTTAATTTTCCTTCCAATGCCGGCGGTCATCGAAATTTAGCATACGCCAGTTGTGGCGTTCCGGCTCATAGGTAAAAGTCGCGAAAGTGGTGTTGTCAAACGTAAAACGCGGCCCGCCGGAATCCGCCTGCACCGGGATACCCAATATGGCATACAATGCCATATTCAGCACTCCGCCATGAGCGACTACCAGGTAATGACCAGAGCGGCGGTCAAGGACATGTTGGATTGCCCGTCCGGCTCGCAGATAGACTTCCCAGCGGCTTTCACCAGTTTCCCCATAATGTGTGTAAGGTGTCATGAAATCCGGACGTGGAGCCACTTGTTCAGCCTGGTCAGATGTCAGACCAGCCACAAGGCCATTGTTAATTTCCATCCAATCCGGGTCCAGCTCAATCGGAATTTTAAGTTTCCGGCTGATAATTTCGGCCGTCTGGCAGGCGCGCAAGAGCGGGCTGGCGACACACCAGTCGAAGGTCACACCCTCGGCCTGCCAACGCTCAGCCAGCGACTGCGCCTGGAGGCGTCCCTTATCTGTTAAAGGGAAATCGGCATGACCCTGGAAGCGGTCTTCAACGTTTCCAACCGATTCGCCATGACGCAAAAAGGTAATATGGTAGAAAGGCATGTCTATCATGGGAAGGTATTTTACCATTAGAGATCACCTTTGGTGTTTATCAAAGCCGCGTGGCTTTAGAATTTTCGATCACAGAGCGTACAATTCTTCAGCACTTCCATGGAAGATGCAAAACCCGCCGTTTATGCTTTGATTCCACCAAGGATGGCTTTCAAGGGATCAGGGGATTCGGTGATAGATCACAAGAGTATGAGCATCATTTTTAAATATTTTCTCTTCATAAAAAGTGGCATTCGCATTGCTAATATCGGGGATCTCGCTCCCTAAAACCTGGAATAGGACGATATTGTATTGAGTTGCATCAGCTTCAGCAAGGCCACGAGATAAGGATACCGTATCATTATCGTTCATGTTCGTGATTAATACCTGGTTTTCCGGCGTCCAATTGAGCTGACCAAAGTAGAAATCAAAGAAATAATGATAATACATACCAGTAAACAGAATGGGTTCACTCTTGTAATTAATCTTTAACCACTCCAACGCCTGGTGATAAGGATAATAATGCTCGGAGGTATCTGCAAGATAATTTCCCCAGAGAGGTTTTTTTGATCCATCGATGGAAACCGGTGAGTTCCAAAAATTAATCGCCAATATTGCACAGGTTATTGATATTCCGAATATTTTTTTGTAAATCATCAATTGCTTTATGAGAACAATCGATCCCGCCAGGATCGCAGGTAATACGAAGAGGTTGAAACGGCTATAACCCGTATACTCAAGAATATCCACAGCATAAAAGATGGGATATAGAAAGGCAAGCGAAACCAAGAAACCGACGCTAAGATATTCCTTTTTCCAAAACAGCAAAACACAGCCTCCCAAGAAAAGTAAAATGAGAGGAACGCCGAATTGCTGCAGGAAAGACTGGACGATCGTTCGATACACCAGGATGTTTACAAGGTGCGATATGGTTAGGGAAAACCCCCGACTTTGTTGTGATAAAGTGCCCCTAAGGAAAAGATAGAAAGCCACTGGGAGCAGAACAGCAAAGGCGATCCGGAGCTCTCCAACAATTTTATGGGGAGGGTTGTCTCTTATTGTTAGCAAATTCCGTCTTTGCAGTACAGATGAAATCAACCTCCAGCCAAGGAAACAAAATAAAAAAGGAATAGTTGTCTCCTTGATGAATCCGATCAAAATTAATGCATACCAGGACGGGTTTTTCCTGATGTCTTGAAAATCATCCTGTAATAGTTTTTTTATATTTATGCATACAATAAACATTAAGAAGACTGCCGGTAATTCGAGGTAGAGGATGGAAGAATAATAATAAACCAACGGGATTGTCGCGGCTGCTATTCCCCATAAAATATTACGAGTTGTTTTCGATTCGGAAAGTTGGTTTTGAAATACCCATACCAGGCCAAGAGTACTCAAAAAAGGAACAATTCTGAAAAATATTTCCTGATATGGATTGAATTTGAAAAGCATTGCCAGCTTTGGGATTACCGCAAAAAACCAATAGGAAATAAAGGGGTAATGCAGGAGGGCGGGGGAATTAATCCCGGCCAATGGATTTTTTGCAATGGTCAGGAAAATCACACCTGCCAGAAATGAAATGCCAAAAAAAATCGCCCACTTCGATTTCTTCCAAGCCAAGAAGATCGATAAAATTGCAGTTATAGAAAATACAAATACCCACCGAATCGGGATTTTTGAAGCAAGGGCGATGGTTCTTCCAATATGGGTATCTTCATCCCCTCTCCAAGGAACACTCGATATAAGCGGCCGTAGGTTTAGAATAATCAACACTGCCAGCAGGATAAGGAAATGAATCCAGTTTATGGGTTCAACACGGATCTGTAATTCCTCTGCTGAGAAATAGGACCATAAGGCTCCTATGCCAATTGTAAGAGCCAGAATGAAAATCATTACTAGCTTTGAATCTACATTTATCCAGTAAGGGGTAATGATGAAACCAAGAGTATAGATGAAAGATAGAAGAAAAATCACAAGCATCTTTGGCAATAAAATAGTTCTTGATCTCATCATTTATTTTCCAAATTCAACCTTTTTATGTAATGATCGTATCGATTTTCGAGGTTGCATTCCAGGAGTCTGTATTTTTCCGTGATCTAGATCTCTTGAGGAAGACTGCCTTGGGCATTCAAATTGATCCCACCAACCTATTTATGCGCCACTAGAAGTTTTATGAAATCACCAGGCTTTCTTAGACAAACTTTAGCCTGAGGGCGGCAAAAATGACCATCCTTAATAAAAGCCAGCCATGTTTCCAGCGGGAGATATTTGTAACGCCATAGGTCCGCTCGCGATAACGAATGGGGAGATCGATTATCCTGAGATTTAATTTTGCAGCACCAAAGATCAGATCATAATCACCAAAGGGATCGAAATCTCCAAAATACGAACGATTGGAAACGATCTTATGGTAATCAGACTTCCAAAGAGCTTTCGTTCCACACAAAGTATCTTTTATCGGTTGACCAAGCACCCACGAAAAGATGAGGCTGAATATTTTGTTACCAACCAGGTTTGCCGGTTGCATTGCCTGTCTTTCCATGGGATAAACGAGCCGAACTCCATTAATGAATTCGCCTTTCCCAGAGACGAGTGCAGCATAAAACCTTGACAGGTCTTCAGGCGCTACGGTTAGATCTGCGTCAAGAATCATTACGATACCGCCGCTGGCCTTTTCGAATCCTAATTTTACTGCATTGGCTTTTCCTATCCCCTGTTGCTTAAATAATTCAATCTTCCATTCGGGATGCATCTTTATTGATTGGCTAATTACGTTGTAGGTATCATCTTTTGAATGGCCTTCAACAAAGATCAATTCGGTCTCATTGCCCATATGGGGAATCCGTTTAAAAATATCCGGTATATTACCAGCCTCATTCCGGGCAGGGATAATGACTGAAACGTTGGGTAAATCTTGATGAATTAATATTGGACGTGCCACAAAGAAATTCGTCAGGCACAACTCTCTAAAAGGCCAAAACCGATCAAGGAAACGATTAAAGAAACCATCCATTAATGGGATATGGATAGGCGCAAGAAATTCCTGCCAAATTCGAATCGTCTCGAAACCAGTCAAATGAAATAGATTAGCGATATCCTCGCGAGTAAGCCAGTTTTGTTCCAATGTTGGAACCGCCAAATTAAGTGCTTGAGCCAAGGAAATTATTGGCTCCCATAAGCGGCTATACACATTCAAAATCAAACGTGTATTGCGCTCGCATAAAGGGTAAATTTGTTCGAAGACTGACTGGACATCCCATAGGTCGTTAACCGTGTCGGATAGTATGATGAAATCAAACTTTTCATTTAGGGAGGAAAGGTCATGCGCGTCGGCAAGCACAAAATTAAGATTATGATGTTTGTTGACAGCGCGTTTGAGCATTTCTTCTGAAAAATCTACCCCGACCCCAACCGAAGGTCGAAGAAAATTCAGCAGATCTCCCTCGCCGCATCCGATCTCCAAAACCTTGGATCCAGGTTTGACAATAAATCCATAAATTTCTTCCAACCGGTGATGGTAGCTGTTACCCAATCCGTGCCAATGATCTTTTTTCAATGCGAATGCATTCCAATGCTTTTTACGCGCTTCCTGATATTTCCGGCAAGATTCATCAAGAACTTTATTTGTCATTATGGATTCCATTGGTAGTCCGGCACAACGTCTTTGGAAGTGTTTGCAAATCTGTTGAATATCTGCCGGGCAGAAACCTATCCTGAAGAAATGATTTTCCTTAGGCGTCAGACTTATTTAGATTGATTGCCAAACACTATTCCATCACTAAAGCTGTGCGAAATGGGTAATTTGCAGGAAGAGGCGATTGTTTCAAGGGGCGGGAAATACCACCTCCAGCTAAGTTGATTTAAATAAACCAATAAAGCCCCTTTCTCTTCTATTTGACTGCACATTTCGTTCATCTGTTTGTTATATTGGGAGTTGGTCTGCATTGTTATTGGGAATGTTTTATAAGGGACGTTAATTGTATTCTTCCCAGTTAGAAAACCCAATACATCCACCCCATTTGTGTATATTATCATTTTTTCTGGCTGCAACTTGACAAACGCGACGGTTTCTGAGGTTTGCCATAGCCGGGATGTATACCCAAAGCCATATTCTCGAAGAGCTGCCGCGGACTGAATTGCATCCGGCATTTTTATCAAAATGGATAAAACCGCACATAGGAGAAAGCCCCACCATAACAAAGGCGCTTGCAGCGTTTTGGATACAGCCCATACCGCCGAAAAACCACCTACAATCAATATACAGAGAATTGGTGACAATATTCGCACGTCGACTGGTGTTGAGGCATCCATGAAACTGATCGACAAATACAGGAATAACAAATATGAGACAGAAAATAATAGACAGGCAGCTGGCATAATGATAACCCCCGAACGCCAGCTAATATTTTTTCCATGCCGCTTGAAAAGAATTAATATTTGGGTTACTAGAAAAGCTGCCAACAATCCAACAGCAACCAGCGTTACACTAGCAGGAAGTGCGATCGGTGCAAAATAAATAATCGCCACATCCCATAATTTTGTTACATATCTTAACAATGGAAGGGGATGGTAAAAGAACATGCGATCAGTAGCTGAGCCTGCCACTAGAATGTTTCTTACAAAAAAGATTGATAGGGGAACGCAAGATAGTATTAAGCAAATAATGGTATTCCAAACCTTCCGTCCAAACCGGGGACCAGCTTCGCTAAGTAATACAATAGCCAATACTGCGGGAAGGAAAGCAATGCCGATATAGCGTGTGATAAATGCGAACCCCAGAAATAAGGAGGCTGAAATTAGCAATGACAATTTTGGATTATTTATATATAAGCGGAGAAGGATGATACTGGCGAGTGAAAATGAAATAAAGAGCGGCTCTGAATACGCCCCTGCATGCAATTCCAATAATGGCGCGGAGGATAAGAAGAAAAATGTGGCAAATAAGGCTGGCAGGAAGTGTCGACCTGTTGTCAGGTATACTGCCAATGCGATGAGTCCAATATTAATACCAAAGAGGATGGCATTCAGGATACGAGCTGCCTGAACAAAATTATTTGTCGTCAGATTTGTTGCAGCCAGGACCATCGAATAGAATGGGGGAAAATGAGTTTGTGGAACAGCATTTATTGAATATCCCTTCCCCGATAATATATTTTTCGCCAAGTTAATGTATGTAACCGAATCGGGATTTACACCTGATCCATAAGGTGTAATCCACATAATTAATACAAATGCTGCTATTCCTAAAATTCCCAGAAATAAAGCAACGAACAAGGACTCTGAGCTTGCAAATTTCCGGTCTTCAAGTATTCCGACCCGAAAAAAAGCCGCTATTCGTCGAAGCTTTGTTTTTAAGTCTGTAACAGTAATTAGAATCGATCCGCTGATCGCCAGCAAGTCGACCAGAGCACCGCCTAACTCATAGCGCAAATGATGAATGGATGAGATGATGTTTATGACGCCCAAACCTGCTAAGATCGAGGCGGTTCCCAGCAGGAAAAGAATTACAGCCAGAATATAGATTCCCTTTTTCATTTCATAGATCCATCCTTTTCATTGTTTGAGAGAACTTTTGAACCCAAACCAGCACAATTAGAATATCGAATAATGACTCAATGATCCATGAAGGAAATTAAAAATAGTTTGTTACATTCCTATTGCTAATAAGCATTATCCTGTTGGAGTTTATCACCGAATGATTGGATGGCGCAGTCTTGAGCATTATGCCCAGGCTGGATTTCCCACGATCCAGGGCAAGTCGAATGGGAAATTGAGGTTGAGTTCCGAGAATTCCAGGGCGAAAAATATTCATTGATTGCAGAGTGATACTACTTGGGGAGATTAATCAACAAGATTATAATGGCAATAAATATTCCAGAATGGAAAATATTTTATTCAGGATTCAACTCACGCAAAAAAATCATGCCCACAATAGCAGCTTTCATTTTCTTCAAGGTCCTATGGATATTAATAGGGGATACACCTGGAGTTCAATTGACCGGTTCCAATCGGTTGGGCGAGGCGGTTCGTTGAACAATTTATTTCCGCATTCTGTGCGATAGAGGTGGGTATTGGGCAACCAGGACGACCGATCCTGTGATTTATACGGTTCGGTTCTGTGCTTTTCTTTATATGACCGAAAGGGATATTGTAGTGAGTATTAATGAATAACAAAAATACCGTCAAATGGATTGCTAGAATCCAAATACCAGAGCTCCTTGCTTTGCTTGGAGTGATTTTATACTTAATCCAATCAATCGTATACGCTCATATTCGATTGCCCAATCTTGATGAAGGCTCCTATTTATATAAGGGGTATTTGTTGGCAAAGGGTGTATACACACCGTTTCAACCTTATGGCTTTTGGCTAAACAAAATGTACCTGTCTTTCTTCATCTGGGGATGGGTACAGTCCGTATTCGCACCTGGTTTGCTGGCGCCGCGCTATGTGGCAGTTTTTTTGGGTGTTCTTAGTTTGCTTGGATTGTGGGTTGTTTCTCGCAGGCTGGGTAATCGGTGGCTGGCAGCAATTGCGGTCTGGGTGTTGGCCCTTAATCCCACGCTGATAAGTCTCTATAGTACTGCCAGGTCGGAAGTTTTGATTATTTGCATTCTCACCTGGGTACTTGTGCTATCCCTGGGAGCAGAGCGACCAGTTTGGCAGATTGTCGTGAGCGCGATTCTGGCCGGAATTATGATTTTGACGCGCGAGAACATGGTCTTTTTACTACCACCGTTTGTCCTGTATATTTTTTGGCAACATGGGCGAAAAAAGGGACTCCTGGCACTTTTTACCATTATCATTATCCTGGTAATTGGTCATATTATTTATTGGCCGGGAATTATGTACTTGTGGGAAAGATGGCTTCCGACCAGCATCCTTGACTTACTTGGGCTTTCTGACAAGCAAGATATCGGTACATCAGCGATGGCATTGGTTCCACCGCTATCTTTGGTATCCCGGTTACATAGCCTATCCCAGGCAATCCGTATCGACTATATTCCATTTATAGGCAGTCTTCTCGTCTTGATTTTATGGCCCAAGCGAAAATCGTGGCCGACTTCGGCGCATTTTCGTGCGGCAGTATTCCTTGCAGTTTTGTTCTTTATACTATTTATCACTCATGCCTGGGCTACCATCGGTGACAACTATTGTGTATACTGTCTTGCAGATTATTTCGGATTTTGGGGAAATGTAGGTTTACTCCTGGTGATCGTATCGATAGGCGCCTGGAATAAGACGCCTTCGATTCGTATCCAAGGCAGTGATCATTACAACCGTGCTCCTGGTTACCTCCGCAATTGGGTACGCTCTCTTTGAAAAAATCGGGTCTACCCTGCTAAATATACCCGTTCCTCGCACGCGGGGTTGGCATTTGTTGTCCGGATCGGCTACCCTTTGGTCCATCCTAAGTAATAAATTCCATATTGCCTACGCGGATGCACGGGCGTACACACCTATCGTTGCAGGTCTGGTCGTTGGAATCTTTCTTCTTATAATTACGTCAATCATTTACCGGCATCAGGCTTTCCGGAAGAGGATGTATTTGTCCAGTTTCATAGCTTATGGTTTTCTATCTTTAGGAATGGTTTTGTTACCTTTGCTAACCTGGACATACGATGAAAATATTTGTCGAACAAATGTGATCAGCTCATTTGAGAAAATCGGGGCAAAATTAGCGAGTATCGCACCACCTGGCACCAGGATTTATCTGGATGGGTCAATTACCTCAATCCCTCTATTGTACACTTCTGGAGCTAATATCCTTTTACCTCAACTTAACGATTATTATTCATTAAGGATAGGCGGGAATCCTGATCAGGTCCTGCGAAATGGTTTTTGGAATGAACAAATCGGGCTCCAGTGGCGTGATACTGCAGATGTTTTTGTAATTGGAGCGGACCGGATGCAAAATTGGCGGGATTACCTCACCCCTTCCAGATTCCAACAAATACAATTATCTTCTGACCTGGCCTCTTGTAGAACTGATGGCAGCATTCTGCTGTTCAAGAGAAAATAATCGTTTTTCAAGTTTGCTGCCCTTTATGATGAAGGTTCCCTCGCGAACTTTATCTGGCAAATCCATATGAGGTAGTAAAATGAAAGCGCCCGGCGCTTAAGTTCTACCAAGATCCGATTATTTCTGAAAGCCAAAATGAAATTATCCCTTATTATTCCTGTTTACAACGAAGAAGAAAACCTGTCGCTTCTTCATTCTGCCATCCATGAAGCATTAGATTCAATCAAATACGACTGGAAGGTCATCTTTGTAGATGACAGCAGCACGGATGGAAGTCTTGCAATGCTGAAGGGGCTCGCCCAAAAGGATCAAAGCCATGTCCAGGTGATCGCGTTTCGGCGTAATTATGGTCAGACTGCTGCAATTGCGGCTGGCATTGATCATTCTGACGGTGATATTGTTATCCTGATGGATGCCGATATGCAGAACGACCCGGCTGATATTCCGATCATGCTGGCGAAACTGGATGAAGGTTATGATATGGTTAGCGGCTGGCGTAAGAATCGGAAAGATCCCTTCCTGAGTCGCACAGTTCCTTCACGAATTGCCAATGGTTTGATCTCCTGGGTAACGGGGGTTCATCTTCACGATTATGGTTGTACCTTGAAAGCCTACCGGCGCGAGTTTTTGAGCGGGTTCCGGCTTTACGGCGAAATGCATCGCTTTATCCCAGCTTATGTTTCCGCATCCGGGGCGCGGGTCGCCGAGCTGGTAGTCCACCATCAGCCACGAAAATATGGCAAGTCCAAATATGGGCTTGAACGCACCCTCAAAGTCATTCTTGACCTGTTCACGGTCAAATTCCTCCTTAGTTTCTCGGTCAGCCCCATTTATATCTTCGGAGGGGTGGGAATGGGCACTATCTTAATCAGCGCAATCATTCTAATTTTCCTGGCTGTTCGAAGAATATTCTTTTCCACATCGGTACTTGGCTCGCCTTTTTTTCAGATTAGCGTAATGTTCTTCGCCCTGGGATTTCAGACAATCTTGATGGGTCTGATAGCCGAATTGCTAATGCGCACCTATCATGAAACGCAAGACAAGCCAACCTATACAATTCGCGAAGTAATTAATCAAAAGCCGGGGCCATGATGAGCCATGCGTATCCTTATTCTTAACCACGAATATCCTCCGGTTGGAGGCGGCGGCGGCCAGGCAGCACAGGATATTGCCAAAGAATTGACCAGGCGGGGACACGAAATCACAATACTTACAGCGCATCTGAAGGGCTTGTCCCGGGATGAAGTGGTGGACAATATCCACATCCTGCGCGTACCTTCCCTAAGAAAATATCCCTACCGAGCAGGATTCCTGACGATGGGTGTTTATATTTTGGCCGCCATCGGAACGGGCTTCCATTTGATCCGCCGCTGGCAGCCTGACATCATCCACGTTCACTTTGCGGTCCCAGCGGGAGCAGCGGCTTGGATCCTGGCGCGCTTGACCGGGATTCCTTATGTCCTGACCGCCCATCTGGGCGATATTCCTGGAGGTGTGCCTGAGAAGACCGCTAAGTGGTTCCGGTGGGTTCTCCCTTTTACCAAACCAGTCTGGCAGGAAGCGGCGTGCATCACTACAGTAAGCGAGTTCACCCGCTCACTCATCCGGCAGCATTATCCAGTAAACCCAATCGTCATTCCCAATGGGATCGACCTGGAGACAGGTTAAGCCTGAGCAGTTACAGGCCCATCGCCCACCGGTGGTTATCTTCGCCGGGCGATTTATGC
Source organism: uncultured Chloroflexia bacterium (assembly GCA_963776475.1). Classification (GTDB taxonomy): domain Bacteria; phylum Chloroflexota; class Anaerolineae; order Anaerolineales; family Villigracilaceae; genus UBA877. The sequence continues at coordinate 89,759 of CAVZMZ010000035.1, forward strand.
CCCAGAAAAACTTGATTGAACTGGTTGAACTGCTGGCGCAGGTGCAGGATTTACCGTGGAAGTGCATCATGCTGGGGGATGGACCGCTGCTTGAGGAAGTCAAGCATGCCATTACAACCCATAACCTGGACGAGCGTTTTTACCTGCCGGGTTGGGTGACAACGCAGGAAGTTCTGGCCCATTTCGCGCAGAGTGATCTACTTCTTATGCCATCCCTATCTGAAGGGCTTCCGGTGGTTGGACTGCAAGCCCTGGCCATGGGCCTGGCCATTGTAGCCAGTCGAGCAGGCGGCAACGTGGAACTGGTACAGCAAGGCGCCAACGGCTTTCTTGCTGATCCAGGCAACAGGGAAGCTTTTTCCGACGCACTGCGCGGCCTCCTGTCAAACCACGAAGCTCTGCAAAATGCCCGCCAAGCCAGTCGCGATCTGGCACGTAGATTTGATATCAGGAATGTGGTCGATGAATTTGAAATTATATTTCGAAAAATTGTAGCTTAGCCGAAGAGGACGGTTTTTATTGTTCGAGGTTCTTATCAAGCCCGGCCGCTCCCGACACAGTCGAAGTCAACCAAAATGCACCGGGGAGGGTGGAAACCACAGACAAAAGGCGCGTGGCCAGCGCGAGTGTGGAAGCCTGTTCCAGAGAAGACCCAAGCGCAGTGTAAAGAGTAGTAAAAGCCACTTCGCGCAGCCCATAGCCGTTAACCGAAATTGGCAAAACCGAGAGAAAATACGTAACCGTTTGTATTCCAATTACCTGCCAATAAGTTACGTTCATACCCAACTGCCTAGCCAACAGGTACGATACAGCCATTGGGAATAGATTTGAGGGCCAGGCTGCCAGAAATGCATAGATAAATGTCCACGGTTTTGAGACCCACAGCCGACCAGCAGAAATAATTTTTGGAAAGTATTTCTCAATTAGCTTTTGAACCCCCTTCGGAATGAATGCCATTGCCAGCCGCCCTTCTATGATGGCCTGGCGAATATCTCTCGACGGTGATAAGACATGAAAATTTGATTTTATTCCGGGTAAAAGTTGTCCTCGCACGAGCAAGGATGCCCCAAAAATCGCAAACGGCACAGGAATTAAGCAGGTCATCGCCGCCATGTTGATGATTCGGTCAAGAACCACTGAACCAATCGAAATGGATGTACGCCCAGTATATCGATGAACCGCGAGCATACGGAAACCATCGCCTCCGATGGTGCTGGGCAAAAAATTCGAAGCAAAAATCCCCGCCCAATTAAGAGAATAGGCCCGCCAGAACGAGATCCTGACACCCTGAGCCCAGAGCAAAATGCACCATCGCAGGTTATTGAACCCATAAGAGACCAGAGTGAAACCTATCGACAGAAAAACTGCCCATGAAGCAACCTGTTCAGCTTTGTCCAACATCAAACCCCAATTTTGTCGAGAGATGAGCCAGATAAATAGCGCCGTACTGATGAGTGTACCAGTCAGACGAATGGCAAAGGAAATGGTTTTTGAGTGGAGCGACAAAAATCTCTTTACATCTTCGTGAGACATGGCATTACAAACCATCCACCTCTTTTACTAATATCGCCAATGGTGTCATGAAACTGAAAAACCTGCCGGGGTAAGGCCATTAAAGGCAAACCCCGTGCCTGTCTGCCAGGATCTCGAGCGTACGCTTAACTTCGGCCGCCTTTCTCACCCCATCCCAACTGAGTGATTCGCCGAGATCGCCCGCCAGTTCTTCCAATAGCGGACGGGTTAAATGACCCAGGTAAGCCAGCAGGGTACGGCGCAGCACCAGATCGTCAAGATGGACGATCTTCTCACGCTTCGCCATGGCGGCAATCTCGAAACGTGTATAGTGCGGGTCGGTTTTCAGTGCAAAGGCCTCTTTGCCGGCGCCGATGGGAAGGGATTTGGTATCGGTTTTACGCGGCAGGTTAAGAAAGGCCAGGGCCCGGTCGGTAACTTGCTCGGAAAAGGCCCGGAAGCTGGTCCACTTGCCACCCACCAGCGAATAAACGGGAATCCCTTCCAGCTTGTCTTCCTGGATATGGTGGTCGCGATTGATCTGACCAGCCATTTTGGCTTTGGTATAGGCCAGCGGTCGAACGCCTGAGAAACGGAAGACGATCTGGTCACGCGAGATTGGATGCCAGGGAAGACGCGCCCGATCATCTCGATGAAATAATCCACTTCTTCCTCTGTACAGCGGGCAGAACCGGGGTCTTCGATGGGTAAATCGGAGGTGCCGATCATGACTTTATCGAAGAGCGGGAAGATAAGCACAATGCGCCCATCCTTGTTCTCGAAGAAGAATTCGTGATCGCCGATGGCTGCGCGCAGTTCAGGAGCATCGAGCACCAGGTGCGAGCCTTTGGTAGGGCCAACGTAATGCGTCTTAAGTCCCAAAGAGCTGTTCGTTCTGTCAATCCAGGGACCGGCGGCGTTTATGATCAGCCGGGGAGTAATTTCCAGCATCTGGCCGTTCACTTCATCCTTCAATGTGACTTGACCGCCGGATACGCCCATCATAGAGACATAGTTCAAGGACCGGGCATGGTCGCCCTCTTTTTCTGCATCGAGTAAGAGTTCAATGGTCAGGCGTTCGGGAGAGAGGATAATACCATCATAATAAGTGGCGGTGTAGCGAACGGCCGGGTTAATGCGTGGGTATTTTTTTAATGAAGCTGAATGATTATCAAAGACATGGCGGGGCACAACGCGTGTTTTGCCGGTAAAGGCATCATAGAAGATGAGCCCGATTTTGATGATCAAGCCGCCGCGTTCGGAGGGTTTGTCCAGCCAGCCCAGGAACTTGAGCGGGGCGTTGAGCAATCCGGAAAAGGTTTTGAAGATGGGGATGGTGGTGGGCAGCGGCTTGACCAGGCTGGGTGCATTCTGGATCATGCGGTTGCGTTCCTGCACGGCTTCGCGTACGAGACGGAATTCCCCGTTCTCAAGGTAACGGATGCCGCCATGTGCCATGCGTGATGAAGCGGAGGAGGCGCCAGAGCAGAAATCTGCCCGGTCGATCAGGAGCGTGTCCACGCCTTGTAAAGTCAGGTCACGGAAAGTGCCAATGCCGTTGATGCCGCCCCCTACGATCAGGACGGTGGGGGAATGGGATTTAAGGGAGGAAAGGGTATCTTGTCTATTCATTGCTTCACTTCTTCTTATATTTATTCCATTATGGATTTGGGTTGTTGATCAGATTAATTTTCTTTCTACTCGACCCAATCAAAAGTTCGGGTTACAGCTTTTTTCCAGCCGGCATAGAGCGCATCACGTTTCACGGCAGGCATGGAAGGCTTCCATTCCTTATCCTTGCCCCAGTTGATCCGCAATTCATCGTAATCCTTCCAGAACCCGACCGCCAGTCCGGCCGCGTACGCCGCGCCCAGGGCGGTGGTCTCAGACACTTTCGGGCGAATGACAGGCACATTCAGAAGGTCAGCCTGGAATTGCATCAGCAGTTCGTTGAAGACCATGCCGCCATCCACTTTCAAGGCGGTCAGCCTGACGCCGGAGTCCTTCTCCATCGCATCCAGCACTTCACGTGTTTGGAAGGCCGTTGCTTCCAGAACTGCACGCGCAATGTGACCCTTGTTGACATAGCGCGTCAACCCAACGATCGCACCGCGTGCATCCGAGCGCCAGTAGGGGGCAAACAATCCGGAAAAGGCTGGGACGAAGTATATGCCGCCATTATCCTGCACAGACCCGGCCAACCTTTCCACGTCGGCGGATTTTTCGATCAAACCCATATTATCACGCAACCACTGCACCAGCGCACCGGTGATGGCGATCGAGCCTTCCAGGGCATAGACAGCAGGTTTATCACCGATCTTGTAACCCAGAGTGGTCAACAATCCATTTTTGGAAAGAACGGGATCCTCGCCGGTGTTCATGAGCATAAAACAGCCTGTGCCGTAGGTGTTCTTGGCCTCACCCGGGCAAAAGCAGGTCTGACCAAAGAGAGCCGCCTGCTGGTCACCCAGGTCACCTGCCAGCGGGACTCCGCCCAAGCCGCCTTTGGCGTTGCCGTACATCTCCGATGAAGAGCGGATCTCCGGAAGCATCGAGCGAGGGATGCCAAGGATTCCAAGGATCTCAGCATCCCAATCCAGCGTTTTTAGATCCATCAGGAGCGTGCGGGATGCATTGGTAACATCGGTGACATGCACACCGGTCATATTCCAGAGCAGCCAGGTGTCCATGTTACCGAAGATCAATTCGCCCTCTTCGGCGCGTTGGCGTGTTCCGGGAACATTGTCCAGGATCCACTTGATCTTCGGCCCGGAGAAATAAGTCGCCAACGGCAGACCGGTCTTGGTTCGGAAACGGTCTTGCCCGCCATCTTTGGCCAGTTCATTGCAAATTGCATCCGTGCGCGTGTCCTGCCAGACGATGGCATTATAGACCGGGCGTCCGGTTGCGCGTTCCCAGACCAGGCTGGTCTCACGCTGGTTGGTGATCCCTATGGCGGCGATATCGGCTATATCTGCGCCAGATTTGTCCAGGGCGCCCCGTACTACATGCTGGGTGCGTTCCCAGATTTCAAGCGCGTTATGTTCCACCCAGCCCGGCTTGGGGTAGAGTTGCTGGTGTTCCTTCTGGTCCGCGGAGACGATATTCCCGTTGTGATCAAACAGGATGCAGCGAGTACTGGTTGTGCCCTGGTCGATGGATGCAACATATTTTGCCATTAAAACTCTCCTATCACGAATAACACGAATGTGACGAATAAGATCATTAGTTGGCAATTCTCACGATTCGTGATTTTCCCAGTTTCTCCATCCAGCCACAAATGCCTTCCCTGGCATGGGCTTTTTACCGGCCGGTTGAATTTCCTCCAGGATGAGGATCCCGTCGGCTGTGCCCACAGCTGGAAACCCGTCTACAATCAGTCTTTTGCCCACGCCCGGACTTTTTCGTACGCTGACATGCGCACGTAATACTTTCAGTGTTACCTCGTTCCACTCAAACCAGGTCCCGGGCCATGGATCATAAGCACGGACGCGCCGTTCCAAGGCGACGGCTGGCTGGTTGAAATCCAACCGGCCGGATTCTTTTTTAAGCATGGCAGCGTACGTGATGCCTTCTGCAGGTTGCGCTCGAGGCTGGAGTTCTCCGGAAAGATAAGCGGCAGAGTCTCGAGCCAGCAAGCTTGCCCCTATCGGAGCAAGTTTTTCAAAGAGCGTGGAGGCAGTATCTTCAGGTGAAATTGGAATGGAGCGCTGGCTCAACAGCGGGCCGGTATCCACGCCCGGGTCCATTTTCATGATAGTAATCCCGGTTTCCTGATCGCCTGCCAGGATGGAGGCCTGGATGGGAGCTGCGCCGCGCCAGCGTGGCAGCAGAGAACCGTGCACATTGATGCAACCAAATTTTGGCAGATCGAGCACGTCAGCACGCAGGATTTGTCCAAAAGCGGCCACCACGATCAGATCGGGAGCCCAGACGTGCAACTGCTCCATAGCCTCCGGCTGGCGTAGTTTTTCGGGTTGGATTATGGGAAGACTGAGACGCAGCGCGGCTTCCTTGACTGCTGGCGGTTTCAGGATCCCGCCGCGCCCAGCCGGTCTATCCGGTTGAGTCACCACGCCGGCGAGCTGGTAATCCTTAGTCAGCGCTTCCAGGGATGGAACCGCGAATTCAGGAGAGCCCATAAATACGATTCGAACCGTTGAAACCATATGGTAATTCTAGCATATTTCCAAATTTCCTCCGCAGTAGGACGAATGGAGCACCAAATTGGTTGCTTTTCGTCCGGATATGTTGTAAAATCATGCATAATCTTATTCAAATTCATAATCAGACTTCCAGGAGGCACGTATGACACAACAACCAATGAATGCCGAAATCACCAGCGATGATAAACTATGGGCCGCCCTTGGCTATCCCATCTTTATCATTGCCCTTGTCATGCTTTTCGTTGAAGGAAAGAAAGATCGACCATTTATCAAATTCCATGCGGTGCAGGCGCTGGCCTTGAATGTAGTCCTGTGGGTTGTTGTTTTGATTGCCTCGATTACCGTAATTTTGGCCATTTGCGACCCTGTCCTCTGGCTGCTCATGATTTGGCCGGCGGTTCTGGCTTACCAGGGAAAGTATTTCGAGGTACCAGTCGTCACCAAATTCCTGCGCACCCAGCACTGGATTTCGTAACGTTATAATTGAATTATCAAGAAGCCTGCCTGGCGGTGGGCTTCTTTGGTTTAATAGTGAAAAGGTTCTTCCAGGAAATCCATTACCGCATTCCGCCTGGCTAGACACTTAATCTTGGGATTGGGCATACTTCTTGAGGGATACCAGTGGGAATTGGGATCAGCAGGTACAGCCGTGCAACGTTTGGGCCGGGATTTCGTTATATGGATAGTCTTATTATGAATTCCATGTTCTTATGAAGGAGAAAACCATGACCAATGATAGTTCCCAACCCATGATGGCTGCATCCGCTCCGGCCCAGCCGCTCTCACCGGCGGATGAGCGTACCTGGAGCGTGCTGGCTCACCTGACTGTCCTGCTGAACCTGGTTACCGGCTTTGCCGGTCCGATTGCGGCGCTGGTGATTTATCTGATCTATAAGGATCGCTCTCGCAAGGTGGCTTACCATGCTTTGCAGGCGATGATCTTCCAACTGATCTGGTGGTATGGCGGTGGCTTATTGATCGGCGCGATGTGGGCAGTGGTAGGCGTGCTCTCAGCCATCCTGATCGGCGTGATCTTGATCCCGTTTGCAATCATGATGACACTCGTACTGGCGCTCCTGCCGATCGGTGCGGTGATCTACGGCATCATCGGGGCAATCCAGGTCAACCAGGGCTCTGACTTCAAATACTGGCTGGTGGGCGATTGGGTGCGCGGCACGCTTACCGGACGTTAATAGCCACGGTTCATTTCAAAACCGGCATCTAATGATGCCGGTTTTGTCCTATCTGAACCTGGAATATCCACTTGACTTCTATAGGGCTTGCTCGTACAATGCAACCCACAATAAAAATAGTAACCGGGAAGAGACTCTAGCATCAGATGCGATGCTGAGCGCCGAAGGTGCAAACCTTGGACTGGCAAGTCCGGGTGAAACTCTCAGGCAAAAAGGACCCTGTTACCTGTATCTCTGGAAAGTCCCTCGTGGGAAGCACTTTCTCACGGGACACCGACGGGGCAATCCTTCCGTTTTGGTCTGATCATGCGATTGATGCACAGGCCTTCCCGAAGGAGAATCTCTCAGGTTTATAACAGAGGGCGCACACATTATCCCGGTGCGTCCTTTTTGTTTTTTCGAAAAATCTTATGGAGATGAAAGATGAACATTCCCGCCAATTTAAAATATACCAAAACTGACGAATGGTTTGACCCCAGCACTGGTAAAGCCGGGCTGACTGATTATGCCCAGAGCCAACTCTCGGACATCGTTTTTGTGGAGATTGTCGTGGCGGTTGGCGATGCAGTCAAATCCGGAAAACCGATCGCCTCGGTGGAGTCGGTCAAGGCAGCAGCTGAGTCGTATGCGCCTGTAACTGCCAAGGTTGCAGCTGTTAATGAGGGGTTGGCGGACAATCCCGAAGTCCTGAACAGCGATCCGTACGGCAAAGGTTGGATGGTAGAAATCGAGGGCGCGGATGCTTCCGGTTTAATGGATGCCGGAGCTTACACCAAGTATTGTGAAGAGCGATCTCACTAGGACTATAAGTCTAACAAGGTTAATCTGACGCAAGAAAGAAGTTGGGGGTAATCAGCTCAGATTTTCGAGCCTTGTGAGGCATATTTAACGTGCCAGATGTATGGATACCTTATAAATAGGAAGATAATTATGACCTTTATCCCCCACGCTCCTAAAGAACGGGATGCCATGTTGAACACAATCGGGGTAAAAAGCCTTGAAGATTTATTCAAGGATATCCCCGAAAAGCATCGTTTCCCAAATCTGCACCTACCAAAAGCCCTGACGGAAATGGAAGCTGCTGCCGAACTTGGCGAACTCTCCATGGGCAACGAAAACATCCGCACCGACCTGGTATGTTTTCTCGGCGCAGGCGCCTACAACCACTACATCCCGGCTGCCGTGGATCACATCCTGCGACGCAGCGAATTTTCCACCGCTTATACTCCCTACCAGCCGGAAATCTCACAAGGGACATTACAGGCCACCTTCGAGTACCAGTCCCTGATCGCCGCATTGACCGGCATGGAGGTCTCGAATGCTTCTCATTACGATGGCGCCACCGCCGTGGCTGAAGCCGTCAATATGGCCTATGCCCAATTTCGCGGCAAGCGCACAAAGGTCGTACTCTCACCGGCCGTAAATCCTCAATACCGGGCGGTCGTACGTACCTACACCCAGGATATGGGCTTGAGTATCGAAGCCGATGAGCCATCCGCCAAGCTGGTCCCGGATCCTCAATCGCTGATTCCCTTAATCGACGACAACACCGCACTGGTCATCCTCCAGTACCCGGATTTCTTCGGACGCATCTACGATTTTACAGCGCTGATCGAGGCGGCTCATACCCAGGGCGCGCTGGTCTGCATCGCCGCCAACCCGATTGCATTGGGTTTGCTCAAAACACCCGGTGAAATGGGTGCAGATATCGTTGCCGGTGAGGGCCAGCCACTCGGGATCCCGCTCTCATACGGCGGGCCTTACCTGGGTTTTTTCGCCACCCGCAAGAAGTATATCCACAAGATGGCCGGCCGCCTGGTTGGCGAGACGCTGGATAACCGCAGCCAGCGAGCCTATGTCCTGACGCTGACTGCCCGCGAACAGCACATCAAGCGTGAACGTGCCACATCCAACATATGCACCAACCAGGGTTTGATGGCATTGGCCGCGGCAATCTACCTGGCTTTGCTTGGACCGCAAGGCTTGCGCCAGGTGGCTGAACTTTGTTACCACAAAGCTCATTACGCCGCCGAAAAAATAGCCACAGTCCCCGGTTATTCGCTGGGTTTCGCGACGCCTTTTTTCCACGAGTTTACAATTCATTGCCCGAAACCGGTGGCGGAAATCAACGCACATCTGCTCGAGCACGGGTTCCTGGGCGGATACGATCTCGGCCAGGATTATCCGGCGCTCAAAGACCACATGCTGCTGGCTGTTACTGAAATGAATACGAAAGATGAAATTGATGCCCTGGTGGATGTACTGGCGGAGGTGGCCCATGACTGAGAACCTTGCAGTGAGTATCGTCGAGCCGACCATTTACGACCTCTCCTCCCCCGGACGTACCGGCGTTACATTTCCAGCCCCGGATGTACCCAAGGCCGAACTACCGGTGGGCTTACTGCGGACTGACCTGCCGCTTCCCGAGCTTGGCGAAGTGGATGTAGTCCGCCATTTCACCAACCTCTCGACATTTAACTACAATTTGGATAACGGCTTATATCCGTTGGGTTCGTGCACCATGAAGTACAACCCAAAGATCAATGAAGATGCCGCTCGCCTGCCAGGTTTCGCCTTCACGCACCCGCTTCAACCGGTCGAGACGGTGCAGGGGAACCTGGTGCTGATGTACCAGTTGCAGGAATGGCTGAAAGAGATCTCCGGTTTTGCGGCGGTAACCTTGCAACCAGCTGCCGGTGCGCACGGGGAACTGACCGGTGTTCTGATCATGCATGCCTACCATACCTCGCGTGGCGATAGTAAACGCAAAAAAATGCTCATCCCCGATTCGGCGCATGGCACCAACCCGGCCTCCTCGTCCATGAGCGGCCTGGAAGTTGTGCAGATCCCATCCGATGGGCGCGGCAACCTGGATCTGGCTGCCTTGAAGGCCGCTTGTGACGAGACAGTCGTCGGGCTGATGTTGACCAATCCGAACACGCTCGGACTTTTTGATGAACACCTCGAAGAGGCCATCCAGGTCGTTCACTCCTGTGGCGGGCTGGTCTATGGAGACGGGGCCAATTTGAATGCCTTGCTGGGGATCATCCGACCCGGCGATATGGGTTTTGATCTTATGCACTTCAACCTGCACAAGACCTTCTCCACCCCGCACGGCGGCGGCGGCCCAGGTTCGGGTCCGGTAGGTGTCTCGGAGAAATTGGCCGAATTCCTGCCCAGCCCCATCATCGGGATCGTCGATGAAGGCAACGATGATCAGCTGCCATTATACGGCTTTCTCAGCCCTGCAAAGAGCATCGGTCGCATTAAAGTCTTTCAATGGTCATTTCGGCATGTTCGTGCGGGCTTATACGTACATCGCCATGCACGGCGCAGAAGGACTGCGCGAGATCGCTGAATATGCCGTACTGAATGCCAATTACATCAAGGCCCGCCTGAATGGCAAGTACACCATTCCTTTCGACCGCACCTGCATGCACGAGTTCGTGGTCGAAGGGCAATGGGCGGCTGCACCTGGGGTGCGCGCTTTGGATATCGCCAAGCGGCTGATGGATTACGAATTCCATCCGCCGACCAACTATTTCCCGCTCATTGTGCACGAAGCGCTCATGATCGAGCCGACCGAGACAGAGAACAAAGCTACCTTGGATGCTTTCGCCGATGCGCTGATCAAGATCGCTGAGGAGGCCAGAACCCACCCCGAGCTCTTGAAAGAAGCCCCGCACAAAACGCCCTTCGGGCGCATGGATGAGGTCAAGGCGGCGCGCGATCTGGTGCTGTGTTGCTGGCTGCCTGAAGTCAATGAGTAGGGACGGATCTAAATGTCCACAGGGGGCCGACATACTGGCCAGCCCCAACAGTTTTCCCATGCCCACCATCCGACTCGCCGCTCTCGGCGACCTGCCGCGCCTGGTTGAGATATACAACCAGGCCATTGCCTCACACACCGCCACAGCCGATACCATTCCTTTCACTGTCGAGACGCGGCGAGGCTGGTTTGCCAGCCATATCCCCGATGTTTACCCCATCTACGCCTGCGAAGATGAGAACGGCCTGGTTACAGGGTATCTGGCGGTCAGCCCTTACCGCCCCAGGCTGGCCCTGGCACGCACGGCAGAAGTCTCTTACTATGTGGATTACACTCAACATGGCAGGGCATCGGTTCAGCTTTAATGGAATACGCGCTCCAGGATGCGCGCCGGATAGGGAAAAGGGTTTACCTTGCCTTTGTTTTGGAGATGAACACTTCCAGTGCCAGGTTATTGGAAAAATTCGAATTCAAGCGCTGGGGCTATCTCCCGAATGTAGCTGAATTCGATGGCAAGTTGTGCGGACATTTTTTGTTCGGTCGTGATGTTTAGAACCATCCTTGTGCGAGGGTTATAACAGCGGGGCGCCCAGAGATCGCACTCCAGATTTGGAGATAAATAACTGTTATGTGTGGAATTTTTGGAATAGTCACCGATAAAGAACAGACCCTCGGCCCGATCCTGATCGAGGCTGCCCGACGTTTGACCTATCGCGGCTACGACTCGGTCGGCGCAGCCACATTAAATGGAAAAAAGATCGACCTGCGGAAGGACACCGGCCGGGTGGATGAAGTTGCAGCCAAATACAACTTCGCCGAAATGACCGGCTCGCGCGGCATTGCCCAATTGCGCTGGGCCACTTTCGGCGAACCATCCCAGGTCAATGCCCAGCCGCATTTGGATTCGGACGGAGATCTGGTTGGGGCGCACAACGGGAATGTGGTCAATAACTTCGAGTTGCGCCAGCAGTTCATCGCTGAAGGCCTCACCATCCGCTCGCAGAACGATGGCGAGTCTTGCGTGCATGCTGTTGAACGCTACATTAACAAAGGTTATGAGTTCCTGGATGCCATCCGCCTGGCTTATGGCGATCTGCAGGGCGATTACGCCTTTGTGATCGGCAAGATCTCCGATGACAAGCTCTACGCCATCAAGAAAGGCTCAGGCCTGGTAGTCGGACTGGGTGAAGGCTTTACTTGTCTTTCATCAGACCTGCCTTCCATCCTGCCTTTAACCCGCAAGATCATCCGCATCCAGGACGGTGAGATTATTACTCTGTGGGCGGACAGGATCGAGCTGCGCTCGGTCAAGGATGGCAAGATCATCCAACGCGCTGCGGAGATGGTCACCGAGTCAATGGACGCAGTCCAGAAAGGCGGCTATCCCCATTTCATGCTGAAGGAGATCCACGAGCAGTCCCAGGTGGCACGCGAAGTCCTGCATATGCTGGCTGGCAGCACAGAGCTTCAAAGTGTATTGGAGAAGATGCGTACAGCTCGTAATCTGTATTTTATTGGCTGTGGGACCAGTTACCATGCCTGTCTGGCGGGTGCAGTCTACTTCGCCCAGATCGCCGGCCGAACCGTCATTCCGGTATTGGCGCCTCAGTTCCTGCCGCAATACGTATCGGCTGTCAACCACGAAGATGTTGGTCTGTTCGTCAGCCAGTCCGGTGAAACCAAGGATGTGCTCACTGCCCTGCAGGCAGCCGAGGCCAGAGGCATGACCGCCTTCGGGCTGGCCAATGTGATCGGTTCGACCCTGACCAAGGCGACATCTTTCACGCTGCCGCTATGCTGCGGTTACGAGATCAGCGTCCCCGCCACCAAGACTTTCACTAACCAGGTGGTCACCTTCCTCTACCTGGCTTATCGCCTGGCTGGGCGGGATACATCCGAATTGGACCAGATCCCCAACCTGATGGACAAAACCCTGGAGATGGTCGCTCCACAGGTTGCAATTGTGGCATCCGAGATCGATAAATGGAATGATATGTACTGCCTGGGATATGGCGCGACTTACCCGATTGCACAAGAGGGAGCGCTTAAGCTCAAGGAGATCACCTACGCCCACTGCGAAGGGATGCTCTCGACCGAGTTCAAGCACGGACCCCTTTCAGCGGTTACCGATGGCTTCCCGATCCTGTTTATAGCCCCTCCTGACAATGTTTCTGTGATTGTCAGCGGAATCAATGAGGTCACTTGCCGCGGCGGCAGAGCGATAGCCATCGGTGAGGAGGATGCCCGCTTGCGGGCGAATGCCAGCGAGTTGATCGTGCTGCCTAAATCCACCCCGCAGATCTCTGCATTGTTGGCTGTCCTGCCATTGCAAATGCTCTCATATCACATTTCAGTGGCGCGCGGGTATGACCCGGATTTTCCAAGAAATCTCTCGAAGACTTTGACCGTGGATTGATCAATGCAGGTCGCGCTTGAAGCGTGACCTACTCTTTTGCCCTCTTCCGGGATGGATACCGGCGGTTCAAACCGGTTTGTGCGGCCACTCCGATAAAGAATAAAACCACCCCTACAACCAGCGCCACCAGGCTGGCCAGTTTTAATGCTTCGACGATCAGGATCGCACCCGCACCCGCGGACAGGATGATCAATGCCCATTCGAAAATGGCATACACCAGAATTATCCCAATAATCCCCCCGATCAGGATGAGCACCCAATCCCAATTTTTCAATTGGGACTGCGCCCCAACCAGAGATATCAATCGCGAAGCGATAAAAACCCCAGCAAGGAATCCGGCTGCACCGATTACCAGCTTCTCGAAAAAAAGGGCCAATAAGGCCCCCGCCAATCCAACCGCCAGGCCAATCGCTATAGCCGCCCAGGCAGGCTGAGTATTCAGGAACTGGGATGCCAATTCATAACCGGCATAGAAGCCGACCGCCGCAACGAAGAACCAAAAGATCTTCCGCCCGAGGACAAGCAAAAGGGCGCCAACTACTACATTTATTACTGCCATATGCTCTCCTTTCTTCCGAATTATATAATCCGGGCACAGCCTTGAAATTAAAACAGGTTAAGAAAATTCCGATTTCCTGGTGATTTCCGCAACCTATAAAATGGCCGGCATCAAATTATTGGGGAAAAAACAGTTTTTGCTGATAAAGGGATTGGGCTCCTGACACCCTATATGGCCTGATACAAGCTTGAATATTCCAGATATGGGGGGTACCAATGGCCCGCTCAATTCAACCTATTTAGACTTGACTTATCCAATTCAGTCTGCTATCCTTTGAGTACGGTAAATCTCTCGAACTCCAAAATCTAAAAAAATGCTATCCAAGATTCCTGCAAGGCAAATATACCTCGGAGATTATGGCTGGCATGTTGGTCGCTTCCATTTCTCTTTTGCTGATTACGAAGATCCCGAGAATTTAAACTTCGGGGATTTAATCACTTTTAATGATTTCACTTTGCAGCCAAATTCCGGGTTTGAAACCCATTCACACCAGGAGGTCGAGATCGTCTCTTACTGCGTATATGGGGAACTCGCTCATGAGGATAACCTAGGAAATAAAGAAATAATCAAACCGGGAGGAATGCAATATACATGCGCAGGTTCCGGAATTACACACAGCGAGAGGAATGAATCACCGGATATTCCTCTCCGGTTCATTCAAATCTGGTTACGCCCCAACGCCCCCGGGTTGCAGCCCCATTATTGCGCCACGCATTTCAAGCCGTCTGACCATTTCAACAAGTTCCTGCATATCGTCTCAGGGCAATCGCTGGAGAATGTGACCCGGATCAACCAGGATGCGAATATCTACGTCTCTGAAATCGAGGCCGGCCAGCAGCTTGACGTGCTGCAGCTCCCCGGTCGTCAGGTCTATCTGACCTGCCTGGAAGGAAGCCTTGACATCAATAATCTACCCCTGGAACATGGCGATTCTATTAAGGTCTGGGATGAATATGCGCTTACTATTACAGCTGTTGAAAAATGTCATCTGGTGATGGTCGAAATGCCCAGAATTCTTTAGCGGACATGCCGACCAATCTCCTATAGCATTCCCGTCCTTATTTACCACTATGATATCAAAAGAGCAAACATGGATTTGATTGAGGATTTTGCCGCATCCACCGGCCCAAAAGATAAGATGATTCTCCAGGATGTGAAGGACTACATCAAGTGGGAGACCAATCATGGAGAGGTTACGTTCAATCCCCAAACATCCGACGATGTGGCCATCCGCACCTACCTGCTGGACTGTCGTATCCGGGGCGCCAAACGCTCGAACCTGAACCGGATTGCCTCTTCCATGGAGCGTTTCTACGCCTGGCTCAAGACCAATGGAAGGATCGAAGAAAGCCCTTTCGAAAAATTTAGCCTAAAGAGACCATTTCTTGATCTTAAATATTTATTACCCAGGCACGATGCCTTTTCCGGGGAACCTGATGAACGCGAAATTGCGCGGCTGCGGGCGCTCAACCGGCTGGCGAAGTCGACCAACCATGCTCCCGATGTACAATCCCTGCTGAATGTGACGCTGGAAACACTGCTGGGAGAGATGACCTTGCATACCGCCTGGATTTCTCTGAAGGCCGACAGCGGTTTGCTCGGGCGCTCCCAAAATCCAGCCCCGGAACACGGCTTTGTGCTTGCGGCTGCCTACAACCTGCCACCCAGCCTGGAGAAATCCAATCGTTATTACCTGACCCGGCCTCCGGAATGCCACTGCCAGCAATTATTGCGCACCGGCAGACTGATGCGGGGAGTGAATATCGTCGAGTGCACCCGCCTGCAGGATGCCATGGAAGGCAAGAAAAAAAGCGACAGTTTGATGTTCCATGCCAGCGTGCCAATTGCGCTAAATAACCAGGTTATCGGAGTGATGAATTTTGCGGCAAAAGAATGGCAGTTGTTATCGGCCTCCGATCTGCATTTTCTGACTGCCGGGGCCATACAGTTGGGCTCTGCCCTCGAGCGGGCGCACCTGTATGATACTATCCGGGGTGAGCATTCCCGCCTGGAGCATGAACTCGACCTGGCCCGTCAAATGCAGGTCAGCTTATTCCCGGAGGAACTGCCGGAGATTGCCGGTTACAATGTGGCGGCCTTCTGGCAACCGGCATATGAGACCTCCGGGGATTATTACAATGTATTCAAGTTATCGGGCGGAAAATGGGGGTTCATCGTCGCGGACGTATGTGGTAAAGGCGCCCCAGCCGCGTTACGCATGGCGATGACCCATGGACTGATCCGCGAACGGGTTGAGCAAGAATCATCACCGGCCGCCCTGCTTGGTCAGATTAATCAGTCCCTGTGCAAACAGGATACGGATATGCAATTCGTTACCTCTTTTTACGGAATCCTGGATCCAAAAAATGCTGAGTTAAAGTATGCGCTTGCAGGCCACCCGGCGCCCTTCCTGCGCAAGGCCTCCGGACAGGTAAAGAAATTGGATGGCCGGGGGATTGCACTGGGCGTAAGCCCGGAAGCAGAATATGAAGATATTAACCTGGCATTGGCGCCCGGTGACAGCGTGGTAGCGTATACGGATGGGGTTACGGATGCCAACAACCCCGGCAATCAATCCTACGAAATGGCGCAGCTAAAAACAGCCATCAGCAACGCACCAGCGCACGCCGAGGATCTGTTGGATCATTTACAGAATACCCTGATCGATTGGGTTAAAGAGGCGCCCAATTCCGATGATATTACGCTGTTAGCGATAAGCCGCAAGCTACAATAAATTACATCGGACAGGAAGTTTTTATGCTAAACTAATCCCGGCTAAAATTCATTTGGCCGGGCATTTTTTCTTGTTCAGGAGCATTCGTTCTCAGTTCTTGCCACTTTGAGAGGATTTTTATGGCTTCGCCAGCTGCCAAGATTTAATAAAGATAAGCTCCAAACACAACTAAAAGAAGAACTGACCGGTAATATCCTGCCGTTTTGGATGGCACACAGCATTGATAAAGTCAACGGCGGCTTTTATGGCGCTTTGACCAATGATCTGGAAATCCACAATGAAGTTCCCCGCTCGGCGATTCTGTGTGCACGCATTCTCTGGACCTATGCCACTGCCTACCGGAAGCTGGGTGACAAAGAATATCTGGATATGGCCCGCTGGGCCTATGATTATCTCGTAGGCGCCTTTTTGGATCCGGAGTTTGGCGGCCTTTATTGGAGCGTGGATGTCACCGGAAAACCGGTTTTCGACCGCAAGCATCATTACGCCCAGGCATTTGCAATTTATGGGCTGTCAGAATATTACCGGGCTACCCGGGAACCGCAAAGCCTGGCATTGGCGCAGACCTTGTTCCGGCTCCTTGAAAAGCATGCCTATGACCCGACCTTCGGCGGTTATATCGAGGGCAGCAGCCGCAAGTGGGAAGCGCTGGCAGATATGCGGCTGAGTGACCGGGATCTCAATTGCCGCAAATCCATGAACACCATGCTGCACGTTCTTGAAGCGTATACCAATTTATTACGGGTGTGGGAAGATGACACACTTAAAAGGCAACACAAGGCCTTGATCGAGACGTTCCAACAGCATATCATTGATCATGAGACCGGTCATTTCAAGCTGTTTTTCGATAACCGGTGGAATTCCCTCCTGGACAATGTATCCTTTGGGCACGACATCGAGGGGAGCTGGTTGCTTTTCGAAGCTGCCCAGGTACAGGGAGACCTGGTACTGATGGACAAGGTCCGTGAAAGCTCGATTCAGATTGCTGCGGCTGTCTATAAAGATGGCCTGGAGCAGGATGGCAGCCTACCCTATGAGGCCGGTCCGCTAGGCCTGGTGGACAGCGACAAGACCTGGTGGGTGCAGGCTGAGGCCATGCTGGGGTTTTATAATGCCTACCAGCTCTCCGGGCAGCAACGTTTTGCACAGGCAGCCAGCCGGAGTTGGGATTATATTCAGAACAAAATGGTGGACCGGACACACGGGGATTGGATCAAACGGCTGCACCGGGATGGTACTCCGGATAACAACAACTACAAAGTGGGGCCCTGGGAATGTCCCTACCACCACAGCCGGGCCTGTTTCGAGATGATCGAACGGTTGGAAAGCCGCCAGGAAATATAAACACAAAGGCCGCCAAGTAAACAAATTGCAGTGCAGCTCATTTTCATATCGGACGATCGACTATCAGCCTATAAGACCATCCCTATCACCGCTCCGACCAGCGCACAGCCCACATTGACCATATCGTTATTCAACCACTTCCAGCCGCGCACCTGGACTGTTTGCGTGCCGCAGGTGTGCAGAGGGTGTTTCTCGGTCTCTTTATCGCAATGCGGGCAACGGTAAATGGCCTGGACGGTTGCGCCCAGGAGGGAATCGAACAAGGAGCCGAGCAGGCCGCCCAGGAAGGCGAACCCCGTTACAGTCCAGAAAGTGCCCGAGGGACGCACCAACCCGGCCAGAATGGCGATCAAAGCTGCACCGCCGGCAGCCGCCAGGGTACCAAAGACAGAGATGCCGCCGGAAGTGCCGCGTTCGACCGGTTTCCAACTTGTGATCAATCTCGGCATGGACGGGTTCAGCACGCCCAATTCGGTGGCCCAGGTATCGGCATTGACCGCCGCCAGGGAAGCCGCGAAAGCCAGCCAGGTCCAGGCGGCTTGCGGGAAAAAGAAATGCAGTCCGGCAAAGATGGAGGCAATGCCGCCATTGGCAAGCACCTGACCAATATCGCGCTGTCCGCCTTTGTCGAATTTTTCATTCAAAACAGCTTTGCGTTTGGCAAAGGCGCGGGTAAGGGCACTGGAAGAGATGAAGAAAGCCAGCAGAAGCACGGCCCAGGGCCAGCCGCCCAAACCGAAAATGATCGTCCCTTCCGCCAAAGCAGCCCAGGCCCCCGACCGGCTCAGGCTGTGGGCACGATAGGCAACGAAAGCAATGATGGCAGCGCAGAGAAAACCGAAAATAAATTGCAGAAGATGGAATTGCATATCTTTCACCAGCTCTAATAACCACCAAGGCAGGAAGACACAAACAATAATTCCTTAACGAGATTCGTGCCCTGGTGTCTTTGTGGTTTGTTCTTTTTATAGAACAGTCATCCGCCCTTTATGCAGGCGTAGTGACGATAAACATCACGGCCAGCAGGAACAACAGGGAGGAAACCACGCCGCTGGCCCAGACGATATATGCCATTGGACGATGGTCTTCACGGCGGTAAATCATCAGGCCGGCCAGCCATCCTACCAGATAGAACAAGATGCTGACGATGGGCAGCAGGATCAGGTAAAGACCCGGGGAGGGAGGGCGCGCCGCGCCGGAGGGCAGGAAACCCAGCGTGATCTGACCGCAGTGAAGGAGCCATCAGGCTGACCCATGCCAGCAGGCCGATATTGGCGAAAAAACCTGCCAACCAGAGGTAACGCGCCGCCAGGCTATCCCAGGCCTGCGCCACAACGAAGGATGGGTAGACGGATCTGGGTACTGCCGGGGTCAGGCTGCCCATCTCGATGGCCTGCTGGACATCCTTGATAAATTTATCCGGGGTTTCCGGCGAAATGGCAAAAATCTTTTGGGAGGTGGCCACCAGCACCAGGGATTTCTACGTCCGAGGCCAGGAACTCGATCGGGCCGAGATCCGCGTGGCGGCGGTTGCCAAGCAGCGAGCCCGGCAGGCGGAAGAACGGGAGCGGGAGGGCCTGCCGAAAGTGCGGTGAGCGGGCGCACCCATTCTATATCCGAAACAGGGATCTGTTCCACGCGCAGGCCCCACTTGAGGGTCAGCTGGTCGCGGTTGAGGCCGTAATTGGCGCGCGCCAGAGCGAATAAGCGGTAGAACAGGAAGGGGATGGGGAAGAAAGCCAGTACGGCCAGCAAAACGAGGGCTGTGAAAACCAGGTTGATCGGCTGCCTGGAGATCAAAACCGCCAGGATCGCGACGAGACTGACCAGCACCAGGATCAGCAAAATATGGAGGGTCCGCCCGCGCCGACGGGGAGGCGGAAAATCGCCAGCTTTCATGGCTTGGGCAAGGCCTGCAGTACGGCACGGATGGCCTGGCAAACCTGCTCGACCATCTTCTCGGTCATGACGCTCGAGAAGGGGATGGCCAGTCCGCGCTTGCCCAGGTCTTCTGTGACCGGGAAGTCGCCGGGACGATAGCCAAAGCGTTCGACCATGTAAGGCTGGAGATGGATGGGGGCAAAATACGGTCGCACCGGGATGCCGGCGGAATCCAATGCATGCGCCACGGCGTCGCGGTCGATCCCCTTGGCAAACTTAACCACATAGACGAACCACGACATACGCGTGGTGGAAGGTTCGACGGCGTACAGTTCGATGCCGGGAAGTTCAGCCAGGCGCTCGTCGTACCACTTCGCCACCTGCTCGCGCTTTGCCAGTAACTCCTCGATGCGCTGCATCTGGGTCACACCCAGGGCTGCGGACATCTCGTCCAGGCGGTAGTTGTAACCCAGGAAGGTATGCTGGAGCCAGGTATCGCCGGGGGCGCGGCCCTGGTTGCGCAGGGCGCGCATAAAATTGGCAGCTTTATCATCATCGGTCACGATGACACCGCCCTCGCCGGTGGTAATTTGCTTGTTAGGGTAGAAGGCATAGACGCCGTAATCGCCCAGGCGTCCGGCCTTGCGGCCCTTGTATTCCGAGCCAAGCGCCTCGCATGAATCCTCGATGACCGCCAGGCCGAGCTCACCGGCAAGGCAGGCGGATGGCGTCCATATCGGGGGGTTGGCCGAAGACATCCACCGGCAGGATGGCCTTCAAGCGGCGATGCGGGTCAGCGGCGACCGCGTTCGGGGCAGCCATTTTTCGGCTTTTTTGCCACCCGCAGCCAGGTCACGCGCGGCTTCGACAAGACTGGGGAATATCGATATTGCCGGTACGCTCGTCCACATCCACAAAGACCGGGACGGCATTCTCGAACAGGATGCACATTGGTGGAAGCGACGAAGGAGAAGGGCGTGGTCAGCACCAGGTCGCCGGCCTGGATGCCGGAGGCACGCACGCAGAGATGCAGACCGGCGGTGCCGGAGTTGACCCCGATGGCATGTTTTGCGCCGGTGTAGTCGCAGAAGGTTTTTTCGAAGGCGGCAATCTGCGGGCCCATGCTCAGGTTGGGGCCATCCAGCACTTTTAGAACAGAACTGCAGATCTTCATCGGGCAGGCCGGCCTGGCGCAGGGCGGCTTGCATACCCTGGCGGTCGCTGTCGGCCAGGTCGGGGTAGGACATGGGAACTTTAGGGGAATTCGGTTTGCTCAAGTCAGGCCTTTCCCAATTCAGGGTTGGTCGGGGGGGTGGCAGGGGTGGTTCCAGCAGGGGCATCCAGGCCGAGGTCGACGGCATCTTCCATGCGGATCTGGCCGCGCAGGAAGGCGCCTTCCTCGGTGGCAAAGGCGGTGGTGACGATATCGCCCCAGACGCGGCCGGTGGAACGGATCTCGACCTTCTGGGCGGAGATATTGCCTTTGATGGCTCCGGCTACGATCACGTTGGCGGCGCGCAGGTTGTCGCAGGTCACCTTGCCGGTCTCGCCCACGACGAGCAAGCCTTTCAGGGCGATCTGGCCTTCGAAGGTGCCTTCGATGCGCACGCCGCCGGAGCCGCTGAGGCTGCCCTGCCAGATGATCCCGGCACCCAGTACCGAGGTGATACGTTCCACCGTCTGCACGGTGGGAGGAATTGCTGCCTGGTCATTTCGTTTGAACATGGATTAACATTCACCTATGAGAATGTGCGCCCTATTTTATCATCTTATGGGGAGGGGAGAAGGAAGAAGGAATGAGTAATGAGTAAGGGAGAAAGCGGTGGAAACCCGTTTTTTGGGGTTCCGGGAGGGATTTAGATTGAAACAACGAGGATCAATAAATGTCAAAGGTCGCAGGTCAAAGGTTGAAAGTCGGGTTCATGCAGGTTTTGAGGGTTTTTGTGGATTTCGTGCAGGGAAACCTGACCCCCCGCCCCTCTCCAGATGTAAGTACTCATCTGCCCATCCGGGAGGCTGCGCGAGAGAGGGGAGCAAGGAGTTCAGAACAGGGATTGATCCTCCGGAATCGGGGGAAAAGGAGCGGGTTTAGGGTGTTTTTGGGCGTTTTTAGGCTACTTGTTTTTCCAAAGGTGCGGCGTTTTTCATTCCATATCGTCGCGGAATGTAAGGCCACAAGATGACCGCACACCAGGAAACTGGGGAAGCGCGGCCTTTGGCGATCATGACATTTCAACAAGCACTGGAAATATGACGTTTCTCACGTTTCCATTCGTGCTGTTATAAAGGCAGTAAAATCGTTGCCGCGGACCGGCAGCACAAAAGGTGGAAACCGTTGATGCCATTTGAATAGAGTTGCGCGAAGGAGAACATTGGCAAATGCCAGCATGCCCACAGAATTTCAAGAATAAGGGTGGAAACGCGGAGGGTGCTCATGGATAATTAAGGCGAGGGCGAAATTGCTGCACGCTGCTAGGCGCGAATGTAATCACCATTCATCACAAGGCCAAGGTGTGAGAATTGGAAGAATTCGTAGTCATGCCGAAGCATGTGCAGTTGGCCAATTGTGTGAAAATATGTTTGCAGGCAGTCAAATGGAAACAACAACCGGGAACATCCTTGCGAGACCCCCAAAAATCCGAAATTTCTCCAAAGGCGATTTTAAGGCGTCTATATATTACGATCCTATAAATCAGCCGTCACAAAATCGATAGGATTGAAGGACCTCAGGGTATTTGCATGGCAAGCGCGGTTTTACGATCAAATCATTAGAGACGAAAAAGCCTTTGATAAAATCCGCCAGTATATTTTTTATAATCCTGTAAAATGGGAATCAGATAGAAATAATCAATCCAATCTTTCCATGTAACCCTGCGGCGGAGGCCGGCCGGCTGCCTCCAGGTCCGGGTAGCTGTTGCAGGGAACGCGGGCTGTGATAACTTGCGGCCAGGAGTTATGCAGGGAGCCACAGGCAGGAGCTAGGGTGTGAAGGTGAGCGTTTTTTCCTGGCAAGTGCCTGCCATTCCATTCTGCGAGCAGACCTGGAGGGTGGCAGACATGGCATGTCCGGCAGGGTCGGCCCCAAATCCAGCCGAGGTGGTATAGCCCACTTCACCGGGTTCCAGGTTCAGATCCGCGCCTGTGGCACATGCGGAGGAATAATAGGGGAAATTGTCCTGCGTGATGGTTTTGGTGACGCTGGTATTTTGATCGGTCACGGTGACCTTGTCTGACTCCCAGGTAAGACTGCCGGTATTCGTGATCTTGAACTTGATCCGGTATGAGCCCACGCAAAAATCCGTGGAGACATAGCTCATGTTGAAGGAGACCGGCGGGGTGACGGAGAACCTGGGGGTGGGCGTGGGTGGGATGGGGATGAGCGGCAGCCCGGAGATATCCCCCGACAGAGTGGCATACTTCGTCCACAGCCAGCAGGTGATGGCCGTGTTGGAGGGCAGCCGGATGATTATGGTATCGCTGAGGCTGCTGCGCCCGACCACCTCGGCCTTCTCCCCGACCTGCAAGACGCCAAGCAGATCATAGTCCGTGGTGGGGCCGGTTCGGCAGTTGATGTTGACCGAGACGGTGACGATGGGGAATGCCGGGGTGAGGGTGTAGGTCTGGGTAGGGGTAAGCGAGGGCGTAAAGGTAAATTCAGGCGTGCTGGTGGACAGGGCTGAGCGGGTGGCGTCCAGGTCTGCATGGGCCGTCAACGTGGAGGCAACCATGATGGCCACCTGGGTCTCAATGGGAAGGGTCGATCCCGGATTCGTCGCACTGGCTGCGGGCTGCCCACCCAACTGGCTACAGGCGGAGGCGAGAACGAGAGCAACGAGGACGAACATCGTAAGGAATTTTTTCCCGGACATCGAGACTCCTTTCCTGGGCATATCAATGGACAATTTCATTATATACCTGAATTCCATGTCGAAAAAACACACTCATTTTTCTTCAGCCGGGGAAGAATTTTGGGAAAGTTTTCCAGCGTGTGGCATTTTCGGCAATGCGACACGAGGGGTGGCGGAATGGCATTCCATTTCACCGCAGAGACCGCAAAGATCGCAGAGAAAAACATAAAAAAACTCTGCGTACTCAGAATTCTACTATGTGCACCTGGCTTTTTGCATACCATCCCGAACTTTACACTCTGAACGTCGCAGGACAGTTGATTGAACTCTGCGCCCCTGTTTTGTACAATAATAAGCTGAATTGAACAAGAAGTGATGGGTAACGAGCTTTCTTCTTTGGAAGGCGAATGGTTATCCAGGCAGGAAAAGTGCGAGATGGCCGTAAAACAGCGAGAGGAAGTATTAAAAAAAGATATTCGAAATCCGTAAGATCATTAAGGACCTTCAACCACGAC
The DNA here is from genome assembly GCA_963776475.1 of uncultured Chloroflexia bacterium. Lineage (GTDB taxonomy): Bacteria > Chloroflexota > Anaerolineae > Anaerolineales > Villigracilaceae > UBA877. The sequence continues at coordinate 113,696 of CAVZMZ010000035.1, forward strand.
AATAATCTTAGCAACAGGCAAGAAATATCCCCGACGGCCAGGGCGGGGGCTTGCGGGTATCGCCTTCTTTATGAAAAGCTTGTATTATTGTTAAAACGACTGTATGATAGTTTATGAATATAGGTGGGTAAACTCAAAGGAATTCGATTTTGAAACTTATCGGCAAGTGAAACATCCTTATAGAAAACGTATCTGTATACGCCAATACGTGTTCCTCAGTTTCAGACTGGCAATCTTTTGGACAGGCAAATCATCATGGCTAACATTGAGTTTGAAGAACTAGTCAAAAGATATACTAACAACCTGGAACAAGCCAAAAAGGAGGGCGATCAATTCAAGCAATGTGATTTTCTCGAAAATTTAGCGATTTGTTTTTCCGCAAAGCCGGGTCATGAAGACCCGCAAAAAGCAATAGATTATGACAATCAAGCGATCAATATCTCTTTACAAATTGTTTGGACCGAAATGTTCTACAAGGCCTCCGCTGCTTTGGGCATGGTTTATGAAAAACTTCTTTTTGATCCAGATGGGGCCCTGCGTGTTTATGAATACGCAATCGAACATGGGAAAAGTTTATCTAAATATTCGAAACAGAAAAATATCACAGGGGAAATTGTATTCGTGGTATTGAACGGCTAAAAGAACGGGGAAGATCTTAATAGCTGTTCATATTGAAGTCGCCGTCTCTCCCCCTAATTCTGTGAACCATGGCTTCCTTCAGTTCGTTTCTGACTGGTGCTCTTAATAATTCCAAATAGCGCCAGCAAAAATGTAATATCCACTGGCTTGTCCAGAACTGCTTTGATGCCTTCTTTAACACCTTCCTGGATCAGATCATCGGCAGCATAGTTCGTCATCAAAATGGCGGTCAGGCTGGGGTTTATCTTCTTGGTTTCCCGGTAGAGTTCCACTCCATTCATGCCTAGCATCATCACATCCGTCAACAGGATGTCCACCGGATGATCCTGCAGGATCTCGAAAGTTCTGCTCCGGAATTAGCTGTTTTGACTTCAAAGCCTTCGTGATTTAGAACTTTCGCAAGGGAAACTGCCAAAGTCTGATAATCATCCACAACCAGAATGGATAGAGTTTCGCTCATAGTCTACCTTACCTTCGTCCAGCAGAGCGCTCTAGCTGGGTAACTCAAAAGGTTACTTTGCAACAATGCCAATAATACTACAAAATCAGACATAATTGGGTGATACTAAAGTTCGCATTAAGAGGTATGCCCGCCTGCCCTGTGTATTTTGCCGGGCACTCCGTTATGGTCGACAGAGTAGATGACCGCAAGGCTGGAGGAGGTTCAGCCCGCCCAGGTTTGCCGCATCCACCACTACTTCTATAAAACACGGCGCTCTTCAACCAGCAATTGACTTACTCCCCTTGATGGTTGAAAATAGCATAAACAGGAAATTGATATCCACTGGCTTGTCCAGAACCGTTTTGATCCCTCAAAACCTTGTTGTAACAAATCATCAGCAGCAAAGGCCGTCATTAAAGATGGCGGTCAGACTGGGGCATATTTTCTTGGTTTCCCGGTAGAGTTCTACTCCATTCATGTCCGGCATCATGACATCCGTCAACAGAACATCCACCGGATGAGCGCGCAGTCCTAAGAGCTTCTGCTCCAGAATTAGCCGTTTTAGCTTTAAAGCCAAAGCGGTCCAGGATATCCGCCAGGGATCTTGCAAGAGGGCGGATAATCATCCACAACCAAAACAGATAAGGTTTCGTTCATTGCTCACCTGTAAATCGTGCGGCAGGAAGCATAGCGGAATAACATGAGGGAACACCTCGCTAGACTGCCTTGGATACTACAAACCAGTTACCGTTAAATCTTAGCAACACTCGTAGCAATGGTACTCAAACCTTCTATTACACGTTCGGGCGTCTCGCCCTTACTGATAAATGCATCCGCTCCGGCGGATAGTGCCGCCTGCTGGCGGGCATCCAGGTGGCTGATCAGGACCACCACGATCGGATTCCGACAGGCCGGGCGCAACTCAGCCAGCGACTGCACTCCCAGACGGGCAGGAGCAAAGTCCCAGTCCACCAGCAGCATATCCAAGCAGGTTGCCGGGAAACAGGGCCAATGTGGTCGGCCAATCGGCAGCTTCACCGACCACTTCCAATTTGAGATCCAGTAACATCAGACGAAGGGCACAGCGTTCATCGGGTTGGGAGTCGCTATAAGCACGCTGTGGCATAGATGCATCCTACATCAATAAATTTATAATCACATCCAACACTTGGGGGAATTTTTCCGGCCTCCGCCACTTGGGGGAGGCGTCACGCTTGCAGCATGTAATACCCCAGCCTGCACAGTCACTGCATGCTTCTGTTCCGCTGCCTCGACAATTTCCACACACCGCCATGGTTTCCCTTAACGGAAAAATGTTACTCCCTGCTCACGGGCAGCCAGACCGTGAAGGCAGCTCCACCATCCGCACAATTTCCCGCCTCGATTTGGCCAGCATGTCGCTGGATAACGCCATAACAGATGGACAGGCCCAATCCCAGACCGCTCTGCTTCACGAAGAAATACTGATATTCCAGCTTCACTTTTCGTTCTTTGACCAGCGGACCATGAGTAAAAAGCCAATGAGGACGGCATCCTGCTTCTCCCACCAAAACTCCGGCAGTTTGAAGCGGGCCAAAATAGGGCAATTTGTGGTGAGCACCCATCCCGAGGTAATCAGCCAACCCGGAAGTGAAAACCACCAGGCAGCCCGATGCCCACCACCCTGACACCAATACCATAAGCCAGCGATTTGGGTCTGACCTTTCCATAATGTGGAAAGCAGGTATACCCCGACTGTGCCGACCAGGGTCACTCCCACCAGGATTACGGAAATTTCCTTAGAACCTGCCCCCGGGCTTTGGACTTTAGTGAGCAACCGGTTAGTTTGATTAAAAAAGAGGACAAACCAACCCAGCAGCACAAGCAGGCCGGTTAAAACCCCCATAATAAGAGCCGTTTTACCGCTTTGCCTCAACCGAACTTCCGCCATCCGATAATTCCAATCCTTTTCGAATTTTGAGGAAGATTACCCCGCTATTATCGCATATTTTTTGCCTTCCATGTCCTTTGCTCCCCGCGGGCACCGCCTGCACCACGTAGTGGCGGGAGGGCACGTGTACCCCACAGGGGCAAATCCGACCTCTCTTCGTCGTATTTAGGGGACGTGTGCCCGCCTGCCTGTCCCGCGTATTTTACAGGTTACCCTTAGGAGTCAGGGTAGGTGGCCACCAGCCGGTAGGGGTCCGGACCCGCCTTACCTCTCCCCGCTGCCGTGACAAAAGGTACAGGGTTGCCGGGAACTGCCTCGACAAACCACAGGTTAGAAAGCCTCGGCCCTCACATATCGAACAAGTTTGAATTCCCTGCTTCCCTGGCAGTTGCTGCATATTTCTCCCAGGATCCGGCCAAACAGTCCGCCTTTTACCCAACCGTGCTCTGCGCAGTGTTGGCAGGGTGCAATCCCAGAGAGGCAATTATTACAACGGTTAATACCCCAGCCTGCGCAATCTCTGCATGCTTCTGTCCCGCTGCCTCTACAATTTCCACATATCGTCATAGTTTTTTTCCCCTTGTAAATAAAGGTTACTCCATCGGCCACGCCAGGAGCAATTTGTCTAGCCGCCCTCCACCAGCTTGATCTCCTCCTGCGTCAACCCATACAACTGGTACACGTATGCATCAATCTCTTTATCCAGTTCCTGGATACGCTTCTGCAGGGCTGGAAGCGGGCATCCTCTTTGGCGATCTCGGCCTGCTGGTGCTGCTTTTGCAGTTCCAGCATCTGTTCGACCAGCTTGACGATCTCATCGTGAGCAGACTTTTCGGCGGGGTCGGTGAACTTGATCCGGCGGATGGGGAGTTGCCCTACATATTGCTTAGTACAAGTTATCCAACCACCCACGGAAAACATTGCTAATTTGATGTAGATACCAGAACAATAATGAGGAATTAGTAACTTTACAGATATTCTGGTGATAAATTCAAATCACCGAACCAAATGCTAAACCCACCACTGTGCCATCAATACAAAAATTACTTGTATCTTCTAGTGTAAGTCTCGCATAAAGTCCTTTGTCTGCTAATAATGGTACGACAATTTATCTTTGCGAGGGCGATAAAAAATGAAACATTCAAGTTATCTAAATTTTGAGAGCACTAAAAAAAAAAAAGCATACCAAGTTTGTGATAATCTTTTTCTCTTTTTTCTTCAGGCGCTCCTATTCTCTTGCTATGTTTAAATACTTTATATGCTTTAGGATAAAGATTTCTTTCAATTTCGGCTTCGGGCTATCTAAAACTATATCCATCACTGCTTTCACAGACATAAGGAAACGATTTTTTCTTTTGAGTATTTGGGTCTAAACAAGATATCGCCCAAAGTCAGTCGCGATAAAAGAGGATTCTACTGTATTTCGGGTTTCGACTCCAATGAATTTGCCGTCACCCGCCTTGATAATGGTTATCGTCTATTCTGTCCAGAATATATACCCTTCATCCGAGCCACGACTTGGAACCCGCGGAAATTTGGCTCTCGGCAGATCAAGAAGAGAAATTGTTTTTTGCATTGCTCAATTTGTCAAAAATAGATTTCGAAAAGGATGCTAGATAGAAAAAAACCTATGTTTCTTTTCAGTAAAGAACTGGTCTTGAAAGCTTTGTTTGCTTCTGGAACTGTTTGAACATTACCCTAGTGTAGGTTTTTCTTTGCCAATGTCAACGCTTCAATACTTCAAAAGGATGAATTCTTTGGCTTTCTTTTAGGAGACAAAAAGGGCAAGTGTAAGTTGTGCCTCCTTTCAAAAACTGGTATTCGCCGAAATCAACAATCTCTATCGAACGTATTTTCATCATTCAAAAGAATTTGCGCAGACCCAATCCATAATCGACTGGATCAATTTATTCGGAAGGATAAATCCCAAATAACCGCCCGGCGTTAAGCAGTTCATGGGCTGTTCTCGATGAAGAAGAATATAATATCATAAGTGCTGGCGGAGTGCCTCGAAATTCCCTTGGACAAAGATTTCGAATTCATCGACAAGTTTCCTACGCACATACGGCGGGTTGCCGATAATAATATCGAAGCCACCCTGCTTTCATCACCTCCGGGAAAGCTTGCTCCCAGGTCTCGGGACGCAGGCTGTCAGCGTTGTAAATATTAGTCAGAAGGGGCAGCCTTTGGCGGCCGTGCGGGGCGCGCAGCATCAGGTTCAGTCGGGCCACGTCCACGGCCTGCTTGTCCTTGTCCACGCCGAAGATGCAGGTTTGGAGGAGTTCCAGGCGGCGGAGGTCGTCCAATAACTCGCCCTCACCCCATCCTGCGGACACCCCTCCCCCGCTGGGGGCAGGGACGAGCGTGGAGGCCAGATTGGTGGCGCAGGTTGGCGACGAAGCGGTCGAGAGCGTCGAAGGCTTCGATCAGGAATGAGCCCGAACCGCAGGCCATATCCAGGATGCGCGGGGGTTTGGAAGGGTTGTAGCCGTGCTCGTCCAGGTAACGGCTGACAGTCTGCTTGACAATATACTTGGTTACGAAGGCCGGGGTGTAATAGATGCCCTGGCTCTTGCGCTTGGTGTGCTTCTCTTCCACGTGGGAGGGGCGGATTGACGGGCGGTTTCCCCCTGCGTTTCGGTGACGATGTGCCCCAGGTATTGCTCGTAGGCCGTGCCGAGCACATCCGCCTCCAGGGCGTTAAACCTGTAGCGCACAAAGTTCTTCGAAAACAGCCCGCGGATCAGCGCCTCGAGCGGCATCCGGTCGCAGTAGAGTCCCTCGGAGAAATGCGGGGCGAAGAGTTCGGAATTGTAGGTGGCGTCAAACTGGCGAAAAAGTTTGGCCAGCTTGATCGAGAGTTTATCGAGCTGGTGCCTGCTTTCCAGGTCGCGGAGCAGCGGCATCAGCCGCTGGGGTTCCACTTCGCGGTCTTCGGCGGTGCGGATGAAGATCAGCCGGTTGAGCAGGCGCAGCACCGCCTCATCGATCTGGGCCGGGGAATACACCGGGTTCCATTGACGCAGGCTCTTATAAAGTTCGCTCCGCCAAAGTCTCAGATCGTCAAAAAGATGCTGGCTGACGGGCAGGCGTTTGATGCGCTTGCCAACCTTATCGGCTTCTCGATTTAGCCGTCCGGCAGCGGTCTCTTCACGGGAGAGCCACCACAGGTGCTCGAAATCGGTCAGATACGTATCCAGGTCGAAGGCGATGAACTGCGCCCGGAAGGGATCGGTCTCCTTCCATTCGGCGTTGAACACCCGCAATCCCTCGAAATCCGAGAGCACGGCCCAGGCGACCGATTTGGTCCAGGCGTAATCAATCGTTTGCTGCACCCAGCGCGGGTCGTTCAGATCTTCGGAGGCCTTTTCTTGGACTCCAGGAAAAAGCGTGGATGCCACCGATGCGGAAGGAAAAATCCACCCGAGCCGCGTGAAACTTTTTCCTCAGGGCTGGTCTCGTTTATATTGTCAGTATTCCAACCAAGGGCGCGAAACATTGGCAAGATAAATCCCTGGCCCGTTGCGTGCTCGTTCATACCCCTGACTTCGGCGGAAGAAAGAGCCTTGAACATTCTTACAAGGGTTTCGATTTGAGAAAAAGCTAATTCAGATGCGGTCATAAAAGCCCCTCGTGTTAATTAGATCGATAAAACAATCATACAGTAAAACCCCCCTTCCCGCAACTAATATTTATCTTAGTTCATCCCGCCATAATCCATCTGCCCCTTGCTTCCTCCTTTGCTATAAATAGAACTCTGGTACCGGCATACAGAAAATCGAAGCAAGGGGCAATTTCATACTCCTATGCGATTCCTTCACCATCTCTCCCCCTTCTTCTACCAATTCTACGCCGACATCGTGATCCGCCAAACGCAGCCTCGTCATCCCCATAGCTGGGTGCTTCACCCTGAGCTGGGTGCTTCCCGCGCGGCCGCCTCCGCAGCACTATCCTCCTGGAATCTAGGGATCCATATCCTCCAGCAGCGGGTGATAAAGCTCATCAAGAGCACGTGTCATAAGGGACGTGCTTAAAGCATCGACCTTCACCAGTCAGGAAAGGAAGAGTGGTAATCCATTATGAAGCAGACATCGGAAATTCATCCTGCTCATTTTGGTGCTCATCACCTTCATCCTTATGTGCCTGGACAATCTGATTGACGTCTAGAAAAGCCGCCAGGTATGCGCCTCGGCGATGTCCCAGGGATCAATGAAAAAACGTTGCTCAAACAAACGAAAGAGCTACAAGTTCGTGATGACCATCGGCCGGGCAGGCAAACGCTTTAGCATATTCGGGCTGTATTCATACCTGCGTAGGGCGGAAGTCCGGCAAGAAATTCACAACCCCCGTTCGCTGCGTCCGAAAAGGCAACCGCTTTACCATCCCCTTGACCTATGGAGAAAACTCCGGTCTATAAAAAATTTTCCGGTAAAGGCCAGCGGCAGCATGGAACTCACCTGGCAAGGTCAGACCTATAAGGTCGGTTCACCTTAGCGGCTTGAGGTCTTCCCAGGAAGCCAGTGAACGGTTTCCCGGGGGAATTTCCTCCTTCCTCCCTCTGGGGTGGATGGTCTGCCCGCCTTTCCATCCGAGTGACTGTGATTTCACCGGAGTGGTACCATGGTTTACCCAGAGGGAAAATAATATACCAGGAAGGAAATGTATGAGAAAAAGGCCCGTACCACTGATATTGCCGCCTTGTTATGGTTGCCTTATGCATCTATCTGGAGTGCTGACAGTTTACAGCCTCAATCGCCCGGTGGTTTCCTGCTCCAGTGTTGCTCGAAAAACTCCTTAACCCACCAGCCGAATTGGTCAGCGACCAGGATTATCTTGCACAAGGCGATTACGACTATGCTCTTGGCGATGTAACAAAGCGATAACCGATCTGACCCAGGCGATCAAAGTAAACCCCAAATTCGCAGAGGCATACAACAACCGTGTTTACGTTCACATGGTGGAAAAGGATTATGCTGCTGCTTTACCAGACCTGGACCGTGCGATCCAGCTGCGGCCTGATTACGTAGATGCCCGATGTATCGCGGTGATATTTACAATTACTATTATGCAATCGACTACGAGCGCGCAGATGTGATTATGATCGTGTGCTTGAAATCGATCCGAATGCCCCAAATTACACTCCGTCTGCGGCCATCGCTTATTGGCGATCAATCACGGCTGGAAGTCAATATCCTGAGAGAGTTGCTGTTGCATGGCGTCAGGGCCGGTTGTCCCTGACCGGCGTAAGCCTGTATGAAAACAAGGATCTACGGCGAGATCGTCATTCGCCTATGCGAGGCGCAGGCGCAGACGGGCGACAGTGGACATGCTTCGCAGCGGGGGACATTGCGTTTACATAGCGTCTGACCGGCTGCGAGGAAGCAAATGTGCTTCCTGCATGAAGTGCGTATCCGCCGGTAAGTCCTTTGCGAGGGTGCGACTGGCCACGTAAGTCCGTATGTATGGCTTTTGCTCTCGAACCAGACCAAGCCATACTCATGAGCCTTATGGCTGCTCCTGCACGAGCTGCAACCCGTAGACGATCTGTTTCTCCCGATCAAGGTATTTATTCTCAGCCAGGCGAATTCATGGCACACCGGGCATCCGAAAAAATTATCGACCTCGTACAGGGCATGGTATTGTTGGTATCCGCAGTTTGGACAGGCAACCCGGAAAACGCCATTCTCAAAAGCCTTTTCTTCTTCGGTTTTCTTCATGGGGTTAATTAGAACATAATTTCTGATTATTGACAACCCTGCCCGGCCCCCACCGCCCTGCGGGCACCTCCCCCAAATGCGAAGTACGGCAAATGGGGCAGGAAATGACGTCGCAAAGAAGCCTAAAGAACACTACGCTATCTCTGCAAAATGGGAGACAAAGCGGACCTAACCAGCCTACGGCCACTTATCCATTTTTGTAGGGCAAAAAATGGGGAAGGAAAAACCTTGACAAATAGAAAATATGTTCTATGATTATTGCATACACGGGCAGGAGAATAACCTAACCGCGTCTTTTTTTAATTAGAAAGAAAGGAAAATATGCCAGCACCCAAAGGAAACAAGAATGCACTCAAGCACGGGCTGTATTCAAAGCATTTCAGCGCGGAGGAGCAAACCCGGCTGGGCAAGATGTCGCCGGAGGATTACCGGCACGAGATCAACATGATGCGGGTGGCGGTGAGGAATGTCTTCGAAATCCAGGTACGCCTGCACAAGGAGGTGGAAGAGCTGATGAATGCAGGCCGGGCGTACGACGTGGAGGCGCTGGCCAAGATCACCAACAGCCTGTCGCTGGCGATGACGGCGCTGAATACGACGGCGCGCACCTTCGCCCTGTTCAACGGCACCGAACCCAAGGTCACGGATGCCTTCGATGAAGCTTTGGAGAGCCTGGCGGTATTCCTGGATGGGAAATACCTGAACGAGCCGGAAGTGCTGGTGGGCGAATGAAGGACCTATCCAAACGGGCCAGCTTCCTGCTGCGCCACCCGGCGAGTTTCTCGCAGGCCGGAAACGTGCTGCTGCGGCCTTACCAGGAAGTCGCGATCCGGGCGGTGGTGAACAGCGTGCGCAAAAAACGGGGGATGACGTTCGTGTGGATCTTCCCGAGGCAAAGCGGGAAGGACGAGGCGCTGGCGATCCTGGTGCAATACCTGCTGGCATTGTTCAAGAAGGAGGGCGGGGAAATGGTGTTCTTCAACCCGACCTTCAAGCCGCAGACCGAGACCAGCATGCGGCGGCTGGAGAGCCGCCTGGACGCCAACATCCTGACGCTGGGCAGGTGGAAACGGCGCTCGGGTTATATCTACCAGATCAACAACGCCTACTGCACCTATTTGAGCGCGGACCCGACCGCGCACGTGGTGAGCGCGACCGCCAACCGGCTGCTGGTGGTCAACGAAGCGCAGGACGTGGGGATGATGAAATTCGACAAGGATATCGACCCGATGGCAGCCAGCACGAACGCAACCAAGTTGTTGTCCGGGACACGCTGGACGGGGGATACGCTGCTGGAACGGGAATACCAACTGGCGCTGGAGGCCGAAAAGCAGGATGGGTTCAGGCGGGTGTTCTTTTTCACGGGCGAGCAGGTGGGGACGGTGGTGCCGGAATACGCCAAGCACCTGGAAGGGGTGATCGCCCGGCTGGGCAGGCAGCACCCGCTGGTGAAGAGCCAGTATTTCTGCGAGACGATCGAGGCGGCGATGGGGATGTTCCCACCGGGGAGGCAGGCATTGATGAAAGGTGCGCACGAAGAGAGGACGGAACCGGAAGCGGGGAAGACGTATGCGTTTTTGATCGACGTGGCGGGGCAGGATGAAGAGAGGGTGATGCAAGGGCCAGGGCGGGCGGGGACAGGCGGGCGGGTCAGCGACCCGCCCCAACAAGATGAGGGACAGCACCGATTTGAAAATCGTGGAGGTGGATATTAGCACGGTGGCGCTGATCGGGAAGCCAAGCTACCTGACGGTGTTCCGGAAGGAATGGAAGGGAAAAAGCCACGTTACGGTGTTCGGGGCGCTGAAGGGGCTGGTGCAAACCTGGAGACCGACGCGGATCGTGATCGATGCGACCGGTGTGGGGGAAGGGCTGTGGAGCCTGCTGGATAATGCGTTCGGAGCGGATAAGGTGATCCCAGTAAAGTTCACATCGAAGGTGAAAAGCGAACTGGGCTATGGGTTCATCGGGATCATCGAAAGCGGGAGGTACCGGGAATACCATCCCTTCCCGGACAAATTACGGCTGCAACTGGAGAAATGCCGCTCGGAAATCCTGCCCGGGCCATCCAAGCTCATGCGCTGGGGGGTGCCGGACGGGACACGGGATGCGGTGAGCGGGGAGCTGGTGCACGATGACGACCTGATGACCGGGGCGATGTGCACCTTGCTGGACAGGATGGAGTGGCATTACCAATTCAAGCCTTTTATCATCCGAGCGAAGGATCCGCTGGAGGATATGGATAGGAACTACTAAAGAACGTTGGAACGTTCAAACGTTTTTCACCCGAAAGCGCCAGGGCTTGGATTTCCAGGGTTCGGGGACGGTGTAGAGGCCGACACGCGGGCCGGTGAGGACGGCGCTGGCAGGGAGGGGGGCGCCGGGTTCGATCCAGAGGCCGGAAGCCGGGCTGCAGAGATCGATGCCGTTCAGCGCGCCATCGATGCCGAGGGCCTGGGTCAATTTGGCGGGGCCGAAGGTGTCGCGACCCTGGCGGCGGGCTGAGATGATCTGGACGCCTTCCAGCGGCTGGATGGCGCGGAGCAGGACGGCGGCCGGGAAGTCCTGGCGCTCGGTGACGGCATTCAACATCCAGTGCATGCCATAGGTAAAGTAAACGTAGGCATGCCCGGGCGGCCCAAACATGACGGCGTTCCTCAAGCTCTTGCCGGAATGCGCATGACAGGCGAGGTCTTCCTGGCCGATATAGGCTTCGGCCTCGGTAATTATGCCGGAAAGCTGAATACCATCCTGGAGCCGGACGAGGCGCATGCCGAGAAGGTCGCGGGCGACGGCGAGGGTGGGGCGGGCGTAGAATTCACGGGGGAGGCAGGAGGAGGATTGCATAGTAGTAAAGATTAAACACAAAGGACACAAGGGAGACGAAGGAAGAAATCTACCTGCCTGCTCGCCAGCCATCCCCGGCGGCGAGGACACCGCCTAGAGCGACTACCCCAACAGAACCGGCAGGCTGGGACAGGTGGACACACGTGTGCCTGCGGCACACGTGTACCTGCGGTTCTGGCGCAGGCTTTGCAGGCAAAGAGCACAGCGTAATTGTCATTGCGAGTGAGCGTCCTCCCGCGAACGAAGCAATCTCCCAAAAGTTGATTCTTCCTATTCAACTGGGGATTGCTTCGCCTAAGAACGGCTCGCAATGACACTTGGTTATTCTATAGTCTTGGGGGCGGGTTCCTTGGTAAGCTTGAAACGAGAGTCCTTTTGCAAAGTCAGGCGCAGGCCGTCTTCAAAGCGGATGGCGGGCTTGTAATTCAGTTTTTGGGCGGCCAGGTCCAGGTTGGCGCACAAGCGCGAGACGCCGCCGGAGGTCTGGGCGTTATAGACCACATTGGCCTGGCTGCCGGTTACTTCCAGAATCAGTTTTGTGAGACCGCGCAGACTCGTTTCCACCCCGGAACCGACGTTGATGACCAGCCCGTTGATATTGGGTGCAGTGGCAGCGGCGACCATGGCACTGGTTATATCGTCCACGTAGACATAGTCACGCGTTTGAGTGCCATCCGAATGTACGACCAGTGTGCCGCCGCGGGTGGCCTGGCGCAGGAAGTAGGGCACCACCGGCGGATTGGAGGGAGGCAGATGCTGGCCGGGGCCATAGGCGTTGAAAATGCGCAGGCAGACCGTCTCGATGCCCCATAACCTGCCGATGGTGCGGACGTAGTATTCCGCGGCCAGTTTCGAGACGGCATACGGGCTGTTTGGACGGGGAGTCTGGCCTTCGGTAAGCGGCTGGATATCCTGATCGCCATAAATGGCGCCCGAGGAGGCCAGCACCACACGCCGGATGCCCACATCGCGCATGGCTTCCATCAAACTGACCGTGCCGCCGACATTGGAGGTGTTGTATTCGCGCGGGTAGAGCATCGATTCGGGCACAGAGATGCGGGCGGCCATGTGGTAAACGCAATCCACTTCCTGGAGCAGGGTCCAGAGCTTGGGGCGGTCGTTTACATCCCCGCGTGTGAAATGCACATCCGGGTCCAGCGTTTGCGGATCGCCGGTGGAAAGGTCGTCCAGGCCGCGCACCTGGTGGCCTTCACGGGCAAGCTGGTTGGCAAGATGGGAACCGAGGAATCCGGCAGCACCGGTGATGAGGAAATTCATAGGATGATTATACTCTCAGCAGGATCGTTTAGAGGGATTTACCGCGAAGGACGCAAAGAAAAAAAAGAAGAAAAGATAAGATACTGAGGGAAGAGAATAAAAATATATTATCCACGATCCCAAAAGTACTGGGACAGGCGAACACGAATAACAGAAAAAAACAAAATAAGAACTACTTAACACGACGGACACAAAGGGCACTACGGAAAAGATAAGAAGATTTAGAAAACTATCCACGAAAAAAATGTCCCCAGGGCTGGGGCAGGCCAGGATATACCAAAAAAGCCCGCCTCTGGACGAGGCGGGCTGCGTGCTTACTTATTCAGAACCTTTTTGGCAAACTCTGCGCCGCGGGTGAGCGCCTCAACGTTCTTGGGCAGCAAAGCCTTGTGGCGACCCGGCATGTGGTTATTCAAGGCGGTTTCCATATCCGCCAGGGTGAGCACATTCACGCAAGCCAGCAGCGCACCGATGGCAACCATGTTCGCCAGGCGCGGATTGCCAAGCTCTTCTGCAATTTCATTACAGGGGATGGCGACGGAGGTGATATCCGTGCGGATTGCCGGGCGGTCCACCATGGAGGCATTGATGACCAATGCGCCACCAGGCTTGACCATGGATTCATATTTATCCAGCGAAGGCAGGTTCATGGCAAGAGCGGCATCCGGATTTTTTACGACGGGCGAACCGATTTCTTCATCGGCAATGACAACCGTACAGTTGGCCGTCCCGCCGCGGATTTCTGGCCCATAAGAAGGGATCCAGGTGACTTCCCTGCCGGAGTCCATGGCGGCGAACGACATGATCTGACCGGCGAACATGATGCCCTGTCCACCAAAACCGGAAAGGATGATCTCAGTATGCATATTTATCTCCTGGTATCATTGCGAGCCGTTCCTGGGCGAAGCAATCTCTTTACGAGTTGGGGATGCCACTCCGCCTGCACTGGACTGCGTCCCGTGCAGTCCAGGGTGGTACAGATTGCTTCGTCGGGAAGAACACCCTGCTCGCAATGACGCGTAAACTAGATTTTCGCGGCGGTAATGGACGGAGCGACCTTGTAATCGCCCAGCGGATAATATGGAAGCATGTGCTCTTCCAGCCATTTCAACGATTCGACCGGGGTCAGGTTCCAGTTGGATGGGCAGGTGGAGAGCAGCTCGACCAGCGAGAAGCCCAGGCCGCGCCGCTGGGTCTCAAAGGCGATGCGGATGGCTTTCTTGGCTTTGCGGATGTTGGCAGGGTCGTGCAGGCTGCGCCGGACCACGTACCCGGCGCCATCCAGAGTGGACAACATCTCGGCTACGCGGATGGGATAGCCCTGCAGCTCAACATCGCGGCCGTTGGGCGAAGAGGTCGTCTTCTGGCCGGGCAGGGTGGTGGGAGCCATCTGTCCGCCGGTCATGCCGAAGTTGGTATTGTTGATGAAGATGACGGTAATATTCTCGCCGCGCGCAGCCGCGTGGATGATCTCACCGGTACCGATGGAAGCCAGGTCGCCATCACCCTGGTAGGTAAAGACGATGCGGTCCGGAAGGACGCGCTTGATGCCGGTGGCCATGGCCGGGGCGCGGCCATGCGGGGCCTGGACGAAATCGGTGGCGAAATAGTTATACATAAAAACCGAACAGCCGACCGGCGCGACGCCGATCGTGCGGTTAGTCAATTCCATCTCGTCCAGCACTTCTGCAATCAGACGATGGGCGACACCATGCGTGCAGCCCGGGCAATAATGGGTGGGGGTGTCCGTAAAGGCCGATGGACGTACATAAACCAGGTTTTCAGGAGTCATCACAGCCATATCTACCTCTATGCCTTAACCACATCGTCCATGCGCTTCAACCAGGCTTTGGCCGGGTCAGACACGATTTTGGGAGTCTCACGGGCAACGCGTTGGATCTCAGCCAGGATTTCATCCGGGAACGGCACCACGCCGCCCAGGCGGCCATAGAATTCGATGGGGGTCCGGCCATTGACGGCCAGGCGTACATCTTCGAGCATCTGGCCGGAGTTCATCTCGACCACCAATAACGACTTGGCCCGTCCGGCCAGTTCGGATATGCGTTCGTATGGGTATGGAGCAACCGTGACCGGCCGGAACAAGCCCACTTTTATGCCCTGCTCACGAGCGGCGCGCACGGCGGAGAGCGCCACACGGCCAGCCGTGCCGAAACCAACCACGATGATCTCGGCGTCCTCCAGGAAATATTCCTTATAACGGATTTCGTTTTCCTGAACCTGCTGCCAGCGTTTGAGCAGGCGGAGGTTGGTCTTTTCCTCGTCGTATGGTTCCAGGTAGATGGAGGTCAGGAAGCGGTGCGGGCGATCGATGGCGCCGGAGGTGGCCCAAGGATAATCCCGGCGCTTGACTTCACGCATGGGAGGCAATTCGACCGGTTCCATCATCTGGCCGATCGAGCCGTCCAGCAGGAGGCAGGCGATGGTCAGATATTTCTCCGCCAGATCGAAACACAGCGGCAGGAGGTCGACCGCTTCCTGGACCGAGGCGGGCGCCAGCACGATCGGATGGTAATCGCCATGCCCACCGCCCTTGCAGATCTGGTTGTAGTCGCCCTGCGAGGGGGCAATGTTGCCCAGGCCCGGGCCGCCGCGCATCACGTTGACCAGCACCACCGGGACCTCGGTGCCGGCGATATAGGACAGACCCTCCTGCATCAGGCTGATGCCGGGGCTGGAGGAGGAGGTCATAACGCGCGCGCCGGTGCAGGCCGCGCCGTAGACCATATTGACTACGCCTACCTCGGCTTCGCCCTGGACAAACGCCCGGCCAAGCTCCGGCATACGACGCGCCAGCCACTCGAGGATCTCATTCTGTGGGGTGATGGGATAACCGAAGTATGCCTCCAGCCCAACGCGGATGGCGGCCTCGGCAATGGCCTGGTTACCTTCCCAAAGTTCACGCGCCATATTAACCTCCCGCCGCTGCGGCCTGGGCCGCGGATTTGGTCACTTCGCGGTAGACCGTGATGGCCGCATCCGGGCAGACGATTGCACAGATGGCACACCCGGTGCAGCCTTCTTTGAAGACATACGCCGGGTGGTATCCTTTGGGAGTCAGGCGGTCTTTATTGACCGCCATTACCTTGGGAGGACAGGCTGTGATGCAAAGCTCACAACCTTTACAGTAGAGATCATTGACTTCAATCCATCCTTTTGCAGGCATCGATTGGGTCTCCTTGTTTGAAATTTGACAATACCAGCTTTGTTAGTGTTTCCAGGAGTATCTTCCAATAAACGGGAGGTGGGGGTGTGCGGGAGGCTTCGCGTACTCCCGCACACCCCCCATCCGTGCCCAATCCATGGAGAAGATACTTCCAAATGGATTATGCTGTTGACTGGCAACGATGGGTAGTGCCAAGCGTCATAATTCGAGGCTACGAACATCCTATCCGGCTCATTAAATACAATACCATGTGCCTTAATTCTAAATTGTTTTCACAAAATCGTGTAAATCATGCCCAGAATGCTTGAAGGTCTTTTCAAATTTGTCATAATGTTCGACATTTTGTGCAAGAAGCAGTAGAATTGAAATTAGAAATTTCATCCGGTCGAGAGGGTAGCATGGTCGATACTGTCTTTCCATTTCAAGTTGTCCTGTTCACAGAGCATTATTCCATCGCGGGCGGCCTGTTCCTGCACGAACAACGGCTTTCGGACTTCCTGAACGACCGGCGCGACACGAGTCTCATGATGCGGAGCAGCAGCATTGCCCCCCTGGCGAATCCCGCCAAGATCCTTGAGAAAACGCTCATTTCCATCATCCCCAAGGCCGGGGTCATCCTGGCGTTCGAGCCGCCCCAGAAGACCACACCGCGCGGGAGGCAATTCATCAGGTATCCCAAGAATAAATACTCCGTTTTTGTGGGCTTAGAGGGCATGCAAGTGCGCGGCAAATTGAACCAAACGGGCCAGATCGACCTGCGCCAGGCCATCACCAATTTGTCCGAAATCCTTCCTGCCGATCACGGAGGCGACCGTCACACTGGACGTCAATCCCGGCTTTATCCTCAAACGGGAGGCAATTCTCGTCAATGTACAGCGCATTCGCTTCCTGGGCGAGCTGGAGCCGGAGGCGGCGACGGAGGAAACGCCGTAAGGAGGAATATCTACCGGAGATGAATGGGATGAATGGGATGGGGGTTGATGAACAACATGCCGGTAAAAAATTAAACTTCCAGAGGCGATGAGTCTCGGAAGTTTTTTTACCGGACTGCTCCCACTATTTCTTTGAGAGAGAGGAACAGCCCAAATTCGGGGTGGTAAAATAAATTAATATGTTTCATTTGGAGGTCTGCTCATGCCCATCCCTGTCATCATAGATGCCATCCGCACCCCGATCGGGGCGCTGGGCGGCGTACTGGCTTCCGTCCGCCCGGACGACCTGGCCGCGCTGGTTATCAAAACAATTATCGAACGCAATAAGCTAGACCCGGCGCTGGTGGAGGAAGTCTATATGGGCTGCGCCAACCAGGCCGGGGAAGACAACCGCAACGTGGCGCGCATGGCGCTGCTGCTGGCGGGGCTGCCGGTCAGCGTGGCGGGGGTGACCGTCAACCGGCTGTGCGCCTCCGGGCTGAACGCCGTCAACCAGGCGGCGCGCGCCATCCGCGCCGGAGAAGGGGAGGTATACATCGCCGGGGGGGTCGAGTCGATGAGCCGGGCGCCGTATTCATTCCCCAAGGCGGAAGCGGGTTTCCCATTCGGCAACCTGACCGCCTATGACACCGCCCTGGGCTGGCGCTACCCCAACCCCAGGATGCAGGCTTTATACGGAACCGAATCCATGGGCGAGACAGCCGAGAACATTGCCGCAGAACGTCCGCACATCACGCGCCAGAAGCAGGATGAATTCTCCCTGCGCTCGCACCAACGCGCCGATCGCGGCGATCAATTCCGGCAAGTTCGCCGAAGAAATCGTTCCGGTGATCATTCCTCAGAAAAAAGGCGACCCGAAAGTGGTGGATACTGACGAACGCCCACGCCGGGATACCTCCCTGGAATCATTGTCGAAACTGAGACCAGCTTTTCGCAAGGAGGGCGGGACGGTTACCGCCGGAAACTCCTCCGGACTGAACGACGGTGCGGCAGCCCTGCTGGTGATGAGCGAGGAAAAAGCGCAGGCGCTCGGGTTAAAACCGCTGGCGCGCATCCTTTCCTCTGCAGCCGCCGGAGTCCCGCCGCGCACGATGGGGCTGGGGCCGGTCCCGGCGGTCAGGAAAGCCCTGGGGCGTGCCGGACTGAAGATTGAAGATATCGGACTGGTAGAACTGAACGAAGCCTTCGCGATCCAATCCCTGGCGGTGATCGAAGATCTGGGGCTCGACCCGGAGATCGTCAACGTCAACGGCGGGGCGATCGCCCTGGGGCATCCGCTGGGTTGTTCGGGGGCGCGCATCCTGACCACGCTTTTATATGAAATGCGGCGCAGGGCGGGCGAGAACAAGGCAGGCGACCACAAGGCGGGCGACCACAAGGCGGGCGACCACAAGGGTCGCCCCTACGACCTACCCGATGACCACCCGTACATTGGGGTAGCGACGTTGTGCGTGGGAGTGGGACAGGGCGAGGCCACGATCGTCGAATGGCTGGGGTAAATCTCGAGCGCCGGGAACATTCTCCCAAGACTGCTCGTCTACAGAATGCCGCGTGAGCCCTCCCGCGGTGATTCTCTTTTGCTGGAGCAGATATGCATACCGGTTCCAAACTCTGGTTGGCGCTCACATTCATCCTGATATTCTCCGCCTGCACGCCGAACGGAACGGGCGAGTCTGAACTCGCCCCTACACAACATCTTCCGAAGGAGCAGGCAGTCCGACACCGGCCGCGACTGAAAGTGGAAGGGCGAGTACAAGACTCGCCCCGACTTCAACGGAGGCAAGCACAAGTTTCACCCCTACACAAGCCATCGCCAGCCTGCACATGCTGGATGTTGACAACGGCTGGGCCTGGACGAATTCAGCCCGCCTGCTGCGTACGACCGACGGCGGCCAGACCTGGACGGACCGCACGCCCGCCGGGCAGGTAATGTCGGATGGCTTTTTCCCGCTGGATGCACAGGCGGCCTGGCTTTCAATCTATTTACAAGACAGCAACCGCTTTGGATTGCTTCACACAGTCGATGGAGGCCAAACCTGGGCGGAGTATCCTTATGGACCGGCCTCAGCCCTGCACTTTACAGATAGCTTGAACGGCTGGGCGGAACCCGGCGAAGGCGCGGCCGGCAGTATCTATTATTTCTTGTCCCTAACGCGGGATGGCGGGAAAACCTGGGGGCCGGTGCCGGTAATCCCACCCTATCCGGATGCCAGCCTGCCAGCCGGCGGGGTGCATCTCAGCAGCACCGACAGCTTTTATTATGACCCAGCCCGCATGCTGGCCGTCTTTGGAGACATGATCACGATGCAAGCCAGGGGCAGCGTACGATTGCAGGTCTCATTTGACCTCGGTAAAACCTGGACGGCGCAGAACCTGCCGCTTCCAGAAAATTACCAGGAGGCGCTCGTCAACCCTTACCGGGCGGTCTTCTTTAACGATAACAGCGGCCTATTGCCTGTCAGCCTCGTAAAAATGAATAACGATGGTTCTTTCGTCTACCAACGGCTGGTCTTTTATTCCAGCCGGGACAACGGCGCAAGCTGGAAACTGGCGCCCGGCGGGCTGAATGCGGCACAATATACGCAGATGCAGATCCTTTCTCCCAGGGATATTTTCGTCCTGTGCGGGAGCGCATTGTGCGCCAGCCAGGATGGGGCACAGACCTGGTCGACAGTGGCCTCCAACCTGGATTTCAGCCAGAGCGGCTCGCGTTCCGTTTCAGCCCTGGACTTCGTCGACAGCCAGACCGGCTGGGTGGTAATCCAGGAAAATGAAACATCAACTCTCTATAAGACCTCCAACGCGGGCGTCACCTGGGAACTGCAGACTCCCAAACTGGCAGCCTCCACCCCCGTCACGGTCTCAGTCGACGCAAGTATTCCGACGCCCACGCCGATCCCCATGCCCACGCTGGAACCGACCCCCACCCAGGATGTCAGCTTCGAGGCGCGGCTCAATGCCACCCGGTTGCGCTTCGCCCCCAATGGGACCTGGATGGAGATCAACGATACAATTGCGGCAAACGCATCCAAACAGTATGTCCTATCCGCGCTGCAAGGGCAGATCATGAGCGTTTCAATCCCGCAGGGACCGGCTTTCACAGTGGAAGTGGCCGGCGCGGATAAAAAGCCCTTGAGTGATCCAAAATATACGCAGCCCTTCTGGCGCGGCGGGCTGCCTTCCACACAGGATTACATCGTCACGGTTAGTTCACAGGCAGGCGGCGCATTCAGCCTGCGGGTTGCCATCAACCCGCCGGGGCAGGCTACGCAGGATTTCTGGTATTTCGACGGCAAGATCCCGATCGGGATCAGTTACACGGACGAGTTCGCGCCGACGGATTTGATGGTGCCGGTCAATGTCAAGGGCACCCGCATGCTGACTCTGGCATTCATCGACCCGGCCTTTTATTCTCCCAAAACCAACCTGATCGAGGCAACCCTGGTATTGGCTGCGACGCGCGACCCGGCAATCGTGGCCAGCTGCACCCAGCCTTCCACGCAGGTGGCTGAAACGGTCACCGGCCAGGTAAAGGTCAACAACTACACTTTCACGCGCAGCGAATTCAGCGGAGCGGCAGCCGGAAACCGCTACGACCAGATCGCCTACCGCACCGTCTGGTCGAACAACTGCATCGAACTGGTCTTCCTGATCCATTCGGCGAACATCGCGAATTATCCGGCTGGGACAGTGGTCGAATACGATCAGGCCGCCCTTTTGAACAAATTCGAGGCAATTCTCAACTCGTTTATAGCCAAGTGACCCCATTCGGCCCTTTTATGCCCCTGTCTGACTTCCGGAGGCAGGCTTACAATCATCCAGGTTTGGATTATTCGTACTGATCAGAGGAGTTTTCCATGGTTTCCATTCGATATAAGATCCTGGCCTGCGGAGCGGCCATCCTGCTGGCGGTACTGGCGGCTTGCAGCGCAGGTTCAACCTCCACCCCGCTAATCCCGGCCGTCCCAACCATAGCAGCCATTCCGGTCGTCCCGGCTGCCACGAATACTGCCACGGCCGTCCCGGCGACTGCCGCGCCAGCCAGCTCATCCCTGCCGGTGGCTGCTTCCCCCGCCATCCAATCGCTGGATATGCTGGATGTCAATAACGGGTGGGCCTTGACGGATACGGCCGTGATCCGCACCACGGACGGCGGCGCCACCTGGCTGACTGCCTCGCCATCCAGCCTGAGCGGCTCCCCGTCCAGCACATTCTTCCTGGATGCCAGCACCGCCTGGCTGGCCGTGATGGGAGCCGACCCGACCACCGGGACGCTCTTTCATACCACGCGATGGCGGCGCCACCTGGAGCTCGGCGGCAGTCCCCTTTGGGGGCGGTTCGCTCAAGTTCGTGGATGCGATGCACGGCTGGGAATTGGTGGGATTGAGCGCCGCCATGAGCCATGAAGCCGTGGCAGTCTACCGCACGAGCGACGGCGGGGCCACCTGGACGCGCGCCATTATCGATGACCCGAGCGTCTCCGGCTTCAGCGACAGCCTGCCGCTGGTGGGTGACAAGAACGGCATCAGCGCCCTGGACGCAGCCCACGCCTGGGTTACAGGCGCCCAGCCATCGGGTGATTTCATCTACGTTTACGCCACCCAGGATGGTGGGACCAGCTGGGTACACCAGAATTTCAGCATTCCCGCCGGGTACAGTCAGGCCATGACCAGCGCCGACCTGCCGGTCTTCTTTGGCTCAAATCAGGCTGTCCTGCCGGTGTTGTTATTAGCAAACACCAATGCGGCGGTTTTCTACATCAGCCAGGATGGCGGCCAGACCTGGAGCGCCACCACGCCCGTTGCCCAGGGCGGTTTCCTGGCAGTCGCCTCGGCGAGCGATTTCTTCGTCTGGGATGGCGGCGCGGCGCTGAACGCCAGTCACGACGCCGGAGCCAGTTGGACCACCATCACGCCCAACGTCAACATCAAGGATAACCTGGTCTCCTTTCAATTTGTGAATGCCACCACCGGCTGGGCACTGACCAGCGATGCCAGCAGCCATCACATGCTTTACAAGACCACGGATGGCGGCGCCACCTGGACCGTCCTGATCCCCTGACCTGGTTTACCCAGAGTGATCGTTTGATTCGAAAAATCCTTCCGGCGGTTCTGATAGTTGGACTGATCATCCTGGCGTGTATCCTGCAGGCCTGCAGTGCTGCCACGCCTGCGCCCGTTCACGCTTATGCGCCGCCGGTCTACACCAACAGCAAGACAAGTGAACCATCCGTCACCAGGACAGCGGTTCCAATCCCGACTTCCACCCGGATCCACCTGGCACTGCCAGTGCTCGCCTCGCCGGAGCTGGCACGCATCGCCTTCCAGGATGAGAATAACGGTTGGGGTATTGCCACAAACGATAATGGTTACGTGCTGCGTACGGTGGACGGCGGCAGCAGCTGGTTGAACGCCACCCCGCCGGGGATCGGGAACATCGGTTTATCGGCGGTATTGACCGTCCTGGACACGGACACTGTCTGGGTGCTGGTGCCAAGCACGGACTTCTTTTCCGGAACACTTTACCGGACCAGCGATGGCGGCTTGCTCTGGAACTCGTACCCGGTCCCTTTCGGAGCGGCTTTCATTCAATTTCAGGATGGAATGCACGGGCGCGCGCTGGCCGAATACGGCGCGGCAGCCGGCTCTGAGGCGGTCGAGCTGTTCCAGAGCTCTGACGGCGGCGCCACCTGGAGCAGCGTCTTCCATGACGACCCGAACCAGCCCGGCTCATCCGACAGCCTGCCGCTGGCGGGCATCAAGAACGGCATGACCTTTCTGGATGCCAGCACCGGCTGGGTGACGGGCTCCGTCCCGGCGGCTGGAGAGGTTTACCTGTATGTCACGCATGACGGCGGCGTAACCTGGTCAAAACAGAGCCTGCCGCTTCCCGCCGGCTATGAGAGATACCAGTACGTACCACAAGCTCCGGTATTCTTCGGCAAGGATGGTTTTCTGCCGCTGATGGTAAATCTGCCTGACCGGGTAAATTTAACCATTTTTGTTACACAGGATGGCGGTCTCACCTGGAGCGGCAATCCGGGTGAAGCCAGTAAAGTCATCCAACCAGGCCTGACAGCTTTCGCCGACGCACAGTATGCCTGGTCCTGGGATGGCGGCCCGCAGCTGTACTTTACGACGGATGGCGCAGAAATATGGCAGACTGCCAGCTCCAGCTTGAATATCAGTGGACACCTGAGCCAGCTGGAGTTCGTCGCAGCCTCCACAGGCCAGTTCACTGGTTGGGCCCTGACCCGCACAGATGAGGCCGGGCATAGCCAACTTTATCGTACCCGCGATGGAATTAATTGGACCTCGCTTCTCACCCAATAATGAAAGGAATATCCATTGAACCGTAAAATCATTCTTCCCCTGCTCGCCCTGGCGCTGGCACTTGCAGCCTGCCAGTCCCAGCCTACCGCGCCTGCGCCAGCGACTTCCGCAGTCCCGCCTGCTACGGAAGCAACCCTGCCAGCCGCGCCCACCAATACGACCTTGCCCGTCCCACCAGCGCCCACCAGCCTGACAATGGATATGCTCCGGAATGGCACCTATCATGCCCCGGCCTTTGACCATACCGTTACTTTGGTAAACGGAGCTTACTCCAATGGCTCCAGCACGGATCCCTATTCCGTCCAGATGCTGGATCTGGTGGCCTTTGGCGACCTCAACGGGGATGGCGTCGGCGATGCGGCCATCCTGCTGGTCGAGAATGGCGGCGGGACCGGTCAATTCGAGTCGGTCATTGTTGTACTTGATTCAAGCGGCGTGGCTACCCAGGCCGGAGAAGCCCAACTTGGCGACCGGGCCCAGATCAAATCCATGAACATCGCCTCCGGTACGCTGGCATTGGACATGCTGGTACAGGGGCCCAATGACCCCATGTGCTGCCCATCCCTGCCGGAGACGCAGTCCTACCGGTTGGTCGCGAATTCGTTATGGCTGGCGCGCCTGAGCTCTCTCACCCCGGATGCCCACGAACGCTCGATCAGCATTGTTTCGCCGGCTGACAACACTACTGTGGGCAATCCTTTTACCATTAGCGGCAGTGTCACCATCGCCCCCTTCGAAAACACGCTGGCCTACCGGATCTACCTGCCGGACGGGACCAAAGTCAACGAGTCATCCCTCATAGTCGATTCCGCCGGGGTTGCAGGCGGTCCGGGAACATTCTCCCAAAACTTCGATCTGAGTAATGCGGGCATAAGCGGTCCGCTGATCGTCCAGTTCCTGGACCTTAGCGCGGCGGACGGGACCACCCTGGCCATGGGCTCGGTCGTGTTGAACTTGCATTAATTACGCATATAATTAAATCATGACAACCGTCTTGATCCTGATCGATATCCAGAACGACTATTTCCCGGGCGGCAGATGCGAATTGGAAAATCCGATCGCCGCCGCCGGGCAAGCCCGCAGCCTGCTGGACTTTTTCCGCCGGCAGGGCTGGCCGACCGTCCATATCCAGCACCTATCCACGCGTCCGGATAGCAGCTTCTTCCTACCGGACACGGATGGCGTGCAGATCCATGCCTCCATCGCCCCACTGGAAGGTGAGACTGTAATCATCAAGCATTTCCCCAATTCCTTCCGCGAAACGGGTTTGTTGGAGCATTTGAAGGGATTGAAATGCGAGCGCCTGGTTATCTGCGGCATGATGACCCACATGTGCGTGGATGCCACGGTGCGCGCCGCGGCAGACTTCGGCTTTCCGGTGCTGCTGGCGGCGGATGCCTGCGCCACACGCGCCCTGGAATACGACGAGGTGAAGGTCCCCGCGCAACAAGTCCACGCGGCTTTCCTGGCGGCGCTCAAATCCTACGCGCAGGTAATGAGCACGAAAGAAATTCTGGAACAATTGGAAAGGTAATCGAGGTTTTACTACGACTAGCTTTTAGCAATATGCAACCCAAACGACCCCTGATCCTCAAACAGATCGGTTTCATCCGCTCCAGAGCTTGGTAAAACCGGTTCGAAATATTTCTGCCAGACTCTGCAGACTGAGCGCCTGCAGCGCCCGGCTGTGATCGCGCCGGAATTGCCGGTCGCCGATGTAAAGGGCTTTGGCAATCTCGTGAGGATCCTGCCCGTCTATGTATCGTTTTTGCAGGATGAGATAAGGGCGCCATTCAGGCGATTGGACCCGGATTTCCTTGCTCTCCGGACGCAAGTTCTCGATCTCATCCAGGATCAGTTGTTGGACCACTTCCGCGCGGCGGGTGGAAGCAGCCTCCGGCACCGGGAAGAAAGCTGCCAATGGATGCGTTTCGATTGCCACACGGTCGTACAATCGGGAGATCAGTTCTTTAAACTGACTGACAAAGGTTTGTCTTTCCATGTCCGCCAGAAGTCCAAGTTGTGTCCTAAACTGGTTGAGTACAAGTCTATTATGAGCTATACTTATTCTAATCGCGAAGCGTATTCCTGACTTAATGCCTTAACCTGCTTATCGAAATATAGGTTTATCTTTTCCTCGGCCATTATTACCTGCGCGGCCTGATGGCCGGCGCGCTCAAGGGCTAAGACCCCCGCCATTTCTCCTTTTCTTTCAAGTCGAACAGGCTGGCGACTTTGCGGCACCGGCCTGTTCGATTCTTAAACAGTCTCCAGTATGGCTCTCAGGGCGTCCGGGGTTGTTTGGCCTTGGCTTGCACCCGCCCGATGAACCTGGCCTCATCGATCACAAAACGCTCGTGGTTGGCTTCCCCGATCAGTTCGACCTCATCCCAGGCCTGTATCTTGAAGACCAGCTTGCGGCCTTCCACGGCGGTCAATTCCGCCCGGGCACGCACCTGCATCCCCAGCGGCGTGGCTGCCAGGTGATGGACGTCGATGTGCCCGCCGACGGTCGTCTGGCCCGGGGCCTGGTGCCCGGTCAGTGCAGCCACAGCCGCGCTCTCCATCAAGCCCACCAGGGACGGGGTCGAGAAAACAGGTACCAGTCCGCTGCCCCATTTGGAGGCAATATCAGCATCTGTGACAATATGTTCGAGTTCGGCAGTCAATCCGGGAGCGAGTTCGTCCATCAAAACACCTCAATCTAGATTTTTGATTAATTTTTTATATTATATCCCCGGATTACCCTGACCATTTCGGACTATTTATGGCAAAATTAGAGCATGAATACGACTGCCCTTGATCCTGAAAAACAAAAACAAGCCAAACAATACGCCCGCATTCACCGGCGGTTGTGGCTGCTGGATACGCTCGCCAGTACGCTTTACCTGTTGGCCTGGCTGTTCTTCGGCTGGGCCAAAAGCCTGGCCGGCTGGTTGGAAACTCTCACAACCAACGATTGGCTGCTCGTGCTCGGATTTATCATCATCTTTGGAGGGATCGCCTCCCTGCTCGAACTGCCGCTGAGTTATTATTCCGGGTTCATCCTGCCGCACCGTTTCGGCCAATCCACCCAGGATTTCAAAAGCTGGGTGATGGACCAGTTGAAAGGCCTGCTGATCGGAGCGCCTTTGGGGCTGGTTGTGGTGGAACTGGTTTACCTGGCCCTGCGTCTCACCGGCGGCTGGTGGTGGTTGTGGACGGGGATTGGGATGCTCCTGTTTTCCGTTGTACTGTCCAACCTGGCCCCCATCCTGATCATGCCGCTCTTCAACAAATTTGTGCCCCTGGGCGATGAGCACGCCGAACTGGCTGAGCGGCTGATGAAGCTGGCCGAGCGCGCTCACACGAAAGTCCGCGGCGTGTTCAAATTCGACATGTCAAAACGGACCAAAGCCGCCAACGCCGCCTTGACCGGCATGGGGAATACCCGCCGCATCGTGCTGGCCGATACCCTGATCAACGAATTCTCGCCGGATGAGATCGAAACCGTCCTGGCCCATGAACTGGGGCATCAGGTCCACAAAGATATTCCCATCCTGATCGCCTTCGGAACGGTGATGACCATGGGCGGGCTGTACCTGTCCTCCCTGGCGCTGCATTGGGCAGCCGGTTATTTTGGCTTCAGCGGTCCGGCCAACATCGCCGGACTGCCGGCCCTGGCCCTGGTACTGGGCGCCTTCGGATTGCTCACCCAACCCCTGGATAATGCCGTCTCGCGCTGGCGCGAAAGCATGGCGGATCAATATGCGCTGCAAAGTACCGGAAAAGCCCAGGCATTTGCCGCCGCGTTTACGCGCCTGGCCAACCAGAACCTGGGCGAAGTTGACCCGGAGAAGTGGGTGGTGTTCATGTTCTACGATCATCCCCCGCTGGGCGAGCGCATCAAAATGGCCTCTCAAACACCTGGAAATTGAACGCACGGATTAAAATTCCCTACCATTCGCGAATGCGGCTGAGCAAGTGCGCTCGCATCCCACAGCTTGTATAAACAAACGCACCTGTCTGAGTACATCCCATTCCAAAGATAAATTGATGTTGTATAATAATTGACTTAGTCCAAGACTTAGTCTATAATTTAATTGGAGGCGCAATATGGCGATATTTAATGTTCACGATGCCAAAACCCACTTCTCCAAGCTCCTTGAACGGGTATTGAGCGGGGAAGAAGTAGTGATCGCCAAGGCCGGCAAACCGGTAGCCCGTATTATGCCTTATGCAGCGATTGACACTGCCCCACGTCAGCCAGGAAAAGATAAGGGAAAAGTGGTGATCCAGCCAGACTTCGACGCTCCCCTGCCAGAGTTCGACGAATGAAATATTTGCTGGATACTCATACTTTTCTGTGGTGGTGCCTGGGTGCAGAGCAGTTATCCGCGCGCGCACGCGACATAATCTCGGACGGACGCAACGAAATTTATTTGTCTGCTGCCAGCGCCTGGGAAATAGCCATCAAGACTGCCAAGGGGCGGTTGACCCTGCCTGAAGAACCAGGGCGCTACGTTGCAAACCGAATGCACCAGCATCGCTTCCTGGCATTGCCGGTACAGATAAGCCATGCACTGCGCGTTTATGATTTGCCATCCTTCCATGCAGATCCGTTCGACCGCTTGCTGATCGCTCAGTGCCTGATGGAGTCCATGCCTTTGGTCACAAAGGACGAGCAGATTAAGAAATATAAGTTAGAAGTGATTTGGTAAACAAGCGAGGTTTATACGAGCGACAGAATGATACCAAAGCAAATCCGTTTGACCCAACAACAGAATCTCCTGCTCAAACGTTTGGCAAAGGAACGTGGTATAAGCGAATCCAAATTGATACGCCAGGCACTCGAACACGAGTTTCGAAGGGCTGAACCTGGTAGACAGAAACCGTAAGGAGGCGCTGAAATGCCGCGCTACGATTTTAAAAACAAGGTTGTCATCCTCACCGGCGCCTCCAGGGGTATCGGTCGGGAACTGGCCCACCAACTGGCTGCCCGTGGAGCCTGGCTCTCGCTGGCTGCCCGCAGCATGCGAACAATTGGAAGCCGCCCGGGCCGAATGCCTTGCACTGGGCGGAAAAGCCATCGCCGTCCGCACGGATGTATCCCAGCCGGAGCAGTGCGGAGCGCTGGTCCAACGCACCCTGGATGAGTACGGCCGCATCGACGCGCTGGTCAACAATGCCGGCATCACCATGTGGGCTAAATTCGAAGAAGTCAGCGACCTGACCATCTTCGAAAAGATCATGAAGGTCAATTACCTGGGCAGCCTGTACTGCACCCATTATGCTTTGCCATATATCAAGCAAACCCGCGGACAGATCGTCGGCATCTCCAGCCTGACCGGCAAGACCGGCGTCCCCACCCGCAGCGGCTACGCAGCCAGCAAGCATGCCATGGTCGGATTCTTCGACTCCCTGCGCATCGAGGTCGCACCCTATGGGGTCAGTATCAGCATGATCTACCCCGGCTTTGTGGCCTCGGATGCACGCGCGCATGCCTTCGGCCCGGACGGCAAACCGCTCGGGATCAGCCTGGTACAGGAAGAAAAAGTGATGACGGCGGAAACCTGCGCCCGGCTCATCCTGGCTACCATGGAGAAGCGTAAACGCGAATTGGTCATGACCCTGCGCGGCAAACTGGGCCAGTGGCTCAAGCTGATTGCGCCGGCCCTGGTGGACCGCATCGCCAGCCAGGCAATTAAATCCGGGCGATAAGAAGAAACATTTGTCATTGCGAGCCGTTCTTCGGCGAAGCAATCCCCTCTTAATCGGATATGCATGATCCAGATCAAAGGCCAATACACTCTCGACGATTTCAAGAAAGCCCAGCGGCTGCACGCCCGGCAGGGCGCGGCTGCGTCCGGCAGCCCCATCCTGCTGGTTATCGTGATCGCGCTGTTTTATTTCTCTTTGCTCCTGCTGGTGCTCCTGGGGCGTTTGCAGGCTGCTTACCTGCTGGCCCCCCTGGCGATCCTGCTGGTTTTTCTGCTGTTCCAGTACCTGTATCGACCCTACCTGCTGAGGCGTGTCTTTAATTCTCATAAGGACCTGTCGGCGCCCTTCGAGTGGGAACTATCCGAGGTGGGCCTGTCGGTCAGCAACCCGCAGGGCAGTACGCTGATTCCATGGAACGACTTCAAAAAATGGGCCGAGGGGCAGGAATTGATCCTGTTGTATCGCTCGCACAACACCTTCCAGATGATCCCCAAGCGCCTGTTCAGCGTCGAAAGCAACCTGCAGTATCTTCGGGAGCAACTGGCTCTGAACAAAGTCCCGGAGGCAGGCAAAGCGACCAAGAGTGTCCCTTTCACCCGCTATATGATTTACATCATCTTGTTGGCTGCCATCGCGGCCATGCTGTATTTGAATTTAAGGTCAGTGCCGC
>CAVZMZ010000036.1:0-10842 GCA_963776475.1 uncultured Chloroflexia bacterium
GGTGTTTGCGACGGGCGAGTAGTTCAGCCAGATGGTAAGCAACAGATCGTTTCTTCCGCAGGAATAGGAGGCGGGATTCGTTCCGACCTGATTGGCAGGGGCGACTATTGTTACAATGGCTCTTGCTTCATCATCAAGGAAGTGAGCCCAGCCCTGGTTATATCCAACCAAGACTGTCCCGACGGCGGTCATACCAATCACTGACCAGGAGGATTACCTTTGTCACGCCCGCCACGGTGGATTGGATCCCATGCAGGATCGTTTTATAAATCGCCTTACTCGCAAGGATAAACCCGGCCGGGGGAACCGAAATAAGGAACCTGGCGCGCCGGTTTTCCAACAGGTCAGCAGGATACTGCGCCTGACCGTCCTTAAGCCTGGTCAATAGAGCCTTTATATCTTTTTCGCTGAATTCTTTGCGGCTCTTCATGGCGTATTACCCAGGCTTTTCTGCAGGTTCATAATCCGCGTTTTTGTGAGGATTTGATCGTGTTAATGTCTTTGCCCATGATTTCGGCGGTCTCCGCAAACTTAGATCTTCCTGGAAGCGTAGGATGATCACGTGTTTCTGTTCTTCAGTCAGGTCATTCTGTATGGCTGAGGTTAATTCCTTCAGCAGGGTTTGTTCCTCCACTTGTAATTCCAGGGCAACTCCCTCCGGCTGCTATCGACAACATCAATTGGAAGGATGCGCTGTCTCTCACGGACATGATCGATAACGATATGGTAGGCGATCTGATACAGGTAGGATTTCAGGTTCGTTTTTGGGCCACCGCCCCGGGAAACCTGTTCCAGGAATTGATTAAAAACATCTCCCACGATCTGGTCAGCTTCCAGCGGATCTTCGCATAAACGGAGCGTATACCTGAAAATGGAACGTGAATAGAGATCAAAGATTGCGGCCAGCGCAGCCTGATCCAGATGGTTTTTTGGTCCTGGCGCTTGCTTTTTTTCTGCCATAGATCGTTGCCGGATCAATCTTTCAAACAAGACGGAGAAAAGGCGAAAAGGTTATGCAGCATCTGGTTTGACTGGTTACAAAACTAATCCAAACATCAACTGTTATGTTTGCTTAACCTGTAAGAATTTATTCAGTTCGGGGACAGGCTCGATGAAATGCCGGGATGAGTCCGTAGGAAAATTTTACAACAAATCAAGGGGTTTAAAGCTTTATGTGACTTTTGTCCATACGGCAGGGAGTTTTCGGTACCTTATTTGTATCTTTTCCGGGGCGAGCCGGTAAGGTTTTTACGCCGGCGCCTGCAGCAAGCAAGCCCGGATGATAAAAGCTGGAAATCGGATCATGGATGAGCGAAATTAGACTTGAAAATATCCCCTAAGCTCGCGCGGACCCTTCTGGTGAACTCTGGCGATGTAATCCTGCAGGGAGCCTTCAGAAAAAGGGGTAAATACTCCGTCATAATAAAGGTTAAGGGCACCTTGCTCGTCATCCGCTGAGTAAACCAGATCTACTTTAAATCCTTCCTTTAGCTTATATTCATGCAGGGCAATGTCATTGTCCTCGCCGGAATATCGCATTTCGGGATTCCAATCCTTATTCTCCACCGTGTAAACGGTCCAAAATGCGGTAGAAAACTGATCGAAGGTATGGTTTATCGCGTAGTTCCCTGTTCCAAAATGCCTTTTCCCGAGTGCATTGAGGTAATCGTCAATGATCTGCGCAACTTCATCGAACATACTTTGAGCACGTTGTTTGCGTTTTTCTTGTAGTGCTTGTTCCGCAACCACGCGGTCTTTTGCTTCCTGGTCGATCTTCAGGAGAAAATCTTCAGCCGGATTATTCTCTGCGCTCATGAATTTGCCGCCTCTAGCCTGCCCTATGCAAATGATGGAAAGCTACTGCCAGACTATACCATTGCATTGAATTATTGTCATTAGTCCAGCGCTCAAACAACGGGGTATTTTTTAAATATGATAAAGACTGACTTTTACCAGCGCGATTTTCTGACGTGCTATCTAAAAGATATGCACACAAGGCGATCGGGCAAAGGGTCAGGCAGGGCCTGGAAATGGATGCTGCTGATGCTGGAGCTGGGGCAGGATTAAAATCTGGTTTACCTCGCAGCCAGTGGCTTGGGTCAGCCCCGGGTAAAGGTTTGATCAGGGACTACTTCGCAATCTCCCAGATTTGGCCGCCGGGATCTTTAAAACTGGCGGTCCGTATGCCCCATGGCCGGTCCAGCGGGCCGTTCAGGAGCTCCACTCCGCGTGCGGTTAGCTTTGCGCACATCGCATCCACATCCTCCACATGGATGGTGAAAACAGAGCGCGATCCGGCCGCGCGACCCGCCACTGTTGCCGGCTCGATCAGGACTCCCGCCGCCGTGGTCTTCAGCAAATTAATGAGGGTATTCCCAAAC
The DNA here is from genome assembly GCA_963776475.1 of uncultured Chloroflexia bacterium. Classification (GTDB taxonomy): domain Bacteria; phylum Chloroflexota; class Anaerolineae; order Anaerolineales; family Villigracilaceae; genus UBA877. The sequence continues at coordinate 2,382 of CAVZMZ010000036.1, forward strand.
TTGAACACTGCCGAATTGTTGTCCTCAAATATCAGCGGCAGGTCGAAGACAGCACGATAGAACTGCTTGGTGGACTCCAGGTCCTCAACGAACAAAGTAATAGCGAAAATCGCTTTTACCCATGAACTCACTTCTGCATCTTTTTCTGTAATTTGATCCATGAACGCTCTCCTTTTATTTTCGTAGTCTATCCGGCTTTAGCAAAGTATACCCGGTTGGATGCTCTCCGCTGCATACGGGTTGGGAGGTTCCACCTGCCTGCACCGATCCTGGCATGGCGTGTGTTGCAATTTAAGGGACGAAAGGGGCAAAGTAACCACGCGTCCGGAAGCCTACGAATCTCATTTGCCGGGGAGGCGGATTTACTGTATGATTGAACCGCCAGTGCAGTGATTATCAATATCATGTGATCGTGTTCAATCCTGGCCCATAAAAGCGCACAGGCCCACTCTGTCCTCCCCGCTCCGGGCAGCGCATCCCGCTCAACGGGCTACGAGCCGCGACCAAGCACGTTGTGCGATGTAGCTTACCCAATCGCAATGGTTATTTTGGAGGAGTGTTGTGGAAAACATTACATCCTCAAAGATTAAGAGCCACCAGATCGTCGCCTGGATACTTCTCGCCGGCTTATTGCTGCTGAGATTGCCTTTCCTTGCGGGCATCGCGCTCGTTTTCCGAGCCGGAATGGCTGGATCCCGCTTTCCAGATAGGGACTTACCTGTTAACAGCCGGCCTGATCTGGTGGGAAAGAGACCGGTTGGCGGATTTTCATATCGATAAACTGGCGCTCGGTATCATCCTCCTGTTCAAACCCATTCAAACCCTCTTACTGGCCTGGATGGTCTCCAACGAACGGCCGCTGGCTTTTCCCAATCCGCCCAGCCTGGCGCTCTGGATCATTTCACTCGGCCTTTTCCTGGCGTTATGGCTAAGTCATGCGCCCATTCCGAAGGTGTCGAGATCCAGTTGGAGATGGTTCGGGGTGGGCATCCTGGTTGGCTTTATTTCCATCCTCATCACCGCCTATCCAACCTCGCTCGAGATTCCTAAAAACCAGCTGCAGGGTTTGCCGGATCTTTTCAGCATCCTTGTGATAGGTCCGCGTGATTTTCTCTATCAACTGGGTTATGCCGCAGTGACGGAAGAACCGCTCTTCCGGGCGTTTCTGTGGGGTTATCTGCTGATGGCCGGCTGGAAAAACATCTGGATCCTGTTATTCCAGTCAGGCTTGTTCATGCTGGGGCATATTTATTACCTGACGAGCCTGCCATTTTCTTTTTGGCTAATTGTTCCGTTCGGCGCCCTGGTTCTGGGCGGGTTGGTCTGGCGTTCCAAGACAATCTCATCCAGCCTGGCCGCGGATGCCGCCATGAACGCGTTCGGACTCCCGGTGGCGTATATTATCGCATCTCTAAGGCTGTGATGGGAAGCGGGGAGGAATTTGAAGAAAGCCAATATTATCGGTGCTGCCTTCAATTTCTCCTGACCACCAGCCACGAACATTATTGATGGCAGCAAAGACTTCTTCAGGAGTCTGGTCCACCACAAAATTAGTGGTGTAATTTTGATCCATGGCTATCTCCTTTTGATCAGCGTGGATTAACGATAAATAGCCCCCTTTATCGTTTTAAATTTTATCTGGAGGTTCTATCTAACCAACAAAACAACTGCCATTAAAACTACCAGGATGCCAACTGTCCCAATGATCAGATTGTTCTTTTTAACCAAATCCTCTAAAAACCCCAGGTTCCCTTCAATCTCTTTCACGAGCGAATCAATCGGGTCTTCCATAGCAAGGCGCCTTTCTCTCAACCAATAGAGAAATGATACGGATAAATGAGGGTTAACAGCTATATATTGTCCTTATAATCATATAATAGCGCACCAATTTAAAATTTGGATTAAAAAACGGGGATACTTTCCAAAATAACCGCGCCTGGGTGGGCGCGCAATGATCGTTGCAAACCCTTCAATGCCCCCGGCATGCGCACTGATCGAACGGCCCAGCGGGAACCACCTTCTTCCGGGCTATAACCATACTATCTTTATGGGTACCTGAACTGATGCCTCAATGGATGACAAATCTGAAGATAGACGCACCTTCCGAGCTGTCCAAACCTGGCCATCCTGTAATTCTCCAAGGATGTACCAACCATCCGAACAACTGTAGTTAACGCGTTTCCCTTCGAAGGCAGCGGTCGCACCACCCATGAAGATACAATTTGTGCCATCTGCCAGCTCAAACGCCCAGGCAGACTTTACGGGTGAGACAGTCCCACGCGCAGGTAATGGTAAAGTATTCCCTTCGATTTGCTTTACGGAATATTGATGGGTCAAATCTGATTTTGCTATGACTGTTTCCGTCCCGGTTTTTAGGTTTATTGCGGCAACGCCTGGCGCCTCTCCAGCTCAGACCTCCGAGTTTTTAAAAAACTCGGAGGTCTGGGTCTGGGTCCTACTCAAAATACTTGTGCGGGACCAGGATAATGATCGCCATGGCGCCCAGTAACAGCCCGGCCCCCAGCCAGCCGGTTGGCCCCAACGCTTCGTGAAAGAGCAGCCAGGCCAGCAATGCGGCCGTCAGCGGCTCGAACATGGTCACAATGCTGGCCAGCGTCCCGGAGATGGAACGCAGGCCAGCCTGGAACAGCCCGTAGCCCAAAGCCGTGGGGACCGCTCCGAGGTACAGGAAGATCAGCCAGCCCGCCGGCGGATAGACCAGAGCCAGGCGGGTCGACCCGGCCAGGACCAGCAGCAGCAGCGCGCCGGTTCCAAATGCGATACTGCTGATCTGCAGTGGAGGATATCTACCGGTCAGCAGCCGCCCGCAGAAGATGAAGCCGGCGTAACCACAAGCCGAAAGGAACGCCAGCAGGGCTCCCAGGATGGGAGCGTTTCCATCCGCTAAAGTTTGCGAGGGAGTATTTACGAGCAGCACCATCCCGCCGATCGCAGCCACAAAGGCAATCACCGTCATCAGGGTGATGCGTTCGTGTGAGATCAAGGCCGAGAGCAGCGCGATGATCACCGGGGCGGCGCAAATGGCAATCAAGGTTGACACACTTACCCCGCTGTACGAAATTGCCGCAATATACAGGGCCTGGGACACGGCGATCAGGCAGCCCATCAGCATCATGATGCCCAGGTCACGGCGCTGGATGGCGAACAGGCGCCGTTTGAAAGTGATCCAGCTTGCCAGGAAAAAAAAGGGAACTGCAAATGCCAGGCGCAGGAAAGACAACGACAGCGGATTCGTGCCGCCATAATTGTAAAGGACCCGGTTGGCGACGCCCACCGTGCCCCAGGACATGGAAGCCAATACGATCAGCAGGAAATCACCCCGGGAGTTGTTCTTGGAAACCATGGATCTTGATCCGTTCATACTGGCCCCCGGACCTCAATCTTTTAAGGGAGCAGCGACCAGGTTGTCGATTAGAGCCTGAACGGATTATATCCCAACCTGATGGACCGGCTGCTTCGCTCAAAATCCATCCGGGAATCCAGGCGGACTCAGTCTCAACCATCCAGCTTGACTGCCGCAGGGTCTGCCACCAGCAGTACTTTCCCGGCGCTCATTTGGGTCAGGTATGTCTCGAGTCCCTGTTGCGCGGCAGCCAGTGGAAAGCGTTTGTGGATGGGTGATTTCAGATCGGTAGCCAAAAGGGATTGCGCCTGTTGGGAAAGCAGCAGATTTTGGAGCAGATTTTTCCGGCCCAACCAATTTCCGAGGAACCAGCCTTCGAAATGCAAATCCTTGACCAGCGCGGTGCGCGCATCGATCATGCATTCTTCATCCGACATGCGCGAATACAACAGGATGGTACTGCCCTGCGGTGCAGCCTGGGCGAGCTGCTGGGTCATGCTGCCGCTAATCGCATCCAGCAGCAGGCTGGCATGTAATTTATCCGCCAGGCTGTGCAGTTGTTCGACGAAACCCGTCTCAGTGCTGTCCAAAACATATTCGGCGCCCAGCCCGCGCAGCCAATCCACCTGCGCCTGGCGCCGCACGACGTGGATGACAGGAATGTTGCGGCGTTTCCCCAAACGCAAGAGCATGCCACCCAGGGCGCTTGCGGCGGCGGTGTTGACCAAGGCAGGATGGCTGCCGCGCTGCGCAATTTCAAAGAAGGCCAGGGCAGTCAGCGGATTCACCAGCAGGGTCGCGCCTTGTTCCAGGCTGACATTCTTATTGAGCGGAACGCATAACTGCGCAGAAGTGAGCATATATTCTGCCCAACTTCCATTGCCCGCCAGCACCGAGCAGGCCACCCGCCGGCCATTCAACAGGCGCGGCAGGAAGCCATCCCCCGCTGCAACGACGGTGCCGCTGCCTTCCAACCCGGGAGTGAAAGGGAATTTGCGTTCGCCGCGGTAACTCAGCCCCGAGAGCGCTCCGAGATCGGATGGGTTGATCGGCGCGGCGGCCATGCGGATGAGCACCTGTCCGGCTTGCGGGCGAGGCACCGGAATTTCGCGCAAGGCCAATTTCCCGCCGGGCTGATCCAATTGTACAGCGTGCATTGTGGCTGGAATGGAGGCATCCGGGACTTTTCAAAATAAATATTTAGTGATATATTGTCTTTAATATCCGATTTACTACAACTAAAAAGGAGCCGCTGATGAGTACTGAAAGTATTGCACGTGATCTTATCGCAAACATGACCAATATTGAGAAGGTCAAATCAATGGTTACCCCGGATGCCATGGCAAGTGGTGGCGTTCTGCCGATGGCCCTCCCGGTTATGGAAGCCATGAAAGTAGTGGCCGGGCTTTCGACTGCTTTTCCCGACTTCAAAATCGATATCCAAGAGGTTACACTGAACGGCAATCAAGCCACGGTGAAAGTCATGTGGGGCGGCACGAATACCGGTCCGTTGAACCTGGGAATACCGGGCATGCCATCCATCCCGGCCACCGGGAAGAAGGTATCCGTGAAGGATGCGTATATCGTCACTGTGATGGGCGATAAAGTCTCCCATATGGAAGTCAGCTCGCCTTCCGATGGTGGCATCCCGGCCGCGCTGATGCAGTTGGGCGTTCAAATGCCTTCCATGTAGCTTCTTCACAAGAAATTCAACTCCGCCGCCTGGCGAAGTTGTTGTTGTTGGTACTCGTGTAACATAGTCTTCCTCCGGTAGAATTGCCGGAGGAAGATTGATTTTATGGCCGGCTTGTCAATTCAATGGAATTTCCAATGGCTGGCAGACTACCAAAGCCCAGAAAAAAATAGTGCTCCGAACTGACTGAGGGGGGCAGCCAATCCAGAGCAATATTATTAAACCATAAAGTTGTTAACTATCAATTACAAAATTGTTTCAATTTTGTGTAGGTTTGCCAGAGTATGTGGAAATTTCAAGCTATTTCAACAAAGAACTACCTACCCCATAAGCCGCTTACGAACGGCGGCCAAATCATCCTGGCTTACCCCACCCGTGCCAAGATAGTTGTCAACATTAAGCCCTGCAAGGGCGCCGAGAATGGCATCCCGAACAGAGCAGTGCTCACGCGCAAGCAGCTCATCCCGTTCAGGATTGGGACTTAGCTCATAATCCGCAATAATATCATCCGGCGTAACGCCAACGAGTGCAAGCAGTAACAGAGCAATAATGCCTGTACGATCATTTCCGCGGATGCAATGGAAAAGAACGCCGCCAGGGCGAGCACGCGCTACGGAAGAAATAACGGCCGCGTGACGTTCCGGCCAGCGTCGAAGCGCATCCTGGTAATAGAGCGGCGTACACCAAAGGTCAGAGTCAACCCACTGCTGCACAAAATCGGTATCCGTAATGTCTTCGATTGCCACTTGGACCGTTTCCAGATCAGGATAAGGCGGCTTAATGTTGAGCTCTTCTTCCTCCATACCGCAAGTGCGCAGCGTAATTATCGTTCGGACGCCGTAACCGTACAGCGCCGACCAGCCCGCCGTGGTCAGCCTGGCTGGAGAATCCGAACGGACAATAGCTCTCCAAAGCGTCATACGGCCATCACAGGTACGCAGACCACCGAGATCGCGAACATTGGAACAACCGTCCCAGACAAGAACCCGGTCCTTCATTAACATATGTCTCCCAAACAAAGCATATTTTACTTTCGCGCCTATCCGAAAATTATTGAAGGACTGCATTTTGATCGTATGCGGCGAAGCCGCATACGATCAAAATGCGAACCTCTCCTGATTTCTCGAATAGCTACTTATTCTGATTCAAAATCAGGGTTGGCGGCTTGCGGTCAATTTCCAGACAGGGTGTTCTAAAAAGTCAACCGCGGATGTCATTGCGAGCCGTTTTTTGGCGAAGCAATCCCCAAATTCGGCTGGGAGATTGCTTCAACCGGCAAAGTACGCCGGTTTCGCAATGACACAAAACAAGAAGTTGCGACTTTGCAAACACCGTTAATTACCATATTTGGGTATCACCCACACGCGCAAAATGCGCGATAATGATTTAACAGATTTAATACGGATTCAACCAATTTATTATAGGGAAAGGGGCATCAATATGAATTTGGATTTTTACCCAAACGATTCTTTTTTGAAAGAGGAAAGGGCAAACCTAAAGTTCCTGGGCAAGCTGTTTATAATGGCTTGTGTATTTATAGGAATTGTGTGGTTGTATTTTTTATTACTAGGCATTCTGCGTTTCTTAAGATATAGAAAAATTGCCTAATGCCATGAACAAAATTTCTCCCGGAGTCCTCGAATTTAACCAGGCGGGGGTTTTATTTTGGGGATCTTCAAGCGGCCGCGGAAAATCAAGACAACTGATCCAAAAATCCCTTCTCTTTTGCTTTTGGGCAATACTTTTCGGTGTGGCATCCGAGACGGAGGCCACATCGCCTCGCGCAGCACGTGTACCCTGACGAGCACACGTGCTGCGCGAAGGGGCGGAAGAAAAGGGAGAGATGGACCGGGCTGGATAAGAAATTTTAATGCTTGCGAAAAATGGAGGCTATTAATGGAAGAAAACAACGAATACCAAAACCACAACAATACCCACCGTCCCGATCAGCAGAGTGGCCTTGGAAAATATCTTCTCAATGAACCCCAGATTTCCCTTTACGTCTCTCACAACTAAATCAATTGGGTCATACATAATGATGTTCCTTTCTTTAGAAGTGAATAAGGTCAGCGGATGAATTTGATAAATACAAACTTATCAATGTAATTACCAGACGAAATGGTGTGCAAAATGTCACTGAGGATACCTTACATTTTTGTAAGGTTTATTTTTTCCAGTTTAATCTTCGCCATATATGGGGGGATCATCAATGCCCACCCCCTAAATACAAAAATTGATAGGTTTCTCTTATTGCCGATCAGTAAAAAAAGAAGACCTGCGCCAAAATTGGCGCAGATCCTGTATTCCATAACCCCCTGCACAGCCTGTCAGGTGAACCCCTAATATATTTCGAACGCCACTTCTATGGCGCCTGCACCACGAACGTTTCGCCTGCACCACGAAGTGGCGTTCGAGAAATAAAGTGATTGCGCGGGCAGCGATGCTTGCCCCCCTGGGATTAATGATCATGCAATCATATACAGGACGAATAAATGCCGAAAAAGTTTTGCGATCCAGGGAATATCAAAAAAAGTGACGCCCGGATTTCCCTTCGCCGGAAATGGGCGTTTGCTCGCTACAAACAAATTCAACGGCGCCTGTTTAAGCCCGGGGATAAATTGGGGGATTAATTCAAGAACACATGTTCTATATAATCCCGGTATTTATGGAACTATCGGATCGCTTTCGTACCCTTTTTCGGATCATGCGCAGATCGGGACTGCCTGCGCTGGTCCCCCCCGTATGACCCGGACGGGATAGGGCAGGTGCTCGTGCAGCGTTACGAGCTGAACGGTAGCCTGCAAACGTTGCTGGTGGAGCACGACATTCGGGAAGCGCGGCCGGGGAAGGAACTGCAGGAGCAGTTGTCGGCGGCGGAGCTGGAGCAGCTGGGCAAGTTCCGGACATGTTGAAGAAACTGTGCGATGAACTTCGGACCACCAAAAGGAAGTAACCGCGCTCACCTGCCTGGGATATACCAACCGGCAGATGGCAGCGCAGTTTGAAAGTGTCGGGTAAAATACAGTTCAAGGATACGTGAAGCAGGCATTGATCCAGTACCAGTTGCACAGCAAGGCTGAGCTGCGGAACCTGTTGGAAGAGTGGGAGTTCAGTGATTGGGCTCCACGGGCGGATTTGATGCGGATCAGGCGGATATTTGCTTTTTACGGCGTATAAACCAGTCGTGAACCACGAACACGACCATCACCCACAAGGGAGAGAATATTAAGGCTCCAAGCGCATCGCTGGGGGTAGTGAACCGCCGGGTCCATGCGACTGAATGCCACAACCAATACCCCAGGCCCCAGACAGGACCGCCCAGCCACGCGAATGGCGCCGCCATAAAAGGACTGCCAGAAAACCATAGACTGCCACTGAAGCGGCAACATGTCCACTGGGAAAAC
>CAVZMZ010000037.1:0-251096 GCA_963776475.1 uncultured Chloroflexia bacterium
AGTTTTCATCAGCTATGCGTCCAGGGATGTGGAAGTAGCCAACGCAGTCTGCAAGACACTTGAAGCTGAAGATATCAGTTGTTGGATTGCACCTCGTGACATATTGCCCGGCGAAGAGGACACGGATGCGATTATTGAGGCGTTAAATCGCTGTCAATTATTCTTGATTATTCTCTCAGAAGAATCAAATTCACTCCCCTCAGGTAAGGAAGGAGGTGGAACGGGCTGTCAGCAAAGATCTATCCATCCTGACCTTCCGTATCGACAACGCCCTCCTTTCCAAGGCAATGGAATACTACCTTTCCAACCGGCATTGGCTGGATGCTTCCAATGCTGTCTTATCGAAACAATTGCACAGTTTGAAAGAAGCGGTTCGTAACCTCCTGGAGCTGTCCCCTTCTCCAAAAAATAAACCGACCCCAAGCCGGTCGAGGGTACATGAACCAGTGCTGCCGGTTTCCCAAGTGACGAGTACAACTCCTGCTCCACTGCCATCTTTCAAACCGGCCAGGAGGCACAAATATGCCGTTACTATCTGGATTTTAGCACCTGCTCTTATTATTATCCTTATATCAATTGTTTATTTCAGCTTGGCTGGGAAAGGCGACTTTCCCATTCTTAGCCGGCAAACCACGACAATCACACCCATCCCAACCCCACGATCGACTCCTTCCCAACCGCTCAGGCATATACTGCAACTTTACCAGTGATAACTTCGGATAATTGGACACAAGGATTTGCTGAACCAATCCTCTCACAAATTGCCAACCGTTCTCCGGATTTCCAAGACGATTTTTCAAGCCCGGATTGGTCTTCCAGCCATTGGAGCTATTTCGTAGGGCCTCTATCGAAAATGGGCAACTGGTTATTGCTGCTAAGAATCAGTGGCAAGGCGCAGGTATTACAGCTCAATCAAGTGATTTTGTTGGCAAGTTCAAATTCACTATGACAAAAGCCTCTTCAAATTCACTTTCATTTGGTTTCACTTTTAGAGCAGATCCGTCAGGAGCTACCGGTAACGATTTCACTTTTGGCGCCGATGGCTGGTGTGGTTTTGGCGAAGTAGGTTCGGCGACCAGAAATACGATCATCAATGAGTGCAAGACTTCGATGCCCGACCTGGAACAACCCACGATGGTGACCATTATCGTTCAGGGCAATCAGGCTGCCGCCTACTTAAATGGAGTACCCATGCTCTATCAGGAAGGCGTTTTTCATTCTGGAAATGAGATTGCGATTGGTACTTCGATGGCAGTCGGGACAGCTACGGTTTCCCTTGATGACTTTGAACTGTGGAACTTGAATAGGTAGGAGTTAAAGGGATTTCCTATAAACTTTCAGGTTCCTTTCTAATTCTTAAATGAACAATTCAAAGGAAATTTTAACCTGCCATGCTGGTCACCGCATTGGATATGCCTTTAAAATGGGGATCCTGGCGGTAAGCCAGTCTTCTTTTTCCACGGTACACCCGGATCGCGTTTCTTTCACCCTCCGGATGAGATTACAACCAGGCTGGGGGTAAAGCTGATAACAGTCGACCGTCCCGGTTATGGGCTTTCTTCCTTCCAACCGGGGCGGCGCATTCTTGACTTTCCTGAGGATATCCGCCAGCTCGCCGACCACCTCGGCATCCTGGAATTTGGTGTGGCCGGTCACTCCGGTGGCGGGCCGTACGTTGCAGCCTGCGCTTATGCCTTGCCCGAGCGTGTCACGGCCGCCGCGTTCATATCCAGTGCGGGACCGGTGGAAGCGCCTGAAGCGACCCTGGGTATGTCCGCAATTAATAAGGCCGGTTTCACCTACGGGCGCTACCTGCCCTGGCCGCTCTGGCGATTGCTCATTTGGTTGATCTATCATCGCAAGCGGGACGATCCTGCTACGCAGATGGATCGTGAGACTGGTCATCGCCCGGCCGCCGACGAGCAGCAGATCAGCCAGCCTGAGGTGCGGGAAGCCTGTCTCAAGTCCGAAGTGGAAGCGTTCCGCCCGGGCCTGCGCGGGTTTGCCTGGGATGCGCGCTTGTTGACCTCTCCATGGGGTTTTAGTCTGGACAAAATCAAGGTTCCGGTGTATCTATGGCACGGCTCGGCTGACAATTTGACATCCCTCAACATGGCGCGTTTTATGGCGGGTCAAATATCCAATGCCCGGCTAACAATTTGCGAAAACGAGGCTCATCTCTTACTCTTCCCCCACTGGGAAGAAATCCTCACCCAACTTATCTCGGAGTAATCATGCCCACATTGCACATCATCTCTCACACCCATTGGGACCGCGAGTGGTATCGCTCGTTTCAATCTTTCCGTTTGAAACTCGTTCATCTGATCGATGGATTGCTGGAGCTGTTGGATAGCGACCCCCAGTTCAAATATTTTATGCTCGACGGCCAGACCATCGTGCTGGACGATTACCTGGCCATCCGCCCCGAGAAGGAAGCCATCCTTCGCCGCCACATCCAGAAAGGCCGCATCCTGATCGGTCCCTGGCACATCCTGCCGGATATGTACCTGGTGGGACCCGAATCGCACATCCGCAACTTGTTGAAGGGCGATCAGACCGCCCGTAAATTTGGTCCGAAAATGATGGTCGGTTACGTCCCCGATCCATTTGGGCATCCCGGGCAGGTTCCTCAGATCTTGCGTGGGTTCGGAATTGAAACAGTTTGCCTGTGGCGCGGGTTGGATGAAGAGCCCACTGAATTCTGGTGGCAGGCTCCCGACGGCAGCCGGGTATTGATGGCCTACCTGCGTGATAGTTATTCCAACGGCGCCGCGCTGCCAGCCAACAACCCTGTCGCTTTTACCAGCACACTCAAAGCCGCCGGGGATTCCCTTTTAGCTCACTCGGGCGTATCGGAAGCCCTGATCATGTTTGGCACTGATCACATGGAGCCGCCGCCGGAGACATCCAAAGCGATCGCCTATGCCGATAAAGCGCTGGGTGAAACCCATGTCGTCCATTCAACCCTGCCAAAGTTCGTCGCGGCAGTCCAGGCGGATATCAAGAAACAAAAACTGGCTCTGCCGATCGTCACGGGTGAATTGCGCGCCTGTAAACGCAGTCACCTGCTGCCAGGAGTACTTTCCACCCGTATATGGATCAAACAGCGCAACTACGCCAGCGAAACCCTGCTCACCAAATGGGCAGAACCTTTCACCACCTGGCAGGAGCTTGCCACCCCTACTCAATCCTCCATCCTTAGCCAGAAATCCGAAATCCTCGCCCAGGCCTGGAGCTTGTTGATGGAAAACCACCCGCATGATTCCATCTGCGGCTGTTCCATCGATCAGGTTCATGATGAGATGAAAGTCCGTTTCGACCAGGTTGACCAGATTGGCGAAGAGCTTACCCGCCAAAGTCTGGAAACACTGGCGGCCAATATCAGTACGGATTCTGTCAACGGTCAATCGGCCATCGTGGTTTTCAATCCTTCTTCCAGCCTGCGCAGTGATATTGTCAATATGGCCATCGAAATGCCGGTGGGAGTGGATGATTTCGATCTGTTGGATGAGAACGGCGCCAGCTTGTCCTATCAGGCGCATGGCCTCGGCAGCCGGGAATTGATCAGCATGGCTTTGGATGCCAGGGGTTTGCAGGCCGCTTTCGGTTCCATCAATGATGGCCGCGTCGCCGGTATGTCGATCCAGGATGTCGGGATCAGGCGGGAAGGCACACAGGTTTATATCGAGGCGGTTATGTCCGACGAAGGCGAACCCAACCTGGGAGCCTGGAAAGCCGGGCGCAAGCAAATCGAGGCAATCCTTACCGATCCGGGTGTCACAGAGTACCATGTTCACGCCCGCTCCACCCCCATCACGCAAATCGTTCTCACTACCCCGCCAGTTCCCGGACTCGGTTACCGCACGCTGTGGGTGCGCCCGCGCTCCAACCAGGAAAAAGCGCCCATCCGGGTTGGAGGCCTGTTGGTCAGAATCCTTATGCCCCTGGCAAAACTGCCGTTCCTCGAAAAATTGGCCACCCGCAAGCGCTCCAGCCGGCCGCCCTACCGGATCGAGAATGAATTCTTCAGCGTTGAGGCTAAAAAGGACGGCACGTTGACTCTGTTGGATAAGCGCGACGGTCAGTGTTATCCGGGCTTGAACCGCTTCATGGATGGCGGCGATTGCGGCGACGAATATAACTACTGCCCACCCGCTTCAGACCGGTTTACTTCGCCACATCTGAAACGTGTGACCCTGGCCCACGGCCCGCTCCAACAGTCCCTGGTAATCGAGATGGAACTAAAGGCGCCTGTCTCGCTGGCTGCCAGCCGGGAGACCCGCTCGAAACAGCAGGTTAGGATGGCGGTCACGACAACGGTCACCCTGACGAAGGCTGTGCCGCGTGTGGATATACGCACAACCCTGGAAAATGCTGCCCGGGATCATCGCCTTCGGGTTCATTTCCCGGCGCCCTTTAGCACTTCTGCCGGCAGCCACGATGGCCATTTCGAAGTGGTCGAACGCAAGCTGGGTTTGCCTGCCTATGATAAGACCTGGATCGAGCAGCCCAGGCCTGAGGTACCGCAGCGTGCCTTCACGGATGTATCGGATGGCAAGTCCGGGTTGATGCTGGCCAACCGGGGGCTGCCTGAAGTGGAAGTACTCAAGAATTCGCAGGAAAATGCCGAAATTGCAATAACCCTCCTGCGCTGCATCGGTTGGCTCTCAAGGGACGATTTCCCTGCGCGCAAGGGTCACGCCGGTCCGTTCCTGGAAACACCCGGCGCCCAGATGCAGGGTAAATGGAGCTTCGAGTATTCCATTATCCCCCACGCCGGCAACTGGCAGACTGCCTTCCAGCAAGCGTATGCCTTCGAGACGCCGTTGCGCGCAGTGGGTACCGGAATTCACACCGGAAGCCTGCCCGCCATAGGCTCCTTCATGGAGACCAACCCTGAAGCATTTGTAGTTTCGGCGGTCAAGGCCAGTGAGGATGGGCGTGGCTGGCTGGTGCGCGGCTACAATATCACCGGTGAGTTGATCAACGTTACCCTCAAACCATGGAAGACGTTCAAACAGGCGGAACAGGTCAATCTGGCAGAGGAAAAACTGGTTCCCCTCAAGGTCGACCAAGTCGGTGCTGTGAGCCTGCCGGTGCGTGGCCATGAGATAGTCAGCGTACTCTTCCAGATATAATAATCAGGGCGACCGCTGCTCGCCCTGATCGCTTTATATATATAGTTTAAAGGGAATTCATATACCGGAAGGCTGATACGATCGCGATGCTGGATCCAACCACCCAGACTACCAGGACCGCATATGAGTAAGTATCGATGCGCAGGTCCGGGATGAAAGGAAACCCGATTGCCGCCAGGATGAGCAGCAGGCTGGATAGCAGCAGTCTTTGCCCTCCATATTTATTCACCGGGTACCAGATCTCAGGGTGTTCCATCGTTTTCCGGACCCGGAAGCCGTACAATCCGTTTGGTGGTATCCGGCGCAGGATCAGGGGCACACTAATCGCTGCCAGCACTGACCCACTGACAACGAACATGATCTCCAACGCGATCATTTGCCTTGCGGATTTCCGGTCGGAAGGGTCGGCTTGAGTAATTCGCCAACCCGCCGGCGGAACACTTCCAGATCGAACGGCTTGGCCCAGATGTCGTTCGCCCCGGCTTCCACCACCCGTTCCCTCTCCGTCTCAGCGTTCATCGCCGAAAGCAGGACAATGGGTACGGTGACATTCAGAGGCGGCTGACGCAATCTCCGGCAAAGATCAAGGCCGTTCATATCCGGCATCATTATATCCAGGATGGCCATGTCGGGCATTTTTTGAATAACCGATTGGATCGCCTCGATCCCGGTGTAGGCAAGCCGTACTTGATAGCCTTCAAGTTCAAGGATCTTGGACATCAACGAGAGATTCATTTCATTGTCATCTACAACGAGTATGGTATAGGTCATCCGTGTCACCGTCCCGAATACCTATTAGAATACTCCATTAAAGGCCAAATCGTCAACCCACAAAACATGCAGGTCAGCTATAATTAATAATCCCGGAGGAATTATGGCCAACGTCTTTGCATCCCAACACCCGCTCGTAGCCCATAAATTATCCCGCTTGCGAGATAGGCACACCGAACCGAAGAAGTTCCGCGAACTGGTGCGCGAGATCGCCGCTTTACTGGCCTACGAAGCCACTGCCGACCTCCTGACCATGCCCCGCCAGATCGAGACCCCTCTGGCAATGATCAACGGTTTGGAATTGAAGGAGAAGATCGGGCTGGTCCCGATCCTGCGCGCCGGGCTGGGGATGGTGGAAGGGTTTTGGGAACTGATGCCATCCGCCGAGGTCTGGCATATTGGGCTGTACCGGGACGAGAAAACCCTCCAGCCGGTGCAATATTACAATAAGCTGCCCATCGAGCCGACCGTCTCCGTCTGCATCATCCTGGACCCGATGCTGGCGACCGGTGGTTCGGCAGTGGCCACCACTGACATTGTCAAGCGCTGGGGTGTCAGGAAGATCAAGTTCGTCGGCCTGATCGGTGCGCCGGAAGGTATCGCCGTCATGCAAAAAGCCCATCCGGATGTCCCCATCTACCTGGCTGCCATTGATGATTATTTGAACGAGCGCGCCTATATCGTTCCGGGGTTGGGCGATGCGGGCGACCGCCAGTTTGGAACCGGATAACAGGAGCATGGAAGCGTGGACAACGAAACCCTGAAAAAACTAAACAACTTTATCGTGAAAGCCAAGTCTGCCACCTACGTCGGAGGCGGTGCAAGAGGCGCCGCCTGCCGGCCGGGTTCGCATGACCTGGAGTTCGCGCACGGCGACTGGTCTTACCTGGATAGTTACTTTGGCGGCCGGGATTTTATCGGCGAGGAAGTTGTCTACTTGCAAGAGAAACCCGTTTGGGCGATGAATTATTACGGTCGCATCTTGCGTGCAGACCTGATCACACCCGTTCAGGCCGGGGAAGTCATCAAAGCCAGTCTGTCAGAACTGTACACCGCAGGCCGTTTCCTGGGCGGGTTCGAATACCAGCACAAGGAATTCGTTTACGTCGATACCAACCAAGGCGACGTGACTTCTTTTCACGGCCGGGAGTTTATCACCCGCCTGGCGAGTTGGCGTATGAATTGCTCTACCACGGCGGCTTGATCCTGGAAGCATAATAGCGTAGGATGGATAAACAAAACTCGGAGGTCTCCAAGACCTCCGAGTTTTGTTACCACGTGTAGGGGCGGCCTTTATGGTCGCCTTTTTTGTGGTAATCATCAATCTTCACCTGCCAGCAGCTTGATGCGTTCCCAGGGTTTGAGACTCTGGTCGTCCGCCATGACGGTCTTCAGTTCGTACATTTCGTCCCGGATGGCAGCCGCCCGCTCGAACTCCAGATTCTTGGCAGCTTCCTTCATCTGCTTTTCCAACTCGACGATCACCTTTTGCAGCTCGTTGCGTGAAGTGACCTCGCGTGCGCTTGCCGGCCACCTTGTATTCGCCGCGCATCTCCGCCACAGCCTTGGGCGCCAGCTGGTCGGTCAGGTCGCGGATGGCCTTGTGGATGCTGATCGGCGTGATGTTATGGTCCTGGTTATATTTAACCTGCTTGGCACGCCGGCGGTTGGTCTCGTCCAGGGCGCGCTTCATCGAGTCGGTGATGCGGTCGGCATACATGATCACGCGCCCGTTGATATGCCGGGCAGCCCGGCCGATGGTCTGGATCAGGGCCGTGTCGGAACGCAGGAAACCTTCCTTGTCGGCATCCAGGATCGCCACCAGGGAAACCTCCGGCAGGTCAAGACCCTCACGCAGCAGGTTGATGCCTACGATTACGTCGAACACGCCCAGGCGCAGGTCGCGCAGGATACCGATCCGTTCGAGCGTTTCCACCTCCGAGTGCAGGTAGTGCACTTTGATGCCCAGTTCCTCGATATATTCGGCCAGGTCTTCGGACATGCGCTTCGTCAGGGTCGTGACCAGCACGCGCTCGCCGTTCTCAACCCGGGCGTAGATCTCCTTCACCAGGTCGTCCACCTGGCCCTTGGTCGGGCGGACTTCCACTTCCGGGTCCACCAGACCGGTCGGGCGGATGATCTGTTCGACCACTTGATCTGCGTGCGCCAGTTCATAGGGGCCGGGGGTGGCGGTGGTGTAGATGGTGGAACCCATTACTTTTTCGAACTCATCGAATTTGAGCGGGCGGTTATCCATGGCAGATGGCAGGCGGAAGCCGTATTCCACCAGCGTCTCCTTGCGGGAGCGGTCGCCGTTGTACATGCCGCGCACCTGCGGGATGGTCATATGGCTTTCATCGATCACCAGCAGATAATCGCTGGGCAGGAAATCCATCAACGTCCACGGGTGCGGTTCCGGGGCGCGCTGGTCGAGCTGGCGGGAATAGTTCTCGATGCCGGCGCAGGTGCCAACTTCGCGCAGCATCTCCAGGTCGTAGAGAGTGCGCTGTTCGATGCGCTGGGCTTCGAGCAGTTTCTCGTTGGTCTTGTAATAGGCTACGCGCTCGGCCAGCTCTTTTTCGATATTGGCAATCGACACTTTGAGCCGGTCTTCCCCGGCCAGGTAATGTTTGGCGGGGTAGATATCCACCTGCTCGGGCTCGGAGAAGATCTCGCCGGTGAGCGGGTTGACTTCGGTGATCCGTTCGACTTCATCCCCGAAGAAAGTGATACGGTAACCGCGCTTGTTTTCGTAGGCCGGGATGATCTCCAGCGTGTCGCCGCGCACCCGGAAG
This sequence comes from uncultured Chloroflexia bacterium, assembly GCA_963776475.1. Taxonomy (GTDB): domain Bacteria; phylum Chloroflexota; class Anaerolineae; order Anaerolineales; family Villigracilaceae; genus UBA877. The sequence goes on from CAVZMZ010000037.1 coordinate 8,705, forward strand.
GTGCCCGGCTTCAGCTCCATATCGTTGCGCTGGTACTGGCCGTCCACCAGCTGGCGGATGAGCGCGTTGCGGCGCGCAATCTCGCCAAGGCGCAGGCTCACCACGCCTTTGCCGTATTCTTCTGGGTTGCCCAACCCGTAGATGCAGGAGACCGAGGCCACGATGATCACGTCCCGGCGGCTCATCAGGGCGGTGGTGGCTGCCAGCCGCAGGCGTTCGATCTCCTCGTTGATATCGGTCTCTTTCTCGATGTACAGGTCGTGGCGCGGCACGTAGGCCTCAGGCTGGTAGTAATCGTAATAGGAGACGAAATACGCGACGGCGTTCTCCGGGAAGAACTCGCGGAACTCGGCGTAAAGCTGGGCAGCCAGGGTCTTGTTATGCGCCATGATCAGGGCCGGTCGATTGAGTTGTTGGATGATCGAGGCGACCGTAAAGGTCTTGCCGGTGGCGGTCGCGCCCAGCAGGACCTGGTGTTTGAGGCCGCGCTGGACGCCTTCGACCAGCTGTCGGACGGCTTCCGGCTGATCGCCGGTAGGTTGGAAGGGGGCGTTTAGTTTGAAGTCCATAGGGTATCCGGGAAGTTAATTAGTCGGAAGAGGGGAGCGATTCTATCACATCTGGGGGCAAGTATTCGAACCGCGTATCGAAAAAAATCGAATAGAGGGGGGACATCTTGACTTTTAATCGCGAGTTGTTGATTGAGAAACAATTGTTCATTCGCTAACCTTGAGGTTAACCTGCGTAAATTGGAAGAAAGATTCTTTTGATTATAGAACTATTGTTCTTATTTGACAAGGGTTCTGAGGAAATTGCCGGACTCACTCAAAATTGAGCCTGGGATAGCCATAGAGGGAATTGTCATCGCCAGGGGAATAAAATCCCCCGGCGGATGCAGCAAATCATCAATTTGCGGTTCTCGGTAGATAAATAGTACTTAAGTGTAATTACACTTTATATACCTTATTTATCCAACAGTAGTAAAATTTACATTGTTAGTAACACGAAAGTTCTCTTGATGCGGATAATTCCAATCGCAAAAGGTGATCCAATTAGCAATTTCTGAAGAAAATCTTGGTCGAAGCGGTATGAACTCTATCAAGTCTGAGTTATCAGATCCCCAAATCCAGGAAACCATCAGAAATTTGGGTCTCCAGGATGAATTCAAAAGGCTCCAGGCGCGCCGGTCGTTGGAAGCCGCGGGTAGAAAGGCTACCCTCATTTTGATCGAGGCCTTGGAAAATGGAAATTGGATGGCACGCAAGGAAGCTGCAATTGCTCTGGCAAACATCAAAGAACCTTCATCCGCTGCAGCGCTGGTTGCTACCCTGAAGGATCAAGATCATGATGTGCGCTGGGTGGCCATGAAAGCATTGATCGCTCTCGATCAGGATGGCCTGGAACCTTTACTGTTGGCACTGACCCACGATTTTGACTCTGTCCACCTGCGGGAGGGCGCGCGACACGTTCTTAAGACGCTCAAGCATGAAAGCTGCCTGGAAAGCCAATTATTGGATGTCTTGAAAGCGTTGGAAAGCTTGGAACCGTCAGCCACCGTCCCCTGGGCAGCCGAAAAGGCCTGGGAAGAATTATACGGTCCCAAGAAAAAAGCTAAGCAGTCCAAATGACAACCATTTTTTCATTGTAATCATCAATCGCCGGGAATTGGTTCATGAAAACGAATATCGAACAAGTAATTGAGATCGAAAAACAGGCTCAAGCCGTGAGCGAAGCCGCACTGCGCGATGCCGAAAAATTACCCGCCCAGGCGCAGGAAGAGGCGCAGGCTTTCCTTGAAAAAGCCCGCAGTGATGCCGAACTTGAAACGAAGGAGATACTGGTGAAAGCTCAAGCAGACCAGGAAGTCTCACGGATCTTATCCGACGCCCGGGAGCAGTCCGAACAACAGAAAGCCCTGGCCGCGCAGCATATCCAACAGGCTATCAGCTTGGTACTTGATCGGGTAATCGGAAAGAACTAATTCAATGGGCTCCTCCAGTTATGCTGATGTCCACTCGCGTGTGAGGATCCTGTATTCAATGCTATTAACTCCTCTGATGATGGCGAACCTGCAGGAAGCCATAAGCTTTGAGGCATTGATCGCATTGCTGAAAGATAGCGTCTACGGTCAATACCTGTCAAAGGTCGAAGAGCGCAGTCTTGATCCACGCCAGGTTGTCTATCAAATAAAAGGCCGCTTGGTCGATTCTTACCGGGATATTATCCAGGCGGCTCCCGCCAATACCCGCCCCCTGTTGACCCAATTTTACAGGCGGTTCGAGCTGGATAACCTTAAGGCGATCCTGCGCGGGATTACGACCGGTTCCGAATGGGAGCAAGTCAGGTATGTTCTTTTTCCTTTGGGTGGGTACACAATCCTGCCCGAACAAATAATGCTGGAATCGGAAAATATCGGCGCGGCAGTCGAGCAATTGTTTAATACCCCTTACTATGGCGTTCTTTCACACGCCTTGCAGCGCTATGCCAACGAGCAAACCCTTTTTCCGCTGGAAGTGGCCCTCGATTTGGATTATTGGAGAAACCTCTGGCATTATATTTCCCAACTCCCGGGCCAGGACCGGACCCGTTCCCTGCAAATTTTGGGGCCATTGGTGGATATGACCAACCTGATGTGGGCGCTGCGCTACCGCACCTACCACCAACTCTCCGAGGAAGAGATCATCAATTACACGCTATCCTTTGGGTACCACCTATCAGATGAGAATGTCAGGGCGATTGCTGCCGGCACCGATATCGCTCGCGTTGTGGAGAAGGTTTACCCCCACCTGGACAATGTAAGCAGCTTAATTCAATCCCCTCAGCGCGGCCTGCCGATTTTGGAAACGCTCATCCAACGCCTGCTTGCTGATCAATGCCAGGCGGTTTTTAGCGGTTACCCATTTCATATCGGACTGCCATTGGCTTGCCTGGTCCTGACCGAACTGGAAATACGCGATTTGACGGTTTTGATCGAAGCGAAATCCTCGCATATGCCTTACGAGGGCTATGCCCCTTACCTGGTAATTGGATCATCCTCGTCAACCCAACTCAATCCAATGAGTGTAGCATGATCCAGGGTTAATTTTGAGAACCAAAACAAAATGGAGATGAAATGATCTTCTCTCAGGCGATGACCGAAATTGAACTGATAGTTCCTTCCAAGGATATGTTACCTGTCACAAGGTTGTTGGCCAACCAGGGAATATTTCATCAGGTGGATGCCAGCCATTTAAATTCACAGACCGGCATCGAATCCACTGATTCCCTACACGAAGAGGCTGTCGCTTATTCAACCTTGGAACGCCGGATCCAGGCTAACATGCAGAGCTTGGGGATAGAAGAAGGCGAACCGGAACAGGCGGAAAAAAACTCGATGCTCGAGCTTGACACTGCCCGGCAGATGGTGGACAAGATCGAGCAGGAGATCCGCCAGGCCAGCCAACAGTTGGCTGACAACCGCAGGAAGCTTGAGCAGCTTCAAAACCAGCTGCACCAGTTGGAACCGGTTGCCGATATTGACCTGGATATGGGCTCTCTCGACAATTCACGCTTTATTTTTTCATTGTTAGGAGTGATCCCGGTTGCGAACATGGAACGCCTGCGTACCAGCCTGGCGCGCATCCCTTATCTATTAATACCCCTGCGTAAACAACGTCAAAGCGCCGTAGTTTGGCTGGCGGGCGCACGCAGCAACGCCGATGTACTCGACCGCGCCGCCCGCAGCGCCTATCTAAATCCGCTCGAATTGCCTGATAATCACAAAGGCACCCCGGCTGAGCTGATCAATTCGCTAAATACTTCCATCCGCCAGACCCAGGCACAAATTGAAGCCGATCTGGCTGCACTCGACCAGGTCTGCGAGAAAAATCAACACCAACTGCATAATTTATTGTGGCGTGTCCGGACTGACCGCATGCTGGCAGATGCCATGGCTCATTACGGCAAGCTGCGCTTCACCTATCTGATTGTTGGATGGGTCCCCTCTCTAAAGTTAAGCGGGCTCACTCAAAAACTCAAAAAACTCTCGGAAAATATCCTGATCGAAGCCATACCCACCCACCGCCCCGGAGATGTCCGTCAGGATATCCCCGTCTCGTTACGCAATCCGGGCATCTTCTCTCCGTTCGAGTCGCTCGTGACCACCTTTGCCCGGCCGCGTTATCATGAGCTTGACCCGACCTTTCTGATCGCGTTGACATTTCCGATCCTGTTCGGAGCCATGTTCGGAGATGTGGGCCAGGGAGCATTGATCATGCTGATCGGCTGGCTCATCGCCAGCCGCAAGGTAAAGGCGCTGCGCAGCCTGGCCGGATTGGGGGGCTTGATCGTCGCCTGCGGACTCTTTGCGATTATTTTTGGCCTGATCTATGGCAGCCTGTTTGGCATCGAGACCATCCTGCCGGCGTTGTGGCTCAGACCGATGGAAAATATCACCGAAATGCTGATCGTGGCGATTGGCGCGGGTGTGGTCCTGCTGTGCGTGGGCTTTATCCTCAACCTTTTGAATGCTTCGATGTCCCGTGAATGGGAGCGGCTCTTGTTCGGGCAAAACGGCCTGGATGGCTTCATCCTGTACCTGTCGTTAATCGGTTTATTGTTAGGGTTTGTGATCAAGGGCTTCCCAATCCCTCGCACGGTATTTCTGGTCACCGCCGGTATTTCGGGGCTGGTGGTCATGTTCTCTGAGGTTGGCCAGCATCTGCTCTCCAGGCACCGGCCGCTGGTGGAAGGTGGTATTGGGGTCTTCATCGTTCAATCCGTCTTTGAACTCTTCGAGACCCTCATCAGCTTCTTGAGCAATACCTTATCTTATGTCCGTGTGGGCGCTTTTGCGGTGGCGCATGTCGGCTTGAGCGCCGTGATCTTCATCCTGGCCAACCTGGTCAACCCTGGTCACGGTGTTGGCTATTGGATCGTGGTCGCCCTTGGCACGCTCTTTATTGTCGGCTTTGAAGGGCTGATCATCGGGATCCAGACCATGCGCTTGGAATATTACGAATTCTTCAGCAAGTTCTTTAAGGGTGGCGGGCTGGTTTACAAGCCATTTAGCCTTCCTTCCACTGCCAAGAAATAAGGGACACCCGACCATATTCGACTTGTGATCTAAATTGTGAGGTGAAATATGATGAAAATTGTTATCGTAGTTATTGCAGGCCTTATTCCGATGGTTCCTGCGGTCATCTTCTTCATGCGCCAGCGCAAGAAGAAATTAGATCAGGCCACCCGTGGGCTGCTGCTTGGATTGAAGGGCTTTAACATCATCGTGGGTTTGATGGCGGCCGGTTTGGGCCTCATCTGGCTGGCCTCGCCTTCGACGGTGTTCGCTGCGGGAGTGGGCGCTCAGGCCTCCACCGCGGATATTTATGCCTCACTGGGAGCCGCACTTTCGACCGGCTTTGCCTCCATTGGCGCCGGGATCGCGGTCAGCAGCACCGGTGCGGCCGCCATCGGGGCCATCGCCGAAAAGCCCGAGGCCTTTGGTCGGGCCTTGATCTTTGTCGGCCTGGCGGAAGGGATCGCCATTTACGGTTTGATCATCTCTTTCCTGATCCTCAACCGGTAAACCTGATGAAAGTAATGGTCATTGGTCATCCCGAATCCGTCCTGGGGTTTTCACTGGTCGGTCTGCAAGGCCAGGTGGCAACTTCCAGCGCGGAAGCCAACCAGGCTCTGGATGCCGCTCTGGCCGATCCCGATATTGGCATCCTGCTTATCACGAATGAGGTGGCGGGATTAATCGGAACCAGGATGAACCAATTAAAGTTACGCAGCAATACGCCGCTGGTCGTGGAAATCCCGGGACCGGCAGGCGTACCAGCGGATCAACCTTCCCTGGATGAGCTGGTCTTCCGCGCAATCGGCGTAAAGATTTGACCGGCTGCCGGGACCGTTTAGCCGTACGAAATGTGGACTTACGATTATGAGTACTGAAGAAGAAAGTATTCAGGCGCTTTCACACGCGGTCATGGCCGAGGCCCGTGCGGAAGCCGACCAGACCCTGACAGAGGCCCGGCAAAAGGCGGATGCGATCCGTTCCGAATCCGAGCGCCAGGCCGCGGCCGAACGCGCCAGGATCCTGGCCAATGCCAACCTGGAGGCGGCCAGGCTGCGCAGCCAGGCGGTTGCAGCCGCGCAGTTGAAAGCGCGCACACTGCAGTTGGAGCAGCGCGAGCTGTTGTTGGATGATGTCTTCGGACAGGCTTTGCATCAAATCCCTGCCATCCAAACCCGCGCGGATTACATGGATGTCACCATCGCTTTGCTGAAAGAAGCCCTGGAACACCTCGGCAGCAATTCGGCCATTGTCCAGGCTGATCCGCATACCCTCGGACTGCTTTCATCCACCGTCTTGGAATCAATAACGAAAGAAAGCGGGGTCAAGCTTGAACTGGGCGAGCCGCTAAAACAAGGGACAGGCTTGATCGTTCGGACCTCCGACGGGCATCGCCAGTACGATAATACCCTCGAGACGCGTCTGAACCGTATGCAGGATTCATTACGGAACCCTGTCTACCGCCTGTTGATGGGAGAGCCATTATGAGCCAGGAAATTGGAAAAGTCGCCTGGATCAGCGGACCGGTTGTAAAGGCCATTGGTTCGCGTCAGGTAGGTATGCTGGAACTCGTGGAAGTCGGAGAAGATCTTTTGGTGGGGGAAATTATCGGCCTGGAAGGCGAGACGATTACGATCCAGGTCTACGAAGAGACCTCCGGTTTGCACCCCGGAGCGCCCGTGTTCGGCACCGGGTTGCCGCTTTCCGTGGAATTGGGACCGGGATTGCTGAAAAGTATTTTTGATGGGATCCAACGCCCACTGCCCGAGTTGGAGAAACTGAACGGCTCATTCATCACCCGCGGGATGCACCTGACGCCTCTGGATCGGAATGCCCGTTGGAAATTCCAGCCCCAGGTGGCTGTCGGCGGAAAAATCCTTGGCGGCGAGATCCTCGGCACAGTCCAGGAAACACGTGCCTTGGAACACCGCATCATGCTTCCCCCCGGCATGTCCGGCACCCTCACCTGGCTGGCTGAACCAGGCGAGTACACCATCGAAGAACCAATTGCCCGCCTGGAAAATGGCCATGGTCCCCAGGAGGTCAGCATGCTGCAGCGCTGGCCCATCCGCCGGCCGCGTCCTTATCACGCCCGCCGCAGGCAGACCGAGCCGCTGATCACCGGCCAGCGGGTACTGGACACGTTCTTTCCGCTGGCGAAAGGCGGCGCGACGGCCATTCCGGGCGCGTTTGGAGCCGGAAAAACGGTCACTCAACACAGCATCGCCAAGTGGTCGGATGCCCAGGTGGTGGTCTATATTGGCTGCGGGGAACGCGGGAATGAAATGACCGAAGTGCTGACGGAATTTCCGCACCTGGTCGACCCGCGCAACGGTCACCCTTTGATGGAGCGCACCGTGCTGATCGCCAATACTTCGAATATGCCGGTAGCCGCCCGCGAAGCCAGTATCTATACCGGCATCACCATTGCAGAATATTACCGGGATATGGGCTATCACGTCGCTTTGATGGCCGATTCAACCTCCCGCTGGGCTGAAGCGCTGCGCGAAATCTCCGGCCGGCTGGAAGAGCTTCCGGCTGAGGAAGGTTATCCCGCTTACCTGGCTTCCCGGCTGGCAGAATTTTATGAGCGTGCCAGTTATGTGGAAACCCTCAACGGAAAACTGGGTTCGGTCAGCATTATTGGGGCAGTCTCACCGCCCGGTGGCGACTTTTCTGAACCGGTCACCCAGCATACCAGCCGGTTCGTGCGCTGCTTCTGGGCGCTCGATAAGAGTTTGGCCTCCGCCCGGCATTTCCCCTCCGTAAACTGGTTGGACAGCTACAGCGAGTATCTTGAAGATGTGTCCGGTTGGTGGCGCGGCCAGGTGGAGCAGGACTGGTATGGGATGCGCGCCCAGGCGATGGATATCTTGAACGAAGAGGATCATCTATCCCAGATCGTCAAGCTGGTCGGACCGGACGCGCTCCCGGATGAACAACGCCTGACGCTGGAGACCGCCCGGCTCTTGCGTGAGGGTTTCCTCCAGCAAAACGCCATGGATGATATCGATGCTTATTCGACCGTTCAAAAGCAGATGCGCATGCTGGATCTGATCCTTTATTTCCACGGCCGCGCCCAGCGCATTATCAATAAAGGCGCGCCCATTGTGGTCATCCATGATATGCCTGTGATGAATACGCTGATCCGCATGAAATCGCTCGTTCCAAATAATGATATGCCCGGATTCGATGCGAACCGTCAGCAGATCGACGAACAAATGAATAAATTGGAAGAAGAGTACAAATGAGCGAATTCACTGGAACAGGCGGACAGGAAGTAATGGGAGTGGCCCGGGTGGAAGGGCCGATCATAGTTGTGGAGGGCGGCGGCAGTATCGGCTACGATGAGGTGGTGGAGGTGATCGACTCCACCGGTCGTTTGCGCCGCGGCCGCGTCCTGGAGGTGGGCACGGATATGGCTGTGGTGCAGGTCTTTGCCGGGACAACCGGCCTCTCCATCGGAGGCACCCGCGTGCGCTTCTCAGGCCAGCCCCTGCATATGCCGGTCAGCGAAGAGATGCTCGGAAGAGTCTTTGACGGCATGGGGCGCGCCATCGATGGCGGCCCGCAGCCTCTGAGCGACCATCTTGCCGATATCAATGGCCAGCCGATCAATCCCACCGCCCGTGTGTACCCGCGCGATTATATCCAGACCGGCATATCGGCCATCGATGGCATGAATACGCTCGTGATGGGCCAGAAATTACCGCTCTTTTCGGGCGCAGGTTTGCCGCACGATCAACTGGCGGCCCAAATTGTGCGCCAGGCCACTCTGGGAGCCGCGGTTGGCTCACAACCTTCCGAAGCGACGCAGTTTGCGATCGTCTTTGCGGCCATGGGCGTCAAGCATGACGTGGCCAGCTATTTCCAGGACTCATTCACCGAGAGTGGAGCATTGACCCGGGTGGCCATGTTCCTTAACCTGGCCGACGATCCTCCGGTGGAACGCGTGGTCACCCCGCGTGCCGCCCTCACTTTGGCCGAGTACCTGGCGTTCGAACGCGGCATGCATGTCCTGGTGGTCTTGACGGATATGACCAATTATTGTGAAGCGCTGCGCCAGATCTCGAATATTCGCGGTGAAGTGCCCAGCCGCAAAGGCTACCCAGGTTATTTGTACAGCGACCTGGCCTCACTATACGAACGGACGGGCAGGGTCAAAACCAGCCAGGGCTCCATCACCCAGATACCGATCCTCTCGATGCCCAACGACGATATCACCCATCCGGTTCCCGATTTGACCGGCTATATTACCGAGGGCCAGATCGTCCTGGGTCGTGACCTGAACCACCGGGAAATCTACCCGCCGATCGCTGTACTGCCCAGCCTGTCCAGATTGATGAAGGATGGCATTGGGAAAGGCCATACGCGCGACGACCACAGCCATCTCTCTGCCCAGCTTTACGCGGCCTTTGCGCACGTTCAGGATATCCGCTCGCTCGCCTCCGTAATCGGTGAGGAGGAATTGTCCTCCATCGATCAACTCTACCTGAAGTTTGGTCGGGCTTTTGAACAGGATTTTGTCAACCAGGCCACCACCGAAAACCGTTCCATCGAGCGGACTCTCGATATCGGTTGGCAGTTGCTTTCCGTCCTGCCAGCCCAGGAGCTTACCCGCCTCAGTCCGGAAGAGATCAAGCTTTACCACAAGGCCCAGAATGGCCCGCATTAATATTCCGCCCACCCGCAGCAACTTGCTGCGTGTAAAACACGAGCTTCAATTTGCGCGCAAAGGCTATGAGATCCTGGACCGCAAACGCGAGGTTCTGACCACTGAGCTTATCCACCTGGCGCACAGCGCCCAGGAGATCCAGGAACGGGTCTGGAAGCAATTGGCCGAGGCGTATGCAGCCCTCGAACGCGCCAAGCTCACCATGGGTCGGGAACATGTCGAATGGGCCGCCCTGGCAGTCAGCAAGACCGTCGAGGTGCAGGTCAAGTTCCGGGGCGTGATGGGCGTGCCGGTACCGCTCGTGGATGCGCACGGGGAACCGCCCGCCATGCCCTACAGCCTGGGCGATACGACCGCCGCACTGGACGAAGCCAGCATCACCTTTCGCCAGGTGCTTGGCCAGTTGCCCGAACTGTCCGAATTGACGGCTTCCGTCTGGCGCTTGGCCGGTGAGCTTCGAAAAACACAGCGGCGGGTGAATGCATTGCAATATATCTTCATCCCAAACTACGTCGAGACAGTTGCCTTCATCGAGGCGACCCTCGAGGAGCGCGAGCGCGAGGAGACGTTCCGGCTTAAATTGTTAAACACAGGACCTCCCGCCCCGCAGTTGGCCAGTCCACTCCCGATAGTGACAATTCTTCTCGAAATAGCTTTGAACTGGGCATGCCACCCTATTGATTCGGCCGGTAAAAAGAGGAATATCCCCAATGGAAGCAATCCAGTCTCTTTTTAAACATATTTTGGCCCCTACTGACGGATCCCAACCGGCCATGCAAGCAGGCAAGATGGCCGTCCGGCTGGCCTCTCTACATAAAAGCGACCTCACCTTTGTCTATGTGCTGGATGATTCGGTCGCGGCCGAGTTGGCCGGCACCTCGAAAAAAGATGTAAAACAGGTGGAAAGTGAGCTGGAGATGAGCGGCCAGCGCTCCCTGGATTACCTCTGCCGCCTGGCCACGGAAGCCGGCCTGTCAGCCAACCAGGTCATCCGCAGGGGCGAACCCTGTGACGAGATCACGGAACTGGCCCAGGAAAAGAATGTCGATCTGATCGTGATCGGGCAGGTGGGCAGCCGCGGCTTGCGGCGCGTCTTGATCGGCTGTGTCACCGAGCGGGTTATTGAATATGCCCGCTGCCCGGTATTGGTGGTAAAGAAACAATAACACCCCCTAAACAACTGGGCTCCGAAATCTCCGATTTCGAAGTGGCGCGGCGCTGACACCCGGGGTCGGCGACCCTGGAGTCCGCCATCCATGGTCCGTGGTCCACTCTCCATCTAGGCAGTCGGGGCTTGCAAGTTTGAGTTACTCAATTTGGCCGTTTTCTTGGCGATGTAATCTGCAAATACATAGGTGCCATCCAATAACTGCGCCCATCTATTTTCAATTCGCACAACATGCAGAGCTTCGCCCTTGGAAGCAAATCTCACCAGGCTGCCTGAAACGGACGGCTCAGCCCGTACTACGATCCGGTCGTCAAGCACCACGTAATCGACAATATCGGTCGGGTAGGGGCCTGGAGGCAGCGGCAGGGTGGCGGACGGCGCCGTGACGCGCCCTCTTCGCCAGGTAACCGGCGTATACAAAGCTGCCGTCCGTGATCTGCGCCCAGTCATTTTCAATTTTCACAACCGGCAGGACTTCATCCAGGTAGGCCAGGCGCACAAAAGCGGCCTCGGAGGACGGCTCGGCGCGCACGCTCACTTCCTGATAGATGACCACATACCTTTCAACGGCCGGCGGAGGCGCTTTGATATTCCGGAATTCATTGGAACGGATCTCGTTAATGAAAGCGCCCGAGAAAACGCTCAGGTCCATCGGCAGTGTCCGGCCGGTCTTATCGTACGTGCCTGGCAGCAGGCAGGCGCCGCCCGTAAATTGGTGCCCGACCACCCGCTCGGGTTTTTGACCCACCGACAGGGAGATATCGTAACTGGGCATCCAGTTCGCTTTAAGCTGCTCCCAGGTCATTCGGGTGGGTTGGACCGGCTGCCAGCCAAAGTGCATCACCCAGGCGCGATATTGTGGAAGCCAGCGGTCCATATTCGCCGCCCAGGTGGTGATGAAAGCCCGGTTTGTAAACACACCGCACTGCGGGATCTGGCTGTGCAGGCGCCGCATAAAATTCTCGAAGTGCAAACTGATATCGCCGGGCAGTCCGGCCGGAATGCTGCTGGTGGGGATTATTTTGCTCACGGCTGACTGCCAGGCGTTCCAGTCCGTCCACCACTGTTCCTGGTCGACCCAGATCCATTTAATGGGCAGATCTTCCGTTCGCAATACGTGCACCAACCAATCGGCCTGTTCCATCGGGTCCTGGGTGAGGTCGTCCCAGTAGTAGGCTTGCAAGACATGCGCGCCGTGGCTGGCAACTTCCTGGCACTGCTAGTCGGCTGACCGGAGAAAGCGTCTTCACACCACCGGCATCCTTGGTCGGATACAACCCCACCACCACCGAGGCACAACCGGCCTCTTCGAATTCCCTGGCGTTGATATGGTCAACCGCCGCGGAAATGCCCGGGACAAGCACAGGGTCAGTAATTTTCATCAAGCCTTCCGGATGTAATCTGCGAACACGAAATTCCCTTCGACCAGCTTCGCCCAACCGTTATCGACACTCACCACGTGCAGCACTTCATCCTTCACGGCAAAGCGTACCCAGGCAGAGGTCGAGTCTGGTTTCGAGCGCACGTTGATACGTGCGTACAAAACCACATAATTCACGGCCGCGGGGGTGGGAGCCGGTTTGGGAGTAGGCGCTGGGCTTGGGCTCGGTGCCGGGTTGGAGCTTGCCGGGCCGATGTAATCCGCAGACACATACGTGCCGTCCGTTAGCTGCGCCCAGGCGTTTTCAATCTTCACGATGTGCAGAACTTCATCTTTGACTGCAAACCGGATCCAGGTGGATGAAGAAGACGGTTGGCCGCGCACGTTAATACGCGCATACAGCACCACGTAATCCACCGCAGCCGGCGCTGGCGTGGGAGTCGGCACGGGAGTCGGAGTCGGTGTCGGAGTTGGGGCCGGGGCCGTGGGTGGGGTGGCGGCTGGGACCGGGGTGATATAGCCCGCGAAGATATACGTTCCATCCAGCAACTGCGCCCAACTATTCTCGATCTTGACAACCTTTAATGTTTCGTCCTTGACGGCGAAGCGCACCCAGGAACCATCCGAGGACGGGGTGGCACGCACGTTGACGCGTGCGTAGATAACCACATAGTCGCTCGTCGCCGGCTGCGGGACCGGCGTGGGAGTCGGAGTTGGGGTTGGGACTGGGATTGGGATGGGAGTCGGGACCGGAACATCGCTCAGGTTGTTCGAGCGGATTTCTTCCAGGAAAGCTTTCGAGAAGACGCTGAGATCCAGGGGCAGCGCTCCACCCATTTTGTTATACGAACCTGGCAGGACGCAGGCATCACCGCTGAACTGGTGGCCCACCACCTTGTCGGGTTTCTGGCCGGCCGACAGTATGAATTCGTAATCCGGCAGCCAGGCCTCCTTGAGCTGCGCCCAGGTCATGACGGTCGACTCTTTGGGCTGGCGTCCATAGTGCGGCACCCAGGCCCGGTATTGCGGCAGCCAGGCATCCATCCCGGCCGCCCAGGTGGTGACGAAACCTTTATTGGTGTACACCCCGCTTTGGGCCACCTGGGTGTGCAAATGCCGGTTGAAAGCTTCAAAATGCGAGCTGATATTTGCCGGCGAGGCAGACGGGACACTGCTCATCGGGATCTTGTGACCGATGGCCTGCTGCCATAAGGTCCAATCCGTCCACCATTGTTCCTGGTCGATCCAGATCCACTTGATCGGCAGGCCCTCCGTGCGCAGGATATGGATCAGCCAATCCGCCTGCTTGATCGGGTCCTGGGTGATGTCGTCCCAGAAGTAAGCTTGCAGCACCAGCGAGCTGTGCGTGGCAACTTCCAGGCATTGCTGGCGGGAGATGGCCGAGAGCACTTTTGCGCCGCTGGCATCGATGCTTGCATACAGCCCCACTACCACCGAGCCGCACCCGGCCGCTTCGAATTCCTTGGCGTTAATATGGTCGCACCAGGAGCTGACATCCGGAGTAACCACAGGGTCAAGTATTTTCATCGTCGCGATCCTCCTGAATATGCTTCAACTGGCTTGACCATACGCACCAATAGCAGGAAAACCAGCCAGGAATGTGCTTTTATTCACACTTTGCTGGATTCTATTATACTCACTTTTAAATCACCACCCTATTTATCCCCCAATTTCGGTAACTTTTTGTACTTCTCAAGTACCATTTGACCATTTATCATTTTATATGCTAAACTGACTATACCGAAATATCCCACTGGATGGTCTGCCTGGGCAAGAAAAAAATGACAAGATTATCCCGCCGTGAATTTCTGGCTGTCTGTGCCAGTGCGTCTGCCGTGGTTTTGGATCCATGGTTCAAGGCAGTTCCCCATCGCATGGCAGTCAGCCAGCCGCTCCCTTCGGTTTGCGTGGCCGAGGGGACGAATGAAGATACTCCCGCCCTGATCCTGCAGTCCGCCCTGGCAGGCCTGGGCGGTATGGAAAGGTTCGTAAAATCCGGTCAAACGGTCGCCATCAAGCCCAACGCCACCTGGGCTTATGCCCCTGATACCGCTTCTTCCACCGATCCGGATTTCCTGGCGGCGGTCATTCAAGCCGTCCAGGCCGCCGGAGCAGGGCGCATCATCGTCATGGATCATTGCTCCATCGAACCCGGCGCGGATGAAGCCTTGCGGGTCAATGGCATCGGCCAGCTGGTGAAGGATTTGGGGGTCGAGCATGTTTTCCCCGACCGTTTCAATGCGCCGCCATCCACTTATACGAAGATCGATCTGCCGCACGGGTTGGCCAACCAGAATATCGGGGTGATCAAGGCGGCCGTGGAGGCCGACGTGCGCATCAACCTGGCAGTCGCCAAGACCCACAACGTGGCCCGGTTCACCATGTGTCTCAAGCACATGATGGGCTTTCTTTCACAACCCGGCCTGTTGCATTCCAATCTTGAACAGGGGATTGCCGATCTGAGCACCGCCTCCCCCCTGCAGGCCCAGTTGCACATCCTCGAAGCCATCCGCGTGCGCATCCCCTCCGGCAGTTATCCCACCTGCGCCGGCCCCGAGACCGATCTCACTAATCCAAACGTGGTTGCCCGGCGTAACAAGGTCATTGCCGGGGTTGACCCGGTCCTGATCGATGCTTTCGGTTGTATCGATCTGTTCAACATCCAACCGCAGGAATTGACCCACGTGTTGCGTGCGCACGAAAGCGGTTGCGGGGACCTGGACGTGGAGGCCGCCCTGGCAGATGGACGCATCCGGCGCTTCACGGTTGGCGAACCGCTTCCGGTCGCCGCTCCAATCGCGACTCCGCTTGCCGGCGGGACTGCCGTCGCTGCAGTGCAGCCCACCCTTTCAAAACCCACCGCAATCTATCTGCCTCCTTCCGCACCGCTTGGGCTTTCATCCGGCGCTTCCCCGCTGGGCGGGACGAACTGTTCTCCTTCTGACCAGTTGCTCTCCGCCAATTCACTGTTGAACACAGCCTTTATTCCAGCCGCGTTGGTGGTGGGTGGCCTTGGCCTGGCGGTTCTCACGCGCATGCGCCGCAGGCTTCCGAAGGATACCCAGGGCAGCGGGGACTCGCCAGCACAGACTGGTTCAGCCGGCCCTGGAGAAAAGCATGGCCAGGACTAAACGCCGCCCGGGTGGATTTTCTGACCGCCTGGCTCGCCGCCTGGTCCAGTGGGGCTTTTTATTCCTCTTTCTCTTCCCCTTCCTGCCTCTGGTCTATGAACGCCTGACCTTTGAATCTGCCGGCGGCTACACTTCGTGGTTGTTGCCCTGGGATCCCTTGCTGGCTCTTGGGAATTTGCTGAACAGGAATTTATCTGCCCTGATCATCGGCGCGCCGCTTTTCCTGTTGGCGCTCAGTCTGGTTTTTGGTCGCTCCTTTTGCGGTTGGGTTTGCCCGCTTGGGACCCTGCTGGACGTTGTGCAGCCGCTGGCCTTTTGGCGCCGGAAAAGATCCTCCAAACGCAGCCGGGAGAATGGCCCGCGCAACAACCGCTTGCGCTATTTAATCCTGGCGCTGGTCCTGGGGGCTTCGCTGCTTTCGATCAAATTGCTGGGGCTGCTCGATCCCTTGGTCATTTTCAGCCGCGCCGCCACTGCCGGCATGTTCGACCTGCTGGGCAGCCGGCAGGCTTTCGAGCGCGGCGGGCTGACCTACTTCTCACTCCTTTTCGTAGCGATCTTGTTGTTGGAATTTTGGCAGCCGCGTTTTTGGTGCCGGCATCTGTGTCCGCAGGGCGCCCTGCTCAGCCTGGTCAGCCGCTTCAGCCTGCTCAACCGGCGTGTCAGTCCCGCTTGCAGCAACTGCGGCCTGTGCAAACGTGTCTGCCCGATGCATGCCATACCGCTGGATGAGCATGATACCGATTACAGCGATTGCACGTTTTGCCTGGAATGTGAACCAATTTGTCCCGTCAAGGGCACCAGCTTCGGATTTGGCGGCTTGGCAATGGCCTCCTGGCGTCCTTCCACGCGGCTGCTGCCTTCCGGCAAGCCTGACCGCCGCCAGGGAAACTACGTAGCAGCTTCATCTGCCATTCCGGGACGGTCGTTTTCCAGGCGCCAGTTCCTGCAGGGCGTCGGCGCCGTGGCAGCCGGGCTGGCGGTCATGCCGCTCACCACGCTCGAAAAGCGCCCTACACCCTTGCGGCCTCCGGGAGCATTGCCCGAGGCCCAATTCCTGGAAGTCTGCATTGCCTGCCAGGAGTGTGTGCGTGTCTGCCCCACGCATGGCTTACAGGCGGCCTTCCTGCAGACCGGCGCGGTTGGGATTGGCATGCCGGTGCTCGTACCGCGCCTGGGCGGCTGTGCCTTGGGCGTCAGCTGCAACCAGCTTTGCGAGCAGGTCTGCCCCGTGGCTGCCATCCGACCGGTCAGGAAACAGGACCTCAAGCTAGGCACCGCCCGCGTCGATCACACGCTATGCCTGGCATGGGACCAGGGTGTTAAATGCCTGGTGTGTGTCGAAGCCTGCCAGTATCAGGCCGCCATCCCCTACCAGGGCCGGGTCACGGTCGACAAGAATAAATGCGTAGGCTGCGGTTTTTGCGAGAGCGGCTGCCCGGTGCCGGGCAGCGCCATTCACGTTTTCCCCAGGGATCCCTCAACGGTATAGGAATACCGCCCCATCCTTCCCGATCAGCACCAGGTCATTCCCCGCCGTCAGCGCTCCCTGCGCCAGCCAATCCCCGGTGTCCAGTTCACCTTCCAATTTACCCGTCTGGCTGTCCACGGAAAACAGGTGCGGGTCGCCGCGCGCCACCACGAACAACCGGTCCTTGAAATAGACCGGCGCGGCGGTGAGGGGATGGGTGAAGCTCAGGCTCCAGCTCGGGCTGCCGTCCGAAAACCCGAGCGAGGCCAATACCAGCCCGCTGGAAGCCACGATGATCTGTTCGTTCAGGACCAGCGGAGTCGCGTAGATCGCATCCGGGGTCGAAAAGTGCCAGTATTCGCCGCCGGTCTCGGCATCCAGGGCATGGATCCGGCCATCGCCGGAACCGAAGAAGATCCGCCCATTGGACAGCGCTGGAACGCTTTCGATCGCTCCCTGGGTGGGGATGCCGTAAGGCCAGATGCGTTCGCCGCTAACTGCGTTAAATCCATACAAGCCGCCCATCATTCGAGCCAACATACACGGACGGTCCGCTCACCAGCGGGCTGGCGTGCAGTGCTTCCCCGGTCGCCGCTTTCCAGGCTAATTTCAGATCGCTGCGTTCCAGAGCGTACAGCGTTCCATCGCTGGATGGGCAGTAGGCCAGCTCTGCGCTCAAAGCCGGGGCGGCCACCACTGCCCCGTTGGTTTGGAAGCTTCCCAGGCTCTGCCCCGTTCCGGCTGCATACACAAGGATTGCCCCGTTTTCGGCGCCCACCCAGACCTGTCCGCTGTCCGCGGCCGGGGCTGAGCTCAGTACCACCCGCTGTCTCGATCTGCCACACGCTCTGACCGGAGCCCTGGTCCAGCGCCAGCAGATGCCCATCTGCATATGCAACGAAGATCTTCCCCTCCGCGAGCACCGCGCCCACCGCTTCAGACTCGATCCCGCTGGAAAACCATGCCAATTTCAGGGATAGACCCTCCTGGGGGCGGGTTGCCAGTTTCGCCAGGCTGGTTTGGATCGAGCTGTCATTTGGTTTCAGGCTGGCAGCCCGCTTCAGCACTTCGGCCGCCGAGCGGCTGCGTCCCTGCGCGCTCAGGGCTTTCCCGAGCCCGCTCAACAGTTCCGGGTCGTCCGGGTGCGAGATCAGCGCCTGGCGGTAGGTCAGCACCGCCTCTGCCAGGTGTCCCTCGGCCAGGAACTGGTCTGCCTGGCTCTTGTACCGGGCAGATTCCCCTGCTGCGGAACAGGCCGCCAGGCTGAGACATGCCAGCAGGATGGGAATGAGCGCAAATGGAAGGGGAAAGCCATGCCTGGACTTCATCTGGATTCCTAATAATATACTTCTGCTATTGGAGATGCCTTAGGGGTTTTCGGACTCACCGCTCGACTTTATTATAGCCAGTCCGATATTGTGATACAAGTAACCTTTGAACACAATTCAAGGTAGGTGAGAACTAGCCTATAATATATTATCCATTCACCAACTTACTCAATCCTCTTTCGTCAATCGTCCATCGTCAATTCGCATTCAAAAATCTACAATCTACAATCTAAAATCCCTCCCGTGGTAGAATCATTTTCCGTGCCCGTCTTG
Organism: uncultured Chloroflexia bacterium; assembly: GCA_963776475.1. Classification (GTDB taxonomy): domain Bacteria; phylum Chloroflexota; class Anaerolineae; order Anaerolineales; family Villigracilaceae; genus UBA877. Next base: position 27,206 of record CAVZMZ010000037.1, read on the forward strand.
AATAACCGGGCAACTCTCCTTCCCCGCAGGGGGATATTCCTCCGTAGAAGCCATGTCCATCGCTGAGTTCACACTTTCCCGTCGCCATGCAACTGACCGGCGCAGCCACATCCGCTGGGTGCTCTCGTACGCCCTGCGCTACTGGTGGCTGGTTGTGATCATGTTCATCGGCGCGGTCGGGAACGCCGCCCTCTCGGCCTACGTGCCGGTGCTGACTGGCGATGCCTTCAACGCCATGCTCAAGCTGCCGCCCGAGACCAAAGTGCTGCTGCCCTTGGCGCTGCTCATGGGTGGTTCGCAGATCCTGCGCGGTGTGCTGCAGTTGGGCCGCAATTTTGGGGCCGAGTTCCTCGCCCAGCGCGTGGAACGCGACGTGCGCGATGAGCTCTACGTCTCGCTGCTCGGCAAGAGCATGACCTTCCACAACCTGCAGCCGGTCGGCGATACCATGGCACGTGCCACCAACGACGTGCGCGAAGTCAACTACATGTTCAGCCCGGGCGTCAACCTGGTGGTGGGCTCGCTCATCTTCCTGCTCATGCCGCTCTTCTTCGCCCCCCATTACCACTGGTCGCTGCTGCTCGCACCCGTTCTTTTTACCATCTCCTACTTCGTCGCCCTGCGCGGCTACCTGAAAACCCTCGATCCGATCACGGAAGATGTCCGTGAGACCTTCGGCGTGATGAACACCCACCTATCTGAGGCCCTGGATGGCGTCGAGACCCTTAAAGGTGCCGCCCAGGAGGATGCCGAAGTCAGCCGTTTCACCACCAACGCCCGTGTCGTCCGTAACAATACCGTTCGCCAGGGCGACGTGGAAGCCCGCTTCGTCCCGCTGCTGCTCTTTTTCATCACCCTGGCGATCGGCCTGGTGCATGCCATCCTCTTGTTCCGCATGGGCCTCATCAACACCGGAGACGTGGTGGCTTACTTCGGCCTGCTGCTGTTGCTGGATTTCCCCACCTGGACCTCCATCTGGGCTTACTCGCAGATTTCCTCCGGCCTGGCTGGCGCCCGCCGCATCCTCGAGCTGATTAACCGCGAGAACGACCTCGACCAAAACGCCCTTGGATATGCGCAGAACATGCGCGGCGAGATCGAATTCCGTGCTGTCACTTTCGCCTATCCGTCAACCCCCTCCCCCCTCGGGGATGGCCACGGCGAAGATCTGTCTTCACCCTCCCCCCTCGTGGAGGACACGTTGTGGATCTACCTTCACCCTCCCCCCTCGTGGAGGAACACGTTGTGGATCTACCTTCACCCTCCCCCCTTGGGGGAGGGCAGGGTGGGGTCCCCGAACCCGTTCTCCAAAACATCTCCTTCAAAGTCAAACCCGGCCAGACCGTCGCCATCGTCGGTCAGACCGGCACCGGCAAGACCTCGTTAATGAAACTGGTCAACCGCACCTACGACACCACCAGCGGGTCTATCCTGGTGGATGGCGTGGACGTGCGCGATTGGAACCTGGCCTCCCTGCGCTCGCAGATCTCGATCATCGAGCAGGATATCTTCCTGTTCTCCCGCTCGGTGGCGGATAATATCGCTTTCGGAAAACCGGACGCCACCCGCCTCCAGGTTGAAGCCGCCGCTAAATCCGCCCAGGTCGAGGATTTCATCCAGGAGTTCGAAAAGGGCTACGAGACCGTCATCGGCGAGCGCGGTGTGACGCTCTCGGGCGGCCAGCGCCAGCGCCTGGCGATCGCGCGTGCCTTCCTGACCGATCCGCGTATCCTGATCCTGGACGATTCGACCAGCGCCATCGACTCGGCCACCGAAGATAAGATCCAGCGCGCCATTGCCGCCGCCGCCCGCGGCCGCACCACACTCATCATCACCCACCGCCTCTCGCAGATCCGCTGGGCCGACCTGATCGTGGTCCTGCGCAAAGGCCGCATCGCCGCCATCGGCAACCACGAAGAGTTGATGCGCACTTCCGAAGCCTATTCGAGGATATTTAGAGAATAAATGGTAGGGGCACGATATATCGTGCCCGTACGAATCGACATCGTGCCCGTACGAATTGACATCGTGCCCCTACGGAGCCAACCATGGGTTTTTACGAAGGACTGAACGAAGAAAAATACGACCGCCAATACCCCGACCGCGATCTCACGCGCCGCATCGTGGCCTATTTCACCGCGCAGCGCGGGCGCGTGACGGTGGTCATCCTGCTGACCGTCCTGATGGCGGTCATTTCGGCCGCTGAGCCGGTGGTGGTCAGCCGCGGCCTGGACTCCCTCAAAGGCCATCCCAGTTTGTCCTCTGCCCTGCTGATCGGCCTGATCGTTCTGCTCATCGGAGTCAGCGACTGGGGCATCAACTGGATCCGGCGCCGCCTGACCGTCCGCACCGTCGGGGATGTGATCCTCAATCTGCGTACGCTCTCCTTCCGGGCCGCCGTCGAGCACGATCTATCCTTCTACGACCAGTTCTCCTCCGGGCGCATCGCTTCCCGCATCAATTCCGATACCAACGATCTGGGCAACCTGGTCACCATCATCACGGACGTCTCCGCCCAGATCTTCCAGGCCATCCTGCTCGGTATCATCATTGTCCAGACCGAGTGGCACCTGGCCCTGATGCTGTTCGCCTCCATGCCGGTTATTTTCGGGCTGGCGCTTGGCTTCCGCCGCCTGGCCCGGCGCGTCACCAAGAGCGGCATGCAGGCTATGGCCGATGTCAACTCGGCCATCAAGGAGACTGTCAGCGGCATCGCCATCGCCAAGAACTTCCGCCAGGAAAACAGCATCTTCGAAACCTTCAACGCCGCCAACCGCACCTCCTACCGGGTCAATCTATGGCGCGGTTTTGTGCTCTCCCTGGTCTGGCCCTCCCTGAACACCGTCGGCGGGATCGCCACCGCCGTCCTGGTCTTCGCCGGCGGGCTGAGCGCTGCCCAGGGCGCCGTCACCATTGGGGCCTGGTACCTGTTCATCTTGAGCCTGGGGCGCTTTATGGACCCGGCAATGAACCTCTCGGCCTTCTGGTCCAACATCCAGTCCGGGTTGAGCGCCGCCGAGCGTATCTTCGCCCTGGTGGACGCCGAACCGAACGTGGTCCAGACTGCCAAAATGCCGGTCCCGCCGCTGAAAGGTCTGATCCGCTTCGAGAACGTTTCCTTCCGCTACGCCGAAAACGAACCGGTATTGACGGATTTCAGCTTGACCATCCAGCCCGGAGAAAACCTGGCCATCGTCGGGCATACCGGTGCCGGCAAATCCTCGCTCGCCAAGTTGATCGCCCGCTTTTACGAATTCCAGTCTGGGCGCATTCTGATCGATGGGGCGGATATCCGCAGCCTCGACCTGCAGCAGTATCGCCGCCAGTTGGGAATCGTCAGCCAGGTGCCGTTCCTGTTTTCAGGGACGGTCGCCGAGAACATCCGCTACGCCTGCGCCGGGGCGAGCGATCAGGAAATCCTGACCATGGCGCGTCGCATCGGCGATGGCGAATGGCTGGAAACCCTGCCGGATGGCTTGAATACGGTCGTCGGGGAACGTGGTAACATGCTCTCGATGGGGCAGCGTCAACTGGTCGCTTTGCTGCGTGTGCTGATGCAAAAACCCGCTATTTTCGTGCTGGATGAGGCCACCGCCAGTATTGACCCTTTCACCGAATGGCAGATTCAGCAAGCCCTGAACATGATTCTGGTAAAATCAACCAGTATACTGATAGCCCACCGGTTGTCCACGGTTAAGGCCGCCGACCGCATTATCGTGATCGAAAAAGGTCGGATCATTGAGGAAGGCAATCATACCGGTCTGCTTGCCCGGGGCGGGCATTATGCCATGCTGTATAACACCTATTTCCGGCACCAGTCGCTGGCGTACGTGGAACAGGCCAAAGAATTGGTAGCAAAATAAAGGATCGGGACGGTCTTGTTGAATTCCTTTTTACAACTGCTACAAAATATCATCCCCGCCATCAAAAGCGGGCATCTGCCCCAGTTGGGCTATTGGACCTACCTGGTCTTGGCTATTTTGGTTGCCGTCGAAGGTCCCGTTGCTACCCTTCTGGGCGCCGCAGCTGCTTCGGCGGGTCTGATGCGGCCCTGGCTGGTATTCATCACCGCCGCCGCCGGCAACCTGACCGCCGATACCCTCTGGTATACTCTGGGAAATGCTGGGAAAATCGAGTGGGCCCAGCGCTTCGGGCGCCGGCTGGGGCTGAAACCTGAGCTGCTCGATCGTCTGGAACGCGGCATGCACAAACATGCCGCCAAGATCCTTTTCATGGCCAAATTAACCGCCAGCTTCATGATTCCCGCCCTGATCTCGGCCGGTCTGGTAAAAGTCCCCTGGCGGCGCTGGTTCCCGGCCTTGTTCGCCGGTGAAATGATCTGGACCGGATCGCTCATGTTGATCGGCTACTACGCCACTGAGGCGATCAAACGTGTGGAACAGGGCGTGGAGTATTTGATGCTGGGCCTTGCGGTGGTTTTTGTGTTCTTCATGCTCTGGCTGGGGCGGCGTCTGATACGACAGGGTTTCGATGGGAACGGAACGGATCAAGAACCGGGTAAGTAAGGGCAGGGAACACTTCGATGCGGATCATGATAGCAGTCACACCCCAATACATCGCCTTCCATGGACAGGCCATCTTCACAGTCAATCTGTGCGAGGGCCTGGCGAAAAACGGCCATACCGTCCAGGCGCTGGTGGCCTCCGAGACCGGCAAGCCGTACCGTACCGAGCGCAACGCCGTGCAGATCGAAGCCCTGACGTCTTTGAGCCTGAAGCTCTTTCATCCGGATGCATTTCTGCCGCTTTTTTCGGCACGGGCGGTGCGCGCTGCCATCCTTGCCTTTAAACCGGATATCATCCACATCCAGGACCATTATCCTGTCTGCCGTAACGCAGTCCTGGCAGCCAGGCGGCTGGGTATCAAGGTCATCGGCACCAACCATTTCATGCCCGAGAACCTGGCGCCCTATGTGCCGGTCTTGTCCTTGGTCAAGCCGGTCTTTAACTGGGTGCTGTGGCGCTGGATGCGGGAAACCTATGACCGGCTGGAAGCCGTCGCCTGCCCTTCCCGCACCGCAGCCGGGCTGCTCCATAAGGTCGGAGTACGCCCGCCCGTCTTCCCGATCTCCTGCGGGGCAAATATCCGCCACTTCCATCCCGATCCGTCGGTGAACCGTTCCGCCTGGTGTTCCCGCTATGGCATCGATCCTTCAAAGAAGATCTTCTTTTTTGTCGGCCGGGTGGACCGTGAAAAACGCCTGGATGTGCTCCTGCACGCCTTGAAACGTCTGAACCGGGAAGATATCCAGTTGGTGATCGCTGGCAAAGGTGCCTACCGGGCCCAATTAATTAATCTGGCGGATGAGCTCAGGCTGGGGAACAAGGTTCATTTCACCGGCTTCCTGCCAAACGAAGATTTGCCTTCGGTTCTGAATAGTATTGATGTTTTCGCCATGCCCAGCGAAGCCGAACTGCTCAGCATCTCCACTCTGCAGGCCATGGGCTGCTCCCGTCCGGTGCTGGCAGCCAATGCCGTCGCCTTGCCGGAGCTGGTTACGGAAGACCTGAATGGCATGCTCTTCAAGCCGGGCGATGTGGCCGACGCCGCGCGTTGCATGCAATGGTTCGCCAACCACCGCGAGCGCTGGCCGGGCATGGGCGCCGCCAGCCTGGAAAAAGTTCAGGTTCACAGCCTGGAAAACATCGTCCGCCAGTATGAAATACTATACGAAAACGTGCTTTCTGGCACACACCGCAACCAATAAGCCATTATCCAGGGAAAATCGGGCATTCTCAATTTGACAATCCATCTCTGCCCTGCTATACTGACTGCATAATGTTGACTTTTACTGCCGCTTTTGGCAGTTTGCAAGGTAACAATTTAGTGAAATCTCAACCGAATGGGGAATCCTTCCCCCGTTTTCTGAGAGAACACATTTAACCTGTTCTTCCCAACCCCTGCGAATGCACGGGGCGTTTTGTGTTTTTATTTAAGCATCAGAACGGGTGGGACAGTAATATTAACAAATATAAGGAAAAACTATGAACAATAAGCAAGGTAAACTGCGCATCATCCCGATTGGCGGCCTGGGGGAGGTCGGCAAGAACATGATGGCGTACGAGTTCGAAGGAAACATCCTGGTCGTGGATTCAGGCCTGATGTTCCCGGATAACGATATGTTGGGGGTGGATTACATCATTCCCGATTTTAAATATTTGCGTGACCACTCCGAGCATGTGCTCGGGATCGTCATCACTCATGGGCACGAGGACCATATTGGATCGATCCAGCATGTGCTGGCTGCCATCCCGGGCATCCCGGTCTATGCTACTCCCCTGACCCGCGGCCTGATCGAGGTCAAGCTGGCCCGCAACGGCATGGCTGGCAAAGCCGACTTGCATACCATCCAGGCCGGCGAACTCTTCCGGGTTGGGCCGTTCCAGGTCGAGGCATTCCACGTCTGCCATTCCATCCCGGATGCCGTCGGTCTGGGGATTACCACCCCTGCCGGGCTGATCATCCATACCGGCGATTACAAGTTCGATCAGACGCCGGTGGATAACTGGCCAACCGACTTTTCCAAACTGGCCGAGTTTTCGGCTCGCGGCGTGGATGTGCTGTTGGCCGACTTCGACCAATGCCGAACGTCCCGGTTGGACCCCCTCCGAACGTGTCATCGGGCCGGCCATGGACGAGGTTTTTCGCAATGCTCCCGGCCGTATCATCATCGCCACCTTCGCTTCCCTGATCGCCCGCATGCAGCAGACCGCGGATGCCGCCGTGCGGCACAACCGCAAGTTGGCCTTTGTAGGCATGAGTATGGTCGACAACGTGAAGATCGCCCAGAAAATGGGTTACCTGGATATCCCCGAGAACATACAGATCAGTCTGGATGAGGCGCTGCACCTGCCGAAAAAGGATGTAGTGCTGATGTGCACTGGCTCGCAGGGTGAGCCGACCTCCATCATCGGTCGACTTTCCGCCGGCACCAACCGCCAGTTCGATATCGAAAACGGGGATACGATCGTCATCTCCTCCCACCCCATCCCGGGCAACGAAGAGGCCATCAACAAGACCATCAACCGTCTCTTGCGCCGGGGTGCGGATGTGATCTACGAAGCCGTCTCGGCGGTGCACGTTTCCGGGCATGCCAGTTCCGAAGAAATGAAACTCCTGCTGAACCTGGTCAGGCCTAAATTCTTCATGCCCATCCATGGCGAACTGCACCAGCTCAAGCGGCATGCCGCGCTTGGAAAACAGGTCGGCATTCCTCCGGAAAATATAGTCGTGGTTGAAAACGGGCAGGTGGTGGAGCTTGCCAACGATAAACTTACTCTTGCGGAACGCAATCCCGGCAATTACGTCTTCGTGGAAGGCGATAGCGTTGGCGATATTGATCTGGATGTGATGCGCGAGCGCGAACAGTTGGCCCGTTCGGGCGTGGTGCTGATCACCATCCCGGTCGATAAGTATTCCGGCCGCCTGATCAAAGAACCCGAAGTCGTCACCCGCGGCTTCATCTCCCCCGAAGACTCGGAGGCAATCATTCCATCTGTCCGCAAGAAGGTGACCGATCTGGTCAACAGCGCCGGCCTGGATGATGAAAGGCTGATCACCGACGCCGTGCGCGGTCTGCTGCGCAATCAGACCGGTCGCCGTCCGATGGTGTTCGTGGCAGTAACCAAAGCCTAAAAAAAGTAGGGGCAGGTCTTGTGCCTGCCCCTTACTTTTTATAAGGAATATCTAATTTCCGCATTTCATGATTATCGTATCTTGTAAAGCACAACCAACAAAACCACCCCTACCAGCAAGGCCGCCGCACCCTGCCACCTGGCAAGCTTCGGCTTGGGGAAGGTGCCGGGCTTAAAAAAGGCCAGGTAAAGGATATATGGGCCGCCAACCAGGCCGGCCGCCCCCACTCCCAATAACAGCATTCGAAACATCGTCGCCATTCAATTCTCCTCTTATTTCCAGCCAAACTGGCCGCGCAGCGGTACAAAGCACACTTCCATCTCGCCCCGGCAGGTATACTCTTGACTATTCCGTTCCCAGACTTCCAGCCGCTGAACACTGCGGCTGCCGACCGGTACCACCAGCCGTCCGCCTTCCGCCAACTGGCTAAGCAACGCTTGCGGTGCCTCGGGCGCCGCGGCTGCCACCAGGATCCGGTCAAAGGGCGCGGCTTCCGGCCAGCCCAGGCTGCCATCCCCGGTATGCACGTGGATGTGATCGTATCCCAGGGCAGCCAGGGTCTTCCCGGCCTGGCGCGCCAACTCCGGGATCAGCTCGACGCTGTGGACCTCTGCCGCCAGTTCACCCAGCACGGCTGCCTGGTACCCCGACCCCGTGCCAATTTCCAGCACTCGCTCGGCGGGTTGTACTTCCAGCAGCTCGGTCATCAGCGCCACGATGTACGGCTGGGAAATCGTCTGCGCATGCCCGATCGGCTGCGGATTATCCGAATACGCCCATGGCAGGTCATCCGGCAGGACAAAGCAATGCCGCTGCACGGAGCCCATGGCGGCCAACACACGTGGATCGCGGATACCGCGTGCGATGATTTGTTGCTCGAGCATGCGCCTGCGTGCCAGGCTGAATTCGTCTTCAGGCATCATGGTTCCGAAGCCAATTTCCGTGCGATCTGTCGATCCACCTTACCCATCGGGTAAAGCGTCAGTTCAGCCGGGGCTACCCAGGCGAGCTCAGCCGCCTCGATCGGCCTGGGTTCGCCGTCCGATAATTCACACAAGAACGCATGCAGCGTGATGCGGAAATGCGTGTAAGCGTGCTGGTAAACTCCAAACGGCTGGCCGACTTTGATCGCCACACCCAGCTCTTCCCGGATCTCCCGCTCGAGACACGCCTCCAAGCTCTCATTTGCCTCGATCTTTCCGCCCGGGAATTCCCACATCCCACCCAGCAAGCCTTTTGATGGACGTTTCGCCAGCAAGACTTTCCCGTCGCGCCCAAGTACTGCCGCCGTGACGACGTAATGAGGCACCACTGCTTTTGGCTTTAAGACCGGACGCTGTTCCTGGATGCCAAGCTGGCGCGCCTGGCACAGGTCTGTGAGCGGGCACATCAGGCAGCGCGGGTTCTTCGGCAGGCAGATCGACGCGCCCAGGTCCATCAGGGCCTGGTTGGCGTCCCCCGCCCGGCCGGTGGGCAGGTTCTGCTCCGCCAGCTTCCACAGGATTTTTTCTCCAGAGGGAGAATCAGCCGGCTCGGCTACGTCAAAAACGCGCGCCAGCACTCGCCGGATGTTGCCATCCAGGGTGGGGACATCCAACCCGAAAGCTATTGAGGCGATTGCGCCGGCGGTATAGCGTCCAATCCCCGGCAGGCTGCGCAGGTCGAGCAGGGTATGGGGGATTTCGCCTTGATTTTTTTCAAGAACGACCCTGGCAGCCTTATGGATATTACGCGCCCGGCTGTAGTACCCGAGCCCTTCCCAAACGGTCAGGACTTCTTGTTCGGATGCCGCCGCCAGATCGGCAACGCTTGGAAAGCGAGCCATCCAGCGTTCGAAATACGGAATGACCGTCTCAACGCGTGTCTGCTGCAGCATGATCTCTGAGACCCAGACTGCATACGGGTCAGTGGAGCCGCGCCAGGGCAGTTTGCGGCCTTGAAGAGTGTACCATTCCAATAATTTTTCAGCGAACCTATCCATTGTTCTGGACGGAAAAAGTGATTATCCCCTCTAAGAATGCTGGCAGAAAGAATAATGGCCAAACCTTAAGCCGGGAATCATCCAACATATCTAGAATTGAAACCCGTTGCGCGCCGGGACCACCTTATAGGAAAAATTCTTCACTAGCCCAAATAATTTATCCTGCAATTGGCTCCAGCCTTCCGAGCGCAGGACTTGCTGCACGCCCGACAGATCATCGGCCAAAATGCCAACCTGGATCTGTGGGTAATCACCGTAAATGGTTGCCCAGGCTTCCACCGGCTGGAATCCCAGGCGCTGCACACCGGGGATGAATTCCCCGATGACAAACTCAAAATAATCCTGTTCATGTTCGGGAACGATGTCCCAGGTCATCATCAATTTTACAGACATACCACGCCTTATTCGCGCTGGTAATCCAGCACGATCACTTTTGTCTCATCCGGCAAGCTGGATTTGGTTACTTTCAAACTTGGCACGGTTTCTGCTTCGTGCAAACCCATTTCCTTCAGAAATTTGTCCAGCCGGTCGAGTGGGACTTTGGTTGCCGGGGTGGCGTAATGCATCGGGATGACGATGTTCGGCTCCAGCAGGCTGACGATCTCGGCCGCCTTGGCCGCATTCAACCCAGTGCCCCCGCCCACTGGGACAAGCACGATATGGACGGTTCCGAGCGCTTCAATCTCATTCTGGGGTGGAACGGAACGCATATCGCCCAGGTGGGCGACCGTGATGCCCATGTAGTCGAACACAAACAAAGTATTGCGCGGCTTGTCGACCGCCTTTTTGCTCTGTCCATCCATCTGGATGCCGGTAATAAACACGCTGCCAATCTCAAATTCACCCGGCCCGGTGATGGCGTGCGAATAGCCCTTGACCGCGTTTAGATAATTATGGCCCGGCGCATCGTGACTGGATGTAACAATATCCGCTTTCAATTTAAGCGGTTGATATCCGACGCTTTCGGCATCGAAAGGGTCACAAACCACCGTGGCCATGCCGCGTTCTGCGAGACGAAAACAAGAATGTCCGTACCAAATAATTTCCATGCAATCCTCCGTGCGGGCCAATTATACACGTATAATTATAGGGATGGAATTCGAACTCTCCCCGCGCCGGGCTGGCGAGGCATCCGTAGATCGCACATCGGCCGGATGGCGTCTGAATATGCAGGCCGGTCAGCCGTACTCCTATCGCCTGGCCCAGATCGACGATTATGCCCGCACCCGGCGCAGCGCCCTGAAGCATGCCCCGCCATGGACATTAAGCCTGCGCGCACGTGTTTCGAAGGTTGATTTGCCCGGTACCTGGGGTTTTGGCTTGTGGAATGACCCTTTTGGGCTTTCGCTTGGCTTTGGCGGTAAACCCGGACGACTGCCGGTCCTGCCCCAGACTACCTGGTTCATGCACGCTTCCCCGCCAAATTGGTTATCCTTGCGCAATGATCCTGATGAAATGCCCGCCAACGGTTTTTTTGCCGGGACGTTCCGCTCCCGGCGCATCCCATCCCTCCTTTTTGCGCCGGGCTTGTTGGCTATCCCGTTTTTGCCTTTCAAGCCAGTCTCCCGTTACCTTCGCCGGCTGGTCAGCCGGATCATCCAGCAGGAACAAACCCGGGTCAGCGTGGATGTCACCCAATGGCACGAATATTCCATCCTTTGGTTGCGGGAAAGCTGCACCTTCGGCGTGGATGGGAGCGAAATCCTGAAAACATCCTGCACCCCTGCCCCTCCGCTGGGTCTTGTAATCTGGATCGACAACCAGTTCGCTGCCTGGACTCCGCAAGGGCGGATAAGTTACGGCACATTGGAAAACCCGGCGGCCTGGATGGAGATCGAAAAGTTGAACGTTCAGCAGGGATAAATATCATTTTCTGGTTGGTGAAACCAAGTTCGGTTATACTTGCGTCAGGAGCGCGTGCTCCTGGTTTTTTTTATTAAGAGGAACTATGGCTTACATCGGTGAAATTGCAGCGCTGTTTACATCCTTTTGCTGGGCATTTTCGGCGATAGGATTTACTAAATCCACCCAGCAGGTCGGTTCCCAGGTCACCAACCGTGTACGGGTGTTCCTTGCCATGTTGATGTTGATTCTTATCAACGTAGTTCTATATGGCCAGCCTGTCCCGCTGCATGCGGGAGTTTCGCGTTGGGCCTGGTTGGGCATTTCGGGCATCATAGGGCTTTCCCTGGGCGATGCCTTCCTGTTCCAGGCTTACCATGAGATCGGCCCGCGTCTCGGCCTGCTGCTGCTCAGCCTGGCCCCGGTTTTCGGAGCAACCATCGCCTGGATCTTCTTCGGACAAACGCTCCACCTGCTGCAGATTGCCGGCATTGTCGTCACCTTGGGAGGGATATCCTGGGTGGTAATGTCTCGCCCAAAAGCAGGCGACGAGAACGTTCGCAAAGTGACCGGACGAGGTATCCTGTTCGGAACGCTGGCCGCCCTCGGACAGGCCACCGGCCTGGTTTTCTCACAGCAAGGCATGACCTCCAACTTTTCGCCTTTCGCAGGTACGCTTATCCGCATGTTCGCAGCCGTTATCACACTCTGGATCGTGGCTGCCTTCCAACGCCAGGCTGGGCCAACTGTTAATACGATGCGCAAACAGCCTGCAGCCCTCCGCTGGGTGGCCTTCGGCGCCCTGTTTGGACCGGTTATCGGCGTCTCATCATCGTTACTGGCTGTCGAACATACCGGGATTGGCGTAGCCAGCACGCTGATGGCGCTGCCGCCCGTCTTCATGCTTCCGATCAGTTACTTTGTCTTCAAGGAACGTTTTGGCTGGCAGGCCGTCGTAGGCACATTGATCGCCATGGCTGGCGTGGCCCTTCTATTTTCGTGAAATTCCCCAGTGAAGCTCGTAAAGTGGCCTTCGCCTCTGACCCCATTCATTCCATCCAGACCGTCCGGTCTTCGAAAGAAGGTCGCTCGGCCGCAGCCGGCAGCATGTCCGGATAGCCAATATAAACGAAACTGATTAATTCCTGATCAGGTTCCAAACCAAGGAATTTCTTGACTTCCGGGTCGCGCGCTGCCGGTCCGGTCCGCCACATGGCTCCCAGGCCTTCGGCATTCACAGCCAGCAGCAGGTTTTCCACTGCTGCCGCCACGGCGCAGATGTTCTCGATCTCAAGGACGCGCGGATCATCGGATTTATCCACACCTACTGCGATCAGCACCGGAGCTCGCAGTGGTTTGGCGCGCTCGATTTCCATTGCAGTATCCGCCAAATCCGGGTTCTTTTGCTTCAGCGATTGTGCCATGACCTCCCCCAGCGCCTGGCGGCTCTTCCCAGTCAGCACAATAAAGCGCCAGGGGCGTATATGGTAATGGTTGGGGGCCTGCACAGCCGCATGTAGAACTTTCTCGATCAATTCATGTGAAATTGGATCTGGTTTTACTTTGGCAATCGAATGGCGCGTCAGGATGGCTTCCAGTGCATCCATGTCGGCTCCCTTACGCAGCACCCTGCGTATGGAATACCCAATCCCAGACCGGTGAGCTGACGCCAAAACGCGTGTCCGGATCTTTATAATGATGCTGCATGTGGTAACGTTTGATATATTTGGCATAACCTGCGCGCATCGGAAAATGATGCGTGGCATAGTGGGTCAGGTCGTAAACTAGATATCCAACAAGGAAACCGGCAATTAGGGGCGCCACCCACTGCGGGGACTTGAGCAGCACTGCCATGATGAAGTAAAAAAGGCCGCAAATGATTGCAGCCATCGGGATGCTGACCGGGAAAGGCATCACCAGGCGGGTCTTGACCTGCGGCTGGGCATGATGGATTCCATGGAACAGGAAAAAGATGCGTTCCTGGCGCGCTGTGGTGGGTTTATGGTGGAACAGGAACCGGTGCAGGGTGTACTCGGCAAAAGTCCACAGGAACAGCCCGATGATAAAGCCCAATGGGATGTACACGGGGAAAGCCGGGCCTGAAACCGTCAAAACGGCATAAATTAGCAAAAGCACAACAATCGGTAGCCAAAGGGCAATGATGGCTGCCGGGCTGATGTGCGTAAAGAATTCCAGGAAATCAGATTTAAATAAACGAATGGGTTCTGCATCCCGGCTGGTGTCAATCGGAAGATGGCTCATGGCATTCTCCTTCCCCTCTATTTTAACCCATCCTGCATGGATAATCCCCCTTTATCTTAACCGAATGGGGACCGGCTCCAACCGTCCGGCAAATTCCACTACCAGTCTGCGCACCTGCTCCCAGGCTGGGTGCATCACATCCAGGAGATCATGTCCCGTCTGAACTTCAGCATAGCGCACCGGACCGGCGTAATTCTTCAATAGTTGATTGGTCATTTTCGTCCGTGCCAGGTTATCGTGCACGCCTTGAACGGTTAGCAAGGGGATCCGCACATGCGCAGCCGCCTGGTAAGCGGCGCTGCCAGCCCTGCGGATCTCATTGAACATGCGGGTGGGGATTTTTACCTTGCGCAATTCGCCCGGGGTGCGCGGATCATCCGGATTGAGGCGTGGGAAAAAGCGCTGGAAAACCTTGCGAGCCTGCACATCCTTATAATTAACTTTCATCAATCGGAATGGCATCAAAACAGGGAACATCCGGCTCAGGACTGGCAGGAGTGGCCAAACGAAGGAAGATAATTGCCAGAACGGGGCCAGGATCGCCAGCCCATCGATCGGGATCTGCGAAACGGCTTGCAGGCTCAAGGCTGCGCCCATCGAGATCCCGACCAGCATCACCGGCGAATGCTTCTTGCGCAATTCGAACAAAGCCTCCCTGACCGCAGACGACCAATCCTCAGCCCGGCGGGAAGGCAGGTTGTCGAGATCAGATCCAAAACCGGGCAGCAATAACCCGCGCGGTCCAGCCGCGCTCGTTCAGAGCTTCGGCCAGTGGGCGCATCTCTGCCGGAGTACCAGGGAATCCATGTACCAATAAAGCCGCAGGGTCCCCCCCAGGAATTGTGAAATCAGCATGTTCAGGGCCATTAAAAGGGTTAAAAGGGAGCATCATTATTCCTTACAAAAACACATTAAAACACAGGGGCGCGTCAAAGCGCGCCCCTGTGGACTGAATCGTTATTTATCTTCTGCGATCTTCGTGCCGGCGTATTTCAGGGCATAGTGTGCTGCCGCCAGGCGGGCGATCGGAACACGGAAGGGTGAGCACGAAACGTAATTGTTCCCGATCATATGGCACCACTCGATCGATTCGGGGTCGCCGCCATGCTCACCGCAAATGCCTACTTCCAGGTCCGGGCGGGTCTTGCGGCCATCATTCACTGCCATCTGCATCAACTTGCCTACGCCTTCCCGATCCAGGGTCTGGAACGGATTCTTGGGCAATATGCCCTCGGCCACGTAGGTGACCAGGAAGTTGCGTTCGGCATCGTCGCGTGAGTAGCCGAAGGTCATCTGGGTCAGGTCATTGGTACCGAAGGAGAAGAATTCGGCCAGGTTGGCCAGTTCGCCGGCGGTCACGGCCGCGCGTGGGATCTCGATCATGGTCCCGAATTTATAAGTGAATTTCACTTTCTTCTCTTCCATGACAGCCTTGGCAATCCGCACCAGGCGCGGCTGGATCCATTCCAGTTCCTTGACCGTTCCGGTTAGCGGGATCATGACTTCGGGATGAACAACAATCCCGCGCAGGGTACAGTCCGCAGCTGCTTCGAAGATGGCGCGTACCTGCATCTCGACGATCTCGGGCATGGCAATGCTCAACCGCACGCCGCGCAAGCCCATCATCGGGTTGGATTCGTGCAGGCTCTTGATGGCAACCAGCAGGTGTTCCTTCTCTTTCAAGCCATCCGTCTCACCCTTTACGCGCATGGTGACGACTTCTTCGAAAAGTTTTTCTTCGTCGGGCATGAATTCATGCAACGGTGGGTCAATCAGGCGGATGATGACCGGGTAACCGTCCATCGCTTCGAACAGGCCGTCGAAATCCTTGCGTTGTGTGGGAAGTAAAAGGTTGAGCTGCTTGGTGCGTTCAGCACTGCTATCGGCCAGGATCATCTTCTGGACGATCGGCAGGCGCTCGGTCTCGAAGAACATATGCTCGGTGCGGCACAGGCCAATCCCCTTGGCGCCATACGAACGGGCGCGCCGGGCATCCTTGGGATAATCCGAATTCGCCCAGACCTGTACGCCTGGAGCTTTGCGGCCATCCGGCAGGACGCGAATATCCTTGCGGGCAGTCAATTCATCCGCCCAGCCCAGCAGCGTCAGAAGATCTGTTTGTTCCTCGATATTGGCTTCCACGGTCGGGATTTTGCCAATGTACACTTTTCCGGTGGTACCATCAACGGAGATCCACTCGCCTTCCTTGACGGTTTTGCCTTCCGCTTCCATGACACGTCTCTCAAGGTCGATCTTCATCATCGAAGCGCCCACCACGCAGGGAATGCCGAACTGGCGGGCAACCACTGCCGCGTGTGAGGATGCGCCGCCTTCGCTGGTCAGCACACCCTGGGAGGCGATCATGCCGTGCACGTCATCCGGTTTGGTGAATGGACGTACCATAATGACTTTTTGCTTATCTTCCTTGGCCATCCGCTCAGCGGTGTTCGCATCGAAATAAACCTGGCCGACTGCCGCACCCGGTGAGGCATTGACTCCCTTGACATAGTAATCGCCGGATTTTTCAGCGGCCTTTAGTGCTGATTCATTGAATTGCGGGTGGAGCAAGGTATCCACGTCGGCGAATGAAACCCGCAGCACAGCCTCTTCCTTCGAGATCAAGCCCTCATTTGCCATTTCCATGGCGATCTTGATCGCTGCCTTGGCAGTACGCTTGGCATTACGGGTCTGCAGCATCCACAGTTTGCCGTGCTCGATGGTGAACTCGACATCCTGCATATCCTTGTAATGCTTCTCCAGCTTGGTGGTGATATCCATGAATTGTTTATAGGCTTCCGGCATCTTCGAACCGAGCTGCTCGATCGGGTCGGCGTTACGAATACCAGCCACCACGTCTTCGCCCTGGGCATTCAGCAGGTATTCACCCATCATTTTCTTTTCACCGGTGGATGGGTTGCGGGTGAAAGCTACGCCCGTACCTGAATCATCGCCCATATTACCGAATACCATGGTTACGATATTGACCGCAGTACCTAAGTCGTCGGAGATGTTGGTTGCCTTGCGGTAATCCACAGCCTTCTTGCCATTCCAGGATTCGAACACGGCCTTGGTGGCCAGTTCCATCTGCTTGTAAACTTCCTGTGGGAACTCCACACCGGCATGCTCTTTATGAAGTTTCTTATATGCAGCTACCAGTGCCTTCCAGTCCTCGGCAGTCATTTCAGTATCGAGTTTATAGCCCTTCTTGGCTTTGTAATCAGCCAATGGCTGCTCGAAGACCTCGTCATCCAGGTTAAAAACAGTGGTACCGAACATTTCAACCAGGCGGCGGTAAGAATCCCAAACAAAGCGCGGATTCCCGGTCAGCTTGACCATCCCAGCCACAACTTCATCGGTCAGGCCGATGTTGAGGATGGTGTTCATCATGCCAGGCATGGAGAACTTGGCGCCCGAGCGGCAGGAAACCAACAGCGGATTGGTTGGATCGCCGAATTTCTTGCCAGCTTGCTTCTCGACCACCTTGAGGGCTGCCAGCATCTGGTCCCACTGACCATCAGGGAATTCACCGGTCTTGCGGAATGCATTACAGGCTTCGGTAGTGACTGTGAAACCGGGCGGAACCGGCACTCCGGCACGTGTCATATCTGCCAGGCCTGATCCTTTCCCACCCAGCAGACCCCGTACACCTTCCCATGAACCGGTGTACTTTTCTGCCTCGGCTACCTCGTCGAACATGTAAACCCACTTCTTTGCCATAATAAATTATTCTCCTTACGCGTGAAATATGATATCAGGGATTTTCCTGTTTAAGACGTGCCAATCGGCAAGTTTACCACAAACCGCCCGCTATGAGAGCCGCCAATTAGATAAACAAGTTGTAAAGCGATTGCAAAGGCATATCAATCTTCTTGATGATAAGATGATGATAATTTAGTGGAGACCCAAATAATGTTTAAAGTCCTTACCATTGATGATGATCCTGCCATGACCGAACTTCTGACCCTGCTGCTGCGAACGCACGGTCTGGAAGCTCACGTGGCAAACAACGGAGAAGAAGGCATCCGGATAACACGCGAGATCTCACCGGATGTGGTTATCCTGGATTTGATGATGCCCGGCATGGATGGTTGGCAGGTCTGTAACAAAATCCGTACATTCAGCACCGTTCCCATTTTGATCCTATCCGCTCTTGACAGCACCGGCCTGGTTGCCAACTCCCTGGATGCCGGGGCTGACGATTACCTGGTCAAGCCGGTACCCAGTGGTGTGTTGATTGCTCATTTGAACACGCTGATCCGCCGGGCCGCTACCGAAAAAAGGAACCATGCGCCTTTGAAGATGGGTACCGCACCTTTGCTGGTTTGATATTCTCCTTTTCTCCTTCCATGGGAAAACGCGGGCAACCTGCCCGCGTTTTCTCAATTTTAACAATAAACCGCGCTTTCTCATTCAAGCGCGGTAAAATAAACTCAAAAATCCAGGAGAACTATTATGCAGACTTGTTCCAAATGTAACGCGGCCTCCCCCGATAATGCACTTAACTGTGTTAATTGCAATGCAGATCTGGGGCAATTTTCGACCAGCGTAGTGGCACTAAAACGTATGCAGGAAAACCCGCGCATCCGCTCCATCCGTGTCACCGTTGCAAACGATGCCTGCCCACATTGTTATGAGCTCATGCAAACCTATCCGAAAGACCGCCTCCCCCATCTGCCGCATGAAGGCTGCTCCCATGAGAATGGTTGCCGGTGTTTCTACGAACCGGTGCTGGCAGAGACAGCCATTGTCGGGAAGGTTGCGGAATAAAGCAGGAACTTATTGAAAACGCAACTCTTCGATTATTGATTAAATCCTAAAGCAAAACGATGCCTGGCCAGGCATCGTTTTATGTTACGAATTCTTTCCTGAAACTCTTTTCAATCCTCCACCCACTATAATTCTGTCAAAAGGAATTACCTCGGTTGTGACTGAGATTTCGCAGGTTGCACCAATCTCAAGAGCGCATCGACAGTTTCCCGAGGGTTTTCCATCATCGCCATGTGCCCGGCCTCAGGAATTTCTGACAGAAGCGCGTTTGCAGCCGCCGCTTTTACAGCTCGCGCCCTCTCGACCGGGATCATAGCATCCGCAGTCCCATGGACGAGAACAAGCGGGAAACCGAATCCGGCCAGGCTGGGCGTAGAATCGCTGCGTTCGGCCATTGCACGTAAGGCTCCGGCCAATCCTTGCGGTCGCTGGCGCAGGATTAGATCCTTCAACCAGGTTTGCAGCTTAAGGTTGGCTGTCAGCTTGACCGGCATGGCTTCGGCGACTTCCTTTACCCCATGCGCCAGGATATTTTCGGCTTGCTGGTAACGCCCGGCCTTTGTTTCAGGGGGGTCAGCCAAAGTCTGGGAGGCTACCAGCCCCAAGCCTAGCGTGCGCTCCGGGTAAGCCCGGGCAAATGCCAGAGCTGCGTATCCACCCATGGAATGACCTGCAACGGCGGCTTTCTTAATGTTCAATTGGTCCATCAGGCCGGCTATATCGGATGCAAAATCGGCCATGGAGAAATTGCTTGGCACAACTTCAAACTCGCCAAATCCACGCAGGTCTGGCAGAAGCAAGTCATAGTTGTTTTCAAGCAGTGATAAAACCGGCTCCCAGATACTGTGATCGAGTGGATAGCCGTGCAGCAGAACCAATGGTACCCCTTTGCCACGCCGTTCATAGGCAATGGAAACCCCGTTCACACTGGTTTTTAACATTTCCAATTCACCTTCACTTTCTGTTTGCTACCCAGGCGGGTGATGTATTGGACGAAACCATTCTCGCAGCCGAAGATATAGATGCGGCGGGTCACGTCCACATCTATTTTACAATATTCAGCCAATTTGTCCAGTTCGCCGGAACGCCACCAGGCCACCGCCTGCAGTCCGCTGGCAGACTTAGTGTCGCCCAGAGTGCCGCGCGCCACTGAATCGAGGCTCGGACGAAAACTGAGCGTGCGGAACAAGTCTTCCATGATATCCAGCGTGGGTAGGAATTGTAGACGCTCGCTTGGTGCGTAGGGGCGCAGCACTTCATAATCGAACCCTTTAAGGTTAAAACCGATCACGCGTCCGGCGGATTTCAACTCGGTAATCAACGCCGGGACATCCTTTTCCCAATAGGTAGTGAAATCGTTCCGAAGGGAAGACCAGGTTACCGCGCAAGAGACTTTCAGCGCACCTATATTGCTTCTTCCCCCAACGTCGTCAAACAGGTTCTGAGTTTCAAGGTCAAAGACTACGATATTCATATGTGCTCCTGATTACCTGCCATGACACCCTGAGTTCCGCATAAGAAGAAATTATTACCCTTGGATTTCCTTATTACTTCTTCTTTCTTCTTTCTTCCCGGTTACTTATGTTTTACGTTTTTACCTTCCTCTTCCTCTTTCAAACGGCCGCGTGCCAATTCCATCGCCTGTTCCCGTGTAAACACCTCCCCCACCGCCTGCGCTTCGCGTACAGCTTCCAGCAGCCTGCCGATCAGCGGTCCGGGTTGGAGTTTTAATTCCCGCATCAGGTCATTCCCGTCCAACAAAATCGGCGGGCTGACCTGCTCTTCCTTTTTTTCATACCAGGCTTCGAGCAGTGTCCGGACAATATCTAATCCAGCCGCCCAGGTTTCCTGCGGCAGGGTCTGTTCGTAGGTGGCCCGCAGGTCTGCCAGGGTCAATATGCACACATCCACTCCCGCCGGACCGGTATCACGGAAGAAACGATAGACGGCCCGCCGGGAAGGCGGTTTCCCCTCCCGCACCAGCCGGTTGGTATGGAAATGGATGCGCATGTGGTTGCGGACGATTATCTCCAGGCGTAGAATTTCGTCTTTGCTCAGCGCCAGGGCCCGCGCCCTCTTCTCAACTATTTCTGCACCCTGCTGGTCATGTTCCCAAAAGTGCATCTGGCCGGCCTCGTCGACTTTTTTCGATTGGGGTTTGGCCACATCATGGTAGAGCGCAGCCATGAAAAGCAGACTGCGCAAAGATCGATCGGCAGTTATATGTAAAGCCAATTCTTCGCTAATCTGCTGGCGATAACGCCCGATCCGTAGGACCAGCAAGCCGTTCAGCAAGTCTTCCGCAGCTGCCGGATTGTAGGCCGGAGCCAGCGCAGTGAGCATCTCTTCCAGGTGATTGAGCACTGAAAGGGTATGCTCCCACACATCATGGACGTGCGGTGGGATTTGCGCCACGTCTTTCAGCAAGCAAAGTTCGGGTAAAACCTGATCCAGTACACCCAACAGGTCGAGCGCGCGCAAACAGGCTGCCGGTTGGGGGCCGTCAAAAATGCGAAAGAACTCATCCCTCAGACGCTCCGGGGAAACTTTTCCCAACCGACCGGCGGCTGCCTTCATGGCTGCACGCGTCTCGGGCAGGATGTGGAAACCGAAGTTCGCAGCCAGCCGGACCCCGCGTAGGATCCGAACCGGATCGTCCTGCATGGCGTTTGGTGAACATTGGCGTAACCGCTTCTCCTTCAAATCCATGGCCCCATTCAACGGGTCATGCAGGCTGTTATCTTTCAGGTCCAGGGCAATTGCATTCAGGGTGAAATCGCGACCCGTCAGGTCGGCTTCCAGGCCTTGCCCTGAGCCTGCCGAAGGGTCTCGCCCTGAGCCCGCCGAAGGGTCAGCTCTGCGGAAGGAAGCAAAGTCCATCAGCATGCGTGTTCCATCTGCATTAGTTGCAATCACGCGGCCGGTATCCCGTTCGGTATCCAGCGGATAGAAATCGGCATGAAGACTATCTGCGACGTGTCGGGCAACTTTTATGGCATTCCCAGCCAGCGCAAAATCCAGGTCATGGATAGGCCTGCCCAGTAAGGCATCCCTAACGGCTCCCCCGACCAGGTAAACGCTCAAACCATCCGGCAGGGCCGCGCGGACGGAGTCCAAAATCGGTGGGAAATCCAATGGGTAGGGGTTTGGCATAAATACTACTTCAGGTGTCTCTTTAAAGCGGGATTGGGCTGCCCGGCGGGCCTGTTCTGGCGTGCCGCCTTGGGCCACCACGCGGCCGCGCAAGCGGGCGATCCAGCGGCCTGCGTAAGAATCATCTTCTCTTCCCGCCATACTACCTTCCCAATGAGTTTAGGGTGCCTTCTGGTACTTTTTCAAATCGGCCGAAGCGATAAAACGCAGATAGCGGTAATGCTCGTCAATATCGATCCCGTATCCGAATACGTATTTATCGGGGACATCGAAGCCAACGTAGTCCACTTCGACCGGCACCTCCCGGCGATATTTCTTATCGAGCAGAACGCAGACTTTCAAACTCTTCGGCTCGCGCGTGCTCAGCATCTGCAGTACATGCGCCAGGGTCCGTCCACTGTCCACGATATCTTCCACGAGCAATACATTTAATCCTTCGATGTTGGTCATCAGGTCGAGGTTGACCCGCACGTTGCCACTGGAGGCATAATGTCCAACGCCATAGGATGAAAGGGACATGCAGTCGAGGGTGTGCGAAATGGTCAGGTAACGGGTCAGGTCTGCTGAGAAAGTGATCCCGCCGCGCAACAGGCAGACGATGAGCAGTTCTTCGCCAGCGTAATCGCGGCTGATCTGGGCTCCAAGTTCAGCGACCCGCTTTTGAATGGCATCTTCATCCACCAACACTTCATCAATAAAATCACGATAATCTTGCATGGGTTATCCTGCTCCAATCTTTACGAAGAGGTTTCTCAGGCGGGGGGCTTGTATTTTTTCAAGTCAACCACCGCTATAAACGGCAAATTACGATAGTACTCATCCAGATCCAGGCCATATCCGAACACAAATTTGTTCGGGATGCTGAATCCACGATAATCGATCGGGACGGGTATTTCACGACGCTCTTCCTTATCCAGCAGGGCGCATACTTTCAGGCTTTTCGGATGACGCGTTCGGAGCATTTCGAGCACATGAGTAAGAGTATGGCCACTATCCACAATATCTTCCACCAGCAGGACATTCTTGTTCTCGATATTCGTCTGCAAGTCCAGGCTCATGCGGATATTGCCGCTCAATTCACGCGCCCCCACGCCATAAGAGGTAAGCGCCATGCAATCCACGGCATGCGGGACGGTGATATGCCGCATCAAGTCCACCATGAACACGATCCCACCCCGCAAGATACAGATGAGTAAAAGATCCTCATTGGCATAATCGCGGCTGATCTGTTTTCCAAGCTCTTTGATCCGGCGTTTTAGGGTCTTTTCGTTGATCAGGGTTTCGGCAATGAATTCTCGATAGTCTTGCATGCTCACTCCAATCTAGGGACCCCGTGCCCGTTCAGGATAATCGTCCCACACATCCGGGGTTTCGTGCCCCTGGCGGGTTACTTCGCCCCGCTGGCGCGGGACTTCGTGCCCCTAGCGGGGTACTTCGTGATGCGTACGACAGCGCGCTTCATACATCTCGGCTGCCCCGACGATCACGACAGGATCATGAAACCGGGCAGGGCTACCATTCACCAGGCGCTGGGTCCGCGAAGCTGGTTCACCGCACACCATGCAGATCGCCTGAAGCTTGTCCACGTGCTCGGCGCGCGCCATCAGCTCCGGCATCGGACCGAACGGCTCGCCGCGAAAATCCGTATCCAGGCCCGCCACGATCACCCGGATCTTCTGGTTGGCCAACTTTTCGACCACCTGGATGATTTCATCGTCAAAGAATTGCGCCTCATCGATGGCGACCACAGTGGCCTGCATATCCAGCCGCTCAATAATCTCAACTGCCTTCTCGATGGGAATGGCCGCAAAATCACTGCCGGCATGGCTGGATACTCTTTCAACTGCGTAGCGAATATCAATCGCCGGCTTGAAAACCTGCACATGCTGGCGGGCGATTGTCGCCCTGCGTAAACGCCGGATGAGTTCGTCCGTCTTCCCGCTGAACATCGAACCGCAGATCACTTCTACCGAACCGGGGATATGGGGGGTCATGGTGTCCTCGCCAGAAAAAAATTTAAAATAAACAGGCAGATGCAAAAACCATCTGCCTGTTAAGTGTACCTGATTATCGGCTTTCGGCAAGTCCTAGACTGCCGGAACTTCCACCGCACCGGGGATTTCGTAGCCCAGGCTGCGTAATTTCTTCTTGATATCGATCAGTGACTTGCGGCCGAAACCTTCAATTGAAAGCACGGCTGCTTCGCCTTCGCTGAGTTTCGCCAGGAACTGGCCGACTTCCTTGATACCAGCCTTGTCGAGTGCGGCAGTCGCGCGTACGCCGAGTTCCAGTTCGGCAATCGGCCGCTTCGGGGAAACCTTGGCTTCTGCACGCGATTTCTTCTCTTCCACATAGGTCTGGCGTACCTGCAGTTTCTTGTAGAAGCGGTCCACCTGGCCCTCAATATCGATCATGCGGGCGCTCTCGCCGGAGAAGAACGGATGGCAATTCGAGCAGATTTCGACGCGGATTTCCTTCTGGGTCGAACCGGTTGTCCAAGTGGTGCCACACGAGGCGCAGGTCACTTTCGCATCCGTGTAATATTTCGGATGAATTCCCTGTTTCATTTCTCAAAATCCTTTCGCCGGTTATTTCTCAGCCGGCATAACGTTCACACGCTTGCGACCTTTGATGACATCGTAGACAACGACGCCTTCGATGACAGCAAAGATGGTATCGTCTTTGCCAACGTCCACATTCAAACCAGGCTTGATGCGGGTACCGCGCTGGCGAATGAGAATATTTCCGGAAAGAACATGCTCACCGGCATATTTCTTCACACCCAGGCGTTGGGCATTGGAGTTCTCTTCCATTGCGGCTGGAGCCGCCACCTTTTTTGTGTGCCATAACTACCTCACTCTCCTACTTCTTCGCGGCGGGCTTGGTCGTCGCGCTCTTCTTGGCGGCCGGTTTCGTGGCAGCTTTGGCGGGTTTCTTTTCCGACGTCTTGGTCGGAGCCGCCTTGGTCTTGGAAGCGGGGGCTTTCTCAGCCTTTGCTGCCGGTTTCTTCGCCTTCGAGCCGGCTGTCCCGGTTTTGGGTTCTGCTTTAGCCGGTTTTTCAGCCTTCAGCTTGGGAGACACAGTTTCTGCCTTGGCTTCAACAACCTTCTCTGCCTTCTTGACGGGTTCCTTCTTCACAAGTTCGGAACCGCCGATCTGCTCAACCAACAGACGGGTATAGTTCTGGCGATGACCGGTCTTAACGCGAATACGCTTCTTTGGGCTGTAATTGAAGATTGTAACTTTCTCGCCCTTGAAGTGTTCGAGCACCGTTGTCCAAACCGGGCTATCCTTGACTAGTGGAGTGCCGACGGTGATGCTTTCCCCATCCGCCAGCAGCAGGATCTGTTCAAGTTTGATATTCGTGCCGGCTTCCACCGGCAGGCGGTCCACCTCGAGGGTGCCGCCTTCGACGGCTCGAAACTGCTTGCCGCCGCTTTCAACAATGGCATACTTCATCTTTTACTCCTGGTCTTCGCTTCACCGCAATCCCTGCGATACGAGCCGGCATCCTTTGACAAATTTCGCCTTGGGATCCGACCCCTACGCCGGAATACGGGGAAGCCGGGATACAAACAAACGGATGCCCCAGCAACCTGCCGGGGCAGAGACGGACGCTATTATACATGCGACGTGCATAAGTGTCAACATCTGGCGAAAAAAACTGCCTCCCGGCAGGGCCGACCATCGGGAGGCAGCTTGCGTGAAAGCAACAATCCTATAGGCCTTTTAAGGTCAGGCCCAGGCACAGCAAGACAAAAGCGACTACGACCAATAGGAGCGCCGCAGGCTGCAGAAGGGGTATATCTATTCCGACCAGATAGGTAGTGATCAAGTGCACAAGGTAGACAGCCACCCCAACCGCCGCAACAGCCACAGAAATCCAAAACGTGTTTTTCTTTGGCGGATTAAGTCTCATGGGTTCCACTCCTCCGAAAAGATGTTGGATCCGATAATGCCTCCTCGCCCTGTGGCTATTAGCCAGTCATAGGAGGATTAATTGTTTATACAACGGATGGAGCCAAAATACAATATCCATTAAAACTCACCTCCTGGCGCGGCTGGCAGCCAGGAGGCAGATATCGGGCGAATTTGGAAAGTCAAACGTCTTTGCGCGTCAAACCCAGTAAAAGCAGCACAAAACCAATGGAGACCAGCACGAAGGCGATCATTTGGAAATGGGGTTGATACGCCCTGAATATATATAACGTGATCAAGTGATAAGCGTAACTCAGCATTCCGGCAGCCGCAAATATTACGGCAGCCCAAAAGGTACTCTTTTTTGGTGGATTAAGTTTCATAGGTCTTGCTCCTCTCAAGGGTTGTGGGTTGCGATTTTCCTCCTCACCCTGTTGCAAGGTACCAACATGGGAGGACAATTTGTTATACAGCAGATGTTCAAAATTTTCAAGGTTTGGAACCATCCGTCCGCAGCTTTCCAGGCCATAACCAAACAGTATTAATAATGCAGATAATTAAGGTATTATTTATTTTAATATATTATAATTTGGGCTGTGTTTATCTTCCGGCTAACTAAACCGGCTATGAAAGGAGGTGAATCCCCGTGACCCAAATGATGGATGAAGGTAGCATGATGGGTAAAGGAGATGTAAAGGAGTTGGTAAACCATCTACAGAACCATATCATGTATCCTGCCACCAAGCAGACTATCGTCGAAAGCTGCAACAACATGGCGCATGTCCCGGCCTCCACTCGAACCTGGGCGGAGCAGCGACTTCCAGAAGGGACCTTTAAATCAGCCGACGAAGTGGTCAAGACGCTTGGCCTGTAAATACCTGGCTCTTTCGGAAAATTTTCAATGAAAGGTGACAGCCGCTTGAAGTCGCCTGTATTCGCTCGGAAGCGGCTGTCACCTTGTGGGAAGGGAAGTAATCTAAAATGGGAAAATCCTATAAACTGGGATCAATTCACGGTTACCTGGCAAAGCCATCCGGCCAAGGCCCCTGGCCTGGACTGGTGGTTATCCAGGAGTGGTGGGGCCTTGACCAGCAAACCAAATCCATCGCTGACCGATTTGCTGGGCTCGGTTACCTGGCCTTCGCACCGGACCTTTACCATGGCGAGCTGGCCACACTCGGCGACGATCAAAATGCAGCTGCCCTACACCAAAAATACGCTCCCGCTGCACCTGCTGAACTGCAAAAAGTGTACGACGCTCTAAAGGATTTACCCGACTGTACTGGTAAGGTTGGCAGCGTTGGGTTCTGCTTTGGAGGGCGCATGTCCCTGGCGCTCGGAATCAGCCGTCCGTTGGATGCCATCTGCACCTTTTATGGCGGCGGGATGCAGAAACTGTTCGACCAGCTGGGTAGCTTGAAGAGTCCCGTACTGGGACTTTTTGGCGATAAAGACCTCTCCATCCCGGTCGGCACTGTCGAGCAGTTTGAGCAGATACTCGGCAAAATCGGGGTGCATCACGAGGTCATCGTTTACCCCAACTTCAGGGCATGCCTTCTTTCGTGACAGTGATCCGAAAGTCTATAAACCGGCCGCTGCCCAGGATGCCTGGGTGCGTGTCACTCAATTTTTCGAAGATAACCTGAAATAAATTTGCAAAGCGTTTTCATCTGGCTTGTTTTCCCTGAACAGGTAACCACTTGGGGTAATCTTGCGAAGGTTGCTTTATTGGCAAATCATACATCTGACCTTGATTTATTTCATTGTTTAATACCCAGGCAGACCAAAACCTTACCCTGGTGGAGACCTTGACAATATAGAATTTATGTTCTAAAATAGCTTTCATGTCTGTATACACATCCGCATGTGGATGGAGGATTCCGGTAGCGCTCCTCCATTTTATTTCTCTCCCGCAACCCAGTTTCCAGCCCTCCCGAATTCGGGAGGGCTATTCGTTTTTTTTTCGATACGAGGAACGAATACATCGCTTTTTGCTATTTTTCTTTTTGTTTCTTTTTTCTCCTGCCGGCATTTTTCGAGACTGAATATATAGTCAGAATCCCCTCATCCGTTGACAAAAGCCGCTCTTTCCGCTAATCTTGTCCTGTGAATCTTACTCAAGAACAATCCGAAATCGTCGATGCCTCCATTAACACCAGGGTCTTTCTCTCCGGGCCGGCCGGCTGTGGGAAGACCACGGTTGGTGTGGAATACCTGCGCCGGCTCCTTGCAAACGGCCTGGCTGCCGATTCCATCTTGGTGCTGACCCCTCAGCGTACGCTTCAAGCGCCTTACGAAACTGCCTTGCGCCTTCCTGAAATCGGCCCGGGCGGACAGGTCACCCTTGCCACAGTTGGCGGCCTGGCGCGCCGGATGGTCGACTTGTTTTGGCCTCTGGTGGTCGAGTCCGCCGGCTTTGCGCATCCCGAGCTGCCGCCGGTCTTCTTGACGCTTGAAACCGCCCAGTATTACATGGCACGCATCGTCAAGCCCTTGCTGGATGAAGGCTTTTTTGCCTCGGTGACAATCGACCGTAACCGGCTTTACAGTCAGGTGCTTGACAACCTGAATAAGGCCGCCGCGGTCGGTTTCCCATTGACAGAGATTGGTGACCGGTTGACGGGCGCCTGGTACGGTGACCCGGGACAGCGACGCGTCTATGCCGATGCCCAGGAATTTGCCAACCGCTTCCGGC
This sequence comes from uncultured Chloroflexia bacterium, assembly GCA_963776475.1. GTDB lineage: Bacteria > Chloroflexota > Anaerolineae > Anaerolineales > Villigracilaceae > UBA877. The sequence goes on from CAVZMZ010000037.1 coordinate 55,480, forward strand.
AGTACTGCCTGGAACATAACCTGCTGGATTTTTCTCTGCAGCTGGAAATCTTCTGGAACATTCTCTGGCGAACTCCGGAATGTCATGCTTATCTCACGCGCCAGTACCACCACCTGATTTGTGACAATATTGAAGAAGATATCCCCGTGGCGCATGATCTGCTGGCAGAATGGCTGCCCGAATTCGATTCTGCGCTGATCATCTATGATGATGACGGTGGTTACCGGCGCTTCCTGGGAGCAGATCCGGATTCTGCACTGAGACTGGCCGATCTTTGCGAGAACCACGCGCTATTGAATGATTCTTTTGTCACCACCCTGCCAATCCAGGCCTTGGAAAGCGCCTTTACATCGAAGCTGTTACCCAATGCCCTTTCAGCCGTCACACCGCAGGCCATGACTGCGTTGGTATTTCCTCCCGCCGAGGCGCCTACCCGTTTTTACCCGCAGATGCTGGACTGGGTGGCGGGTGAGATCAAACAACTCATTGAAGAAGGCTTGCCGCCCTCTGAGATCGTTGTCCTGGCCCCCTTCCTCTCGGATGCCCTGCGTTTTTCGCTCAGTAACCGGCTGGAGGAACTGGAAATCCCCTGGCGTTCGCACCGGCCTTCGCGTTCCTTGCGGGATGAGCCTGCCAGCCATTGTCTACTGACGCTGGCCGAGCTGGCCCATCCGGGCTGGGGCATCCGTCCAACCAAATTTGATGTAGCCTACGCATTACTGTACGCTCTCGAAGGCCTGGATCTGGTGCGTGCCCAGTTACTCGCCGAGATCGTTTACCGTCAAAAGGATTTCACGCTCTCTTCTTTTGAACAGATCCGTTCCGAGATGCAGGAGCGTATCACCTTCGTGTTTGGCCGGCAATACGAAGATCTGCGGGGTTGGCTGTTGGAATATCGTTCCGGTGAAGTGGAGCCGTTGGATCATTTCATGCGCCGTCTTTTCGGGGAAGTCCTGTCACAGCCGGGCTTCGGATTCCATCGCAATTTCGACGCCGCCCGTATCGCTTCCAGCCTGATCGAGTCCGTTCAAAAATTCCGTCAGGCGATGGAAGCATCTGGTGATGCCGGCATCGACATTGGCGGCGAATACCTGGCCATGCTGCAGGATGGCGTCATCGCCGCCCAATACCTTGAAGCCTGGCAAACCGAGCAGGCCGAGGCGGTTTTGATTTCCCCGGCGCACACCTTCTTGATGATGAACCGTCCGGCAACCATCCAATTTTGGCTGGATGTGGGTTCAAACGGTTGGTGGGAGCGGCTGTTCCAACCTCTTACCCAGCCCTATGTTCTTAGCCGCTCCTGGGTACGCGACCGGTTATGGACGGATGCGGATGAACTGCAAGCCAACCAGCAGACCTTGTGGCGTTTGGTGACCGGGCTGCTGCGTCGCTGCGCAGGCAGCATATACCTGGGCTTAACCGATCTCGGCGAATCAGGTTTCGAGCAGCGTGGACCTCTGTTGAAAGCCATTTGGAGGATGCAATTGGAAAATCAGAACAACGCTGCGAAACAATAATGAGAAATGAACCGTTATCGATGGCTTCGATCCTGGTCGTACTGGTACTGGCAGCCTGCACTGCCGCTGGTTCCAGCCCTCCGATCATTCCGGCCACCTTCACACCCCTGCATCCAACCCCGAGTGCCACCCGCCGCCTACCCACTCCGACTCAAACAGCCTCCCCCTCGCCTTCCCGCACTCAGACTCCCATACCGCAGGTTACCCTGGAGGCAGTCGGAGACATCATGCTGGGCCGCACCGTCGGGGACCAGGTGCTGGCCAAAGGCGCCTCGGTCGTTTTTGATGGTGTGAATTCAGTGCTAAGTGCGGCGGATGTTTTAGTGGGCAACCTGGAATGCGCCATCACCGCCAGTGACCAGATGGCGCACAAATCCTTCACGCTGAAAGCTCCACCCGAGACTGCCCGGGCGCTTGCGCTGGCCGGGTTCGATGTACTCGGCCTGGCCAATAACCACGCCATGGATTATGGCGTAGGCGGCCTGACCGATACACAGAGAGCTCTGGACCAATATGGAATATTGACCGCCGGAGCCGGGTTGAATGCCGCGGCTGCACGTGCCCCGGTGATCATCGAAAGGAACGGATTACGCCTGGCTTTCCTGGCCTACGCCGACGTTATGCCCGAGAATTCCGGCTTCGACGCCCATACTTGGATTGCCGGCCCATCCCAGCCCGGCATTGCCTGGGCTGATCCGGCCGAAATCCAGGCAGATGTAACCGCCGCCAAACTCCAGGCAGACCTGGTGGTCGTTCTGCTGCATTCCGGCTACGAACTGAACTCAACCGTCTCGCTCGACCAGCGCACACAGGCCCAGACTGCCATTGACGCCGGTGCGGTGTTGGTGATCGGCTCCCATCCGCATATACTGCAGGCGATCGAACGCTATCATGGCGGGTTGATTGCCTACAGCCTTGGCAATTTTGTTTTCGACCAATATAAAGGGGTTCTGAACGCCACCATCATTCTGCGCGTGCGGCTCGACCGTTCCGGGCTGGTGAGTTATGATTACGTGCCGGTGCTGATCGAAAACGGTCTGCCGTTTATCACGCCCATTGATAGTGTCCGCGGCATACAGACACTGGTCGCACCGCCTAGCCCGTAATGGGATTCTGGAAGGGATTGGAAGAATAGGAGTGTATTGTTTATGGCTTCAACAACCACAGGTCAGGAAGAGATCGTATTCAAACCCCAGTATCCCATGCGCATCCGCATGTCGGTCTATCTTTATCCGATTGGTGTCCTCGCATGTCTTTACTTTATTTACATGGCAGTTCTCTCCCGCTCGATCTTCCCAAATATTATCTTTGCCTTCATCTTTGGTTTTACCATCCTGAGCATGCCGATGATCATTTTTCGGGAGGTGCGCTTTGGGGATGCCATCCGCATCAAACGCTACTATCTGCCGCCCCGCAAGATCCAATATGAGGATGTGACTGACTTCACCCTGCGCGGGCTCGTGGCAAAGCACGGCGGCATCCCAATGGCCAATGTGCAGAACCGGTCCGAATTCGAGAAGATCGTCAAACGCTTGGCTGCCCAACATAAGATCAATCTCAAGAAATAGCCCGGTAACATGATTTTCACTCCTCGCCCCGCCCAATCCGAGATTCTCGCCTATACCGGCGGGAAAATGGGCATATCCGCTGTCCCCGGTTCCGGCAAGACCTTCACCCTCAGCGCCCTGGCTGCCCAGCTCATCCGCTCCGGCCGGCTGGCGGACGAGCAGGAAGTGCTGATCGTCACCCTGGTCAATTCGGCCGTGGATAACTTCGCCGCCCGCATCAAGGATTTCCTGAACCTGCCGATGCCGTTTGGCTATCGCATCCGCACTCTGCATGGTCTGGCGCACGACATCGTCCGGGAGAAACCGGCTGCAGTCGGCCTGGAGGACCGTTTCGCGATCGTCGACGAACGCGAGGCCGATTACATCCGCAAGGAGGCTGCCGGAGCCTGGCTGCAGGCCCATCCCGGTGAGTTGGATGATCTGCTCGACCCGGACATGGATGAAAGCAAGCGCGACTGGGTTCATCGCAAACAATTGCCGGAACTGGTCACTGATATCGCCCTGGCCTTCATCCGCTCCGCCAAGGATAACCGCCTGACGCCCGTAAAACTTCGCAGCCTGCTGGATTCCGCGCCCGCGCCCCTGCCGCTGGCCGAAATGGGCCTGGCAATCTACTCGGATTACCAGCGCGCCCTCACCTATCGCGGCGCAGTCGACTTCGATGACCTGATCCGCCTGGCGATCGATCTGCTCGAAAATGACCCGGAATTCCTCGAGCGCCTGCGTTTTCGCTGGCCGTACATTCTTGAAGATGAAGCCCAGGATTCCAGCAAATTGCAGGAACAAATCCTGCGCCTGCTGTCCGGACCCCAGGGTAACTGGGTGCGCGTCGGTGACCCCAACCAGGCCATTTTCGAGACTTTCACAACTGCTTCTCCCAAGCACCTGCTCGAGTTCATCCATGCAGAAGCCGACCAGTACCGCCAACTGCCCGATTCGGGTCGCTGCCAGCCTTCCATCATTACTCTGGCCAACCAGTTGATCACCTGGGTCAACAACGACCATCCGGCGGTGGATGTACGCGATGCCCTGACCGTTCCACACATCCAGCCCGCTCCCGCCGGCGACCCGCAGCCAAATCCGCCCGATAACCCGGGCGGGGTCATGCTGATCGGGAAAAAATATTCGCCGGATGAGGAAGTCGAAGCAGTCGTCAAGTCCGTCGCCAAATGGCTGCCGGAGCATCTCGATTCCACTGTGGCAGTTCTGGTGCCTCGCAACCAGCGCGGCGTGGATGTGACCAACGCCCTCAAGCAGCGCAAGATCGACTTCGTGGAACTTCTTGGCAGTACTTCATCTACACGCCTGGCGGCCGAGCGCTTGGGCGATGTCGTCAGCGCCTTGGCCGACCCTACCTCCTCTGCGAAACTGGCCAAAGCCTATTCTGCCTGGCGTCGCCAGGCAGAAGAGACCGTCAACGAGGATTTTTATCGCCAAATCGCCAACCTTTTGCACAAATGTTCCGAAGTGGAAACCTTTGTCAGCCCAAAGAATGACCGTGATTGGCTTGCATCTCTCTCCTCTCCCCTCCCCCTCGGGGCCTGTACCCGATAGGGCAGAGGGGTCGGGGAAGCCCCCAGCATGGAGGTGAGGGAAGAACCGGATGTGAGGGAAGAACTGGAATCCTTCCGCACCCTCCTCCGCCGTTGGCAGGGCACCACCGTCCTCCCGATTGACCAAATGATCCTTACGCTGAGTCAGGATCTGTTCAGCGCACCCAACGACCTGGCCCTGGCGCATAAACTGGCGCTGGTGCTGCGCCAGGTTAGCGACGACCATTCTGATTGGCGCCTGCCCGAATTGAACGGGGAGCTTACTCTGATCTCCCGTAACGAGCGCCGCTTCCTGGGCTTTAGCGAGGATGATGCCGGCTTCGATCCTTCCCACCATGCCGGCAAGGTGGTGGTAACCACCATGCATAAAGCCAAGGGCCTCGAATGGGACCGGGTCTACCTGATGTCGGTCAATAATTATGACTTCCCATCCCTCCAACCCAATGATCGCTACATCTCGGAAAAGTGGTTCGTGCGCTCCGGACTGAACCTGGAGGCCGAAACCCTGGCTCAATTGGAGGCTGCCCTTACGACTGGCGAGTATGAGTTCTATACCGAAGGTGCCGCGACAGGTCAGGCCCGGCTGGACTACGTGCGTGAACGCTTGCGGCTCTTGTATGTTGGCATCACACGCGCCAGGAAAGAATTGATCATTACCTGGAACACCGGCCGCCAGGGAGGTCAAACTCAAGCGCTCCCATTCGCTGCCTTGCAGGGCTGGTTGCAAGGAAATACGATCTAATCTGTGTCTCGAGTAAAATGTTCGAAGTGAATTAATGCGGTCTCACGCCTTCTCCCCCCGCCTCATTGCCATCCTGCAAGCCGTGTTCGTGACTTTCCTCTGGTCCACCTCCTGGGTGTTGATCAAGATTGGACTGCGCGGCGATCTGCCGCCTATTACCTTTGCCGGTCTGCGTTATGGACTGGCCTGCCTGTGCCTGGCGCCCTTTGTATTGCTCAATCGCAGTCATCGTGAAGCCCTAAGCAAATTACCTCTCAAAGTCTGGCTGCAGTTGATATTGCTTGGAATTGTTTATTACACTTTTGCCCAGGGTGCCCTGTTTATCGGCCTGGCCTACCTGCCGGCTGTAATGGTCAACCTGCTGCTCAACCTGACACCCACACTCGTCGCCGTTATGTCATTGTTCGCACTAAAAGAGCCTCCTAGCGCAATGCAGTGGGTCGGTATTGCCTTGGCCGCCATCGGGACCAGTATTTACTTCCTGCCATTTGCCATCCAGACCGCCGCCTTAATCGGTCTGGCAATGACCTTCCTGGCAGTCCTGACGAGTTCAGTGGGCAGTCTGCAAGGCCGCCAGGCCAACCGCGACCTGTCGCTCCCGCCGTTGTTGATCACCTTCATTAGCATGAGTATTGGGTCGCTATTGTTGTTGGGGACCGGGCTGACAGTCCAGGGAATCGGAAAGCCAACCTTGCTGGACTGGGGCATCCTCGCCTGGTTGGCCGTAGTCAATACAGCCTTTGCCTTCACGCTCTGGAACACTACCCTGCGAACGCTGACGGCAGTCGAGTCCAGCATCCTGAACAGTCTGATGATGCCCCAAATTGCCGTGCTGGCCGTGATCTTCCTGGGTGAGAAATTGGCGGGTAAAGAAATCGCCGGTTTGGTGTTGGTGGGGATCGGTGTGATCGTGGTGCAGCTCAAACAAAAGCGTTAAAGAAACCGTCGGGGAAATCCTGAACAAGCCCGCAATCCCATCTTCACAAATTCTGAACAACCATTTGATATCATTGTCTACAAATATCGAGACCAAAGGAACGCTCATTTGGATCGAGGGTTTCGAGAAAGACAAGCGTGTTTAAGGTAAAATTGTGCCGGTAATTCTTGGAGGTAGGTATCATATGCTGAATAAACGAATTCTTTCCCTGATCAGTCTTATGCTTCTGGTCGTACTGGCAGCAACCACCCTGGCAGCCTGCGGATCCAGTAGCACAGCTACTCCTGTTCCCACATCCAAATCCGTCGGAAACAATACCGCTCTGGACGGCCAGGCGATCATGCAAGAACGTTGCTCAGTTTGCCACTCGATAACCCGGGTAACATCCGCCCACCACACGGCTGCAGAGTGGCAAAACACTGTAAATCGCATGATCAATCATGGCGCTAAACTCGCCCCCCAGGAAGAGCAGGTATTGATCGATTACCTGGCGCAGAATTACAAATAAGAAAAAACTGGCACGTATGTGCCAGTCATTAATTCTGTTGTTTCCTAAATTGAACCAGTCGAATTGCTCCACTTGAAATTCGTCTGTAGCTCGACAACGTTTAGGCAAACCCCAGGCCGCGTTCTTTCAACGAAACCCACCTGCCCTGCCCGATGATCATATGGTCCAGCACCTCCACATCCAGCAATTTCCCGGCCTGGACGATCGCCCGCGTCACAACCACGTCATCCGGGCTGGGGGTCGGATCCCCGCTGGGATGGTTGTGGACAACGATCAATGCTGGCGCATTGCGCCGGATGGCTGGTTTGAATAGTTCTCCAACCTGTATCTGGGAAGAATTGACCGAACCTTTATAGATCTCGACTATATCCAGGACCCGGTTGCGCGTGTCGAGCAGGATGACGCGCAGGTGTTCCTGCTCCAACGCAGACATGTCGTATTTGACCAAATCGGCTGCATCCGCTGGACTGTTGACAGCCGGGCGTTCCTCCGGAGATTCGAGTGCCAGGCGTCTGCCCAATTCTATGGCGGCCTTGAGCTGCGCAGCTTTAGCCTCACCGATCCCGTGCTGGTTGCACAGTTCTTCGAAAGGGGCGCGATGCAGACCGGAAATTCCCTTAAAAGTTGTCAGGAGCCGTTGACCTACTTGTACGGCATTCTCACCCGGTACGCCTACACGCAAGAGAATGCCGACCAGTTCCGATGTCGAAAGAGCTTGCGCACCTAGATGCGCCAACCTCTCGCGCGGCCGCTCATCCGTGGCCAGGTCAGCGATCCGATATACAGGTTTGGGTGAGTCATTCATGATTTTTCCTCTCGCAAAGGTTATTCGCTAATCTTCAAAAAGCCTGTCTCAAAAACCATTCTATTAATATTCATATAATTCCAAGGTTGACAGGAGTACCTAATTCTGATAATATGTGTCGACTTTACACAATGAGGTAACCATGACAACACTGATCGAAACCACTACCGTTTCTCTGACCCCTGCTGCCGCCCAGGTGGTACGCGGACTGCTTCAAGAGCGTAATTTGGATGAGAGTTATGCCCTGCGGGTCTACGTCTCCGGGCGGGGCTGCTCCGGCTATGAATATGGCATGGGGCTCGAAAACAAGCCCAATGAGACCGATACATCCTTCGAAAGTGAAGGGTTGAAGGTTCTCGTTGACGAAGTCTCCATCCAGTATATGGCTGGGGCCAGGATTGATTTTATCGATGATGAGCGCGGTAAGGGTTTCCTGGTGGAAAACCCCAACGTTGCCCCTGCCTGTTCTTGTGAAGGCGGCAGTTGCGGATGCGGTGAAAACTAGAAAAAAAGAGCTGAGGCCGGGACAACCCCGGCCTCAGTATTTTATCACGCCTGCTCTTTTATCCTGCGCAGGCTTCCCAATTCACCGGTTTCCGCGTAAGAATGAAATCACAGCTCCAAGAACACCGATCAAAGCCAGCACAAGGATGACCAGTCCAAAAGGAACTTTGGACCCGCTGTTCGTATTCGGCGCGAAAGTCGGAAGTTTCAAGGGAGAGGGTGGGGTGAATGTCGGCAGGTGGGTCGGTTCCAATTGCAATCCATAGGCCGCCACATAAGTAGGATCGAGAGTCGGTGTTGTAAGTGGAGCTGGGGTGGGAGGTGCGGCAATTTTTGGCAGCCTGCTGCCCGGGGAAATCGAGACGAAAGGTCCATAGACCCAGCCAGTCCCGCCTTTTACGCCTAAATATACAATCTCAATCCAATTCCCGTCCTGGCTGGAACCAAGCGCGGGAGCGGATGTCCCGGAGGCCATTGTGCCTACCCGCTCGTAATCATATGAACTTGGCCCGGCATAGACATTGATGAAGAGTTGATCCGTATAAACCGTCACAAATGGACCAATGGGTGTACCGGTGACAGTTGCAACTGAACCGGTCGGTTGCTGGGCAGCCACATTCCCGATTGGCAGGCTGAATAATACCAGGGTGGCAAATAACCCGCTGATACCCACCGCCAGAAATAATTTAATCCAAAGCTTTTTAGGCTCTTTACGCAATTCCATTAAGACTCATATTTACTATTCCGGGATTATCGACGCCGGAAGGAAGTCACAATAATGCCAAGGATACCAACCAGGCCCAGAACAACGATCACCCAGGCGGAAATCGCCCGACCAGATGAAGCAGTCGCAGGGTTTGAATAAGTCGGAAATGCTAATGTTGGCGGGGGAGTAAACGTCGGCAATCGCGTGGAGGTCGGCAAGGTTTGAAATGCGGCTACGAAAGTCGGGTTAAGCGTGGGCGTTGTCACTGGCGAAGGCGTCGGTGGCGGTTCCACGATCGGTAGCAAGGCCTCGGTCGACAGGGATACATTGGCAGCATACACCCAGCCGGTCCCACGGGGCGCATCCGCAAAAACGATCTCGATCCATTCACTGGCAGGTGAACGTCCAATCGCCGGAGCTGTTCCTCCAACCGGTAGCGAACCTACCACAGGGTAATCAAAGGAACTTGGCCCGCTGCGGACATTAATTGGCTCGATATAAGTTACGGTTATAAACGCGCCGGAAGATGACCCGACCGCGCTCGGTGTGGCGGTACTTAGCTGCTGGGCTGCGACAGGCTTCCAGGGTATGCCAAGAATTGGCAGGGCTGCAAACGCTAGGATCAGGAAAACCCAAATTCCAGCTCGAATAAAAGAGTTTGATTTTCGCAACTTGTAGGGAATATCCTTCGTAGATAGATTAAAGTCTATGGAAATCACCGCATTGAAGGTGCTAACAAGGAGAGTTGGGAGGTCGCAGCCGCCCAATTCCCCCACACCTCGCCGCCAACACGAGTTTTTCCTAAGAGCTTTGGACCTGCCATTTGCCCTCTCGGGCAAAACGATTATAATCTAAAACACTATGGACAGACGCGTTTTTCACGGAAACATTACCCCTTCTGATATTGCCCAGTCGCTGGTTGCCGAATTCAACCAGGGCAACACCCAGACTCAATTGTTGGGTGAGAGCAATAACCTGACAGTTCAGATTGCATCGTCCCAATGGGCACGCTCGGGCGGAAAAACCGCGCTGAGCGTCAACCTTCAGCAAATAGAAGATGGGGTCATGGTGCAGGTGGGAGAGCAGCAATGGCTGGGTGTGGCTGCCAGTCTTGGTCAAACGGCATTGGCCGCCCTCATAAATCCACTGAATCTGTTGGGCCGGCTGGACGATATTGCTCAGGATGTCAGTAACCTGCAGCTAAATGAAAAAATATGGCAAATTGTTGGGCGCGTCGTCAATGCGGCCGGAGCCAGCCAGCAGCTGTCCGAACGGCTATCCAGTCTGACTTGTGAATACTGCGGAGCGGCCAACCCAGTCGGAGAATCCACCTGCATTGCCTGCGGAGCTCCACTCGGCAAGGAACAGCCCAAAGCCTGTCAAAAATGCGGCTACGTGCTGTTGCATGACGAAAAATTCTGTCCGAATTGCGGGCAGGCCGTCTAACAAACGAGCGCAGCTCTGCTGCGCTTTTTTTATCCCGCCCGGCAGGCTTGCATAATCCATGTCTAGCTCCTATAATAATGCCGGTATGACAACACTGGATGAGTTTGAATCTCGCTTGCAGTCTCTGCTCGAAGTCCATCTATTAAAACACCTGCCCGGTTACAAGGTGGAGGATGGGATTGCACAGCAATTGGCCGCCGCCATGCACAGTCATTTAAAAGAGGTGGCTGGGGAAACCCAGGCTCCTAATCTCTACGTGATTGTCGCCCACCCTTCCACCCTCACCCGTTGGCATGCCAAACCACGCCTGCTTAAGGAACTTGCTAATGCATTGTATGTAGCCGGTAAGGAAGCCGGGTTTCAGTTCTCGATCAAGCCGACCGTGACTACCACCGCCGAAAACGACTTGTCGGTGAACGAGTTGCGTGTCATTGCCTCTTTCAGCAATGAAAGCGTCGCTGAAACTCAGGGGTTCCCCAGTGGGATAACCTCCGATGCTTCTGCAACCTCTCCCGAAAATGCTTTCCTGATTGTTGGAGGCAACCAACTCGTCCCGCTTAGCCGCTCTGTTACCAATATTGGGCGCAGGTTGGATAACCACGTTGTCCTTGATGACCCGCGCGTCTCACGTGCACATGCCCAATTGCGCGTGGTCAAAAACCGTTTTGTACTCTTTGACCTTAATTCAAGTGGCGGGACCTTTGTGAATGGGCACCGATCCAACCAGTCTGTTCTTTATCCTGGCGATGTCATCTCTCTGGCGGGTGTAACCCTGATTTTCGGCCAGGACTTGCCGGCTGGGAGTGCTTCCACCGAAGATCAAACTCAACCAGGTTTAGCCGAACCTGCGGAACGGACAAAACCCATAGCCCGAAAAGAAAAAGATCTCAACAAATGAGCGGTCCAGTAGTCTTTGCCCTGCGCCTGCTGTTGACCGTCAGTCTGTATGCATTTCTGGTTTGGGCTTTTATAACTCTTTGGCGGGATATCAAACTTCAGAGTGCCCTCCTGTCGGGACGGAAAACCCCGCCCATAAGTTTGAGCTTTACCGACGATAGTCAAACCCCACAAGTTCGACGTTTTATCCAGGCAGAAGTGACCATCGGTCGCGACCCTGCCTGCGAATGTCCGATTGAGGATGACTCCGTTTCTGGCAGGCACACTCGCTTGAGCTACCATCACAACCAATGGTGGCTGGAAGATCTGGATTCAACCAATGGTACGCTGATAAACGAGGAAAAACTTGCCATCCCTACAGTGGTTGTGTCCGGCGATGAATTTCGCTGCGGCAAGACTCTTTTCACAATCACGCTGCCCGGTGATACCCTTATGTCGCTGGTAAAGAAAAGCTCAGCCAGAGAAAAAAACGATTAGGCTTTCAAAGGATCTCGCCATGTCTGATAAACTTGTTCTCGGTATCATCGGTGGCTCTGGCCTGTATAACATGTCGGGGCTAACTGATACCCAGGAAAATGATCTCGATACTCCCTTTGGAAAACCGTCTGCGCCAATCGTAGTCGGAACGCTGGAAGGTCAGCGGATCGCATTCCTGGCCAGGCATGGGATTGGTCACACCCTCACACCCTCCGAAGTGCCTTATCGCGCCAACATCTATGCCCTGAAAGCTCTCGGTGTCGAACGCATCGTCAGCATCAATGCCTGCGGTTCACTGCGCCAGGATTACGCTCCCGGTCACATCGTCATCCCTGACCAGATCTATGACAACACTCGTAATCGCCCCCGGACGTTCTTCGGGGAGGGGCTGGTGGCGCACGTGGGAGTCGCCGATCCATTCTGCCCGGACCTCTCCGCCTCTTTGGAAACCTCTGTAAAGGCCACCGGCGCGACTGTGCATCATGGGGGTGCATTTATCATCATCGAGGGGCCGCGTTTTTCGACCAAGGCTGAGTCCAACACGTACCGGGCCTGGGGTATGTCCCTGGTTGGCATGACCGCCGCGCCGGAAGCTTTCCTGGCGCGCGAAGCTGAGATGTGCTATACCGTCATGGCGCATGTCACTGACTATGATGTCTGGCATATCAGCGAAGCTCCGGTGAGCGTGGAAATGGTAATCAAAACTCTTAATCAGAACACCGCCACTGCCCAGCAGGCCGTTCACAATCTGGTGAAAGGGCTATCCGAAAGACGCACCTGCGACTGCAAAAACGCACTGGCAACTGCCCTCATTACAAATCCGGGCGCCGTTCCGCCGGAGACACGGAAAAAACTGGATTTACTGGTAAAAAAATACCTGCAGTAAGATCCAAACTTTCACCATTCCAACTCCTTGTATACACATCCAATTACCTACTCCCGTTTTCATATCCAGGCCCGCCTCCTGACACTGGCGGCGGTTTTTCTTTTTCTCTACACGCTCATCCTGACCCTCGCACCGGCGGCGCGCGCCCGCTCCTGGGCCGTGGATTATCATTGGTCGCAATGGGTGGGATTTGGCGTTTGGGGCTTCGTATTTATCCTGGCCCACATCTTTACAAGACGTTACATCCCTGAGGCTGACCCATACCTGTTACCTTTGGCCGCCCTGTTATCCGGCTGGGGGATTCTAACCATCTACCGTCTTGTACCCAGTTTCGGGCTGCGCCAGACACTCTGGCTGTTCGTCAGTGGAGTGATTTTCCTGGTCGGCCTGCGCCTCTCGCCTGAGTTGCGCTTTCTACGCCGCTATAAATATGTCTGGCTGACCGGCGGGTTATTACTGACCGCTCTCACGCTCATCTTTGGCACCGACCCGGGCGGGGGCTATGAAAAAGCCTGGCTCGGCTGTTGCGGCGTCTACCTCCAGCCATCTGAGCCGCTCAAGCTCCTGCTGATTGTTTATTTGGCTGCCTATCTGGCCGACCGCCTGCCGCTTAGCTTGCGACCTCTGCCGCTGCTCGCACCGACTGCCGTAGTGATGGGGGTGGCGTTGCTGCTGCTTGCCATCCAACACGATCTGGGCACCGCTTTCATTTTCATCTTCCTTTACACGATCATCCTGTTCGTTGCTTCCGGAAAAAAACGCATCCTGCTTATCAGTCTGGTTGCTCTGGTTGCGGCCGGTTTTGCAGGGTATTTCTTGTTCGACGTAGTGCGGTTGCGGGTGGATGCCTGGCTCAACCCCTGGCTCGATCCGTCCGGACGCTCGTTCCAGATCGTTCAATCGCTCATGGCAGTCGCCAATGGTGGCACATCCGGGCGCGGACCCGGCCTGGGCAGTCCCGGACTTGTCCCGGTGGCGATCTCCGATTTTGTATTTATCGCAATTGCCGAAGAAATGGGGCTGGTCGGTACCCTGGGCCTGCTGGCGCTGATCGGCTTTTTCGTTGCCCGCGGTCTGCGGACTGCCATGCGCGCACCCGATAGCTTTCGCCGTATCCTGGCAGCCGGTCTGACAGCTTACATTGGTGCCCAATCCATCCTGATCATCGGTGGAAACATCCGCCTGCTGCCACTTACCGGCGTGACGCTGCCATTTGTCTCTTATGGGGGCTCATCCCTGTTGACTTCTTTCCTGGCGCTGCTCATTCTTCTGTTTATTTCCAGTCAACCTGAAGATGAGCCTGCTCCACTCCCGGCACCCCAACCTTATCTGTTCCTGGCTGGACTGATCGGTCTGGGATTGCTGGCATTGGCCATAACAAATGCCTGGTGGGCGATCTGGCGCGGCCCCGATCTTTTGTTGCGCACCGATAATGCCCGCCGTTCGATAGCTGACCGTTACGTTAAACGCGGCAGTCTGCTCGACCGGAATGGAGCACCCATCAACTTCTCCACAGGGAAAACCGGTGTTTACTCCCGCGTTTACCAATATCCTGCCTTGGCTCCCATTACTGGTTATACCAATCCCACCTATGGACAGTCCGGATTGGAAGCCAGCCTGGATCCCTGGCTGCGCGGTCTGCAGGGGAATCCGGCCAGCAGTATTTGGTGGGATCATCTGGTCTATGGCCAACCTCCGCCCGGCCTGGATATTCGCCTGAGCATCGATCTGGGACTGCAGCAGCAAGCGGATACTCTGCTTGGGAACCACACGGGTGCAATCGTATTGCTGAATGCGGAAAGCGGCGAGATCCTGGCAATGGCCTCTCATCCCACCTTTGATCCCAACCACCTGGATGAACAGGCTGCTGCACTGCTCCAGGATCCTCAATCGCCCCTGTTGGATCGCGCCGCCCAGGTCCTGTATCCGCCCGGCGCAGGCATGCAATCCTGGTTGCAGGGTATTGGTCTTTCTGCTCAGCCCTCCATCAACAATGCTGTCCGGTTATTTTCAGATCTGGGCTTTTACACCACGCCTGACCTACGCCTGCCGGTCGCTGTCGCGCTAACGCCAGCCCAGCCCTTGCGCCTCAGTCCTTTACAGGTGGCGCTGGCCGCTGCTGCGCTGAGCCATGCTGGAATCCGGCCTGCACCCCGCCTGGTTATGGCAGTCAATACCCCCGCGCAGAGCTGGGTCGTGCTGCCGTCTTTGAGCAAAGCGGTCCAGGTGCTGCCCGCCGACACAGCCATATCTGCCACCCAGAGCCGGATGGTAACCAACCAGCCTTTCTGGCAATGGAGCGGGTTGGCCGGACAGGGCGATAAAACCGTGACGTGGTCTCTGGTGGGAACATTACCCAACTGGCAGGGTACACCCCTGGCGGCAGTTGTTCTGCTTGAAGAAAGCAATCCACAGGGAGCTGCCTATATCAGCCAGGAGTTAATCAGGGTATCCATGCAGCCGTGATCCTGCAGCGTTGATTGCAAGGATTGGTTCTAAGTACCATGCTAATCTCTCTACCTGGGAAAAAATTCCGGCGCCTTTGCAGGTGCCGGAATTTTATTATTTCACACGTACGAAGCGCCGCTTCCCCACCTGCAGTACTCCCGGATGCGGGAAGGGCGCATCGAATTTCTCAAGCACTTCCCCGTCCAGTTTGACGCCCTTCTGCTCAAACATGCGCCGCCCTTCGGATTTACTGGTTACCAGGTTCGCAGCCACCAGCACATCCAGCGCCAGCTGACCGGGCTTTACAGAATATTCGGGCATTTCATCCGGCACATCCTTCTTCTGGAATAAATGCACAAAGGCTTCTTCCGCTGCCCTGGCATCCTCATCGCCGTAAAAGATGGAAACGATCTCACGCGCCAGCCGCATCTTGGCGTCTCTTGGATGCAGCTTGCCGGTATCCACATCTTTCTCCATTGCCTCGATCTCTTGCGGCAGCCAGCGCGTGGCCAGCCGCGCAAATTTGCCCATGGCAACATCCGGCACACTCATCACCTTGCCGTACATATCTGCGGCGGTCGTGTTGATCGGGATCACATTCCCGGTCGATTTGGACATGCGTTGTACGCCGTCAGTTCCCGGCAGGATGCCGCAGATCACACCCACCAATGGCTTCTGTCCAAGCGCTTCCTGTAACTTGCGGCCTGCCACGATAATGTTGAATAACTGGTCCGTGCCGCCCACCTGCACATCCGTCTTCATGGTGACTGCGTCGTAACCCTGCATCAACGCATAAAAAGTTTCGTGCAGGTAAATTGGTTCGCCGGCCTCCAGTCGTTTGGAGAAATTCTCGCGCGTCAGGAATTGCTGGACGGTGAAATTCTGCCCTAAGCGGATCATATCCAGCAAAGACAATTCGGACAGCCATTCGCCATTGTAGCGGACTCTCGTCTTCTTTTGATCGAGCACCCGGAAAGCCTGTTGTGCATACGTTTCTGAATTTATGGCCACCTGCTCCTGAGTCAGGATGGGACGCGCCTTGTTTTTATCGGATGGATCGCCAACTAAAGCGGTATAGCTGCCGATCAGGAAGGTCACTTCGTGCCCCAGGTCCTGGAACTGGCGCAGCTTGCGCATGGTAATGGTATGACCGAGATGCAGGTCTGTTGAGGTCGGATCGTATCCGCAGTAGACTCGCAGCGGGCGTTGTTCCTTTTCGGCCTCGATCAACCGTGTGCGTAATTCGTTGGTCATGGCCTTTTTCAGGTCTTCATCACCGTATTCGGTGCCCTGCATCAACAAGGCAACTTGCTCTTCGATGTTCATAAAAGCCTCCAATTTAATAAAAAAACGCGCCCGCTGCGGCAGGCGCGTACTCCCCATCCGCAACGGCGTTTAAAGATGGGGATAATAATACAGGGAAGAAATTCCGGCGTTCATATCGCCGCAATTATACAACAATTCGTGAAAGCAGCAATGTTGTAAATAGTCTCGCCAAGGAATATTACTCTTTGGTTCCGCGCGCGCTTCTACGGGTGTTATCTTCAATGTCCAGGAAAATCAGCAACAGTTGAGAAATTCCCCACAACGCGAAGGAGTAGACCATGCCATGCAGGGGCTGCTCGAAAGCGACCAGAAAGTTTTGTACCCCATCCGTAAAGCCCATACCCGCCCAAAACCCGCGTAGGATTTGAAGTATATTCACCCCGATAGACAACACCAATTGGCCCCCATAAATTATCAGGATGATCCAGGCCAGGATCTTCAAAGCCTGCGCAAATCGCAGGACAGCATTTTTATCGAAGTATGTCCCCAAAAAAACATCTCGTTCTTGCAATTTTCATTCCGCACTCTCCTTTTCTCTCCACAAAATATACACTTGGAATTATAACCAAAATTGATTACTCCATGGCTCAACCGGTATCTTCTATATAAAGTTTACACTCGCTTGTCCTCCGCATCCCCCGCCTTCTAATCCACTCCGAAGAGGAAAGCCCCGTGAAATAAAATTGGCTGCAGGGCGCTTAGCGCCTTGCAGCCATTCCTTATTTTTTTGAACAAGAAATTGAGCGGAGAGCCGGTCTCTACCGGCAACCGCTTCTAACCTTTCATAGAAAATTCAGGGAAGCGGTCTCTCAGATTCATGCTGTCATTTCATGCGTCTCGTATCAATCTAGATCTACCTGCTTTCAAATATCCACGGGTATCATTTACGGAATTGGATCACCGCAGATTTCAACATAATATGTGTTAGCTGCGCCTGTGATCGAGCCTGTGCAGTTAAACCTGCTGCAGAGGCTCGGTATTCAATTTTGTTCGCCCGCATGCACATTAAATGAAGTATACGCTGCATAATCAGTGTAAATGTCGTAAGTATTATTAGTGCAATAATACCAGGAGGCCTTATTGAATTACCATTAATCATAACCAGTTGTCCAAATCGTGCAATTATTGGACCCTTAAGCTTCGCACTTGCCCGTCACAATCGAAACCCTCATATTATGTTCTATTGATATTGGTAAAATGTATTTATAAGGTCGGTGCTTCCGAAAAGGACATCGGTTCCATTAGGAAGATAATGCTTCTTTCACAAATCGGTGGAGGTGGTCCGCCATAGGTTGGTGTCGGTGTTGGAGAAGGTGGCAGTAGAGTTGGCGATGGAGTTCGAGACGGCGATGGACTGGGGCTCGGTGTGAATGTAGGAGTAAATGTCGCAGTGGGTAATGGAGGATAGTTCTTCACCACAAGCGGTAGATAAAGGGATTCACTGAGCGGATCATCCAGATTTGTTGTATTGTACGCATGGGTTTGCGCAGCTGCCTTGCTTCCGGCAAATAATTGAAATGCACCGCAGAGTAATAAAGCATTTACAATTCCAATCGCGATCCATCGTTTGAAATTCATGGCGTGCTCCTGATCTATAAAAGTGGCTGGCGGGCAAATCAAGCTGCTGCAATCATCATTTACAACATATGGAGTATAGCACGGGAGAAGAAGCTTCCATTGGAAATTTACTTAACAAAATGCTTAGGCGGATATGCAAAGTCCGCCGCTGGCTTCCGCACAACAAATATCCTTCTCGCCCTCAATTTTGATGGGAATGCCCTTCCTTTGTTGTTATAATAACTCGCTGGAATTCTACAAATAGGAAAACAATATGGATACAAATGAAACACCCAGACCCGCTAATTTCATTCTCGCAGCCGTCGCCGAGGACCTGAAATCCGGACGGTTTAACTATGTCCGTACCCGCCTGCCTCCGGAGCCGAATGGCTACCTGCACATTGGTCATGTGAAGGCATTCCTGATCGACTATAACACCGCCAAAGAGTTCGGCGGCGAGTTGGTCCTGCGTTTCGATGATACCAATCCAACCAAAGAAGAGACCGAGTTCGTTGACGCGATAGAAGCGGATTGTCAATGGCTGGGCATCCGCTGGGTCAAGGTGACTTTTGCATCGGATTATTTCGACCGTCTCTACGAATGGGCCATCCGTCTCGTCAAAAAAGGCCTTGCCTACGTGGATGACCAGACTGCCGAGGAAATGAGTGTCAGTCGGGGCACGCTGCCGCGCGGTACCAAGTGGAACCAGGCCGAATCGGAAATCAAACCAGGTACGGAGTCCCCTTATCGGAACCGTTCGGTCGAAGAAAATCTGGGCTTGTTGGAACGTATGAAGAACGGCGAGTTCCCTGAAGGCAGCCGTGTTTTGCGAGCCAAAATCGATATGAACCACCCCAATCTCGTTATGCGCGACCCGGTTATGTATCGCATCATGCACGCCACTCATCACCGCACCGGCGACAAATGGTGCATTTATCCGATGTACGACTGGTCGCACGGCCAGAACGACTCGATGGAAGGTATCACGCATTCGCTCTGCTCGAACGAATACATCATCCACCGCCCTCTCTACGAGTGGTTCCTCGAACAGTTGGGCGAGTTCAAGTCGCGCCAGATCGAGTTTTCCCGTTTAAACCTGACTTATGCCATGATGAGCAAGCGTAAGCTGCGCAAACTGGTCGAAACGGGTGTGGTCAGCGGTTGGGATGATCCGCGCCTCACCACCCTGCGCGGCCTGCGCCGGCGCGGCGTTACCCCGGAAGCCATCCAGAACTTCATTGCAGCAGTGGGCGAAACAAATAATGATAGTTGGGTGGATATGGCGCTGTTGGATGCCTTCATCCGTGACGATCTGAACAAACGCTCCCCGCGCCGGATGGCTATCCTGCATCCGCTCAAACTGGTTATCGATAACTACCCGGATGCCCAGGTGGAGGAGATGAACGCAATCAACAATCCCGAAGATAAATCGGCCGGGACACGCAAAGTGCCGTTTTCCAAAGTCGTGTTTATCGAGCAGGATGATTTTCGCGAGACGCCTCCGCCCAAGTATTTCAGGCTGTATCCTGGGAACGAGATCCGGTTGCGTTATGCCTACCTGATCAAATGCACCGGCGTCACACGCGACCCGCTCACCGGGGAGATCACCGAGGTGCATTGCAGTTACGATCCAGCGACACGCGGCGGGGATGCTCCGGACGGGCGTAAAGTCAAATCCACCATTCATTGGGTTTCAGCTCAGCATGCGGTTAAGGCAGAAGTGCGTCTCTACGATCAGTTGTTCACAGTCGAAAACCCGGATGTGGGCGATGATGTGAATTCGATCGTCAATCCTCACTCGCTCGAAGTGCTGACCAATTGCTTCCTGGAACCTTCCCTGGCCGAAGCCAAACCAGGCGACAAATTCCAGTTCGAGCGCACCGGCTATTTCTGCACTGACCTGAACTCCTCTCCCGAAAAATTGGTGTTCAACCGTACCGTAACCTTAAAAGATACCTGGGCAAAAATCGAAAAGTCTGGAAAGGCCTGACAAGTTCTCCCCCATGCCTTTTTTATCCCACTTCTTCGCTGCTATAGCCGCGCTTGCCGCCGGGTTGATCAATGCCCTGGCCGGAGGTGGCACACTCATCACTTTTCCGACCTTGCTGGCGATCGGGCTTCTGCCCGTTTCAGCCAATGTGACCAGCACCGTCGCTCTCTGCCCGGGTTTTCTGGGGGGCGCTTTAGCCCAGATCAATGATCTGAAAGGCCAGAAAAAAAGGCTGTGGATTGGTTTAGCAGCCGCCGTCCTGGGAGGTCTGACCGGTGCTATTTTGCTGCTGCAGACCACCGAAAAGCTATTCACAAACCTCGTGCCATTCATGATTTTGCTGGGCGCCACCTTGATTGCGATCCAGACACCCCTTCGGAATTGGCTGGCCCGCCGCCAGGATATGCGGGTCACCGCCGCCATCCCGGAAGCATGGTTTGTTTTGCCTGTATTCCTGGGCGCAATCTACGGCGGGTATTTTGGTGCCGGGTACGGCGTGATCCTGTTGGCCATATTGGGTTTGTTCCTAAACGACACCCTGACACGTCTGAATGCCCTCAAACTAAGCCTCTCTTTTTCCATCAACCTGGCTGCGGCTTTAATTTTCGTGTTCTCTGGAAAAGTGATCTGGAGCGTTGCAGTTGTGATGATGGCGGGAGCAGTGCTGGGCGGCGCATTAGGCGGTCGCCTGGCCAGCCGGGTTAAGCCCGCTGTTCTGCGCTGGATTGTCGTTTCGATCGGATATGGATTAGGGATTTTTTACCTGGTCCGGCAGCTAATGTGAATTCAGCTCTTATTCAATGAGCGAATAAAAGGAAGTGGATGAATCTGATAGGTTATCTTTTTGCTGCCCTGGCTGCGCTCGCCGCTGGGGTGATCAACGCCCTGGCAGGCGGCGGCACGCTCATTACTTTTCCTGTCCTGGTCGGGATTGGTCTCCCAACCGTCCCAGCCAATATAACCAACACCCTGGGGCTTTGGCCCGGTTCCCTGGGTGGCACTCTGGCGCAGGCCAGGGATCTCAAAGATCAAGTAAAAAGGGTCTGGATCGTAATACCGGCAGCCATTCTGGGTGGATTAACCGGCGGGGTCCTGCTGCTGCAAACCCCCGAAAAGTTGTTCGCCAATCTCGTTCCTTTCCTGATCCTGGTGGCCGCCTGCCTGCTGGCCATTCAGACTCCGCTTCGAAACTGGCTGGCCCGCCGTAAGGAACATGGTTCGGGCAGGCCCATCCCTGAAGCCTGGATATTCGTGCCCGTTTTTCTGGGCGCGATCTATGGTGGTTATTTTGGTGCCGGCCTGGGCATCATTTTGTTGGCAGTATTGGGTCTGATGCTGAACGATACCCTTACTCGCATAAACGTCTTGAAGCAAATGATCGCGTTTACCGCCAACTTTACCGCTGCATTGCTTTTCGTGTTCTCCGGCAAAGTGGTCTGGAGCGTTGCAGTAGTTATGATGCTGGCAGCCCTGCTCGGCGGCTCGTTGGGTGGACGCTTGGCCGGTCGGGTCAAGCCCGCCGTTCTGCGCTGGATTGTCGTTTCGATTGGATTTGTTGTGGGATTTATTTACCTGGTCAGGCAGTTCATTCTCTGACTCAGGCGTGCGCGAATAATTTAACACCCAATGAATTAGCTGGCTTCCAAGGAAAAACAACCTGAGAAGCCTGTTTCACAATTTCTTTTTACCAACGTGAGTCTGTTATCCCCTGATTGGGAGATGATAAGGCGGTCGAAAGGTCCGCCCCAGCATCCTTGCCGGGGCGGTTGGTTTTATCCCATTTTCTCCAAAATCTCGATTGCGGTCTTTACTCTGTCAGCACTTTGGCTTTCCCCACAATCTCCATGCTCTCAAATAATGGCGGGCTGACCGTCTGGCCCGTCACAGCCACGCGCAGCAGGCCAAAAACCT
Source organism: uncultured Chloroflexia bacterium (assembly GCA_963776475.1). GTDB lineage: Bacteria > Chloroflexota > Anaerolineae > Anaerolineales > Villigracilaceae > UBA877. The sequence continues at coordinate 77,258 of CAVZMZ010000037.1, forward strand.
GGTTTGGGCTGAGACCGAGTTGCTCCACCAACGCCCGCATGGGTGGTTCAGCCTGGTCATGCGTAATATCAGGTAAGGAAGACAGAATGGCATAGGCTTGACGCTGCGATCTGTGCGGATTGAGCTGCGTTCAGGCCTTTGGCGATCAGCTCTTCGGGTTTCGGCTCGATCTTCTCCCGGAAGAACCAGGCCGCGAAAGGCAGGCAGTCGTCCAGCGTAACCAGTCGCTCGCGGATTAGCGGGATGACCTTAAGTAATGTGTCATTATCCACTTCCAGGTTCTCTTTCATAAAATATGGTTTGACGCGTGCTGCCAGGTCTGCAGGTTGCAGTTGGCGGATGTGGGTGGCATTGAAGTGGTCCAGCTTGGAAAAATTGATGGCTGCCGGGGAAGGTGTCAGGTTGTTAACGTCAAAGCGGGCGATCATATCATCCAGGGTCATGACATCCTCTTCGGAAACGCCCCAACCCATCAGAACGATCCAGTTGAGCACGCCCTCCGGGATGTAACCCAAAGACTGCATATCACCTGTAAATATGGAATAGCCGTCTTTCATGGCTACGTCCTTATCGCGTTTGCTTAATTTACCTTTCCCGGACGGCTTTAAAAATACCGACAGATGGACAAATATCGGCTCTTCCCAACCAAAACCGCGGATGACATGCGCATGTAACGGCAAGGATGGCAGCCACTCTGAACCACGGATCACATGGCTGATACCCATCAGATGATCGTCGACCATGGCGGCCAGGTGGTAGGTGGGCAGACCATCCGACCGCACTAGGATGGAATCATCCAATGCCGAATTCTCGGTTGTAATGGGACCGCGCAGCAGGTCGGTGGCGGTAATCGATCCTTCCTTCGGCATCTTGAAACGGATGACATGCCGCTCACCACTTTGGGCTCGGTGGCGGGCATCTTCTGGATCCAGGTTGCGGCAGGTGCCATCGTAACGCGGGTTTTGCTTGTTTTTAATCTGCTCCTGGCGTACCCTGTCAAGGCGTTCCGGTGTACAGAAACACGGGAAAGCATGCCCGAGTTCAACCAGTTTCCAGGAATATTCGTCATAAATCTCCCGGCGTTCGGTCTGGCGATACGGTCCATTCGGTCCGCCGATATCCGGACCCTCGTCGTAATCCATTCCCAGCCAATGCAGACCGTCGATCAACTCTTGCTCAGCGCCTGGGGAATAGCGTTTTTGGTCCGTATCCTCAATACGCAGGATGAAAGCCCCCCCGGTGTGGCGTGCCAGCAGGTAGGGATACAGCGCAGAGCGGGCGTTGCCGATATGCATACGTCCGGTGGGAGAAGGGGCAAAACGGGTACGAACAGGTTTTTGGTTCAAAGTGACTCTGTCAATCAGCTTTTCATCGCTGCAACCGAATGTGGATTTCAGGAAAAGCATATTATCGAAGGGATCAATAATTGATCGGTTTGTGTCTTAATACTACACTCTCGACCAAACCGATACCCAGCATCAGTGATATCAGCCCGCTGCCGCCATAACTGATAAACGGGAGCGGGATACCGGTGACCGGTATTAAGTTCAAGTTGACGGCAATATTCACCACCGCCTGGAAAAAGATGAGAATTGCCACACCGTATGCAATCATGGAGCCAAACGGGTCGCGCGCCAGGCGCGCCGCCCGTAGACAACGATAGATTATAAAACCGATCAAGACCAGAACAAAGACCGCACCGATCAATCCCAATTCTTCGCCGATCACCGAGAAAATAAAATCGTTGTGCCGCACCTTCATGAAACGCAGTTGGGTTTGCGTCCCATGTCCATAGCCTTTGCCTACCCAGCCTCCTGATCCAAGCGCGGCCAGGGCTTGCAGCACATTATACGTAGAGCCATAACTGGCATTTTCGGGTGGAAAGATGAATTGGGTTATCCGCAAGCGCTGGTATGGTTGAAGGAAGAAAGAAAAGGCTACCACGCCCAGCACGGCAACCACCAGCACCAAAATTCCCAATTGCTTCAATTGCAGCCCTGCCACCCATGCCATGGCCGCCCACAACACCATGATCACAATCACATTGCTCAGGTTCGGTTGGATAAAGATCAGCCCGGCTATGCCGACTGCGATGATCAGGCTCTTCAACAACCAGCCCCAACTCCGGTTCGATTCAACATTCCTGTCAAAGAAATTCGCCAGCGCCAGGATGACAACCATCTTGGCCAGCTCGGTTGGTTGGATGGATACCAGCCCGGTTTCGATCCAGCGTGTGGCGCCGAAATGGGCCGCACCAATTGCAAACAACAACAACAGGAAAAACACGATCACGAGATACATCGGTACAATCGCCCCGGACCAGAAGCGATAGTCGATCGCTGCCGCCAGGATGATCACGACAAAACCGATGCCGCCGAAGATTATCTGGCGCGGCACCAGCCCTGCCAGGTTTTCATTCCCGGCAACCGCGGAGCGGATCATGGTAACTCCGAAAACGAGGGCGATAATGACTGCCCCCAGCAGCCAAAAGTCGAAATGTCGCCAAAAATTGCTGCGAAACATACCTGTAAGAAGTTTCCTTAAGTAATCCGGGCTTAACTAACGCGCCCGTCTGCGAGTCGCGCTCTTCAAGGGAATGTCGGCTACCAGCCGCTGTTCGCGCCCTTCCTGAGCCATGTTGATCCGCACTGCCATTGGGTCAATATCAATATGCCGTGAAATGGTTGCGATTAAGTCATCCTTGAGCGCTTCCAACTCGGCGGGTGTCAGGTCTGTACGGTCATGGATCAATACCAACTGCAAACGTTCTTTGGCGTTGTTGGCGCTTTTCTTACGTCCAAAAAGGAAAGACATCATTACTTCCTCCCCAGGAGACGTTGGAACACATTCGGCGTGTTGAAGTCCAGGAATGCCACCTTTTCCCCCAACAGGCGCCGCGCAATATGCTGGAAAGCCTGGCCAGCCTTGCTTTTATCGTCTAATGCCAGCGGCTGGCCTTTGTTCGAAGCCACAATGACATTCTCGTCTTCGGGTACGATCCCGATCAGGTCAATCGCTAACAAATCAAGCACATCCTCCACGGAAAGCATATCGCCGCGTTTCACCATGGCCGGGTTCAAGCGGTTGATGATCAATGAGGCCGGACCTTTCCCATCTGCCTCCAGCAGGCCAATCACCCGGTCGGCATCCCGTACGGCTGAGACCTCCGGGTTCGTCATCACCAGCACGCGATCTGCGGCTGCCACGGCATTCTTGAAACCGCGCTCGATGCCGGCTGGAGAATCGATTATGATCCAATCCACTTCGGTGCGCAGTTCATCACAGAGACGGACCATATCACTCGGCGAGACCGCGGTTTTATCACGCGTCTGCGCGGCCGGGATGAGATATAACTCGGACAAACGTTTGTCACGGATCATTGCCTGGCGCAAACGGCAGCGACCCTCGATCACGTCCACCAAATCATAAACGATGCGGTTCTCCAGGCCCAGGACCACATCCAAATTACGCAGGCCAATATCGCCGTCTATGCAGGTTACCTTCTGGCCGCGCGCGGCCAACGCGACAGCAATATTTGCGACCGTGGTTGTTTTGCCAACCCCGCCCTTTCCTGAAGCAACTGTGATCACTTTTGCTGCCATTTCACCGTCCTGTCAATTCGTGCCAGGGTTCAGCCGTGAGATGTCCATCCTGCAACCGGGCTACTTCTGGCTGGCTCTTGCCTTGTTTCTTCGGCGAGACGGCAATCTCACCGGCGATCCGCAATTGGGTGGGCGCCAAATCCAGTGCGCAAACGACCGCGTTTTCGTCCCCCTCCGCTCCGGCATGTACCACCCCGCGCAACCTTCCCCAAACGATCACACTGCCTCCGGCCACAATTTCTGCACCGGAATTTACATCTCCCATGACGACCACGTTACCCGGATAGTCAATCCGCCCGCCAGAACGCAGCGGGCCCTTGACCCATTTCGCCGCATCTGCTGGCTGCGGCTCCGCAACTTGTGGAACTTCCACCAGGCGCGGTTTCGAGATGCGGGTTGCCAGCCCAAGGTTTTGGGCGGTGCGTTCGGTGAGCGAAGATTCACTCAAAACTGCCCAGAGTGCCACGCCTCGTTCGGAAAGCTGGTCGCGCAGCGAGGAAAGATCTGCTACACGCAACTCCTGGGAGCCTACGTCCAGTGCCACCCTTCCCCCTTGGAAGAAAGCTGACCGGTTTTCTATGTTTTCGATGAAAACCTTTACCAGGTCCGGCCAGGCTGCACCCGTAAGGGTGATCAGCAAACCGTCCCGGATGCCCTTGATTTGAATTAAGGAAGATGTCTCGCCCATAGATTGTCGGAATTATACTTCTTTTTAATCCCCTTACGAAAACATGGTATCATCGCTATGGAGGCAATATGACCAAGATTCAGGAATTTGCGGCAAAAATCAGTGAAAATGTGGAACGAGTCATTATTGGAAAAGCTGAAGCCATTGAACTCCTGATGGTTGCCCTGTTATGCGATGGTCATATCCTGATTGAAGATGTCCCGGGGGTTGGCAAAACCATGCTGGCACGCGCCCTCGCCATCAGCCTGGGTGGACAATTCAAGCGGCTCCAATGCACGCCCGACCTGCTGCCTAACGACGTGACCGGCGTCTCGGTTTTTAACCAACAAAACGGGCAGTTTGAGTTCCGCTCTGGGCCGGTATTTGTCAACATCCTCTTGGCCGATGAAATAAACCGCGCCACCCCACGTACTCAGTCTGCGCTTCTGGAGGCCATGCAGGAACAACAAGTCACAGTGGATGGAATCACGCATGCCTTGCCGCGCCCATTCCTGGTGTTGGCCACCCAGAACCCGATTGAATATGAGGGTACCTTCCCGCTTCCTGAAGCTCAACTTGATCGTTTTCTGATGCGTTTGTCAGTCGGCTACCCGGCCTTTGACGATGAAAAAATCCTGCTCACCCATCTCCAACGTGAACATCCAATCAATACCATCCGTTCGGTGGCAGATGGCAATCAACTACCGGAATTCCAAAAGGAGCTCTGGGAAGTTCACGTGGATGACACGCTCCAGGACTACATCATCCGCCTGGTCTCCGCCACCCGCATCCACCCTGATTTGGCGCTGGGCGCCAGTCCACGCGCCAGCCTGGCCCTTTTCAAAGCCTCCCAGGCGCTGGCCGCGCTGCGTGGACGCGACCATGTGATCCCGGATGATATCAAGTACCTGGCGCCGGTCACTTTGACCCACCGGCTGATCGTCAGCTCTGAATCAGAATTGCGCGGTCATAGCGCCGCAGCAATTATCAAAGACCTGCTTCACACCACGCCGTTGGATCTCGGCCCAATCAAGAAGTAGGGAGGCTTGCTCACCGAAGCAGTACTCTTGCTGGTCTTGCTGCTCCTGGCAGCAGCTTTTGTGAAGGGCGGTTTTGCCTTCACAGTCATTTACCTTTTTCTGGGGATATATATTGTCAGCCTTTTTTGGACCCGCCAATCCGCAAAAAATATTTCGTGTACTCGCAAATTCGAAAAGCGTATTTTTTTGGGGGAGGAAGTTCCGATCCTGCTTGAAGTCCAGAATAAAGGCTGGTTGCCAATTCCCTGGCTGTATGTATATGAAAGCCTGCCGGTCGAGCTTGCCGCAGGAAGCTCAATAAAACGCGTCATCAGTCTGGGCCCGCACGGCAAATCGGAAGTCCTGTACAAGTTGAATGCTTACAAACGCGGGTATTACCCGGTCGGTCCTTTCACCACCAAATTTGGCGATACACTTGGCCTGGCAGATGTTCAGGAATTGGAGCGTCAGCCGGATTACATCACGGTTTACCCGCGTATCATCCCATTTACGAATACAAAATTACCATCCCGTTCACCATTGGGAACGATGCGCCACCAACAGCCAATCTTCGAAGATCCTTCTCGTGTACGGGGTAAACGCGATTATGTGGCCAGCGATTCCCTGCGCCGCGTCGATTGGAAAGCTTCCGCCTCTACCGGCCGCTTGCAGATCAAGCAATTCGAACCCTCCATCGCCTTGCAGACCGAGATATTCCTTAACTTGAACGCCTCCGAATATGTGACCAAGCACCGCATCGATGCGACCGAGCTGGCGATTGTCGTTGCGGCCTCCCTGGCGAATTGGGCGGTTATTCAAAAACAGGCGGTTGGCCTGACCACGAACGGAGTCGATGGCCATTCCAACAACTCCTCAGTCCAGCCGATACCATCTCGCAAGGGTCGCGCCCACCTGATCCATATTCTGGACCTACTGGCGCGTATCCAGGCGACCGAAACCCGCCCGCTTACGGAAATGCTGGATCAAGAGACCCCCAGGCTGCCCTGGGGGACAACCGTTGTGATCATCACAGGTTCCATCAAGGAAGACTTGTTTGACGAAATCTTCCAGATCAAGCGCCGGGGCCAGAGTGTGGTCTTGATCATCACCGGTCTTGGCGCCAATATCAAGCTGGCAAGCCGGCAGGCCAAACGCTTTGGCTTTCCAATCTACGCCTTCCCAAATGAAAAGAGTCTCGATATCTGGAGGCGCAAATGAACGCTGCCCCCGACCAGATTGCCTATAGGAGGCGTTGGGCTGTTTATTCCAGCTATCTGGCCGCATTCGGCATGGTGGTTTGCTTCGCCGCCATTTTTATCCAGTTCATAAAATGGCTCGTCCCGGATTTGGACGCGCGTGGCATGCTGGCTGCCTGCGCATTGACCGCTTTGGAAGCTTTCATATCTTATTGGTTGGTAAGGCATTTACCCACTGCTGAAAAACAACTTGCCTTTTATCGTGTGACGGAATTCGTCATCCTTCTGGTCGCTCTAAAAGTATTTACCGAGCTGCGTGCTGGACCGGAAAGTTTTCTTACCAACGTCATACTTTGGCCGGTTCAATTTCCTTTCAATGTATTGAATGGTCGCTTTATATTCACCCTGCTGCCGGCCCTCGCCTCGTGGCAGGCTGCTAATCTCTTGGCTGGCGACCTGTCCCTTCTGGGCCTGGAGGAGGCTTCTTTACCTGATGAACGTACCAAAACAACTCCTATGCGCGTCTTGATCATTCGACGCTTTTTAGGTCTTGGAATGATTGTGGTGCTATTGGCAGGTATCCCGCCCGAAACAGCAATTCCCACTCCCCTGCCTGTTGCATCCAATTCCGTCCCGGCAGTCGTAACTTATTTTGTGCTTGGTCTGGTTCTGGTCAGCCTGACGAGATATGTCAACCTTGAAACCACCTGGTGGCTGGCTAAACTTCAGGTACCGGTCCAGATCCCGCGCCGCTGGTTCTTGTATAGTGCATTAATTCTTGCACTTCTGGTCATGTTGATTAGTTTTTTGCCCACAAATTACGAGTTGGGGTTATTGGGCACCTTCATGGCTGTTTTTCGCATCCTCAATCAAGCCATGTTTTATTTGTATGGGCTGATCCTGTTGTTGGTTGCGTTGCTGGCCCGGCTGATTGGCAAGCCGCCCGCAGTTATGCCGGATCAAATCCCCGCGGCCACTCCCCCTCCTTTGCTCTCACCTGGCCCGGTCAGCACTTTTAACTGGGAAATATTGAAATCAGTTTTCCTATGGGGCAGTCTGATCATACTGGCAGTCATTGCGTTAAGACAGTATATTGCCTTCAACCAGGAGCTTTCTGAGGATATAAAGCGCTTCAGGCCATTCCACTGGCTCCAGGTTGCTTGGGGTCGATTCATAGCCAGCTTCAAGAAAGCCAACAAATCAATTGGGAAATTCATCCAGAACAATTTGGAACGTTTGCGCAGAGTTGATTCGGAACACGGCCAGCGAAGCGATTGGGATTTCATCAACCCCCGTAAATTATCTCCCCGTCAGAAGATCATTTTCTACTATCTCGCTTTGATAAGGCGGGCCAGGGAAGCCGGTCTCCCACGCCAGGATGATCAAACTCCGTATGAATATGCAGGCTTTTTAAAATCCAGCCTGAATGATGAAAAAGATGGCGTGGATGCAATGACGGAGTCCTTCATCGAAGCCCGTTACAGCCGCCATGAAATCCCGGCCAAACAAGCCCGCCGCTCGGAGTTGCTCTGGGGGAACATCCGGCAGGTCTTGCGAAAGGTCCGCAGATCCGGGGAAGGCAAGACCAATGATAACTAGCCTTTGAGCAAATCTTCCAAAGCGGCCTGAGCGTCCACAAAGCGAAAATTGAACCCCAATTCAATCAAGCGCTTGGGAAGCAGGTAAGCTCCTTCCAATACCAGGGTCGCCATTTCTCCCAGGATCATCCGCATTGCAAATGCCGGTGCAGGCAGCCAATATGGGCGCTGAAGGCTCTGCGCCACCCCACGTATAAATTCAGCGCTGGAAATTGGATCGGGAGCCGTCAAATTAAACGGACCGCTGGCATTCTGGTTTTCCATTAAGAAGAGCATGGCAGCTACTTCGTCCTCCAGGTGAATCCAGGGCAGGCCCTGCCGTCCGCTGCCCAACGGTCCGCCCACGAACGCCCTGACCGGAAACATCATGATCGGCAGAATCCCTTCCCTGGCTGATAATACAATCGCAGAGCGGATGACTGCACGCCTCACCCCCAATTTTTCAACCGGTTCTGTGGAACCTTCCCAGGCCAGGCACAGTCTGGACAGGAAATCCTTCCCGGGTCCATCTGCCTCGCTAACCCGCTCCTGGTCACGCGGCCCGTAATAGTTCACTCCAGAAGCCTGGATAAGCACCTTGGGTGGCGTGGAAACCGCCTGGATGGCCTCGACGATTGCGTGCCCACCCTCCACCCGGCTGTCCCAAAAACGCTGCTTCTGACCCTTCGTCCAGGGCCATTTGGAGAGACGTTCCCCTACCAGGTTGACCACGGCATCCATCTGCCCAACCAGCCCTCCCCAACCTGCGCTTGTCCGGCCATCCCAACCGACAGCCGTGGCTCCTTCCGGCACATGCACCGTCGTTGGATTGCGGGTCAAAACCCAGACATTGTTGCCCTTTGACAAGAGCAATTTTGTCAGGGCAGTACCGATCATACCGCTTCCGCCTGAAATCAAAACGCGCATGTCTCACTCCTTTCATCAAACGCCATCCTCCCATTATCTCGCTTAAGCGATCTTCTAATGAGCTCCGTTTGGTTGGAGTATAATACACGCCAACGTGTAAACTATGAACGCGCCGGTACTGGTTCTTAACGCCAATTTTGAGCCTGTCAACGTTTGTAACACCCGTCGCGCCATTGGCCTGATCCTTTCCGGGAAGGCCGACATGGTGATGAATGGGCGCGGTTACATCCAGACTGTAAAACAGGCTTTGCCTAGGCCATCTGTCATCCGACTTGACCAGATGATCCACCGTCCCCGTCTGCAAATCAAATTGACCCGTAGGGAAGTCTTTCGCCGGGATAACTACACTTGTCAATACTGCGGACGTCACACTGGCGATCTGACTGTGGACCATGTTCTGCCAAAACACCTGGGCGGGGCGCATATCTGGACGAATGTAGTCGCAGCTTGTCCATCCTGCAACCACCGCAAAGGGGGACGCAAGCTTGGAGAAGTTCATATGAATTTGCTAAGGGTTCCCAAGCAGCCGCCCGCCAATGCCTATTATATTTTTGGGCGCCACCTGGATGAGAACGCCGAATGGGAGCAATTCATTAAGGGCTGGTAATAAAAAAGCCACCGTCAGGTGGCTTGGTTTTCTGTAAAATCGAGCGTCATATAATCCTTGGCCAGTCTCACTGGCCCTTCAAATTGTTTACTGGCTTCCGCGACTGGGTCGATGGAAGAAAACTGCTTGGTTGGATAATGGATTAGATACAATGTCCCCACTTCCGCCCGCCGCGCCGCTTCGCCCGCCTGCGCTGCGGACGAGTGACCGGGCAGCGCGCCGGATGATTCGTGGATGAGCACATCTGCCCCCGCTGCCAATTGAGTCACTTGTGCACACGGCTCGGTATCGCAGGAATACGCCACTACTTTCTTCGATCTGGTGAACTCGATCCGCAAACCGATCGTTGGGATAAAGTGTTGGACTGCTGCGGCAAAAATGCGGAATTCATCGCAATCCAGCACAGGCATCATCGCCTTTTCCGGCAATCGTATGAATTCCACCGGAAAGAAATCCGGCCATTCAGTCCACCCATACAGCCCCATGAGGCTTTCGATGCGATCAATGGTATGCTGCAAACCATAAATCCTCAGAGGCTGAATCCGTCCCATCAACCACATATTCATCAATAATTGCGGCACACCTGAAACGTGGTCAGGGTGAAAATGGGTTAGGATCACGTCTCCCAGCGTATTAATATCCACATTGGCCTTCTCGAAACGCTGAAACGGGCTGTTGGGGCAATCAATTAAAACCGTACAATTCTCCCCCACCACAACCATATGGGTGTTCTCGTGATTCTCGTCGGAGATGGCGTTCGAGGTCCCCAGGAAAATTAATTTTGCCATCAATGTCTCCGTGCCTTTCTCGAATCCATCCTACTACTATTTCAACACGGAATGCAATAGCACAGGAGTAACCCACGTCTCAAGTACAGCCGCGATGGTCAACAAAGGCAGCACCAGGCCGATTCCAATTTTTGTCCAATCTGCAATCGCTTCGATCATTACCTCACCCAGCGTTCGTTGGGATCGTGGAGTAACCAGCGCGATGCCAATATAAAGCACTGCCGCACTCGAGAGGATTAGCGCCGGGATCTCGAAAATACCATGCGGCAGGATCCCAAAGACCAATAGCTTTACCGGTGAAATCCCCAGGGCAGATTCCAAGGCCATCACAGCCCCGATCACTCCCGTATTCAACAGGAAGGTCAAAGTGCCCAGAACGCCAAAAGAAAACAAACCCAATAATAGAATAACCACGATTGCACGCAAATTGTGGCCCCAGATCAAGGGAAAAGAGAGTCCGGGTTCAGCCAGCGGCACACCCGTGCCTGCACTCAAGACTCCGGCCAGGTCGCCGGATTGGAATGCATGCATGACTTTTTCCGTATTCATGACAACCCAAATGTAGCTTCCCAACGCCGCCGCCAACCCGAAACCGATCGTCATCCAGATGGATACTGCCTGTTTCCGCACCGTACCTAAAACCTCTGTCTTGAACCAGGCTGGCAACGATTTCGTATTTCCCCTGATTTCACGCCAGAATGTTAAAAGAATCCAGCGGATATTGAGCACATCAATTTCGCGCCCGAGCAATGCTTCCCGCTGGAAATGCGCAATCCCGACTCGGGCGATCAAAACTGCCAGGATGGTCACACCTGCCACAGCCAGCCAGAGCTCGGTATTATTGCCCCAAAACAACATGATGCTTTCGCCTTGGATGAGCAACGCCATTGGTATGACGATAAAGGAGGCCATTAAGCTGGAGGCGCGTACCGAAGTAGCCTGGGTTGAGATGAGGATTGCTCCGGCCACCATCAAGAAAGCCTGGACTGCGGTCAAAATTAGCGTTTGCGCCATCCGGTTGGCATCCGGGAAGGGAATCCGTTGTGCATACAGGCCGATCATATAGACTGTGATGCCCAGATAGGATGTAAATAAGGGGGCAATCGTCCCGGAAAGCAGCTTGCCCATAAAGATTTGCCAGTCTTTGAGCGGGCTGCTCAAAAGCGGTTCGATCGTCCCGCGTTCTTTTTCGCCGACGAACGACTCAAGCGCGATCACCAGCGAAATTGTGATTGGGAAATAGCCTACTACCATTAACAGGAACGGCACCAACCGCTCGGCAATCAGCGGTGTTCCATATTGCGTAGTGAAATTAATCGCAGCCAGAGCACCCAGGTCTGCCAGGAAAGGCAGTAACAAGGTAAGTAAGATCATTGGGAAAATGATCCGCCAGTCTCGTAACTGGTCCCGCAGTTCCCGCCAGGCTACCAGCCAGACCATGCTCAATTCATCCTTCAAATTCTTAAACATGTTTCACCTGAGCCATGGCGGCCAGATATACCTGTTCGAGTGTCCGCGGTAATTCCTGCAAAGCTACCACTTCCACGCCGCGTTTAATCATTTCTCTAAGTAAAACAGGATTTGCCGTTTGCGGATCCTCGACGCGAAATCTGGGGCCGGTCTCGCTGTCCTCGAGCCGGGTCACACCCACCGGCAGGTCAAAGCCTGCGTGCGGCCATTCTCCCTGCACCCTTAATTCGTACTCGGCGGGTCCCAACAAACTTCGTTTTAGTCCTTCAATCGTCCCGCTTGTCAATACGCTGCCGCGATAAATGATGGCAATTTTGTCCGCCAGCATTTCTGCTTCGACCAGATTGTGTGTACAGATGATGATGGCGCGCTGTTCAGAACGCAGACTGGCTATCGCCTTCCTCACCAGTTGGGCTGACTCTGGGTCCATCGCCGAGGTAGGTTCATCCAGCAGCAAGACTGGCGGATCGTGCAGCAGAGTCCGCGCCAGTGCCAATTTCTGGCGCATGCCTTTTGAGTATTGTCCAATCGGTCGCTTGGCAACTTCCGCCAGGCCAAAATACTCCATCCACGCCTGGCTGCGCTGCCGGCGGTCGGTAGCACTTAATCGATAGACTTTTCCAAAAAAATCCAGGTATTCCGTCCCGGTCATTCGCAAATAAAGACCGTGCTGTTCGGTTAGCACCCCCACCGATGCCCGCACCTTATCAGGGTTTTGAACTACATCGTAACCGGCAATTTGCGCCCGGCCGCGCGTCGGAGCTAGCACCGACGTCAACATGCGTACAGTGGTTGTTTTCCCGGCGCCGTTTTGACCCAGCAATGCCAGCACCTGACCGGGTCCCACCTCCAGTGAGACTCCGTCCACGGCCCAGAAATCACCGAATTGTTTGCTGAGGTCTTCGGTGTGAATCATTGCGCAACGGCGCGGCGCGGGCGGTGATCCAAAAACAGAAACAGACCCGCTGCCAGAGCCACAATCACCACAAACGTCTGGTTGAAATTGATCCCCCCCACCTGGGAAGCATCCAACCGCAGGAATTCGAGGCCGAATCGCCCGATGGAATACATGATCATGTACATGAAGAAAATATCGCCTGGTCTCAGCCATTTTTCAAAGCGCCGCGCCACCCACAGCAGGATCGCCATGTTGAGCAGGTTCCATAATGACTCGTACAAGAATAGCGGGTGAAAATAATCGTAGTTTTGGTAACCCGGGACGCGGTGTGCCGGGTCAATATAAATTTTCCAGGGCAGGTTGGTAGGCAACCCATAGACTTCCTGGTTGAAGAAATTCCCCCAGCGTCCGATTGCCTGGGCTAGTGCCACGCCTGGTATCACTGTGTCCGCCAGGTTCATGAACGAGATCTTCTTGTTCCGGCAGTAGACCCACATGGCCAGGGCGCCGCCGATGATGGCGCCCGGGATCCCCAACCCGCCGTTCCGGATGTTGATCATATCCAATGGGTGCGTCAGGTACCACTGTGTGGTAATACCCTGTGCAACCATCGATGGCGGGGGCGTGAAAATATGCCAGATGCGGGCGCCAACAATTCCGGCCAGCACCACCCAGAATAGCATATCCCAGATGTAATCCGGGTTGAGTCCGCGCCTTTTAGCCTCAGCCTGCCCCAGGAAGGCCGCCGCGATCACGCCTACCATGATCAGGATGCCATAAAAGTAAATATGAAAGGATGTGTGGAAAAAAGGAAGAGGAATATCAAAACCATTCGGTAAGGTTGGCATGGCTTACTCCTGAGATTGGGATAACCGCCGGTACGCATCCTTTCGGACACGAAAAATCCGTTGCAAGGCCGTAAAATTAGCAAAAACGGCAATGATGATCAGAGCAATCAATGCCAATGGAGGATAGAGGCCGCTAAAGATCAAACCAGGGATGAGCACGATGTAACGTTCGACACGTGTCAACAGGCCGACGTTCGCATCCAGCTTGGAGGCATCCGCACGCGCTTTGACATACGAGACCAGCACCGAACCGGCCGCCGCCAGGTAGGCAAACAGCACGCCGGTTGGATTTGGATTCAACATAAAGTGGATCAGGAAGCCCAGAAACAGGAACAGCTCCGAATAGCGGTCGGTCACTGCGTCCACAAAAGCGCCCCAATCGCTGACCTCGTTGCGCAAGCGTGCCAGTGCGCCATCCATGGCATCCACCGGCCCCATCACCAGCAGCAGGATCCCAGCCCAGGTCATATGACCAAGCGCGATCAACACTGCGCATCCTACCGTTCCTGCCAGGCCAACCAGCGTAACCGTGTTTGGCCGGATGCCGAGACGGTTTAAAAAAGCGGCAATCGGATGATAGTACCAACGGAACCAAACCCGCATGTTGTCGGAAAATGATTTCTTTTTTTGTTCGGCCGGTTGAGTCAAATCGGTTTCCTCTTCCAATCAAGGATTAAACCTGAACTATGATACCACATGGGCGCTAAGCCTCATCGGGCAGGTCTCCGTTCTCTTCATCCGGCTCGATAAGAACATCCCGGTCACGTCCGCCTCCCATGGAAGGTCCCACCACTCCCATCTCTTCCAGGAGGTCCAACAGACGCGCAGCCCGGGGATACCCGATCCGTAACTTCCGCTGGAGCATGGAGGCGCTGGCGCGTTGGTCTTTCTTTAAAACTGTGATCGCCTGCTCCACCAGCACGTCATCGCTGCCTTCAGCCTCAACTTCCGACAGCATGCCTTCCCAGGGCGGTTTAACATCTTTTTCCGGAGTCATCTTTTGCCAATGTGCAATGACGCGCTCGATCTCCTGGTCAGTTACGATCACACCCTGGGCGCGGATTGGGTTGCCCACTTCCGGGTTCAGGAACAGCATATCGCCCCGCCCGAGTAAGGATTCTGCGCCGGGCAAATCCAGGATGACGCGTGAATCCACTCCCGAAGCCACCGCGAAGGCCAACCGGGCCGGGAAATTAGCCTTGATCAGTCCGGTGACTACATCCGTACTGGGGCGCTGCGTAGCCACTACCAGGTGGATGCCGGTGGCTCGTGCCATTTGGGCCAGGCGTACCAGGTTGTGCTCGGTTTGATCAGGCGCGGACATCATCAGGTCAGCTAGTTCGTCGATCAAAACAACGATACGCGGTATGGCCGGCGTATCCTTGCGGCGCTGCAGGCGGCGGTTGTAAGCATCGATATCTCGGGCTTTGGCGGCCTCCAGCAATTTATAGCGATGCTCCATTTCAACCACAACCCACCGTAGTACACCCAGGATGCGTGTAACATCCGTTTCGACCTTGCCAAATAGATGAGGAAGGCCATTGAACCGGATCAACTCAACCATCTTCGAGTTGATCATCACCATTCGTAGGTCTTCCGGGGCATTATTCATCGCCAGGCAGGTTGCCAGGGCTGCAATACAGACCGACTTGCCCGAACCGGTTGTCCCGGCGATCAGCAGATGCGGCATGCGTGACAGGTCCGCGACCAGCGGGCTGCCGGACACATCCCTGCCGAATGCAACCGCTAGCGGCGAACCAATCTTGTAAAACGCATCCGTCTCTAACAACGGGCGCAATCGGACTAGCGCAGAGCGCGAGTTGGGGACTTCAATCCCGACGTACGCCCGTCCAGGTACTGGGGCTTCGATACGCAAGCGTTCTGCCGAGAGCGCCAGGGCGAGGTCCTTTTGCAGGCTTGCAATTTGGGCCACGCGGACTTTCATCTGTTGTGCATCTTCTTCCGTGCCCTTGCGAATGAATCCTGGCTGGACAGCGAACTGTGTAACGGTCGGGCCGATCCGGAATCCGACCACTTTGGCCGGGATCCCAAATTCGGATAGCGATTTTTCGATCAAGCCGGCCGCCTGGTTGATATTCCGCTCATCCGGGCGGTAGGATTGTTCGCCTAAAAGCACATTCAAAGGCGGCAAACGGTCGCTTCGTGGCAGTGGCGCAGCCGGGCGGCTGTCTTGCCGCTCCGAGACTTTGAACGACTTTCGGAATTCTGGGGGCAATTTTTGCGGAGGCTTTTTCCCATCCTGTAGCGGCGCAGGTTTATCAGTAGGCAGTGGCGAAATAACCAGTTTTTCCTGCGTGGCGTCTGCTCCGGACCCTTCCACTGCGGTTTCTGACGCATTTGCCAGGCCGGCTTGATCAAGGAACCAGGCCTCAAGTGGGCGCCACAGGCCAAAGCCAGTCAGCACCATCCATCCCCAAAAAACGAATAGGATCAAACTGCCCAGGACGAAACCCGCCGCTTGTCCTGCGCTTGAACCAAAAACTTGTCCCAGGATTGAAGCCAGAGCCCGCATGACCAGCGTCGCAAGTCCCCATCCGACCTGTCCACCCCACATTGCCCCTTCTGTCAGACGGTTTCCGTTGGCTGCCGATAACAACGCCAGGGTCAGGAAAGCCGCCAGTTCGAGGGCAATCACACGCCCCAGGTGAAAAGGGATTGGCTTGAGGCTTCGCTGGAAAGCGATCACGCCGCCTGCTGCAGCGAAGAAGACCACCAGCAAATCTCCCCAGCCCAACCAGAGGAACAGCAGGTTCACCCATTCTTCAAGCAGTGTTCCTCTAGAAAGCCCCAGGATACCGAGCAGGGTCAACAGAGCCAGGGCAAAAAGGAACACGCCCAGGATATCCCACAGGAATCGTCCAAAGTGGGTTTGGAGTCGCGCTAAACGATCCACCCAATCGGTAGGGCGGGGTGGTTCAAGCCGATCGCTCGGAGATGTTTTAACAGCTTTGCGCGACGTGGAGGGCGGCATTTTAACCCATCTTCATGCTCAGGCCAAGGCGTTGACGGGCGGCGTCAACTTGCAGGATCCGCACCTGAACGCTCTGCCCGGATGAAATGACATCTTTAATCGCGCTGTTGGGCGGGGTGGGGATTTCCGAGACATGGATTAGCCCTTCAAGCCCTTCTTCTAGGCGGGCGAACGCGCCGTAGGGAACCAATGCCGTAATGACTGCCGGGAAAACGGAATTGATCGGATACCTCTCCTGAGCTGTCTGCCAGGGATTGCACATCAATCTCTTCAGGCTGAGCGCGATCCGGCAGCGCTCCGGCGCCACATCCATAACCAGTACATCCACTGGTTGCCCCACCTTGCAGACCTGGTTGGGATGTGACACTCTTCCCCAGGATAGCTCGGAGATATGGATGAGACCTTCAACGCCTCCCAAATCGACGAAAACGCCAAATTCCGTGACGTTTGTCACTTCACCTTTTAGGTGTTGGCCGGTTTGGATCGTGTTAAATAGTTCCGGTCGTTTGCCTGCCTCGGCACGCGCGGCACGTTCAGAAAAGACCAGGCGGCCTTCTTCCGGAACGCATTCTATGACCTTTAATCGCAGTGTACGGCCGACATATGTGGCAAGGTAGTCTTCTCGACAATCTTCTTCGGAATGGGCCGGTAGTTCTAGCAAATGAGAGCAAGGGACAAATCCATTCAAGCCATCCCCTTCGACCAGCACCCCACCCCGATTGTGACCTGTCACAACTAATGAAATTATCTCATCCTGGCGATAGAGCAGCGAAATCCGTTCCCAATCAGGTGAAGGTTTCCCTGTTTCTGCTGCTTTTTGAGCTTTTATTGCCGGAACAGTTACCCGGCTTTCTTCTTCTGCCAGAACGGACGCCCACCACCCATCATCCTGGACAGGTATATCTTCTTCGGAATAATTTTTGTGTACCATTACATTTATCCAACCTCCTTCCCGTTTAAATGTGCCTGAGTTTGACGTTCCATTTCCAGGATAACTCGCGCCACTTCTTCTATGGCAACCCGTTGTTTGCGGTACAGATCCGCTTCTGACATGGCCAACCGGGTGGCGACCTCGCGCACCTTCCTTCCTTCCACGAATTTCATCTCAAGGATATTGAACAGGATCCATTCGCCGGTAAATCGACGTTCTCCCTCCGGGCGTACATTGTCCATCGCCTGTCGGAGAATGGAGCGTAAAGCATTGGCGGGATTGTCGTTATGTTCTTTAAATGCTTCCTGGACGATCTGGAGATTGAGCAGCGGATTCTGGGTCAGCTTGGGGCCGCCCCAGTAATGCGTTAATGCATCCCGCACCCATTCCGCCATATCCGATTCGGGCGGTAGCGTCTCTTCCAATAGGCTGGCTTTGCTGTCATAACGTCCGACCGCACGCAGCCGCTGGAACATATCCACCTGCGGGCGTAAATCTTCCAGGGATCGAAACACACTTCGCTGCAGGCGACGGTCTTCCAGGGCCACCAGCGCACGGTGGAGCAGTAATAAAAGTGCCTGGCGCTGGTCAGGCAAAATGACCTGGTCTGGGCCATGCACAACCCCCAGCAACCCAAGCAGGATTGGTGAACCTTCATCCGTCTCCGCCGGCTGGTGCAGGGGGAACAACCAGTAATCGCCCCAATCATATTCCTTCTCATTCCCATTGCCATCCCGATTAACAACTTGAAGGACTTCAGGAAGGTTTGATTCTTTGAGCAGCGGCGAGCTTCCTGTCGCGACCACCAGGCTTAATTCCTCTCCATCCAGCGCCGCCACAAATGCAGCCGGTGACTGCAAATGATCGCGAACGGCCGCCAATACTGCTTCCAGGAATTGCCGCAGGTCATTCTGCGTGATCAAGCGCTCTTCCAGGTTCTGCAATAACGCCAGATCAGTTCGGTCACCGCCGAAGAAGATAAATCGCTCCCAGAGGGGTGCCACCAATGTGATCACATGTTCTAATAGAAGGACGGTTACCACCATTACCGTCGGAACTGCGGCCGAATAAGTTGAGCCGAAAATTTCACCGCTTCGCCGGACAATGGTCATCACACCTAGGGCGGAGGAAGCAACTACCGGACCACGCATGATCCACTTAAACAGGCGGCTTTTCACCACCCGGTCTGGCCAGGAGACTCCAAAAAATGCCACCGCATAAGCCATTACAATAATGAGCCCGGCGACAAACAAATTACTAAGGGTTGCCAGTCCCCAGAACAGGAATGGATAATTTCCGGCTACGCTTGACCCATACAAAAGATATGGGAATGAGCCAAGTGCAGGGGCGGCTGCTCCCGCCAGTAAATAGGCCATTCGTCGGCGTCCCGAACGTGTCAATGTGCGTCGATAAGCACGCCCAAAATTGATCCATGCCAGCACCATGATGCCAATATAATAGGCGGTAAAGACTTCCGTCCAGATTGTCCGCATGAGATATGGGGCCGGCTGGCCATTTTTCTGCATCGGGCCGAGCAGGTACCCGAAAGTCAGCATTAATAAGAATATGGCCGAGACGGCATACAACAGCCGGACAAGCACTCGCCGGCGTCCACGCGACGGTTGACCGGTGGTTACGAGAATGGCGTCAGAAAGATGCAGGTATGCCGGGGGAAGAAAAATGATCCCGATCCATTCCAGCCGCAGGAACAATTCAACCATCTGGGGAGAAGCAGACGAACTCTCCAGGGCTTCCGATGTAAAAACCGTTACAACGCATAAAAGGATGATTGCGAAGGAGCGCGCGACCCGGTCTCGCAAATTGAAAGATAAAGCATATAAGAATAATGAAAAGGCCGTGATGGCAATCCCGGCTGTGAATATTTGATTAACGGTAATAATCCCCGTAAGCAAATCCTGTGTCCAACCGCTAAGCATACAAACCTTCCGTAATGGTGACTCAATATCTGGGGAATGAAGAAAGCTGTGCAGGTGGTTCAACCCCTCGCACACTCCCCGTTCCCCGTTAATTTAGTATTATCTGCTATCGGATTGAACGTCCAAAAAAAAGGGCGATATCCTGTGTTTCATAATACATATCATTATACCCGCAGAATTCATAGCCGAGTTTCCGTGCCAGGTAGATCATCGGGTTATTCTTAGAAGGCGTTTCAACCAGTGCCCGGTTCGCCTTCCGATCCATCGCCCAGGATTGCGCCGAAAGGATCAACGCCGTTCCCACCCCTTGACGCCGGAAACGTGGCGAGACGACGATATCTGTCATCCAGACGGTTTTTGGTAGGATCAAGTCGGTCATCCGGATATATCCGATGATCTGTTCGCCAATCATGGCCACCAGCATGCCTGCCCGACGGTCCCATGAATCTGGTAAAGTCGAGACTTCCCTCGGATAAGGAACAGAGACGGATCGTGGCAGGCGGATCTCCCTGAAAATGGCGCCTACCTGGCCTTCTTCCCGCTGTACATCCATTTGCCAGACATAATCGGTTTGGCAGGAATGGTCTATTGCCATCAGGATGGTTATATCGGTTGCTACGGCGCGACGTATTTGAATCTCAGGCATGTTCCACCTCAAGGGGCTTTTACCCGCACTGTGATGATACATGCGGGTAACTCATTGCCCAGATTGTCGGTAACCACCAACCGCAATTGGTAATCTCCTGTCGCGATCGCCGTTGTATCCCAGGGCCCTAGATCGCCATCTACAACGGGTTTACGGTCGGCCAGAATGGTGGACCAGACGTCAGATCCTGCTGGAGAAAATTCATATTTATAAAAGCCAAAGTTGGGTATACTGGCGGATCCCCGTAGAGCCACATTGCCTTGGATCACATCCCCTGGCTTTGGTGTGGTGAAATCAATCTGGCCTGGAATGCATCCGGTCGACTGGGCCGTTGAAGTTGAGCCAGGTGTTCCCGCTCCTAGGGTTTGGATAAATTCAAGCGGAAAGGTATTGGTGGGCGTAAAGAGAGGATTCATTGTCGGAGTGGTTAGTTGCGATAACGCCGGCATATTGGGGACCAAAAAAACAACCAGTACGAATTCTGCAATTGCCAGGAAGCCGACGATCGCCAGTGCGGAGGTTGCTTGTCTGGTATGGTGGGAGGCGATTTCACGTTCCAGGCCAAAGGCCGCTCCCCTCATTTCTTTACGGGCTTGCGTCATCCGCCGTATGCCAAACAATAATCCCAGGATCAATAGAAAAAAGATCATGGGGGCCAGACGGACGAAAAAGCTCAGTACTGCTGCCATTTCACCCCGGCTAAAGGGCCCGTAAAACACCACGGATGAGCATTTCCAGCTTCGGAACGATCACACTCCCGGACGCGAGTACTTCTTCGTGCGAGGTAACGGTATTTCCGTCGAGGTTGGCTTTATTGCTGATTCCGGAGAAACCCAATACACGTGTTCCGCCATGGCGTGCCACGATGACCTCAGGGACGGTGGACATGCCAACCGAGTCCGCGCCTGCCGTCCGAAGGAAACGTAAATCCGCCGGTGACTCAAAAGATGGGCCGCTCAAACCAACATAAACACCTTCGTGCAGCACCACATTTTTTTCTTTGGCAACCTTGCGGGCCATTTCACATAATACCCGGTCATAAGCCTGGCTCATATCCGGAAAGCGCGGCCCAAATTCATCCAGATTCGGTCCGATCAATGGGTTAAGACCGGCCATCCCGGCCAGGTTCAAGTGGTCGGTGATGAGCATCACGTCTCCCGGAGCAAAATCCGGGTTGATTGCCCCGGCGGCGTTGGTCACGATCATGATTTCAATTCCAAGGCGTTGCATCACCCGCACCGGCAGCGTCACCTGCGCCATATCGTAACCTTCATAATAATGGATGCGCCCCTGCATTACCAGTAATGCCTGCCCATCCAGTTCCCCCACTACCAGCCGCCCGGCATGTCCTTGGACGGTTGACACCGGCCAACCAGGCAGATCGGAATATGGAAAGATGCTCGGTTGTTGAATCGCATCTGCAAGCCCCCCCAGCCCTGTCCCCAGGATCAATCCAATTCGCGGCTGATGCTTGACCTTCGAACGGATAACCCCGGCAACCCGATCGATTAACTCGACTGTAACTGGCATACCTTCCCTCCAAATTCCCTTAAAATACCATTCAATACATTAATCATATCTTAACCAAGGCTCACAATCCCGCCACCACGCTGCGAAATGCCGCGATCGTCTTTTCCACTCCCGCATCATCGATCCAGTAATGGGTCACCAGCCGGAATTTCCGTTCGCCAGTCGATCCTATCCGGATACCGCTTGCTTCCAATTTATCGATAAAGTTCTCCGTGCTGCATTTTACATCTTCTGTCAGGGATAGAAAAACCATGTTTGTTGGCGGCATACCTAAATCCAGGATTATCCCTGGAATTGACCTTAATTCGCCAGCCAATTTCTTTGCCCGGGCATGGTCCTCTACCAATCTTCCGGTCATTTTCTCTAGTGCAACGATCCCGGCCGCCGCCAGTATCCCGGCCTGCCGCATCCCACCGCCCAGCATCTTGCGCAGTCGCTTTGCTTTGGCAATGAACGGCTTCGACCCGCACAGCACCGAACCAACCGGCGCGCACAATCCCTTACTCAAGCAGAACGTGACCGAATCTACCGGCCCGGCCAGTTCCCTGGCCGGCACTCCCAGGGCCGCCGCCGCGTTGAAAATGCGTGCTCCATCCAGGTGCACGGCTAACCCTCGCCCATGCGCAAACTCGGTTAGCTGGCGCGTATACTCTGCAGACTGGATTACGCCTCCGCAGCCGTTATGCGTATTCTCAAGGCAGACCAGCCGGGTAACCGGTTCATGCGGATCGTCCGAACGGATGGCTGCGGCTACCTCTTCCAACGCTAACGACCCATCCGGTTGGTTGGGTAACTGGCATGAGTGGACGCCCCCCAGTGCGGAAATCCCCCCGGCTTCATGCAGGTAAGTGTGGTTTCTTTTTCCGAGGATCACCTCATCCCCGCGCTGGCAGTGGGCTAGGATACCGATCAGATTACCCATCGTCCCGGATGCCACGAAAAGCCCGGCTTCCTTGTCCATCTTTTCAGCGGCCATTTCCTGCAAGCGGTTGATCGTCGGGTCTTCCCCATACACATCGTCGCCCACCTCGGCTCTCGCCATGGCTTCGCGCATTTCCGGGGTGGGCTGGGTAACAGTATCGGAACGCAGGTCAATGGTTTTCATGTCTCACTTCTTCCTTCTTACTTCTTCCAGGGCTCTCTCCAACTCCACTGGCAATCCAGCCTCAAAAATCCTCGGCTCGGATTCCCCTGGCAGGATTATCTTGAGCCTGTATGCATGCAAAAAATGCCTGTCCAATTCAACCGTGGACTTTTTCTTCCCATACACCGTATCCCCCACTACCGGGCATCCCAAAAACGCCAGGTGCACCCGGATTTGGTGCGTCCGCCCGGTTAGGGGATGGATTTCGAGCAAGGTATGGGCAGGGAAACTTTCCAGGGTACGATATTCGCTGACCGCTTCCCGGCCCTTCTCCAGCGGGACCACCGACATCAATTTCCGGTGAGTGGAATTTCGTCCGATCGGGGCTTCCACGCGTCCGCTGGGCGTTGGTGGTTTTCCATCCACCAGTGCCAGGTAGATTTTCTCTACCGTCCGGGTGCGGAACTGATCCTGCAGCCAGCGATGAGCTTGTTCGTTTTTGGCGATCACGATCAGGCCGGAGGTCTCTTTATCCAGCCGGTGGACGATTCCCGGTCGCTCCTCTCCGCCGATGCCTTCCATCTCCGGAGCATGACCGAGGGCTGCGTGCACCAGGGTGCCGCTGTCGTGACCGGGCGATGGATGCACCACCATCCCGGCCGGTTTGTTGACCACCATCAGATCGTCATTCTCGAAGACAATATCCAGCAGGATGTTCTCGGCAATTAATCCGCTCGGGACCCGTGGGGGGATACGGATCTCGACTCGCTCGCCTGGTTCCAGGTCCCGCCCGGTTTTTGTCACGGCTTCTCCATCCACACTAACAAAACTGTCCCGGATTAGCCCTTGGATTCTGGAACGCGAAAATTCCGGCAGGCACGCCGTCAGGAATACATCCAGTCTTTCCTTCTCTTCTTTCTCAAACTGGAAAACCTCCAGCCGGTCACTCACCCTTACCCTCGTCTCTGCTCGACACATGCACATCTTCGTTGGAGACAGCCGGATCAGGTGCTGGGGCCGCGAGCCGGCGTTTATCTGCCATTTCGTTGATCCAGACCCCCAATACCAGGACTGCCACCCCAACCGAAATGCTTGCATCTGCAATGTTAAAGATTGCAAAATTCCCTACCGAAATCCAATCAGTCACATGTCCAAATTGTAAGCGGTCGACCAGGTTTCCAACTGCGCCGCTGAATTGCAGCCCAAGCGCCAGGCGCAGCCACCAATCCTTACGGGAGGTGCGCGGCAGGAAGTAAAGGATTGCACAGGCCACGATGATCGCCAGGATGGTGAAAACCAGGTTTCCATTTTGAAAAATCCCGAAGGCCGCCCCCGAGTTATACCAGTAGCGGATGCGGGCGTAAGGCAACAACCAGGCCAGTCCTTTGGGCAGCCAGTCTCCACCCAGTGGGACATTCGCTCTTACCAGCACTTTCGCCCACTGGTCGATTCCCACGATAACTACGGCGATCAGGAAAGTGATAACATAATCGGTCCAATAATTCTTAATAAAGGCGGCGATTGAATTCCAGATTAAATTGTCCTGTCTGCTTGACAGGCTTGGGAGCATCCATTAGTTTTTATCCTCCGTAAAATAGACACGCGGTACACGTGTATTGATATTTGTCAAAATTTCGTATGGAATTGTACCAGCCCAATCCGCCAGGTCCTGGGCGGTGATGGCAGCCTCGCCCGCCTCACCAATAAGCGTGACTTCATCGCCATTAAAACCCAAATCAGCCTCGATGTTGACCATCATCTGGTCCATGCACACCCGCCCCACCTGCGGATATTTTTGGTCCCGGATGATAACTTGTGCCCGGTTGGATAGGCTGCGGAAATATCCGTCACCGTATCCGACCGGCACGGTAACGATACGCACTGGATGATCGGACTGCCAAGTGGATCCATAACTTACCGGATGTCCGGCTCTGACCACTTTGAAATAAACCACCCGCGATTTCCAGGCCAGCGCCGGCTGCACTTCCACCGTACGCAGCACTTGGGCAGCGGGATAAACACCATATAGCATGATCCCCGGCCGCACCATGTCGAGATGGCTTTCCGGCAGCTGCAGGATCGCAGCCGAGTTCGCCATATGCCGGATGGGCATTGGCTGGCTGTTCTTCTCGTAAAATCGCAGCACTTCGTTGAAACGTTCCAACTGCAATCGGGCATGCGAAAGGTCACTCATGTCAGCATTGGCAAAGTGCGAGTAAATCCCCTCCACCAGGATATTTTTTAGATGTAAAGCGGTTTCCTGTAAAGTATGCGCGCTGTAGTAATGAACCCCGATCCGTTCCATACCCGTATCGATTTTCAGGTGGACCTTCGCCTTAATGCCCATTTTTGCAGCCACACTGTCGATCTGCTCCAGGCGTTCCACCGAGGAGGCCGTCAGGGTCAGGTCGTGCTTGAGGTACTGCGGGACCTGGTCGCCCCAGATCCCACCCAGGACGATGATCGGAGCTTTTACCCCCAACTCACGTAGGAAAATCCCCTCCTCCAGTACTGCCACACCAATATAATCTGCCTGCGGCCCAAGCGTCTTCGCCACCTCTGCCAGCCCGTGCCCGTAGGCATTCGCCTTGACGATGATCATCACCCTGGCAGGCGCAACATGCGCCCGGATGGCTTGCAGGTTCCGGCTCAAGCGTGTCAGGTTGACTTCGGCCCAGGTGGCGCGCACACTGTCACTGGAAGAAATGACTGGCTCATTAATTTGCATGGGGGTGATTGTACTGCTTCTTGAATAAAATAGGATATAATTTCGCCGCTGTTCGGAGAGGTGCCAGAGCGGTTGAATGGGACGGTCTCGAAAACCGTTGTGGCCCTACGGGCCACCGTGGGTTCGAATCCCACCCTCTCCGCTCATCAAACCAGTTTGAACGCTACCTCCCAGGGATCGGATCCTTGGGAGGTAGCGTTCATTATCGGCTGCTGGCTACAGCTCGATCTTTTCCATTCCGGCCAGGTCATTTGTTATCTGATATGTTTTCTTTCTCCGGAATCTGGGTTGGATTCTCCACAGGTTTAATGGTTTTTCTTTCCTCTTTAATCCGCGTCTTTTCAGCCTTCTTCTTTTTCTTATCCAACTCTTTTTGGCGTTTTTCGTATTGATAATTAGTTTTTGGCAAGGGATTATCCTTCTAAAATGGTTTATTGAAATAAATGGAATGGCTTATTGCAGGCCAATCCACAATATTATAGCACCCTTGTGAGTGCATAATTTCTTTAAGGGTCGGTAAACGTTGAGATATAACTTTATCTACGCTGGACGATTAACTCATCAAATTTCTTGGCGTTTTTTGCCAAAAACCACCCCAAAACCATGTAAATCAACCCCTTTTTGATAGGATCAATTCCCACAAAACTACTCTCTAGGTTCTTTTATTGATGGCTATGCGAAATGTCTTCTGCTCAAAAGCCATTACAAAACCTCAAGTCCGGCAATAGCTCGTGCTTTTTTCTTCCAACACAATTACTCTCTACTCTCTACTCTCTTTTTTCCAATAATTGATCCTCGTTGTTTCAATCTAAATCCCTCGCGCAACCCAAAAATCCAGCTATTCCGCTTATTTTGAAGTAAAATCATTCCGGCATTTACCAGCGTGATTGAAAAATTGGAGCCAAAATGAGCGAAGAATCCAAGATCCGGGTCATGGTTGTGGATGACCACGCCGTCGTCCGTTCGGGGTTGGGCGCTTTCCTGTCTGTCGTCCCGCGCTTTGTCCTGGTGGGCGAGGCCGAAAATGGTGAGCAGGCGGTGGTTCGTGCCAGGTCGTTGCGGCCGGATGTGATCTTGATGGATCTAATGATGCCTGGCATGGACGGTGTAACTGCCACTCGCCTGATCAAGGAACAAACCCCCTCCGTTCAGATCATCGCCCTGACCAGTTTTCAGGAAGATGATATGGTGCAAAATGCCATGAAAGCCGGGGCAATTGGTTACTTAATGAAAAACGTTTCAACTCACGAATTGGAGGCCGCCATTCTGGCTGCCAGAGACGGCAAGATGACACTCTCGCCAGAGGCAGCCCAGGCTCTGGTGCGCGCCATGCAGCATGCTACTGAGACAGAGATGTTGACTGGCCGCGAAAAAGAGATATTGAAATTAATGGTCGAAGGCCTGAATAATGCCGAGATCGCTGAACGGATTGTGGTCAGCCTCTCGACTGTTAAGTATCATGTCAGTAACATCCTGGCAAAATTGGGTGTTGATAATCGTGTAGCGGCTATCGCACACGCAATACAGAAGAAGATGGTTTAGATCAGGAGGCAAGGATTATGACATCTAAAATTGGTATCGTTGGCCTGGGTGTCATGGGCCACAATCTGGCATTGAATATGGAACGGAACGGTTTTCCGGTGGCTGGTTATGACCTCGATTCAGCCAAGGTCAAAGCTTTTCTGGATGGGCCGGCAGCCGGGAAAAAGATTATCGCCGTTGAAACCCCTGCAGCCTTAATGGCTGCATTGGAGGAACCCCGGCGGATCCTGCTGATGGTACCGGCTGGTTCTCCGGTGGATAGCGCCATCCAGAACCTGAAGCCGCATATGCAGCCCGGCGATATCCTGATGGATGGAGGCAACTCCTTCTTCCTGGATACCGAGCGCCGCAATAAAGCCCTGGAGGCAGAAGGGTTCAACTTCATCGGCACCGGTGTCTCCGGCGGCGAAGAGGGTGCATTGTGGGGTCCCAGCCTGATGCCCGGTGGGCAGCGCGCTGCCTGGGATGCCACTGCCCCTATCTTCCGCGCCATTGCCGCCAAAGCAGAGGATGGCCAACCCTGTGTTGATTACATGGGGCCGCGCGGCGCCGGTCATTATGTCAAGATGGTGCATAACGGCATTGAGTATGGCGACATGCAGTTGATCGCAGAGATTTACGACCTGTTGTATCGAGGTCTGGGTCTTTCGGCCTCCGAGTTGCACGCCGTATTCAGCGAATGGAATACGGGTGAACTAAAGTCCTACCTGATTGAGATCAGTGCCGATATCTTCACCAAAATGGATCCCGAGTCAGGTCTCCCCTTGGTGGACCTGATCCTCGATGAAGCCCAGCAGAAGGGCACCGGCAAGTGGGCTAGCCAGAATTCCCTGGATGTGGGCGCTCCCATCCCTACCATCAACGCCGCTGTGGAAAGCCGCATCCTCTCCAGCTTGAAGACCCAGCGCCTCGACGCCAGCAAATTGATTCATGGGCCGCTCCCGGCTTTTCAAGGCAACCGCCAGGCTCTGATCGATGCCGCCCGGGATGCTTTATATGCCAGCAAGATCCTCTCCTATGCCCAGGGACTTGGGCTGCTCCAGATCGCCTCCGATGAATACCAGTATGATCTGCAAATGGGCACGATTGCCAGCATCTGGCGCGCCGGCTGCATTATTCGCGCCAGCCTGCTGGGGGATATTATGGCTGCCTATCAGCGTAACCCGGCCCTGGTTAACCTGCTCCTGGACGATTCCTTCCGCACTGCCATCGAAAGCCGCCAGGCAGCCTTGCGTTTGGTCGTCCAGACCGCCATCGGTCTGGGTATTCCGGTTCTTGCTCTGGGCGCCTCGCTGGCATACTTGGATGCTTACCGCTCCGCACGTTTGCCCGCCAACCTGACCCAGGCCCAGAGGGATTATTTCGGTGCGCACACGTACCGCCGGATTGACAAGGCTGGTATCTTTCACACTGAATGGACCGAGAGCTGATTTCGGCTGCACTCACCCGGGCAATTGAGTAGTCTCGACCAAGGTTGCTATCTGGTTGACCGCGCGTATTCATCTCGTTTAATGTCAATTGAATTTCTACCTTCATCCTTTTTCCTTCTTCTTCTTTTATTTGCGATAGGCCACCTGACCAGGATAAAACTCATCCGGAGACCAGTGCGGATAAGGAGGCGAAGACGTAAACTATAGTCGAAATGAAACCTGGTAAAACGCGCATCCTTCTCGCAGATGATAACCCTGCCATTCGGTCTGCCCTGACGCTTCTCTTGGAGACACGCCTGAATGTCCATATCGTCGGCGAAGCCGACAGCACGGAAGCCCTTTTGCTTGTTGTCACCAGTCTCCAGCCCGATCTTGTTATCTTGGATTGGGAACTTGTTGGCAGGCCGGAGAAGGACCTGGTGGCTCAGTTGCGAACACTCTCTCCAACTCTTAAAGTGGTATTAACCAGCTCTCGACCCGAGATTGCACTGCAAGCCCAGGCAGTTCAGGCAGATTCCTATGTGTGTAAATCCCAGCCGCCCGAACAGGTGGTGCAGGTAATTCAAACCATCATGGATTTACTCTGAGCGGTATCCATATACTGTCCATCTGACCAGGTCAAAACTCTCCCAAAGACCGGTTACAGGAATCTAGCCAGGAACTATACTACGAGCGATCAACGTTGCGATGATCATTCTCCTCCTTTCCTGATACAACTCTCCCGGACCTTGGGAGAGTTGTATAATTATCCGGCATGATTAAATCGGGATTTTCAAATTCAGTCCACCAATCCCTGCCCTTTTCGAAATTGAGGAGAATTCCAATGAGGCAGTTTTGATCCAGATTAAAGCATCCTCCGTACGTCGGCGTTTTGTGGCTTGCGGAGCGATTGCTATCTTTTCTCTCATTCTCCTCCAGCCAGTTACCGCTGCCCCTATCTCAGATGGTGTGGTTTTTTATCCTGGTGCGAGCATCCGTTTTGATCACCTGACCAGCGATAACGGCTTGTCCCAGAACGCAATTCTTGCCCTGCTTCAAGACCGGCAGGGGTATATTTGGGTTGCCACGCAGGATGGGCTAAACCGCTATGATGGCTATAGCTTTACTCATTTCAGGAATATCCCTTCTGATCCGGATTCCATCAGCTATAACAGCATCTCTGCCCTCTATGAAGACACTGAGGGTTACTTGTGGGTCGGCACCCTGGGGGGTGGGCTGAACCGGTACGATCCAAAAACCGGAAAATTCGCCCATTACCTGCCTGACCCGGCTAACCCAGGCAGCCTTGGCAATCCCATCATTACCACGATCGTCACGGGCGGAGTGGACAAGCTTTGGGTGGGTACCCTCGGGGGATTGGATTTGTTGGATACCGCAACCGGCAGGTTTACACATTTTCGCAATAACGGATCCAACATGTCCACCCTTAGCAGTAATGCAATCTCCGTTGTCGCAAAAGCTCCAGATGGAAAACTTTGGGTCGGGACCGGCGCATACGGGACCTCTGGTGAAGGGTTGAACCTCTTCGACCCTGCCACAGGAAAATCAGAACGTATCCCTCGATATGGAATTTGCCTGAATTCACCGAACATATCCAGCATCTTGATTGAGGGAGACGGTAGCCTTTGGGTTGGCCATGGCGGCAGCGGCTTACCCGGAGGCGGACTTGACCATTTCAATCCAAGTTCTGGAGGCTGCCAGCACTATGATGCCAGCACCACTAATGGCCAATTCCGCAATGACAACGTCATCCATCTTCTTACTGACCGGGATAACCGCTTGTGGATTACTTTCTGGGGAGGCGGGATTGCGCGCATGGAACCTGGCACTCCTGGCACTTTTGCCAGCATCCGTCACGATACGGCCGATCCGGATAGCCTTTCCAGCGATAATGCCTCCACCCTCTATCAGGACCGTTCCGGCGTATTGTGGGTGGGCACATTCGATGCAGGGCTGAATATACTCAATCTCGAAAATCTGCAGTTCCGGATCTATGAACACAACCCGACTGATCCCGCCAGCCTGATCAGTAATAACATCAGTTCATTTGCTGAAACCCGCAATGGAGATATGTGGGTCGGCACTCAGGAATCCGGCCTGGCTTTATTTGAACCCAATACAGGCCAATTCACTTATTATCAGAACATCCCCAGTAATCCGGATAGCCTGAGCAGCAACCGCATTATGTCACTGTATGCCGACTATGATGGCACATTATGGGTGGGGACAGTAAACAGCGGCTTGAACCATTTCAACCCGGTGACCGGCAAGTCTGTACGCTACCGGCATGATTCCGCCGATCTCACCAGCCTGATTGATGATGAAGTGACTTTCATCACCCGGGATAATGGGGGCATCCTATGGGTGGCCACGATGGGTGGGCTCTCACGCCTTGACCCGAACCGCCCGGGGTTTGTTAACTATTCCGGGCTGAGCGGAGCACCGGTGACGCTCATGACAGATGGCGGTGATCTCTGGATCGGTACCTGGGGCGGCGGTATCTCGCGGCTACGGCTTGCTCTACCCGGCATTTTACCTCCTGATCCGGCCAGATTATCCATAATGGATACATACTTGCACGATGCCGCGAATACCAACTCACTCAGCGAAAACAGCGTATGGGCGATCCACAAAACAATTGATGGAGCCTTCTGGTTTGGAACTTCCAGCGGACTCAATCGCTATGATCCCAAGACGGGCATATTCAAAAACTACACCGAGAATAATGGTTTGCGAAATGCTTCCATCTCCTGCATCGTCGATGATCCGGATGGATACTTGTGGGTTACCACAGACGATGGTCTGGCGCGCTTTAACCCCAGGACACAAACCTTCCTTACCTTCGATAAAAGCGACGGCCTGCCCTCCAGCGAATTCAACCCAAACGCCTGCTTCCGAAGCCCAAGCACTGGCGATATTTATGTGGGCGGAACAGATGGTTTCAGTGTGTATAACCCCCAGGCGATTATCAGGAACACCGCCTCGCCAAGTATTGTTGTCACTGACTTCAAGGTCTTCAACGAGTCACACGCATTCGACCCTTCCGGCAAAACAACCGTCAAACTTAATTACAACCAGAATTATTTTTCTTTTGACTTTGCATCCCTTGATTTTCACTCGCCAGTAAAAAACACATATGCGTACAAGCTGGATGGATACGATAATGCCTGGATCCAGGCCGGGACGCGTCACAATGCCAGTTACACCGACTTGCCCAGTGGTAATTACACTTTTCATGTCAAAGGCGCAAATAACGATGGAACCTGGAGCGAATCGGATGCGGTAGTGCACATCCTGATCGTTCCACCTCTATGGAAGATGTGGCAGTTCCAGATGGGTTTGGGATTTGGCCTGATATTGGCTGTTGCAGCCGGATTCCAGTGGAGATTGATGGCAACCCGGGCAAACGCCCGCAGTTTGGAAAAACGGATTGCCGAACGCACCGAAGAGTTGAATAAAGCCAACGAATTGTTGCGCGAAAAAGCTACACAGGATGCAGTCGCCGCGGAGCGTTCACGCCTCGCTCGGGATCTGCACGATGCTGTCACCCAAACCCTTTTTTCTGCCACCCTGATTGCTGAAGTCCTCCCCGAATTATGGGAAAAGAACAGGAATGAAGGCGATCGCCGCCTGGAAGAATTACGCCAATTGACCCGTGGCGCGTTGGCAGAGATGCGCACTCTGCTGGTTGAACTCCGTCCAAATGCGCTGGTTGAAATACCCTTGCCCACTCTGCTGAAGCAGCTCACGGAAGCGTTGGTTGGTCGGGCTCGAATCGATATCCAGTTGATCTGCAGCGGCGAGAGAAAGCTTCCGGCAGAAGTGCAGGTGGGGCTCTATCGCATTGCCCAGGAATCACTCAATAACATCGTCAAACACGCCAGGGCAACCCAGGCGGTCGTTACTTTGTACACCAGCGATACCGTTCGCCTTACAATTGCTGATAATGGGGTAGGATTTGATCCTGGCATCGTCAAACCCGATCACATTGGCCTCAGGATCATGCGCGAGCGCGCCGAATCAATTGGCGCCGGGTTTAAGGTTGCCAGTCAACCGGGCGAGGGGACGCAGATCTCAATAATTTGGCAGGGAACCGGTCAAAGCCAGGGTTGAACATAGATTGGCCCATTTCCCTGTACCAGGTTCTCCTTGAAATGTGTTGCCTGCAGCAGAGAGGGACATGCCTATATTTGGGGGCTGTTGCCTCTGTGGTAAGATAGGCGCAGTCAGGAAAACATGAAACTTAATCTTGGTCTCGCTCAAATCAACACTAAGCTTGGGGACGTTCAGTGTAATTTGGAAAGGCACCTGGCCATGGCTAAACAGGCCTGGCAGGCTGGATTGGATCTATTGGTCTTTCCGGAACTTTCCCTGACCGGTTATGCGCTGCAGGACCTCGTACCAACGGTTGCCTGCCATCCGGAACCGGATGACCCCATTTTTAGCCCCCTTCTGTATGCCAGCCGTGAAATTGATCTGATGGTTGGCTTTGTAGAAGAAGATGCCCGCAACCGTTTCTTTATCGCCAGCGCTTATCTCTCGCAGGGGGAAGTCCTGCATGTACATCATAAGGTCTACCTGCCAACCTACGGCCTGTTCGACGAGGGTCGCTTCTTCGCACCCGGCAATTCTGTGCGCGCCTTCGATACACGCTTCGGACGTTTCGGCATGCTAATTTGCGAAGACTTCTGGCACACCTCCCCGCCCTATCTGCTTTGGCTGGATGGCGCAGATGTGCTGTTGTTTGCATCCGCTTCGCCAGGGCGTGGATTGAACGGCGAGCCCAAGCTGGCCTCCTCAGCCTGGGTGGAGCATACCAACCGGGCGTATGCCGGTTTGTTCACGACATTTGTAGTCCATTCCAACCGGACCGGGTTTGAAGATGGCTTGAATTTTTGGGGAGGCTCGACGATCTTTGACCCGGACGGTAAGCTGATCGTCCAGGGACCCTATTTCGAAGAAGCTCTGATCCCCTCCGAAATCGACCTGAACCAGTTGCACCGGACGCGCGCTCAAATGCCTTTGTTGCGTGATGAACGCCCGGAACTGGTTCAGCGGGAATTGGAAAGGATTCTAAATGGAAAATAACCTTTCCATCGATACTGGCCTCATCCGGAAAATCCTGACTGAATTCCTTCACACGGAAATCACCCGCGCCGGATTTACGAAAGCAGTGGTCAACTTGTCCGGCGGACTGGACTCAGCTGTTTCGTTCGTACTGGCTACCGAGGCGCTCGGCCCCCGGAACGTTTTGGCCCTCCGCCTGCCGTACAAGACCTCCTCGGCCGATTCTCTCGAACATGCCCAATTATTAGCCGACCAGTTCCAAAGTCCCATAAAAACCATTCCTATTACTGGGATGGTGGATGCGTTGATCGAGAGTGAACCTGAAATATCGGATATGCGTAAAGGCAATATCATGGCGCGCTTGCGCATGATTGTCGCGTACGATCAATCGGAGGCTTTCAAAGGCCTGGTTGTCGGCACCGGAAACAAGACTGAGATCCTGCTTGGATACACAACCCTGTATGGTGATTCTGCCTGCGCCCTGAATCCCATCGGCGACTTGTATAAAACCCAGGTCCGCCAATTAGCTCGTACCTTGAAAGTCCCTGAGGTCATCATCGCCAAGCCCCCCTCTGCTGACCTGTGGACCGGTCAGACGGATGAAGGCGAACTCGGCTTCACCTATGAAGAAGTGGATAAGCTGCTCTATTTACTCGTAGACCGGCGTTATCGCCCTGAAGAATGTGTTGAGGCTGGGTTCGAAGAAAAATTCGTTCGCAGAGTGGTTGAGCGTGTCCGCAAGAACCAGTTCAAGCGTATCCTGCCTCCAATTGCAAAACTTTCCAGCCGCACAGTTGGTTACGATTTCCTCTACCTGCGGGATTGGGGAACATAAAACCCCTTCATGAAACTTCACATTCCTCCATCATTAAAGAACCGAAGATACTTCTATCTTTGGGTCGGTTTGCTGATTTCCATTGCCGGTTCCCAAATGCAGATCACCGCGCTATTCTGGCATATTCGCACGCTTACCGGCAATCCTGATCCACTCGCGTTAGGGGGCATCGGCCTGGCGCGCATCCTGCCAATCATTGTCTTCTCTATAATAAGCGGACCGGTGGCAGATGCATTTAACCGCCGCCAAATCCTATTCATCACCCAGAGCTTGTTGGCGTTGATCGCTCTGGCGCTGGCGCTACTGACTTTTACAGGCCGCATTACACTTTGGTACATTTATGCCCTTACCGCCCTGCAGGCCGCCACGATCGCTTTTGATTTGCCGGCCCGGCAGGCTATGGTTCCGAACCTCGTTCCGGTCAAAGACCTTGCCAATGCCTTTAGTATGCAGTCAATTGCTTCAAACACCGGATCAGTCGTTGGACCCATGCTGGGCGGTGTGGTTATCGCCACGCTCGGACAGGGATATACCTATTTCTTTAACGCCGTTTCATTCCTGGCAGTAATCGTTGCGCTGATCCTGATTGGCCATGTGGAACAGGAAACCAGAAAATCCGCCGGTGTTAACCTCCTGGCAATCAAGGATGGATTCCAGTTCATTTTTACCCGCCCAATGATCCTTTCAACCATGCTGCTCGACTTTGTGGCCACCTTCTTCGCCTCAGCCAATACGATGATGCCGATCGTTGCCCGGGACATCCTCAAGGTGGGTGAAGTGGGATATGGATTCTTATCGGCTGCCCAACCGGTCGGTTCGGTTCTGGCCGCTTTGGTTATTTCCCAAATGCATAGGCTGCGCCGCCAGGGGCCACTTTTTCTATGGATGGTGGTTGTTTTCGGCGCGTCAACGGTAGTGTTTGGGGTATCCCATGGATTTATCCTCGCGCTTGCGGCTCTGGTTGTAATGGGAGCAGCTGACGCGGTCAGTACCATAATTCGCAACACCATCCGGCAACTGCAGACGCCCGATCATATCCGCGGGCGCATGACCAGCGTCAACCAGGTCTTTTTTCAGGGCGGACCGCAGTTGGGTGAAGTGGAGGCCGGCGTCGTGGCACAATTATTCGGCGTACCCTTTGCCATCATCAGTGGCGGCATCGGATGTATCGTCGGCATGCTTCTTATCGTCCTGAAATGGCCGCAGCTGCGCTTCTACGACACCGACGAGCCCGCAGTTGCCAAAGGTATTGCTGATTGAAATCTCCCCTACGCCTCCCCAACAATCCACATACAGTTTCAAAAGCCGTTCATAAATTGGTTGACTTTCATCCTGATTCGCACTATACTGGCTATAGAGTACCCGCCTATGCGAGTTTTTTACTTACATACCCATTTTGTTTCCTGAAAGGCACGCTGCTATTCGCGTGCCTTTCTCTATTTCAAAAAGGAGATTAAAGAAATGGACTCTGGAATGATCGGCAAGATCGAAAAGGCCAAACGCTACGCGCAGGAACGTGAACGATTCCACTTTGAAGCGCTTACAGTATCAATTGACGGCGCCAACAATTCCCATCGCATTTCTTTTGTAGACGGGAAATGGAATTGTGACTGTGACTTTTTCCACAGCCACGGCCTTTGCGTTCACTCAATGGCCCTCGAAGAATTGCTGAAGGGTATGCTCCCGGTAACCGCGGAATCCTGAACAAGCCCCCAGTCCGAAGTTTTTACCTCCGAGGTTTTTCAACCTCGGAGGTCGTTTTTTCAGGTACAATTCTCCCCTATGAAGAACATTTCTCGTCGTGACTTTCTAAAACTGGGTGGCCTGACCCTGGCAAGTCTGGCTTTCACATCCTTCCTGCCGGAATTTACTGGGTTCGAAGATGCAGATTTGGTCCGTGTAGCAAAGGACCCGGTCAGTGTTTATAAAGAGCCAACAGACAAGAGCCTGATCGTTAATACCTGGCCGCGCGATAGCCTCATCCATATCTACGATACGGTCCAGGCGGTGACTCCCGGCAACAACCCTCACTGGTATCGGGTTTATGGCGGCTACATGAACGCCGCGCGCCTGCAGAAGGTGCGAATTCATTACAATGTCCCGCTTTCAAGCATCCCGGCTACCAAGCTTTTGTCCGAACTTACTGTCCCCTTTACTATGGCTTACCGCTATAATCAATGGGATGGCTGGTTTCCAACCAATCGGCTGTACTACAGTTCGACCCAATGGATCACCGGAATTGATACTGGGCCGGACGGCAAAGCCTGGTACGTTATCCAGGACGAGGGCGATAAGAACATGTTTTACTTTGTTCCGACCGTCCAACTACGACCCATTCCTCCGGCAGAGATGACGCCGCTCTCTCCGGAAGTGCCGATGGGCCAAAAACGAATTGACGTTAACCTGACTACCCAAACTTTGGTCTGTTTTGAATATGACCGGACTGTTTTCACCACACAAGTCTCCTCCGGCGTAACCGGGTTGTATGACACTCCTGCTGGTCGTTTCAACATCCAGGTCAAGCTTCCCGCCAGGAATATGAGCACTACCAGCCCATTTGCAGATGATGTCATTCCGCTGGTGGGTGTCCCTTGGACCAGTTTCTTCACCGATAAAGGTCACGCGTTGCATGGCACCTACTGGCATGATAACTTCGGTGTTCCGATGAGTCACGGCTGCGTGAATATGCGCAACGAAGACGCTTTATGGCTTTTCCGCTGGAGCGCTCCCACGGCCGGATTCGAAAATATAAATACGCAGACCCTGGATGTAAAGGGTTACGGCACAGTTGTGGATGTTCATTATTAATCATGCCAACCCTTAACTGGCCTTCGAAAGATCTCCCGGACCCGGTACCTGCCGATCTGCTTCTCGATTCGGTCATCTACCCGCAGGGTCAAGGTTATCCGGGCGAAATTGCCAGGAGTCATCTTTTTCTGGGGGATAACTTGCGCGTAATGGCAGCCTTGCTGCCGCAATATGAAGGCTGCATTGATCTGATCTATGCCGATCCCCCCTTTTTCACAAACAAACATTACCCGGCACGCATCGGGCGTGATGAGGATTCCCGCCATCCACTCGAATGGCAGCTGGCTGAAGGATATGGCGACCATTGGGTGGATATGGATAATTATCTGGATTTCCTTTATCCACGGCTGGCGCTTATGTACCGGCTGCTCGCCCCAAATGGAACCCTCTATCTGCACCTGGACTGGCATGCAGATGCTTGCGCCCGCCTCCTGCTGGATGAACTTTTCGGCCGTGATCGCATCCTAAATGAGATCATCTGGACTTATCACGGGCCTTCCCCTATCCGGCATGCCTTCAACCGGAAACATGATACGATTCTCGTGTATACCAAAGGGGATAAATACACTTTTAATTCCGACATTGTCCGGGAACCTTACCATCCCAACACGGTCAAGACTTTCGCGTCTTCGGCGAAAGCCGGGTTCGGAAAAATCCCGAATTTGGCGCGCGGGAAAGTGCCTGAAGATTGGTGGTACTTCCCGGTTGTGGCGCGTCTCCATAATGAACGTACCGGTTACCCGACTCAAAAACCTGAGGCTCTGCTTGAAAGAATTTTGCTGGCGTCATCCAACCCCGGGGACCTGGTCGCCGACTTCTTTTGTGGTTCGGGAACCACCCCACTGGTTGCCATAAGGCATGGACGCCGCTTCATGGCCTGTGATACCACCTGGCGGGCAGTTCACACGGCCTGCAGCCGTCTTTCCGAACAAGGCTGCCCATTTACAATACAGCGGGATGCGATTTTGACCACTCCTTCTTCAGAAGCATCCATCAAGGTTGAGATCCTCGCCGAGACTATCCGGCTTGTCGATTCTCCAGAATTGGATTATTGGGAGGTGGATCCCGCCTGGGATGGGAGATCTTTCAATAGCGTCATGCAGGCCCGCCGCCCGAACCGTTCCGGAAAAATCCCACTAGAAATAAAACTGCCCGCCGCGCCGACAAATGTCTGCGTGCGGGCCGTTACCATTGCTGGGGGCCTGATCCAATTACACGTCCAGCCGGTAGCCAACTCCCCTGATCGTCTTTAAAAACTTGGGGTGCTCCGGGTCTACCTCAATGGCACGCCTCAGCCAGGAAACATGTACATCCAGCGTGCGCGTGTCGTCAGTGTAGTCCGTCTCCCAAACTTGTGAGAAAAGCACTTTGCGTTCGACCACTTCCCCCTGGTGTTCGATCAGGTTTTTTAGCAGGCGCATCAACCGTGGTGTAAGACGGGTTTGCTTGCCCTGGCAGCGCACAATGCGTTTTTCCACGTCCAGGCGTACCGGGCCGGCGTGAATGTTGTCCTTGCCGTCCCCCGGCAGGAGATGCCGGATTCGGTTGACCAATTTTTGGGCTGTAAAAGGCAACGGCAGGATAACGTCGGCTTCCACCTTCTCAATCGCACGATCAGGATCAAGGATCAAGAGGATCGGGATTTTCGGGGCTTTTTCCCGCAGCGATTGGCAGATCCGTTTACCGCTGGTGCGTAAGGTGGCCGCGTTGACCACGATCACGTCGGGATCAAAGTCGCCGGCGAGACGCGCTGAAGCTTCGCTGCCGTTGGAGACCAATTCGACAACGAAACCTTTTTTACGCAGGGCAGGGACGAATGCAGGGTGGTCTGCGTGCTTGCCCTCTATGACCAGAAGCGTGGCATCATTCATGAGAAATAATCAAAAAAATCCTGGAGACAGTTTTCAGCATTATACACCAATCTTAACAAAAGTGCCTCCGCCAATGGTACCACGCATAACTCAATCCAAATGGCATTCAAACCAATACCAGGCCTTCCCACCAGAGCCAGCCTCTGGTAAAATCAGCCCCCGGAGCGTTGTACCCTTCGCTCCCACATTCCAGAAAGAAAGGGCTTGAAAAGAAATGAAAGTATTACTTGTTAAGGACGTTTACAAACTCGGACGCGCGGGGGACGTAAAGAAAGTCGCCGATGGTTTTGGCCGAAATTTTCTCGTTCCGCAGGGAATGGCAGTGCTGGCCACCCCGGGCGCAATGAAAACAGCCGAACGCATTCGCGAAAAAGCAGCAGAACGCCGTGCCATTCTAAATAATGAGATGGGTGCGGTAGCCGAAATTCTCAAGAAGGTCCAGATTTCCTTTGGCGCTCGCGCCGGTGAAACCGGCAAGCTATACGGTTCGATCACCTCCCAGGAAATCGTGGATACAATTGAGAAGAAATCCGGAATAACTGTCAAGCGCCAGCAGTTGGATATGCAGCCCCTGCGCACTTTGGGCGAACATACCGTCCGTATCCGCCTTACGATGGACTTGATCCCCGAGATCAAGGTAACGGTCTACCGGGAAGGCGAAGCGGAACCCAGCCTGCCCATCGAAGAGCCTGCGGCCAAGCTGGAAGAGAAGAAACCTGACGAGAGTGCAACAGCCAGCGAACCATCTGTACCTGCCGAAGCCTGATTAGAAAAAGAGAGTAAACCAAATACATCACCGGACCAACCTGCAGGGGAAGCCGGTGATGTTTCGTTACTGAAATGATGGAAACGATCGGTCAACAACTTAAGCAGGCACGAGAAGCGCGTCACCTGACTTTTAAGAAAGTCACCCAGGCCACGCATATCCAGGCGCGTCTTATCGAGGCCATGGAAGATGACGATTTCGAATCGCTGCCCTCGCCGGTGCAGGCACGCGCATTCCTGCGCCTGTATGCCGAATTCCTGGAACTAAACCTGGATGACCTGATCGCCCGGCAGCGCGGCGGTGTAGAACAATTGCTAGTCGCCTCAAATAATTTGGACTCTGTGCCAGATCAGGGGCGGGTACCGGAAGCAGTTCCCGAAGTCCAGGCCGCCACCGGGCCTGCCGGTAAGTTGCCGAAATCGAAACCAGTCAATTTCCAGGTAAAAGTCAAGGCACTCATCCAGGGTATCCGGCAGAACCTGCCTCAACCAGATACAGCTGCCCCGATCATCGAGCCAATTGAACAAAGCCAGCCTTCAGAACCTGTGCTGGTTGCAGCACCGCCAGCTCCGACCATTGCAGCCCAGGAAGAATTATCCAAGCTTACAAAGACTGAAGATTTCTATCCATCCGGCAAAACCTTTTCAGGTCAACAAGCATCCCATTTGATTTTCGCCAGCATAGGGGAGGATTTACGGCAGCGCCGTGAAACCTTAAGCCTTACACTGGACGAAATCGAGAACCACACTCACGTTCGCAAACATTACCTGCAAGCATTGGAGGCCGGAGATTTCGACCATCTGCCTTCATCGGTTCAAACCCGCGGAATGTTGAGCAACTATGCCCGTTTCCTGGATATGGATCTGGATGCCTTGCTGCTGCAATTTGCCGAAGGCCTGCAAGCCCAAAGGTTGGAGCGCCAGCCAATTGTGCCAAAAGAAACGCCAAAGAAAAAAACCCGGATCCTGCCCAATTTCAACCTGCCGCCGGGCCTGCGTAATTATTTTTCCCTGGATGTTTTCGTGGGCGTTGGATTAATCCTTGTTCTGCTGGGTTTCGCCATTTGGGGCACCAGCCGTATCATTGGATTACGCTCTGCCGTAACGCCGCAGGCCACTGCTCTTTCGATTTCCGATATCCTGGTGGCGTCGACGGTGGCAGGCACTCCCACCATTGAACCTACGAACGCGGCAGGCATACAGGCAGTTGTTCCGGCAGTGGATTCAACGGTCGTTGTGACCTTCCCAGCCGCAGGCCAGGGACCGGTCCAAGTTGTGCTGGTTGCTTTGGATCAGGCCTTCGTACGAGTCACAGTGGATGGCAAAAAATTATTCGATGGGCGGGTCTCAGCCGGTACAGCCTACCCGTTCGATGGGAACTCCCAGATCGAAGTCCTGACCGGAAACGGTGCGGCTGTCAGCGTTCTATTCAACCAGAGTGATCTGGGACCATTGGGAACTATTGGCGAAGTTGTGGATCGAATTTATACCTCCAATGCCATCCTGAACCCGACTGCCACCTCCACACCCACGCCAACCATCACTCCCATCCCATCCGCGACCCCGCGGTTTTCTCCGACTCCATCGCCGACCAACGCGACGGCTACTCCTACAGGGACTCTAGCCGGACACTAAAACACTTTTGAATCCTATCTGGCAAGCAAAGCAACGCTTGTCTTTCTCGAACGGGAACACTTTTATCGTTATGAACCAAAAAACATTCCACCTTATTTCCCTTGGTTGTGCCAAGAACACGGTCGATTCGGACTCCATGGCCCAACTCCTTGAACGTGAAGGATATCGTGCAGTAGGCGCACCTCAGCAGGCGAGTATCATGATCGTCAACACTTGTGGTTTTATTGGAACGGCGCGAGATGAGTCTTATTCCGAGCTGCGAACCCTGGCAGAATCCAAACATCCGGGTCAATTGCTGATCGCGACCGGTTGCCTCACCCAGCGTTATGGTCTGGAAGTCGCCCGCCAGGTGCCGGGCGTGGATGGTATTTTAGGCACCCGGCGCTGGATGGATATTGTTGGGCTCGTACGTGAATTACGCAAAAGCCCCCACCCAGATCCGCTCTATCACTTACCCGATGCGCCCACGATCGGCAAGGACGAAAAAGGCGCTTTGCGTGCCAGCGTCGCGGGTGCTAGTGCCTACTTGAAAATTGCGGATGGCTGTCGGCGTCCGTGTGCGTTTTGCGCCATACCGCTCATAAAAGGTACCATGGTCAGCCGCCCTCTGGATACAATTCTGAACGAAGCCCGGCGTCTGCATGAGATGGGCGTGCGCGAACTGGTCCTGATTGCCCAGGACACCACCGACTATGGTCACGATCTGGGGATGAAAAATGGCCTGGCGACCTTGCTGGAAAACATAACCACTGCCGTTCCAGAAATGGACTGGCTTCGGATCATGTACGCGTTCCCAGGATACGTTACAGACCGTTTAATCGAGGTCATGGCGGCTCATCCGCAAGTCCTGCCCTACCTGGATATTCCGCTCCAACACGCCGACCCAAATATTCTAAGACGTATGGTGCGGCCTGCCAACATTGATTGGGTCCACACAACGATCGCAAAAATGCGGTCGGCTTTACCGAAATTGGCGATACGCACGACCTTCATCGTTGGCTATCCGGGCGAGACCGAGAAAGAATTCCAAACTCTTTTGGACTTCATCCAGGAGCTGCGCTTCGATAGGGTCGGAGCATTCCAATTCTCGTTCGAGCCGGGTACAACCTCCGAACCTCTCGGGGACCCGGTTCCAGCCGAAGTCAAAGAGCAACGGCTTGAAAGGCTGATGGAACTCCAGCAAACAATATCGCTCCAGATCAACCAGTCTTATGTGGGGCAAACGCTGGATGTACTGGTTGAAGGGCAGGATAATGGGATCGCGATCGGGCGCTCCTACCGTGATGCGCCAGAGATCGATGGAATGGTTTTCATCGAGTTCGAACAGCTCGAAGAAACCCGCTGAGCTGCCCGCCGTCGGCAGCCTCGTTCCGGTGAAAATCACCGGTGCAATGACATACGATCTGACGGGTGTGCCCGCCGGATAATCTACGAGGGGGGATTTATGCATAAAGCGGAATGGACCGCTCTCATTATCAGCCTGGCCGGGGTGCTGGCTGGTTTCCTGGTTGCTGTGCGAGTTTTTGAAGCGGTACCGCACGTGGAAGACGAAATGGCCTACGTCTGGCAGGCGGAGGTGCTTGCTCACGGGCATTTGACCGCCCCCACTCCACCATTTCCACAAAACATGCAGGTTCCCTTTGTTGTGGATTCCAACGGGCAGCGTTTTGCCAAGTACCCGCCAGGCTGGCCGATGGCGCTGGCGCTGGGCCTCTTGCTGGGTATTCGCACCTGGGTGAATCCCCTATTGGGAGGCCTGGCGATCTGGTTGACCTTCCGCCTGGGACAAAAAGTATTCGGTTCTGCCACCGGCCTGCTGGCCGCACTGCTCGCATTAGTTTCCCCTTTCTTCCTGGTCATCTCAGGCTCATTAGATTCGGAGTCCTGGTCTCTGGTATTAACTT
The DNA here is from genome assembly GCA_963776475.1 of uncultured Chloroflexia bacterium. Taxonomy (GTDB): domain Bacteria; phylum Chloroflexota; class Anaerolineae; order Anaerolineales; family Villigracilaceae; genus UBA877. Next base: position 120,562 of record CAVZMZ010000037.1, read on the forward strand.
TGAGCTTTGTGATCGCCTGGGTGGATAGTTTTGACCTGGGACATAATACAGCCACGCCGGACGAAAAACATAATCCGCGCTGGTTGACAGTCTCCGTGGCGGGGTTGAGTCTGGGCCTGCTGGTACTCACCAGGCCGCTGACTGCCCTGGCAGTAGCATTACCTTTTTTCCTGCATGGCTGTGTGCTTTTATGGAGAGGGGATTCCGGGATCCGTATGCGAGTGCTGATAATCGGATCAATTGCGCTGCTGGTCGGGTCGCTTTTCCTGGCCTGGCAATATGCGGTGACCGGCGATCCCTTTACTGATCCTTATACCCTTTGGTGGAGTTTCGACCGGGTGGGTTTTGGACCAGGGGTTGGGTTGGAGCCTGGTGGCTACAATTTACTGGATGCCATCCAAAACACGCGGCGCTTTGCTAATGGACACCAACATAGATCTGTTCGGGTGGAAACACTTCTCTTGGTTGTTCCTGCCATTCGGCCTTTGGGCAGTCCGCCGGAATAGGGCAGCCTGGCTCATAATGGGTGTATTCTTCAGCCTCGTAGTGGCTTACTTCTTCTACTGGGCTAGCGCGCTCCACTACGGACCTCGCTATTACTATGAAGGAATTTTCACCCTTACACTGGTCAGCGCAGCCGGCATCCTGTGGCTGGCCGGTTCCTTTCGAGCCAAAGGCTGGCAATGGCTGCGAGTCAGCCTGGTGGGATTGGTTCTGGCAGCATTGGTCAGTTATAACCTGGCAATTTACCTGCCAGCAAGGTTCGAACAAATCTATGGACTGTACGGCATCCATCCAAGCCAGCTAAGGCCCTTCATGACCGCCCAAGCACGCAGTAAAACGCCGGCATTGGTGCTTGTCCATGTTCAAAAATCCTGGGTGGAATATGCCGGCCTGCTCGAACTGGAGGATCCCTGGCTGACCAGCCCCTTTATCTTCGCCTGGAGCAATAACGGCTCAGCCAGTGATTCTGAAATTGCGAAACGATATCCGAACCGGCAAACCATTTACTATTACCCGGACCAACCGGATAAATTTTACAGCGCGCCGCGCTAGATCAAAGCGCGTTATTGTTCCAAAGCCACCTCAACGGAGGCTTTCTGCCGCCAGGGACCAACGAACAAGAAAATAAAAAGTGCCAGGCAGCAGATTGAGATTGGGACGGAATACACCGCATCCAATACCCGGATGGTAAAAATGGACGGGCTTGGTAGTGCAGTGATGGCGTAATTTGCGATCAAAACCGAGAAGAGGTTGTTGGCGGCATGCGCGCCCAGGGCCAATTCCAAGCGCCCATCGCGTAAAGAAATGTAAGCCAATGCAAACCCGAATGAGAAATAATACAGTCCCAATAGGGGATAATTGACGGAAGCTTCAGGGTTTAACAAATGTGGCAGACCGAATAAAAGACCGGATATGGCGCTTAATACCCAAATATTACGCAACCGCAAACCAACTCCCTGCAGTATATAACCACGGAAAAACAGCTCCTCAGCCGAAGTCTGGATGGGTATAAAGATCAAGGCCAGGATCAAAAAGGGTAGGAATCTTTTTAGATCCAGGCTCAAAACATAGCGTCCGGGAAAAAAAAGAGCCTCAACCCCAGACATCAGCACCGCCAATACAAACCAGAGACCGAATCCCTGGAATAATCGTCCCCAGGCAATCGAACGGGCGGGGGTCACCAATGTCAGGAAGGGGCGGCGATGGATGAACCTCAATGTGAGATAAATTCCCCCGATGAAGAAAACCGAGGCCAGCATGAATGCCACAAAACCGCCGGCAGAGTACGAGGTTACAGGGCTGGCAGGCAAATCGCGTGACTTGGTACCGCCGCTCAGAAAGGCCCATATAAAGAAGACCGCACTCGGCAGCGCCCCCAGGATCTGCCACATGAATAGGATCAACAGGATGGCCAGAACGTAACGCCACCACTCGTTCTTTCCCTGCCGGGCAAGATCCAGGAATTTCTGCATGCGCTCCTTTGGAACAGCGCGACGGAGACCGTCGCGCTGTAGTGTTTCAGATTTTGTGAAATCCCTTCATAGGTGTTCTCAAGGAGTAGCAGGCGGAACGGCGGTTGAAGCTTCAGTCGGAACCTCGGTTGGAACCTCAGTCGGTACAGCCGTCGCCGCCTCTGTTGGCTGCGCGGATGGTTCAGCAGTCGCTTTCGAAGGCGGAGTCTTGGTCGGAGCTTTCTTCGGCGGGGAACAGACATTCTCGACGGCTGTGGCGGTCGGATAATAATCCTGGTTTTTTGGACTGTCTATCGAGAAGGCATCCTTGAATTGGTTCTTGGCGTCACAGGCATCGCCTTTATTCATCAATTGGATGGCATAATTGATGGAGGCCTGCCGCCAACGCTCGGTGGCGGACATACATGAAGAATCTGACAGGTTGGGAACACCAGCCATCACCTGAGAGAAATAATCTTTGACCTGGGCCCAATCCTGGTCCCAGAAACTGGCACCGGCAATATACATGCGCGCCCAGGTGCGCAGAGCGTCGGCATTTGAATCCAGAGGCCCGAAGCGTTCGGCCATGGTCAAATCGTAAATCCCACCCTCGAGGTTTATATTGAGGTCCGCGCAATAAGTGTTGGGCTCATAGGTTTGCGGATAAATCTTGCAAATACCACGGTTGTGCAGGGAAATATAGTACATCCCATCCACTTCAGCCGTACGATAGGTGGCATCCTTTTTTCGTACGGAATCGAGCAGGTTTATCACTCCATTCCAATCACGCGCACACAGGTCTTTGTCGGTGGCATTGAGCAGACTGACTGCATCATTGTAGATTGCATCAACAGGTCGCATGTCAGGGGTAGGGGTGACTGTCGGGGTAGGGGTAATCGTAGGGGTGGGAGTGGACTGCATATGCAGGAGCAAGCTCGCATAGGCCTCGCGAACGCCCGGAAAATCTGGATTGCGTTGGATAATAAACTCGAAGTGCAGTTTGGCAACATCATATTGGCCGGCGTCCAGAGCCTGGACGCCCAGCTTGTATTGCTCATCGAGCTGCCCGGTTACTAGCGTGTTCTGGGCTGAATAACGCTTGCCCATGCCGGAACCATAGCCGCCAAGAATACCGACGATAACCAGGAAAATCAGTACCAGCACAGCCAGCCAGCCCGGGAATTTCTTCCGGGCAACAGGTGAGGTCTCCCCTTTTACAGGATGTGGTTGCGTTTCGATCAAATCATTATCAGACATGGGTGCGATTATACCTTAACCGGCAAAAGAACCGTCGATGACCCTACAGCTTCAAAAGCAGGCGCACTTCAGGCCAGATGAACGGCAAACAGGCGGCAAAACCCACAGGGAGCGCAATCAGACTTGAAACTACGCCCGAGAGCGGCAGCCAGAGCGCCAGGGCATATGCCACACCTCCGCCTACGGCTGCGCCAACCAGAGCGCGCACGAGCGAAGAGCCAAGGGTTACTCTTACGGGAAGCAGGCGGTTAAGCCAGACGAGCAGGAGAGTGGCCTCTATTGTAAAGGCCATTTCGATCAAGGCGATCCCAGGCGCCCCCCATTGCGGCCAGCGCAGCAGGATGAGCACACCGCCGCCGATAAAAATGGCCGTGTTCACCAGGGAGGTTACCAGTGGGCGCAGGGCATCCTTGCGGGCATAAAAGGCACGCGCCGCCACTTCGAGCACGGATTTACCCGCCAGGGCCAATAAATAAACGCGCACTGTCCAGGTTACCAGCGAGGTGCCAGCTTCATCCAGACCAAAGACAGCCCGCACCAATGGATGTAAAACCGCAGCCAGGATGGCCGCCACCGGCAGGCACAGGGCCACCAACACGCGCACCGCCCTTTGCACTGTGCTCCGGAAAGATTCCCAATCGAGCCGGGCAGCCTGATCGGAGAGGGTTGGCAGAAGCGCAGTACCGATGGCTGTGCCGATGAGTGTCTCGGGCACCTGCATGATCATCCAGCCAATGGTCAGGGCCGAAATGGCGCCCGCGCCCGGCAAGCGCGAGGCCAGGTTATCACGGGCAATAAAAGTGGCCTGTATAAAGAACATCGTGATCAAGCGCGGCCCAACCAGCCGGAGCACCTGGCGGACACGTTCGTCCTTCAGGCTGACGGATGGCGACCAGTGGAATTGGTATTTGATCAACCCCGGTATCTGGATGGCCAGATGCAAGGCAGCACCCAGGATAACGCCGTACACCAACCCGTAGACGCCCAACCCCAAAGCCGGCAGAGTCACGGGGCCAAAAGAATAGGGTTTGGTGGGTGCAAGCACCAGCGCCCCAAAGATCTGCCCAACATTATAGAAGATCGGCGCCAGCGCCGGGAATAGGAAATGCTGGTTGGCCTGCAAACCGGACATCACCAACCCGCTTATGGAGAAGATGAGCGTGGCAATCAGGTTCAGGCGCATCAGATTGGCTACCAGGATGTGTTGGGCAGCCGTAAAACCTGGCACGATGCCAACCTGGCTCTCCACAATGGGCCGGGCAAAGATGGCGATGCCGGCAGCCAGCAAGGCCGCGGCCAGGAAAAAGATATTGGCAACGCGTGAGAAAACGCTCCATAGATCACGCCGGCCGCTGGCGGTGAGGGTGGCACTCAAGACCGGGATGAGCGCCATGGCAAGTGTCCCACCGGAGATGAGGGCATAAAGCAAATCAGGCAGGTTGTTGGCCGAGTTGAAGGCGTCGAAGGCAGGAGTAAGTTGGAATTGGCGCGTAACGATGATCGAGCGCAGGAATGCCAGGGCTTTATCCAGGCCAAAGAGGAAGAAGAGCAGGAGGGAGGTGCGGGTAAGGAAGGTAAGTTTTTTCATGATCAGGGTTCCAGAGGTACCTGAGGTTCCTGAGGTTCCGAAAGCTTTTTCAAGTCTTAGAATTCGTAAAGGTCTCTGAAGGTTCTGAAGATTTCTGAAGCCTATGAGGTTAGATTGGTTTCAGAGGCTTCTTGGAAAGTTGAGATGGAGCGTGAATGGTTAGAGCTGGGGCAGGGGTTGGAGAGGTAACCAGGCGAGGACTTTTTGGATCTGTTGGTCCCAGTAGATCCATTTGTGGTCACCGGGGGTCTCAGCGTAGGTATAATCGAAGCCGAGCGGACGAATGGCATCCCGGAAGCGCAGGTTATCGGCGTAAAGGAAATCATCCCTCCCGCAGAATTGGTACAGACGTGGTTTGATGGCAAACTGGGAAGCTTTCTTCGCCAAAGCAAACAGATCGTGCTGGCCACCCGGGACTTTTTCCAGGTCACCGAAATTATTGCGCATACTCTCCAGCCAGAACTGGTCGCCGCGATCGCCATGGGCATTGACCACTTCGTTGATATCCAAGGCGCCGGAGAGACTGGCAGCCGCAGCATACAGGTCCGGACGGGTGAGAGCTGAATTTAAAAGCACCATAGCCACCCATCGAGAGTCCGGCTACGAAGGTGTCTGCGCGTTCGGTCGAGAGCGGAAAAATCTCGTGAACCAGAGCGGGTAATTCCTCGGTTACATAGGTAAAGAACTTACCGCCGTGTGCCATATCCGAGTAAAAACTGTTCTGGACGGCCGGCATGATGACAGCCAGGTTGAGGCCTTCGACATAACACTCGATAGAACTCCAGCGCTGCCAGGCAGTCTGGTCGTCCGAATAGCCATGCAGGAGGTACAACACCCGGAAAGGAGGGTGATAGTTGTTGCCAGGCTCAACAGGCCGGTTCTGAGGAAGGAGAACGTTGAGCGAGCAGCGGGAAGCGAGCAGATCGGAGAAGAAGTTGATTTGATTCCAAATCATGGCATTTTCCTCACGCTAGATGTTGGTACATTTGAATGTGGTCACGTTTGAACGTGTTCACAAGAGACCCATTAGCCAAGCCGGCCTACTTCGCTTTCAACTGCTTCGAGGATTTCGCCGGATTGTACGAGGGCTTTCATGGCGTTGTGGTCAGGGTAGAGCGGGCGGTCGACTTCGAGATGGGCGACATGCCGGCGGATGACTTCACGGGCTATTTGGGTGCCCTTGCCGGGGGTGAATTTACGGAAATCCAGCGCCTGGGCAGCCGCCATGAACTCGATACCCAGCACCCCGTAGGCATTATCCAGGATCTGGCCATTCTTGAGGGCAGTATTCATGCCCATTGAAACAAAGTCCTCCTGGTCGGCGGCGGCCGGGATGGACAATATGCTGGCCGGCGCGCTCAGGATGCGCTGCTCGACGATCAGGTGGTCGGCGGTGTACTGCGAAAGCATCAGGCCGGAATAGAAGCCGGGTTCATGTGCCAGGAAATCCGGCAAGCCCTGTGAGAGAGCCGGGTTGGTCAAGCGGTTCAAGCGACGCTCCGAGAGCACACAGACCATCGTGATGGCAATCCCGGCCATATCCATCGGCAGGGCAACCGGTGAACCCTGGAAGTTGGCGCCGGTCAGAGTCAGCTTTAGCTCGGGTACAAAGATCGGGTTATCACCCACCCCGTTGAGTTCGATCTCGACCTGCGAGCGGGCATAGGCAACGGCGTCACGGGCGGCCCCGATAACCTGCGGGGTGGAACGCATGGAATAGGCGTCCTGCACCTTGGTCTTCATTTTGCCGGTGCAAAGGTCCGAACCATCGACCAGCATGCGGATGTTGGCGGCGCTGGTTATGGCGCCTTTGAAACCGCGCAGTTCATGCAATTTTGTATTGTAGGGCTTGAGGTTGCCAAGCAGGGCCTCGATGGACATGGTGGCGGCGATCTCGGCTTGCTTCAGGAAACGCTCCATATCGTAAATGTGCAACGCCGACATGGCCGTCAAGCAGGTTGGAGCCATTGATGGCTGCCAGCCCATCCCGGGCCATCAGGCCAGGAATGGGGATGCCGGCGCGCCGCATGGCTTCAGCGCCGGGGAGGCGTTCGCCTTCATAGAAGGCCTCGCCTTCGCCCAAGAGCAGCAAAGCAGCCTGGGCCATGGGCGCCAGGTCACCCGAAGCGCCGACTGAGCCCTTCTGGCAGACGACGGGCGTGACACCCTTGATTTAGCATCGATACGTAGGTTAGAGGGATCTCGGGACGGCAGCCCGAATTGCCATGAGCATGGACATTGACCCGGCCGGCGAGAGCGGCGCGCACGTGTTCGATGGGGGCAGGGTCACCGATCCCGGCGGCATGGTTATAGATCAGGTACTTCTGGAATTCCAGGACCTGTTCATCACTGAGGATCTTCTCAGAGAACTCGCCGATGCCGGTATTGGTGCCGTACATGGTCTCGTGTGCAGCCAATTTTTCTTCCAGCATGGCTCCGGCAAACCTTGATGCGCTCCAGGGCTGCCGGAGCAAGTTCGACTTTTTCGTTGTTACGGGCAATGGCGACGAGTTTTTCGATAGTGAGGGAAGAGCCGTCGAGAATGATGGTCATGAAATCTCCTTAATTTTTTATATTTTAAACACAAAGCACACGAAAGGATGAAGGTGAAAGGAAAAGATTTTCGATTTTAGGTTTTATCCGCTGCTTGAAGAAATTCTCGGCGCATGCCTATTATGCAGGCCGCAATGAAACGGAAGATAGGCTTTCGTGTGTTTCCGTGCTGCCGTTCAAGTAGAGAAATTTTCAGTTTTACCTATAAGTTGTGATGCACCCAATTTTACACCCCCTTCGACGAAAGAGGTTCTGGCAGATGTTATGAGAGCAGGGTGAATTTTAGATTTTAGAACTGGGAGCTTCCCCGGGCCCCTCTCCCGTTGGGAGATGGGTGATGCTGTGGCTGTTACTTTTTCTTTTCCAGGGAGAACCCACGATTTAATCTGATGGCAGGCGGCAAACGGGAGCTGAGGCAGATCGCAGGAATTAAGGTCACTTTTTTCGAAAAATCGCGGAACGAATAAAGAGTTCCTGGTCATCGTAAAAGCCAGTCGTTCCGCGGAACGAAAGAGGAACGAATGGTCCTCCCCCAAAAAACGGCCGAAGGTGTGTGGCAAGTTCAATTATTAAGGTGCACGTAATCCACGCGAAGGCCTTAAAATGCCAGGCATAGGGAAGTGACATGATCCAAATTAGAAATACAGATTTGCAGATAAAACAACCTTTGCAAGTCGGTAATAAGGGAATCTGCTAATGAACATAAGACACATGTTCTAATTTGTCAAGCTCCTTTTTTTCTCATGTTCGAACCCCAGTCATTAGTAGAGAAATTGCGACTAGCGGAAATTACTTGCTCGCAGTCTGGAATTGTTGTATAGTTATTTCAGGGAAAGGCCTTGGTTAAAATGTTTCCTGGCTTTCCTTGGGCGAGATTGGCCAGAAATACGAGATATTTAAGAGTTAGGCGGAATATCAACCCCATCCGCCGGGAAGCTCAACCCCACTTCTCAGTATAAAAGCCCGCGTAAGCGGTCTGCTTTACCAGAATTTTGCAATAATCGAAACGAAGTTTTAACAGATACGGGGCTGCCTTCGCAACCGCGTGAAGAATTAGCCAATCCGTTGGGCAGAGCGAAGCGTACGGAGCCTGGCAACAAAAAATAACCGTCAAACAGGAGAAAAGATGAAAACCATAATCCGTTTTGCAGCGACCAAACCGCGCCGTGTATTCATTTTCAGCCTGATGATCATTTCATTTATGCTGATGAGCTGCTATTATTCAGGCCAGGATGTGGCAGAAGCGGAAAATGCCACCCCGGTGGCCGATATAACCAACGGCCTGGTAATGAACGGTACGGCCACCATTACGAATTACTTCACAAAGACTTGCACCAACCGGGGGACGGCAGTCCTGACGGTTAACAGCGACACTACATTCAAACTGGTAGCGACCGGTCCAGTAGTGGACGACAACTGCCAGCAATCCGGCGATCTTCGGAATGCAACACTTTATGGCACTGTTGATGTTTCGGCGCGCCGCATGAATATCACTTCGTGTATGCTTGACCATCAGCCGGTGGGAGAAGCCAGCGGTTGGATCACTGCCGTGGATGCGGGTGGAGAAGCCACCTGCTACTCCGTAAAACCAAATGGCGAAGCTGGATCGAAGGCTTATTATGTAGAATTTGATGTGAAAAAATGAACGGTCTATCCACTGAGATCCCAGGAGATTGAAATGGACGCTTTCTCATTGCCCAATATACCCTCAGAGTGTCATTGGAAGAACCAAGCGCTGGATTGGAAAGTAGGAAGAGACGGCAGTCTCACCATTCTGGCAGGTGAGCATACGGATTGGTTCAGTGATCCTGCAGGAAGTGGCCTGAAAGATAGTGCGCCAAGCGCATTGTTTGTGCCTCCCGACCCGACCTTTATCGTCAGCGCCAAAGTCGCGGTTAAACTTTGTTTCCTCCTTCGATGCGGGTGCGCTGCAGTTGCGCGCAAGCGATGAGCTCTGGGCCAAGTTGTGTTTTGAGTATTCCCCACAACAACAACCCATGATCGTTTCGGTGGTGACTCGCGGAGAGTTTGACGATTGTAATTCGGTACCCATCGAAGGGCAGGAGGTTTATTTGCGCATGGCCGTAACTCCGCGAACAATTGCATTCCACTATTCCGAGGACGGCGCATATTGGCATTTCGTCAGGCATTTTACAATGGGTAAATTGGAGAATATGCGTGTGGGTTTTTCGGCACAGAGCCCGATGGGGCAGCAGTGCGAAGCAGTTTTTTCACAGATACAATATCGTGCCGGGGCTTTGAAAGATCTCCGCAGCGGAGAGTAGGATTGTAGTCCTGGAGGCAGCCGAATGAATTTCTCAACCATGATCAAGAAGCCAAGTGCGTTTCTGCCGGTAGCGATGTCGTTGGCGGCGCTTGCAACGGTACTCATTCACATTGTTCTATTTGGCACTGCGCGTCAGGCAGACGAAGGGACTGCCGCGCATATCTTTCAACTGCTCCTGGCTGCCCAGCTGCCCATCGTGATTTTCTTTGCGGTCAAGTGGCTGGTGCGATTCCCAAGACAGGCATTGATGGTGCTGGCGCTGCAAGCCGCGGCGGGGCTGGCTGCACTTGCACCGGTTTTTATTTTCAACCTTTAGAGCCTTGTGAAGAACAATTTAACCAGAGATGAACAGAGATAAAAGGGATAAGTACTGATTTAAGAGCTTTTTTTGGGATCTTACTGCGTAAAAGGGCTCACAACGTCAATATTCTAATCCTGAGTGGAGAGCGCTATGCAAAAGTATTTCGGAGCCGTGACGATCGTCATTATGATGGGGATGGTTTTAACCCGGGTCATGATGATGAGAAGGAAGGGGATCGAGGCAATGAATTTCGGGAAAATCGACAAGAGCGATTTTCTGATTCCCCCGTTTGCCCTGTTCTATTTTTATTGCGTGTTTGCCGGAGCATTCGATTGGCCCGGCGTAAGCAAGCAGGAATTCTTCCAATTGGCAGCGATCGACTGGGCGGGAGTATTAGTATGCCTGGCAGGGTTATTGGTCATATTGTGGAGCCTGATCTCTTTCGGACAGAGTTTTCGGGTCGGAATTGATGCGGAACATCCGGATAAGTTGATAACAACCGGCATCTTTGCTTTCAGCCGCAACCCGATTTATGTGGCATTTGCAATCATCCTGCTCGGTCAGTTCCTGATCTTCTCAAATTGGATCCTTTTAATTTATCTGATTGCGGCCGTGTGGCTATTCCATAGGCAGGTACTGCGGGAAGAAGGGTATTTGAAGCAGCATTACGGCCAGGAATATGCTGATTACTGCAAACGGGTCCGACGATATATCTGACATGAAGGCTCCTGTCGATTGGCTGCTTGAAGGTGAAGCCTGGATCGAATATCGGACCAGGCTGGATCTGTTGGGTCAATCCGAGCAAGATGAGCGCGTCAAATCTGCCAGGAAGGCCATGCTGGCGGATGCCCAGGTACAAGCGCTGGTCAGGGAACTTACCGGGTGGCCGGGGACAGTCATCTCCAGCCACAAAAGCGCCGGCCAGCCGTTCCATAAACTAACCTTCGTCGCCGACCTTGGACTAACAATCCATGATCCCGGTATTGAACCCATCGTTGCACGTATTTTGGAACACCCATCGACCGAAGGACCCTTTCAACTGCCGGTGACCATCCCCACCCATTTTGGCGGGACGGGTACCGACCAATGGGCATGGGCTTTATGTGATGCTCCGCTGATCATTTACGCCCTGGCGAAGTTTGGAATGAGCGAAGAACCGCTGATTTTAAAGGCCTGCGAGCATCTGGTTAAATTATCAACCAACGCCGGTTGGCCATGCGCGGTCTCCAAGGAATTGGGCAAATTCCGCGGCCCCGGCCGCAAAGAGGACCCCTGTCCTTTTGCGAATCTGGCCATGCTGAAAGCATTGTCAGAAATTCCAGAGTTACGTGATAGTCCGGCCTGCCACACAGCAGCGGATACGATCCTGAAGTTATGGTGTGAAAGCAGCTCACGACACCCGTATATGTTCTTCATGGGGACTGATTTCCGCAAGCTAAAAGTTCCGCTGGTGTGGTACGACCTCGTGCATGTGCTGGAGGTCTTAAGCATGTTTTCCTGGCTGAAAAATGATCCAAGACTAATCGAGATGGTCGCGTTATTAAAAAGCAAGGCTGATCCGCAGGGGTGCTTTACTCTCGAATCAATCTGGACAGCATGGAAGGATTGGGAATTCGGACAGAAGAAAATGCCATCGCGGTGGCTGACGCTGCTGGCATGGCGCACAATCAGAAGGGTGGAGCAGGGTTGATCGAATAGTGTTGACTCGAGCCGGAATTTGGCAAGTGGTCGAAGGAGAAGGTATATGACTCATATGGTAGGAATCCTTCTTTATAATGAGGTGGAAGTCCTGGATTTTGCAGGTCCGTTCCAGGTTTTTACCACTGCGACGCGGGTGCACGCACGCGCCCATCCGGATAATCCGAAGCTTTTCGAAGTAATGACGATTGCGGCTGACCCGCAGCCGGTTCTGGCGCGTGGCGGGTTACAAGTCTTGCCATCCCACACCTTCGATAATCCTGCTCACCTGGATGTGCTGATCGTACCGGGCGGGATCCATACCGCCCAACTCGAACGGCCGTCCGTGATTGAATGGATTGCTCGCAAGGCAGCCGAAACGACGATCACCGCCTGTGTTTGCACAGGAGCTTTCCTGCTCGCCAAAGCCGGTCTGCTCGAGGGAAAGAGCGTAACCACTCACTGGGAAGATATCCAGGATCTGCGGAAGATGTTCCCGAATATCACGGTGATGGAAAACCAACGCTGGGTGGACGAAGGACGGATTGTTACTTCGGCAGGAATTTCGGCGGGAATCGATATGAGCCTGTACCTGGTCGCCCGGCTGGCCGACCACGAACTGGCCATGAAAACTGCGCGGCAAATGGAATATGATTGGCGGGAAGGAGATGGGCATGACCGGTAAAACGGTTCCATCTATATTACAGGCGATTGGCAATACCCCGCTGGTACGGCTTAATAAGGTCGTCCCGGCGAATTGTGCGGAAATTCTGCTCAAACTCGAATACTACAATCCAACCGGCTCTTATAAAGACCGGATGGCCCTGGCGATGATCGAAGGTGCAGAGAAACGTGGCGATCTGCGTCCCGGCATGACCGTGGTGGAATATACGGGCGGCAGCACCGGTTCGTCGCTGGCATGCGTATGCGCTGTCAAAGGGTACCGGTTTCGGGTGGTTTCATCGGACGCGTTTGCTAGGGAGAAACTGCAGACCATGCGGGTGTTTGGGGCGGATGTGACCATTATCCCAAGCCAGGGCGGACAGATCACTCCGGACCTGATCCCGCGCATGGTGGAACGTGCCGGTGCAATTGCAAAAGAGGCGCCTAGTTTCTTTACCGACCAGCTAAATAATACCGATTCCGTGAAAGGGTATGAACAAATCGGCCGGGAATTAGTGCAACAGGTCGGCGGACAAATCCACGCTTTTTGTGCCTCGGTTGGCACGGCGGCCATGCTGATGGGGGTGGCCCACATCCTGCGGGCTGGCGACCCTTCGACAAAAATCATTGCGCTCGAACCGGCTTCCACCCCGATGCTCTCGAAAGGCAGCGGCGGAATCCATCACGTCGAAGGCATCGGCATCGGCCTGATCCCGACTTTGCTCGACAAGAAATTCTTCGATGAAGCCCGCGGGGTGGAGGAAGCGGAAGCACGCCAGATGGCATGGCGCCTGGCAAGGGAAGAAGGTATCTTTTCCGGGACCTCCTCCGGCATGAATGTGGTGGGGGCAATTGCGCTGGCGCAGGAATTGGGAACCGGGCATACGGTGGTCACCGTAGCGGTGGACAGCGGGCTGAAGTATTTGGAGGGTGATCTATACGGTCAATAGAAAGAATATGAAACTGTAAGGGGGATTAGACTTTTTACTGATACCCTAGTCATATTCCGTGCTAAACTAAAAGTCAACAAATTTCCCTGGATGAATAGAATCAGCAGGGGGTTAGCGTGCGGGTCGAATGGCCTGCCTTGTCATCAAAGCAACAACCTGGAAGGATCCGGGATATTATTACCAAATGAGGATAGGCATGAAAACAGTAAAATACCTACTGGCAATAATAATGGTAGGCGTCTTTTTATCCGCCTGTACTTCAACGCAAACAAACCCGGCTGATGAAACAAATGTCAGGGGCGTTGTGGAAGGATTTGGCCAACGACTTAAGCTGGTTTCACTTTTGTCGCCCAGTGCGGCAGAGGATATGCAGGCGCAGTATTCCGAGAATGTAACCAGTACATTATTGGAACAATGGATGAGCAGCCTGGAGACAGCCCCCGGACGGATCGTATCGAGTCCCTGGCCGGATCGAATCGAGATCACATCCATGAAGAAAACGAACTCCAATGAGTATTCAGTTGCCGGCAATGTTGTCGAGATCACCAGTACTGAATTGAATGCGGGTGGATATGCTGACAAGATACCAGTAAAAATAAAGGTTCAGAAAAGCGATGACCGCTGGCTGATCGTAACCTATGTCCAGGAACAAGTTCAGCCTTAATTCCTCATGGAATATTTGAATGCTTAGGAGAGCAATGAAAACGCATCGACACAATCCAGCAATTTTTATTCTTGTTATGAGCCTAACTATTTTGAGTTGCAGTACCGGACAGTTATTGCAACCAACGAAGACCCCCACTGCAACATTACCACCGACTGTCACGAAGGCCCCAACGGCAACAATGACACCGCTTCCCACAAAGACAATGGCACCGACGGCAACCGCGCTGCCTGCAATACTGACAGATGGATCCAATAGTTGGCCAATATCCACAATCAGCATGGAAAACAGCGCACCGATCGGAGATCAGGATGTGGCTGCTGGAGAGGGTATGGTGTACTTGAAAATTGTATTCAATAATCCGGATCATAAACTGCTGCCATTTCCAAAATTGCCTGGATCGACCGATGTGGATTATTCCAGGATCTATATTGGCAACAGCCAGGGAGAGAAATACAGTGCAGTAACAGACCGGCTCAGCCTCATAATTGGAGTGGATGGTAGCGTTAGCTTTGATGATCTTTCCTTATGGTTTGAACCCATGCCAGCCGGGAGTAATGGTTTTCAGCTATTCTTCGCAGATCTGGCGCCAATCGACCTGGGGAATTCGGGAACCAAGGTGGTTTCGGGCGGCAAGGATCAGGGTGGCAGTCAAACAGTAGCTCCGACAGTTGCCCCCGTCCTTAGTGGAAATATCTTTTCTGAGGATTTCAGCTCAAATGTAAATGGATGGGAGACCGGTGAAGAATCAACGGATGCTGGCACGGTCAATCGCGCGATTGTGGATGGACAATACAATATCAGTATGACCAGCAACCAAGATTATTACTACGTGCTAACTTCCATCCCGGTTTTTAGCGGAGATAACTTTACCCTGACAATCGATGCGACGGTACTGGATAGTACGGTTACGCCAGGGAATATGTCACTGGAACTTGGCATGCGCCAGATAGATGGCCTGTCCGGGAGACAATACAACTTCATCCTGTTGGATGACGGGGCATCCTGGCTTGATTTGTGGCCAAACGATAACTCCCAGGATGTTATTTCGCTCTGGAGCCAGTCTGCCCCCAACAGCTCATTCGAATTGCAAAAGGGTGTAAAAAAGACCATTTCGATCGTGATGGATGGCCCCAATATCAGCGCGTCGGTCAATGGCAACAAGATCGCCTCGGTTACGGATACCACTGTCACAGGCGCAGGCGGGACCAGTCTGGGCATCTGCTTGTATAATGCGGGTGAAACAGTCAGTCTCGCTTTGGACAATCTCAAAATCGAGGAAATGCCATAACCAGAGACAACATGATCTTTTTATTCCAATTGCCTTTGTGATGAAGCTTGTCTTCTAAACAGCAGCGGTGGTTGGGCTTGGGATCCGGAACAGGAAACAGGCAAAAAATAGGTCTGATCTGCCATAGTACTTAAAATGTGAAAATCGTGAGTTTTCCTTGTACCCTATAGCACTTTAGCTACAATGGTGGAATAATCAAGAAATGAACTTATTCCGTTTCGAGGAATTTGCCGACCTCGGAGCGAGAAATTGTAGGAAGCAGGCAACGATAGCCATGTGATCCTCGTTAGATGTATGAAGAGGTAACAGGATGTTCTTTATTCAGTTGCTTTTTTTTATCCTTTCTGTGATCCTTACCCTCCTTTTTTTCCTGTATGGATTTAACCATTATTACCTTCTGAATGCAGCCCGAAAATATCAAGCCCCGGTCCTGCCGGAATTATCAACGGCGCGCCCGACCGTATGCGTCCACCTGCCAATATACAATGAGAAATATGTCCTGCGCAGGCTGGTTGCGGCCTGCACGTGTATGGCAGAAGTCTACGGGATTGATAAAGTCCGCATCCTGATCCTGGACGATTCGGACGATGACACCCTCGAAGAAGTGGATAATTTGGTCGATGAATACAGGCAAAAACATTTCCGGATCGAGGTCCTGCGTCGCCCCAACCGGAACGGATACAAGGCAGGCGCGTTGCAGGCTGCCCTGGCCAGGACTAATGAAGAATTCATCGCCATCTTCGATGCCGACTTCATCCCGCCGGCAGATTTTCTGCTACGGACGGTGCCGTATTTTGCCGGGGACGAAAGCCTGGCGATCGTTCAGGGCCGCTGGTCCTTTGTAAACAAGGAAAGCAGTCTGCTGACCCAGGCTATTTCGCACATCATTGATGTGCATTTCCTGATCGAACAAACTGGAAGATATATGGCTGGGATCTACCAAAATTTCAATGGCAGCGCGGGTGTGCTCCGGAAAAAAGCCATCCTGGAAGCCGGCGGCTGGCAGGCAGATACCCTGGCAGAAGACCTGGACCTCAGCTACCGGATGCAGGTATGCGGGTACCACGTGCTCTACCTGAGAGACTTGCTGGTACCGGGTGAGATTCCTCCGACTGTCCCGAGTTTTAAACTGCAACAAGGCCGGTGGGCAAATGGCACCCTGAAGACTGCCATGAAGGTTCTGCCCGGTCTGCTGCGAAACCGCAATATTGGGATAAAGCAGCGCCTGCAGGCTTTTATTCACCTGACAGGCTACATGATCCAACCTTTGATGGTCTTTTCATTCATCTTGGGATGTTTCTCCGCGCTATGGGGAATTAACTATTATCAGAGCCTCCAGGCAAGTATTCTAGTTCCAACCATTGAGACATTATTTGGGTCTGGTTCAGCTACGATGGTTCTCTGGCAAAACCTGATCTGGTTTTTCCTGGCCCCGTTTATCACTTTATGTACATTGGCACCATGGATCTCGCTGCTTACCACTCTCAAGGTTCAAAACCTGCCGCTGTTTAAGAATTTGGCAAGCCTGCTCATCTTGTTAATGCTTTGTTTTGGAATAAGCCTGAGTATTCTTCGGGGAGCGATCCGAGCCTTCTTCACGAGCAGGTCCTGGGAGTGGACCAGGACGCCCAAGAATGCCGATCTTCAAAATAAACAGGACTGGAAACAGAGTAAATACCAGCTGCCGGTCGACCGATTGTGGATCTGGGAGCTCGTTTTTGTTTTGCTGGGGCTGTGGGCAATCGGGGACACCATTCGGACTGAAACCTTCAGCAGTTTAGTTATCCTGGTTCCCTTTACGATCAGTTATGGCTTCGTGCTGATGTTCTCCCTTCTACAGAACCGCAAGGCGAAGGCATGACCATGGTTCATCCGGACCCGGCCGCTCAAGCTGCATCTCAACCAAATAAGAGATCGGCTATCCCGGACCGACTACTGCTTGGCGGGAGTATCATCCTGCAGCTCCTGCTGGCGTATTTCTTTGGACACGCCTACGACATGCGCATCATCATGTCGACAGGTTACCTGGTGGGTACCGGCCAGAATCCATATGTTGCCCAGGATCTTAGCGCCGTATTCCATAACAGCACTTTCCAGGGAATCACGACTTTGGGATACCCGCCGCCCTGGTCATTGGTATTGGGGCTGATCTACCTTTGCACTTACAAACTGATTCCCAATTTCCTGCTTTACAACCTGGCCACCAAACTCCCCATCGTTGCAGCCAATATCTGCCTGGCTTATTTAGTGGTACATGTTTTAAAAAAATTGGGCGTTCAGGAAACCATAACGCACAGAGCCTGGGTATTCCTGCTCTTCAACCCTTTCCTGCTGCTCACATCCTCGGCGTGGGGACAATTTGATCCGATCATGGCAGTGCTGGTTCTACTATCGCTTTTCCTGCTGAGTGAAGGCCAACTGACCGGTCCGGCAATCATGCTGGCGCTGGCTATTTCCCTGAAACCGACTTCCATTCCACTCGTACCGGTGATATTTATTTACCTGGCCGGGAGGTCGCTAAAGAGCAGCTTGCGATATTTTTTAGTATTCAGCCTGGCGATGGTCCTGTTTTGTGTGGTTCCATTCTTTATTTTTAGATGGGATCCCTCTCCGATCCTTCAACATTGGAATAATCAATTTACGGTGGGAGGCGGTTTATCGTTTATGACGTTCCTGGAATACGTCAAGGGAACATATCTACTGCCCGGGCAATTATGGTTTTTGGGATGGCTATGGCTGCCTGCGCTGGGGATTGCCAGCCTGGCCATGCTGCCGGGGATCAAGGACTTCAAGGATTTGCTGAAGAAAAGCCTGGCTTTGGTGATGGTGTTTTACCTCAGCCGGTCGTGGTTATCCGAGACGAACCTCAATTTGATCCTGCCAATTGTGCTCATCCTGACCTGCATGGGAGAGTTTGACCGCCGCACCCTGACGGCATTCTGGCTGATACCGCTGGTCTTCAGCTTCTTCAATACCTCCATCGCCCAACTTTTCTTTCCCAGTATGTCGGGATGGATGGATTCATTCTTGAAGATTTTTGTAGAATACTCCACAATCCGCTATGCAATGCGGACCCTGACGGTGCTGGTGTGGCTGGTGGCAGGCTGGTGGATTGTCTGGCTTTGTTTCAAGCGAGCCATGCCAATTCCAGTGAACTCACGCCCCGAGATAAATTACGTGAAGGCGGAGTAATCATTCCATGGAAATCGAAATCCCACTGCCGCAAGGGCTCTCCTTGAAAATTGCGGACTCCGGAACCGGTCGAAATAATTATCCGACCGCTCACTTGCAGAACGGATTCTTGTTGCTGGATCAAGGCTACGAACTGGCGGAAGAAGCGGTCGGGTTTGGTGTGCCTGTGCTCCAAAGAGGTTTACAGACCATCTTTCCCGGCGCCGTCAGCCTGACCTGCATTCAAAAAAGTTCAACCTGGCATATTTCTGCGCTTTACACGATGAACCTGGTCGAAAAAATCTCCAGAAACGGAAAAGAAAACCTGGAAAACAGGTTGCTTTATGCTATGAAAAATATAGCGGCGGCGGTCATCCGCGGTTTTCCATGGCTGCGCGGCCTGCTCACGGCCACATCCAACCAGTTGAGGCATTCCTTCCATCTGGAAACTACCTATACGCAAGCCAGTTTTTCTGTGATGCTGGCAGTCCGTTATCTCCTGAATATTGAAACGGGGAAAATCGAAGTCGAAATCGATACGGATGGATTGCCCGCGGATATCAGCACGGTCATGGTCATGAATGAACAAGGCGCGCACTATTTCGATTGCTATCAGGATAGCTCCGGGATTGCCATCCAAGGGCAGGCAATCGGGTGCTGGGACGAAGTCAACGCAGCCGAGGCCTGGTTCGAAAGCCGGATCCGCAGAGTGGCATTCAAGCTTGGACAGGCAAAAGATGCGCGCCTTTTTCGCGGCCGGGAATTGGTCGGTTCCAGGCTAGCCTGGGCCGGTTTTGGGTACAGCTTTTCTCCTTCGATCCAAAGATTCCGGTATGAAATGAGCATCGAAAGGCTCGCATGACTTCGGTGGTATTGATCTACCCTTTTTTCAAACCGCGCCATGACCGGTCGGTCTTCCGTTTCCCGCCGCTTGGGATTAGCTATATTGCCGCCAGCCTGCAACAGGCGGGGCACATTGTACATTTAGTCGACTGCACCTTCCTGGACAAGAAAGAGGCCCTTAACCGGGCGCTGGAGACCAAAGCGGAGGTGGTGGGGATCTATGCCATGGTGAGCATGCTGGACGAATGTTTATGGTTCGCCCGGCAGTTACGCCCAACCTGCCGGCTGCTGGTCGCCGGAGGTCCGCTGCCCACCTGTGACGCCGAACCTTTCCTGGATGCTTTCGATGTGGTCGTGCGCGGCGAGGGGGAACAGACCATGCTGGAGCTCGTACGGGCATATGAAGAGGCCTCTGAGCTGGGTAAGATTGCCGGGATCGTTTTTCGGAAACATCCGCGACGGATCCGCAAAAAGCGAACTCGTTTCCACACCCGAACGGGCGTTTACGAAAACCCTTGACCGGGTGCCCTTCCCTGCCCGGGCGCTGCTCCCGAACGAGAGTTACATCCGCTACGGCAAGAAGAAATACGGCTACTCGATCACCACCGTGATGAGCACACGCGGCTGTCCGTTCCGCTGCGAGTTCTGCAGCAACGTGGTCTTTGGCGGATCTTACCGGGAGCGCTCTCCGGAGAATGTTGTCGACGAGATCGTTGAAGTCCTGGCTTTAGGATATGATCGGATTTCTTTCACGGATGATGTATTCACGATGAAGAAGGAACGAGTGGTCAAGGTTTGCCAGGAGATCCGGCGCCGAGGTCTTAAGTTCAATTGGGAATGCCTGGGCAGGGTGGATGCCCTGGATACTCCGACCGCCCTGGATATGAAAGCAGCCGGCTGCACGCGCATCTTCTTTGGGATAGAATCCGGTGATGAGCAGATCCTCAAACTGATGAACAAGAAGATCAGCATAGAACAAGCGCGGCGTGGAGTGGAAGCCGCTCACAATGCTGGTTTGCAAGTCGGAGCCTTCTTTATTATTGGTTACCCGGGCGATACGGATGAGACGGTCCTAAAAACGCTTCGCTTTGCAAATTCGCTGCCGCTCGATTACCTGGGTCTGAGCATGCCCTATCCTCTGCCCGGGACGGACCTGTACAAAAGAACCAAAGACCGGATCAAGCGCGAATGGCACCCGGATGAGAGCCCGTTCGGAAGTCACGTGCTCATTTTCGACGCAGATTTTTCCGAAACAAAAATGTGGTTCGGGATCATGAAAGGCCATATTCAATTTGCGATCAAGAAGAGAATGGGGAAACTGGCGCCCCTGGTGCAAAGGCTCTTCGAAAAGCCCAGCGATGCGGTATTCAGACTACTGAGATAAAACCGTCTTAAATATCAAATGGGGAATTAACTATTTCTTCCTTTCAGAGAATGTCTGCATGGTCTCGCTGATCCGGCGCTGCAGCCAATCCGGATCGAATTCCGATTCGTAAACGAAGGTAACTTCGTTTTCTTCATTCCAATCCATGTTCTTATCCAGCTTGCTGACCCGCTCGAATAACTGCGAACCGGGCAGTGGGAATGGAACGTTGAACGAGATGGCGTCCAGCGGGAGTTCCAGTGCAAAGCGGAAGGTTTCTTCGATCGACGGAACGGTTTCTCCCGGATAGCCGACAATGAAGAAAGCAGCCACTTCGATGCCGGCTTTT
Source organism: uncultured Chloroflexia bacterium (assembly GCA_963776475.1). Classification (GTDB taxonomy): domain Bacteria; phylum Chloroflexota; class Anaerolineae; order Anaerolineales; family Villigracilaceae; genus UBA877. The sequence goes on from CAVZMZ010000037.1 coordinate 141,474, forward strand.
TGAAACAGGTGGACTGCCTTTTGTCCTTCTTCCAGGCTGGCCTGTTTCTTCATCAACTTGAGAGTTTCCTGGTTACCGGTTTCCAGGCCCAGATAGACTCTCCGGCAGCCGGCAGCCTTCATCATTCGGGTTATCTCTTCGTCGATCCTGCTCACGCGTGAAAGGCAGGACCAGCCCATCTGTCGACCGGTCATTCGCCGGCAAAACTGCTTGAGATAAGCCAGATCAAGGGTGAAATTATCGTCGGCGATCCACAGGCTGTCATAACCCAGCTGGCGGACCTGTTCGACCTCATCCATGACCAAATCTAGGTTCCGGCGCCGGAACAGGCTGCCAAAGACCGGCCGGGAACAAAAGTCACAATTGAACGGGCATCCCAGTGTAATAATGATGGAGGTGGTCTTTGAGCCGTCCTGGTCCAGCCATACTTTCTGATACGCGGCATGGTCGAAATCGCCCCGGTATGGAAGCGGGAAGGACTCGAGTTGCTTCTCCGGGTAGTGTACAGTCGGATTTTCAACTTGCAGTCCGTTTTGCCGGATGAAAAGCCCGGCATAGTTTTCGAGCGGCAATTTCGTCAATTCCCGGCGGGAGGCTTTCAAGTTCGAAAAGATCTTTACAAAAACGGGGAAAGCTCAGGTCGGCTTCGCCTCGAAAAACAACATCGAAGGCTGCGCAGAAGTGCTCCGGGTAGAGCGTGGGTAATGGGCCTCCGGAAACCAGCAGGCAGTCAGGCAGGCTGGCTCTGAGCCTCTCAACGATCCGGAATGTATTCCGGCTCAAGGTGACCATCGTGTAGATCCCCACTACATCCGGCCGGTAGGAGAGCAGTTTTTCTTGAATTGCTTCGAAGTTCTCGAAGGTGCAATCAAAAATCCTGGTTTCAATTCCGAGGGCATGCATCTGGCTGGCCAAACTGGCGCAGCCCAGTGGAGGGAATAAAAGCTCATTGGCGGACCGGGTGCGTAAATATGGATATACCAAAGCAACTTTGGGCATGTCGGTCTATTTCTCCATTCAGCGGATATTTCTAAAAAGATGCCTAGATTCCCAAGATATACACTTCAACGTAGACAAACACGCCCAGCAAAGTGGCAAGCATATACAGACCATAAGCCGTCCGCATGAACAGCTTGTACTTTTTAAAACGCAGACTTTTCGGAACCAGTTTATTACCTCGCAGAACAACAAATATTCCCAGAAGCAAGCTGATGGTACCGATGATGGCATGAACCGTCGTAACGGCATAATCCCCTTGCAGCAGCCTGGCAGGGATACCCGGGAGAATATGGACAACATATGACCTGACCATTATGCTGAGCACTACTAGCGCATTTATCGAAGCAGATACGGTCTGAACCCAGCGATGCGCCTCGTAATGCTCGTGCCTGGCGAGCTGCCACCCAATGGTAAACAAAACGGCGGTAAACAGGACCAATATTAAAAGTAAGGTCGGAAAGAAGGGGGCATGGGTTCCCAGAAATCCAGGCTGGCTGAGGAAATTCATCATTGCTCTCCTGAACTTGGTCAAATCAGGCCAATGAAAGAATATTAATTATGTCTCTATTATATACTTTTTCCCAAAGCCGCTGGCATGGATAAATTTGACGATACAACCGGAGGATGATACTATTTGAACAAATCTGGTTTCTCTTACTTGAAAGAAGGAAGATATGGCAGATATTGAACTTGAAGTTGGTTCAGCTATGCCTGACTTCAAACTGATGTCGAACACCGGCGCAGAGATTTCTCTTTCCGAATATCGCGGGAAGAAGGTTATCCTGTTTTTCGTGAGGGAGTATGAGTGAATGCAGTGCCGAACGCATGTCGCCCAGTTGGGGCGCTTAAATAATGAGTTTGTTCAAGCCGGAGCCCAAATCCTGGTCATCCTTGGCGATAGCCTGGAGCGTGCCAGGAAATATGCCGAGGTGTTCAAACTGCCATTCCCGGTTCTTTCCGACCCTGAGCGGGCGGTCTATCATCGCTTCGAGCTGCGTAAGTTTGTCGGTATCCAACGGACTGCTTCCATTATTGTCGATCAAAAAGGTGTGATCCGGTATATCAAGCGGACGATTAACCCGATAACCTGGCTGCAGGAGAGTAAGGAACTTTTACGGGCTGTTGAGTTCTAAAGGATTTGTGTCGTTTCCCTTCCCAGGGTGTACAATGAAGGTAGTTTCGATTAAGAAACGATGCGATGGGAATCCGCACCAGACCCGTTTTCAAGAAGGTAAAAAATAATGACCGAAGAGCCAAAAACACAACGCAACGAGCAGGAAAAGGAAAGAGTGGAGCGCCAACAGGAACGGCAGAATCTGGAGCAGGAGCAGGCCCAGGACCGAAAACCGCATCTTCAAGAGCAACAACAACTGGAGAAACAACAGGAGCAGGAGCGAAAACAGCGCCAGTTGGACCAGCAGCAATTGGAAAAGCAGCTCGAAGAGAAACGTAAACAACGCCAAAAAGATCAGCAGGAGCTGGAAGCGCAGCAGAGACACAAGCAGCAAAAAGGCTAGATGTACTGCTGGCGTACGCCCTTGCTTGAAGATTGATTAATCGCTTGAAAACAATCCGATCTGGTTTATTTTCATACAAGGAGTTAACTACTATGGGCGACAAGGGAAGTAAAGATAAAGGCAGGAAGGAACAGCGCAAAAAAGCCAAGCTCAACCCGAAAGAAAAACGGAAATTGAAGAACGAGAAGAAAAATAATACAACTTACGGCGGCGGTATCCCCAAATAGTTTGTTTTGAAAGGACACATCGCTACCTTAAATAGCTTGCGCCGGATGGCAAGCTATTTTTACATGCTTATCCGAACGGGCGAAAAAACTACATAAAATCAACGTCCTCAATGACCTGTTTTTTCCCCAACTCATTAACTGAACTCGGATCCGATACTACCATGAACGAACAAGAATATATTCCCTCCATTGCCATGAGCATTCAGGCCCATCCCGACGACCAGGAATTTACCATCGCCGGAACGCTGGCCAAATGGGTCAAGAACGGTTGCAAGGTAATTTCGGTGATCGTCACCAGCGGCGACGCCGGGTCGAACGACCCTGCCAAGGGGGCAGACTATAAACCCATCCTGGCGCATCTGCGTGAAGACGAACAGATCGCCGCCAACCTGGTTTTGGGGATCACGGAAACCGCCTTCCTGCATTACCCGGATGGCGAACTGGTGGCCAGCCTGCAGCTGCGCAAGGACCTGACCCGGCTCATCCGCCAATATAAACCGGACCTGGTCGTCACCAGCGACCCGACACGCGTTTTCTACGGCTCGGATTACACCAACCACCCCGACCACCGGGCGGCAGCCGAAGCGGCGGTATATGCCACCTTCCCTTCCTCCGAGACGCGCCTGATTTTTACGGACCTGTTGGATGAAGGCTACGAACCGCACAACGTCAAGAAGCTCTACCTGCACGGCGCCGAAAAGCCGGATGTATGGGTGGAGATCAGCGAAACGCTGGATCTGAAAATTGCCGCCTTCAAGAAGCATGTCAGCCAGTTGGGAGACTGGGACCCGGCGGATATGATGCGGGAATGGGCGGCCGAGACCGGCAAGGAAAAAGGACTGAAAGCCGCCGAGTCGTATAAAGTGATGAACCTGGTGGAAGACAGGCCGGAAAGCTGATGGCGATTGAGGAGGCTGCGTCCTTATACAAATAAAGGTTGGTACGAGCGGCCGGATTCGATCAATTTGCCCCTTTCTTCAAGGGACAACCAGGTGTAATTTTCGCAGGCTTTAAGCACCAGGGGCAGCAGGCGGATATCGCCGGCAGTGCAGATGCCGGTAACAGCATGTGAGAGCACAAAATTGACCGCCGGTTGGATCTGCTCCATCGCCTGGAACGGCTCGTACCAGGTGGTGGCCGTCTTTTCTTTTTCACCCCAGGCTCCAATAGCAATGGATTTGATAACCATCAGCCCGACATCTTTGGCGTGACACTGGCGGATCAGTTCTTCGGCATCCCGGTAATAATTTGAATTTCCAGCCTGGACAAAGTTAAGCGGAAATGTGACCGAGTTGAAGTCAAAGCGCCGCAAAGCCTCCAGATAGATCGCCGGTGCATTCACGCCATGACCGGTAATGCCAATGTGGCGGATCAAGCCGGCTTGTTTTGCTTCCACCAACGCTTCCAGGGCGCCGCCAGGAGCAGTCACTGCATCCAATTCATCGAAACTGGTGATGGCATGCAGCTGGTATAAGTCGAAGGTTTCGCTCTGGAGACGTTCGAGGGACTGGCGCAGTTCGGTCCAGGCGCCTGCCCGCGTGCGTTCCATCGTTTTGCAACCCAGGAAAAAGCGTCCACGTTCCCGCTGCATCCAGGGCCCGATACGCTGCTCGGCCTGTCCGTAGGAAGGAGCCACATCAATGTGGTTTACCCCACTGTCAATCACCAGTTCCATCACCCGGTCAGCTTCCGGCTGGCTGATCTCCCAGAAAGCCGCCGCGCCAAAGATGGCGACCGTGCTCATATGGTCAGTACGACCAAAACGTCGAGTTTCCATCATATGCAACCTCCTTTACTTTTCGGTTCCCTTGACCAAAAGAAGAGCCACCGAACTTAAAGCAAAGAGCATGGCATAGGCGGCAAAGACCGCAAAATAGCCCAGGCCCATATAGTAATGGTTGATGGCATCTGCCACCAGCCCGCCGATGCCCGCTCCGACAATCCCGGCCCCAGCCCCGGCCAGGTTCGAGATACCCAGGTAGCGCCCGGCTTCGCCCGGCGGCACCAGGTCGGTTCCAAGCGCCCAGTTGGCTGTCATAAACAGCCCGGTGGCAATCCCGATGATGGTCCCGGCAACATAAACGATCGCCAGTTGCGGCACCCAGATGGTGACCAGCAGCAGGACATTCCCGACCGCGGCCACAATGCCGCTGATCAGCACCAGGCGCTTCCGTCCCACCCAGTTCGCGATCCAACCGCTGAATATGGCCGTGATGATGATGAACAGTCCAATCACGGATGTCAGGGTTCCTGTCAGGCTGGAGGCTTCTTCGCCGGTCAGTTTGAAGGCATACATCACAAAATAGAAGATGGAACCTTGCAAGGAGGTAACCGCCGCCAGGAACATCAGCCGGTTGGCGATCCACCAGACGAAGGCGGATTGCTTGCGGGCTTCCTGGCCCAAAGTCCCCAGGCAGCCCGCCCAGACCCCGGCCACAACTGCCACCAGCATCGCCATCGCACCCGCCCACGCCGATCCCCACCGATAGGGCTGTGGACTGGCTCGCGAATGCCAGTGTGATCAGACCGGCCAACCCGCCGACCAGTCCGCCGCCCAACAAGCCGGCCACAGCCCCTATGGCAATCCCGCCCAGCATGCCCAGCACCCGCAGCATCGGCGGCCAGAAGGGAGTGGTGGGTTTCTCCGGGAGCGGGGTTTCTTTGACGAAGATCACAGTGATAAGCGTCACCACCAGCAGCGAGAGCCCGGTGACGAAGATGGCCAAATCCAGGTGACCGGCGCCGACCATCTTGGCAATCGTCAGCCCGACCAGGACAACCGGCAGCAATTCCATGATGGATTTAACCGCCGAGGCATGGCTGCGCTGGTCTTCCGGGACCAGGTCCGGGATCAAGCCCTGCAGAGGTCCGTGGGAAACGTTGGAGGAAAACTGGATCAGCAGGATGGCGATCAGCAGCGCCCAGTAATTCTGGGAGAGGGCGATCGCCAGCAGGAAAAGGCAGTCGAACAGCGCCCCCACCAGGATAAATGGCCGGCGCCTGCCAAAGCGCGAGGTGGAACGGTCGCTCAACATCCCGGCGGCGGGCTGCACCAGCATGGCAATCACCAGTCCGGCCGAGCGCATGCCTCCCAGGGCGGTATTCTTGATGGCCTCCGGCGCAAAAATGCCCACGAGGTAGGGCATGAAGATCGAGCCCAGGGCAGTATTGCGGATATTCAGGCCGAGCCAGAACAGGTTGATGGTGAGATAGTCGTACCAGTGCAAGCGTTTCATGAATTCTCCTTTATTCTCCAATGATCTTCACCAACACGCGCTTGCGCCGTCGACCATCGAATTCGCCATAAAAAATCTGCTCCCAGGGACCGAAATCCAGCCGGCCTTCGGTCACTGCCACTACCACTTCGCGCCCCATCACCTGGCGCTTTAAATGGGCGTCGGCGTTATCTTCTCCCGTTCGGTTGTGCCAGTATTTTCCCAGTGGTTCGTGCGGAGCCAGTCCTTCCAGCCATTCCTCGTAATCGTGATGCAGGCCGGATTCGTCATCGTTGATAAAGACCGAGGCAGTGATGTGCATGGCATTTACAAGGCACAAACCTTCGCGTATACCACTTTCTTTCAGCGCCAATTCCACTTCAGAAGTGATATTAACAAATCCCCGCCGGTTTGGCAAATTAAACCAGAGTTCCTTACGATATGATTTCATAATTTCCTCTCCAGCTCTATTGTACATTCAAATGGAGGCTTTCGTAAAAACGGCTGTTCGGGAATCGCCGCACTTTTAGGGAAGAAAGGGGGTGTTGCACCGGCGTATGCTGGGGGTTTATAATGCGCGGCCTATCATGAGATACCCGGTAACACGCTACCATCGGGTTCCGAGTTAAATAATCTGGTTAATCCGACCATTTTATCGGTAGACCAGCAATGTAAGGTGAAACATGAACATTATTGCTAGCGAAATCCAGGCCAAACAACTTGATCTTGCCCGGGCAGGCGACCGTGGGGCTTTCGAAGCACTTATCGAACCGTACCGCCACGAACTGCTCGCACATTGTTACAGAATATTGGGTTCTTACGAAGATGCTGAAGATATGCTGCAAGAGACATTCTTGCGCGTCTGGAAAAACCTTGATTCATACGAAGGCCGGGCCTCGCTGCGGGCCTGGCTCTACCGGATCGCTACCAACGCCTGCCTGGACGGATTGGATGAACGCAAACGGCGCGGCCTGCCACGCGACCTGTATCGTCGGGGGGATCCCTCCCAGCCGCTCCCGGTGGCCTCCAAGGAGGCCACATGGGTCGAACCATTCCCGGAGGATTTGATCGACGACCAACCGGAAACCTATCCCGAAGCTCGCTACGATCAACGGGAAAGTATCACCCTGGCGTTCGTAGCTGCATTACAGGTTCTGCCCGGACGGCAAAGGGCGGCCCTGTTGCTGCGGGATGTCATGGGCTGGAGCACAGAGGAAGCTGCTGCAATCCTGGGCATATCCTCCTCTGCAATCAACAGTCTGATCGAACGCGCCCGTCTCGGTCTTAAGGGAACCAAAGAGCTGCATTCTCTGGCCATTAATCCGATAAATGAGCCGTACGCATCCCTGCTTGCGCGCTATGTTTCCGCCTGGGAGAAAGCCGATACGGCCGCACTGGTTGCGATCCTGCGTGAGGATGTTGCCCTGACCATGCCGCCTCTGCCGGTGTGGTTTGGAGGCCGTGCGGATGTCGGCAATTTCCTGGAAAATTGGCTATTCAAACGTGGTGAACCGGTTCGGGTCCGGCTGGTTCCAGTACGCTCGAACGGGTCTCCGGCTTTCGCCGTTTATCAAATGGACCGCAACGAGCAGTTTCGGGCAGCCGGACTGCACATTCTTACCATTGAGAAGGATGAGATCACCGTTATCGATGATTTCCTGACCTCAAATGGTCGTTTATTTGACCGGTTCGGACTTCCGCTCATAGCTTGACCGATGAATTTGACCATCTTTATCCGTCTTATTAATTGAAAACAGACGGATTCCGTCAAACTCAAAAAGGAGAGAACTATGAGTAAAGATCTATCGTTATTCCTGCTTTCCATCCGAGGCTCTTTAGCCGGCCAATCGGTGGAGGCCGCCCGCAAGACCCACAATGAGACTGCCGGCGCACCCGCCAATGTGGCAGCCGCCCAATCCCTGGGGGATGTCAGTCACCTGGTGCATGTTCCGGTGCAGCCGGACGGCAAAGGCGCCGGCGAGTTCCTGATCCTGGACATCTGGAACAGCATGGATGGCTTGAACCAATTCTTCGCCAACCCGACCGTCCAGGAGCAGGCCGGTCAAATCTTCACGCGCCGCGACCCGGTTGTCTGGACACCCGCCGAAGGGTTCGTCACTTATCAACTCCCGGCACCTTTCGGTAAGAATGAACGCATCGTCGCACTGGTGCGCGGCAGTGTTCCAAGTCTGGATAAGGCAATGAAGATCCACAACGCTGGAGCCGGTTCGATGATCAACCAGGCCCGCAAAGCCGGGAATCTATCCCACGAAGCCTACTTTCGCATGGCCGCCCCCGGATCTCCGGAAGCGCTTGAATTCTTCGCGGTAGACACCTGGATGGATGCCGGCCGGATGAAAGCCTATTACGACCAACCCGTTTTTATGCAGACCCTGGATGGGTTGTTCAGCGCACCACCGGACTTCTCAACCTGGGTCCACCCGAAAGGCGATTGGGTGGAGTGGTAGGATAGCCTGATTTTGTGCCCGGCACATCAAAGCTGCCGGGCACTTATTTGTATATCCCCATCTTTCTTATTTTGTCTTAACGTATCTTCCTTCAAAACGTGTATACTAATTGCTATTACAACCATATCAGGTAGACTATGTCCAATATATTTGACTCGACCAATTCGGTCAAAACCTCCTTATCGGCACAAAACTACATCGCCTCCGACGAAATCGCGACCATCGTCTACCTGGCTCAGAAGTTGGGAAAACCCTTGCTGGCTGAAGGTCCTGCCGGTGTAGGCAAGACTGAGCTTGCCAAGGCTATCGCGGGAGCAGCCGGATACGAACTGATCCGGCTGCAATGCTATGAAGGCCTGGATGAATCCAAGGCATTGTACGAGTGGGAATATTCCAAGCAATTGCTCTATACCCAGCTCCTGCGGGATAAATTAAACGACAAATTGGGCAACGCTGCCTCCCTGGCGGAAGCCGCTGATCGGATTGCCCGTGAGGAGGACGTTTTCTTCTCACACCGGTTCCTGCTGCAACGGCCGCTCTTGCGCGCCATATTGAGCGAAAAACCGGTGGTTCTCCTGATCGATGAGATCGACCGGGCCGACGCCGAGTTCGAAGCCTTCCTGCTCGAGATCCTGAGCGACTTTCAGGTAAGTGTCCCCGAATTAGGAACCCTGACTGCCAAACATCGGCCGTTCGTTGTGCTCACATCCAATAACACGCGTGAACTCTCCGAAGCGCTCAAGCGTCGCTGCCTGTACCTGTTCATCAACTATCCGAGCCTCGAAGAGGAACTGGCAGTAGTCCATCTGAAAGTGCCCGGCCTTAACCCTAAGCTGGCCCGCCAGGCAGTGGAATTCGTCCAGCGTCTGCGCAAGGCCGACCTACGGAAATCACCCTCCATCAGCGAGACCCTGGATTGGGCCAATGCCCTGGTTTCTTTGAATGCAGCCAATATTGAAAAAGATACGCTTGAAGACACGCTTTCGGTATTGATCAAGCACGAAGCAGACCTGCAAAAAGTGAAACGCCAATTCATGGCGCCGCCGCCCCCACCTCCTTCAGCTCGTCCAAGATTGGACGATAACAACAACCTGAGGCGTTTCTCAGGGAATTAGTTATATTTACAAGGATCAGAGGATCAGCTGCTGACTTTGTGGCAACCCTCACCCACTCTTGCGCCTTGGTTATAACTTGGTGCAATTGCAAATTAGCAATCTCCTCAATAAACAAATAGGAGCAGAATGGAATCCCGAATTTTACAGTTGGTTTCTGCACTGCGCTCCAGCGGAGTACGAGTATCACTGGCAGAAAGCGCCGAAGCTTTTTCGGCGGTTGATTTGATGGGGATCCACGATCGTGAACACTTCCGCCTGTCCCTGCGCTCCACCCTGATCAAGAACGTCAACGATCTGCCTACCTTCGATAAGCTTTTCCCGCTTTTCTTCGGCAGCGGACAGCCTCCCATGATGGGCGGGAATGCCATGGACGAATTAACTCCTGAAGAGGCACAAATGCTGGCCGAAGCCTTGCGCCAGTTCAATGAAGAGTTACGCCAGCGCATGCAGCGCATGCTTTCCGGCGAACCGCTTACACAGGAAGAATTGGAAATGCTTTCCCAATTGGCCGGCCTCGACCGGACCTCAGACCTGAACGCTCAAAACTGGATGACCCGCCGCATGCTGCGTCTGATGGAATTTCCCGAGGTTCAGGAGGCCATGCAGGAGTTGTTCGATCTCCTGGCTCAAATGGGCATGGACCCTGGCCGTCTCGAACAGTTACGCGGGCTGCTCGGACAAAATATGCAGGGTGTGCAAGAGCAAGTCCACGCCTGCGCCTGCAAACGCATCGCCGAAAACCTGAGTGAGCACCCTCCCATTGATCCGCTTGATAACCTGATCAACCGCCCATTCGAGGCGCTTTCGGAAGCCGATAAAAAGCAGATCCAGCACGAAGTACAAAGGCTGGCTGCCACCCTGCGAACCCGAATTGCCCTGCGCCAGAAGCACTCGAAAAACGGGCAGTTGGATCCCAAAGCCACCCTGCGAGCCAATCAGAAATATCAAGGCGTACCAATGGAGATCCGCCACCGGGACCGGATCCGAAAGCCGCGCATCGTGGTATTGTGTGACGTCAGCACATCCATGCGTTTCTGCTCCGAGCTCATGTTGAGTTTCCTTTACTCACTGCAAGGCCAGGTCAATAAAACACATGCTTTCGCCTTCATCAATCACCTGGAATACATCTCCGGCGATTTCAACAGTACCAACGTGGATGCAGCCGTCCAGACGGTTATGGAAAGGATGCCAGGCGGGTATTTCAACACTAACCTGGGATGGTCGCTGAAGGATTTCATGGATGATTACCTGGATACGCTAAACGCTCAGACAACTTTAATCGTCGTCGGGGATGGACGTAACAACTATAACGACCCGCGCCTGGACCTGTTCACGCAAATGTCCCGGCGGGCTGCGCGCACCATCTGGCTCAACCCTGAGGACCCGAACCTGTGGCAAGGTGATAGCGATATGCCCAGATATGCTCCGTTGTGCACGAATGTATTGAAGGTTGGCAATTTACGCGAGCTGGCTGGCGCGGTTGACCAACTTCTGACAACGTAAAAGGAAACCTGGTTTCGAATTATTCACCATTCAAATAAACCCAAATCTTTCCACATTTTTTCTTGGGTTGTGGGGGTATAGAATAAGAAATATCAAGTAGAGTTGACATGAGATTTAATCCACTCGCCATATCTGTAATGGTATCTGGAGCAATTTCGGTTGTAATTGCCGTACATGCCTGGCTGCATCGCTCCACTCATGGGGCGCGCACATTTGCACTTTTCATGGTTGCAACAGCAGTATATATCCTGGGATACAGCCTGGAGCTGGCCAGCCTGGATGTAAATCGCATGCTGCTGTGGAGCAAGGTTGAGTATATCGGCATCCTGGCTTTCCCGACGATCTACCTCATTTTTTCGGCTCAATACAGCGGTCATGAAAAATGGCTGACGCGCAGAAATGTCTTGATGTTGTTTTCCATTCCTGTGATTTTTATGATCATCAAGCTTTACGATGGTCGGTTCCACCTCATTTACTCATCTGCAAAAATAGATAATAGCGGCATCCTCCCCTTATTATCCTTCACCCGTGGCCCTTTGTATCTGGTTATAACGGCATATAACCTGCTGATCGTTACTCTGGGCAACTACCTGTTGATACGTAAATGGCGATCTGCCTCCACGCTGTACCGCTGGCAGACTTCAGTAATATTATCGGCAGCATTAATCCTTTATTTGATGTATGGGTTCTATTTGAGCGGTATAACGCCTATCCCATCTCTAAAGGATCTGGATGTAAATCCCTTTATTTATTCACTATGGGGGCTTGCGATTGGAGTTGCAATCTTCAAGTATCGCTTGTTCGACCTGGCGCCCATCGCCCGCGATACTCTGATAGAAATGCTAAGCGATGGTGTGGTTGTGGTGGATGAACAAGCCCGGATCGTGGATGCCAATCCAGAAGCCCAAAGGTTGTTCGGCTGGGACCGTCCACCTCTCGGCCAATTCGCCGCGAAGGTCATGAATAACTGGGTTAGCCAGGCTTTTCTTGAATCCGTCGAAGAATCTTCCACTACAGAAACTGAATACATCAAGAACGGTGCAACCGTATATTATCAGTTGATGATCTCGAGCCTCAAGAATAAACAGAAGAACAAGATCGGGTATTTGATTGTCATTCACGATATTACCGCGCTCAAGAAAGCCGAAAAAGAAATGGAAAAGCTATCCTGGGGCGATGATTTGACCGGATTGTACAACCGGCGCGGTTTCAAGATCCTGGCCAATCAGACGATCAACATGGCCCTCAGGATGAAGCTAAAGGCAACTCTGATTTTCGTAGATCTGGATGAGTTGAAATGGATCAACGACTTTCGTGGTCATGCCGCAGGAGATCAGGCTTTGATTGATACAGCCCAAATCCTGAAAGAGGTTTTCCGGTCTTCGGATATTATTGCCCGTGTTGGTGGGGATGAGTTTGTCGCACTGGCGATCGATTCAGCCGAAAATCCGAGTGAAAAGATGCTGGAGCGTTTACAAGAACAGCTTGATATTCATAATACTTGGTTCGGGAAAGATTATGTCTTATCCTTCAGCTGCGGATCGGCACACTACGAATGGGAGAATCCGGATAGTCTGGAAATGCTCTTGGAAGAGGCCGACCAGGCAATGTATGCCAACAAACGGCAAAAGAACCACGTGCGGTCTTCCATGACGAACTCTACACCTGCCCTGGTCTCACTAGATCCCAGCCAGCCTTACCTTGAATTGGGGATAGCTAAAACCAATATAGATTTCCCAGCAAAACTTAGGGGATAATTTCAGGCGCCTGCCGCCTCCAGAAAAATATCTTTACCGGGAACCAGAGCATAAGAAAGAGAAGTACCATCACCAGGTAAGGAATATTAAATTTCAGCTGAGGTACCAGGCTTGATATTAATAAGATGAATGATATTGCTAGTGGCGCCAGGCTGGCATCCCGGGCATTCAATAAACCACGGCGCACCAATATTGCAAGCCCTGGCAACAGCGCCACAATCAACAAAGTCAGGTCATGATAATGCAGGTGGGGAACAGCAAAGAGACTGACAATAATCGCCACACCCAGTTGTTTTTCGCTAATTTCCCTGCTGCGTGCCCACAGAACACATAAGCCGATCAGAGTCATCCCATAAGCGACCCATCCTATCCAATGGATGGCATCTCCGCCCAATCCTGGCATAAACCGCCACAGCAGGCCTATCAAGTTGACCATAGCCGGCTCCTTCAATCCGTACCATTCTCCGCCGGCGCTCACCTGCAACAGGTTAAGAAAGCCGCGCATTCCTTCCACGCCCAGGACTGCCAGGCTTAATCCGCCCAGAATCCCAGCGCCTAAACCGAACCAACCAATTACCCTTTGCCTTCTGAACAAGAACGGGATGACCAACAACACTGTAATTTGGGGGCGAATGGTTGTCAGTGCGAGTCCCATCCCCGCCAGCCAATCCTTTCCTGTACATAAACCAACCAGGAGCAAGCAGGCGCCGAAGAATAAGAAAGCGGTATCCTGGCCATTTAGCAAACTAACAAAAATGGGAAAGAATGTTAAAATCCCTGCTCCAGCCAGCCAAACATCTGCCTTGGCCCATCCAGCCCGGTATAATGATCTCGCCAATAGAACCGTTCCAGCGATAAATATTATAAGTAGGAGTATTGCCCAGCGATAAAAAGCAGTTACATAATTTTCACTGATCAACATGCTCAGAATCGGGATTAGGTAAGGAACATGGTTATACAACAAAACCTGTCCAGGCACTAGCTGAAACCCCACTAATGTCTGCTCCACAGCTTGCTGCAACCCCGGTTCATAAACGTTCTGGGCCCCGTTCGTTTGGGCAATATGACCGGCCGTGTAAAAAACAATGAAATCCGCACCCGTTCGCTCTGCACGACTGCTTATCATCCGCAGCCATAAAACCGCGTAAACGATTACCAGCACCGTCAGGCCTGTGATAACAAAGACCCGACGAAAATCAATCCGCTTCATCGGAGTTCCCCATCAGCAAATTTGACATCTAAATTCTCAATCGAACCATGCGATATTCGAGAATGCACAGGATTGGCAGAAGAACTAATGCCGGGATGATCTGATAAGCCTGGGTATGGTCGGGCCCACCAAGTACGAGAAAGAGACCCAGCATGAGAGGCTGCATGACAATAAATAGCAAGACCAGCCAGGCATAACGACCTTTGTTATTTATTTTTAGCGACAAGCTCAGGCAGTAACCCGCCGGAAGAAGCATAAGGGCGAGGTTGTGCATCCAACTGTAAGGTACCACAATCAAGTTAACCAGTAAGGCGGCGGAAAACAAGTAAAGCATCCGGTTGGAGGATATACTTTTTCCACGCAAGAACGGCAACCAGATCCAGCCCAGCCATACCATCAAAGCCACTGAAATGACGCTCGGGACAATCCAGGATAACCCAAGACTCAGGAACAATCCCCAGAGAGTGCTTGTTACTTTAATGTATGTATCCAGATGGGTGCTGATGCCGCCCCCGATGATTTGACCCGGAAAGGAGATGAACGGGAGCGAGATCAACGTTAGGAAAAGGATAACTGATCCAAAACCCAGCAACGTCTTCCAGCGGCGCTGAAATAGTGCCCACAACAGAAGCAGGCCAGCCAGCAGGATCAATATCTGCGGTTTAATAAATGAGAGTCCCAGCACAATGCCCAGCCATGTCCAGCGCTGATGCAGAAAAAAATGGGCAGTTAACGCCAGTATAAGCAACGAGAAAATGGTCAATTGGCCCAGCCAAATACTGGTCAAGACCGGAAGAAAAAGGCCTGAAAGGCAAACCACCAGTACAAATAAAGCTGGAGATATCTCCCAATCAAACATCCCCAGGAACAGGGCCAGGCTGGCGGCCATCATGAGGAAATTGCAAGCAAGCCATAATACCATCCCGGTATGCAGCGGCCATACTGCGAATGGCAGCATGACCACAGCCGTCCAGACCGGGTAGGCATACGCGGCACTGACGGAGCCGGTCGCCAACAATTCACGCCCCGGATTCCATGCAATCTGGAAGAAGTCGCCAGAGTCAAGTTTGACGGGATTTATGAAAACAACCAGAATACCTGCCAACAAGGGTAATGTTGCCAGGAAAAGTTTAATAAATCCGGGTTTGCGAATCGGTTGAAATAGTTTGCGAACGAGTATATTCACCTGATAAATACTCTAGGTATTTTTTTCCACTACGATGGTCGCCTCACCAATCAAAGCAGCCACCGCCCCAACTGCTGCCAGGGTCGGTGCAAGCACCGCACCCACCACACCAATTGTTAAGGGAAATTCGATCATTGTTTTCCCTTCCCGGTTTTTGATGATGATCCGTCGAATATTGCCCTCATGGATCAATTCCTTGATTTTAGCAAGCAGTTCTTCGCCATTTACATGAAACTCTTCGGAATGGGATTCAGACATGGGAAACTCCTTTTTTTCGATTTCTTGGTGGATAGCATTGTTATAGGAAATTTTTGTTATTATCACATATTTTTGCCTTACCTGGTGCCCCTTCTCGCGATTTTCATAAAGTCTGAAAACTCTGACGATCCCATCGTGATCCCTCGGGAAAATCCTTGACAGGATTTTTTTAAGTCAGGGCTGAGCTCACAGCCAGGTCAACCAGTGATCGCAATTTCCGCACCCGTGATATAGTTTTGTGTTATATACTGTACTACCGCATTTAATCCCTTCCTGGAGGTTTTCATGCTCACCGTCGAAAAAGTGGATACCGACAACAAACCGCAGGTCAAACGTTTCGTTCAATTTTATTATGATCTATATAAAGATTGTCCAGAGTGGGTGCCGCCACTATTTGTGGATGCCTACCTCCCGTTGAACCGCAAGAAGCATCCGTTCTTTGAACATTCGGATGCAGACTTCTTCCTGGCGGTCCGGGATGGTAAAGTAGTAGGCCGGATTTGCGCAGGGGAGAATAAGCTTTTCAACGAATACCACAAGACCCGGAAAGCCCAGTTCTATTTCTTTGATTCGATCGATGATTTGGAGGTTGCCAAAACGCTTTTTGAGGCCGCATTCGACTGGGCTCGCCAGCGCGGTTTGGACACCATGATCGGGCCAAAAGGCCTCTCCCCCTTCGATGGCTATGGCATTCTTGTTGAAGGTTTTGATCATCGCCAGATGATGACCATGATGAATTACAACTACGCTTATTATCCCAAGCTGGTCGAGGCGCTTGGGTTTGAGAAAGAAGTGGATTTCGTCTCTTGTTATCTGCCGGCAGAAGCGTTCAAGATCCCGGAGCGGGTGGAACGTATCGCTCAATGGGCCATGCAGCGTGGCAACCTGTGGGTCAAGAACTTCAAGAGTAAAAAGGAACTGGTCGGCTGGGCGCAGCGTATTGGGCGGACATATAACAAAACATTTATCAACAACTGGGAATATTATCCCTTCACCCAGGGCGATGTCGATTATGCCGTCCAGAATGTCTTCATGGTGGCGGATCACCGCCTGATCAAACTAATCATGCACGGCGATGACATCGTGGGTTTCCTGTTCGCCTTCCCGGATGCATCCAATGCCCTCCAGCGTGCTAAAGGTCACCTGTTCCCCTTCGGGATTGTTGACTTGTTGCTCGAAATGAAGCGCACCAAGACTGTCTCCGGGAACGGTATGGGCGTTTTACCCGAATTCCAGGGGACCGGCGGAAACGCTCTGCTTTACTACGAATTGGGCAAAACCATCCTGGATATTTATGATTTCAAATTTGTCGAAATGACCCAGGTGGCTGAGACCACCAAACAAATGCGCGCCGACTTGAAAAATTTGAACGGGGTGGAATACAAGAACCATCGTGTGTTCAGGAAAGAGATTAAATAGCTCGAAAAGTATGCTCTCAGATCGTCTTTTTGAAGACGCCTCGATATTAAGGCAAAATTCCCGCCGAAATGGCGGGAATTTTGTTTTGGTTTGGTCTAGGGAATTACAGAATGGTGACGTTGGTAGCCTGAGGGCCTTTATTGCCCTGCTCGACTTCAAATTCGACCTTCTGGCCTTCATCCAGGTTTCGGAAACCTTCGCTCTGGATGGCAGAGTAGTGGACAAAGACATCCGGGCCGTTCTCACGCGCAATAAAGCCGTAGCCCTTGCTGCCGTTGAACCACTTGACCGTGCCGACGATACGTTCAGACATATTATTTGCCTCCTTATGGCAAAAGAAAAAATGGTGTGTCAGAGTTGTTCCATCGGACGATCTAAATTGGAATGACCCGAGAAGAAACCTCGGGTCATCGTTTTTCTCTTTCCAACGTGAACTTACTGGCATCTTACAGGTACTATGATAAGGCAGAAATTCGGATACGTCAAGGTTGAATTTGGCCGAGTGGATAAAATTAATGTCCAAAACCGCCTTATCGAGTATCATTAAGGATGACGATTGATCAAAAGCGACTCTCTGACGAGGTTCAGATGCCCGAATTTGAATTCCACGTTTCCCGCAAAGCCCGTAAGAAATACCAGTTTGATGAAACCCTCTTCACCCTTAATGGAAATGTAATCCTGGCAAATTATGCCGCCTCCAGGCATTTTGCAGAGAGTATGAGCAAGGTACGTGGCCAACCGATCCCGGCCAGTGATATCAACGCGATGGGATTGATCGATGAAATCCTGCACATTCTGGTTCGCCTATACGAAAGACAAAATCCCGGCGCCATGCGCAGGGCATTTGAATATGTCCGCAAAGAGGCGGATACGACCCTGCTGAAGTTCACGGAAGATTTTCCGCCCCTGGCCGTCTATCGGGGTGAGATCGAAGCTCGAATTTACCTGGATATGGAAACAGGCGGCCGGCCGAACCGCCAGTCCTCCCTGGAGGAGATGCTAATGCTCTACCTGGCCAACGCCAATCCCGCATTAGCCCCTTACCGGGAGTTGTTCGACGATGAAGAGCTGCGCCGGACGACCGCTTACGAGGCAGTCATATCTGGTCTTCAAACCTTCTTTGTAAAAGAACCGGGTTTTAAATCTGGCGGCGAGACACTTTTCGATGTTTTGCTTGCCCCGTCCCGCCGGGCTCCCCATTCACTCCAGGCCCAGTTGGAGTACCTGCTCGAACGCTGGGGCGCAGCCCTTGGAGAAGATTTCGTAATTCGAATCATGCGTGGTATTGATTTTGTTAAAGAAGAGGTTATCCGCCAAACAGGACCGGGTGGGTTCGGCGGTAATGCGCCCGTCTTGACTTTTAGCGGATATGATTACACGGAATACGAACGCTTCAGCCAGGATAAAGATTGGATGCCTCGGCTGGTCTTGATTGCAAAAAACTCCTACGTTTGGCTCGACCAGTTGTCAAAAAAATACCAGAGAGCCATCACGCAGTTCGACCAGATCCCGGATGAAGAATTGGAAATCTTGAGACAACGCGGCATTTCCGGCCTGTGGCTGATCGGACTGTGGGAACGCAGTCGCGCATCGCAAAGAATGAAACAAATGATGGGCAATCCGGAGGCGGTCGCCTCGGCTTATTCACTGATGGATTATCAAATCGCAGGCGATCTGGGTGGCTGGGATGCCCTTCAAAACTTGCGCTGGCGCCTCTGGCAGCATGGCGTGCGCTTATCCGCTGATATGGTCCCCAACCATATGGGCATCGACTCGCGCTGGGTGGTGGAGCACCCGGATTGGTTCCTTTCCCTGCCTTATTCACCTTATCCCAATTACACATTTAACGGTGCTGATTTGTCGAATGACACCCGTGTCGGCATCTTCATCGAAGATCATTACTACGAGAAAAGCGACGCAGCCGTAGTCTTCAAGCGTCTCGACCGCTGGACCGGCAGCGCTCGCTACATCTACCACGGCAACGATGGCACCTCCATGCCTTGGAATGATACTGCCCAACTGGATTATTCCAAACCCGAAGTGCGTGAGGCCGTCATCCAGACCATCCTGCACGTGGCCCGCAACTTCCCCATCATCCGCTTCGATGCAGCCATGACTCTTGCCAAGAAGCACATCCAGCGTCTGTGGTTCCCCGAACCCGGATCGGGCGGTGCCATCCCATCCCGCTCTGAATACGGTATGACCCGCGCCCAGTTCGACGCGGCCATACCGAACGAGTTCTGGCGCGAAGTGGTGGATCGGGTGGCGGCCGAGGTCCCGGATACGCTGCTGCTGGCCGAGGCCTTTTGGATGATGGAAGGCTATTTCGTCCGCACCCTGGGCATGCACCGGGTTTACAACTCGGCCTTTATGCATATGCTGCGTGATGAAGATAACGCCAAGTATCGCCAGGTGATGAAGAACACACTCGAATTCGATCCGCAGGTTCTCAAACGCTATGTTAACTTCATGAACAATCCGGATGAGAAAACCGCCGTCGAACAGTTCGGTTCCACCGATAAGTATTTCGGTGTCTGCACAATGATGGTGACCCTGCCCGGCCTGCCGATGTTCGGTCATGGTCAGATCGAAGGATATCATGAGAAATATGGCATGGAATACCGCTATGCCAAGTGGAATGAGGCCATCGACGAAGGCCTGGTCCGCGGTCACGAATGGCGTATCTTCCCGCTCACCCACCGCCGTCACGTCTTCGCCGAAGTGGATAATTTCCTGCTCTACGACTTTTATACCCCGGAAGGATTTGTCAACGAAGATGTGTTTGCTTATTCCAACCGCACCGGCCCTCTGCCTGGCAGCGGCGAAACCGAGCGTGGGCTGGTGATTTATCACAACAAATATGCGGACACGCGTGGCTGGGTCAAGAGCTCCGCGGCTTTCATGGATAAAACCAGCGGAAACCTGGTTCAAAAAAACCTGGGTGAAGGCGCTTGGACTTGCTTCCCGAAGGTTATGCAATTTTCAAGGATTATGTCAGTGGGCTTGAGTATATCCGCCCGTGCCAGGAACTGTTCGAGAAAGGGCTATTTGTTCTTCTGGGTGCCTACCAGTGTCATGTTTTCCTGGATTGGCGCTTCGTGCATGGGGAACAGTGGCAGGCGGTTTACGAGGCGCTGAACGGTGCGGGAGTCCCGTCGATGCAGGCGAAGTTTGATGAGCTGTTCCTGGTGAAGGAAGAAGTAAAACCTGTTATTGCAGAAGGAAAGAAGAAAAAAGGGACCAGGCAAGGCATAAGCAAGAAAGCGGCCGGCAAGAGCGTTGTCGGAAAAACCGCAAAAAGCAAGAAAGTGAGACCTGGTGGGAAAAAGAAAGCTGGATGATTTATGCACGCCGCGAAGTAATGGCGGGATCGACGAACCCGCCAGATAGAATTTGGCTATAGCATGGTAGTGTACATCGAAATCGCCGACTTGATGAAGAAAGGTGACCGATGGCTAAACTTACCCGCCGGGATTTTCTGAAAACCACCGCCCTTGGGGTGGGCGCAATAACGCTGGGCGCCGTATTGGATGCATGTGGTCAGGCGCTGCCCACAGAAATGCCTTCTACAAACACACCCTTACCGGCCACTACCCTTCCCCCAACTACTACACCACCGGCCCCCACAAACACTCTCCCGCCTGCAACCGAAAGCCCGCCTACGCCCACCAATACCCCGCTAATCCCGCCGGACCTGGTGGTGGCGCATGGCGGCGAACCGGAGGAATTGGTGCGGCGGGCTATTGCCGCACTCGGAGGCATGGAAAAGTTCGTGCCGAAGGGTGCCAGGGTGGTTGTAAAACCGAATATCTGTGTAGACTACCATACCTATGAGTACGCAGCTACAACCAATCCCTGGGTGGTCGGAACTTTGGTAAAGATGTGCTTTGAGGCCGGGGCTGCCAGTGTGAAAGTGATGGACGCCCCATTTGGCGGCACCCAGAAGCACGCATATGAGATCAGCGGGATCAAGGAGCAAGTCGAGGCAGCCGGGGGTGAAATGGCCTATATGCTTGCATACAGATATGTGGAAACCGACTTTCCCAAGGCAGTCGTAATGAAAAAAAACGGCGTGTATGATGATATCCTGAACGCCGATGTGCTGATCAATGTACCGATTGCCAAGCAGCACAGTTCATCCCGCCTGACCCTTGGGATGAAAAACCTGATGGGAGTGGTCTGGAACCGCTCAACACTACACATGAACCTGGGACAGTGTATCGCCGATCTGAACAGCCTCATCCGGCCGCAATTGACGGTCGTGGATGCAGTCCGGATTTTGACAGCCAACGGTCCAACCGGAGGGTACCTGGTAGATGTCAAAAAACTGGACACCATCGTCGCCAGTCCGGATGTCGTGGCCGCGGATAGTTACGCTGCCGCCTTTTTCGGTCTGAAACCCGAAGATCTGGCCTATATTGTAGCTGGCACAGCCATGGGATTGGGTCGTAGTGATTTAGTGAATATGAAAATCGAACAAATATCGTTGGGCACTTAAGAGCCTCCGCTGAACAGGGATGTATGGCGACATGAAGTCTCCAGCCGGTTCTACCCCCACAATCAGCACTGCATCAACTGAAGGAAAACCAACCCAAAAAACTTTCCGCTGGGCGCGCATATTTCGCTGGACCGCCATTGCCGGAGGGGTTTGCATTGGGTTGCTGATATTTTCTTTCATGGCTCTGCAAATCTTCCCGGTTATCGGCGCACAGGGAGCAGATGTTCTCCGCAGCATTATTGGTGACCAGGCGGTTGCCGGTTTGGAAATGAAGGTCAATCAGGTCCAGGATGAGCTTCAAAAACTAAAATACAAACTGGGCCTGGATAGACCGGTCGCGCCTTGGGCCACGGTGCAAAACCCGCTACAGTCTTTGACTCCGATGCCGCTCTCCACAGCCACAACAACCCCCACTCCGGAACCCCAAACCCCCGTGGCCTTCCTGCCAGCCACAACTCCGGTCGCCGTCAATACCCCTCTGCCCACTTTAGCCCCAACACCCTCCGTTTGGCAGCCGGCAGACCTGACCCCGCTGGGTTCGGCTGCCGGGGAAGGAGTCTGGTCAGCCTATATTAAAGATGCGCAAGGTCATACCGTAGGCTACCGTACTTTCCTGCAACCGGATCCTACCAGACCCTATACCCTTGTTGCAATCGTGGCGATTGACCTGACCCGTACACGTCTACATTTCGTGCTCGGCTCGATCGAACCAGCCGGGCCGCCGGGTCCGCCGCGCTCCGGTGCCATCCCGGCCTCCGACCGGGTTGCCAATGTGCTTCTCGCCGCTTTCAATGGCGGTTTCAAGGCCAGGCACGGTGATTTTGGCGCAATGGCGGATGGCGTTACCGCTCTCCCGCCTCGGGATGGATTGGGAACGGTGGTGATCTATGAGAATGGAACAGTCCGGCTCGGAGATTGGGGGGCCGGGTTAACCATGACTCCGGATGTGATTGCCTTTCGTCAGAATGGGCCACTGGTTATCCAGCAAGGCAAGATTGACCCGCGTATTTATAATAATTCTCCTGAGGACTGGGGTTATACCGTTATCGATGTTTCCCCGA
Organism: uncultured Chloroflexia bacterium; assembly: GCA_963776475.1. GTDB lineage: Bacteria > Chloroflexota > Anaerolineae > Anaerolineales > Villigracilaceae > UBA877. The sequence goes on from CAVZMZ010000037.1 coordinate 163,907, forward strand.
CGGTGCGGACGGGAATAGGCTTGAGTGCAAATGGCGAGACATTATTCTATTTCTGCGGCCCAAGTCTTTCAATGGAGGCGCTGGCCAAATCCATGCTGGCTGCCGGGGCATGGAATTCGATCCAATTGGACATCAATAATTACTGGGCGCTCTTTGTGAAGATCCAGCCATCCGGATCGAACCTTATCCCGGAACCTTTGCTGCCCAATCTGATGGTGGCAAACGTCGAGCGCTATCTTTGGGATTATACGCGGGACTATTTTTACATCACCGGCGTAACCAGGTGATTTCCCTCTGAAACGTGTCAAAACAAAATTTTGATCCCTTGCGAAACCTTTCCGAAAGCGCTGGGTTTAACTTATTAAAGGCATCCACAGGAACTTGAAGTGTGGCTGCCAACCAGAACACATCGCTAAAGGAGAGATTAAAATGAAAATGCCAAAGGCTATTTCCACTTGGTTCATGGTCCTGTTCTTCCTGTTTGCAGGACTCTCTGCATTCGGCGTCAGCCTGGGAGGTTCACTGTGGGGAATCCTGACGGGCATCTTTGCCCTGGGCGCGGCAGTATTCCTGTTCCTCGGAAGATAAGCCGGATCACGAACCCTATCGTCTCCCCTTGGAGCAAGGGGAGGCGATTAATTTAGAACCCAACCTAAATTTATAGCATAACCAAATTTTGAGTGTGTGCGGCTTCGCCGCACACACTCAAAATTTGATCTACTCCTTAATTTCCGAATAGATACTTAATTGAAAGAGCTTATTTTATAAATGTTTGGTAAAGATGACCAGGTCATCACCATCGCGGTAGAAATCCTTCAAAGTGGCTTCAAGGATATACCCGGTGGCAAGGTAGAAGGCGCGTGTCGGCTCGTATTTTGGCAGTCCGGATGTCTCCACGATCAATAGGCGGCCTCCCAGGCTGCGGACAGCTGCCTCTGTGGCAGCCAGCAAACCTCGCCCAACTCCGCCCCGGCGGGCGTTTGGGCCTACCGCGATCCAGTACAGATCATAGGTCCGGTCGGTGAGCGCCCGTGGACCGTAACAGGCGTAGCCAAGAACCTGTCCATCTTCTTTCTCGACAATAAAATAATAACCGCTGTGCTCCGCTCCTAGAGCCCTGTATTCTCCCCAGAGTTCATCCACACATTCCACTTCTTCCTGGCTGAAGACATTGGTATTGGCGTTAACCGCGTGGATTTGCGGGCCGTCTTCTTCGCTTGCAATAGTGATCATTGCTCGATCCATCCTTCGCGTTTGAGAGAGTGCATTAGGATCCGCTCTATCATTTTGGGATAAGCCAGCCCGGTAGCCTGCACAGAGTTCCAGAAACCGGCATCTGGCGAGAGGTCAGGCAGCTCGTTGATATCAATCACATACGGGATACCGTTGTCAAAACGGATATCCACGCGACCCAGGTCACGCAAGCCGACCGCGCGGAAGGAACCTACCGCAACTTTTCGCACAGCCTGCTCTTCCTTGGCGGTCAGGACTGCCGGGATCCGCGCAGGAATATTCTGGAAGTAAGGCAATTCAGGCTTCCATTTGGATTCATAAGTCAGCAGATGTTGAAGCGGGTCGGGGATGGCTGAGAAATCGTCCTCAGCGATGGGCAGGGTTTCGACAATATCGTTCCCCCACATCGCCACCGCCAACTCGCGCCCGGCAATGAATTGCTCAACCATGGCCGGCTGTTGGTATTCTTCAAGGATATAAGCTACCCGATTATATAAATCTTCCAGGTTGCCAACTACAGAGCTGAGGTCGATCCCCATGCTGGCATCTTCGACCGAAGGCTTTACGATCACCGGAAACTCCAGCAGGAATTCACCTTCGGCTCGCTCGAATACCTGATAACGCGGGGTGGGTATGCCCAAGTTTTTTAAGCTCTCCTTGCAGCGCGGCTTATTGATACAAAGCTCGATTGCATCGGCCTTTGCGCCGGTGTGTTTAAACCCCATCCGCTCGATCAAGCGGATTACCTGCACGGCTCCCAGGTTGTTGCCGTTGAAGCCGTCACAGTTATTGAATATAAACGTTTCATTCGGTGGAAAAGAAGACAGTCTGTCTTCGAGTTCCTTAAGATTGCCCCTGACCGGTATTTTGACCACCTGATATCCCAGGCCGGTCAAGGCTTTGTACAAATTCTGTGTAGCGGTAATCGTGCACTGGATTGCCAGTAAATCTTGGGGGTCGCCTCTGGTTACGTGACCATCCTTGTTATAAAGAATTCCTACCTGACGGGGACTTATAACATTCATCGCTGCCTCAGATTAAAATAACTCCCTGTTAGGGGAGTCGAGTACGCAACCGTTTCAGACGGGTCTGCGTCTTGGTCGCACGAAGAAAATCGAAACTTGTATCTGCTTTCATATCGGAGCAAATCATACACCGGTTTCGAATCTTAAATATTAAAATATTTATGATAGGGAGATGAGTAATCGTTGATGATATTTCAACTCGATAATTGTGACATTCATCCTCTTGCAACAGGCTGGGGAATTCACCGTTATAATCGACCTGTTTGCCTAAGGAATGGAGAACCATGAATAGCCAGGAAGCTAAAAAAGAGAAACGCGCAGCAGCTTTAAGTTCTGTGGTTGCTGCAGTCGGACTGACGACATTTAAACTCATCGTCGGCCTTTTAACCAACTCACTCGGCATCCTGGCCGAAGCTGCCCATTCTGCCCTGGACCTGGTGGCGGCAGCCATGACCTACTTCGCTGTACGCGTCTCGGACAAACCCGCCGATAAGGAACATCCCTTTGGTCACGGCAAGATCGAAAATCTATCCGCGCTTTTCGAAACGGTGCTGCTCCTGGCCACCTCCGCCTGGATTATTTACGAAGCTGTCCAGCGTCTATTCTTTGTAAGTATAAAAGTGGAAGCCTCCATCTGGTCTTTCATTGTGATGGGGACTTCCATTGTCATTGACTTCACCCGTTCACGCCTGCTTTCCCGGGCAGCAATCAAATATAAAAGTCAGGCCCTGGAAGCCGACGCTCTGCACTTCAGCACCGACATCTGGTCCTCTTCGGTTGTAATCCTGGGTCTGATTGGTCTCTCCATTGCCAGCCGCGTCCCCGGTCTGAACTGGATGCACAAGGCTGATTCGATTGCTGCCCTGGTCGTGGCTGTTATTGTGATCTACATCAGCGCAGAACTCGGCTGGCGGACGATCTCCGCACTGTTGGATACTGCTCCGCGCGGGCTGGCGGAAAAAATCGAAAAAGTGGCCGCCAGCGTACCCGGCGTGGTGGACGCCCATGCCATACGCATCCGCCCCTCCGGTGCCCATACGTTCATTGACATGCATGTCACAATGGATGGAAGTGTCACATTGAAAGAGGCGCACGCGGCCACAGAGCTGATCGAGGATGCCATCCTGAAGGAAATCTCTCCGGCGGACGTGACCGTCCATGTTGAACCTGCAGAAATCCCGGCCAGGCCAAAACGAAAATTGATGAAAATAAAAAGTTAATTCCCCTCCCCTCTCTATCAAAACAAGAGTCCTCGGCATCTTATTGATGTCGGGGACAAGTTTTATAAGCTTACACTTGCAAGTTTTCCCACTCGACCAGCCAGCCATCCATCTCAAGCTGGACGCGCTGGTATTCCTGGCCCAGTTGTGCCACTTTAGCTGGATCAGCCGGAGGGTTTTCCAACCGGAAACCGATCTGGCTCAACTCGGCTTCCAGGGCCGCGATTTTGTTTTCCAATTCCTGCAAGCGTGCCAGGCGGCGGCGCTCCTCCTTTACCGCCGGATCTACTGACCGGCGTAGCGCCCGTGTGGGAGTCGCTTTGGAGGTTTCGACACTGCGGAGTCCCGCCAGGCGCTCCCGTTCGGTTCTGCGCTGGCTGTATGTTCCTTCGAAGAGTGTCAGGGTGGATTCATCCGGTTCCACTTCCCAGATCTGTGTTCCTAGCGCGTCGATCAAGTAACGGTCGTGAGTGACCAACAAGATCGTCCCGGAATAATCGTCCAGGACGGCTTCCAGCACCTCTTGAGATGGGATATCCAGGTGGTTGGTTGGTTCGTCCAGTAAAAGCAGGTTCGTATCCTGTAGAGCCAGTTTTGCCAGCGCCAACCGTCCTCGCTCGCCGCCGGAGAGCATGGAGACTTGCTTGAAAACGTCGTCGCCGGAAAAAAGGTATTTGGCAAGGTATTCGCGTATCTGGCCTGGCAGCCAGTTCGGCATGACCGAATCGATTTCCTGGATCAGGGTATTCTCCGGGTTGAGTCCCTCGTGTGCCTGGGCAAAATATCCGATTTTAAGGGATGCGCCCAGCGTCACTTCACCTCCCAACGGCTCCAGTTGTCCGAGCACTGTCTTCAGGAAGGTGGTCTTGCCGGCTCCATTTGGACCGATCAGGGCCGCACAATCCCCGCGTCTTAAGACGATATCCGGTGCGGAAAAAAGCAAGCGACCTGGATATCCAACTCGCAGGTTCGAGGTCTGCAATACGAGTTCGCCTGAACGCATCGCAGGGCGTAAGTTCAGGTGCAGGCGCGGCAGAGTCCGCTTGGGAGCCCGCAGGGCGCGTACGCGCCGTTCGGCTTCTTCAGGCCCAAATGGCGAAGTGCCAATGGCTACATCCTCGGCGGTCTCGGCCCATTTCTGGCTAACCACGGCCTCCATTCCAACCTGCTCGATAGCCTGGACTATGCGGCTTAGCCGGCGCAGTTTGCCTTTGGCCTGGCTGACATTCTGGCCGGAAATATTCTTCTTGATGTACTCGACATCCTTGAGTAATTTCTGCTTTTCGGCTTCGAAGGTTTCCCGCCGGTGCTCCCAGCGTAATTCCCTGGTTTGCAAATAAGCCGAATAGTTGCCGGGATAGTGCTCGGTGGCGCCAAAGGCCATTTCGAGAATACCGTTGGCTACCCGGTCCAGGAAGTAACGATCGTGCGAAACGATTACTGCCGCGCCCTCCCACTGGCTTAAATAATCTTCCAGCCATTCAACTGCGGCGATATCCAGATGGTTGGTGGGTTCGTCCAGAAGCAGCAGGTCAGGGTCGGAAAGCAGCAGCCGGCCCAGGAAAGCGCGTGTGCGTTGTCCACCGGAAAGGTGAGCCAGAGGCAGATGGTAATCTTCGCTGGAAAAACCCAGGCCAGTCAGGACTTGTTTGATCCGGGTGGGATAGCTGTAGCCGCCGCGCCGCTCGAATTCGTGTTGCAAAGGGCCGTAGCGGGTTAGAGCCTGGTCGCTTTTTTCCGGGACGGACATCTCCGCTTCGAGCTTTTCCAATTCTGCCTGGCGGGCGATCAGGTCCGAAAAAACAGAAATACAGGCTTCCCAGACCGTTCCATCCATTTCGAACTCGGCTTCCTGTGGCAGGTATCCAATCCGCACGGCTTTGGCGTGCGAACTCGTCCCGCCGGAAGGTTCATCCAAACCGACCAGGATCCGCAGGAGCGTGGTTTTCCCGCAACCGTTCGGTCCGACCAACGCCAAACGTGCACCTTTCGGCACAGCAAAGCTGATGCCGGAGAACAGGTCCACCGGGCCGAAGGATTTGGAGAGGTTGGTGACAGTGATGAGCGACATATCCCTGTTATCTTCTCATTGCTCGTCCACGTTATTCGTCTCCGGGATATGCACCGGTTTTTCCTTGCCAAGCTCCAACGAACGCTGGTAAGCTGCCCAGATGGCACGCGAAATGGCCGTTCGAAAGCCGGCTTTTTCGAGATAATACAACGCTTCGGCAGTCGTTCCACCTGGCGATGTGACCTGGTTCTTGAGGGCTGCCACATGCACGCTGGACTTCTGATTGAGGGCTTCATAATAATCAACCGAGCCCCTGAGAGTCTTTACAACCAGCTGCTCGGAGACATGCCTGGAAAAACCCATGTGGACTCCGGCATCGATCATGGCTTCCATGAAGATGAAAACATACGCCGGACCGGTGCCGGACAGCGCCGTTGCCATGTCGAGGTAATTTTCATCGTCTACATCGATCTCATCGCCGAAGGCGCCCAGGATCGACCTGGCAGTCTCTTTTTGGAGCTCATTGACATCTGGAGAGGCGATCCAGACCGTGATCCCTTCCCCAATCTGGGCCGGAGTGTTCGGCATCGAACGAACGACGGCGTTATGCTTTAACCCCTTGCTGATTTTATCAATGGTTGCTCCGGCGACGATCGAAAGGACAACTGCACCGGATGGGATGGTATTTTTCAGAGAGCGCAGCAATTCCGTCAGCCGTTGAGGCTTAACGGATAGGACCACCACATCCGCATTTTCAACAGCCAGGACATTATCTGTAAACGGCTGCACACCAAATTTTTCGTGGAGTTCCTGCACACGTTGGAGCTGCGTATCCGAAGTTCGCAAGTCTTCCGGCCTGGCCAGCTTCTGACGCAGCAAGCTGGAGATCATTGCCTCGGCCATGGCTCCCGAACCTATAAATGTAATTTTCTTATTCAGCATTTTTCCTCAGAACGCTTAGCCAAAACCTCGCTCGAGGCGGCGTCCTCGCCGCCGGAGATGGCAGCGAGAGCAGTCTTGTTAGGAGGTTTTTAGTAAACAGCGTTTGGCAAGTATTTTGTTACTCAATATTTGTTTTACTTGCGTGTGAATTGTTGCAGTGCCAGGCGCAGCCGTTCCTCCACATCCTCTGGCGCTCCCTTCGGGATGGTTTGAATGGCAGTCTGGGCTTCGACAACACTATACCCGAGTGCTGTCAGGGCAGCCAGGACTTCGGAATCGCTGTCCGACATGGAAGCGATCCTCTCGATCCCGCTGACTGGTTTCAAGCGGTCATGCAGGTACAGGACCATCTTTTGAGCAGTCTTTTTGCCCACGCCCGGGACGCGGCTCAACAAGTCTGGTTCATCGCTAAAGACCGCCCGCTCGACGGTTTCCAGGTTCAGGCTTGAGAGCACTGCCAGCGCTGTGCGCGGGCCAACTCCATCCACGCCTAGCAGCGTGGTGAAAAGCTCCCTGTCAGCCTGGATCTCGAAACCATAAAGTTTCCAATCATCTTCGCGTACAACCAGGTGGGTAAAAAGGAAAATGGCTTCACCGGTCTTCATCCGCTCTTTTAACGGCTTCGGGACGAAGACGCGCAGTCCCACGCCTCCGGTCTCGACGATCAGGGCGTTATCCTCGATTTGGGTGATTTCTCCGCGTAATGTTGCGATCATAAAAACCATTTTAACACGAAGGAGATAAAGTCACATAATTACTTTGACTTGACCTCCCGGTGTCCACCCCCATAATTCTGATCGGGATTAAAAATGCCGGGTGTGCAGGTGCGTAATGGCAATTGCGAGCGCGTCGGCGGCATCATCCGGTTTGGGGATCCCCGGCAAAGCCAATAACACGCGTACCATCTCCTGCACCTGTTTCTTCCCGGCCGAGCCGTAACCAGCAACGGCTTGCTTGACCTCATTGGGTGTGTATTCGCCCATCTCCAGGCCGGCTTCACTGATCGCCAGCAGCACCACCCCGCGTGCCTGCCCAACCGCAATGGCGGTTTTGACGTTACTTTGGAAAAACAACTTCTCCACCGCGCAGGAATCCGGGCGGTGGAGAAGCAAAAGTTCATTCAACTGGTGGAACAACATGGATAAACGTTGGTGGGCTGCAACACCCGCCGGGGTCAGGATGGTGCCGTATGCAAGACTTTCCAGGCTGCCATCCTCCCGGTCGCGCACCAGACCGTAACCGGTCGTTGCCGTTCCCGGGTCGATCCCCAACACCAACGTCATGTCTCTTCGGCCTCCAGGGCCGCCAGGGCCTCATCCGAAATTTTCAGGTTATGAAATACGCTCTGTACATCATCAAGTTCTTCGAGGCCTTCGATTGCGCGCAGGACCGAGAGAGTCTGATCCACCGGTAACTCCAAATCCTGTTTGGCAATCATGCGTAATTCGGCATCGTCAGGAGTGACACCGGCTTTTTTGAGGGCATCGCTGATCTTTTTGAAGGCTTCCACCGGGGCGATGATTTCAATGTTGTCTCCGTCTTGCTGGACATCTTCAGCGCCGGCATCCAGGGCTAATTCAAATGCCTTATCGTAGCTCAGCATGCTGGCCGGGAACGAAAAATACGCGTTCCGTGTGAACTGCCAGCCGACTGCTCCGGCCTCGGCCATGTTACCTCCGCTGCGGTTGAGCAAATGACGGATTTCCGCCACCGCCCGGTTGCGGTTATCTGTGACGCAATCCATCATCAATGCCACGCCGTGCGGACCATAGCCTTCGTAAGTGATTTCTTCATAAACAGTGCCCTCTTTATCGTCCCCGGTGCCGCGCTTGATGGCACGATCGATATTTTCTTTGGGCATGTTTCCACCGCGCGCTTTTTCGATTGCCAGCGCCAGTCGGAAATTGGAATCGGGATCGCCACCGCCTTCACGAGCCGCCATAACGATCTCGCGTGCCAGACGGGTGAAAATTGCGCCCTTCTTGGCATCGGCTGCGCCCTTCTTTCGGCGGATAGTTGCCCAGTGGCTATGACCTGACATGGTTATTCTCCTAATACCACTTTCGTGGGAATTTGCGCAAGAGCCTGCGAATTATACCATAGGGGATTATGGCACAAAATATCCGATGCCCAGCACACCCGGACCTCCGTGGGTAACAATTGCCGGAGGCAATTCGTAGATGGGGATAATCTTGATGCCCATTCTGGATTTGAGATCCTCTGCCAGCAGCCCGGCTTCCTGGGCCGCGTCGGCTTGCATGACACACAAATGTGCGTCCATTCCCTTCGGACATTCTTCATCTACTACTTCCAACAAGCGCTTCAAGGCCCGCCGTTTGGTTCTCTGCTGTTCAAAAGGCTCAACCTGGCCGTTCTTGAGGCACAGAATGGGTTTAATTTGCAACATTTCGCCTAATAAAGCTTTTGCTCCGCCAATCCGCCCACCTTTTTGCAGATATTCGAGGGTATCCACCAGGAAAAAGATGTGGCCGCGTGGGATCCACTCATTCAGGCGGCTGAGGATGGTATCAGTTTTGACGCCCTCACACGCCCATTCATGCGCCAGCAGTACCAGGCTGGCCAGGTTGCCGGCGATGGTCTGCGTATCCACTACATGCACGTTGAGGTTTGGGAAATCCTGTGCTGCCACTTCTGCCGAGCGTACCGTCCCACTGACCTTGCCGGATGGAGCCACAACGATAACATCTTCACCGGCATTGAACGCCTTCTGGAAGATCGGATGGTAAAGCGCAGGAGGCGGTGCGGCGGTCTTGGGCAATTCGGTCGCGGCTTTGAGTTTCTGCAGGAAGGCGGCCGTATCCAATTCAGTGTCATCCCGGTAGGAATCTTCTCCAAAACAAACAATCTGCGGGATGAGCGGGATGCCGAGTGTCTTCAGCATTTCACGCGGCAGGCCGGATGTTGTATCTGCTACGATTTTGACCATGATATGCCTCCTCAGGTTTCATAACTGAAAAAAGTCTTATAAATCTCGCTGGTAAATTCGGTGCATCTTGCAAAAATCCACGCCAAAATTCTCCATTTCGCGCTGCATCTTCTCATTCGCGAGGCCAATCTGCACTACTTCGATATGGCGATAGCGTGGGTTTTCGACTACGCTCTTGAACATCTCACTGTAAAGAACAGCCGTGCCACCCAGGCCGCGATACTCCTCGAGCATGCCCGCTCCGTTGATATTGACACGATCGGTGTTCCGCAGCTCGGATAGTATCGTAATCCAACCGAAAGGAAAGAGCTGTCCCTTCGTTTTTTGCAATGCGGCAGAGATATCTGGATATGCCAGTAAAAAGCCGACTGGCTTTTCGCCTTTCATGACGATCTTTATCAGGCGTGGGTCGGCGAACCAAAGTATCTGGTTGGCCAAACTCGAGATCTCCTCGTCTGTGAGGGGCGTACCATCGCTGGTGCCTTCCAGAGCGCCGTTGTAAAGGGCTTTCAGGTGGCTGAGCATTTGCCTGAGTTCGGCACGGGTGCGGAATCGGGCGATGTGCAGGCCGCGCCGTTCCCGGATACGGTCGGCCAGTTCATGGATTCGCTCCGGAAATTGTATATGCTCTTCCAGATAGCCTGAGACGACCTCGTCGATCCTTTTAAAGCCCTGGGCTTCGATCAACTCGACGTAATAAGCTGGATTATAAGGTATTCCTAGTGCAGGTTGCTGTTCAAACCCTTTTACCAGCAGCCCCAGGCCGTCCAGCGCGGTAAATCCTTTTGGACCAATGATGTTATCCAGGCCGCGCTTTTGCGCCCAGGCAAAGGCCGAGTCGAACAAGCCACACGCAGCTTCCGGATCCGGCTTACATTCGAAAAGGTAAAAAAAAGCGGTCTTGGTATGGTTATGGTCATTGTAATGGCGATTGTCCAATACAGCCAGTCGCCCAACCGGTATATTTCCGCGTTCAGCCAGGAAAAAAGCGGCTGCGGAATGCTTGTAAAATGGATAGCGCTTCGTATTTAAACGAAGGCGCTCATCTCCTGCCAGCGCAGGCACCCATTGAGGAGTGTCCTGATAGATCCTCCCGGGCAAGTCCAGGAAGGCCTGGGACTGCTTACGGCTGGCAGGGTCAATTTGAATGATATCCATAGTAACAAAAAGGGCGCAAGGTTTTGCGCCCTTTCCGGTTTAGGCCAGGTTTTCTGATTTTTTCTCGGCTGCCCGGGTTGCAAGTTCGGCATGCAGAGACGCAATATCCCTGTCTACAAAAAACAGAGCGCCCAGGTACAGGAAAAAGCACAACACCCAGGCAGTAATACAGACGGTCATTATGGAAAACTGCATGCTGCCGGTGGTGAGGATGATCGCACCAGCCAGAGTTGGAGCCAGGGCCGCGCCGCTGTTTTCTATGAAATATTCAACCGCCTGGGCCGAGCTGCGCACTTCCGGAAGGCTGATATCGAACACAGTTGAGGTGACATTCGGGGAAGAGAATGGCATAAACAGAGCGGTCAAACTCATCAGGATGAAGAATGCTGTCTTATCTGCAATGGGAGTTTTTAGGGCCAGGAATAGGAAGAGGGCGCCCAGGATAACACCTACACTGGAAATAATGATCCGCCCCTTCTTTGTATACTTGAACAGCAGGTCGCCCAAAGAGCCGCCTACCAGATAGCCCATTGAAAGAATGAGGACGACCGGTCCCATTACAAGCAGGACAGAATTGTTGTCATAACCGCGTTCAGTCGAGAGGTACTTAATGAAAAAGAAAGTGATCACATTCCAGGGGAATACTCCTGCAAAACCCTGCAAGAAGATGAACCACATGGTCTTCTTTTTAAGAGCATCTTTTAATGAGTTCCAATTGAACTTTACTGTACCGATCTCTTCCATGCCCTGGAACTCGTCTTCGGATTGTCCGCGCGGCACATCTTTGATGCCGAAGTAGATGACCACCGCCATGACAATTCCTAATGAACCAGTCATCAGGAATATCGTACGCCAGCCTTCCAATTGGAACAACTTTCCATCCAGGAGCGGGGCAATCATCAATGCCAGGATCATACCCAATAGATATCCCAGCGGTTGCGCCAGTTGCAGCAAGCCATAGATCTTGCCGCGTATTTTTGGTCCAAAATAGTCAGCGATCAGGCTGTACATGCCGGGATAAGACGAATCGTCGATCCCGGTGGAGGAACGCGTTGCAAGAAAGGCGGGATAAGTATGGACAATCGAACTCAACCAGGTGGTTGCACCCCAAATGAAAGAAGCCAAAGCCAGTAGCTTGGCGCGTGCAAAACGGTCATACAAATAGCCCCAGATGGGGTAGAAAATCGTACCGATAATTAGGGCGCCGGTATTGACCAATCCCCACTGAAAATCGTTAAGATTAAATGTCTTGCTGACCGGGATTTGCAGGGAACCGATGAGAAGTTTATCTGTCTGGTGCAGCAGGGTGAACAAAAAGAAAATAATGACTACAAACACGGGGTACAAATTGCGCTTCTTTTTCATAATGTGGGCCTCGTTTCAATATTGTTTAGAAAAGTGTACAACAGATAAAGTACTGCGTCAAACGTCTTTCATCCCCATCTGTCATGACAATCCTTATCGTTTTTTACTTCCTTTCTCTTCCACAACCTGCCAACATTTATCCTGCAGGTTGCCCTGATTCTTGTCTGGCGTTGGGAGCGCATTGGGACAGTAGCAATTATTGGATTTGGCGCCTGGTATCTGGTGACTTCATGGGGTAAATTTGATTGGACTACGCCTTTATTAATATTCCGGATTCCGATATTGATAGGAGCATTGTTTCTAGTCGGATGGATTGACCGGAAGCGCATTCGATCGATTAATTAATTTACATCGGGTGCGACAAAACTCAAGGCAACCCCGGCCTTTGGTGGGACTGGCTACGAAGATTCCTTTTCAGAATTGAGTGCCGCATTATAAATATTAGTGAAACCCCTTTCGATTAGAGCATGTAGTTCCGTGGCAACTTCTTTGTGGGGAACTCCTGTGCTGCCAAATGGATCTGGGATGTCATACGCTGAACCATCCGCTACTTCTGAAAGAAGAAAGATCTTCCTGCTTTCCCAGGAAAACTCGGTCCGCAGTGCTTCCTTTTGGCCGGTTTCCATTACCAGGATCAAATTGTTTTGAGACAATATTTGGGCATCCACCTGGCGCGAACGATGCGCCCTGATATCCAGACCCCAGTCATTCGCGTCCTGGATGGCTCTGATTTCAGCCGGCAGACCATTTTCAGTCCAGGTTCCGGCACTGCTCACAGACCAGCTTTCACGATCGGTAACCTTTTCCAGGCTTTGACTGAAAAAGGCCGCAGCTAAAGGGGACCGGAAACGATTTGCGAAACAAACGAAAAGGATGGCTGGCATCGGTTTAGGTTGGAAAGTCGGAATTCTTTCCGGGATCTCAAGGAGTCGGAGAGCCCAAACACGGGACAAGTACCCACTCGCCTGTATTAAGGATATCTTCGCCCTCAAAACCATTATAAAGCTCCATCAACCCTGGGTCGATGGATAACTGTTGAGCCAGGGTTGTTACTGTAACATCCGTCGTTACAATATAAGCTTTAAAAGCCGGCAATCCTTTGACATCCATTTGGTCGGTTGGAACGACTACCAGCCAATCTATGAGCAGGGGAATCGGAAGGAAATAATTGACTGATTGGATTGCTTCGGTTGTTGTCCGGTAAAGATTGGCAATGGATGGCAGTGATTCACCCACCAGGACGCGATGGATGATCAATTTTTTCTCGAGGCCAATTGGAGTTTCCAAATAATGCAGCGGGCGGACCGTCGGAATTATTGTTTTGAGCTCCTGGGTGGGTGTAGCCGTAACCACTCTGGCGGGAGTAGCTGTCGGTTGAACCTGGGTTGGTTTGGTTATAAGAGTCTGTACCGCAGTATCCTTTAGGCCTGCAGTTATTACAACGTTAGGCGCCTGGGCCGGATTCCCGGAACCCAATGGAACCCGGGAACGAATTACCCAGGCGATGCCTATGAGCAGCGCGAGTACAAGTAGAAAAATCCAGACCCAGCGCTTGCGCGCTTCTTCCTGCATCTTGGAGCCATTCTCAAATCGTAGACTGGCTGGTAGAGCTGTATTAGGTGTCCGGATAAATTCCTCGCAATTGGTATGGTTGGTCGTCAGGCAGTACTTTCGCTGGGCTTCCAGCTTAACCGCTGAAACCGGCCTGGCATGGAAGCACCGGTGTGCATATGAGGCAAATTGGTATGCCGTTGTAGAATCATCCTGCAGACCCAAAAAAGGGCAGACAATATCTTTTCGATCTGTGTTTTCCCCGATCCCAACATAACTCAATGAATTTCTCCTTTTCCACTCAAGACACGCCCCACCGCCTCGCAGACCTGCTCAAGTTGTGCCTCGGTCAGTGTCATTCCGGAAGGCAGGTATAGTCCTTGACGGGCGATATGTTCGGCAATAGGGTAATGCTCGTCAAGAAATAAACCCATGCCCTGAAATACCGGCTGTTCGTGCATGCCCAGAAAGAAAGGTCGGGTCATTACTCCCAGCTCTGCCAACTGCCGGGCAAATTCAACCGCATCCATGCCAAATTCTTCCTCCAGAACAACCCCATACATCCAGTACACATTCCTGGCCCAGGGTTCTTCAATCGGCAACTGCAAACCGGCAATGTTTTTCAGGCGCTCGGCATAGGCAGCTCCCATCCAACGTTTCTTGGCCACCGATTCATCAATTCTTTCCAATTGAGCCAGGCCAATTGCAGCTTGAAGGTTGGTCAGACGGTAATTATGACCCAGCTCGGTGTGGTAAAAGCGGCGCTCTTTCCGGAAACATAAATTACGCAAGGCTCGCAGTCGTTCGGCTTGTCCGGCATCCCTGGTCAGAACCATGCCGCCTTCACCGGTTGTAATGATCTTATTGGCATAAAAGCTGAAGCAACCCAGGTCACCCAGCCCGCCGGTTTTCCGTCCCTTATATTCGGCGCCATGCGCTTCGGCAGCATCTTCAATAATAATCAGGTTATGCTTACGCGCCAGTTCCTGCAAGGGATCCATGTCCACCGGATGGCCGTATATATGCACTGGCATGAGCGCGCGTGTACGCTCGGTTATTTTTTCCTCCACCTGGGATACATCCATGCACCACGTACGTGGGTCTGAATCCACCAGTACGGGCTTCAGCCCGCACATTGTCACAGCCTGGGCACAGGAAATGATGGTAAAGGTCGGCATGATGACTTCATCGCCCGGCTGGAGGTCCAGGCACGCCATGGCAATTTCAAGTGCCACCGTGCCGTTGCTGACTGCCACACCATACGACATGCCGCAATAAGCCGCCCATCGCTCTTCGAAATCGTGGATGAAATGTCCTTCGGAGGAGATCCAACCAGTTCGTAGACATTCCATTACATATTTATTTTCGGATTCGCCAACCAGCGGTTCATTGACTGGAATCATGCTTTGGATTGCTCCTTCTCCTCAATAACCTTACCTGGTCACACTTCAGGATTTTTTCCCCGGGCGGACAAAACCTGCCGGCAGTTCAACCGGCAATGTCCGATTCCGGAGCAATTTTAATAATATTCGTACGCGTTCTGTTCCTGGCAAACGTACATCAAAGATGGCTTCATACCCTGCAAACGGACCCGAGTGCACCAGGACGGTTTCACCTGGCTTGAGCACATCGAACAATTCCCCGCCCGCAGAGTTGATCTCCTGCACTCTTTGCCGGATCGCATAGATCAGCCCGTCTGGAACAAAAGCCGGCTCGCCTCCAAACGAAATCAAGCCTGAGGAGCCAGGCACGTATTGCAAGGCGGAAAGGCCCATTTGTTCCAGATCTACGTGGACAAATAAATAACCTGGGAAATATGCCCTGACCTTGCGCGCGCGTGGGTTGACAACTTGTACTCGGATATGTGGTGCAAATGTTTCGATCCTGCGAAGCTCAAGTTGCTCAGCCAGCAATTCTTCCTTGTGGGGTTTGCTGTGCAGAACGTACCAGTAACTAGCCATGATTTATCAATCTTCCGGAGCGGAGGTTTACGTCGCTCGGCCTTTTCACCTGGGCCGGTCAAAGCGACCAGAGCATTATAACAAATTCCTGTGCCTGATCGGGAAAGAATAATTTACCGCCAGGTTCAAAGAAAGCCTATTCTCCATTCCATTCTTCAAGCTGTGTACACATTAACCGCCGATCAATTTAATTGAATTAATCCGCCTAAAACTGGATAAAACTATCTTTTTTGATCGGCTATTTGGAGGATCAACATACGCTGCTCCGTTCTTTCCGGTTCTCTCAGGCTTTTTCGGTTGGCTTCCTTCTGTTTCCCATTACACGAAACCTAAAAAATTCCTCAAAACATGCAATCAAATCCCCGCTATTCACTATTCATAGTTCTCTCTTCTATTCTTTCAGGATTTGTTCCTCTTTGTTTTCAACAAACGATCCCGCGGAAATCGAAAATACGGGGGTTTCTGTCTGGACGATTGCAATAATATCGTTACAATATCGATCAGGATATCTACCGGCTATTCGAAATTCGATCCATAAATTCCATGGAGGTTCTGTCATCATGAGCTTTACAAACCAGAAACTGCATTTTGGAGCTGCCTATTACCCGGAACACTGGCCGGAGGAACGCTGGCCTGAAGACATTCGCCTGATGAAGGCAGCCGGGTTGACCGTGGTTCGAATGGCCGAGTTCGCCTGGTCAACGATGCAAACTGACCCGGACAATTTTAATTTTGACTGGCTCGAGCGCGCAATTGATCAACTGGCGGCCAATGGGATTGATACAGTCCTTGGCACACCCACTGCTGCACCGCCTGCCTGGCTGGTTCAGATGTACCCTGACCTGTTGGCTGTCG
The DNA here is from genome assembly GCA_963776475.1 of uncultured Chloroflexia bacterium. Lineage (GTDB taxonomy): Bacteria > Chloroflexota > Anaerolineae > Anaerolineales > Villigracilaceae > UBA877. Next base: position 180,175 of record CAVZMZ010000037.1, read on the forward strand.
ATGAAAGCGGTCGCCGGGTTCAATTTGGTAACCGCTGCCATTATTGTGTCAATTCACCCGAGTTCCATATAGCCTCCCAACAGATCGTTAAAGCGATGGCAGACCGTTTTGGGAATGATCCGCATGTCATCGGCTGGCAAATTGATAACGAATACAATCGCGTCTGTTATTGCGAGCGCTGCCGAAAACTTTTCCAACAATTCCTGCAGGACAAATTCGTTACTCTGGAAGCCCTGAATGAGCATTGGTCCACCCGCTATTGGAGTCAGACATATTCCGCCTGGGAGCAAATCCCGATCCCGATCGGGCCTCACAATCCCGGCTTGATGCTGGAATTTAAGCATTTCGTCTCAGATAGTTATCGCAAATTTCAGCTCTTGCAATTGGATATCTTGCGGCCGCGATTGAAACCGGGGGTCTGGGTTACGCATAATTTCATGGGCTGGTACAACGGATTCGATCACTACACGGTTACCAAAGACCTGGACTTGGCCTCCTGGGATTGGTACGTTGGCAGCGGTTATCACGACTATTTGCAATCCGGTGCGGCCCACGACCTCGCGCGCGGTTTTAAACGGCGCAACTTTTGGCTCATGGAGACCCAGCCCGGGAACGTCAATTGGTCTCCGCTAAATAATTCCCTGAACAAGGGCGAAGCCCACCTGATGGCCTGGCACGCCGTCGCGCATGGAGCAGATGCAGTCCTTTATTGGCAGTGGCGTTCTGCCCCCGGCGGTCAGGAACAGTATCACGGATCGCTGATCGATCAAAGCGGCCAACCTCGGCCTTTTTACGAAGAAGTGCATCAGCTGGGTGGGGAATTCAAGATCGCCTCTGACTGGCTGGCTGGTTCAGTCGTCAGAGCCGATGTGGCCGTGCTGAACTGTTATGACAGCCGCTGGTCGATTGGCTGGCAGCGCCATCACAATGATTTTGATTATGTTGCCCATTTCAACTACTATTACCGTCCCCTGTCCGCTCGAAATGTAAATATCGATATTATTTCTGCAGATGAACCGCTGGATGGTTATAAACTGGTCGTCGCTCCCTCCTTGTTGATCCTGAATAATACAAGGATCGCTCAGATGAAGGAATTCGTCACGAACGGCGGATGCCTGGTTCTGACCCTGCGCTGTGGCATGAAGGATGATTTCAACAGCCTGCTCCCTTCCCGCCAGCCCGGAGCCCTGGCCGAATTGGCCGGCCTGGAGGTGGAGGATTTTTATGCCCTGCATGACCCCATTCCGGTCATAGGGGACACATTCATCGGCAGTTCCAGGTTATGGGCTGAACGGCTGAAATTACTGGATGGAAACCTGGCCATTCCGATCGCACGCTTCGGTGCGTGTAATGGCTGGCTGGATGACCAGGTAGCCGTTGCGGTTCACCAGTATGGAAAAGGCATGGTTTTTTACATCGGGGCTTACCTGGATGAATCCTCCCAACAGGCATTGATCGACCACATTCTACAAACGGCCGGAATATCGTCCATCAAAACCCCTGGCGGTATTGAGGTACGGACACGCATAAGAACCAACGGAGAAGAGCTCTTTTTTGTGCTCAACCATACTCGGGCAGAGCAGATCTTTTCTTGGCCCTGGTCTGGAATTGAGCTCTTGAGTGGACAGGTACGAGCCGGCGAGGTCAAACTTGCCCCCTACGGCGTGGCGATCCTTGGGAAGAATGCTGGCGACAACCCTGCCTAGTTTGTTTGCCCAAGCAATTTTTATGACACCGCCAGAATAAAAACCCGGTTATTAGCTGTAATCAGCATCCGGCTTTGATCTAAATGTCAGCTTTGCCTGGCATGGCTGACTGCCTCCAGCCAGACATTATCCCGGTTTCCCAGGCAAACCCGCCTGGCCTCGGCCACCCAACTATCCGGTACTTCAGGATCCCCTTGAGCCCACACCAGGCGCATTGCCAGGAAGTGCTCCACCAGCAAGTTGGCAACACGCTGGAAGCCAGCTCGTGCAATTCCGCGCTGTGAAGCTAGGTTATCCAGGTCGGCTCCGATCCAGGCACGGCAAACCGATTGTTTGGTTAATAACTCTCTCAGAATAAAACTTAACAGTGCGCTGTAGAGATGTTGTTGGCGGTACGCCGGCAGGGTTGCACAATCCCAGATATACGCCTCCCCAAAAATAAGGTGTAGGCGTAGGTTTAGTTCTCCTACCATTTCCTCGTCGAAGCTGACCCATCCGTAAGAGACGATTTCTTGGCCAACCCGGGCAGCATAGCAATGCCGCCCGGCCGCAAAGCGCTTGCGGATTTCCGCTAAACTACCGGGGCCCATGGCTGCCGCCAGTGCATCGATAGATTCCGGTCCGACGCGCCCGAAGGAAGCCTTACACTCGGGCAGGATAACCGGCATATCCTCGCCCAGGTTTATCGCCCAAATCGTACCGGCTTTGCGCGGGTCTTGATCAGCAGACACCATCATACAGGCACATCTTCTAGTAAACCGGAACCTTATGCTTTTGGCTGGTTAGTTCCTCGATTGCATCCGCAAGATGCTTGTCACTGATATTGTAGTCTCCGCTCTGCAGCCGCAGACGGTGGGCCGTGCTGAGTACGTCCGCAATCGTGAAGCCCTCCGGCGGGACGAACTTGAAACAGGCCATCTCGAGCAACTGCCCGTTAGGGTCCCGGAAGTAGATCGAGTCCATAAAACCACGGTCGATCGGACCGGTATTCTCGATCCCATGTTCGTTTAGGCGCTCTGCCACCTGGGTATACGTGGCTCGCGAGACATTGAATGCCAGGTGGTGCAGGTTCCCGATGCCCTGCGGGTTGGGGGTCGGATCGTTTGTGCGGGTGGGGCGTACAAAGAACGTGATCAGGCGGCCGTCACCGGAATCAAAGTACAGGTGGTTTTCCTCCGGGACATCCAGGTTGGGTTGTTCGAAAACGAGCGGCATACCCAGAACTCCCTGGTAGAAGTCGATGATCGCTTCCCGGTTAGAACCGACGAAGGTAATATGGTGAACGCCCTGGGTCTGGATCTTGGTCATTTTCATTTCTCCAATTCTTTCTTAATCGAAGATTCTCCGAGGGCGTATTAGTCTACGCCCTCGGTAGAATCAGTTAGATCGTAAAGAACAGGTTGCGGACGGTGTTGATCACTTTGTAATCACCCCGGGCAGCTCCGCCAGGGAAACGCTGGAAGGAGGTGAGAACGAAATCCGACGGGTCATATTCGAAGATGGAATCACAACCTTCGAAGTTGTCAGGTTCGGGTTTGGTTTCGAACTTGCCATCCCGGACAGTGGCACGCCACTTGCCGCCCCACTCGCCGGCCACATTGATGCCATAGGTTACATCCACGCCTTTGGCAGACTTGGCATCCACGGTTGACGGAAGAAGGGCGAACAGCATATAAGGGATTAGCACACCGGCAGTACGCTCATCCAGTTCACGCGTCTTTTCTCCCAGGCCGTAACGGATATCCCAGGTGTGGACTCCATAGTCCATCACGTGGAAAGCTGGATAAAAAAGTGTGGGCAGCGAACCCATGAACGGATGCATTACCTGGAAATTGTTCCACTCATCCGGCGTCAATTTTTCGAAGATGTTCATCATTCGGGTGTAATCGTTCTTGAGACGCTCGATGGCGTCCTCGCGCTTGAGGCTTCGGAAGGACTGGGCATGCGTGTTTAAATCCCTGCCCATGACCAACAGACCGACTGTATCGGCCGATTCTTTCCTCTTGGCTTTATCCCAGCGGGTCAGGTAACCTTCCGTGACATCGATCATGTGACCGACCACGTCGCGGACTTCCCACTCTGTGCAGCGGGTCTGCACCTTCCAGTTTTTGGGATCGTCCACGAGCTTAAAGAAATCTGTACTTTCCTTGCGGATGACATCCAGCACCGTGTCTTTTCCGCTGTAATCCATCGAATTTACGGGTGCCATAACTTTTCTCCTTTGGTAATAGTTGATCTAGTTCGGGAAAACCGGTAAAGTTGGAACGAACGCAATATTCCTGTCAGCAGATCACCTCCTTTACCAGGCTTCTTTCAATATTCCTTCTATTTGGGCGGCCTGGGTGATCGGCTTGGGATTGTTTTGGACGGTCCGGTTTTGGAAGGCCAATTGTGCCAGGCGCGGGATATCAGCCGCACTCACTCCCACCTGGCGCAGGTGCTGTGGAAGGTTCATACGGCCGGACAGGTCATAGATAGCCTGCGCTGCCTGTTCAACCGCGGCCACGGCTCCACTGCCATTCAGAGGGATGCCCATGGCTTTTACGGCCGGCAGCAATTCGTCAGCGGTCACATCTGCGTTGAACCGAATTGCATGGGGCAAAATGATGGAGTTTGCAATCCCGTGCGGTACGTTGGCAGTCCCACCAAGCACATGGCACAGACCGTGATGGAGCCCCATGCTCACTCCCGCCAGGCTCAATCCGGCCAGGTAGGCTCCGGTGAGCATTTCGATCCGCGCTTCCAAATCCTGCCCATTCTGGAAACAGCGCAGTAGAGCGCCGTTGATATAACCTACCGCGCTCACCGCGATGGCGCTGGAGAAGGGCTGGCGCGTGACCGAATACAGCGCTTCGATGCAATGCGCCAGCGCGTTCATGCCCGTTGAGGCGGTCATTTCCGGTGGGAGGTCGATGGTTAAGCGTGGATCATAGAGTACTAGCTTGGGGGCAACGCGCGGGTCATTGACTGTAACCTTGCGAACAGGCTGCTCGCGGGTGTGCGTTATCCCGTAAGTTGAGGTCATCTCTGACCCGGCATACGTTGTAGGGATGGCTACAACGGGAATGAGCGGCTGGTCAATGGGCGTGTGCAGGCGTGTCGAATCGCCATTATTTTCGCCCCCCAAGGCAAAGGCTACTGCCTTCGCCATCCCGATCGGGCTCCCCCCGCCCAGCCCTATAACAGCCTCCACCTTTTTCTCTAAGGCGAGTGCCAGGACCTCATCTAGTTGCACATCTTGAACCTGGGGACGGGTTTGATCATAAATCGTGATCAGGCGCTTCCCCAGAGCTGCCTCAACCGTGCCCACATGACCAGCTGTCCGCATGGAGTGCCCGGTGACCAACATCAACCTTTTCCAGCCATACTCATCTATCGCCTGACCCAATTGAGCCAGGACACCTGGTTGGAAGATCACTTCCTGGGCATAGGAAAGGTATCGGAATTGGTTCATACGCAAGGTATTAAATTTAGCTGGAATCTACCAATCTAATATTTTATATTTATATAATACATATTATCTATTTTAATCAATGTGCGTCACCGCACCGTCACAACCACTGAGCGGATCTATTGTGTCTTTATGAGTATCCGATTAATCGGTCTCCCCCAGTAAAGCGGTTCATGGCAAAGTGGCCAGGTCGGCTTTGGCGTGGCAAGCTTCGAAAGTGGCTCGAGCCAACGCCAACCGCTGGCAGCCCTCCTCAGATCTGGGTGAAAATTGAAGCGCTGCCTTCCCCCAGGCCGCCTGTGAGCGGGCTATTTCCAGCACGAGACCGAGTTCTGAGGCTTTCTCAAGGTTTTCAGAAAAGAGTGATTCCGCAGCTGCCCAATCCCCGCTAGCTGCCAGTAATTGGGCATGCAGTCTTTCGCCCTGGACGAGCAGCAAGGTGCGGTGCTGTTCACGCGCAATTCCAAGAGCTTCGTCGAGCGGGCTTGCAGCTTCGGAGAAACGCCTCTGCATGAAAAGCGTTTCGGCCAGCCAAATCTGCAGACGTGTGTGCAAATGCCAGTATCCTGCCTCCCGGATCAACGCCAGCGCCTCCTGCAATTGTCCGGTCGCTATTTGCAGATGCCCTTGAGACCGGGCGGCCAGTGCCAATCCGCCGCGATAGCCTGCCTTACGCTCCAGACTGCCCAAATCCTCTGCAATGGCCAGGCCGTGCTGGAACGAGACCTCCGCTTGTTTCCACTCCCCAAGGTAGAGATGGATTTCTCCACGCGTGCTGTAAAGATGCAGCAGCGCCGCCAGCAGATCGTGCGTCTCGGCTACTTTCACGCCCTGCGTGGCAGATTTTTCAGCCGCTTCAATTTGACCAAGCAGCAGACTATGGTAAGCGAAATTGTTGCGGGCCAGGGCGAGGTAATAATGGTTATGTCCGGACTCGGCGGTTTGGGCTGCCTGCTCATAGAACTCGAGCGCAGCCTGCAAATCGCCGCGCTGCGCAGATATGTTGCCCAGTTCGAACAGCGCCGCGCACAAATCGCCCTGGTTCCCGCTGCGACGCAGGGCTTTAACGGCCTCCTGCAGGTGTTCTTCGGCGGCTGCCAGATTACTGCCCTCCATCGCAAATGCTGCGCCCAGCAGCCGGTGGCCTCTTCCGACCAGTGCAAGTGCCTCTGGTGAGTCAGGTTGGGAGGTTGGGATGGAAGACATAGTTTCATCCAACCCTGCCTGCGCAGATTCCGTTGACTTGCGGTAATCATTTGCCATAAGGGACAGTTCGCTCATCTCGAAATGCGCAGCGGCCTGCGCAGGCAGGTCGCCAGCCTTCTTTGCCCAACCAAGACTGCCCAAGAGCCATTGCGAAGCAACCTCCAGCTGGCCAATGGATTGATGCAAAGTTCCCAGGGCATGCGTGAGTGTGGCCATTTCTCCGGCGGAGGCAGTCGAGGCCAGAAGATCGTGCAAGTGGTGCACAAAGTCCACCGTCTCCGCTCCCGTGTAATCCTGCGGCAGATTCGGAAGTACCGCCAGACCATACCGGCGTGCCCGCCCAATATCCTCGCCGGCTACCGCGTGCATGGCGAACTGAAGCAAAGCCGCCTCATCCTCCCAGGACATGTGCGCCTCCATGGCTTCAGCCAACTGCCGGTGGATCGTTCGTTTGTGGAGATTACTCAGGCGATGCAGCAAGGTCTTTCGAAGCAGATGGTGAGGGAGCGCCAACCTGCCATCCGGGGGTTCGATGATCAGACGGCGGGTCGCCAGGTCATCCACCAGCGAGCTAAACTGGTCTGGCGGAATGCCGGGAAAATCGGAGAGAATGTGTGCGGGCAAAGGTTGCCCGGCAACTGCCAGGATTTCGAGGATATGGTATGCCTCCGGTGAAAGGTTGGATAGGCGCCAGGCGAGCAGGTCATAAGTAGTCTCAGGCAGTTCGAAGGCCGTTCGCCATCGCCACCAGCGGGCCGTGTCGAGCTGCCAGCCATCCCCAGATGGTGTCAGCAGGCTTTCCTTACGCAGTTGTGCCAGAATCTCCGTCAGCAGGAAAGGACTCCCGCTGGAGCGCGCATATAACCATTCGGCCAGATCCTCAATCGAATCCGCCTCCACCCCGCCTGCCTCCAGAAGAGTGACAACGCCTTCCAATGTAAGTGGCGCCAATGTCAGCATATGCAGGTCACCCCGGCGGCGTCCGAGCGACACAAGCCGCTGTAAAGCCGGAATCGAATCGGCATGCTGGACGGAACCAACCAGATATACCGGAAGGTGCTGTAGGCGCATGGAAAGGAAACCAAACAGGTTCAGTGTGGAGCTATTGGCCCATTGCAAGTCTTCGATGATCAGTAAAAGTGGCAGGCTATGTGTGAGTGAGCGGATGGTCTGCAAGACCCGCCAGGAGAAACGTCCACGAATGTCGGGAAGGCTTGGATCCAATTCCACGGGCAGGGCGGGCAGGTCTCCACCTGAGGCATTTTGCAAAGCCTCAAGAAATGGTCCATAGGAAAGCAAGTCATCGAATGGAGAACAAGTGCCCTGAAGTACGATCCAGGGTGATGATCCTGCGATCAAAGACCGGGCAAATTCATCCACCAAACGGCTCTTCCCAATACCAGCTTCGCCTTCGATCAAGACGGTCGCGCCTCGACCAGCCTGCACACCCTGGCTGATTCCATTCAACTGCTCCAACAAGTGCTCCCGGCCGATTAAAGGCAGGATGCTTGGCTGGTGCGGGTTGTGAACCGAAGAAATAACCTTTGCTGGCAAGCCGTCACGCTGCTGCCGCAGGGCCGCATAGAGCAGATCCCGGGTCTCAGACGATGGATCCATGCCAAATTCCTGGTGAAGTTGGTCCTCAAAATGGCGGTACTGGCGCAAGGCCAGCCCCAGTTCCCCCTGGTGCATGCTGGCCCGGATCAGCCGTTGCAGGACATACTCATCCAAAGGGTCGATCTGAACCATCTTCTGGACATAATCTATTACGGCTGGCCATTCCTGGCGCGCTTCTGCCCAACCTGCCAGGCGCTCCAGGGAAACAAAATAAGCCTGGGACAGGCTCGCTTCCTGGCCTTGTAACCACTGGTCAAAGACCTGTGCATCCGGCATACTAAAGCCTTCCATTAATGGCCCCCGGTAGAGGGTAACTGCTTTGGCAAGAGCAGGCTCGTCCGCTTGCTCGAGAAGGCGGCGAAACTCGCCCAGATCACATATAAAACTATCGGGTTTCAGGCTGAGTGATTCACCTTCACTCACCAGGACCGCCTCCACTCCAGCGGAGCGCAATCCCTGGCGCAGACGATAAAGGCTGGAACGTAATGAATGCAGGCCCTCGCTGGATGCGGCTTCGCTCCACAGCAGTGTGGCCAGGTGATTACGGGTGAAAACCTCCCCGGTGGCAGCCAGGTAGTAAAGCAGCGCCTGGGCTTTAAGATGGTTCAAATTAAGGAGTGATCCGGAAGCTACGATTTCCGGCGCTCCAATAATAAGGACCTTCAGCCGGTTGGTGTTCTTGAGGTTATCGGCAGTACGAACACCGGGTGAGACCAGGGAGGTCATATACCAGCCAGAACAGACTGCATCATCCCACGGACGAAATCGACCTCATCCTGGTTGACAGTATGGGCCATATTCGGATACAGGCGTTCAGTGACGTCACCGCCCAGTCGTCCGAGGACTGCGGCAGCCCCGTCGACACGCTCTTTTGGTACGTGGAAATCCACATCGCTGCAGCCTAAAAATACCGGCGTACCGGCCAGGGTACCGCTGTAATTACGCAGCATTGTATCCGGCCCGATCAAGGCGCCGCTCAACCCTACCAGACCGCCGTAACGCTGGACGTGGCGGACTGCATATTCCAAGGTCAGGCAGGCGCCTTGGGAGAAGCCCAGGATCATGCTGTGCTCGGGAGCTATGCCGGCCTTTGTTATCTTGGCCATTACTTCTTCCATGGAAGCCAGTGCTGAAGAAAGCCAGGGTTCGTTATCAGAAATTGGGCTTAGGAAGGAATTGGGGTACCAGGTATTATTGGTAGCTTGCGGTGCAAGAAAAGCGAACCCGGCTACATCCAGTTGCTCAGCCAGGGAGAGGATATCTTCAGCCGAAGCTCCCCGTCCATGCACCATCAGCATGGCCGCCTTGGCAACCCCGAGTGGCTCGCCCATGGTTCGGACCAATCCGCCTTTGTGAGGCGCTTGCAAAGCCATTTTTGAAACGTTCATTGGTTTGCTCCTTTCCAGTCAGTAATTTCCTGGAGAAACAATGACAATGCTCAGCCAAAACCTCCGGATGGAATTACCTTTCTTCATGGACCAATAACGAAGTTGAATACGGCAGTCTCTCCATCAGAATTGTTTTGGATACTCATCAGCAGGGATGGATTGAATATGCCATCCGATTGATTCTGAGCCACTCCCGGGAAGAAGAGTTGTGTCGTGAGAACCGGTCCGCCCGGAGCCTGCACCTTGACGTGGATATGCTCTGTCCGGCCGGTGTAAAGGCCTGGGGCGATGGTGGTCAACTGGTAATGTCCGGTTGAATCCGTGAGCTGGTGCCCGCGCAAAGTGTAGCCGCTATTGTCATACTGGCCATTTGCATCTGCCTGCCAGAAATCCAGCAGGGCATGCACGACCGGCTTGCAATCCGTCGTGAAAACATATCCGCTCAGGACAAGTTTCGTCCCTCGCATGCCCGCTTCAATTAAGGAGGTTTTTTCTGGAGAACCGGCCTTGAAATACGGGCCTTCCGTCACAGCCATCGTCAGAGGTGCTGGACTTTTGCAGGAAGCGCTGGATCCGGTTATGGGGATAGACTGTGCATTGGCTGTCGGTAAGGCAGTCGGGGATTGGGTGCGCCCGGCAGGTTGAGCCATGCAGGCAGCCAGGCATGTGCATAAGAGTATCGTCAGAATGGCAATCCGATAGGAAGGATAAGGTTGAGCAAGACCCCCTTTTTGCCTTCTACCAGTAAAGAATTTCATATCTCGCCTGCTATTACAATTCTTCAGCAAATTCGGACTAATAATGTCCTTATTTTACTACAACCGATAGATGGGCGGTATGGTTTTTTCTTATTTTTTGCTTATAACCCTGCCCGGATGGCCAGTCCGGCTGCCACGCTGCTGAAGGGATTGGATTCTTTCACTTTTTCAGCCCCAAAGATACGCGCCAACATGCCCGTGAAAAGAGGAATATTGGATGAGCCGCCAGTCTTGACCACTGCATCCACGGAACCCGGCTCCAGGCCGGAGGCAGCCAGGGTGTCAAGCAGCACTTTTTCGACCCTGGACTGGAATTCTTGGATATCCGTCTCGAACTGGTTGCGGGTATACAGTTCCCACACAGGGATGTCCCGGTCCTCCAGGCTGATCACCGCCGCGCCCTGGTCGGAGAGGCTGATCTTGGCGCTCTCGACACGGTTATAGAATGTGAAGGCCATATCGTTATAGATCAAGGCCTGCAGAGCCTTCAAGCGGACCGGGGCCAGGCCGGCGCGCATGGCTTTCTCGAGTAAATTCTTGTTTTGAGGGGTAGCCAGGTCGGGCAGCGCCATCCAATCGGGCACCGAATTGATCAATTCGAGGATGGCAGGTTGGTGGCTCACCTGTCCGAGCCCAAAATGAGGCAGCATGCGTTTTTCGATAATGGCTCGATCGAAGTCGCTCCCGGCGATGTCCACGCCGCCGCTGGCATAGACTTTTCGTCCGCCGCTTTCCCCCAAACGCATGACGGCAATGTCGAGTGTACCGCCGCCAAAGTCGAATATTACTGCATTCTGCGGACTGGAGATGGAACGTTCATAATCCAACGCCGCAGCCACTGGCTCAAATTCGAAGTCAACTTTTTCGAAGCCGGCAGCCAGGGCAGCCTGCCGCATGGTTTCTTCAGATTTGGCATCCTGCTCTGGCGAGCTGGAATATTTGACAGGCCGTCCCAGCGTCACGTATCGGATCGGTTCACCTAATAACTCCTCGGCACGTTTTTTGAGCAAGCCCAGGTACACTTGAATCAGCTCGCCGACTGTGTAAAAACGTTCGAAGATCTGGGTACCTTCATAACCGCCTGGAGTGTTTTTGCGTAGGGCCGTCTTAAGGTATTGCATGAGCCGTCCCGGTTTTAGCTCATCCACATAGACATACACATCCCGGACATAGTGCAAATCCGCGCCGGTGTAATCGATCTCACCCGCCCATTGCTTTATGTAATGGCGCTGGCGGTTGACATTGTGCCGGTAATACAATTCGATGGCCTCTTGTCCGATCGATGCGTGATAATCGCGTGTGATGTATAGCACAGTCTTGACCACTTCAGGCAGGACATTCTTGCGGTCGATTGGCAGCAATCGCACCTGCTGACCGTCATAAACCGCCACACCAGAGTTGGAGGTCCCGAAATCCAGGCCTACCCTAAAGCTCATGACTTGGTCTCCTGGCCGAGAGCCGGGACAATGCCGAATGCCAAAACTGGCTCATCTATCGGCAGAGCACCAGACCCGGTTATCTCGCGGCAAGGATGCAAAGTCAGACCCCCGGCCGTATCCAGCACCAGGACTTTATCCGACTCCCGGATCGCGGCTGCACCGATAAACCGTGTTCCTTGTTCCAGGCGGGAAGGGGAAATCAGCGCCTGGCCGTGCGCGCTGGCGGATTTCGCCGGCTCGATCACAGAGCTTTCCCGGTGGATTACCTTGCCGTTCTGGGTCAGGCAGATCAGGGATTCGTCCGGCTCAATCACGAAAGAAGCAATGACGTGGTCATGCGGCTCGAGCCGGATCCTTTCCTCAGTTGAATAGTTCAAATCATCAATATCCAGGCCAAGCAATCGGCCTTCGTATGTTACCAGGACCAGGCGGGCATTTTTCCGGCAGAGTACAACCTCGAAGGGCTTGTCTGCTTTTTGCAAGGTCCCTCGGCCAAGATAATGGTTGGTCAGGATATTTTCTGCCAGGGAAGTCATCGTCTTTTTGACGCAGCCCCGGCGGCTTACCTGCACGAAGAAATCCGCCAGAGGCAGGCTCGTAAACGGCATCAATGCAGATAGAAGTTCGCCTCCATGTGGCTCATCCGGCAGGGAGGCTTGATCCCAGTTCCAGAGACTGTCGTTTTCCTGGACAGGAACTTGGGCAACTGCGCAGGTACTAACCCGACCGGAGGTGAAAACCATGAGCAGTTCTTCCATGGATGGGACCACCAGCATGCGTGGGAACTCGCCCCACGGGAAGACATCACCTGTGATCTGTCCAAGTGAAACCGTGCCTGAAAGATCCTCCAAGCTGGGTTCAATGCGGACAATCTTGCCGCGTGCCTGGTAGATTATCAGGCTGATTGTCTGAGGCGCGGCGGGAAGAGCCATCGCCTCTGCTGCCTTGAGTACCTCAGGACCAAAACGCCGTTTGAGCATTTCCAATTGGTATTCAAGATGAGTAATCCGCCGGCTGTATTCCTCCACCCGGCTGCCATCTTGCAAAGCGATGTTCTCGGCCAGCAGTTCCTCATTACGCTCGGTCAGTTCGCGCAGGCGACCCGCAATCAACCTCAGGATCATCAGGGCGGATTGCGGCCGTTCTTCGGCTTCCTTGATCCATTCATCGATTTTCTGTAGGCTGGTCATCAGAACTGCTCCTCGAATCGGCTATTATACAGGCTGCCTGGGTTTATTCCCAATCCACCCAGACCGGTTCGGCGTTTTCGGGGATCACGCGGTAAGCCTGTCCAACCGGGATGCCTCGCACTTTACAAATTACAGTGGCAAGCGCAAGTCCATGCGAAACGATCAATATAGAATCCTCGGGGTAAATATGGGCAATATCATCCAGGACAAGCTGGACGCGTTCTGCCACCTCCCCAACTGTTTCACCGCCAGGCGGGCGGATCTTGGCAGGATCCGTAGAGCGTTGCTCCCATAAATCTGCGTAGCGGGCCTTGATGGTGTCTACGAGCTGACCTTCCCATTCGCCCTGATTGATCTCTCGCAAGCGCGGGTCGCTGGTGACAGGCACGTGGAGTACTGCCGCGATGGTCTCGGCAGTTTCCCTGGCACGTTTCAGGTCGCTGGTGTAGAGGCTGGCAAAAAGGGAACCGTGTAACTTTTGGGAAAGTACCTGCGCCTGGGCGCGACCCGTATCATTAAGCGGGATATCACTCTGACCCATATACCGTCCTTCGAGATTCCAGTCCGTTTGGCCATGCCGTACCAGACAGAGTCTTGTCATTTCTTATGACAATCCAGGTACGCCGGAATTGTAATCATCGGAGGCCGTTCTAATTCGGCCACCTCCTCCACTTCCAGAAAATAACCGCCACTATCGCTGCGGATTAGTTTCATGGTCTTATTTACATCCTCAATAATTGAACGCTCGTAACTGGTTTCTAGTTTTCGGAGAACCGTCTGAATGATGGCAAATGACATTTTGCTCAACGCCTCCAAGCCTTGGTTACGATGAATTCGTTCCTGCAGATCCACTTGAGCTATTGAACGTAGGCCATAATGCTCAAAAATATCGATCAACAATCCAATCTCTACGCCATAGCCTGAGAAGAAAACTGCATTTTCCAGACCTTCGCGACGGCCTGCATATTCTCCAGATAGTGGCTGGACAACGCCGGAGAGTTCAGGGTAAAAGAGATTCAATAAAGGCCGGGCTGCCAGTTCGGTAACACGCCCGCCGCCACCTGCTTGCATTTTATCGCCTACCCTTATCGGGCGGCGGTAAAAGCCTTTCACGAGTTGAATGTTGCTGTCGAGCAGCAGGGGACCGAGGATCCCATAGACAAAACGCGGGTGGATGTTGATGATGTCAGTATCAATCCAGGCTACGATATCTCCTTTGGTGACCATCAAGCTTTTCCAGAGCGCTTCGCCTTTGCCGCTTCTCGCCCCCAGATCAGGCAATAATTGTTGGTGGATATGGACTGGAATGCCAAGATCATCAGCGATTGCTCTGGTTCGATCCGTCGAATCGGAATCAATCAGCACGATTTCATCCAGCAATGGAAAATCCTCCATCAATGCCTTCTTGATGGTCGTGATAACTTTGCCAATTGTTTCCTCCTCGTTCAAAGTCGGCAAAGCCAGGCTGATGGTCACATCTTGTTTTTCTTTGAGTTCCATTAGCTGTTTCAGGTCTGAGAACTCGTCGGCGTGGAAGGTGTTTTCGGCAAACCATTTATCCACCAATATGGAAATAGCCTGGGCACCCGCGCTTTCATCGAACATGGATTCTGAGATGGGCTGGCGGGTTTTCACAACCATCACGGTCGTGGACGCCTCTTGGAAAAGTTTTTCGGCCACCGGGCCGATGGATGAATTTTCCATCCTCTTACCGGCGGTCGCGCCCAGGATCACCAAATCATAATGCTGTGATTCCTCAAAAATAGTCTTTCCGGCATTTTCCGTTGTGATCGACCGGAGTTGGACCTCGGGAATATGGCGCAGGATATGTTTCAATCCCTTGAAGGGGGCGTCGTTCACTGCGCCCGCCATGGCAAGATGCAGCACATCCATCTGAGTTGATCGCAGACCCATGCCGATTTGGAATGCCAACTCGGCGGACGGACCACCGCGTACCGCGATTAAAATTCGATCTGGTCTGGGAGGAGTGGGGCCGCGCACAATGGCTACGTTGCAAAGCGAATTGGATAGCACATCCGAGATGGGAATGCCGCAGGAGGTTAGCTTGCCATCCCACTCGACGATTAAAAGATCGGGGTCCTCGCTGGCAATCACACTCTGGAGATCCTTCCATGGCGTCTCTGAAACGATCACCGTGGATTTAAATCGGATGGATGGTCCGCCGCCCAAGGAAAGCAGGCGTTTGCGGACTTGCCGTGCAATCTGTGCCCCGGCGCTGATGGATTCATGCTCAGCGATCGGAACGACACCAACCAGAATAACTTCTTCGGCGATATTGCGGGCAATGGCAAGCGCAGTTTGCCCATCCGTGCCCGCTCCAACCGGAACCAGCGCACTTTTAATATTTCGCAAAGGAGTTTTCATTTTCCTACCTCCTGAATCAATGGGCCAATAAGATACGTGTAAATCGAATTCCAGGAATAGTTGTGTTTAGCCCGGCGCGCCCAGCGGGATGAGGCTTCGCTTTGCAGCCTTTCAATGATCACATCCGCGATGGAGCGCGGCTCGGAGTCTGGATCAAAGTAGGTGACATCCTCTCCACACAGCTCGCGCAGCACCGGGATATCTGAACAAAAGACCGGGATTGAACTGAATGCGGCTTCGATCAAGGGAATGCCAAAACCCTCTTCACGGCTGGGAAATAACAATGCATCCGCCAGCCGATAAAAATCGGCGATTACGGCATCCGGGATGACTGCATCCGTTACATCCGCCAGAAAATGGACTGCCCCTTGCAGTTTCAATTTGTTGCGCAAGGCCAGCAGGTTCAGCCGGTAAGCCGCGTTGGCCGGATTATGGGGTCCTTCCGGACCAGTGACCAGCAACATGGCTTTTGGGAATTGATCCCGCAGTTCAGCAAGTATGTGTAATGCCAATTCGATATTTTTTCGTGGCGTCAAACGCACCGGCAAAAGGAATAGTGGGTCGGCATCCAGGAGACACAACTGCTCAACTAATTGAGTAGTTTGCGGTTCAAGTTTGTAGAAAGCGTTAACATCCACGCCATTGGGGATCACACGGATGGATTCCGGCGGAAGACCAAGCAGACCGCTAAGCTCCTGACGCCGCAATTCCGAAACGACCACCTGCGTGACATCGCTCCAATTTGTGCATAACAAATTCCAGGGGTAGCCCTCGTGCATTTCCTGGCGATAGCGTGGAGCTGTCCAGGCCAGATCGTGATGCCAAAGGACCAATTTTGGAAAACCGGATATTTTATAGACATCATGGAGGGCCGCGGTCAGCGGCAGGTTTTTATGCAGAGAGGCAACGTTGTGGGCAATCAAGATGTCAAATCCCTGCAGTTCTGCCAACAATTCAGCCTTGATTTCGTCTCGCAGAGCATCAAATGCAGGCGTGTACTTTCCTCTGTCCAGCGCGCCTTTGATGGCCATCACTTCCGACTGGCGCGAATCCAAAAGTGGCAGGACGCGCACCGGGATATTTGCATCAAAGGTTTCCCCACGCCCTGCCAGGATGGTTACCTCGTGACCCGCTTTCGCCATCAAGCGGGCGTGATTTGCCAGTACGCTTTCCACTCCCCCAACGATCGGCGGTGACGAGTAATGCAGCAACGCGATTCTCATACCTCTTCTCCAAAACAGTCAGCCAATAAAATGTGCAGGCGTCGTTCGAGCATGCTGTACGAGTAAAAGCGCCGTGCCAGCTTGTAGTTTTCATCCGCATCAAGTGCGGCTTCCTCCGGATGTTTAAGCAGGTGGCGGGTACGCTCCAGCGTGGCATTGGAGATATAGCCGTCGAACTCAATCACCTTGAAGCCTTTGGGTTTAATATCCGTTTCATAGATGGAATAGTTATTCACAACCAGCGGGCGTTTGTAGTAGATGGCCTCCAGGAAGGCATTTCCAAAGCCTTCCATGGCGGAAGGATAAGTGACCAGGTCGGCCTGGGGATAGACATCTCCCAGTGTATAGATTTTCCGGCCCTCGGGAGTGACACCGCGTGCATCCCCTACAATGGCCGATTCGAAATTGACCGTGACATGAAGCAGGGCGGCAAATTCACGCACACGCTTTTCGTAGTCGGTGCCTTCATCTCCAGCGGCATGCGAGATGACCAACTCAGCGGGCAGGCCGAGGCGGCGGGTCAGTTCGATGGCATGCTCGATGCCTTTCCGCTGGATGATCCTGGTTGGCTGGAGGATCAAATATTGATCAGGTGCCAGCCCGAGGTCCGAACGTGCCGAAAGTGCATATTCATCCAAAGCCGGCGGAGGGGAGTCAAAATCCATCACATTAGGAATGACCATTGCGGCTACCCCGATCCGTGAGGCGAGTTGTTTGGCCTGCACCGAGTTGAGCACCACATGCCGGATCGAAGGCAGGTTGGGTGGGAATGCCGCTGAAAGATAATCTTGAACCGAATTATTTAAAATCGCTGGCGTTCCCAATAGAAATCGTGATGGTGCGCAATGGTGGGGAAACCCGTCTCGGCTATGAATTCGGTAATGGCCAGCCCCAGCGGCAAATTGATTGGGATGGTTAGGGCGTTCTCGACGATGAGTGCTTCCAGGTGGAATTGGGAGGCGAATTTATATAGGTGCTCTTTAAAGAAATCCTTCAATTCCTGCACCTGCTTTGTAACCTTTGCAGGCCGGATATAAACTGAGAAAAAATCCTGGTGCAGTGCTTCGACTGCTTGGTGCGTCTCGCGCCCTTTATGCATTTGTCCCCATGTACCTGTAAAAACGGTCTCGTTGATGGCATCGATGCTGGGATGGCGATAAAAGGCTTCAGGGACAAGGTAACATTTACCATCCGGACGGTCGCACTCGCCAGAAAAATAAAAACAGGCGTGACCCATCCGTTCTAGGATGGTGGCCCATTTGGCGGTCTCGAGCGATACGCCATCGGTACCTGCAAAGCGTGTAGAGATAAATCCGATGTGGCGCGAAGGTGGCATAACTTTCTCCTTGATCAAATAAAAGAATTCCACATTCAGTATAGTACAATGAAATGCATGCTGCAATCGCCTCTTTATACCCCACAACTAACGATCCTGTACGGTGCAGAACGCGCTGCCCAGGTAGCTTCTCGCCTGCAAGCCCTGGTTGAACGATACCGCGGGCAAATCCCGATCCCAACCGGGTCTTCTTTTTCGGAGCGCGATATTTTCCTGATCACTTACGCCGACCAGCTGCATGCCTCCGGTCAGACACCTCTGGTTACCCTGGCGGAATTTTGTGAAACCCATCTGCACGGTGTAGTCAGCGGGATCCATATCCTGCCGTTCTATCCCTGGTCATCAGATGATGGATTTTCGGTTAAGGATTACCGCTCCGTGGATCCCGTTCTGGGTAATTGGAATAGTGTGGAACGGTTGGGGCGATCCTTTCGCCTGGTGTTCGATGGCGTTATCAACCATGCCTCTGTGCAGGGGAATTGGTTTCAGGCTTTTTTAAAAGCTGAAGAGCCCTATCGCGATTTCTTTTTGACGGTTGAAGGCGGCCCGGATCTATCCAAGGTTGTACGTCCGCGTACATTACCCTTGCTGACCGAATTCCAAACTGCTGCGGGTAAACGCCGTGTCTGGACGACCTTCAGCGCAGACCAGGCCGATTTGGATTATCACAACCCGGATGTTCTCCTGGAAGTTTTCGACATTCTACTCCTGTATGCCGAACACGGTGCACAATTCATCCGTCTCGATGCGATTGCCTACCTCTGGAAGGAAATTGGCACCTCCTGTATTCATTTGCCACAAACCCACTCGTTCGTTCAACTCCTGCGCCTCGTTCTGGATGAGGTGGCTCCCCACGTGCGCATCCTGACTGAAACCAACGTACCCCACTCCGATAACCTCTCCTATTTTGGCGATGGGAAGAACGAGGCCCAACTGGTCTACAACTTTGCTCTTCCACCACTGGTATTGCACACTTTTCGTACAGGGGATGCATCCATTCTTACAGAATGGGCATCCAAACTGGCAACTCCATCGGACCAGACTACATTCTTCAACTTTCTCGCTTCGCACGACGGAATTGGGCTAAATCCGGTGCGAGGAATTTTGGCATCCGCCGATATCGACGCATTGGTCGAGCAAACCCTGGCACACGCTGGCTTGATCTCATACAAGCAAAACGCGGATGGCACACAAATCCCCTATGAGCTGAACATCAATTTTTTCGATGCTCTTTCCGATCCAACTGGCGAAGAGCCACTCTCAACTAAAATTGACCGATTCATGGCAGCGCAGGCGATCATGCTTAGCCTGCAAGGGCTGCCGGGTATTTATTTTCATAGCTTGTTTGGCTCACGGAACTGGCTCGCAGGCGTCCAAACTGCCGGGCATAATCGTGCAATCAATCGTCAGAAACTGGAACGAAACGATCTGGAAGGCGAACTATCCGATCCGAACGCGCTGCGGAACCAGGTCTTTGCCCGTTATCGTGCCTTGATTTCCAGGCGTGCTGCTTCCGAAGCTTTCCACCCGAACGGCAGGCAAAAAATCCTGGAGATGGGGCCGGCGGTTTTTGCAGTGCAGCGCAGTTCTCCCATGGGTGACAGCCAAATGCTGTGCCTGCAAAACGTCACTGCCCAAACGCAATTTGTTGCAGCTTATACACTAAATCCTTACCAAACACTCTGGCTTGAAAAATTCTGAGGCGGGCATTCCAATATGGGGGTTTTCCCGCACTAACAATTCAACCTTGAACTCGTTAAAACCTATGGAAGAAACCTTCCAAAAGCCGGCAAATCCTCATAGCCGTCAGCCACTACTCTTGACAGGATTTTGCCAAAGGAGAAACGATGAACAAGCATATTTATAAAGGGAAATGGAAACAATTCCGCGGGAAGGTTAAGCAGCAATGGGGAAGACTGATTGCGGATCGGCGCAGCCGTATGGATGGCCGGTTTGTGGAATTAACCGGACGGATCCAGGAGAAATATGGCTATACCATCCTAGATGCCCGCAGGAAATATCACGATTTCCTTAAGAGACATGATTTTAAGGGAAAAATGTCTCTTAATCAAGAGGCAAGGATAAAAAAGTTCGGTAAACCGGTTCATGAATTCGCATGTGCTGGAGAGAAACCGTAATGCCCTATAAAATCCGCAAGCAGTTTACCAGAATCAGTACGGAATGTCCTGCCCTTGAATGCCCAGAAAATTTACATGGAAGTTTACAATCACGCCTGGCAAAATTACGCCTCTCCCGGAAAACGTAGAGACTCCGCCTCCAGGGAAGAAACTGCAGCCAGGGTTGCCTGGGCGGCTGTAAAAAGGAAATTCGAAAAAGATAAGAAAACCGGACAATGGGAAGAAAAATAAACGCATAACAAAGAAAGGAGTAAAAACATGTCTATCTTAATTTGGATCATTAGCGGTATCATCGCCGGCTGGTTGGCCGGGATGATTGTCCGTGGAGCTGGCTTTGGCCTGTTATGGGATCTGATAATAGGCGTGATCGGTGGCCTGATTGGAGGGTTCCTGGCTGGATTGGTGGGTTTGCAACCCGGGAGTTGGTTGGGGCAGATTCTTGTGTCCGCACTGGGAGGCGTGGTATTCGTTGGGTTCCTGCACCTGATCCACCCGGGAACAAGCCGCATTTGATACTCAAACCATTCAATAGACTATACGAAAGGAGCAACCCATGAAATTCCAAAATCTGGATGATGTATTGACCGATGAGCTGAGAGATATTTACAGCCTTGAACAACAACTGGTCAAAGCGCTGGACAAAATGGCCAAAGCTGCCGATGGTGATCTACGCCTTGCTTTTATAGACCATCTCGAACAAACGCGCATCCATGCAGATCGTATCCAGCAGCTTTGTGACCAATTGAAGATCAGCCCGGATGGCAAAAAGTGCACCGGAATTGAAGGGATCGTGAAGGAAGGCAACGAGCTGATCAAAGCCGGAGCCAACCCGGATTTTTTGAACGCTGCTCTAATTGGCACTGCCCAGCGTGCGGAACACTACGAGATAGCCGCTTATGGCACTGCCCGCACGCATGCCCGCCAGTTGGGTTATACCAGTATGGTAAGGGTTCTAAACGAGACATTGGAAGAGGAAAAACAAACAGACCGGCGGCTGACCAGTCTGGCTGAAAACAGCATTAACGTAAGAGCAGCCATGGAGAAAGGCAATCTGGGCGCAGAAAGCGGCCTTCAAATGTAACCCAGCTCCCCACTCGTGACCCACTTTACCTGCTTATTTGAAAATGTCATGGGCTGTCCGCTATGCGGACAGCCCTTATTTTATTAGATAAGCTCAGGGAATTCATAATTTCAGTGCCTGGTCGGGTGGGGGAATCCCCTAAATCTTTATAGGAAAAGTCCTTATGGATAAGAAAACTGATTGGACATATAGTATAGAACAGTACATGCCGAGTGGATTGACCTGAAATAAACAACTTGTTCACGAGGTATAACTCTATGTTAAATAAACAACTCAGAACGAATCCTTCCTTCTTGCAAAAGATCCTTTCAAAGCGAAATTTCCGGCGAAGAAAGATCGAACGCCTCAATGGAAACGAATTGGAAAATTTTGCTGCTTTCTATGCTAATTTTGCTGAAAGGATTTATCATTATATATATTTCCGGATAACAGACGAGCAAAAGGCAGAGGATCTTACTTCCCAGGTATTTTTGAAGGCGTGGGAAAACAAGGATTACTATAAGCGTACAGGCGCGCCTTTTATTTCGTGGCTTTATACGATTGCCCGTAATGCAGTCATAGATGATTATCGCACTAGCAAACCAACAGTTGCTTTTGAGGATGGCATTCGCTTTGAAAGCGATCAGCCAACGCCGGCTGAAGAATGTGAGCTCCACTTTGAAACAGAGCTCCTGAACGCGGCCATGCAGAGTCTCACAGAGGAACAACACCAAGTGGTGACTTTGAAATATATGGATGGCTTGACGACCGAAGAGATCGCAGCCCGGCTTGGCAAACGTACTGGCACCATCCGGGCTTTGCAAATGAGGGCTTTAAGAACGCTCTCCAGGCAAATGGATATTACCCGATGAGTTATATTGGTTGGATGAATATTAAAATTCGAAAAATGGAAAGGAGACGGTTATGGATATCCCAATGAGCGCAAAGGTAACCTGCACGGATGGCGCTTGTGGTCAGGTGACGCTTGTTATCTTAATGCCGACCACAGAAAAGATAACTCACGTGGTTATAAATGACTTGTTATTTCCAGAGACCGAATACCTGGTTTCCGTTGACCATATTACAGAGAGTTCAACTGGTTTAATTCGCTTGAATTGCAGCCGTGAGGACCTATCGAAAATGCCGGTCTTCGACAAGGAAGAATTCGTTCCTCCTTATTTACCTGGTTCCATGCCAGGCCCGTATATGATGTGGCCGTATTTCGCTCCCGAGGCCACGTTCATGAAGGTTGAGAAGGAACATATTCCCGCTGACGAACTGGCAATAAGAAGAGGCGCCAGGGTAGATGCCATGGATGGCCACGTTGGCCGGGTGGATGAGTTCTTGATCAACCCGCAAGACGATCGCATCACACATTTGGTGCTACGGGAGGGGCATTTGTGGGGTCAAAAAGATGTGACCATTCCAGTTGGGATGATCGATCATTACCAGGACAACACGGTTTTTTTGAAGATCAATAAAAGCCAAATCGAAGCACTCCCAGCCATCCCAATTCGACACGCTTCGGAAAAGAAGGTTAAATCCTGAATTCAATCCGGCTGCTGAATATTGGGGCGGAACCAACTCCTGCCATCCTGGGCGATCAATACGTCTGCCGCCTCCGGTCCCCAGAAGCCGGCCTGATAATTGGGGAAATCTACAGGCAAGCTCTCCTCCCAGGCACTCAGGATGGGAGTAATTACCGACCAGGCTTCCTCGATCTGGTCCGCACGCATGAACAGAGTCGCATCCCCTGCAATCACATCCACTAACAAGGTCTCATATGCCTCCGGGGAGGCTGCTTTGAACATCTCGGGATAAGAAAAATGCATATCCACCGGGCTGAGCAGGAAACTGGAGCCGGGATGCTTGGCCTGGAAACGCAGGATGATCTGTTCGTTAGGCTGTATGCAGATAAACAAACGGTTGGGCTGCCAGGCCACCGCAGCTGTGGATGGAAAAGATTGGTGCGGCACTGGTCGAAACTGGATCGTTATAAATGACTCACGCGCTTGCAGTCGTTTGCCGGTGCGCAGGTAAAAAGGCACATCCTGCCAGCGCCAGTTGTCGACAAACAGCTTGACCGCCGCGAATGTCTCTGCCGGGGAATCCGGGACCACATTGGGTTCGCGCCGGTAGGCCGGCACGTGTTTGCCTTCGATCCAACCGTTATCGTACTGCCCGCGCACCGCAAAGTCGTGGACCTGCTCTTTGCGAATTGGACGGATGGCGCGCAACACATCCACTTTTTTATTTCGGACCTCATCCGCATCGAAGGATACCATCGGTTCCATCGCGACCAGGCACAGCAGCTGCAAGAGGTGGTTCTGGATCATATCACGCAGGGCGCCGGCATGGTCGTAATACGCTCCGCGATGCTCTACCCCCACTTGTTCGGCCACCGTGATCTGGACATGATCGATATAACGCCTGTTCCAGATCGGCTCAAAAAGAACATTAGCAAAGCGGAACGCCAGGATATTTTGCACCGTTTCCTTGCCCAGATAATGGTCGATACGATAGATTTGACGCTCGTCAAACACCTGGGTCAGCATGCGGTTTAGCGTGGTAGCTGAGACCAAATCGTGGCCAAATGGTTTTTCCGCCACAATACGGACATTTTCCCGGCTGCCAGCCAGGCCTGCATCTCCCAGCCCTTTGACGATCATCTCCACCAGCCCTGGCGGGGTCGCCAGGTAGAAGACGATCGATGCAGGACAGCCCCAACTCTTCTCTTGATCTTTAAGGATTTTTGCCAGACCTTTGTAGGTGGACGTATCGGCAAAATCGCCGGAAAGGTAAGCCAGTTCTTGGGCGATTGACTGCCACTCCTTTTCATCAGTCTTTTTGCGGCGCGAGAACCTGTGGATTCCATCCCGCAAGCGGTTCCTGAATTCCTCAGCCGTCACCTGGACCCGGTCCAGCCCAATAATTGCGAACTGCTCCGGTAACTGTTCATCAAGGTGCAGGTTGTAAACGGCGGGAGCCAACTTTCGCCAGGTAAGATCGCCCATCCCACCGAAGATAACCAGTATGGTTGCAGGCAAGGTTAGCATTATGGTTCCTCCCAGGCTAATCCGTACGAAGCCAGTGCCGTTCGTGTACTTTCGTAACCCGTATGGCAGATGCCCTGGATACCAAGCCCTCTGGCAACCTCTACGAACAAGGAGCGGTCGTCAATATAAATTACCTGGCTCTTGGGAACCTGGGCAATATCCAGTGCCAGGTTGAAAATATCAGCATCCGGTTTACGGAAATGAACATAACATGAGGAGACAAAAAAATCCATGAAGGAATCCAGCCCAAAATTCTTGATTCGGTGGGCATTCAGTTCGCGCCCTTCATTGCTGACTGCCACAAGTTTCAAATGGTTTTGTATCTTAAGTCCACGGATAAACTCGATCATCTCCGGAATTGGTTGAGATTGCTTTAGCATGAATTTTTTGAATGCGGCCCGCGTAAAAGACCGTTTTTGATAGAAAATCACGCGGTCCAGATAATCATTTAAGGACAACTTACCTAACTCGTAGGTATCAAAGGTCAGGTGGTGACGTTCATTGACTTCCTCAAAGTCCAGATTGAAGGTTTGGGATGCCTTCCGGCGCCCCACTTTATCCCAGCCGTTGGTCAGCAGCACACCTCCAATATCCAGAAACAGGGCGGTGATAGGCGGAACAGCCATGGTCCTCTTTCATCCCAGGTTGGCTATATCTGCTCGATTTCTTTTCCTATCTTTCAACCGTTTTCTTCACCGCCGCCTCCCTCTTTTCTCTCAAGGCAGACATCAAGGTCTCGAAGGCTTTCTCGAATTTCTCCACGCCCTCATCTTCCAATTGTTTTGTCAAGAAGTTCAGGTCGAGCCCGGCAATGCCGAGTTGATCGAGCTTCTGGTAGGCTTGCTCCACGTTATCTTCCAGGCTGGGTGCAGGGTTTCCGTGGTCACGGTATAGATGAATGGTTTCAAGTGGCAGGGTGTTGATCGTATCCCGGCCAATCAGTGGTTCAACATACTTGACATCACTGAATTCAGGATTCTTGGTGCTGGTGCTGGCCCACAACAGCCGTTGGATGCGCGCACCCTTTTGGGCGAGCTTTTTGAATCGATCCTGGGCAAATATTTCCTGGTAGATCTGGTAAGCCACTTTTGCACTTGCAATGGCCAACTCTCCATACAAGCCGGCAACGAGTTCCGCGCGCGGCCCGCCATCCAGACGTATTTTTTTCAGGATGGGATCAGCCAGGGTATCGATCCGGCTGAGGAAGAAACTGGCTACCGAGGCACTTCGATCCAGCGGCTTTCCTTGTGCAGCCAGCGTTTCCAATCCTGCCAGGTATGCATCCGCCACCTGCCGGTAACGTGGCAGCCCAAAGAGCAAAGTGATATTTATATTGATGCCCTCCCCGATAAGTTGACGGATCGCCGGCAAGCCTGCGTCGGTTCCCGGTATCTTGATCATCAGGTTCGGGCGTCCGACCTTTTTCCACAACCGGCGGGCTTCCTGGATGCTTCCAGCCGTGTCTCCCGCCAGGGTAGGTGAGACTTCCAGGCTGACAAAACCATCCCGGCCATCCAGACGATCGTAGACCGGCCGGAAGAGATCCGCAGTACGCTGGATATCTTCCACCGTCAAGGCTTCATAGATTTCTTCAACGGATTTACCTTGGCGGGCAAGGGTTTGCACGGCCTCGTCGTAATCATGACTCCCGGCGATCGCTTTTTCAAAAATAGACGGGTTGGAGGTCACACCCGAAACCCCGTCCTGATCAATCAACTGTTTTAATTCACCTGAATTCGATCGCGCTGCGCCGTAAAAAATCCATCCAGATGCTTTGTCCGAAGGATTTCGAGTTCTTTAAGGGATTTTCCATGATAATTTTCCTCACTTTACTGGCTTCATCTGGCCAGCCTGAACAGTCTGCGTGGACCTGCGATCCTCTTTTCCACGCACCATTGAAATCGTCGCTGCCACAAGACACAGCACAACTGAAACGAGGAATGCGCTATGCATACCGAGCACAAAATCCTGCATGACCTGCGAGCCAAGGCTGACGTTCGTTCCGACGAATAGCTGCATCATCACATTCTTCGGCAGGCTGCCGGCGGCAACTGCCAGCGAAAGGGCAAAACTGGTTACCATGCCTGCCTGGCGTAATGTAGCCAGGGTCGCCGAAGCGACGCCCAGGCGGTGCATTGGGCTGGCATTCATGGCTGCACTTGTGTTGGGGGGATAGAAGAGTCCTCCACCCAACCCCATCACGCCCAGGCCCACAGCGATCTCAGGATAAGGCGTGCTCGCTGTAATGCGGGAAAACCAAACCAGCGCTGCTGCCTGGATCAGCAGCCCGATGGTAGCCGGCAGGCGTGCCCCAATCCGATCGGCGATCCACCCGCTCAATGGCGCCATCACCGAAGTAACCAGCGGCAGGGGGATCAACAGAAGGGCGGCCTTCAAAGGGTCAAAACCGCGCACCGCCTGCAGGTAGAATACGATCAGGAAATTCACCGCAAACAATGCCAGCGACTGCATCATCGCCGAAAGCACCGAGAAATTATAGATACGGTTTTTGAATAAGGAAAAGTCGATCACCGGGTTTTCCGGGTGCCGTTCCCACCAAAGGAAGAATGCCAGGAAAACTACGAACGCTGCAAATAACGTCAGGATCGGCCAGGAAGTCCAACTGTACTCAATACCCAGGGTCAGCGCAAACAACAGGGAAATCAGGCTCAGACTGAAAGTCACGGCGCCCAGCGGGTCGAATTTTTCACCGCCGCGCCGGGTGGAGGTTTCCTTCAGGGCCAGGTACCCCCATAAGGCTCCCAAAATGCCGATTGGGATATTGATAAAAAAGATCCAGCGCCAATTCCCCGAGTTCAGGATCAGTCCACCCAGGATCGGGCCCAATACCCCACCAGCTGCCCAGGTGATTGCATTGATGCCCAGGGCCCGACCACGCTCGTGCGGTGGGAACACCTCGGTCAGGATGGCCACGCTGTTGACCATCATCATTGCCGCCCCGCTGCCCTGGATAACACGAAACAGGATCAGAAGAGATGCGCTCCCGGCAAAACCACATAAAGCAGAGCCGATGGTGAATACCACAAAACCCAGGTTGTACATGCGTACGCGGCCGATCATATCCGCCACCCGGCCGAAGGTCAGCAGGAAGACCGTGCTGACCAGGATGTAAGCCATGATCACCCAGATCATCTCGATCAGGTCGGCATGCAAATCCACCATCATTTGCGGTAACCCAAGGATTACGATGGTCGAGTCAATCGCCGCCATCATTGAACCGATGGTGGTAACGCTCAAAGCGATCCATTTGTATTCCATGCGTGTTCGGATACGCGGTTGAGCAGCCGTGACCCCGGGCAGAATTTTAGAGCTCATTTTATCTCCTTGCAGTGATTATTTTCATAAATATGACAAATATTATTATAATTGTATTATTTTCAATGTCAATAGCAACTCACACAGGCTCACACCAGGCAGAAAATTGAACGGTCCACTATTCATGCCCTATGTGAGGCTGGTCAATCCATCCAGCGATCATCTCGCTGAAACACACAGCCTCTTGTGTACCGAAGGCAGAGCCGAAACCACACGGAGGCTGGACGGTCAACAGCGAAGTAGACCGAAATCACGGGATCATGCTAATGCCACAAGAGCGGCAGGAACACGCGCAGCAGGGTGTCGGCCAATAAACCCAGTATGAACAGGTTCCCGAAATTGCGATTGTGGACGAAAGATACGGTTGAAAACCAGCGCGGCCAGATAGGATAGCCTTGGGGCGCCTCGGTTGGCCGTGGCTTCGACAATCTCAGAATGGCTTTCCAGGCATCCTTGGAGGCCAGGAATACCAGTAACATTACGGGGGTGAAGAACCGCGCAATAAAAACCAGATACAAGACGATCGCATAAGCCAGGACAATAACCGTGATGTTAAGGACGCGCGCGGCCGTTTCCCCGATCAGCACCGGCAGCGTGGTGACACCTTTGTTCTTGTCTTCCAGTCGCTTGTCGATATGCTTGCCGACATTGATGCTCGCCACGCACAGGCCGAATGGGATCGCCGCCAGGGCTACATTCCAGTTCCAGTGCTGACTAAGAACCAGGTATACACCCCCTACCATGATTGGTCCCCAGATCAGGAAGATAGCCAGCTCACCCAGGGCAAAATATTTCAGCGGATAGGTGTAGAAAAGCAGCATCAAAGCACCGAAGGCGAACAGTCCGATCACTACGGGGTTGAAATGGGTATAAAAAAGGGCGTAGACTCCGGATAAGGTAGCCAACGCACCGCTGACTGCGAACCAGCGTAGTTGCTGGACCTTTGTCCAAAAACCCTGCACCAGTGGATGGACCCCATATTGAATTCGGAAATAGTTGTCTTTATCGATCCCCCGGCTGAAATCGGTGTAATCGTTGAGCAAATTATTGGTACCGTGAGCAATGAATAGCCCGATTGTCACGATCAACCACGGCAACCAGGCAAAGGTGTGCTCGCGCCAGGCCAGCAAGCCCGCAATGATGCAGGAATAAATGGTTACAGTTGTCACTCCCGAGCGGGTGGCAATCAACCATTTTGAGACGATATCCAGCGCGTCCCATTTATTCTTGTCATCCATTTTGACCAGCTGCCAGGCAGCCGTCCGCCACATTTTGAAATTGATGTTCATCTCGAATCCTCCTTTACATACCGGTTCACCTCATATTAGATCTAGTATATATCTTTCAGATTAAGAAATGATAAAAATTGATTTTTCTTGTCGTGAAAATGGTATATTTATTCCATTCCATGAAACTCAACACAATTTTTACGATCGGCCACTCGACTCTCCAGATCGATCAATTTATTAAGACCCTCCAGGCTTATCAGATCGAATTATTGGTTGATGTGCGGACGATCCCCAAATCGCGTCACAATCCCCAATTTAATCAAAATGAATTGAAAACTGAGTTGGAACAGCATGCCATCGATTATGTTCACCTGGAAGATCTCGGGGGGTTACGCCATACAACCAAAGCCTCCATCAATACCGCCTGGAAGAATTCATCTTTCCGTGGCTTTGCTGATTACATGCAGACGAAGGAATTTGAATCGGGTATTGAACAACTCATCAAGATGGCTGGGGAAAAGCAGGCCGTCCATCATGTGCGCAGAAGCGGTTCCCTGGCGTTGTCACCGCTCATTGATTGGAGATGCCCTGATAATTCGCAACCTGCATGTGGAGGACATTTTGACCGAGAAAAAAAGTCAGCCGCATAAAATTACACCCTGGGCAAAAGTGGACGGGCTTACGATCACTTATCCTGAGATTGTGTAGCGTAAAGGGAATCCACACAATAGCCTCAAAAGACACTGGAAAGGGGATTTTTATACCAGAGGGCGGATATGTAATGATGATATTTCCACCATAACAATTCAAGCTTTAATTCGTTTAAATCTATGGAAAATCATGCTGCTGGTTGTCATACTATTCCAAAGTTACAGCCAGCTACCAGCCGGATCGATCAAGTTATCCTGAACTGGCCGTTCTTTGTCGTAGCCTTCTCTAAATTGCGCAGAACAACCGGCCAGAGGATTATCAATGCAAAAGGAGTTCAATATGACTGAAGGCAGATTTTCAGAAGTTCAAACGACAAAAAGGGAACCGGAACGGGAAAGACGCGTTTTCACATTCAAGGCCACCCAGGTAGTTTGGCTGCTATTCGGTATCCTCGAAGCTCTGATCGCGCTGCGGATCGGACTGAAATTGATTGGAGCCAACCCAGCCAGCCCATTTGCTGAATTTATTTATGGCTTCACCAGCCTTTTCCTACTCCCCTTTACGGGGCTGGTGGCATCACCGGCAGTGGGTGACTTGGTTCTGGAAATTTCTTCCATTATCGCCATGTTGGTATATGGACTGATCGGATGGGCTATTGAGAGAACGATCTGGGTGATATTCTATCGGCCAGGCGGGTCAGTGGTGGATGTGACTAAGACCACCACCACTGATTTACACAAGCATGGATAGCAAAAAATCAATGAATTGAAAATTGAGCTGGAACAGCATGCCATTGATTATGGTCACCTGGAAGAGCCCTGTAGGTAACGGCATACAACCAAGGCCTTCATCGAACACCGCCTGGAAGAATTCCTCATTTCGAGGTTTCGCAGATTACATGTACCGAGATTGTCTGATTTTGAACGCAAACCCGTACTTCAGGGTTATTTCCATCATAACAAATTGGGAGTA
The DNA here is from genome assembly GCA_963776475.1 of uncultured Chloroflexia bacterium. Taxonomy (GTDB): domain Bacteria; phylum Chloroflexota; class Anaerolineae; order Anaerolineales; family Villigracilaceae; genus UBA877. The sequence goes on from CAVZMZ010000037.1 coordinate 210,316, forward strand.
ATATCGTTTAAGTTTAATATGATAAAATTTATCTTATTTAATTGTTGTATGCCAGTTATGCTTAGGCGATCAAAAAGTAATTTCGGTAATTTTCTATCGCATGGGGAGGGCAGTGGTGTTGGATTTCGAACAAACCGATAACAACCATTTCCAAAGGTATGAATACCAAATATAGTTAAGGAGATGACAAGATGACAACAAAATTGGAAGAGCAACCTGATAAGATGAATACAGCTTTAAGAAATGTCGCTTTATATATAGCAATTGGTGTGTTGATCGGCGGCCTGGCTGGTGCGACGACAATGTTATTCGTTGCACCTGAATCCGGGAAACGTACCCGCGCTCTGATAAAGAATAAAACCATCCGGCTGCGCGATCAGACCACCAAGAATATAAAGAAAGCCGTCACACAGGTCCGCACCGGAACCAATAAGCTCTCTGCTGGAATTTCGGAGAAGGCTGGGGAATTGAAGCAACTGGGACAGGAAAAACTTGTCCAACAGTTGGACCGTGTCTCTAAAGCCATCGATGACGGGAAATCGGCAATCGAGTCTTCCTGATCTCGATTGGCGATCTTTCAGCCGTGGTAGCCGGTTTTTTTCAACAGGGTAGCTGATCAACTCCCCTCGGTTCTAGAGGGGAGTTATTCGGCTTCCAGGAGCGCCCTCAGACCGAGCAGATAAGAATTCCATCCAAATCCGACCACTTTTCCCCTGCAAACCGCTGAGATCATGGAGTGATGCCGGAATTCTTCACGCGCATTTACGTTCGAAAGATGCACCTCAACCACCGGGATTCCGATCGCTACGATCGCATCCCGCAGGGCGATGGAAGTATGGGTATATCCGCCGGGATTGAACACCACGCCGTTTGCCCATCCGCGCGCCTCATGCAAGGCATCGATCAACGCGCCCTCGTGGTTTGATTGCAGGCATTTCACATCGCTGCCAAATGATTTTCCCAACTCGACCAGCTTCATGTTGATCTCTTCGAGCGTCATAGTGCCGTACACATCCGGCTCGCGGCTTCCGAGCAGGTTCAGGTTTGGTCCATGCAGGATGAGAATTGCAGTCATGGGTTGTCTCCTCAGTCTCACTTATATTTCAGAAACCAGAACATCCTCTGGCACATCCACGCCAATTCGCACACTTCCAATTCGGGTCGCCAACGCAAACCGTACGATACCTTGTTTCTTTTTCTTATCCACACGCATGGCAGTGTGGATGGCTGTGCGGTCCAGGTTGCCAGGTATTTCCGTGGGTAAACCTAAATCTGCCAGCAGCGCTGCGATTTGACGTGAAAGGCCTGTTTCAGCCAGCCCCAGGCGTTCAGCCAGCCGCGCCTCCACCACCATCCCGATGGCAACCGCCTCGCCATGGCGCAGGGAAAAGCCTGAAACTTGCTCCAGCGCGTGACCAACGGTGTGTCCCAGGTTGAGAGCTGCTCGCTCTCCTTTCTCGCACGGATCAGATTCGATAATGCCAATTTTGACTGCCATGGCGCGCGCAACAAACCTGGCAAATTCCCGCCCATTCCAATCTGACGGATCCCCATGGGCAGTCAAGGCTTGACCGGGGTGGGATTTGAAAGCTGCGCACAATTTCAGCAGACCGGGATCTGCAATGATGCCATGCTTGACCACCTCCGCCAGTCCGGAGCGAAACTCAATCTCCGGCAGGGTTGACAGCAGCTTCGGATCGACAAACACAAAAGAGGGTGGATGGAATGCGCCGACCAGGTTCTTGCCGCGCGGAATATCCACGCCGGTTTTTCCTCCCAACGATAAATCGACCATTGCCAGAAGCGTAGTCGGTACATCCACCCACTGAATCCCACGCATATAAGTGGAGGCGGCAAAACCAGCCAGGTCACCGACCACTCCTCCGCCCAGGGCGATCACGGTGCTGTCACGCTCCAAACCGGCATCCAGAAAATTCTCCCAGAGCTTTTGAGCAAAAGCAAGCGTCTTACTTGACTCGCCGGCCGGGATTACTATCTGGTTATGCGAAAACCCGGCCTGGTCCAGGGAGATGGCCGCACGGCGGGTATACAGCGGGGCGGTATTTGAATCTGCAACGATTGCCAATGGTCCGTGAAAACCCTGCCCGGATAACTCCTGTCCGAGAGCATCCAGCCCGCCCGGTTGGATACAGACCTTATATGGTGGGTTGGAATTCTTTATGGTAAACCTGCCAAGCAATATTTGGATTTCCAAGGCAGCCTGGGTGGGATCGAGCTGCGTGGTATCCAGCCGGACTGGGAAAGAGGCGTAATGTTCCCCGCGTTGAGCTAGCAGGTCGGCCAGTCTTTGAGCTGCATTTCCCGCCAGCAATGGTCGTTTTACCGGATCGGTTTGCAGGCGGAACAATAAAATCTCGGGTACGGCATGCAGGCACACTACCGACCCTTTGGCCTCTACGCGCGCCCGCACCGCCGGGATGGTCAGGGAACCTCCACCTAGGGCGATAACACCTCTTCCCTGGGTCAACAACGGTTCGATAACCTGCTGCTCCAATGCCCTAAAACCACTTTCTCCTCGCTCAACGAAAATCTGAGCAACCCTGCAGCCCGAAGCATTTTCGATCTCCACATCCAGGTCATGGAAAGGGAATTTAAGGTTTTCAGCCAGGATCCTGCCGATCGTGCTCTTCCCGGAGCCAGGGCGGGCCATAGAGAAAGATCAACGAAGCTGTCATTGACTCCCTCCTGCCGGCCAAAAGACGTGGGGGCTTCCATCCATCGGCAGGTCAGATAGCCGCGCCCGTCGCAAAGTCTTGTAGCGCAGGAGCAGATCAGTCATGGAATCACCGCCGAGTTTTTCGAGCAGGGCATCTGCCAGCACCAGGGCGATCATGGCCTCCACCACCGGTACGGCACGCGGCACATGACAGAAATCTGAGCGTTCGTAGCCGGTTGGCAATTCCAGGCCTTTGTACAGATCAACTGAGGTCTGCGGAGTGAGGGTGGTGGCGATAGGTTTCAACGCAGCCCGCACGACCAGCGGCTGGCCGGTGGTGATGCCGCCTTCCAGGCCTCCCGAGCGGTCTGTAGGGCGGGTAAGCTCTCCGTTGGCAGCCTTCAGCCGGATGGGGTCATGGGCATGCGTTCCGGAAATGTGTGCATTTTCAAAAGCAGATCCAAGTTCAACCCCTTTAACGGATTGGATACTCAGTACCGCAGCTCCCAACCGCGCATCCAGCCTCTGGTCCCACTGGGAATTGGAACCCAAACCAGGTGGGATATCCAAGGCAAGAACCTCGATGATCCCCCCCAGAGTATCCTTTTCGGTCATGGCCTGACGAATCAGTGCCTCAATGGCAACTGCAGACCTGGGATCAGGACAGCGAACAGCATTCGTCTCGGCATGCGCTATTCGCTCTGAATAAGGTATTTCCCTTACATCCACTGATATCTCACCGACTGCAGTTACGTATCCCCCCACGATCATGCCGAACTGGGATAGCAAATGTTTGCAGACCGCCCCGGCCGCAACCCTCGCCGCCGTCTCTCGGGCGGAGGCGCGTTCAAGCCCCGGACGCAGATCCCGATATCCATATTTGATGGCGGCCGCCAGGTCGGCATGGCCCGGACGCGGAATTGTAAGCGGTTCTACTGCTTTCCCCTGCCATTTTTCGTGGTCCCGGTTTGGGATCAAAATGGCCAATGGCGCGCCGGTCGTTACGCCATCCATCACCCCGCCTAATATCCTGGCCTCATCCTGCTCGATCCGCATGCGCGGGCCAGCCCCAATTCCATGCTGGCGGCGTTCAAGCTCGTGATCGATCACCCCCTGATCCAGGGCTAGACCAGCCGGCAGTCCTTCGAGAATGGTTACCAGTGCCGGACCATGGGATTCACCAGACGTGATCATTCTCATAATTCATCCTTTGCTTGAGAGCAACCCCTGGTTTTCAGGAGTGTTCACAGAATACTTTTCCAGGCGTAGCATGGCTTCCTGTACCCGTTCAGTTGGTGCGCTAAGCGCGAGGCGGACATACCCTTCGCCGCCGGAGCCAAAAATCGATCCGGGAGTAAGGCTGACATGCGCCTGTTCTAGCAGACGGTTGGTGAAATCCGCCGAGGTTTGCCCGTACGGAACGGCGAACCATACGTACAATGAAGCGCATGGGATGCCCGCCTTCCAACCCAGTCGGTGCAGGGTCTGGAGCACCACCTCCCGCCGCTGCCGGTAGATTTCATTACGAGTTTGCAGCCAGGATTGATCGCCCGTCATCGCCGCTACCGCCGCCTCCATGATTGGCCTGAAATGACCGCTGTCAAGGTTCGTTTTCAACATGTACATGGCTTTGATAACTTCAGCGTTACCGATCAAGGCGGCCACGCGCCAACCCGCCATATTATGCGATTTGGAGAGTGTATTAAATTCTACACAAACCTCCCTGGCGCCGGGCAGTTCAAGCAGGCTGGGAGCGTGGTAGCCGTCAAAGGTTACCTGGGTATAGGCAGCGTCATGGCATACGATCAGTTTATGCCGTTGGGCAAATGCCACCACTGCCGCAAAGAATTCCAGGCTGGCTGTAGCCGAGGTTGGATTGTTTGGATAGTTGAGCCAAAGTAATTTAGCCCTCCCCAGGATCTCTTCCGGAACAGCCTCCAGGTCAGGCAGGAAATCCCGCTCCGGCTGCAAAGCCAGATAATACGGTTCGCCGCCAGCCAGGCGGGTTCCACGTGTATAAGTAATATAGCCTGGATTAGGTACCAACACCACATCCCCGGGGTTGATGAACGCCAGGGGCACGTGAACAATGCCTTCCTTCGAGCCGATCAACGGCAGCACTTCACGTTCGGGGTCAACGTTTACTCCATATATCCGTTGGTACATTTCAGACCAAGCTTGGCGCAGCCCTGGAATGCCAGAAGCCGGTTGGTAGCTGTGCGCATCGGGTTGCCTTGCAGAGCGGACCAAGGCTTCAATAATATGGGGCGCAGGCGGCAGGTCTGGCGCTCCTTCATCCAGGCGGATAATGTCGATACCCTGGGAGCGAAGGGCAGTCAGTCGAATGCTTAACCCGGCGAAGAAATGTTCGGCAAATAGATCCATACGATGTGCAAGCGGCAACATTAAAGCTCCTGTTTGGCGAGATCTACGGTTGCGGTCAAAAGACCCTGACGCATGGCGTCTGGGGAAGGTTTGATCCCGGTCCAGCGTTCGAATGACAGGGCGGCCTGCTCGATGAGCATCCCCAGCCCGCCGGCAGCCTCCAACCCGGCAGTGCGAGCACTGCGAACCAGTATGGTTTCCATTGGGTTGTACACCAGGTCGTAGACGAACACACCAGGCGGGAATGTCAGATCCTCCGGCCAGGGCGAAGCCTCGATATTCGGCAGCATGCCAACCGGGGTTGCGTTGACAATTAATTTAAGGGCGGGCCGCAGAGATTGACTACGTTTTCTGCCCACCGTAGACTTGAAATTATCATAATTTCGGATAAATTCCGGAAGCGATCCCAATCCAATTGCTTCACACTGTTTATCATTGAAGTCTGAGCCAGTAATGATCTCCTGGCCTTTTTCTGCCCGCCTTGCGGCAATGATGACATACCAGCCTGTGCCCAATAAAGTATGCACAACCGTGCGGGCGGACCCGCCCGCTCCCATTACCAGGGCGGTTAGCGGGGTATGGACCTCCGTAAAATGCCTGGACAAATCTTTTATAAACCCGGTAGCGTCCGTATTGTCTCCAACCAATCTTCCCTCCCGGCGGAAAACCGTATTAACCGCGCCGATTTTCCGCGCCAGAGAGGTCAGGTCATCCAGGAAAGGGATCACGGCCTGTTTGTGAGGGATCGTGACATTCAGGCCATCTAGATCGCCTTTCCGCATGGAAACGATCAACCTTTCCAGTTCTTCCAGGCCTTCCGGCAGCGCAGGGATGGGAAACAGCCGGTATTCACCCTGCAGGCCGCTGGTCTTTAGCGCCGCCGCATGCAGTCCCGGCGAGAGGCTGTGACCAAGCGGGTACCCGGTAAGACCCAGTGAGTAATAAGAGTGAAATGAAGGGATCATGATCGCAATTGTTCCAATACTTCGTAGTAATTGGGAAAAGTTTTCGAAACACAATCTGGATCGAGGATCGTAACGCCGGGAACCCTGAGGCCGATGAGCGAGAAAGCCATCGCCATGCGGTGATCGTTATAAGTGCAGATCTCAGCTGGGCGAAAGCTATGGCACGGATTAATGGTCAGTCCATCGGTGTATTCATCCACCTTTACTCCCAACCTGGATAACTCCGTACACACAGCCGATACGCGATCGGTTTCCTTCAGGCGAGCGGAGGCTATGCCGCGCAAGGTGGTGGGCGTGCTGGCAAAAGGCGCAATTGCAGCCAGGGTCTGGGCGGTATCAGGGATGTCTCTCAGGTCAACCTCCACACCGCGTAGTTCTGATGTGCCGGAAACCTCCAGCCAATCCTCACCTTCTCTGACGGTACATCCCATACGGGCCAGGATATCCAGGAAGGCAAGATCGCCCTGTTTCGAGCGGCGCGAGATGTTTTTCACCCGTACCGTTCCGCCGCAGATCGCCGGGGCTGCGAAGAAATAGGAGGCTGCGCTGGCATCGCTCTCGATGATATATTCACCGGGCGTGTGATAGTGCTGTCTGTTGATAATAAACTGCTGATAACCGCTGCTCTCCACTTTTACGCCAAATTCCGCCATTACTGCCAGGGTCATTTCAACGTAAGGCCTGGAATTCAAGCCGCCTTTGACGGTCAGTTCGACGGAAGAACGGGCATACGGCGCGACCATCAGCAAACCGCTGAGGAACTGGCTGCTGACATCTCCAGCTACTGAAGCACGCCCGCCCGTGAGACCGGAGGCGGTTATTTGCACAGGAGGAAAGCCATTCGAGCTGCTCACCTGCGCACCTAATTGGACCAGAGCGCTTACCAGATCGCCGATTGGACGCTGCTGCATTCGTGCATCTCCGTTTAGAACAAATTCTCCATGTCCCAGGGTTAGCAGGGCAGTCAGGAAGCGTGCTGCTGTCCCGGCATTTCCGACAAACAAACTGGCAGCTCGCGCCGGAATTTCCCCGCCCAGCCCGGAGATCCTGTAAGTGGATTCCGCTGGGTGCGATTCCACCGTGAAATTTAGAAGCCTTAGCGACTCGGCAAAATAGCGGGAATCATCCGAGAATAAGGCATTCCTCAGGGTGGTGCAGCCACCTGCCAGAGCGGTTACCAACAGGAGCCGGTTGGTCAGACTCTTCGAACCTGGTACCCGAACTACCGCACACAGGGGGTGGAAAATTGGCCGGATCTCAAAAGAGGGCTGGCTCATAGCCTTATCGATACATCCCAGCCCGCTGCTTTACGACGGGCGCCAGGTATCTGTGTAATTCCTGCTCATCCCCGGTCTTGATCAGAGTCGTCAGCCCATCCAATTCGCTGCGGTAATCCTGTAAAGCATTCAGGATGGCCTCCCGATTGGTGAGCAGGATATCCAACATCATGGTCAGGTCGCTGGCAGCCAGGCGGGAAGTGTCGCGGAAACCGGAGGCTGCCAACCTCCATACCTGTGGATCTTCCTGGCATAAAGCGGTGCTCATTAAGGCACAAGCCATAACGTAAGGCAGGTGGCTCACAAGGGCCACGAGTACATCCTGTTTTTCGGCCGCAAGCACCAGCGGCTCTGCTCCGACCGCTGTGACGAGTTCTTGCGCAAGCGCCAATGCAGAAGGCGAGCTGCGTTCCAGCGGTGAGAGGATGAAAATTTTTCCGCTGTACAGAGCCGCTTCAGCTTGAGTTATCCCGCTTGCCTCCTTTCCACACATGGGGTGCCCGCCGATCGGATCGAAACATTCCGGTAATGCTTGCATGGCTCTCACAATCTCGGTCTTGGTTGAGCCGAGGTCAATGACGATTGCTGGTGACTGGCTGCCGGCTGTCATTTTAGTGAGTTGCTGAAGGCTGCCAAGGATCGCCCGTACTGGTGCAGCCAGAACCAGCAAGTCACAGTTAATGACGGCATCCATATCAGCGATCTCATCGACAATGGCGTGCCGCAGGGCAAATTCGCAAGCCTGAGGATCGGTATCAACTCCCACCAGTGCAGAGCATTTGCCGCGCAGCGCCATGGCCAAAGAGCCGCCCATTAATCCCAGCCCGATAATGCATATGCGAGTCGAGACTAATCGACGAGTTGTGCCTGCGGCTTGCGCTGTCATCATTTGTTTTTTTCCCCTTCTCTTACAGGCTTGGGGAGATCGTGTCTGGCTGGTACTGTGCTGCGACCGACGGCCTGTGCAATTGCCCGTGTCCGTGTCACCAGGTCCGCGAATCGTTCCGGCTTGAGGCTTTGCCCCCCGTCGGACAATGCTTGCTCAGGGTGTGTGTGTACTTCGACGATCAGGCCATCTGCACCCGCTGCGATACCTGCGCAGGCTACTGCCATGACGTACTGCCAATAACCAGTGCTGTGACTGGGATCCAGGAGCACCGGCAAATGAGTAAGCTCTTTAAGAACTGGGATGGCATTAATATCCGTCGTGTTGCGCGTGGCGGTTTCAAAGGTCCGGATGCCGCGCTCGCACAAGATCACCCGGCGGTTACCTTCGGATAGGATATATTCCGCAGCCATCAACAGTTCCTCGACCGTGGCGCTCATGCCGCGTTTCAATAAAACCGGATGCTGGCTCTCTCCCACCGCATGCAGCAGGGCGAAATTTTGCATATTTCTCGCTCCAACCTGCAGCACGTCCGCATAAGATGCCACCATGGGCACCAGTTCTGGTGCCGTCACTTCCGTCACGATCGGCAAACCGGTCGCTTCCCGTGCTTCTGCCAGGATTTCCAAACCCTGTTCTCCCAGACCCTGGAAAGAGTATGGGGAAGTTCGCGGTTTATAAGCGCCGCCTCGCAAGGCAGTTGCCCCGGCCTCGCGCACCGCGTGGGCAATTTCCAGTGTCTGGGAACGGCTTTCCACCGAGCATGGACCGGCGATGATGACGATCCCCGGGCCCCCTATCACTGCGCCGTCAAGCTTAAAGGTTGTGTTTTCCGGGCTGAACTCACGCGAAGCCAGTTTATAAGGCCGTGAAATGGGCACCACGCGATCCACCCCCGGCAGCAGGGTAAAAAGATCTCTATTCACCGGTCGCCCATCCCCAATCGCGCCGATGATTGTGCGTTCTGTGCCACGCGAGAGATGGGCGGTCAGGTTGTTGGCTTCGACCCGTAAGATGACCTGATCGATCTGCTCTTGCGATGCGTCGCTGTGCATGATGATAAGCATTTTGCCTCCTATATCTCTCCTTGATTATTTGCCAGGTCTGGTCGCAGTTGGGCAGCCTGGCCGAGGTAAACGTGTTGGATGGATTCCTGTGAAAGATCGGTATTCCAGTGCAGCAAGACACGGATGCAGCGCGGCAGGCTGCCGGGGACGGGCACATCACGCGTGCATAATAGGGGAACGCTATTCCAACCGAGTTGGCGGGCGGCCTCGGCCGGATATGCCGACGACAGATCCTCAGTCAAGGTAAAAATGGCGCTGCACAGATCCTCAACCTTTATGGATGGGTTCGCTTGTAAGATGGCAGACAAAAGTCCCCGTGTGGCAGCGAGAATCTCATCAGCCGTGTCAACACTGGTTACGGTTGCACCCCGGATCCCTCGGATGGGCATCGATTCCTCCTTCAAAAAATAAATAAAAAAAACGCGATGCTGGCAGCATCGCGTTTGGGTATGTGAGTCTCTTCTCTATATCCGCTTAAGCGTCGCCACCGGCAATCTTTGGAATGCCGTAAAAGTAAAAGCGAACGTAATAATAGGTGCGGATGGAAACAGATTTATGCATTTTTTTCGGCTGATCAATAGCCTATTGGGCCAGAAGTTTACTCGACCAGGAAATCCATGTCAAGAGTTTTGTAAGAATTGATTCTTGCCCTCATGGCAGCGTTCCGAGTATCGTCTGCGCCTCGGCCTGCAGCGCCGCGCTGGTGGGGGCTGGACCACCCCTGACAAGATCGCTGAAACCGAAGAAGATCGTCCCTTTTAAGACACCGATCGCACCGCCATTGATGGTTACGCCAGCAACATTGATGGCGGCTATTCCCATGGTGGCTCCATCGCCAAGGTTGGGCAGCTCGGTGACGGTGAGACCTCCGGCCGCCAATTGCTGCATGTTCGCCTCAAGGTCGGATATAAATTGCGCCTTCTCTGCCTGCGCCGAGGCAACGTCGGCTGCCTGACCGACGGCCACCGTGAACACGTTGGTGGTGTTGGCTCCGTAGGTGCAGATATTCCCGCTGCCCGGGGTCGTATCTTCCACACCCGGCCCAAACGAAGCACCTGCGAGAGTGGAGGCCTCCTGGCTGGTGATCACCTGGCAGGGGTCGAGGGATGTAGACGAGGCGACCTTCTGATTCAGGTTGTTCGCCGCCGTAGGCAAACTCGCAGGATTTGGCGCGCTCCCAATTATTGAAGTGGGAGTTGGAGTCAATGCGCTGGCGGCCGGGCTGCAGGCTGCCAGCAGCACGGCGACAGCCAGCGCAGCGACCGCGAGGGTCCTCCGAACGGATCGATTCTCCGCCTTGAAGGGTGGGTGAATTGTGGAGCGATTTGATTGGAATAAACGTATTATTGTTCCCTGGAATCTTTTGTTCATGGCTGTTTCCTTTTCACGAATAAAAATCCAGGAACTGTCAATTAGAAATGAAAATTTCCATACAGTCCTGGTTAAACGCAAAAAAACCAGTGTTGGTTTCTGGTTTTTTTTCGGGTGCAAACTTGGGCTGGCATAAATCAATCCACTCCCATTGGAAAACTAACTCTGCGAACATGTCCTCTCCAGAACAAATAATAATAGCGTAATTAGATATATTTTATCATAATATATGCTTTTCTTCAACCCTTGTTGAAATAATTATTCTCCCGAAATCAAAAGACGCCTCAAAAGGGCGTCTTTAGTTGCGGGGGGAGGACTCGAACCTCCGACCTCCAGGTTATGAGCCTGACGAGCTGCCACTGCTCTACCCCGCGTCGGGTAAACCTCACTTCTTGCCGCTCCCTGGCACCTTGAGCGAGCGGGTATTGTACACCACCCAATCCGAGGCGTCAAGGATTGAGCAAAATCTCCTGGCTGTATAAATACATCGTCCCGCCAATGCGGTTATCGAATTGGCGGACAACCAGCAACGCCCACGTACTTTGCGCGATTCCATATTGGATGGCTACGCGAAAAGGAACATAACTATTGTCTTGCGGCGGGGAAATGGGGACAAGCTAAGTCCCGATTACCCTTCCATCCCGGGCGACCAGTTCCACGGTGAGCGGCAGGTCGTTATAAGGGCGCATTTTACCGGCAACGTTCAAGACTCCACCTGAAAGAGGTTGTCCCGCAGCCGGTTGTTCGATTACACAATTCTCCTTCAGGTCGTCCGGCGGATTGATGATCGACTGCCCCTCCGAAAGTAAAAGCAGGTGGACCGAATTAACCGCAGTGATCCGGCCGTATTCATCCTGTGTACTTAGGCTCAATCGTCCCAGCTCCCCCACCGCATTGGTCTCGTAAGAAAGTTTCCAATAGAATGCAGACCACTTGTAAGGAGTGTTCAATTGCAAAAGTTGTGAGGCCAGCAGGTGGCCATCCTCGCCGTAGAGATCCAAAGTGCCTTTGCTCTTATAGCCCGGAACAGCGTATCCATAGGCCTCGATCGGGCCAACGATCTTTGACAGCGGACCCGGACTGAGGAATTGGATCGCCCCTGAATCGGCGGAAGGCTGCGGGACAGACGTGGCTTCCGCGGTCATTGGAAGCTCCAGCGTCGGAAGCGGCAGTGGAGTTTCCGTGGAAGTCAATTCAGGTGCGGAGCTTGTCGCCGGTATCGTCAGGGTGGCCGTTGGCAGAGTGGAAAGCATCACTGTGGGTTCGGGAGTCACACTCTCGGATGGGCTGGCTGTAGCCGTAATATGTACAAGGGTAGGTAACAAGGTGGAGGTTGCCGGTATGCAAGCTGATAATAAAACCAGCAGGCTGCCTGTCAGGAAGAAACGTCGCATCATATCAAAATTATAACCCACCAGAAGAAGAGGCGCTCCCGTGAGGAGCGCCTCTTCATCATTACAAATCGTAAATATCACCGAACTTCTTGGTCAGATAACGGATATAAGCTGCCGGATCGATCTTTGATCCGGTTACACGTTGCACCAGCTCCTGTGGCTCGAATTTGGCTCCATGACGATGGATTTTTTCCCGCAGCCAGGCAAGTAGGGCTTCGAACTTGCCGGAGCGAATCTGTTCGTTCAGGTCAGGCATATCCTGGTTGATTTTTTCCCAGATTTGGGCAGAAATCAGGTTCCCAAGCGCATATGTGGAGAAATAGCCAATCATGCCTCCCGACCAATGGATGTCCTGCAGCACTCCTTTCGTATCGTTCGGCGGCGTAACTCCCAGGTATTCCTGCATTTTGGCATTCCAAACCTCCGGCAGGTCTTTGACCAGAACCTTGCCCTCCAACAACGCAATCTCGATTTCGAGACGCAGCATGATGTGCAGGTTATAAGTGGCCTCGTCGGCTTCGACACGGATGAAGGATGGATGGACTTTATTGATGCCCTTATAGAACTTATTCAGCGGGATCCCGCTCAGCTGGGGAAAAACCTGCTGCAGGCGCGGATAGAAATGCTTCCAAAACGGCAGGGAACGCCCGACCAGGTTCTCCCACAGGCGGCTCTGGAACTCATGGACTGCCAGGCTGGCGCCCCTTTCCAGACCGGTGCGTTCCAATTCAGGAGCCACACCTTGCCCGTATAAGGCATGCCCGCATTCGTGCATGGTGCCAAACAGCATTGGATTGAGATAATTAGCGTCCACGCGTGTGGTGATCCGCACATCGTTGATCCCGAATTCCGTGGTGAAGGGATGTGCAGCTTTATCCTGCCGGCCGCGCTTCCAGTCATATCCGAATTGGGTGATCACTTCTTCCCCGAAGCTCCACTGTCTGGACACGTCGAATGACTGGCGCAGGAAGGCATCCTCCACCTGCGGTTTCGATGCAATCGCCCGGATGAGTTCCACCTGCTGTGGACGGATCCCGTCGAAGATTGTTTTAACCTCCTCCGTCTTCATACCCGGCTCAAAATCATCCAAAAGGGCATCGTATGGATGTTCGAAATTCGGGAAAAAGGAGGCATATTCCTGGCGCAGGGCCACAATTTTCTCAAGGTGCGGTCTGAAAATGGAGAAGTCCGACTTCTGCCGGGCTTCCACCCACGCCTGTTGGGCCAGCGTGGTGGTTTGGGCGAATTCGACGATGTGTCTGGATGGTACCCGCGTGGCTTTATCGTAATCACGGGCTGTCACTTTGATCAAACGCGGCCTCATCCAAATCAGGCTCGAGCGTTGCCGCTAAAGGCTTGAGCTCCTCCAGCAATTTTCCCAGTTCGGGTGATGTGCCGCGCTCGTGTGCCAGGCGTTCGATCAGCGCCAGTTGGTTCCCGCGTGCTTCCGCGCCCCCCGGCGGCATATAGGTTTGCTGGTCCCAGCCCAGCAAGGCAGAGATGTAATGGAGATCTGAAATCTCCTGAAGTAAGCCTCGAAGTTGTTGAATTTTCTCGTTCATATCCTTTTCCGTTTTTTCCTGATCCATGCTAGGTTGGTATTATGATTTCATTCCATTTTAGTACAATCTCAGATACATACTGGCACCAAAGTTCACATGAGTCTACGGTTCTATCCTGCTTGGGGGATAGTTTTGAGGTCAGTTTAGGTTTGTCACGAAAATAAACATATTACTCCCGATATGAAAACAGGAATATCACCCATTCGGGTTCCTATCCAGTTATTCATTCAAGGTTGCCAAGATCCAGATACCAGCAAAGCCTCACTTCGTGAGCTTCCTCCGCTACGGCAGCATATCCGAAACGATGGATCTCTCCCAGGGTCGCCCCCATTCGTTGGTAGAACCGGCAGGCACGCACATTGACGTTCTGCGTCTCGATCTTCATCTGCGTGCAACCCTGCGCACGTGACCACCTGGCAGCATACCGGAAAAGCATGATCCCTGCCCCGCCTCCTTCCGGGCGCACCCGGATGTCCCACAACACCGACAGATCCCTGCGGGCTTCCAGCATGAACACGCCGGTCGTTTCGAAAGCCACCGCCGCCGCACCGACCGGAGTATCCCCATTCATGGCCAGCAGAAAGACCCATTTGCTTACATCGAATTTTTTCGCCCAATCTATCGGAGTCTCCCCGTAAGAGTCATAATCTTTGAGATAGGGTTTCTCGACCGGAGTTTCGCGTAATAAAATTCCGCCCAGGCCGTTATTTACCAGCACGGGTTCAAGCACCGATTTCACCTCAAACCGGATCGGAACAGATCGATATTCCTCCAATCGGGATGGGCTGATCTCCTCGATTTTGATTGCCATATACCTTTCCCTTACCCTCACCGTCTTATCAAAAGAAGTGTCCATAGGCTTCAACCTATGGACACCATAACCATTTTTCAGTTCGTACTGATCGCTGAAAGCTGATCACTGACAGCTATCATTCGTACCGCAGAGCTTCCACCGGCTCGAGACTGGCTGCCCGGTTGGCCGGGTAGATCCCAAAGAACAGTCCCACTGCCGCCGAGAAGAGCGTCGCCAGCAGGATCGAGCTCAGGTTGACCGTCGGACTGAATGGGTTGCCGCTGGCTGTGGCGATCCGCCCGACCAAAATTGCCAGCCCCCATCCCAGGCCGATCCCGATCACACCTCCAAACAGGCTGAGCAGGGATGATTCGGTCAGGAATTGGACCAGGATATCGCGTTTGCGCGCACCCAGGGCCTTGCGCAGGCCGATTTCGCGCGTCCGTTCGGTCACCGAAACCAGCATGATGTTCATGATGCCGATCCCGCCCACCAACAGGGATATCCCGGCTATGCCGCCGATGAAAATGGTAAACACACCCGTAACGGTCGTGGCGATCGAGAGGATATCCTTTTGTGAAAAGATGGTGAAATCATCGATCCCGATCGCCGTGTGATGGCGCTGCCGCAAAACCTGCGAGACCTCATCGGTGGCCTGTGAAACCGTCTCAGCGCTGGTTGCCTGTACGTAGACAATGTCGATTGCATTGACAGTCGTACGATGGATCAAGCGTGCCTGGGCGGTACTGATCGGAACGAAAATGTTGTTATCCTGGCTGCCGAATGACCCGCCTCCTTTGGAAGCCGTAATACCGATAATATGAAAGGGTTGTCCATTCAGCCGGATGGTCTCACCCACCAGGCCATCGTGCCGGCCGAACAATGTGTCCGCAATACCGGGGCCAATCACTACCACGGAGGCATCTCCCAGGATTTGGTCCTGGGAAATAAAAGCGCCTTCTGTCACAGCGTAGTTCTGCATCGTGAAGTAATCCGGTGTAACGCCGGTAATACTATTGGTGGTTGTCTTTCCGTTCGCTACACTGACTTCGACGCTACCCTGGATACTTGGAGCAACTGCAGCAACATCTGGGCAAACCAGGGGATCGGCAATTGCCTGTGCGTCCGCCATCGTCAGCGGGCGTGGATTGCGCACATCCTGAACTCTGTTCCCGGGAGCAACAAACAGCAAATTCGTGCCAATCCCGCTGATTGCACCCGTGATCGTCGATTGTGCACCCTGTCCTACCGATAACATGGCAATCACCGCCCCCACGCCGATGATGATCCCCAGCATGGTTAGACCGGAGCGTAAACGATTGGCATTCAGGCTCTCCAGCGCCTCAATGATGGACTGTAGGATATTCATACTTCCTCGATCATCCCATCGCGCAAGTGGATTACACGCTGGGTCTGCTGCGCCACGGTCGGGTCGTGGGTGATGATGATCAGCGTGGTTCCTTTTTTCTGGTTCAAATCGAGCAGCAAGGCCATGATCTCCTTGCCTACTTTTGAGTCAAGGTTGCCGGTCGGCTCGTCCGCCATAATGATTGCCGGGTTGTTTACCAGTGCGCGTGCGATCGCAACCCGCTGCTGTTGTCCGCCGGAGAGCTCGGTTGGCCGGTGCATCACACGTTCCTTAAGACCAACGGCTTCCAGCGCCTCCAAAGCCTGCTCGCGCTTGCCCTTGGTTATTCCGGCATAGCGCAGCGGCAATTCAACATTCGCGAGCGCCGTCGTCCTGTTGAGCAAATTAAAACTTTGGAAGACGAATCCCACCTTGCGGTTTCGGATATCGGCCAATTGGTCATCCGTAAGCTCCGACACTTCCTCGCCATCCAGGCTGTATTCGCCGGAGGATGGCAGATCCAGGCAACCCAGGATATTCATCAAAGTGGACTTTCCCGAGCCGGATGGCCCCATGATGGAGACCACCTCGCCGCGTTCGATCCTCAGGGACACGCCGCATAATGCGGAGACTTCCTGCTCACCCATCTTATATATTTTCGTCAGGCTGTTGGCTACGATTACGGGGGCTTCCATTAAAGGCCTCCGCCAAACGGTCCACTCACCGCCACCGCCACCGCCGCTGGGCCGGTTGAACAATGTGGAGGGCGGGTTCAGGATGATGAGATCGCCGGCTTTCAAGTTACTGGAGACAACTTCACTCGTCGTGTCGGAGGAAGCTCCCAGGGTGACATTCACTTCCACGGGCTGTCCATTTTGTAGGACGTATACCACCCGCTGGTTGTTCACCAGGCGCACCGCCCGGTTCGGCACCAGCAGCACGTTATTGATCTGTTCGACTGTAATGGTCACTGCGGCGGTCATCCCCGGTTTAACGCTTTTGTCCGTGTCCGTTAAAACCACGGTAACCGTAAAGTTGACCGCGCCCGCGACGGTATCACCCGCCTGGGCCACTTCCGAAACCTTTCCGATATAGCTTTTGCCGGCAATCGCATCAAAAGTGAGCGTCACTGGCTGGGCGACCTGAACGCTGTTGATATCCACTTCCGAGACCTGTACATCCACCTTCATCTGCGACAGGTCATCAATACGGAACGCTTTCGTCCCTGGGTCCACCTGGTCGCCCACCAGCCCACTGACTTCGGTCACCGTACCAGAGAACGGGGCGGTTAGCTTGGCCGCATCCAGGTTGGCCTGTGCGGTCTGCACAGCCAGCTTGGCTTGGTTGAGCTTGAGTAAATCTGTCCCGGTTGCGTCTGCGGGCACAACCCCGCCGGTCAGTGCTGCCACGTAGTCCTGGGCGTTTTTTAGCGTGGCATTCGCCAGGTCCAGAGTCGCCTGGGCTTCATTCATTTGTCGCTGGGTCGGTTGCTGCGAATACAGGCTGTAATAATATTTGGCATTATCGTAAGCTTGCTGGGCATTATAGAGCGCCTGGTAAAGGGTTGCCTCATCGGCATTGTTAATGTACTGTCCCCACATGCCTATTATCATAAGTTGACTGAGCCTTGTCTAGATTGGCCTTGGCGATCACAAAATTGGCATAATAATTCTGGATCAGGGCATCATTCTTCCAATACTGCGTATTGTTAAACTTTGATTGAGCATTGATTAGATCTGTCTGTGCGGTGGTTACCGCCAATTTGGCATTTGCAATTGCTTCCGGAGAAATCAACTCGGCCAGGTTCTCCTGGGCGGTGACCAGGTTGGATTCCAGGGTACTCTGGGTCACGCTCGGTAGGAGTACGTTGCCCAGAACGTCCCCTGTTTTTACCTGATCTCCTGGTATCACATTTACTTTACCAATGGTACCGGAATTTTGCCATGTCAGGACTGCGGATTGGTTGGAACGGACGGTTCCGGTCGCCCCGATCGTGGCAGTCAATGTACCTTTCTCAGCTTGAACCGTCTGGTATTGGGTTGCTGCGGTGCTGCTGTTGCGCTTATTAATGAAATAAGCCCCGATCGCCACGACCACCACAACTGCGCCAACAATGTATATCCATGTCCCCATCCGGGATTTCTTCGGTTTTTTCGTCTGCTTTTCCATTCCTAACTTCCTTAATCTGTCATTTAAGATTTCATGGTTCACCCAAATCGCAAAGGGATACAATGATTGTACGCAACCCGAGTCAGATGAGTGCTGGAAATAAGACTCCACCCGGTACTGATGACGGTACAACGCAAGCAGAACCAATCAACCCATGATTTTACTCCACCCTTGAGTATGCCGGAAGCGTGGAATCGGTTATTCATATGAACTTAATACATAACTCACATTGTGATAATCGTCGCAACCAATGATGACATACTGACCTGTAGTTAGCGGCTGAGATTGAGTATGATGTATATCAAATTAGTGTGAGTTTGTCGGTATTGGCCGGAGGTATATATGCAAACGATTCCTAGTGAACATTTGGAGATTGACCGCAAAGCACGCGTCTATATGCCCTACCAGGACCTGTCACTGCGTCCACCTACGGAACGCGTCTGCGATTTCGGAGATGTGATCATTCCTCTGGACTCAGACCGGGCCATGCTGGAGGCCTCGCGTTGCATCCATTGTCCCGACCCGGCTCCCTGCATGTTGGCCTGCCCCGCCCATAACGATATCCCTTCTGCCATGTGGCTGATCGAGCAGGGTCGTTACGTTGAAGCCGCCCAGCTCTACCGCCAGACTTCTTCCCTGCCTGAAGTCTGCTCGCGTGTTTGCCCCCAGGATCAGCTCTGCCAGGGTTCCTGCGCCCTCAACAAGACCCAGGAACCGGTCCTGTGCGGTCCCCTGGAAACCTTCGTGACCTGCTATGAACGCAAGACGGCGGGTGTGGCCATCCCGGTCGGAAAACCGACCGGCAGGAAAGTGGCGATTGTCGGTGCCGGCCCGGCCGGATTGGGTTGCGCCGAGCAGCTTTTCCAACAGGGTCATTCCGTCACCTTCTTCGACTCCAAGCCGGCTCCCGGCGGATTGCTGGTGTATGGTATTCCGAACTTCAAACTGGCCAAGGAAGTCTTCTTCTGTCGCTGGAGCGATTTCGAAAAAGCTGGAGCCAGGTTTGTTGGTAACACGTACATTGGTAAGAATAAAACCATCGATGAACTATTCAAAGAAGGCTTTGATGCAGTCTTTGTCGGTGTCGGAACCGGAATTGATGCCAGGATGGAGATCCCGGGCGAGGATCTGCCCGGTGTGTATGAAGGCACCGACTTTCTCATGCGCGCCAATACCGAGCTCAATCTTCTTCCCGCAGACAAGCGCGAGCGTCCAGTGATCGGAAAGCACTTGGTGGTTATCGGCGGTGGCGATACGGCCTCCGATTGCCTGCGTTCATCGCTGCGCCTGGGTGCAGAGGAAGTAACCTGTCTTTATCGTCGTACCGAAAAGGAAATGCCCGGCGGTAAAAAAGACCGCCAGATGGCAAAAGAGGAAGGCGCCAAATACCGCTTCCTGACCCAGCCCGTGAAATTCATTGCAGGTGGGGATGGTCGCCTCGCCGCCATCGAGTGCATCGAAATGCGTCTGGGTGAACCGGACGCCAAAGGCCGGCGGAAACCGGTCCCGGTGGAAGGCTCCAATTTCTCTATCGCTGTGGACACCGCCATCAAAGCCCTCGGCTACTGGCCGGATCCTATCCTCGGCAATACCACACCCGGCCTCGAAACTCATGATTACGGTCTCGTGACAGTCGTGGATAAAGAGACCGGCGCCACCACCCGGCCGGGAGTTTTCGCCGCCGGAGATGGTGTCACCGGGCCGGACCTGGTTGTTACCGCCATGGTTGGCGGTCGGAAAGCCGCTCTGGCAATTGATAATTACTTGAAAGCCATATAATTTCATTTACTGGAACAAGAATATCAAAACCAACGGGCGAGTGATCACTCGCCCGTTTGATTTAATATTCTCATATCATTCCAAACCGCGGGTCGATTGTCTGATCCCAATGGAGATTAAATTGGTTGATATGCCTTTCGCTAACTCCCAGCGTTTATAATTGTGTTTGCACTGGCACATCGAAAACCGATATCCGGGTTTTATCTCATAGCACCTGAAACTCATTCCCGATCACAGGAGAGCCTCCAGCATGCCCACTGCCATCCAGGACCGTCTTCCCCGCCTGACCAAAATCCTTTACGGTATTAGTGATTTCGGATTCGCCTGCACCGATACAACCATGCAGGTGCTGTTTGCAATCTTCATGACCGACGTGGTCGGGTTGAAACCCATTTATGCCGCAGCAGCCATTTTCATCGGCCGCACCTGGGACTATATCAATGACCCGTTGATCGGCTTCCTGACCGACCGGACTCGCACACGCATGGGGCGCCGGCGGCCGTTCCTGTTGATCGGGTTTATCCCCTTCGGGCTGATGTTTGCCATGATGTGGTACCGCCCGCCAACCGATAGTCAGTTCCTGCTGGCGGCCTATTATGCGGTTGCTTATTTTCTGTTTGATACCTCTTACACAATTGTCACCATGCCCTACGTTGCCCTGACGCCCGAATTGACCCCGGATTACGATGAGCGTACTTCTCTGACGACTTTCCGCATGGCCTTTTCCATCCTTGGCAGCCTGGTAGCCTTCACCGTTCCGCTTCTGATCATCGGTACGATGCGCCCTGAAAATGCTGGGCGCGTTTTCACCATGGGGATTATCTTCGGCGCAGCCTGTGCCCTGCCCCTGCTGCTTACTTTCTTCAGTACCCACGAAAAGCCGGAGAACTTCTCCCGCTCCCAGCCTGGCTTGCGTGAATCCTTTCAGGCTGTCTGGAAGAACCGTCCATTCCTGTTTGCCGCCGGCATCTTCCTTTTTACGTGGACAGCCGCCGATATCATCCAGGCCTTCCTGCTCTTCTTCCTGAAATATCGCATGCACATGGAAGCCCAAAGCGACCTCATCCTGGGAACCATTTTTATCACCGCTCTGCTCGTATTACCCTTGTGGAACTGGGTTTCTCAAAAAACTGATAAACGCAAGGCCTATATCGTCGGGATGATCTTTCTTTCTGCCATTATGTGCACCCTGATCCTACTCAGTCCTTCTTCCAGTTTGCCGCTGATCCTGGTCATGTCTGTTTTGGCCGGCATCGGCGTTTCTGCCATCCATGTGCTCACTTGGGCTATCATCCCGGACGCCGTCGAGGTGGATGAACTGATCACCGGTCAGCGCCACGAGGGCGTCTTCTACAGCCTGGTCTCGCTCTTCAAGAAAATCGCCTCTTCCATTGCCATTCCCCTCACCCTGCTTGTCCTGGATCGGAGCGGCTACGTTTCCAACGCGGTCGTACAAAAACCTTCTGCCATTCTGGCCATCCGCATTCTAATGGGTCCGGTGCCTTCGGTGCTCTTGTTGGGAGGCATTGCTTTCGCCATTTTCTATCCTCTCAGCCGCGCCGGCCACGCCAAGGCCCGCGCAGATATTGCCGCTCGCCACGCGGCAGCCCCGCTTGAATGATCCTCGCCACCCTGTGCTACCTCCAGCATGCCGGCCGCACGCTTATGCTCCACCGCATAAAGCGTGCGGATGACATCCACCTCGGTAAATGGAACGGCCTGGGTGGCAAGTTCGAGCCGGGCGAGAGTCCCGAACAGTGCGTAACTCGCGAGGTCCGGGAGGAATCCGGGCTGGAGATACAATCCCCGCGCTTGTGCGGATTGTTGATATTCGCGGGCTTTAAAGGGGATGACTGGTACGTGTTCGTCTTTACTGCCCGGGATTTCACCGGCGAATTGTGCGAAAACGAAGAGGGTTATCTGCAATGGATCCCGGATGACCAGGTCGAGTCTCTGCCGCTTTGGCCGAGTGACCACCTTTTCCTGCCCTGGATCCGGCAGGGCCGGTTCTTCTCGGCCAGGTTTGTGTATAACGGGGACGAAATGCAGAGCCATACGGTCACTTTCCACCCCTTCGTACAAATGTAAATCGAGATTTATCTTGACCTGTTTTTTTATATCGGATTAATTACTCGTGCATGGGTTGGGTACGGTCGAAAAGTCATAAATATGGGGAATTGGTGAGTAGTAACTGACATCCTTCAACAGCGGCAATTTGGCATTTAGATATTCATTCAGCACAATCCGGAATGTGTTCACTGGGGAAATCCCCGCATAGAGTTGGCTGGTATGCCCCGGCAGATAGTAGGCGTTCAGGATTTTAAACTGGTCCGCTCCGCTGGTCAGCCAGGGACCGGTGTCGGTTTGTAGAATGATGACCACTGGCCGGGTGGATTTATTGATCAAGGTGTTGATGGCCATCTCAAGCATTTGGTTGAGGTAGGGTACCTCGTTGCGGAAGCCCTGAACATATTCTTCTGTCGTATATTGCTTGTCTGCATTCATGAAGGTGGCTGCGTTTGTGTCCGCGCCGTTCGAAGCAAAGACAAACGGTGGATGCGGGGCGATGATTTGCATGAAAACGAACTTGGGGCCGGGCATCTGGGACAATGTTCCAACGCTGTTGAAATCCAGTAGAGTTCGTTCCCGGTAGCGCTCGCCATCCAACTGGTCCAGGTTGAGCAGGCCCAGGTCCTCCAGGTGTCTCAATGGGGTTGTACGCAGCAGTAAAGTCTCGAAGCCGGTCATTTCGGACCAAAGCAGCGTGGGGCTGATGTAAATATCCGCATTATTGAGCTCGCTCCAATCGTAACCTGTTGCAAAAGCTACGGTTGTATAACCGGCCTTCTTCAGATCCGCTGAGACTGCGTTATAGCGGATCGCGTTCCAGATCAGGCCCTGATCGAGATTGGCAGCCGTGAATTTTGGGTCCAGGTTTTGCAGATAATCCATATTCAGGGAAGATCCAATGGATAATTCCGAAGTGACGTAATTGCTCTGGCTGCATTGTGCCACGTAGAACCCGTGATCCTTCAAGAACTGCATGAAGGCACTGTCGTCTATCTGGTCATATTGTTGGAGCAGGTCAGCCCGGCCATAATCTTCCGGCATGATGTAATAGATATCCGGGAGTTGCTCCCCCGCCGGAACACTCACAGCCGGATCCGGGCCGGGGATGTTCACCGCCGCCGCAGGGGCTTTCTTGAATGACCACAATAAGAATAGCGCCAGGCAATACACCACCAGCCCGGCCGAAACGATGTTCAGCGTCAGGCTCGCTCCTTCGAAATGGATCTTGCGCAGGCTGCCCAGGATCAGGCTTCCGATCAGCAACACCAGCCAGATGCCCAGCATCCAGGCAGTCAGGGATGCGATTTTCCATTTCGAAGAAACCAGGTCATAAACCTGGCCGTAGGTAAAAAATAGTAGTATCCAGGTTGCAGCGATAAATGCCGCCCGGACCCACGAGCGCTGGACCAGGCGCATTATCAAGAATAAAAGGCTTGTCCCCAATAGTGCTACCAGAACAGACCGGATACCGGCTGTTTCACTCACCTGGGTAAGGTTGTGAGCGAGCAGTGCTAAAACCGGGTATAAGGCAAAGAAGAATGGATACCATGGAAAGTGGAGGATTTTTCTCATTATGCAGGATCGATCTCTCCAGGCAATTGTTATTAATACGGTAAATTATATCCCAATTAGGATTATAATATCGGGAATAGTACCTATGAGTGGTCGCTCAAGGAGAAAAACAAGATGTGCATGTTCTGTGCAGCCATTCCTGCCACAGCCGCAATTGGCGCAAATTTGAACGCCAAACAGAAAGCAACCCAACGAGCCGCAGAAGAGGCTGGGATTGACCCCCCTCCCGCAAAGCCGGTTGCGAAACTCACGCTGGCGGCATTGATCGCTCTCGCCATCGGCTCTGTGGTTTACCACACGGTTATCTCTCCGATTTTGGGATTGACCTTTTTTTAATCTCTCGTAAACTGAATTCTTCCCGCAATAATTATTGATCGCCACCTTGCGCCCGATCGCGCAACTCTCCGTGGATGTCACCGGCCAGTTTTTTCCGATATATTTGAATATCCACTCTGGCGAGGCACCGCCTGCTAGACCAGCAGGCGATTTGATTAAAATTCTATTAGCCTTTTGAACCATCCAACCCCCCCATCCATTGCCCTTTTAGCCCAAAAGATGCATAATTAGTTCACATTAGAGCGCAGGCTTGGAAATCGCTGAGAACGTCGAGCCCAACTTCTCCAGCTTTTTCCAGCTTTGACAGGTTATGAATATGGTTTTATTTCCTCTTGTGAGAGGAGCATTATTATTATGTCCAATCTGATTGGTCAATCGCTCGGACGTTACCAAATCCTTGAGCAACTCGGCGAAGGCGGAATGGCAACCGTCTACAAAGCTTACGACACTCTTCTGGAACGCTTTGTTGCCATCAAGGTTATCCGCACTGACCAGTTCGCCCCAAGCATGCTCGGCGAGATGTTAAAACGCTTCGAGCGTGAAGCGAAAGCCCTGGCAAAGTTATCCCATCCAAACATTGTTCATGTGCATGACTATGGGGAGCATGAAGGCGCTCCCTACCTCGTCATGGAATATCTCCCCAGCGGCACCCTCAAACAGTCCCAGGGTGTACCCGTGCCTTGGCAGCAGGCCCTGCACATCTTGTTGCCGATCGCCCAGGCCCTGGCTTATGCCCATGAACATAACGTTATTCACCGTGATATCAAACCCGCCAACATCCTGTTGACCGAAAATGGCCTGCCGATGCTTTCGGATTTCGGCATCGCCAAGATCTTGGAAAGTAACGCCGGTGGCACACTAACGGGTACCGGCATGAGCATTGGTACTCCGGAATACATGGCTCCTGAGCAGTGGACCGGACAGTCCAGCCCGCAGTCTGACATCTACTCGCTTGCCGTGGTGCTCTATGAACTGGTGACCGGGCGCAAGCCTTACACTAGTGATACACCCGTCGGCATCATGCTGAAACAAGTCAATGAGCCGCTGCCACTCCCCACTCAGTTCGTGCCGGATCTGCCCGAAGGTGTGGAAAAAGTACTCGTCAAGGCCCTCGAAAGGCGACCGGAAGACCGTTACCAGAGCATGAGCGAATTCGCCAGCGCACTGGAATCCCTGGCTGGCGGGCAGACCCTGGCAGCCGGGTTGAATGCGGAAGATACCCGGGCCGGAAAGACCGTCCTGGCAAGTGCCGGAACAGGGCAGGCAGACGCCCTGGCAGCCGTGCATGCAGCCGATTCCAGCCAGCCCAGCGCTGGCTCAACGCCAAAGGTACAAGTTCCATCCGGTGAACATCGCCTCCCTTCCAAAAGAAGCCTGCGTTGGATTCCGTTCGGTGTGTTGGGGCTGGTTCTTTGTGCCGGAGTTGTGGTTGGTGCACGCTTCGTGATCGGCGGCTTGCAAGGCAATCATCCCCCGCTTGGTTTGGCTACTTCTACAGCCGCCCCTGCTCTTGTGCCCACCTCCACCCAAAGCCCGGCGCCAACACTGGCAAGTACTCAGGATCTGCCCCCCACCCCCACAACCGCCGGTACCGGGATAGCGCCTCCATCCAGTATTAAAGTCCTTTGGGATATTTCGCATGGCCCAAGGGCAAGTACGGACGGAACTTTATATACGCCGGATGGAATGTATAAGTCTTTGGCGCAGGTGCTCACCGACCAGAATTTTGTGGTTACCAGCGGTACCCTTTCCAATCTAAATTCCTATGACATTTTAGTGTTATCGGCCACCTCCGCTTCTACAACAGCCTATACCTCCAGTGAAGCGGACGCAATTGAGCAATTTGTCCGGGCATCCGGCCATGGTTTGTTGATCCTGAGCGATATCCCTGGGTATGAAAACCTGGCAGATGTAGTCAGCCGCAGGTTTAACATTGCCTTGGGAGAATTGACCTCCGATGGTCCGGTCACCTATTCGGACGAACCTTTTTTCCAGGGTGTGAAGTCCGTACAATTCTTTTACGGAGGCGGGATATTACAGGTCTCATCCCCCAGCCAGACGGCTGCCCAGGATAAATCCGGGAATTCTGTGATTGCATTCTGCTATTGTGATGCCGGCCGGGTAATGGCTATTTCCGATTCCAACTTGTGGGACAATCCTGATATAGGTCAGGTCGATAACCAAACCTTTGCGACTGACGTGTTTCAATGGCTGGCAAAACTAATCAAATAAACCCGCGGATTCATTGAAGACATCCTGGTGCGCCACAACCTGTAGAGGCGCACGGTGTGCGCCTTTTTCCTCCACTTGGTTGAAATTTGAAGCTGGACAGTTATTTGTAGTATGAGAGTCCGCACAATTATCCTTCTCGATCGGAGCCACCCATGCCAGTGAAACATGCCATTGATGTCGAAGAGCAACCCGTAAAAGGAGCAGACAAGACCACCATCCAGGTGCTCATCTCTTCGGAGGAAGGCCCCAACTTTGCAATGCGGCGCTTCCGCATGCAGCGCGGTGGCTTTATGCCAAACCACACCAATACCGTCGAGCACGAACAATTCGTGCTGCGCGGCCGCGCCGCCATCAGTGTCAACGGGCAGGTCTTTACGGTCAAAGCCGGCGATGTGGTCTTCATTCCCGAAGGCGCGCCGCATTGGTATGTCAACAATGGGGAAGAAGATTTTGAGTTCCTGTGCATAATCCCCAATCAAAAGGATCAAGTCAGGCTCGTTGAAGACGTAAACGCCTGTTGATTTTTTTCCGATCCCTCCCTCGAATTACTTTTCCTCCTTGACAGATACGAACATAAGTCCTAAGATTCCATTCGAATAAATGTTCTAATATTCAGGTAGAAAGCACTTATGCCAAAAAAACGCGGAGGTCAGTCCGGCAACCACAATGCCTTTCAGCACGGTTTTTACGCGCACTCTCTTCCTCCCATCGAATGGGATCTGCCTCCTTCCCCCAACATCAAGCGTCTTAAGGCCTATGCCGCAGATACCCTTTCGCACGAGATCGATGCTCTCCGTGTCCTCATCGGGCGTCTTGCCGCCTTGCAGGATGAACCCGATCCTGAAATGAAGGATCCCGATGCGCCAGGACGAGCAGATCGTAAGCCAGGGTGCGGGCGAGGATGCGAGAGTAGGAGCCGTTGGCGCGTGCGACCTGCAGGTCCTGGAGCAAGCGATGGGTGGGTTTGGCCAGGACGCGGAAGTTGCGTTTGAGGGCTTCAATGGCAATGGCGTTGGCGAGATGGCTTTTGCCCACGCCGGTGGGTCCACACATGAGTAAATTCTCATGACGCTGGATGAAGACACAGGCAGCCAGATCGTGGATCAGAGTGCGATTGATGCCGGGTGCGGCTGAGAAGTCAAAATGGGATAGGGTTTTGTTGCTGTCGCATCCGGAAAGAGAGATCATCACGGCTTGGTGTTGTTGGCTGCGCCGTTCCAACTCGTCGTCGAGCAGCAAAGCCAGGAACTCCAGGGGAGCCAGTTGTTGATCAACGGCCTGGGAAACGCGCACATCCAGGGTATTGAGGATGCCGGAGAGTCTGAGCTGGCGCAATTTGGGGAGGAGCGGATGGGTCATCATGCGCAGCTCCCGAAGAATTCTTCGCCACTGCGGGCGAAAACATGGCTGAGAGCAGGCTGGGCTGGTTGAGTTTCAGGCAACGGTTCACGATCCAGGGCTGCATTGAGGATATTCTTGATCTGCCGGTAGCGTATATCCCCGAAATAGGCGGCGCGTGCACAGGCATCTTCCAGGCGTTTGGACCCCACGCTCTCTTCCAGCCTGAGGATGGACTGGACCGAGCGCAGGCGGTCGAGCGGCCGGTCTGCCAATAGTTGCTCGACCACGCCCTGGGTGGATGGACCAATCTTCGCTCCCAGCTTCTTGCAGTACTCCGGTGTATGGATCAGATAGGCGGCCTTGGCGGGTGGATAATCTTCCAGGCGGGTCTGCCACTGTCCGGGCCGGGTGCTATGCGGGTGGGTGGCAACTAATTCCTGCCCTTTGTAGATCTCCACAAAGTTCTCGCTCACGTATGCGCTCAATTCCTGACCGATATACCCAAAAGGGACTGAATAAAAGCTCCCCAGGATGACCACGTGGCAATCCGGGTGCACTTTCACCGGGCGGATCTCCAACAGCCGGAAGGGCTCAGCTGGCAACGGCTGCAGGCGGGCTTGCTCAATTTCCTTGAATAAATGCAGCGGCGCTTCGCCCGTGGTGCCATGCTTGCGCACCCCGGCTGTGTTCTCGATCCACTCACGCAAATGTACGTTGCCGATATTGATATCCACGAATTCCTGACCGGCCATGAAGTTGCGCTTGACATAATGCACGCCACTTTCCACTTTGCCTTTGTGTCTGGGAGTGTGGGGAATGTTCGGGCTGATCAGAAATCCATAGTGCAGCGCCATCTGCCGGTATGCTTCCCCCAGGATCGGATCATGCACCAGGGCCTTCAAGACCGCCGCTTTCAGGTTGTCCGGGATCACCCGCTTCGGCACGCCACCCAGGTATTCGAATGCCCGCTTGTGCAAGCCAATCCAGGTGGCTGTCTTCTGGTCAAAGACCAGTTCAGCATATTGATGACGGCTGTACCCAAGCGTCGCCACAAACACATAAGCGCTCCGCATGCGCTTGCCAATCGGATCATACAGCTGCCCCACCGACCCAAAGTCAACCTGCATTTCCTCCCCCGCTTCACTGTGAACCCGCACGAATGCTTCCGGATCCACAGGGTTCCAGCCGGTGCACATAGCGCCGGATGGATGAATACCCACCTTTGTAGCCATAGTTCTCCTGCAACCGCAGCCAGATGGCGGTCATCTCCACCCCTTGTTTCACCCAGTCCTGGATGACTTCCCGGTATGGCTCGACCGTCGAAGCTTGCCGAGGAGCCTGCACTCCAGGCCCCAACGCTCTTCAAAACCCTTCTTTCCGCCTCCCATCGCCTCGCAACGCTCCTTGGTATCGAAAATACTATTCAAGCTTACGTTTCCGAATTGGAAAGTGCTCATAGTTTACGGGATTCCATCGATCATTTTAGGGAAGCCTCCACCCCTCTTTCAGACCTCCTTACCGTCAAAAACCTCGAAAGAATTCGAGCGCAGCTTGGGAATTCGAAAACCTTTGCGCTTGCACAATCCTTTTCAACCGAAGACCTGAAGAAATACGCTTCTATCTTTGCCGATCCACCACCTGAACAGGGCCCGCTGTCTGAAAAGAGTCCGGATGGCTCTGGCGCTCCCCGGTCCCGGAAGGCCCACGAGGAAAATGAATGAAGATAGAAGACCTGGTCGCTGCCGCCCCGCCTCCTGATCCCTTGCCAATTCCTCACTATGACCACCTCTTTACCGATCAGGAACGCCAGGCCATCCATCGGGATCTCCTTTTGGATCTTGCGGATGAAATCATTCTTGTCCGTTCCCATTTGCAGCATCTGTTTCAAGCCACCCAAAAGAACCCCTCTCCTGCTCGTCTCGTTCGCATCCTAGACCTCTATAGCCGGGGTTCCGTTCGGCTGGGGCGTCTTATTCTCCACCGCCAAAGCCTGCATAAACAGCGCTACTCAGAGCTGGAAGCTGTCGCACAAAATGAGCATGATGAACAGGTTGAACGCGAGCAGGCTCGCGCACAGCTCGAGCAAATGGCTGCTATTCGTTCCTCCAAAAAATCTTGTGAAAATCTTATTATTGAAAATCCCCTTTCTCTATCCCCATGGATTCGCAGGTGGCTTAGGCCACTTCTTTATCCCGATCCTTCTCCCTCACCCACGCGTGGGCGGCCTTCAGTTGATTTATTCGCCGTCCTCGAAGGTATTCTCCACAAGCTGCTGACAGGCATTCCTTGGTATTACCTTCCTCTAAATTACCCGCCCTATACCACCTGCCACCGATATTTCCGTGTTTGGCTCCATGAAGGCCGTCTTGATTTCATCCTTTTAATCCTTTCGTCACATTCTTTCCAAAAGGAAAAACTAGCAGTTGATTCCTTTGTCGAAGATTTTCCTGGTCTCGATCTGTCCGATATTCCAATGGACAACAGGCCCTCCGGACCTTAACAATCGAAATCCTCCCTTTTTCGAATCCCCCTCCAGGCGATTGATCCATTCGCATGGAGCGGGCTAACAGAGAATCCTTTTCGAGCAGCGTCACCCTGTCTTCTTTATTCGGGATGATGCACAGGAACTCGAAGTTATCTTCCCCAATGTTCTGGTACCAATGCGGAACCCCTTCCGGGATGAAGACCACGTCCCCGCTGCTGACTTCGAACTCTTCCTCCCCGATCCCGATCCTGGCATGCCCCCCAAGCACATACTGCTCATGTTCCACCGTGTTGGTGTGCCTGGGCATACCGCCCTGGGGTTCCATCACGAAACGCCGCATCGCAAAGTGCGGGCCTTCTTGCGCCGAGATCAATACCTGCATACTGGCCAAATCCCCTGCTTTGACAGCATTCGCCGGCACATCCTTCACATGTTTGACGCTCATACCTGCCTCCAAAGAACATGCTTTTAGCTTTTAGCTTTCAACTATCTCTCTCCTTACTAATCTTTCCCGACTCCACCTGCCAGACCTCTGCCTTCTCGACGAATTCCGGCGCAAACAGCTTCAGATCGGTGGTGGTCAGAACCGCCTGTTCGATCTTTTCCAGATACCTCAACAGGTCCAGCCGGCGCTGTGTATCCAGCTCGACCAGCACCTCGTCGAGCAGAAGTACCGGCCACTGACCGGTGCGGGCTTTCATCCATTCGATCTCGGCCAATTTGAGCGCCAGCAGCGCCGTGCGTACCTGGCCGCGCGAGCCATAATCTGACAGGTCGATCCCGTTGGTCAGCAGGCGCATCTCGTCCCGGTGCGGACCCAGCACCGTCACGCCCCGGCGGATCTCATCGTTGCGTGTCTGCCGGAGCGCATCCAGGAATCCCTGCCGGATCTCATCTTCGCTCAGACCGTCGCGCACCACCGGGGTGGTAAGCGCCATCGCCATCTGCCCATCCTGGGGCCTCAACGGGTCGTAAGCCGGCTGGTAATGCAGTCGCAGCACCTCCGCCTCGTGCGTCAGCTCCATGTGGATGCGGGCAGCCAGTTTCTCGATCTCCTGGACAGCCTGGATGCGTCTCAGGATGATTGCGGCCCCCGTACAGGTGATGGAATTATCCCAAAAATCCAGTTGGCTCGCATCCCCGCCGCGTTCAGCCAAAAGCTTAAGCAGCGCATTCCGTTGGGTCAACGCCTCGCCGTATTCACTCAACTGTCTGGCATAACCAGGCACGCTCTGTGCCAGCGCCAGGTTCAGGTAGCGCCGCCGGTGGTCAGGCCCGCCTTCGATGATCTGGGTCATTTGTGTTACGAAAATGACTGCGTTGAAATGTCCGATGACCTCTGCCAATTGGCGCTTGACCCCATCCAGCAGGATTTCTTTGCGCAGGCGCTGGCCCGTGGCTCCCACCGCTTCCAGCACCAGCCGTACTTCCAGCCGGTGCTTTGCCGGCCCGCGCGTATACTCTGCCACCAGCCTTCCGACTGCCAGCTCTTTGCGTGCCTCGATAAAATTAACCAACTGCCGGTCGGTATGAGTCTGGAAAGAGGTGAAGGCCGCCAGGAAATAGATGGCTTCCAGGACGCTGGTTTTTCCCTGGGCATTGTTGCCGGTCAGCAAAATAACCCGCCGGGGAATATCCATGTCCAGGCGGGCAAAACTGCGGAAGTTGGTCAGCGAAAGATGTGTCAGATACATTATCTATGGTAGGGGCGCATGGTATGCGCCCAGCGGATGGTATGCGCCCAGCGGATGGTATGCGCCCAGCGGATGGTATACGCCCGGCGCATGGCATACGCCTGAGGTTCACACGTTATCTGAGGGCGCTTGTTCCGGTTGGGGTTTCCAGACCTTGGTAGCGCGGTCGGTGAAGACGACACCGTTGATATGATCGATCTCGTGCTGGAAGATGCGCGCCATCCAGCCCATGGCCTTGACTTTCATCGGCTTGCCCTTGCTGGTCTGGCCTTTGACCGTCACCGCCAGGGCGCGCTCCACCTCACCCTGCCAGCCCGGCACCGACAGGCAGCCTTCGATACCCTCTTCGGTCTCCTCGGAGGCGGACTTGATCTCCGGGTTGACCATTACATATAATTTTTTGGGGGCATCCTCGTCTTCGTCATCTTCGGCATATTCCACCACGATCACGCGCTCTGGGATACCCACCTGGGGAGCCGCCAATCCGACGCCTGGCGCCTCGCGCATGGTCTCGATCATGTCGTCTATCAGGGTTTGCAGGTCGGCGTCGAAACGGGTAACCGGCTTGGCTTTACGCCGTAAGATCGGGTCGGGGAGGGTAACGATTTGTCTGAGAGTCATAGTGTTTCTTTCATCCAATAAAACGTAGTAGCGAATTCAATCGTTCAACATTAATAACTGCCGCCATCCATATCTTCTGGAACTTCGGTCTCACCTGGTTGATCGGGTTCATCCGGATCGTGGGCATCTTCTCCAGATATACGCATTTCTTCGTTGACGCTGTGGTATGTGGCAAACCAATCCGCCAGGCGCTCGCGGTCAGCCTTGGCTTGCGCCTCCGCTTTGAGGTTAATTCGCCCCAGCCGGCGGTTATCGATGTCCTGCTGGACTGTGGCCGGGTCGTTAATATCCTCGAAGATCAATTGTGCCCCGCCGACAGAAATATAAACGTTACCGAAGTTGAACAGATAGCCCAGAAAACCTACCCGTCTGGCCTCCGTGCTGAGGATATTTTCCAGCGGCGCAGCTTTGCGTTCTTCGGTGCCAAATGGCTTGCGATCGATATCCAGGATCTGGTCGGGGGTCACCTGGAAGATATCATTACTCCAATCGATATATTGATAAACCCACCATAGGAAAGATCCGATCAATAACACCAACCATAATGCAAACAAAATTTCAGATGCAAAGATCGAGAAAAATGTGCGGATTGGGTTCGAGGGAAAGAAGATATCGAATCCAAAAAGTAAAACCAATAATATCAATGCGAGGGTCGGTTTTAATACCTTCTCCAACAGCACGAAGACATGTTTTCGATACGTGATTGTACCGCCCTGCTCCATGCGAATTTTAAACAAGTTGGAACCCAGCCTCTCCACAAAAGATGGCGGAGCCTTCACCACCTGCGCTGGTCCTGGTTTTGGTTGGGCATCCTTGGGGATCAACCCCATTCGTTTTCGTAGCTCGAAGCGCATTGCATCCGCTTCCACCCGTCGCGAAGTATCACGCGAGCGGTGCCAGTGCTCTTCCACCACTGCTGCGGCCTGTTTGGGATTGGAAACATGCCAGAAAATGATCTTGCCGACAAAAGTACGGATGATCACATTCCCAAACCCCAGCTGGCGCCCCAACAAATCTGTTTCGACGCCGACAGAAAGGATCGTGCTGAGTGGCGCTTCCTGGGTGCTGTCGTATAAACCGATCACTTTCTCAAGGTAAACCACGCGCTGGTTGGTAACGATGTAATAATCGTTTCCCCAGTCTATCGTTCTCCAGACCATCCAGAGCGCAATTCCCAGGAAGACTATTCCGGCTACCCACAGGATAAGTTTAAATGCCGGCAAAAGCAGGAAGAGCAACACCAGGCCTAGCGGTATCAGAAGTGTTGCCACTGGGATGGCCAGCGACTCTACCAGCCGGTATGGATGCTTGGTTGCCAGGAAGTAAACCACCTCCCCCTCGCGCACCCAGGGGAAATGCAGCCGTTTTGCCAGCCTGTAACTGGAGATTGAGGCAGAAAAATTTTGTCGCAAACCGGGTATTTTTTTGGCAAGCGCACTGAACTTTTCACCTGTCAGTTCAAAAACAACCGTCGGCTCGAGGGTTGTTATGGTGGCTGTACGTTTGCGGCGAGTTAACAGGGCGACCTCGCCGAAGTAATCCTGTTTCACAAGCGTGGCAACCGGATCCTTTTCCCCTCTACGCGTCACGCGCACGCTACCGGAATAGATCAGGTAAAGGCTGTTGCCCTCTGTCCCCTCTATAACCACTTCGGTCTCGGCTGCAAGGTTTCGTTCCTGCAGTTCTCGCACCACCATCGCGATCTGCTCTTCGCTAAGGCTGCGGAACAAGTGGATATTTGACAGGAATGTCGCCAGTTCAGATGCTTCGATGGGCATACTTAATTCTAGCACGAAACAGGCGTTCTGATAGCCATAGATCAATATTCCTGCAATCTAAAACGTAGGTGAACTACGCTTAGGATCGTAGTAATGGCTTTAGCCGTCTCCTGCAGGAACGACTAAAGTCATTACTACAGTTTTCTTTTGAAGGTGAACTACGGCGAGGATCGTAGAACAGCTTAACCGTTTATTTCCTGCCAAGAACGACTAAAGCCGTTACTACATTCTTCTTCTGAACCCTTGGCAACCTTCCTAAACTGATATCAAATAAAGATGGTTCAGTTCAACCTGCATGGTAGAATTACGCCCATGAAAAAATGGCAATTCTGGCTCGGGGTGTTGATCAGCGCAGCTTTCCTGTATTGGGCTCTCGGCAAATTGAACCTGGGCGATTTCTGGCAAGCCGTCAAGACGGCCAACTATTGGTGGATCCTGCCTGGAATCGCGGTCTACTTTGTCGCCGTTTGGGCACGCGCCTGGCGCTGGCATTACTTGCTCAAGCCGATCAAGTCGATCAAGACCCGCGTCATGTTCCCCGTCACATGTATAGGCTATATGGGGAATAATATTTATCCGGCACGCGCCGGAGAGGTTCTGCGGGCGGTGGTTCTCAAGCGCCGGGAAGGCGTCCCCGTTTCAGCTTCGTTGGCAACCATCATCGTCGAGAAATTCTTCGATGCTGTCGTCATGTTGGGATTCGTGTTCGTCAATTTACCGGAACTGGCCAAGCTCAAAGGCAGTTCGGGCTTCATTGGAAACATCCAACAGGTGGCCATCATCGGCACGGTCCTGGCTTTCGTCATTCTGCTGATCTTCCTGTTGGCGGCCATGTTCCCGCTGATTACCGCCCGATTTGGGCAATGGTTCATTGACCGGTTGATGCCCAGGCGCTTTCGGGAACAGACCACCGGCATCATGCATAAGTTCCTGGATGGACTGGCCTCCCTGCGCTCGCCTGCCAATATATTAATGGTTTTCCTGACATCGGTGGTTATCTGGCTTTTAGAGACCGGCAAGTACTGGTTCGTGATGCACTCCTTCAATTTTACTGTCAGCTTCTTTGCCTTGATGCTGATGAACGGCATCGTTAACCTGATCGGGATCATCCCGGCTGCGCCGGGCTATATTGGTACCTTCGACGCCTCGGGGATCGCGGTGTTGACCGCTTACGGTGTAGACCCGGCTGTTGCAGCCGGCTATACCATCGTTTTACACGTGGCGCTCTGGCTCCCGATCACCCTGCTGGGTGCCTATTACATGGCCCGCGAAGGCATTCATTGGAGCGAAGCCTTGAGACGGGAAGAAGATGCAGAATCAAGTGCTTGATAATCGTGTTGACATTCATTAAAAAAAACAGCCCTGACTTATTTCAGGCAGGGCTGTTTTCTAATAAACCGGAAGATTGGTATCCACTTCCCGCGCCCAGGCATTGATGCCGCCGTGCAGGTTCTTGACCTTCTTGAAACCTGCGCTGACCAGCAGTTCCAGGGCACGCGTCGAACGTGAACCGGTCTTGCAGAAGAGCACGATCTCCTGGGCGCTGTCCAGCTCGTGCAGGCGGCCGGCCAATTGGCCCAGTGGGAACAGTTCTTCTCCCGGCAGGGAGGAGATTTGCAACTCGTGCGGTTCGCGCACGTCGATCAGGCGGATCTTCTCGCCGGCCTTCAACCGGGCATCCAGGTCGGTCGCGGAAATATCCCAGTCCATCCCAGCCGAGCCTTCATCGTGCCCCAATCCGGGAACCCCGCAAAATGCATTGTAGTCGATCAACTCGGTCACTTCCGGGTTCTGACCGCAGACTTTGCAGCTGGGGTTCTTCTTCAGCTTGACATACTCGAACGACATATCCAGGGCATTGTAAAGCAGCAGCCGCCCGACCAGGCTGGACCCGATCCCAAGCAGCATTTTGATGGCTTCCGTGGCCTGGATCGTGCCAATCGTGCCGGGCAGGACGCCCAAGACACCGCCTTCGGCGCAGGAAGGCACCAGCCCCGGCGGAGGCGGCTCAGGGAACAGGCAGCGGTAACAGGGCCCCTCTTTGGCATAAAATACGCTGGCCTGGCCCTCGAAGCGGTAGATCGAGCCGTAGACGAGCGGCTTGCCAGTCAAAACACACAGGTCGTTGGTCAGGTAGCGGGTGGGAAAATTGTCGGTGCCGTCGATGATGATATCGAAATCATGCGCGATTTTCATCGCGTTGGCGGAAGTAAACGGCTCATTGAAAACATCCACCTGGACATCCGGGTTCAAGTCACGCAGGCGCTTGCGCGCTGATTCGACCTTGAGCTGTCCCACCACCCCGGTGCCGTGGATGATCTGGCGCTGCAGATTGGACGAGTCGACCACGTCGAAGTCCACCAGGCCGATGCGGCCGACACCCGCGGCTGCCAGATACAACGCTACAGGCGAGCCCAGCCCACCTGTCCCGATCACCAGGGCCGAGGAACACAGCAGCTTTTTCTGCCCTTCCAGGCCCACTTCGGGGATGAGCAAATGGCGCGAATAGCGCAGGATTTCATCACGCGAAAGGTCAGGTACCATAGGACGCTCCTAGCCACCCGCGATGGATGGGATCAAGAGGAGTTTATCATCCTCCTTCAAAGGGGTCTCGAGACCCTGGAGGTCGCGGACGTTACTCTCTCCCAGGAACAAGTTAACGAAGGGGCGCAGTTGCCCATTGGTGTTGGTGAGGTGCGGGCGCATGGCCGGATACTGGGTCAGCAAGTTTTCCATTGCATCCGCGACCGTCTGTCCCTGGACAGGTATTTCGCTCTGTCCATTGACATAGGAACGCAGCGGAGTGGGGATCCGAATCACAGGCATAGGCATATTGTATTCCTTTTCTCAATTTCTACAGATTCAGTTTAAAACACAATAAAATATAGGCATGTGACAGTCACCTTGAAAAGAAGGTGACTGTCACATCTTTATCAACAGCCTTCGCGAGCGACAACCGCCTCGCAGGAGGAAGCCGGAGTGATCTCAACCGAACCGGCCATGGCAAACGGCTGCATGAACTTCTCGACGCTGTCTTTATCCCTGGCTTCCATGATCAGGTTAAGAGTGTGCTTGCCGTCCAGCACGGCTTCGCCCTGCAGATCGATACCGAACTTGCGGGCGTTCATGCGGCTGAGATGGTCAAGCAACATCTGGCCCATTTTCGGATCCTTGGCCGGGCAGGTCTCGGGTGTATGCTTGTGACTGACAAAGTAAAGCGACATTTCATCTTCCTTTCTTTTCTTTCTCAACAGATATTCCAATTCGGACAGGCTCTTCCACGAAGGCCGAGCGGTCTTCCAACAGGCGCCAGGAGCGGGACGAGATAGCCTGTCCATTCTGGATGCTGGTAATTACGTATGAGAAAAAGGGTTGAGCCCAATCCCGGTCGTAATCAGAGGGTTGGTTGGGATGGTCGGGGTGGGAATGGAAAACTCCCAGCAGGGTAAGCTTTAACGCATCCGCCTTCTTCTCCGCAGCCATATAATCTGCGGGGGTCAGAATGAAGCGGTTATGACGAGCTTCGCTCTCGCGCGAGTTGGGTAGAGGCAAAATGCTGAGCACCTGGCGTGTTTCTCCATCCATTCCAAGCAGAAAACCGGCGCCTTCCTCCGGGTAGGCTATTTCTCCATTGTTCTGTATTTTTACGAGCAGTTCCGGAGAGATTTCAAGCATCTCAACTGCCCCAAATCTCCTGGTTGGACAGGTATTTATAGCCGGCATCCGGGAATAGCGTTACCACCACGCCCGCTTCCAACCCGGCCGCAATTTGCAGCGCGGCGGCGGCTGCGGCTCCGGAAGAGATCCCGACGAACAGGCCTTCCTGGCGTCCTAGGCGGCGGACCATTTCGTAGGCTGTCTCAGTCTGGATATACAGCAACTGGTCGGGAAAAGCCGGGTCATAAATGCCGGGGCGTATGGCGCTGGGCATATGCTTGAGGCCTTCGATGCCGTGCATGGGCCGGTCGGGTTGGATGCCGATGATTTGTATGTGAGGGTTGTTTTCGCGCAGGTATTTCCCGACCCCGGTCAGCGTGCCGGAGGTGCCCAGCCCGGCCACAAAGTGGGTTACAGCGCCGCCGGTCTGCTTCAGAATCTCAGGACCGGTCGACCAGTAATGCGCTTCCCAGTTGGCCGGGTTGTCATACTGGTCGGCATAGAAATAACGCTGCGGGGCATCTACGGCCATTTGACGGGCGAGGCGCAGTGCGCCATCCGAACCCTCGACCGGGTCGGATAGGATCAGCTCGGCGCCCAGCGAGCGCAGGATGAGGATGCGCTCCGGGCTGGCATTGGAGGGCACCACCAGGGTGACCGGTATGCCGAGCGGTGCGCAGAAGGTGGCATAGGCGATGCCCATATTGCCGGATGTTGAATCGAGCAAACGCTGCCCCTGCCCAAGTTGGCCGCAATCAATTGCCGTGCGGATGATATTCAGGGCCGGACGGTCTTTGACCGAGCCGCCCGGGTTGAACCATTCGGCTTTCGCCAAAACCTGTACTCCCGGGCGCAGTCGGAATCCGAGATGCGTCAAAGGTAACAGCGGTGTATTACCAACGTGGGCCTCCAAACCGGCTACAGCCGGGATATCTACGCGAAGTTGATGAGTTGTGGTGGTCATGAATTTCTCCAATAATTACCAATAAGAATAGCTTGTAGATAAACGAAAAGGACGGCCTAAGCCACCTTGCAGACATAAATTGTCGCCTGCGGGGTTGCCGCCGTCCTTCGTTTATTAGTCAGTCTAACCATCCGAAGAGGCGGTGACTACAAACCCCGCCTCATACACATGCAGTCGATCATCAAAGAACTCCTTAATATACTAGATAATATTGATAAATATTATACAATATATTCGAAACCTGTCAAGGGGCAGCCGGGAAACTAGATCGAAAAATCCTCGCCAGACCAGTTATTTCCTTTGGGCGGATGGACATGCGCCTTGGTAGTAGTATGCCCTTCCACGCGAGTCTCCAGCGCCTCCACACGTTCCAGCAACTGCTTCAAGGACAACCCCAGGACATCCGGCAGCGAAGTGTGGTTCAGATCTGGTGCGTCCCCCATGTGGTGCGGCTGGGAACGTTGGACGATCTGCCCGGGCACACCGACCACCACCGAGTTGGCTGGGACGGATTTAACCACCACGGCGTTGGCCCCAATGCGGCTGTCATCGCCGATGGTGATCGCGCCGAGCACTTTGGCGCCTGCGCCGATGACGACCCGGTCGCCAATGGTGGGATGACGTTTCCCTTTTTCGAGGCTTGTTCCGCCCAGGGTCACGCCGTGGTACAACGTAACATCCGCCCCGATTTCGGCCGTCTCGCCTATCACCACGCCCATGCCATGGTCAATGAAAAAGCCAGGAGCAATCGTAGCGCCGGGATGGATCTCGACGCCGGTTAGATTGCGGGCGATCTGAGAGAACCAGCGCCCAAGAAAATTTAGATCGTGCGTCCAAAGCCAGTGGGTAATGCGGTGCGCCCAGATGGCGTGCAGGCCCGAATAAACCATGAAGACTTCCAGCCGTGAGCGGGCGGCCGGATCGCGTTCGAGGACAGAATCCAGATCCTTGCGGATGGAGGCGAAAAAGCCAACATGTTCGGACCGGCTGTCCGCCAGCGGGATGGATGTAATTTGTTGGGTAGTCATAATTCCTCCATTTTGTAGATCATTTATTTACTTCCACTAATCAGCCAGGTTGGCGAATAAGGCTGTCGAAAGATAGCGTTCACCGAAGTCCGGGATGATGACCACGATCAGCTTCCCGGCGTTTTCCTTGCGGTTAGCCACCTGCAACGCTGCCCAGGCTGCCGCGCCAGAGGAAATGCCCACCAGCAAGCCTTCTTCCTTTGCCATGCGGCGGGCGGTTTCCAGGGCATCGTCGTCCTTGACACGGATGATTTCATCATAGATCTTCGTATTCAGTACCGCCGGGATGAAGCCGGCCCCAATGCCCTGCAGCTTGTGCGGACCTTTCGTTCCACCGGAAAGTACCGGGGAGGCATCCGGCTCAACAGCCACCACCTTGAAAGCTGGTTTACGGCTTTTGAGCACCTCGCCTACACCGGTGATAGTGCCGCCTGTACCGATGCCGGCTACCAGGAAGTCCACCTTGCCATCCGTATCACGCCAGATTTCTTCAGCGGTCGTCTTGCGGTGGATTTCGGGATTGGCCGGGTTGTTGAACTGTTGAGGCATGAAATATTTCGGGTCGGAGGCAGCCAGTTCTTCGGCCTTCTGGATGGCGCCGCCCATACCATCCGGGCCGGGGGTCAGGATGAGCTCAGCGCCATAGGCACGCAGCAGCATGCGGCGTTCCTTGCTAAAGGTCTCGGGCATGGTCAGCACGCACTTGTAGCCTTTGGCGGCCGCCACCATTGCCAACGCGATGCCGGTATTGCCGCTGGTCGGTTCAACAATAACCTTGTCTTTGGTTAGCGCGCCGGACTTTTCGGCGGCAGCGATCATAGCCGCGCCGATGCGGTCCTTGACGCTGTGGGCAGGATTGAACGACTCGAGCTTGGCTAACAGCTCAGCCTGGGCGCCTGCGGCAATTCGGTTCAGCCGGATCAGCGGGGTATTACCGATCAAGTCGGTAACGTTCGAAGCAATCTTCATTTCATTTTCTCCCCCCCGACTTACTCCTCTCAAAAATGGGAGGTTGTTTTGCGGGGTTAAATCATACAGCCAACAGGTAAACAAAAAGGACGGCGCGGGGCGCCATGCGAAAACCTTCGATCGCATGCGGGGGCTCGTCCACCGTCCTTCTTCTGTTGGCTGGATTTATTAAGAAGTGGCGGTGGTTACGATCCCCGCCTCAGACACATGCAAATATACATCCAAGCTCTCCATAATAGTTACGATAGTACTATTGGAAATTATAAATTATTTACGAGATTTGTCAAGGAAATAAAAAAACAAGAGCGACCTTGCGGTCGCTCCAGTGGTTTACTCTTCCTTCTTGGCTTCGATTTCTTTT